>CAJMNH010000005.1 GCA_905214725.1 uncultured bacterium
TGGTTCAGAGCGTCTGCCTTACAAGCAGAGGGTCGGGGGTTCGAATCCCTCAGCTTCCACAACCGAAAATCAACCGCTTACGAGATCGCAGGCGGTTTTTTTGTGAAGGGAGCATAGCTCAGTTGGTTTAGAGCGCCTGCTCGACAAGCAGGAGGTCTGCGGTTCAAATCCGCATGTTCCCACAAATCAGAAACGCCGCTTGCAGAAATGCAGGTGGCGTTCCGTGTATAAGATCGGGGTATACTCTTTTTGCCCGGCCGCATCAACCGATGCGTCGGCCGAGCGAACAACCGGAAAAAGATTTCCCAAAATGAACCGAGGACTTGCAAGAATAATTTATTTATCATATATTTGCACTCGCAATTCGACAAAAGGGAAGCTTAGCTCAGCTGGTTCAGAGCGTCTGCCTTACAAGCAGAGGGTCGGGGGTTCGAATCCCTCAGCTTCCACAGAGAAATAATACCCGCAGCCAAAAGCCACTCTAAGAGTGGCTTTTGGCGTTTCTGTTCGACAGCAAACGGGCTCGCTGTCGAACGGAAACGATGAAAGATACCGTATGCCATACGGTTTTGTCCGCGGAGAATCATTGCCTTTGCCTGCCGAGGGAAAGACGAGCGGCGCACAACGCAGTAAAACGGGGCGAAGTCAATCCCGAAACAACCACAAACAAATTTCAAATCCGACGCCTCTCGACCGAGTAGCTTTTTTATTCCGTTAGAATCCGACGACGAACGAATTTGCAGCGCAACCACTCGAAATAAAGAGGTGTTCCGACGCCGATCAAAACGATTAATCGGCGCATACGGCTAAAATCGGTCTCATTTCGCCGTCCCCTATTTTTCGGCGCAAAATCGCGTGCAGCCGATTTTAATGCAATGCACGGGCAACCAGTCACTCAAACGATTGCCACAGACACCTCCGATCAAAATATATAATAAAAATACCAAGGCGAATAATCTTTCCCGTTTTGCGGCATCGTTTACCCGACTTTTTATTTTTACCTTTACCCTATAAATTATACCCAAAATGACAATGATCGACAAACGACTTCTAACCTTGGGCATCGCTGCCGTATTATCTCTATCCGCATACGATGCTGCGGCCGCGCCGAAAGGCGGCGACCTGACGGGCGACGCTTTCCTGAAAGAGGTTCCCGCAAGCAAACTCTACGAGAAATTCCGCACGCCCGACAGCTCCTCGAAGCTCTTCGCCCGCTGGTGGTGGAACGGCACGCGCGTCTGCGAAAAGGAGATTCTGCGCGAACTGGACTCGATGAAACGCGCCGGCTTCGGCGGCGTGGAGATCAACTCCATCGCCTTCCCCGACCGATACAAGGACACGCTGGGCTTCGCACAGGTGCCGTGGCTCTCCGACCGCTGGCTGGAACTGGTCGACTTCACGGTGCGCGAAGCCGCCGCACGCGGCATGTATAGCGACCTGATCGTCGGCTCAGGCTGGCCGTTCGGCGCCGAATCCCTCTCGCGCGACGAACAGATCAAGATGATGGCGCTCGGCACGATGGAGTTCGAAGGCCCCTGCAAGGCAATCGTCCGCACCGACGACCTCATCAAAAGCGCCACGCCTCAGCTGCTCTCGGCCAACCGCGACAAATTATCCGAGCTGGTCGAAATCCGCGTATTTCCGGCGCATATCAAAGAACTGACCGCCGGTACTCCCGTTCCGTTCGAAAAGGAGGTGCAGGAGGTCGTTATCGACATTCCGACCGGCCGCCACATCGCCTACGTCGTGGTCAAACATACTGGCTACATGGGTGTGATCCACGGCGCGCTGGGCGCTCGCGGACCGGTGCTCGACCACTTCAACGCCGAGGCCGTGCGGCGTTACCTCAACCGGATGTCCGACGCCATGCGCCCCGTCATGGGCGACCTGCACAAGCGTATCCGCTCCTTTTTCACCGACAGTTTCGAACTGGAAGGCTCCAACTGGTGCAAGGACATTCGCGAGGAGTTCCAGAAGCGGCGCGGATACGATCTCTATACCTACTACCCGCTGATTCTGAAAAAGGTCGGGCCCTACGGCAACGAGATCAAGACGCCCTACGGCGCGAAGATCGAACCCGACGTGATGGAACGCATCTACCGCATGCGTTACGACTACGAACTGACGCTTTCGGAACTTTTCAAGGAGCGTTTTCTCGACGAATTGACCGCATGGTGCCGCGCCTGCGGGGTCAAATCGCGCATTCAGGCCTACGGCAAGGGGTGTACTCCCGTCGAGTCGCTCATGGACGTCGATATCCCCGAGTGCGAGACATGGTACCACAAGGAGAACGGCGAGATCTTCCCCGACGACAAGATGTCGGGACACGGCTATAAGATGGTCAACAAGTTCGTCGCTTCGGGCGCGCACCTCGCGGGCAAAAACGTCGTCAGCTGCGAGGAGATCACCAACACGCGCTTCGTCTTCAACGAGACGCTCGAACGTATCAAGATCACGGGCGACCTGAGCAACCTGTCGGGCGTCACGCACTCCGTGCTTCACGGCTACAACTACTCTCCTGCCGAGGCACCGTTCCCGGGCTGGGTGCGTTACGGCACGTTCTACAACGAACGCAATCCGCTCTGGCGCTTCTTCCCCGAATGGATCGCCTACAAAGCCCGCCTGTCGACCGTCCTGCGCAACTCCGAGATGCAGACCGACATCGCGCTCATGCAGCCGCTCGTCGACATGTGGACCTATCTGGCACCGCAGTTCGAACCTTCGCCCGGCAAGTGGCGGCCCTTCTACGTAAACACCCTCTGGGAGGCCGTTCACCAGAACGGCGGAGGGTGCGACTACCTCACCGAATCGATCCTGCAACGCAGTACGTTCTCCGACGGTCGGATCAACTACGGCAAGCGCAGCTACAAAGCGCTGCTGCTGCTCGAAGTCGAGACGATCTCGCCCGAGACGCTCGCCGCGATCGGCCGTTACGCCGCTGCCGGCGGCAAGGTCTTCTTCGTCGGCTCGATCCCCTCGAAAGCCCCCGGTCTGGCGGGTCTCGAAGGCGGCGACAAGGAGGTGCAGCGCTTGACGGCCGACCTGCTGAAACAATACCCCGACCGAATCGTCCACGTCGCAGCGCCGCGCAAGGGACGGCTCATCGGCTGGTACAAGGAGTTGCAGCAGAAATACGGACTGACGCCCGCCGTCCGCATCGGCAATCCGCAGGCGTTCGTCAGCCAGAACCACTACAAGGCGGGCAAACTCGATCTCTTCTTCTTCGCCAATTACAGTCTCACCGAAGCCTACACGCTCGACACCGAGTTCAACATCGACCTGCGCGGACGGCGCATGTGGCTGTGGGATCCGATGACGGGCGAACGCTCGCTGCTGCCCGACACGGGAACGCGGCTGCGGCTGCACCTCGAACCCACCGAATCGCGACTGCTGGTCTTCGACAAACCCGTCAAAGGCGCGACGACCGTTACGGCCGAACCGCAGTTCGAGCGTCCCGACAGACGTCGGACGCTGCATTGGAACGTCACGCTGAAACACTACGACGGCACCGTCACCCGCCTCGAAACCGACCGTCCGTTCGATTTGGGCAAAGAGAAGCGCTTCGAAGCCTTCTCCGGCGAAATCGTCTACGAGGCGACGTTGGACGTAAACCCCGACGAATGTTCGCACGTGGAGTTCGGCGTGGAGAACTGCGTCTCGGAACTCTACGTCAACGGCGTAAAGGCCGGTACGGTATGGCACGGCCGCCATATCTACGACGTTTCGAAACTGCTCCGCGCGGGCAGCAACGACCTGAAACTCGTCCTTACGACCACACTGGGCAACTACATGCTCTCGCTTAAAGAAAACCCCACGATGGTCAAGTGGAGCAACTTCAAGTACAAGCAGGTCGTCAACCCCTGCGGACTCACATGGGGCCCCGATCTCTATCGAAACTAACGACATCTCCCCGACAGATTCAAGAGAAAGCCTCCCCAAAAAGGGAGGCTTTCTCCGTGTCGTTCAGAATGAAACTTGCCCGAATTGAAAATAATTCGTACCTTTATTGCACACTTTCACCCCGGAACGGCATATGAAACACCTGTTATCCGTCACACTGAGCTTTGCCCTCGGTTCTGCGATCGGCGCGCCGGTAACGGATTCGCTTTCGATACGGCTGTCGGAACTGGAACCGGCTATGGGAACCGAAGCCTACATTCCGGCATGGTATGCCTTGAAGGCCCGTCTCGACAAATCGGGGTGCTCGAAAGCGGATTATCTGGAGCTCTATCGCCAGAAAAACAACCACCATTATTACGCCGGCGAACTCGACAGTCTGAAACGCTACGTTCCGCTCGTTCAGCAATTTTGTCTGGACGAGGGCAAAATCAACGAATATTATTACCAGTGGAGCATCTTGGCCGACACCTACCTGCTCAACGGCGACGAGGAGCAGGCGATCGCCGAAGGCATGCGGATGCACGAAGACGCGGTCAAGAACCATAGCGAAGAGGGAATCGCATACAGCGCCTATGCCATCGCCACGGCCTACATTTCGCGGCAGGACTATCCGCAGGCCGAAAAATATTACGCCCAAGCGCTTCCGGGATTTTACAAAATGGGGCGTTGGGGCGCCTACGTCAGCATTGCGGGCAACTATATCAACGCCCTGATCGAACAGGACAAACCGCAGCAGGCCGAACCGGTCTTCGAACAACTGGACTCGCTGGTAACGGTCTCGGAGAGAGGCCCCGAACGGCTGTTCGTTCCCGAAGTGACGGTCATGGTCCGCGGGATGCTCGCCACGACGCTCTATCAGGCGTTGGACGACATCGGTAAAATGCGCCGCTATCTCGGCGAAACCGAAGCGCTCTACCGCAAATACCCCGCTCTGCCGCGGCACTATCTCTACTCGGCAAAAAAACAATACGCCAACCGGATCGGTGATTTCCACACCGAAAAAACCTACATCGACTCCGCGCTGCTCTATTACCGGCGCGTCAACGACCGCGTCGCTCTCTTCCGCGAATACCGCAACAAGTCCCGACTGCTGGAACGCACGGGAGATTACAAAGATGCGCTCCTCATGTTGAAGAAACATATCGAACTGAAAGATTCGATCTACACGAAAGATACCGAAGAGCGGCTCAATACCCTCTCCACGCAGTACAACCTCAACAAGTTGGAGCTCGACAAGGCGGCATTGGCGCTCAAACTGCGCAACCGGCAGATAGCGACCGCCCTGATCGCCGTGGCGGCGCTCGTCGTCATCCTGATCCTCTCGGGATTTTACCTGCGCTATATCTACAAACTCAACCGCCACCTCAAAAAACAGACCCGACAGCTCTCCGAAGCCAACCGCAACGTACTTAACGCGTTGCGGATGAAGAACGACTTCATTCAGAACATGAACCACGAGATCCGCACGCCGCTCAATTCCGTCGTCGGCTTTGCGGAGGTACTCGTGCAGTCATCGAAAAAGGAGGGAGAATTGACCGAGATCGCAGAGATCATTCACACCAACTCCGATTATTTGATCAAACTCTTCGACGATATCCTCTATTTCACCGACCTCGATTCGCAGACGCACTCCATCCAAACGGAGCGGATCGACCCCGCGCAATGTTGCCGCGAAGCCATTGCCGCCCTGTCGGCGGCCCAGCCGTCGCGTGCGGAACTGCGGCTCGGACGACTCCCGAACGGAGTAACGTTCCGGTCGAACAAGGCCGGAGTGGTGAAAATTCTCGTCAATCTGCTCGACAACGCGCTGAAATTCACCGAGGAGGGATACGTCGAGCTGAGCTGTACCGAAGACCGCGCCGCCGCCGAGCTACGCTTCTCGGTCACGGATACGGGAACGGGCGTCGCACCCGAAGAACGGGAGAAGATTTTCGACCGGTTTTACAAGATCGACAAATTCTCGCAGGGCGTGGGGCTCGGCCTGTCGATTTGCAGACTGCTCGCCGGACTCCTGCACGGCCGGCTCACCGTCGAACCGAACGGAACGCGAGGATCGGTTTTCACGCTGATTCTTCCTCTTTCGTAAGCACCGTTCCGCAGGGAAATCGCTGCCGTTTACGAAAATTCGCCGGCAGTCAAAGGGTTACCGACGCCCAAACCGCCTCGGAAAAGGGCTGCGGTCGGGTTGCCGCAAATTCTGGAACGGAGTTTGGGCGAATTCCGAATTAATTGATTATATTTGCCCCTACGATCATGCCACACATGCCGAAACTCTACATCATAGCGGGATGCAACGGCGCCGGTAAAACGACGGCCTCCTACACGGTATTGCCCGAGATGCTCGACTGCCGCGAATTCGTCAATGCCGACGAGATCGCCAAGGGCCTCTCGCCGTTCAATCCCGAGAGCGTCGCCATCGACGCGGGACGACTGATGCTGCAACGCATGGACGACCTGCTGGTGGCCGGCGAAGATTTCGCCTTCGAGACAACGCTCGCCACACGCTCCTACGTGAAGTTCATCGATCAGGCGCACGCGATGGGTTATTTCGTTTCGCTGCTCTTCTTCTGGCTTCCCACGCCGGAACTGGCAATCGTGCGCGTGGCAACGCGGGTGAGCAAAGGCGGACACGACATCCCCGAGGAGGTGATCCGTCGCCGTTACGCCACCGGCATGCGCAATATGGTCGCACTCTACGCTCCGCTGTGCGACTACTGGGTCATCTACGACAACAGCTCCGCCGACGCCGAAATCCGAATCATCGCGACGGGAGAGAACAATACAACAAAGCACATTGAAAATTCGTTAGCCTACCAACAATTCATGAGCTATGAGCGAAATTGAAATAAAACAACTTCAGGAAAAGATCAACGCGGGCATTCTTCTCGCACGCAAACGCCTGATCGAGCAGACGAAAAAGGAGAACGGCGAACTGGTCATCGTACGCGATGGCAAGGTCGTTTGCATCAAGGCCCAAGAGCTGGATTAGCCTTTTCGTCCGCAGGGATCGCACCCTCGGCTCCACAGAGTCGGGGCTTTTTCATATATAGGCCCCATTCCTGAGCGGAACTTTTTCTGTTCCGTGGGAAAAACCGGCGCAGACCGCCGCCGCAACCGGATGCGAACGGTTGCATTTTCGCCCGAAAAAGCGTAACTTTCGCATAAATAAATTATCATCCCATGCAGGTGAAGATCGAAGAGAGCTGGCGCGCGCAGTTGCAGGAGGAGTTCGACAAACCCTACTTTGCCCGGCTGTCGGCGTTCGTCCGCGAAGAGTACCGCACGCAGCAGGTTTGTCCCGTCAACCGCGACCTCTTCCGCGTCTTCAATCTATGCCCTTTCGACTGCGTCCGCGTCGTGATTCTGGGACAGGATCCCTACCCCGACCCGCGTTTCTACTACGGCATCTGCTTCTCGGTGCCCGACGGCGTGCCGATTCCCGGCTCGCTGCGAAACATCTTCCGCGAAATCCACGACGACACGGGGCGTCCCGTCCCCGTATCGGGACGGCTGGAACGATGGGTCGCACAGGGCGTTCTGCCGATGAACACGATCTTCACCACCCGCGCTTTCCGAAGCGGATCGCATCGGGGACGCGGCTGGGAGGAGTTTTCAGACGCCGTCATCCGTCGCCTGAGCGAGCGGCGCGACCATCTGGTCTTCCTGTTGTGGGGCGCAGCCGCACAACAGAAAGCGCCGCTGATCGACTCAGAGCGACACCTTGTCCTCACAGCGGCGCACCCCTCGCCCCGATCGGCCGATCGGGGATTCTTCGGCTGTCGTCATTTCAGCCGCGCCAACGCCTATTTGCGCGAACACGGCCGTACGGAAATCGAATGGTAACACGATGAAAAACACGAAAAAGAAAATCGTCGTACAGCCGGCCGCACTGCGTCTCGAAGCCTTGCAACCCACCGATGCGGATGCCTTGCGGCAAGATGCGGACAACTGGACGGATCGCGTCGTGGAACGGGATCTGATCGGCCCGCTCACGCCGTTGCACGCCCTCTGGCACAACTGCCTTTTCCGGGGCGTCGTCTTCACCGGCTGCCGCCTGCACAGCGCGCAACTGAGCGACATTCGTTTCGAAGGGTGCAACCTCTCGAATTTCGAACTCCAAGGCGCGGCGCTCAACCGCGTGGAGTTCGTCGGCTGCAAACTGCTGGGCGCCGCCCTGCCCGACGCCACGCTGAACCACGTGCGGCTGGAACGTTGCAACGGCCGTTATCTCAACCTGTCGGGCAGCCGTCTGCGACAAGTGCGGTTCGAGGAGTGCGACCTGACGGAGGCGGCGTTCAACGACTGCCGTTTCGACGGCGTGGCTTTCGACGGCTGTACGCTTCGCAGCACGGAATTCTCCCACACGTCGCTGCGCGGCATCGACCTGCGGCAGTCGCAACTCGGCGACTTGCGGCTGAACGTCGACGATCTGCGGGGCGCCGTCGTCGCGCCGATGCAGGCGCTCGACCTGCTGCCGCTGCTGGGCGTCGTCGTCCGTTCCGAAACCGCCGAAGAGACCGAATAACGATGGAAATACGCGAAATTACCGAAGACAAACGCCGCTTCCTGCCGTTGCTGCTTCTGGCCGACGAGCAGGAGGAGATGGTGATGCGTTACCTGCCGCACGGAGCCCTTTTCGCGCTCTACGACCCCGAACTGTGCGCCGTTGCAGTCGTCACCGACGAAGGCGGCGGTCGCTGCGAACTGAAAAACCTCGCCGTCGAACCCGCCAGCCAGCGACAAGGCTACGGCAAACGGATGGTCGCATTCGTCGTCCGCCGCTACGCCGAACAGGGTTACCGCACGCTGCGCGTCGGCACGGGAGAAACGCCTTCGATCCTCCGTTTTTACGCGCAGTGCGGCTTCCGCCCCGCAGGCCGCATCCCCGACTTCTTCACCCGCAACTACGACCACCCCATCGTCGAAGAGGGCGTACTGCTGCGCGACATGATCGTACTCGAACAATCGCTCGCAACACGATAAAAGACAAAGCCGGAGCTGATGCTCCGGCTTTTCCCACAGCGGTCGACCGCAAACGGAGGCCGACGTTTACGTTTCGTCGCTCCGGCCTTGTTCCGGCCCATCCGTCACGAACTCTTGCGGATGCCGCTTGATATAGGCTCCTATCAACTCGTAAAGTTGTCTGTCGTTCTTTATCAAGGCATAATATTCACGGTCGAACGCATCGAAAATTTTCTCTTTGTAACCCAGCGTAAAACCCGCTCTCGTCCCCTCTTTCCACGCGGCGTGCAACCGGTCCCGACAGGCGGCGTAACATGCGTCGGCGCGCCTCGCCACGTCGGCTGTCCGGTCGGCGCCGAATCGGGCGAAGGCGCTTCGGGCGCGCTCGGCGCGTTCGCCGTCGGTGTTGTAGTAATACTGGTTGAAGCCTCCGTTGAGCACTTCGCAATGCAGCTCCACCGCGCTCATCAGCGCATCGAACGCCTCCCGTTCCGTATCGCTCGCCAGTTGATTGTCGATGAACCGACGGCACAGCTTGGCCGGCGGAAGCCGCTCGATAAGTTCCGCCGTAATTCGTTCAGGGGCGGCAAGACCGAGCGCCCTCTTTATCCATCGGATCATAACCTATCGTTCGTGATTCATAACAGTGTAAGATTCCGCTTGCGCTGCGCGAAATTGCGCGACAGCACGGGCGCGAAGGGCGAATCGTAACTGCGTGCGCCGACGGGACACCCCTTGACGCAGGCGCAGCAGCGGATGCAACGTCCGGCATCGGTGTGCAGTTCGTCGCCGGCGGCGATTGCTCCGGTCGGACAGAGTTTCACGCAGTGGCCGCAGTGCGTACACCGGTCGGCCGAAGTCTCGACCGCCACCCGTTGCGGACGGCTCTTCTGACGGCGGCGGTAGCCGAGTACGAAGCGCACGAAGCGCCACATCGAAAGCATCCCGTTGCGCGCCGTCGGCAACTTCCCCGCATCGATCGCCCGAACGCCTCCGGCAGCGAGTTTCGTCGCCGCGATCCGCCCGAACGCCTCGGCTTCGGCGCAGTCCGCACCGTCGGGACGACCCGCCGCAATCGGCCAACGCGCCGTAGAGTAGGAGTGCTCGCCGACGAACGCGGCCGCTGCGACGGGCACGAATCCCCGCGCCGCCACGAAGTCGGCCAATTCGCGCGCGGCATGTTCGTAGGCCCGATTTCCATAGAGCACGATCACCACGGCCGGCGTGCCGTCGCCCCGCACACGCTCCATTCGCTGCAAGGCCGGCGGCGCCGCATGCCCGCCGTAGACCGGCACGGCGAAGACGGCGACGTCGTCCCGCCCCGCCGCAACGTCGGCCGGGCCGTGCGTTATGTCGCAGACAATCGTTTGCGCACAATTCAAACCCCGACCGACAGCCTCCGCCACGCGGCGCGAAGCTCCCGTCGGAGAGAAATAACAGAGCCAGCTTTTCGCGGGTTTCATCCGATCGCCTCCTTTCCGCTTGTCAAAACGACGGTCACCGCCATCGGGCCGTGCGCGCCGATCACGAGTGCCTGTTCGATATCGGCAGTCTTCGACGGGCCGGACATGAAGCATCCGAACCCGAAATCGGGATCGAAACGCGGATCTTCGACGGCCTCCTGCATCGTGGCGACCACCGCGTCGCGCGCAAGCAGAATCACCAGCGACTCTACGGCGAAATAGAGCGCCTTGTGACGCGCCCGCTGCGGCAGCCATACGGCGCCGTTCTCGGCCACGCCCAGCGTACCTTCGACTACGGCCGCATCGACTCCGTCCAATTCGCGCGCATCCCTCACCCCGTCGGGATCGAACACAGCGGGAATTCCGGCGACATTCGATGCGATCCGCCGGCCGGCCGCTCCGATCGAGCGTAGCATCTCTTCGGCCGAAACACCCGCCGGCCACTCCGCCACGCGCCCGCCGGCGGCCTCCACCGACTGCCGGAACGCTGTGAGCGGATCATCGAACGTCTCGCGCTGAAAATCCAGCGCACGCATCGGATGCACAGGCATTCCGCTGCGCGACAAGCGGGCTAAAATATCCTCCTTGGCACTCATCTCTTCTCCTCCTTTTTCGTTGCGATCTTTCCCTCTTTCCACAACCGGTTGAAACTCCGGCGTGCGAAATGCGGCATTTCGCGGCCGGCGCACCACGGATTGAGGCGGTTGTTATAGACGAAGCGCGGCACCCACGGCATCAGTTTCAATCCCGCATAGAACAAACCTTTGCGCCGCATCACCGCATTCATCCCTTCGACCATTAGTTTTTTTCGTTCGTCGGCCACGCCGTCGGCGTCCATCTCCTGCCGCCACGCGTAGATCTGTTCGCCCAGATCGATCCGGGCAGGACAGACATTCGAGCAGGAATAGCAGAGCGAACAGCCCGACACGTTTCCTCCGTACCGTTCCGGCGAACGCAGCATTCCCAGATTGATCCCCAGCGGGCCCGGAATGAAATACGAGTAGGAGTAACCTCCCGACCGCCGGTAGACGGGGCAGGTGTTCATGCAGGCGCCGCAGCGCAAACATTTGAGCATGTTGCGGTGCGCCTCGTTGCGCAGCGATTCGGTGCGGCCGTTGTCGACGATTACCACATGGATCTGCTTGCCCGGTTCGGGACGGCGATACAGCGACGTATAGGCCGTCGCGGGCTGCCCCGTCGCCGAACGCGCCAGCAGACGGGTAAAGACCGCCAGCGACCGGTAGTCGGGAATTACCTTTTCCAGCCCCATGATGGCGATGTGCAGGTCGGGAAACGAAGTTCCCAAATCGGCGTTTCCCTCGTTGGTGCAGACGGCGAAGGCGCCCGCCGAAGCCACGGCGAAATTGACGCCCGTCATGGCGACGTCGGCCGTGAGGAACTTGCTGCGCAACTGTTTGCGCGCCTCGTGCGTCAGATAAGTGGGATCGCTGTTGCCCCGCTCCGTACCGAGTTCCCGTTCGAAGAGTTCGCCCACTTCCTCGCGTCGCACATGAATCGCAGGCAGCACGATGTGGCTGGGCGGCCGATGCATCAACTGCATGATCCGCTCGCCCAGATCGCTCTCCACGGCGTCGATTCCGTGATCGGCCAGACAGGGCGCGAGACTACACTCTTCGGCAAGCATCGACTTGCTCTTGACGAGCATCCGCCCGCCGTGTTCATGCAGGATATCGAGCACGATCCGGTTCATCTCGCGGGCGTCGGAAGCCCAGTGGACGACCATTCCGTTGGCCGTCGCATTACGCTCGAACTCCTCCAGATAATGTCCCAGATGCGACAGCGTGTGCAGTTTGATGTCGGAGGCCGCCTGCCGCAACGCTTCCCATTCCGGCACGGCGTGCGCCATGCGGTCGCGTTTTTCACGCACCTGATAGAGCGCGCGGTCGTGCCATGCGGCGCGCTCCGGGTCGGCGAGGAATTTCGCCGCGGCCTTTGCATGCGTACTCATTGCTTTGCAGTTAGAATTTCAACGATATGCAGGGTTCTGATCGGCAGTTTTTCACGGTCGATGACACCCTGCATGTGCATCAGACACGAACTGTCCGCTCCGGTGATGTATTCGGCTCCCGTCGCCATGTGGCCGCGCACCTTGTCGCGCCCCATGCAGACCGAAACGGCCTTCTCCTCAACGGCGAACATGCCGCCGAAACCGCAGCACTCGTCCACGCGTTCGGGTTCGAAGAGCTCGATCCCCTCGACCAGCGCCAGCAGGTCGCGCAGTTTGGAATGATAGGGCGCGTTCAACTCGCTGGGCGTGCTCAGCCCCATCAGGCGCACGCCGTGACACGAGTTATGGATACTCACTTTGTGATGGAACGACGCGTCGATCCGTTCGGGACGCACCACATCGTGCACGAACTCGCAAATCTCGTAGATGCGCGACGCCAAACACGGCGCGCCGTCGGCGTGCGGCACCAGTCGCGGATAACCTTCGCGCACGAAACTCACGCAACTGGCCGACGGGCCGACCACATAGTCGTAGCCGGCAAAAAGCTCCTCCATACGTTCGGCCAGCGGCTGCGCGTCGCGTTCGTAACCGGCATTGGCCATCGGCTGCCCGCAGCAAGTCTGGTCGAGCGGATAGTCGACATCCAGCCCCAGCGATGCGAGCAACCGGTAAGAAGCTTCGCCCACCTGCGGATAGAGGGCATTGATATAACAAGGTATGAATAACGCTATTTTCATCGTCTCCTTCAAAAAAGTCCTTATTTGCACACACCGCAATCGCAGTGCCTGCGCTGCCGATCACCGATCCGATTCCGAAGTCAGCGCCATTCGACGATCTCGGAGAGCGGCTTGCGTTTCTTTTCGGTCGGCTCGCCGGCCGGATAACCGATCGGAATCAGCGCGACGGGACGCAGCGTCCCGGGCAGTTGCAGCGCCTCGCGGCAGAACGCCACGTCGAAATTGCAGACCCAGCAGCTTCCCAACCCCTGTTCGGTCGCCGCCAGACAGATGTGTTCGGCGGCGATCGCTGCATCGACGTCGGCATGATCGTGTCCGTCGCTCCCACGTTTCCACGACACGGACACATCGGCGCAGACCACGATATAGAGCGGAGCCTGCGAAAACCACTCGCGGGCATAGCACCGCCGCAATGCCGCCTTCGACGCATCGCCCGCTACGACATAGAATCGCCACGGCTGGAAATTGACCGCCGAGGGCGCCAGTCGGGCGCACTCCAACACGTACTCCAGCTTTTCCCGTTCGACATCCTGCGTCCGGTAGCTTCGCACCGAATAACGCGCCTTGACCAAATCTTGAAAGTTCATAGCACCCAATAATTTAGAGTTTCCATACCACGGCGGACGGCATTTCGTCCGCCACGCAATGTTCCTAACAAAGATAGTCATATTTACGAATTATCGGAAGCCCGCCGCTAATTTAATACGCCCCTCCGATCGGCATACCGGATCCGGCAACGCCGAATCCGGTACTTCATCGTCGTTACAGCCGGTTGCGGAACCGACGGACGCGCGCCGACGACCTTCGGGATCGAAAGACGGCCGCTTACAAAGTCTGCAATTTTTTCTTGATCCGATGATACTTTACATAAAGGCTGCTGATGTTCTTCAACCCGAAGATGACGCAGACCTCGCGCCGCGAAAATCCGGCGTCGATCAACCGGTATAGAAAAACTTCCAGTTCCTTGGCCAAACGCCGCGTCGCATGCCGAGGCATCGGGACGATCCCCGCCTCCAGAAGATTTCGGGCGCAGACCTCCTCCCTGAATTTGTTCAGAAAAGTCAACGGCTGATGGGCATGTTGATAGGAGTGCTCGATCAACCGTCGCAACAATCCCAATCTCCGCTGCGACAACCGGCGCATTTTAAAACATCGGTAACACAGATACGCGATAAAACCAAGCAGAATTACCTCCGAGCAGCAGAACAAGCATGGCATGACATTCATTGCGCGCCTCCTTTCATCCCGAGGTGCGAACATGTGCGCACGAATAAAGTTTTTTTCATAATAGAGAGGGTTTAGTAGTGAAGATTCAGTATGTTTTTTTATAGGATCTTAGCGGAAATTCAGTTTCTTTTTGGGTATGATAATCTTTCAGGATAGGAATCGCCGCCCTTTTCAGATCGGGCCGACCATCCGGCCGAGCGCGGACAAAACGCAGCCGTTGCGCAGAAAAACGACGACGAATGAGGTCGCGCTACCTGATCTAATGCAGAAGGCAAAGAGGGAATGACGAAAATATCAGCAGAAAGGCGATGCCCGTTCCGATGGTAAGATACCGGACCGGATGCGCCGATACGGATGTTCCGGCTGCGGGGAAATCGAAACTCGGATTGTGAAGCGGAACGCTTCTGGAAACCCCTCCGCACCTTGTAGGCTCGGCGAGGGTCGAAAATAGCCGGAAGAATCCAAATAAGGATGTCTCCGACAAAAGAAATAGGTGCTTCATATCGTTCTCTTTTTAAAGATTCCGAATAAAGCACGGACACTAACTTGATTGTCCATCGTTTCTCCCAAAACCTTACAAAGACCAAGCTAGGCCCGTGCTATTTACATAACACGACCTTCACTTGCTTATTCCTTTGTAATTTTATACTTGGGAGATTGAACGGGCAGAATAAACAGCGAAAAACGTTTATATTGTACAGTATATTACTCCTGTTTCTATCTTTATTTAACCTCTTTTTCCTATTCTTTCAAAACAAATATAAACAAAATCCAGCCGATTACCAAGTTTCATAGCTGTTTTTTACGACCGATATCCGAAACCGCCTACCATACAACGCCTTCAAACCGTTCCGCAATTCGCCCTGCTTCTTTCGCCGCGACCGGATTTCCGACCATCGCCCGAAAACGGACGGCAGCGGTGGAATTGCCCGCCGCTCTACCGTCGGCCGACCGTTTCGGAGGATCGCTCCGCGACCCGCGGCAACTTTTTACCACGATCTCTCTTTTATTACTATCTTTGTCTCGGAGAGACTCCGTTTAGGCAGGCGGTCTCGGCAAAACAAGCTGCGCTTGGTTTTACCTTCGGCCTGCATTATCTTTGCATTCGACTTACCGAACAGACCCGACTTATGAAGAGACGAATTTTCCTTTTGCTGCTGGCGACGGCCTTCGCGCTGTCGGTCGGCGCACAACCCCCGTTACAACAGCGGCTCGCCGAGCTGGAACGCGCCGTCGAGGTGACGCCGCTCGAATCGACCCGTTTCGACGAGAAGTACGAACTGATTCTGCGTCAGCCGCTCGACTGGCAGGCTCCCGAAAAGGGCGATTTCACACGTCGCGTGGTAGTTTTCCACGCGGGTTACGACCGCCCGACAATCCTCATTACCGAAGGATACGGCGCGAAATACGCCTACCGACCGGACTACCGCGAAGAGTTGTCGCAGCTCTTCGACGCCAATATCGTCTTTGTCGAACACCGCTATTTCCTCGGGTCGACGCCCTCCCCGCGCGACTGGCGGTACCTTACGGCCGAAGCTTCGGCCTGCGACCTGCACGACGTACGGGAGTTGCTGGGCGCGATCTATCCCGGCAAATGGATCGCCACGGGAATCAGCAAGGGAGGCACTACGACGATGCTCTACGCGACCTACTTCCCCGATGACGTCGACGGCTACGTCCCCTATGTCGGTCCGGTGAACCGTTCGCGCGAGGATGGGCGGCACGAGAAGTTCCTGCGCCGCGTGGGAACGGCCGACGAGCGCGCCGCCGTCGAACGGTTCCAGACGGAGGTGTTGCGGCGCCGCGACCGACTGATGCCGCGTTTCGAGGCGTACTGCCGCGAAAAGGGATATGAATTCCGTGCGCCGCTGGCGGAGATTTACGATTTGTGCGTACTGGAATACGCCTTCTCCTTCTGGCAATGGGGATCGAAGAGCGGAGAGATTCCCGCTACGTCGGCTACGGACGGCGAGCTGTTCGATTACTTCGTCAAGGCGGTCGACCCCGAATATTTCATTCGCGACTCCCCGACGACCTCGTTCTTCGTGCAGGCGGCCCGCGAACTGGGCTATTACGGCTACGATACGCGCCCTCTGCGCAAATACCTCGGTATCCGCACCGGCAAGGACTACCTGCGACGGCTCTTCATTCCCGACGAACTGCGTAACATCGGCTTCGACCGAACGCTTTACCGCCGGATGCACCGCTATCTCAAACGGGAAGACCCCCGTATGGTAATGATCTACGGCGGCAACGATCCGTGGACGGCGTCGGGCGCGGCATGGGCCGTGACGCCTCGCAAGCGCAACATGAAGGTATTCATCCAACCCGACGGTTCGCACCGCACCCGCATCGCCACGCTGCCCGATGCGATGCGCGAAGAGGCGATTTCGACGATCGGCGGATGGTTGAAATAAACGGCGAATCGACAGACCGAAACGGGGGCTTGAATCAGGCTCCCGTTTTTCGGCGCCGTTTGGGAAAGAGCCGCCGGAATCGGAGCATGAAAGCGGCGAACCGACCGCCGGCGACGATGAGCGTCACGGCGACCAGAATCAGCGCGATGCCGACGCCCAATCGCGCCGTGAGCTCTTCGTGAAAGACCGCGACGCCGAAGAAGACGGCCGTGACGGGTTCGAGCGCGCCGAGGATAGCCGTCGGGGTCGAGCCGATGTAGTGGATGGCCTGCGTGGTGCAGAGCAGCGAAACAGCCGTCGGAAGCGCCGCCAACGCCAGCACGTTTCCCCACAGGTACCACGACGGAACAGCTTGAAGTTCGGTCAGAAATCCGAGCCGCACGACATAGATCGAGAGGCCGAAGAGCAGGGCGTAGAAGGTGAGTTTGACGGTGGGCAGCGTCTTGAGCGCGGAGCGGTTGACGCCCACGATGTAGATGGCGTATGAAAGCGACGAAAGCAGCACGAGCGCCACGCCTGTGAGATCGAGCGTCCGGCCGTCGCCCTTGTAGAGCAGTCCGATGCCGAAGACCGCCAGCGCGATGCAGAAAATCGTCAGCGGCGTGATGCGTTCATGGAAACCGAGCGCCATGATGAGCGCCACGAGAATCGGGTAGACGAAGAGAATCGTCGAGGCGATGCCGGCGTCCATGTAGTTGTAGCTCACATAGAGGAAGAGCGACGAAGCGGAGAAGAGCAGCCCCATCGCCACGAGCGGCAGCACCTCGCGGCGTTGCAGCGAGAAACTGTGTCCGCGTAACCAAATCATCGCCGCCAGAATGGGCAGGGCGAACGCATAACGGTAAAAGAGCACCGAGTCGGGCGTCATTCCCGCATGATAGAGCGGCAGGGTGAAGAGCGGATTCATTCCGTAGGTCGCGGCGGCCACCGCGCCGTAGATCAAACCTTTGGTTCGGACGTTCATTGTTTGCAACTTTTTCGACGGGCAAAGATAGTGCGAACCGTGCGCACGGCAAAATTTATTTTTTGCTATGCCGAGACGAAACCCTACCCATGCGGAGACTTCTCCTCCCTAAGGAGCGTGCAAATTCGCTGCCGCCGCTCGTACGGTGTAAAAATCGCCCGTCGGGCGGAAATACCCGCATCCTTAATAACAAAACAGATTGGCCCTGCGAACGGGGTCTGCCGAACGGCGGGTAGCAGCGCCCAGCCACAGCCGGTCGCCCTTGCGCTTGATCCCCTCGGCTTCGGCGTAGCCCGTGTCGGTAAGCCCGAGCGTACGGAGCCCCTCCCGATCGGAGTAAGCCGCGACGGGAAGCCGCCAGTGGACGATTCTTCCGTCGAGCTCGGTAACGGTTATACGGGCGTTCGACGGGCCGTTGGCAGGCTTGTTGCCGTTGCCGGCGCCCTCGAAGAGATAGCAATAGCGGCCGTCGACGTCGAATCCTTGAAACGGATAGCTGCAAAAATCGCGGGCGGTGTCGGTGCCGTGCGGCATCTGGAATTCGCCCAGCGGCGTCAGCCGCCGCAAGTCCTTGCAACGCACCGCCCGCTCTTCGGTGCGCTCCCGCTCGCCGATCTGTTCGCCGCCCCACGTCCGTTCGATGCGGAGCACCGTGTCGGGCAACGCCAGCGCTTCGTCGAGGCGGAAATGGCGGAAGCCGTGCCCGCCGCCCGCCGTGCGATAGGAGATCGAAAGCAGGTTGTGCTCCGCATCGACGGCCGGCAGCAGGTTGATACAGCCGTCGTCGAGGTAGAAAGTCTCGCCGCCGTCGTGATCGAAGACGGCGCCCGCGCGGAACGGGATGCGCGATACGGTGCGGGAGTGCCAGTACTCGCCGTCGATGCGGGTGGCGTTGCTGTCGATCCAGACATAGCGCGCGCCGTCGCGCTCCTCGACGGCGATATTCGCGCCGTGACCAAAGTAGCGTAGCGTCATGCGGGACATGGCATCGCAATCGGGACGCAGTTCGAAAATATAGATTTCGTGGGAACGGGTCTCTCCCTGAATGTGCTTCTCGACGGCGCCCAGCTGCGAGAAATAGATCGTGGTGTCGGCCGTAACGTCGAAGGACTGCATCACCCGCCGCGGAGCGAACAGTTCGAGATTGCGGATGACGGGCATCCCGTCGTCGAGCGGACAGGCGAGCCGTTCAGGCAGGCTCCGCACGAACTCGGACGTTGCGGTTTGCGCGGCGGCGGACAGCAGACCGGCAGCCAGCAGACAGAAAAGGGCGATGAGACGTTTCATGGCGGACGAGGATTGATTCGCAGACAAAGATAATAAAACATTTCACAGCGGCCGCTTACGCCCCGAAAAGATATCGCAAAACCATCCGCAACCGACGTCCGCAGTACGGGCAAAACGGGTTGCAGGCCATGCCGTACAAGGCTGAACAATCCGTCGGACTACACCCTTCTCGGAATGACAGTTGAGAAACTGCACGCCGATTTTCAAACGTCCTGCGATCCCGCGCCGAGTCGCAAAATCGATTTTTGCCCCGAACGACTCCGGCGGAGATAAAAATCCGGCGATCGGACTGCGAAATCCGAAATTCTTTTCGTATCTTTGCCCGCCAAAGCGAATGAAAACAAGCAACTAAAAATACGTTATGGAGATCAAAAGAACACAAAAAGAGGAACTGACCTCGTTGATTTCGGTCAAGGTGGGCGAGAAGGATTACGGCGAAGCCGTCGAGAAATCGCTGCGTGACTACCGCCGCAAGGCCAATATCCCGGGCTTCCGTCCCGGCATGGTGCCGATGGGAATCGTCAAGAAGATGTACGGCAAAGGCGTCGTGGCCGAGCAGTCGTACCGCACGGCGTCGAACGCCGTCTTCGAGTATCTCCAGAAAGAGAACATCGACTATCTGGGCGACGTGATTCCCGCCGAGGAACAGGGCGCTTTCGATTTCGATAACAATACCGAGTTCGAATACATGTTCGAGATCGGCGAGGCGCCCAAGATCGACCTCGCCTTTTCGGCCAAGGACAAGGTGACCTATTACCGCATCAAGATCGACAAGCCGATGCACGACAACTACCGTTCGAATTTCCTGCGCCGTTACGGCCGGCTGGTGGATGTCGAGAAGGTGGCCGACGACGAGGCGCTGACCGTGACGCTCGACAACGGCGAACTTCGCGTCGAAGAGGCCTACGTAGGGCTGATCTCGATGAGCGACGAGGAGCGCAAGCCCTTCAAAAACAAGAAGGTGGGCGCCAAGATGAAGGTCAACATCGACGAACTCTACAAAAACCCCGCACAGCGCGCAGCAGCGTTGCAGCTCAAGGAGGAGGAACTTGCGAACGTAAAGCCCGAGTTCTCGCTCGAGATCACCAAGATCCGCAAATTCGCCGATCCCGAGATGAACGAGGAGTTCTTCAAGACCGCCTTCCCGCAGGGCAACGTTACGGACGAAGCCGGACTGGACGCGTTCGTCGACGCCGAAATCGCCAAGGAGCTTTCGCGTGAGAGCGACTACCTCTTTACGCTCCAACTGCGCGACTTTCTGCTGAAAAAGGCCGACCTGAAAATGCCCGCCGCCTTCCTCAAACGCTGGCTCTATGTCATCAACGAGGAGAAGTTCACCAAGGAGGAGATCGAAAAGGATTTCGACCAGTTCCTCAAGATGTTCTCGTGGAACTACCTCCAGAAGCACTTCATCAAGGAGGACAACCTCACCGTGACGGCCGAGGAGGCGCTCGCCGAGGCGAAAGCCTTCGCAGCCGCCCAGTTCGCGCAATACGGCATGCCGTCGGCGCCCGACGAGATGCTCGAAAATTTCGCCAAGCAGCAGATTCTCGCCAACAAGGAGCAGTCGCAGAAGATCTACGAGAAACTCTACGAAACGAAGGTGGTCGAGGATGTGAAGGGCAAGATCAAAGTGACCGAAAAGGCCGTCTCCGCCGACGAATTCGCAAAACTCGCGAAGGAGATGTAATTCGGAGTGCGCGGTTTACGGAAAAATGATTAACTTTGAACTCTGCGGGCGTGATGTTTGCAGAGTTCTTTTTTTGCCCGAAGCCGACCGCCGTCGGGACGGTTTTCGGAAAAAGTCCGGCAAAACGATGTAAAACAATACTAAAAAGTACAGCTATGTCTTCCGAATTTGAAAAATACGCCGTCAAGCATTGCGGCATCAGCAGCCTCCGGCTGCATGATTTCCGATCCATCGTGTCCGATTACGTGTCGCCGACGATCATCGAGGAACGCCAGTTGAACATCGCTACGATGGACGTCTTCTCGCGGCTGATGATGGATCGCATCATCTTCCTCGGAGCGCCGATCTACGACGATGCGGCCAACATCATTCAGGCGCAGCTGCTCTTCTTGGAGTCGGTCGATCCCGAGAAGGACATCCAGCTCTACATCAACTCTCCGGGCGGATCGGTCTCGGCAGGTCTGGGCATCTACGATACGATGCAGTTGGTCAACTGCGACGTGGCGACCATCTGCACGGGGCTCGCGGCTTCGATGGGCGCCGTGCTGCTGACGGCGGGAACAGCCGGCAAACGTTCGGCGCTGCCGCATTCGCGCGTGATGATCCACCAGCCGCTGGGTGGAGCGCAGGGACAGGCGTCGGACATCGAAATCACGGCCCGCGAGATTCTGCGCACGAAGCGCGAACTCTACGAAATCCTCTCGTCGCACGCGGGCGTGCCGATCAAAAAGATCGAAAAAGACGCCGACCGCGACTACTGGATGACGGCCGACGAAGCCAAGAGCTACGGCCTGATCGACGAAGTGCTGAAAAAACGCAAGTGATCCGGCGCGCCGGTATTCACCCCTCGCCGGTATTCACCCATACGAAATAACGAAGAATGACACATACGAAGAACCCGAAAAACGGAAATTCACACCATACGGAGGAGCACTGCTCCTTCTGCGGCAAGCACCACAGCGAGGTGCTGATGCTTTTTCAGGGCGGCAGCGGCGCCCGCGTCTGTAACGAATGTATCGAACAGGGATATCATACGCTGGTCGAACATCACGTGATTGCCGACCCCATCCCCGTAATGGAGCCTGCGCGGCAGACCCCGCTGCGTTACGAGGAGCTGCTCAAGCCCGCCCAGATCAAGGAGTTTCTGGACGAGTACGTCATCGGGCAGGAGGCCGCCAAACGCTATCTGTCGGTGGCGGTCTACAACCATTACAAACGAATTCTTTCGAAGTCGGACGACGACGCGGAGGTCGAGATCGACAAGTCGAACGTCGTGCTGGTCGGCCCGACGGGCACGGGCAAAACGCTCATGGCGCGCACGATCGCGCGGCTGCTGAACGTGCCTTTCACCATCGTGGACGCGACGGTGCTGACCGAGGCGGGCTACGTGGGCGAGGATGTGGAGAGCATCCTCTCGCGGCTGTTGCAGGTCGCCTCCTACGACGTGGCGGCGGCCGAACGGGGGATCGTCTTTATCGACGAAATCGACAAGATCGCCCGCAAGGGCGACAACCCCTCCATTACGCGCGACGTGTCGGGCGAAGGGGTGCAGCAGGCGCTGCTGAAGATTCTCGAAGGGACAACGGTCAACGTTCCGCCGCAGGGCGGGCGCAAGCACCCCGACCAGAAATTCGTTCAGGTCGATACGCGCAACATCCTCTTCATCTGCGGCGGCGCGTTCGACGGCATCGAACGCAAGATCGCCCAGCGCCTCAACACGCGTGCGATGGGTTACGGACGGGCCGGCGCAGATCCGATCGACCGTTCGAATCTGATGCAGTACGTGATGCCGCAGGACCTCAAATCGTTCGGTCTGATCCCCGAACTGGTGGGGCGTCTGCCGGTGCTGACCTACATGCAGCCGCTCGAACGCGAGGCGCTGCGCTCAATTCTCACCGAGCCGAAGAACGCCATCGTCAAACAATACCTGCGCCTGTTCGAGATGGACGGCGTGACGCTCTCCTTCGACGAGGAGGTGCTCGACTACATCGTCGACCGCGCCATCGTCTACAAGCTCGGCGCCCGCGGTCTGCGTTCGATCTGCGAAGCGGTGATGATGGATACGATGTTCGACATCCCGTCGGCCGGATGTACAGAGTTTCGCGTGACGCTTCCATACGCTAAGGAAAAGATAGAAAAGGCAAATTTTGTAGAACTGAAAAAGGTAGGATAATAAAATATTACTATCTTTGCCACGGATTAATCCGTGGCAAAGATAGGCTGCGCCGGTTCCGCTTTCGACCTGCATTATCTTCGCACTACGATTGAAAGAACTACTAAACAACTGAGAATATGGCAGACAATGCAAAACTGACGCGTGCGGCGAACAATATCCGCGTGCTGGCGGCATCGATGGTCGAAAAGGCCAAATCCGGCCATCCGGGCGGCGCGATGGGCGGCGCCGATTTCATCAACGTACTTTACGCCGAATTCCTGCGCTACGATCCCGACGATCTGCGCTACCCTTTCCGCGACCGGTTGTTCCTCGATCCGGGCCACATGTCGCCGATGCTCTATTCGGTGCTGGCGCTGGCGGGCAACTATACGATGGACGATCTCAAATCGTTCCGCCAATGGGGAAGCTGTACGCCCGGCCACCCCGAAGTCGACGTGCTGCGCGGCGTGGAGAACACCTCCGGCCCACTGGGTCAGGGCCATGCAATGGCATTGGGCGCTGCGATCGCCGAGCGTTTCATGGTCGCCCGCTTCGGCGAGTGGCAGGCGCATAAGACCTACGCCTATATTTCGGACGGCGCCGTGCAGGAGGAGATTTCGCAGGGCGTGGGCCGTATCGCAGGCCATCTGGGACTGTCGAACCTGATTATGTACTACGACTCGAACAACATTCAGCTCTCGACCAAGGTCGACGAGGTGGATACCGAGGACGTAGGCGCCAAATACAAGGCTTGGGGCTGGAACGTGCTCCACGTCGACGGACAGTCGGTCGGCGAGATCCGCGCCGCGCTGCATGCCGCGAATGCCGAAACCGAACGTCCTACGCTTATCATCGGCCGTACGGTGATGGGCAAGGGTGCGGTGGCGGCCGACGGCGCGTCGTATGAAAACAAGGTTTCGACGCACGGCCAGCCGCTCTCGGCCGCCGGCGCCGACATCGCCGCCACGGTGAAACACTTGGGCGGCGACCCCGAGAACCCGTTCGTCGTCTTCGAGGAGTCGAAGGAGCTCTACGCCACACGCCGCGAAGAGCTGCGCGCATGGGTCAAGGCTCAAAAAGCCGTCGAAGCCGAATGGCGCGCCGCCAACAAAGAGCTGGCCTGCAAAATGGACGCGTTCCTCGCGGGCGAACTCCCCGCTATCGACTACAAGGCCATCGAGATGAAGGCCGACGTGGCCACGCGCGCCGCTTCGGCGACGGTGCTGGGCCTGCTGGCCGACAAGGTGGAGAACATGATCGTCGCTTCGGCCGACCTGTCGAATTCGGACAAGACCGACGGCTTCCTGAAAAAGACCAAAGCCTTCTCGAAGGGCGATTTCAGCGGCAAGTTCTTCCAAGCGGGCGTCTCGGAGCTGACGATGGCCTGCATCATGAACGGCATGGCGCTGCACGGCGGCGTGATTCCGGCCTGCGGAACGTTCTTCGTATTCTCGGACTACATGAAACCTGCGGTGCGCCTCTCGGCGTTGATGCACCTGCATGTAATTTATATCTGGACGCACGACTCGTTCCGCGTGGGCGAGGACGGACCGACGCACCAGCCCATCGAGCACGAGGCGCAAATCCGTCTGATGGAGCATCTGCGCAATCACGCAGGCGAACGGTCGATGGTCGTGCTGCGTCCCGCCGACGGCGAAGAGACGATCGCGGCGTGGAAACTCGCGTTGGAGGAGAAGCGTCCCGTCGCGCTTATCCTGTCGCGGCAGAACATCAAGAACCTGCCCGCGCTGGCCGCCAGCCGCCGCGAGGAGGCCGCGCAGCTCACGAAGGGCGCCTACGTCGTCGCCGATGCGGCGAAGCCCGACGTGGTGATGGTCGCTTCGGGTTCGGAGGTGGCGACGCTCGTCGAAGGCGCCGGACTGCTGGCGCAGGAGGGCATCAGGGCGCGCATCGTGAGCGTTCCGAGCGAGGGGCTGTTCCGCGATCAGCCGCAGTCCTATCAGGAATCCGTACTGCCCGCCGGCGTCGCGCGCTACGGTATGACCTCGGGACTGCCCGTGACGCTGCTGGGACTGGTCGGAGAGAAGGGTTTCGTTCACGGCCACGACATGTTCGGCTTCTCGGCGCCCTATACGGTGCTCGACCGGGAATTCGGCTACAACGGCGAGACCGTCGCCAAGGAGGTCAAAGCGATGCTGAACAGATAATCGGAAACCGTAATTGGCGGAGACGCCGGTTTGAAAAACGGGAGAGACGCTTTGAAAGCGTCTCTCCCGTTTTTTCCAAGGAATCGCGACGGTCAAGGTTCGAAGCGATTTCACACATCGTAATATATGACGGGGCGGTCTTTTTGACCGCCCCGTCACACGATTCCGTTCTTATCGGTTTTTACAACCGCTCGGTCTTCTCCAACTCGCGGAAATAACGGTAGGTATTGACCTTCAACTCCCCTACGGCCGCCTCGTCCGCAACGATGATGCCTGCCGGATGAACCTGCAGCGCCGAGATCGTCCACTCGTGCGAGTAACATCCCTCGACGCCGTGCTTCAGCGCGCGCGCCTTCTTGTGGCTGAAGGCTTGAATGATGACCTGACGGGAATCCATGATGGTGGCCACGCCGACCGACATCGCCTGCTTGGGAACCTTATTCACGTCGTTGTCGAAGAAACGGGAATTGACGGCGATGGTCTCGGGCGTGAGCGTCATCACGCGCGTACGCGACACAAGCGACGAATAGGGCTCGTTGAAGGCGATATGTCCGTCCTCGCCGATACCGCCCAAAAAGAGGTCGATGCCGCCTGCGGCGACGATCTTACGCTCGTACGCCTCGCACTCCTCCTGCAGGTCGGGAGCGTTGCCGTCGAGAATATTGATGTTTCCGACCGGTACGTCGACATGGTCGAAGAAGTGCTTGCGCATGAAGGTGTGGTAGCTCTCGGGGTGATCCTCGGGGATACCCACATACTCGTCCATATTGAACGTGACAACGTTTTTGAACGATACCTCGCCTGCCTTGTAGAGGCGAACCAGCTCTTTGTAGGTCTCCACGGGAGTCGAACCGGTGGGAAGCCCCAGCACGAACGGGCGATCGGTCTCGGCCGCCTTCTTTTTGATCTGCGCGACGATGTAGCGTGCCGTCCACTGGCCGGCTTTCACGTCGTTCTCTTCAATAATCAGTCTCATAGAATCTTATTTGATGTTACGTTTCAGAACATTTTTACGAAGACCTCGATGGCTTGATATTCGGCCATGCCCAACTTGTCGTAGAGACGCGCGGTATTCTGCGTACGCTCCTCGGCGCGCTGCCAGAATTCACGGGTGTCGCTGCCCGGAAAAGGCACGATGTCCTTTTGCGAGACATGGCGGTAGATAGCGTGACGCTTCTTGATCAACTCGTCGGGCGAAAGCGGCACGGCCATGTCGACCATTCCCAAATCCCACTCCAGCCAAGCGCCGCGATAGAGCCACAGGTGGCAGCGTTTGATCCAAGGATCGTCCTTTGTGATCTCCAAAGCCCCCAGAACGGCCTCCATGCAAGTGCGGTGCGTACCGTGCGGATCGGCCAGATCGCCCGCAGCATAAATCTGGTCGGGCTCGATCTCGCGCAGCAGACGGACGATGATATCGATATCCTTCTCGGAAAGCGGCGCCTTCTTCAACCCGCCGGTTTCATAGAAAGGCAAATTGAGAAAATGAATATGTGACGGATCGAGACCGAACGAACGGTCGGCGGCTTTGGCCTCGGCGCGGCGGATCGCCGCCTTGATATCCAGCAGTTCGCGCGGTTCGGGCTGCCCCTTCACCTTGTTGTCGATGATGCGCTTCACTTCGTCGAAGCGATCCGTGAAGCCCAGTTCGCGCGCCGTGTCGAGCTGTTGCAGAACGATGTCGTCATTGACGGCGAAATTACCCGACGTTTCGTAAGCGACATGCACGTCGTGGCCGTGATCGACCAGACGGATGAAAGTGCCGCCCATGGAGATCACGTCGTCGTCGGGATGGGGCGAGAAGATCAGCACCTTTTTGGGGAACGGTTTCGACGAAACGGGACGCGTCGAATCGTCGGCATTGGGCTTACCGCCGGGCCAGCCGGTGATGGTATGTTGCAGATCGTTGAAAACGTCGATGTTGATCTTGTCGTACGGCCCTTTGGCTTCGAGCAGCTCGCCCAACGAGTTCTCGATATAGTCCGAATGAGTGAGTTTCAGGATCGGTTTCTGCACGACGCCGCAAAGCCAGATGACCGCCTTGCGGATAAACTTGGGCGTCCATTCGCAGGGGCCGACCAACCATGGCGCCACCTCGCGCGTGAGCTTTCCTGCGGCGTTTTCGTCGATAACTACCTCGATGTTGTGATGCTCCTGCAAGGCTGTGGCGGGCACTTGGTCGGTGATCTGCCCCTCGACGACCTTATGAATTACATCGGCCTTCTCCTCGCCCCAAGCCATCAGCACGATCTTGTCGGCGCGCATGATGGTATCGATGCCCATCGTAATGGCCATTTTGGGCGTATCGTCGATGCTCGAAAAGGCCGACGACTGGATTTTGCGCGAGTCGTGCGACAGCTGTACCAACCGCGTGCGCGACTTTTCGTAGGAACCGGGCTCGTTGAAACCGAGCTGCCCCTGTTCGCCGACGCCGATAATCATCAGATCGATGCGGCTGATCGCCCGATCGTAGGATTCGCAGTAACGCGAGATGCGCGATTCGGCGACCGTCCCGTCGGGGATATGGATGTTCTCGGGCAGAATGTCGATATGATTGAGGAACTCCTCGTGAATACGGTAGTTGCGGCTCTGCGGCTCCGAGGCTTCGATGGGATAGAATTCGTCGAGGCTGTAAACCGCGACATTGGCGAAACTCACCATTCCCTCCCGATACCGGCGTACCAACTCGCGGTAGAGTCCCAACGGCGTACGACCGGTAGTAAGCCCCAGAATGAAGGGCTGCACATCTTCGAAAATCTCGTTCGAAAGCGAATATTCGTTGTGTTTCTTGATCGCCCGCACGATCAGGTCGGCAACATACTGCACGCCGTCGGATTCATGTTCGAAAACCGAGGCGGGAATCTTTTCATAGCGGCGGATGATGTCGCTCGGCGCCGAGCCGACGATCAATCCCCCGTCTTTGGGCAGAGCATATTTGCTGTTCATAACCGTATTGCGTTAAATTGTATTTCCTGTAACATCATGTCCGACTCGGCTCCGGCGAATCGGGTCGCAGCCGTTTCATCGGGAACCATATACCCTTCCGTAGGGCAATTACATACTTGACTGTACCAATCGTATGCGAGCGTCATTCTCGCCGCCTTCGGCGTCGTATATAAGTCTGACCCTCCCCTAAATCCCCTCCTCGCAGGGGACTTCGTGCCGCAAGCGGCAATATCGGCCTTTTGACGGGCGGTACATCAAAGTATATAATCGCGTTCCGTAGCTCCGGCTGCCGTTACCCGCGGCCTTTGGCCGCATTTCCCAATCCGCCTTCCGGTCACGTTATCCGACGAAGCCGAAAACGTTGACCAATATATTAAAATATATAATCCATACAAAGATAGGAAAAATCCTCGGAATAGGGACTATTTCCAGCGATAAAAAACGCCGTTCTTCGAGTTCGAAGAACGGCGCCGGAAATCGTCACCGAACGCTTATTTCGTGAATTTGTTCTGGTGTTTGAGTGCACCCGAAGCGTCGTAAATCTTCACGTCGATGTTGCGTGCGTCCGCCTTCACGTCCATACGGGTCAGGTTGGGATTGCACAGCACGGGGAAATCGCAGCCGTTCTCACCCTTGTCCCAGAACTTGTAGCGGTGGATATGCGCCGCAAGCATCAGGTCGATGCCCGCCTTGTTGAGAATCGGGACGAAGAGCCGGGCCACCTCGGAACCGCCGTGCCAGCCGCCGGGCGAGGGAGGCATGTGACAGAAGACGATCCTGACGGGCGCGCTCTTGAAATCGGGCTCCTCGACCACCTGTTCGAGCCACGCGGTCTCTTCGGCGCGGAAGTCGTCGGAACGCATCAGGTCCATGTTGCGGATGTCGCTGTCGGGCTTGTCCTCGCCGCTGTCGAGTACGATGAAGTAGACGGGGCCCTGACGGAACGAGAAATAGGGCTTACCCGTAGAGGAGGGGAAGTAGTTCATCCACTCCATGGCGAACGTACCGCGATTCTCGTGGTTGCCACGCGCCACGCAGAGCGGCGTGTCGGCGGCGAAGAGTTTCGAAGAGGAGGCGAGGTAGTTGTCGAAGAGTTCGCTCTCGGCGTCGATCGACGTGGTCATGTCGCCGTTGAAGCAGACGAAATCGTATTTGCCGGGCTTGACGTCCTTATAGAGTACCCGCAGGATGGAGTCGTGTTCGTGCATGTCGTTCACCACCGAGAAGGCGATCTCGCTCTTCGACTTGTCGAGCGTCGTCACCTCGAACGGCTTGTGGTGCAGAATATCGCTGCCGAAGCCTTCGCCGAAGATCACGCGCTTGCGGCCTTCGTTCAGAAGAACGCCGTTCTGCATGACGCGGTAGCGATAGGTCGTGGCGGGTTCCAATCCCGTCACCCTCACCACGTGGAGTTTGCCGATCGGACGACGGCCGTTGAGCACCTGATAATATTTCGGCCGCTCGGTGTTGTAGAAATGAGTGCCGTCGTCGGGTGCGATCTCGACCCACGAAACGGCGTCGATATTGGTTGTCCAGACCACGGTGAATTCCCGTTCGCCGACCGCCTGCAGGTAAGGGCCGGAAGCGACGTGTACCGAGGGTTGCGCCAAACCCGCAAGGGGCAGCGACAGCAGAACCGCTGCAAGTAAGAGAAGTCTTTTCATTTTCGAGTAATGAGTTAGGTTTATATTATTCCGAAATATACAATCCGAATATATTACAAATGTAAAGAAAAAAATCGAAATTTCACAAGACCGCCCGCTTTTCTGTTGTTTTTTACGAATTTTTACTTACATTTGCATAAGCAGTCGAAACAGGAGGGACTGCTTTTATTATTCGGACGGCCTGATGCCGAAAAACGGAAAACCCAAATTCAAAACGATAGATGACTCCAGAACAGACGAAAAAATTCAAGTACTGGCAAACCCGTACCATCATTGTCTCGATGATCGGTTACGCCCTCTATTATTTCGTCCGCAAGAACTTCAATACCGCCATGCCGAGTATCGAAGCCACTTTCGGAATTACCAAGACGCAACTCGGCATCTTCCTGACCCTCAACGGCGTCATTTACGGCGTATCGCGTTTCGTCAACGGATTTATCGCCGACCGCGTCAGCGCCCGCAAATTCATGGCGCTGGGTCTGGCCCTTTGCGCCCTGATCAATATCGGCTTCGGTTTCAGCGATAAGATGGCCATGCTCATTACGGGCGCGGCCGGCGGCAGCGAATACATCACGGCGCTGACGATCATCATGGGTTCCATCCTGCTGTTGAACGGATACTTTCAGGGCATGGGCGTACCGCCCGTCTCGCCGCTGATGACCCATTGGGTGCCGGCCAACGAACTGGCGACCAAGATGTCGATCTGGAACATGTCGCATTCGATCGGCGCCGGTCTGATTTTCGTACTGGGCGCAGTACTCGTTCATCATTTCGACAACAGCGCATGGCGACTTTGCTTCCTGATTCCGGCGGCTATTTCGCTCGTCGGCGCCGGAGCCCTGTATCTTACGCTGCGCGACAGGCCCTCTTCGGTCGGGCTGCCCGAGTTGGAGGCGCAGGCCGCACCGCCCGAAAAGGAAGAGGACAGGAAGGCCGCTACGTCGGACGCCGCCTATCACAAGGCGTTCCTGCGGCGGATGGTCTTCGGGAACCCGATTATCTGGGTGCTGGCGATCACCAATTTCTTCGTCTACATCGTCCGGTTCTCGATGCTCGACTGGGGCATGATGCTCTTGCCCGGATCGAAGGGCGTGTCGGTCGCCGTGGCCGCGATCATGGTCGCCGTTTTCGAATTCGTGGGCGGCAACCTCGGCATGGTCGTCGCCGGCTGGGCGACCGATCACATTTTCGGCAGCCGGGCTCACCGCACCTGCGTATTCTGCATGCTCGGAGCAATCATCATGACGACGATCTTCTGGTTTATTCCCGACACGGCCTCCGCGTGGGTGCTGGCGATTCCCTTCACGATGATCGCCTTCTTCATCTACGGCCCGCAGGCGTTGCTGGGGATCGCGGCGGCCAATCAGGCGACCAAGGAGGCGGCCGCCAGCGCCAACGGCATTCTGGGAATCTTCGGTTATGCCAGCACGCTGATTTCGGGCGTGGGATTCGGATTCGTGGCCGATCACTACGGATGGAGCAGCGCCTATATCGTAATCCTCGCCTTCGCGGTCGTCGGGATGCTGACCATCGCCACGATCTGGAACGCCAAAGGCGACGGCTACGAAGCGGCGGCGAAGTTCAACGCCGAACGAGAGAAAAAGATCAATCTACAAGCATAAAACATCATGCAACTCAAAGAAGGAAAAATATCGGTTTCGGTCATGTGCTCCGACCTGATGAATCTGGAACGCGATATCAAACAGTTGGAACGTAACGGCGTGGACTACCTCCACGTAGATGTGATGGACGCCCATTTCGTGCCCAATCTCACGTTCGGCGTCGATTTCATCGCGGCGATGCACCGCGTAACCGAATTGCCGCTCGACATTCATCTGATGGCCGAACAGCCGCTTCCGATCATGGAGGCGATGGACATTCGTCCGGGCGACCGGATCTCGCTGCACGTCGAACTGGGCGAGCAGCTGCACGAACTGGCGAAAGCCGTTCGGGCGCGCGGAGCGCATTTCGGACTGGTGGTGAATCCCGCAACACCGGTCGAAACATTGAAGCCCTATCTCGACGAAATCGAATGGGTGATCCTCATGCTGGTCAACCCGGGTTTCGCCGGCGCAAAACTCATCGACGGCATTCTTGACAAGGTTGCCGTCGCCCGCCGTTTTCTGGATGAAAACGGTCACCCCGAAGTGGAAATCTCAGTCGACGGTTCCGTAAGCTGCGAACGCGCCAAACTCATGCGCGATATGGGAGCCTCTATTTTTGTCGGCGGCACGGCTGGTATCTATCGCAAGGGAATGACCCTCGACGAAAGCATTCCGCTGTTCCGACAGGCTATAAAATAGACGAACCATGAAACCCTCTCCTGAAAACCCGAATCCCGTCCCTGCGGTAATAAACGAGCGGCATCGACGGATCATGGCGCTGCTGCACCAACAGACATCGTTGTCCGTTTCGCAGTTGGCACATCTGCTCAGCGTCTCGGAAGTTACGATCCGCAAGGACCTGACGCTGCTCGAACAGCAGCAGATGCTCTACCGCGTACATGGCTCGGCAATTCTGGCCAATCCTTATATTCAGGATCGCCATGTCAACGACAAGGAAAAACTCTATTCCGACGAGAAACGCGCCATCGGAGCCTATGCCGCGCGGCTCGTGGAGCCGCGCGACACGATCCTCATCGCTTCGGGTACGACAACCCTCGCCATGGCACGCGAGATTCGGGGCGTGGAGGAGCTGACGGCGATCACCACCTCGCTGAGCGTCGCCTCGACGCTGGCCGAGAACGACGAATGCACGGTGATCCAGCTCGGCGGCATTCTGCGCAGCAGTTCGTTTTCAGTAGTGGGTCCTTTCGCCGAACAGATGCTTCGGCAGTTTTCATGCAGCAAGCTCTTTTTCGGGATGGACGGATTCGATCTGAATTACGGCGTGACGACGACCAATCTGATGGGCGGACATCTGGCGCTGATGATGATCGAAACGGTGCAGAAGGTGATCGCGTTGGTCGACTCGTCGAAATTCGGCCGCCGAGGATTCTGTAAGATGTGCGACATCGACCGGATCGATATGGTCATTACCGATGACGGCGTTTCGCCGATCGTGGTCGAACAATTGCAGGAGTCCGGTATCGACGTGCGAATCGTCGAAGTCATGCGGTCGTCGGCTCATTGAATCCGGGAGCCGAGCCGGTTCGGACAGGAATTGGGCATTCTCCGTCCGAAGAGACGCGGAACCCATCGGGAGCCCGATGAAAAAATTTATGCAGAGTTTGGATTTTTGAAAATTATCCTTAACTTTGCACCACGATTTGAACGAAATCCGGCTCAGATCGGGATGGTGCCATAGCTCAGTTGGTAGAGCAAAGGACTGAAAATCCTTGTGTCCCCGGTTCGATTCCTGGTGGTACCACTGAAAAAAGAGAGTTGCTGTACAGCAACTCTCTTTTTTGGTATAAGACCATAAAAGAGATTAAGATTAGGGAATCGGGCCCGATTCGACAAGCCTGACAATACGAAAGCGACGAACGATCTTCTCCTATTTTATCATTCGAAGTCCGCATTATTCCCCTTCGAGAAAACAGAGAACAAGATTCGATTTTTCATTTCCGGTTTTAATTTGTATTTTTGTAAGATATATACACACTAAAAGAGTGAAACCGAGTTTACCGCTTCTTTTGCTGACGCTCGCCGCAGGCTGCGCCGGCCGGCGACCGGCTCCGGCGGCATCGGCCGCACTGACGCCGGTCGAGCCCGTCCACTATACTTATGTCGTGAAGGCGAGTTATCCGCACCTGCGGACCAGTTATACGCAGGGGCTCTATTTCGACGGAGGCGCACTTTGGGAAAGCACCGGCCAGTACGGCGCTTCGGTCATCCAGCGGCTCGATCCGGCGACAGGACGCGCCGAAGTCCTCGTACGGCTGCCCAAGAACGAGTTCGGCGAGGGGATCGCCCGCGTGGGCGACCAGATCTACCAGCTCACGTGGCAGAACAACACCGCCCATATTTACGACGCGCGGACCTTCGAGAAACTCCGCGACGTACGCTATGCGGGCGAAGGATGGGGTCTCACGACCGACGGCGAGACGCTTTATATGAGCGACGGTTCGGAGCATATCTGGGAGGTCGATCCGGCGACATTCCGCCGCGGGCGGAAGATCACCGTCACGGCTGCCGGCCGAACCGTGCAGTTCCTCAACGAATTGGAGTGGATCGAGGGGAAAATCTGGGCCAACGTCTACACCACCGATCAGATCGTCATCATCGATCCTGCAACGGGCGTCGTCGAGGGCGTCGTCGACCTCGCGGGGCTGCTGCCCGAAAAGGAGATCTCCCCCACCACCGACGTGCTGAACGGCATCGCCTACGACCCCTCCGCCAAGCGGATCTTCGTCACGGGAAAGAATTGGAGCCGGTTATTTGAAATCGAAATCGTCAAGAAATGAGAAAACCGATCGAAGAGATACTTTCCCAGCGCATTTTGCTGCTCGACGGCGGCTTCGGCACGATGGTGCAGGGCTACGGCTTGGACGAAGCGGCCTACCGCGGCGAACGATTCCGCGACTGGGAGCGGCAACTCCGGGGCTGCAACGACCTGCTGGCGCTGACCCGCGCCGACGTGGTGCGTGAAATTCATGAAAAATACCTTGCGGCGGGGGCCGATATCATCGAGACCGACTCGTTCAACGCCAACGCCGTCTCGCTGGCCGACTACGGGCTGGAGGAGCACGCCTACACGATCGCCCGCGCAGCAGCCGAAACGGCCCGCGCAGCAGCCGACGCCTTCACCGAACGCAATCCGCAAAAACCGCGCTTCGTCGCCGGTTCGATCGGCCCCACCAACCGCACGCTCTCGATGTCGGCCGATGTCAACAATCCCGCCGCCCGCAACATCGCCTTCACCGAGATGTGCACGGCCTACCGCGAACAGGTACGGGGTTTATTGGACGGCGGCGTAGACCTGCTGCTGGTCGAAACCGTTTTCGATACGCTCAACGCCAAGGCGGCACTGGCCGCTATCGACGACGAATGCCGCGCCCGCGGCATCCGCGTGCCGGTCATGGTTTCCGGCACGCTCTCCGATGCATCGGGGCGTACCCTTTCGGGACAGACCGTCGAGGCTTTCTACGCCTCGGTGGCTCCCGCACAACCGCTGTCGGTCGGACTGAACTGCGCTTACGGCGCCAAACAGCTGCTCCCCTATCTGGAACGGCTGGCCGCAGTAGCCGAAACTCGTATTTCGACTCACCCCAACGCCGGATTGCCCAATATCATGGGCGGCTATGACGAAACGCCGGCGATGTTCGCCGCCGACTGCGCCGAATACATGCGCCGCGGCGTTGTCAATATCATCGGCGGCTGCTGCGGAACCACGCCCGAGCATATCTTCGAATTGTCGAAGATCGTGGGCGACTACACGCCGCGACCGCGGCCCGCACGCCGTCATATCACCGTGCTGAGCGGACTCGAACCGCTGCGCATCGTCCCCGAAGCCAATTTCGTCAACATCGGCGAACGCACCAACGTGGCCGGCTCGGCTCGCTTCGCGCGGCTCATCCGCGAAGGCAGCTACGACGAAGCGCTCACCGTGGCTCGCGCGCAAGTCGACGCAGGGGCGCAGGTGGTCGACGTCTGCATGGACGACGGCCTGATCGACGGCCCGCAGGCCATGCGGCACTTTCTGAATCTGATGGCTTCGGAACCGGAGATCGCCCGCGTGCCGGTGATGATCGACTCGTCGAAATGGGAGGTGCTCGAAGCCGGCCTGCAAGTCGTGCAGGGCAAGAGCGTCGTCAACTCCATCTCGCTCAAAGAGGGCGAAGCGCCCTTTCTGGAACGAGCCGCAGCCATCCGCCGCTACGGCGCGGCGGCTGTAGTGATGCTCTTCGACGAACGGGGGCAGGCCGACACCTACGCCCGCAAGATCGAGGTGGCCGAACGCGCCTACCGACTGTTGACCGAAGCGGGATTCCCGCCCGAAGATATTATTTTCGATCCGAACGTACTGGCCGTCGCCACAGGCATCGAGGCGCACGACCGTTATGCGCTCGACTTCATCGAAGCCACGCGCTGGATCAAGGAGCGCCTGCCCCACGCCAAGGTCTCGGGCGGCGTCTCGAACCTCTCGTTCGCCTTTCGCGGCAACAACGCCGTGCGCGAGGCGATGCACTCGGTCTTCCTCTACCACGCCATTGCGGCGGGAATGGACATGGGCATCGTCAACCCGCAGTTGCTGCAAGTATACAGCGACATCGAACCCGCATTGCTCGAACGCGTCGAGGACGTCGTCCTCTGCCGCCGGCCGGACGCTGCGGAGCGGCTCATCGAATACGCCCAGCGACTCCGCACCGATCCGACCGCCGAAGGCCCTGCGCACGAAGAGGAGTGGCGCACCCGATCGTTGGCCGAACGCATCGAATACGCACTGCTCAAAGGAGTGACCGACCATATCGAGGCCGACACGCTCGAAGCCTACCGCGAACTGGGCGACCCGATGCAGGTGATCGACCGGCTGCTGATGCGCGCCATGGCGCGCGTGGGCGAACTCTTCGGCGAGGGCAAGATGTTCCTGCCGCAGGTCGTCAAATCGGCGCGCGTGATGAAACGCGCCGTGGCGGTGCTGACCCCCTATATCGAACGAAACGCCGCCGGCAATTCTTCGGCGGGCAAGGTGATCGTGGCCACGGTCAAGGGCGACGTTCACGACATCGGCAAGAACATCGTCTCGGTGGTAATGGCCTGCAACGGCTATGAAATCCGCGATCTGGGCGTGATGGTCGAGGCGCAGCGCATCGTCGACGAGGCGGCCGCATGGGGCGCCGACGCCATCTGCCTGAGCGGCCTGATCACCCCGTCGCTCGACGAGATGATCCACGTCGTCGAGGAGGCCGAGCAACGCTCGCTGCACATTCCCTTCATCATCGGCGGCGCCACCACCTCCGATCTGCATACGGCCGTGAAGATCGCTCCCTGCACGACGACGGCGGTCATCCATTCGCGCGACGCGAGCGAGAACAACCGTATTCTCGCGGCCCTGCTCGGCGCCGGCCGCGAAGCGTACATCGCCGAGGTGCAGGCCGGCCAGCAACAACTGCGCGACGACTACCTGCGCAGCGAGCGGATGCGCAACATCCTTCCCATCGTCGAGGCGCGCCGCAACCGCCGGCCGCGCCCCGCATCCGAAATCGCGCCTGCGGCTCACACGGGACGGCTCGTCTTTCCCGACTTCGACATCGCCGACGTCGAACCCTTCATCGACTGGAACTTCTTCTTCCCCGCATGGGGGCTCAAAGGACGCTACCCCGCTCTTTTCGAACATCCCGAACGGGGAGCCGAGGCGCGCAAGCTCTTCGACGACGCGCAGGCGCTCCTGCGCCGCATCGCCAACGAGCGGCTTCTGACCCTGCAAGGCGTCGTGGGCATCTTCCCCGCCGTCAGCCGCAAGGACGACATCCTCCTGACCGACCTCAAAGGCCGCCGGCATACGCTGGCCATGCTGCGCAACCAGACGCGCGGCGCCGAGAATCTCTGCCTGTCGGATTTCATCGCCGACGAGCGCGACGGCGCGACCGACTATATCGGCGCCTTCGCCCTCACGGCCGGAATCGGCTTGCAGGAGCTTTGCGACAAGTTCCGCGCCGAGGGCGACGACTACTCGGCCATCATGGCCAAACTGCTCGCCGACCGCCTCACCGAAGCCTTCGCCGAGGCGGTGCACAGCTTCGCTCGGCGGCAGATGTGGGGCTATGAAACCGGACCGGAACTCACCCCGCAGCAGATCATTGCAGGCCGGTACCGCGGTCTGCGCATGGCCTTCGGCTACCCCGCCTCGCCCGACCACTCGCTCAAACGCGACGTGTTCGACCTGCTCGCCGTCGAACAGACGACCCGCATGCGGCTGACGGAGAACTGGATGATCTCGCCGGGCGAAGCGCTCTGCGGACTCTTCTTCTCCGACGCCCGCTACTTCTCGATCGGACAGATCGACGTCAAACAACTGCGCGACTACGCGAAGCGGCGGGAACTGACGGTCGAAACCCTGAAAAAAATCATTCCGAACAACGTCTGAACATGAACGTACTGGATATCATCCGCGAAGCCTCCGCGCGAGGCGCCGCCCGCTTCTCGTTCGAGTTGCTGCCGCCCCTCAAAGGCGACGGCACGCGCAGCGTCTTCACAACGGTCGAGGCGCTGAGCGAATTCGACCCCGCTTTCATCAACATCACCTTCCACCGCGAAAGCATCAAGGAGAGCGTCACCCCCGACGGCCACGTCGAGTGGCACCGCGTACGGCGGCGTCCGGGCACGGTAGGCATCTCGGCCGCCATCCGCGACCGCTTCGGCATCGAGGTGGTTCCGCACCTGATCTGCGGCGGCCTGTCTCGTTACGACATCGAGGACGCGCTCATCGACATGGACTTTCTGGGTCTGCACAACGTGCTGGCGCTGCGCGGCGACTGCGGCCCCAACGAACGCCACTTCATGCCCCACCCCCACGGACATTCCCACGCCATCGACCTCGTACGGCAGATCGCGGCGATGAACCGCGGCGAATTCGTCGACGGCGAGGTGGAGGAGTGCCACCACTCGAAATTCTCGATCGGCGTGGCGGGTTATCCCGAAAAACATGTCGACGCGCTCGACGCCGAGAGCGACCTGCGTCATCTCAAAGCCAAAGTCGATGCCGGAGCCGATTACGTCATGACCCAGATCTGCTACGACGCCGAACGCATCGTCGGCTTCATCCGCCGCTGCCGCGAGGCGGGGATCACGGTGCCGATCATTCCGGGCGTGAAACCGCTTTCGACGCTGCGGCAATTGACGCTGCTGCCCGAGACCTTCGCCATCACGCTGCCCGAAGCGCTGCGCCGCGAGGTCGAAGCGCACGCCGACAGCCCCGAGGCGATCCGCCGCATCGGCGTCGAATGGGCCGTCGACCAGTGCCGTCGGTTGAAAGCCGCCGGCGTACCCGTGATCCATTTTTACACGATGGGACGCGCCGAAAACGTACGACAAATCATCAAGGAGGTTTTCTGATATGGCCGAAGAGTTGGATATCATCGCCTTCCGCCGCGCGCTGCACCGCCGCCCCGAACTCTCGTTCCGCGAGACCGGAACGCACGACCGCATCGCACGTTCGCTCGGTGCGGTGGGCATCGCCCACCGCACCGTCGCCCGTACGGGCCTGCTGGCGCGCATCGAGGGGCACGGCGATCTGCGCCGCGCCGTCGTCCTGCGCGCCGACATCGACGCGCTGCCGATTCACGAAGAGACCGACGTCGCGTGGCGTTCGGAGATCGAAGGGGCGATGCACGCCTGCGGCCACGACATCCACACCGCGGTGCTGATGGGCGTATTGCAGGAACTCAATCGTTTGCGCGACTTCGAGGGAACGCTTTTCGGGCTTTTCCAGCCCGGCGAGGAGTGCAACCCGGGCGGCGCATCGCTGGTACTGGCGGAGGAGCCGTTCGCCGGCTATGACGTCGCGGCCGTCGTGGGCGAACATGTCGAGCCGTCGCTCGAAGTGGGCGCGTTCGGTTTCCGCGCGGGCAAATACATGGCTTCGAGCGACGAACTGCGCTTCACGGTGCACGGCGCAGGCGGCCACGCCGCGCTGCGCAACCAATTGCGCGATCCCGTAGCCGCCGCCGCCGAACTCGTCGGACGGCTGCTCGCCCTCAACCTGCCGGAGCGAGTGCTCTCCATCGGCCGGATGGAGGCCGACGGCGCGACGAACGTCGTCCCCGACGACGTGCGGATGGAAGGCACGCTGCGCACCTTCGACGAAACGCAACGCAGCGCAGCCTACGACGCCATCCGCGAAATCGCCGCAGAGATCGACCGCCGGCACGGCACCGAGACCGCCGTCGACATCGGACGGGGCTATCCCTGCGTGGTGAACGACCCTGCGCTCACGGCTCTCGCCCGCGGGCTGGCCGCCGAACGGTGGTCGGTCGCCGACCTGCCGCTGCGCACTACCGCCGAAGATTTCGGTTTCTATACCCACCGTTATCCCTCGCTTTTTTACCGGCTGGGGGTCGGCGCGGCGTCGGGACACACACACACATCGACCTTCGACCCCGACGAGAAGGCCATCACAACGGGCATCGCCTTTATGCAGGCGCTCGCCCTCAAACTGTTGAATGAAAAATGACAAGAACGAAGAAACAAACCCATAACGGCGGCGAACGCGCCGCGCTGATTCTGGAACTGTTCCGGCAGCTGCCCGACAACAAATTCTCGCTGCGCCACCTCGCTTCGGCATCGGGCGGCGCAAGCCGGGAGGGGCGCCGCGAAACGATGCAGATCGTCGAGCAACTGCTCGCGACGGGCGTCGTCGAGGAGTGCTCGCGCGAAAAATACCGGCTGAGTCCGGCCCAACGTCCCCGTCTCGAAGGGATCGTCGAAATGCTCGCCACCGGCTCGATGTTCGTGCGGGTCGAGGGGATGGAGCAGCAAATCTACATCCACTCCCGCAATTCGCTCAACGCGCTCGACGGCGACCGCGTGCAGTTGGTGCTGACCCGCAAATCGCGCGGCGGCAACGCCCCCGAAGGGGAGATCACCGCCATCGTCGAACGCAGCCGCAAACGCTACGTCGGCACGGCCGAAGTCAACGAACACAACGTCTTCGTGCGCATCGACTCGCGCAAGATGCCCGTCGACGTCTACCTTCACAAGCGCGACTGCGACCGTGTGAAGAACGGCGACAAAGTCGTGGTGCGCATCGTCGAGTGGGCGCCCGGTTCGAAGAGCCCCGTAGGCGAGTTGGTCGACGTGCTGGGCAAGGCGGGCGAGAACGACACCGAAATGCACGCCATTCTGGCCGAATACGACCTTCCCTACCGTTTCGAACCGGAGGTCGAGGCGGCCGCCGAGGCCATTCCGGGCGAAATCACCAAGAAGGATTACGCCGAACGACGCGACTTCCGCCAGACCGTGACCTTCACGGTCGATCCGGCCGACGCCAAGGACTTCGACGACGCGCTGTCGGTGCGCAAGGTCAGCGACGGCGTTTGGGAAGTGGGCGTCCACATCGCCGACGTAACCCACTACGTGCGTCCCGGTTCGGTGGTCGACACCGAGGCCGAAGCGCGCGGCACGTCGGTCTATCTGGTCGACCGCACCGTGCCGATGCTCCCCGAACGGCTCAGCAACGAACTCTGTTCGCTGCGCCCCCACGAGGAGAGTCTCTGTTTCTCGGCGGTCTTCACCCTCAACGAAAACCTCGAAATCCTCGACGAGTGGTTCGGCCGCACGGTGATCCATTCCGACCGCCGCTTCGCCTACGAAGAGGCGCAGCAGGTGATCGAAACCGGACAGGGCGACTACGCCGAGGAGATTGTCACGCTCAACCGCTTGGCGCAGGCCATGCGCCGCGAACGGTTCCGCAACGGCGCGATCAGTTTCGACCGCGCTGAGGCCAAATTCAAGCTCGACGAGAAGGGCAAGCCGCTGGGCGTCTTTTTCAAAGAGCAGAAAGAGGCCAACCAGATGATCGAGGAGTTCATGCTGCTGGCCAACCGCCGCGTAGCCGAGTTCTGCGGCAAAATCAAGGGGCGCAAGTCGGGCCGTACGATGGTCTATCGCGTCCATGACGAGCCGAACGTCGACAAATTGCAGAGTTTCCGGCAGTTCATCCTCCGCTTCGGCCACATCTTCAAAGCCTCCGAAGGCCGTCCCGTCGCCAAGGAGATGAACAAGCTCTTTCAGAAGATCAAGGGCCGTCCCGAAGAGAACGTCGTCACGACGCTCGCCGTGCGGTCGATGGCCAAAGCCTACTACACCACCGACAACATCGGCCACTACGGACTGGCCTTCCCCTACTACACCCACTTCACCTCGCCCATCCGCCGTTACCCCGACATGATGGTGCACCGGCTGCTGGCCCGCTACCTCGAAGGCGGCAAGGCGATCGACAAGGCGAAGTTCGAGGCGCTGTGCGAGCACGCTTCGGAACGCGAGGTGATCGCCGCCGAGGCCGAACGCGCCTCGATCAAGTACAAGATGGTCGAGTTCATGCAGGAGCGTCTGGGCGAGGAGTTCGTCGGTCACATTTCGGGCATCACCGAATGGGGCATCTTCGTTGAGATCGACGAGAACCACATCGAAGGTCTGGTGGCGATGCGCGACATGCACGACGATTTCTACGACTTCGATCCGGCCGAATATACCATTACGGGCCGTTCGACGGGCCGCCGCTTCACGCTGGGCGACGCCGTGCGCATCCGCGTCAAGCGCGCCGACCTGCAGAAACGCCAACTCGATTTCGATCTGGTACTGCCCGACGCTCCGCAGTCGAACGCTCCGCAGAAAGGGCGTAAAGGCCCGCAGGTGAAACGCCGCCGCTGATGAACGGACGGATTCTCGACAAGGCCGTGCGGCGAGCGACGCTCACGCGCGACGAAGCCTACGCCCTCTACGAGCGCACGCCCGTGCAGGAGTTGGCGGCGGCGGCCGACGCCGTGCGGCGCGCGACGGTTGCCGATCCGCAGGTCGTCACATGGCAGATCGACCGCAACGTCAACATCACCAACGTCTGCATCTCGGGCTGTAAATTCTGCAATTTCCACTGCAAGCCGCACGACGAAAAGAAGGCCTTCATCACCACGCGCGAGGAGTACCGCGAAAAGATTGCGCAAACGCTCGCGCTGGGCGGCGACCAACTGCTGTTGCAGGGCGGATTGCACCCGAAACTCGGCATCACGTTCTACGAAGAGCTGTTCCGCGATCTGAAACGGATGTTCCCCCGCATCCGGCTGCACGCGCTCGGCGCGCCCGAGGTGGCGCATATCGCCCGCATCAGCGGTCTCTCGACGCTCGAAACGCTGCGCCGTCTGATGGCCGCCGGACTGGATTCGCTGCCGGGCGCCGGAGCCGAGATTCTCGATCCGGCCGTCCGCAAGGCGATTTCGCCCGCCAAACCGTCGGTCGGATCGTGGCTCGACGTGATGCACGAAGCCCACACGCTGGGATTGGCCACGTCAGCCACCATGATATACGGCCATATCGAAACGCCGCGCCAGCGCGTCGACCATCTGCTGCTGCTCCGCGACCTGCAGGCGCGCTGTCCCGAAGGGAACCCCGGCTTTCTGGCCTTCATCCCGTGGATCTTCCGCTCGACGGGCACGCGGCTCGAACACGAAGGGGTCGCAACCGATTTCTCGCCGCTGGAATACATCCGCATCATCGCGGCAAGCCGGTTGATACTGAACAATATACCGAACATTCAGGCCTCATGGCTCACCGTCGGCCGCGAGACGGCGCAGGCGGCACTCCACAGCGGAGCCAACGACATGGGCTCGATCATGATCGAGGAACACGTCGTCTCGTCGGCCGGCGCCGACAACCGCTTCGACGCCGAGGGCATCCAGCAGGCGATCCGCGAAGCGGGCTTCACGCCGCGCCTGCGGAACCAACTCTACGAACTGCGGCCGTGGCCGCTCGATACCTGACGCAATGGAAGGATTCTTGGATACGATCACGCAATTCTGCATCGATTGGGGCTACTGGGGACTTTTCCTCTCGGCTTTCGTGGCGGGGAGCATCATTCCTTTCAGCTCCGAGGTGGTGATGGTGGTGCTCGTCCGCATGGGACTCGACCCTGCGCTCTGCCTCATAGCGGCCGCGACGGGCAACACCGGCGGCGGCATGACCTGCTACTGGATCGGTCATCTGGGCAAACGCGAATGGTTCAGCAAATACTTAGGCATCAGCGAGAAACAGCTCGACCGCGCCGGACGATTCCTCGCCGGCAAAGGAGCGTGGAGCGCCTTTTTCGCTTTTCTGCCGTCCATCGGCGAGGCGATTGCCATCCTGCTGGGACTGATGCGCAGCAACGTATGGATCACCACGCTGGCCATGTTTCTGGGCAAGGCGCTGCGTTACGCCGCCATTCTCTACGCCATGCAGGGCGCGGCGGCGTTGCTGTAAGCCCCGGCGCGATTGTTGCACACCTTGCAGAGCGTTATGAAACGGATCATCGCAGGGGGAGTCGCCCTCATGGGAATCCTCCTCTCGGTAAATGCACAAAATATGAAACCGCTCACACCCGACGAGCGTCGGATCATCGTCGAGAAGGGAACCGAAGCTCCCTTCACGGGGAAATACTACAAGCACAGCGCGCGCGGCCTCTACCGCTGCCGTCAATGCGGCGCGCCCCTCTACCGGTCGGAAGACAAGTTCGATTCGGGATGCGGCTGGCCCGCCTTCGACGACGAGATTCCGGGCGCGGTGCGCCGCACGCCCGACGCCGACGGCCGGCGCACCGAGATCACCTGCACCCGCTGCGGAGCCCATCTGGGACACGTCTTCACGGGCGAACGTTTCACCGAAAAGAATACGCGCCACTGCGTCAACTCGCTCTCGCTCGACTTCGTACCGGCGTCGGAGCATCCCGATCGAGCGCAATCCGAAGCGGCGCAGACGACCGAAACAGCGATCTTCGCCGGCGGCTGTTTCTGGGGCGTGGAGTATATGATAGAACGGCAGCCCGGCGTCCTCTCGGTCGAATCGGGCTACATCGGCGGCCGTACCGAACATCCCACCTACGAGGAGGTATGCAGCCGCACCACGGGACACGCCGAAGCGGTGCGCGTGATCTTCGATCCGGCAAAAGTCTCCTACGAGACGCTTGCACGGCTCTTTTTCGAAATTCACGACCCCACGCAGATCGACCGGCAGGGACCGGACGTCGGAGATCAGTACCGTTCCGAGATTTTTTACACCTCGCCCGAACAGCGCGCCGTCGCCGAACGGCTCATCGCCCTGCTCCGGCAAAAAGGCTACCGCGTCGCTACGCGCGTGACGCCCGCCGGTACGTTCTGGCCGGCCGAAATCGATCATCAAGACTACTACAACCGCAAGGGGACGCTCCCCTATTGCCACGCCTACACCCGCCGCTTCTGAAGCCGCCTCGCTACTTCCAGAGAGTTTCTTCCGGTCGACCGCCGCGTCACACCGTTAAAAAAGAAACGATATGGAAAATCTGAACACCAATTCCCTGCCGCGCATCGGCGACAAAGCCCCCTCGTTCGAGGCCGTCACCACGCAAGGCCCGATCCGCTTCCCTGAGGATTACGCCGGACGCTGGATCATTCTTTTCAGCCACCCGTCGGACTTCACGCCGGTATGTACCTCCGAGGTCATGACCTTCGCGGCGCGCAACGCCGAATTCGAAGCGCTCAACTGCCAGCTCGTCGGCCTTTCGGTCGAGGGGCTGTACAGCCACATCGCATGGCTGCGCACCATTCACGACCGCATCGCCTACCGCGGCATGCAGCACGTCGAGGTGAAATTTCCGCTGATCGCCGACCTGACGATGAAAGTCGCCAACCTCTACGGCATGGTTCAGCCCGGCGAAAGCTCCACGTCGGCCGTGCGCGCCGTCTTCTTCATCGACCCCGAAGCGACGATCCGCGCCGTCATCTACTATCCGCTGGCGCTGGGACGCAACTTCGACGAGATCAAACGCGTGCTGGTCGGCCTGCAGGCCGTCGACCGCTACAACGTCGCGCTGCCCGCCGACTGGCATCCGGGCGACGAAGCGATCGTCCCCACCGCCGCTTCATCCGCAGCCGCCCAAGAGCGTATGACCCGTCCCGCCAAGGGCGTGCACTGCTACGACTGGTTTTTCTGCACGCAGCCGCTGCCGGAGGAAGAGGCCGAAAAAGTCCCCGTACAATAACCGTAAAAAACCAAAAATCATGGCAATCACACATCTGACCAAAGCCGAGTTCTCGGAAAAAATCGCCAATCTCGACGCAGCCATCACCGAATGGCATTATCTGGGTTCGCGACCGGCTATCGTAGATTTCTACGCCACATGGTGCGGACCCTGCCGGACGCTCTCCCCGATCCTCGAGGAGCTCTCCGAAGAATATGCCGGCGAAGTGGACATTTACAAGGTCGACATCGACCGCGAACAGGAACTGGCCACCGCCTTCGGCGTGCGTTCCGTTCCCACGCTGCTCTTCATCCCCGCCGACGGAATGCCGCAGATGGCCACCGGCGCACTCCCGAAAGAGACGCTGCGCGAAGCCATCGGCGAATTGCTGCTCAAACTCCCCGCCGCCGAAGCCTGATTCCGCCGGAGTACAAAGAAGCCGGACGTCACACAGGTGACGTCCGGCTCTTCGTTCGCACCGAACCCTCTTCTTAGAAGGTCACGCGCAGTCCCAGCTGCATGTGCCAGCGGGAGAGTACGTCGCTGGTGTAGAGCTCCTGACCGGAGAAGACGTAGCCCTTGGGCGTATAGTTGCCGTCGGCAGTCTGCTGCATACCCGTAATTCCCAGAATTTGCAGGTTGTAGGCACCCGAATAGTAACGGCCCCAACTGCGGTTCAGAAGGTTGCCGACATTCATGATGTCAATCGAGAACGAAACTTTTCCGTTGTTCTTCTTGCAGTAAACGACGTTCTCGGAGATATGGAAATCGAAATGGTGCTCGAAGGGAGCCTGCGCGCCGCACCGCTCGGCGAATTCGCCGCGATGCTCCTTGGCGTACTTATCGCTCTCGACCCACTGTTTGAACATCGACTTGTTCTGAGCGGCAGTACGCGTCGTCACGGTCGTCCTGTCGCCTGTTACGGGATCAGTCTTCGTGACCTGCGTATCGACCCAGTTCATCTTGTCGATCTCGGCGTCGGTAGGAATATACATCATCGAATTGCCGCGCCATCCGTCGCCGTTGAAATCGGCGCTCTCGTTCAGCGTCAGGCTGTAACGCTGGCCCGAATACCCTCGGTAAACCAGCCCCACGACCGTCTGCAACCGACCGTTTGCGTAAGGACGCGAAGTGTACGACAACGAAGCGTTGAGCCTGTGCGGAATGTCGAACATCGAGTACGACAACTCGTTGGGATCGTTCGTATTGCGGGCATAGTTATACTTCCAGTTGGAATACGCCACCGACGAACCGCCGTCGTTGACCGAATAGGAGTGCCCGAAACTGTACGACACCATCAGATCCATGCCGATGTTGAAATGCTTCTGAACCATTGCGCTTAGGTTGTAGGTATACCCCTTGTTCGTATTGCGCAGATTGACGATCGAAGCGAAATCTCCCGTATCGGTCGTATAATAAGTACAACTGTTATCGGGATTGGCCGCCTCCTGCGAAATGGCATAGACCTTTTTACCTTCGTCCTTGGCGGCGAGATTCTCGAAATAGACGTTGTTCATCGTCTTCGAATAAATCCCCTCGACGGTAAATTTCCAACCCGTTTCGAGCGACAACTCATAAGCGAGATTGGCGCGGAACACCTGCGGATATTTGAAATTCTTGGCGGCAATGGCGATATCGGGATTGTCATCGGTTCCGACCTTCACGGGATCCTTAGCGAAGGAAGGAAGCGTCTGTCCATATCTCGTTTCAGCATTTATGGTCTTCAGTTCCACGCCCGTGTTGTTATAGATGTTCGAAATCCAGACGAACGGCACGCGGCCCGTGAAGAGGCCCACGCCGCCTCGCAGCAGATTCCGGTGGTTCTCATCCATATACCAGCGGAAGCCCAAACGGGGCGACCATAGCACCTTGGTCGAGGGAGTGCGGCCCACGCGGTTGCGCCCGCCCTCGGCGAATGCGCTCGAATTGAATTTGTCATTGACCATCGGATCGGAGAAGAGCACCGGAATATCGATACGCAGACCGTAGCCCAGCGTAAAGCGACGGCTGGGTTTCCACTCGTCCTGCGCATAGAATCCGAACTGCGCGGCATTGAGCGTGGCGGCCCAGATCGGATTGCCCGTCAGCGCCTCGTCGGCATACTTATACTGGTACTTATACGCATTGTCCGTAACGAAATCGTTGATCGAATTGTAGTAGTACGAACCGTTGACCGCCTGCATGAAGAGGTTGTTCATGTGGTAGATCTCATTGTGCGTACCGAAGGTAAAGGTGTGCGTGCCCTTGTACCACGAAAGGTTGTCGGTGATGATATAGACGTCCTGATCGAGACTGTTGGCGCCCGACGAATACTCGGTGCCGATATAGATCTTCTTACCGTCGTAACCGTTCATGTTGTCGATCTGCACGGTCGGCCCCTGATAGGCGACATCGCGGTTGTCGCGCACGAGCGTGGCGCCCACGCGCAGCTCGTTCGACAGATTGTCCGAAAGGCGGGAATTCAACTCGGCGACGATCGAATGCGTCTGGTCCGTAATCCGGTAGGCGCTGTTCTTAAAATAATAGGTGTTGGCGCCCGAACCGTAGACGTCCTGATAGGCGTCTTTAAGCTGATAACGGACAGCCAACTTGTTGTTGCGGTTGATGTTCCAGTCCACACGGGCCATGACATCCACCGACTGTTTACCCGAATCGCCATGGCCGTACGAATCGCGGATGCCGGTTACCGCCTCATAGCGGTCGGCGATCTCCTTGGCCTGATCCTCGCTGAGATAGCCCGACGTATACCCCGGAAAATAACTCGAAGGGTACTTCTCCTTGTAAAACTCGCCGCTGACAAAAAAGAAAAGCTTGTCCTTGAGAATCGGACCGCCGAGCGTCACGCCGTAGGTTTGAGTCGACTGCTTCTCGAGCTTCGTGCGGCGCACGGCCTTGACTGAGCCGTCGCTCTGGACCTGATAGACATAGTCGTGATCGCCGTGGCCGGCCGTCGTGCCGAAGAAATCCTGATTGTTATAATAGGTATATGCCGACCCCTTGAAGGCGTTGGTACCCGACTTGGTAATGGCATTGATACCGCCTCCCGTAAAACCGCTCTGACGAACGTCGAACGGAGCTACGACGACCTGAATCTCCTCGATAGCGTCCAGCGATACGGCATTCGTACCCGTCTGGCCGCCGTTGGTGCCCGTAGGCGAGAGTCCGAAGACATCGTTCGACACGGCTCCGTCGATCTGGAACGAGTTGTAGCGGTTGTTGGCGCCCGCGAACGACATGCCGCCCTGCTTGTTGACGCTGGCCTGCGGAGTCATCTTCACGATGTCGTAGATGCTGCGGTCGATCGTCGGAATTGTTGCGATCGCCTGTGCTGTAAAGTTGGTAGCAGCGCCCGTCTTGCTCGCATCGAAGCGGTTGGCGCCCGTACTGACGACAACGACGGCATCGAGTTCGTTCGACTCCTTCAACCGTACATCCAGCGAATAGGTCGTACCCAGCGACAACATGATATCGGTGTATTCGACCGTAGCGTATCCAACGTACGACACCTTCACCGTGTAAGGGCCGCCCGTACGCATACCCTGAATAGCGAAGCGGCCGTCGATGTTCGACGCCGCTCCATACTGCGTACCCGAAGGAACATGCACGGCGATCACCGTAGCGCCGACGAGCGGCTGGTTTTGCTCATTGGAAACCATGCCGTCCATCGACGCAGTCGTTACCTGAGCCGACACGGAGCAGATCATAAAGAGCGATAAAATCAAAAAGGCAAGTTTCTTCATAAAAATAAGATTAGATTAGGACTATCGTAGACAAACCGAGAGTCAAAGAATCGAAAATCAGACCCGAAGCAAACACCGTCAAGAATGGAAGATACAGATCCCATCGTTGCCGAGTCGATATTCATTTCCGCACGAAAGGGCTGCATGCGGTCATTCGTTATGCATTCAAGTTGTTTCCAAGCGTTAACTCGCAGCAAAGATAACACTTTCCTTCAAATTAAAAACGATTACACGGAAATTAATGAAAATCTCAGTACCGCCTTTCAAAAAACAAAACGGGCGGTTTTACGATGAAAACCGTCCGTTTTTGCAGAGAAATCGTCCGTTAGAAATAACGGCCGCTCATATCCTTTATATCGGCCATCTGCTGCAAGGCAGGCAAAAGACGCTGCTGCATCATCCCCTCGGCCATCGCCTCGGCGCGCACTTTCTCGTCCTCGGCTGTCTGCTGCTTCTCGGCCGGATCGATCGTTGCGACTTCGAAGAGATAGACGCCCGAAATACCCTTCACCGGAGCCGAAACCGTCCCCGCCTCGGTCGTCGCCGAGATCGCACCCACGAGTGCCGGCTCCACTCCCACGCCGTCGATGTAGAACGACCCGAAAGTCACGTCCTTGAAATCGGCCGCCTCGCCGCCGAAACTCTCGGCAGCGCCATCGAGCGACGATGCATCGGACAGGTTCTTTACGATGTAATCGTATTTCTTATCGCGCAACAGGCGATTCTGAATCTGCGGGGCCGCCTTCTTTACCGAAGCGTATTCATTGTTGTCGATCTCCGTAAGCAACGCCACGACATAATCCTTGCCCACCTTGAAAATCTCCGACAGGTCGCCCTTGTCCGCGCCGTAAGCCCAACGGGCCACCTCGCGCGAACTCTCCAAACCGCGAATCGAACGGTCGCCCATGTTGAGCGTCGCTACGCGCGGAGTCACGGCCGCTTTCGAAGCCGCTTCGTTGAAGGCGGCGGCGGAACCTTTGGCATTCACGGCAAACGAACTGGCTTGGTTGTGAACGTCGCGCAGCGTAGCGGCCGATGCCTCCACAGGATAGCTCACCGTCGCAACTTTATAATGTTTCGAAGGTTTGTCGGCGCGGTAAACGTTGATGAGCTGAATGGCTTCGCCGTTGATCACCTTCACCACGTCGCCCTTTTTAGCATTCGAAAGGGCTTCCGCCATCACGGAATTGAACGCCGAGAAGGGATAGACGCCGATCTCGCCGCCGGCGGCAGCCAGTTCCTCGTTCGCTGAATACTGATGCGACAGATCGGAGAAATTCGCACTCGTAGCCACCGTCTTGAGACTGTCGGCCAGTTTCTCGGCGGTATACGGGAGCACGATCATTTTCAGACCGAGCGTATCGGGCGCCATACGGCTCTCCACCACACGGGCCATTGTCCAGACATTGTTTTTCAATTCGGGGCCATAGGTCTTACCGGCCGTCAGCGCCTCTGCCTGCTCGCCCAGCTGCGCAGCCGTCACATAACGGTCGGCGATCTCGCCGTGGCGATCCTGCCGCACGAAGAGTTTCACATCCTCGGCCGCAGCGAACTGCTCGCCGACGCTGCGAACCTCCTTTTCGAGATTCAGCATATCGTCGTCCGTGGCATTCACCTCGAAAACCACATACGACAACGTACGCGACGGCGACTGTTTGAACATCTCTTTATGGGAATTGTAGAACGCCTTGATTTCGCTCGACGAAACGCTCACCAGCGAATCGGGCACCGACGTATAACGTTTGGAGACGTATTTTCCGCCGAAAACCTTGTTGGCCGCATCGACGCCGCTCTCGATTTCGAGCTTGTTGACATAGGTTCCCTTTCCGACCAGCGAGGCGTACTTCTGTACGGCGCGCTCCAACTTGGCCTGATCGTTCAGATCGATCCACGCCTGTTGCGCACGGGCGTCGGCGGCAGCCTGCGAAAGGAACTGCGACACGGCGGCGGCGTTGTAAGCACCCGTACGGGGATCGCCGAAAGCCGAGTAGAAGGCTTGCGAAGGAATCCTGCCGCTGACCATCTCCAGACGTTCCGATTCGGGAACTTCGATCCCCATCTGTTCGAAGCCGGGCATGAGCACATGGTCGGCGAAAAGCGCCTGCCACGTCGCGGCGGCCAGCTGGTCGGACTGTTCGTCGGTCGAAGCCTCCACTCCGCCGTTGCGGCTCTTAACGGCGTCGTACTGGTTCATATATTCGGAGTAGCGGATCTTGTCGCCGTCGATCACACCGACTTTCGGATCATTGTCCGAGAAGCCCATATCGGTCTTCAACGAAAGGATGAATGCCAAAAGTGCGAAGGCGATAATCACCGACAAAACCGCACCGAACTTGGTCCTTAAAGTGTTCAAACTTGCCATAAAACAATATTTATTTTTTCATTAGTTTACTTTCTTGCAGCCCCGTTTTCTCGCCTCGGCACAGCCCGAACAAGTTCGGCTTTACACTCGGTTCAACGAAAACGTTCGCTTTTTGCAGTCGTTTTCTCGCCTCGGCATAGCTCGAACAACTTCGGCTCTGCCCTCGGCTTATCGAAAACGTTCTTTTTCGGGCCTCCAAAGATAATAAATTAATTCGTAATTAACCCGACGATCGGACGAAAAAATCTCACAATCGTTTCACCCTCGCCAACTCGATGCGCGAACGCGTCGTACGCAGCACGCGGATTTCGAGCCCGCCTACCGTAAACGTCTGACCCGGAGAGGGAATACCGTCCAAATGAGAAATGATATACCCCGCCAGCGTATCGTATTCGCGGCTCTCTTCGATGCCGAGGTCGTAGTGCTCGTTGAGGTATTTCACTTCGAGCCGGCATGAAAAGACGTATTCGTTTTCGCCGACCTGTTTTTCGACCATGTCCTGTTCGTCGTGTTCGTCCTCGATCTCGCCGAAGATCTGTTCCAGTACGTCTTCCAGCGAGATGATTCCCGCCGTGCCGCCGAACTCGTCGATCACCACGGCGATGTAGGTGCGGTGCTTGATGAAATGTTCCAGCAACGCCTGCAACGGCATCGTCTCGGGGACGAAATAGGCTTTCATCAGCACCGAACGCAGATCGGCGGGCTGCCGGAACAGGCTCTTCGAATTGACATAGCCCACGATGTTGTCGATGCTGCCCTCCCAGACGAAAATACGCGAATATTTACTCTCCACGAAGCGGCGCGTCAACTCCTCGACGCTCGTCGACAACTCGACGGCCTCGACGTCGATGCGCGGCACCATGCAGTCGCGCACGCGCAGATCGGCGAAATCGAGTGCGTTCTGGAACAGCTTGATCTCGTTCTCCTCGTCGTGCTGCATCTCCGTCGAGCCGTCGATCAGACTCTCGAGATCGGTACGGTTGAAATCGGCGACCGGCGCCTGCTGTTTCATCCGGCAGCCGAACAGGCGCAGAATGAGGTACGACACGCCGGTTGTCAGCCAGACGATCGGATAGAGCAGAATGTAAAAGAGGTAGAGCAGCGGCGCGAAGATCCGGTAATAGAAGTTGGGGTTCCCCTTGACGATCGACTTGGGCAGGAACTCCGCCACGAAAATAATAATGACCGTCGAAATGAGCGTCTCAGCCAATACCGAACCGCCCTCGGCCACCGAATGCCATCCGGCCGCATAGGCCAGCGCGCGCAGCAGCGACGACATGTAGAGCGAGTAGACGACCAGCGCGATGTTGTTGCCTACCAGAATCGAAGTGATGTACTGCCCCGGATGCCGCTCGAAGATATTGGCCACGAAATTGAGCAGACCGCTCTGTTTGCGGTCGATCTCCAGTTTGAGGCGGTTCTTGCTCACGAAGGCGATCTCCATCCCCGAAAAGAAGGCGGAGAGAAGCAGCATCGTGACGATCAGAATGACGGATACGGTCATGGCGCCGGTGCGGTTTGGGGTTCGGACGGCGACGATTCCGCTGTCGCCGCAGGCTTCGACGCGTCGTCGGCTTCAAGCGGCTCGTCGTCCTCCTGACTCACGTCGACATCCATCTTGCCGGTAAAGCGGCGAAAACGCCACTCCTTGAAGGCTTCGTCCGATTCGAAGCCCTCGCCCTGAAAGACGTTGCCGCCTTCGTTCTGGACGATCTTCGTATCGACGTTCGAGTAGATGCGCTGCGTCTTGGCGTTCCAGAAGAGCTGCTGGGTGTAAAGCGTCTTGCCGTCGGATTTGACGACCACCACGTCGCCCTTGGCCTCCCACAGCTTCCGATTTTCATAATAGATCGCGTAGTTGGCCGTCAGCACCGCGTCGACCGTCGTCAGCGAATCGTCCTGATAGGTGGTGATCTCGACGCCCTTGCGGAACTCGCGGTAGGGCTCCTTGGCCAAATTGTATCCTTCGAGCATCGGCGCCTTGAAGAAATAGGAGCGCCGGCCGTTCTCGGACATAATGACCGAAAGATGTTCGCTGTACTCGGTCATCAGCGCTTCGTCGTTACCGCTTGCCGCCGGCGCAGGCTTCTCACAGGAAAATAGCAAGATAGCACTCCCTGCAAAAGAGAGTGCTACCATAGCATATCGTCTGGCCAGACGGCTCATCACCGGCACCGGATTAGCGGATGCAACGAACCGTCGTTGCAATGCCGTTCACGAGATAGCGCTGACCGGCCTGCACTTCGTTGAAGAAGCACTCCTCCTTCGAAGGCCATGCGCTGCGGAATGCCGCCATCATCTTGGTCGCCGTCTCCTTCAGATCGGGATCGTCGAGCAACTGAGCGGCCTTCTCCATCGTATCGTAAGCCACCCAATACATCGCCTGCGACGAGAAGGAAGCGCCCGAAGCCTGCGTAGCGTAGCACTGCGCCAGCACGAAGTACGTCATACCGTCCTCGGGATTGAGAGCCTGCGCTTCGAGTGCGGCTTTGCGGGCCTCGGCGTAGTTCTTCACGGCGAGCTGCACAACGCCGATACGGACGAGCAGTTTCTCCTTTTCGACATCATTGGTCTCGACGGCCAGCGCATCGTTGAGATACTTGATGGCCTTGTCGTACTGCTGCTTGTTCTGGAAAGCCTGCGCAAGGAACAGAGCGGTCTCGGCCGAAGGCTTCACCTCGTAATATTTCTCGGCGGTGGCCAGATAGAATTCGCTGTCGCACTTGGCGCGCGTCATCAGATCGACGGCCTGCGCCAGCACGGCGGGATCGTAGTTGCTGGCGGGAAGCTTCTCTTTGAACATCGTCTCCAAATTCTCGCACGAAGCCACGCCCGACAGACCGAAACATTTGTCGAACTGATCCTTATATTCGGCAGCCTCTCCCGTAGCTCCGTCAAAGACGGGCGACAAACGGTCGTACTCGGCAATAATCTCCTCGGGCGAACCCTCGCCGTCCTCCTTGTAATAGTCGGTGAGCTGCTTGAAATAGATCGCTACCAATGCAGGATCGGGCTGTGCGGCGATCGCCTCGCGGAACAACTCCAGCACGCGCTCGTGGTCGAGCGGATTATAGACCAGAAAGTCGCGGGCCTTACGGTCGAGGATATAGGCCTTGCCACGGGTCGGATGATCGCCGAAATTCTCGATGCGCAGGTCGTAAAGCAGCATCAGCGAGTCGATGTAGGTCTTCTTCTCGGCGACGCTTTTCGCACGCGCGATCTTGTTCTTCATCACCGTCGCACCTTTGGAATAAATGGTCTCCGATGCCTTGGGGCATTTGTCCAACAGTTGTTTGAGGTATCCCGAAGCCGTCTGAAAATCCTGATTGCCGACGGATTCGTTGAAAAAGTTCAGCAAATAGATGTTGTCTTTCCGTTCCTCAGGCGTTGCGCCGTACTTGCCGTACTTCGCATCGTCGCTGAAATCTTGGGCCATCGCCACTACTCCGGCGAAAGCCAACGCTACAGAGAGCAGAATTTTCACGCTTTTCATCTTAAATATTCCCTTCTTATTAGATTGTCAAGTATTAATCGTATTTGTAACGCACGAACCACGAATCCTCGCCGAAGAGCGTCAGGCCGAGCGAAAATTTCACGTATCGCTGACGCACCAGACCGATCTGCCGATTATCTATCCGAATCGACGAATTGTCGCCGCGCTGGCCGAATTCCACGCCGAAATCGATGCTCGACCGTCCCAAAAACCGAACCGGAATGCCGAAACCGGCCGTTACGGCATATTGCGGCAGAGTCTTTCCTTCGAAGGACTGGTAATAGTTCCCGTATCGGAATCCGACGCGGTAAGACCAGCGTTTCAGATAGTTACGGATATCCATCCGATTGGGGGTATATTCGAAACCGACTTTGATCGTGCTCGTATTCTTGTAAGCCACATTGACTGCTCCGGGTATGCGCTGAGGCGTCTCGTTGTTCTCCCAGTCCTGATAGATGTAGTCGAGACCCGCCGAAATCTTGGCGTTCTGATAGTAAAGGCCCACACCCAGCTGAACGGGCAACTTAAGTGCCATACGCGTCGTATCGCCCCGTACTACGGTGCCGTAAATATCGCCGGTTACGACCGATTGGTTTACCGACGGACGGAGGTTGCCTCCCATATCGTAGGTTGCGCCCAACGTCAATACCTGTCGTTCGGACTGGATCAGGTTGGCCTGCAGGCCCAACTGCATCTTGATGCGCGAAATCTGATAGGAATCGGTTCCCGTCGCCGTATTGACCGATCCGCCGTTGACGATGTTGTTCGCGACGATCGTCTGATACGTCCGCTCGATGTCGCCCCAATAGTATTGTGCGGCGATGCCGATCGAGATGCGCTTGGCCACCTCCCAGCCGATGCCCACCTTCACCTCCGTCAGATCGCCTTCGCCGGCGTAGAGATACCGCACGCGGCCGATATTGCCCCAGATGTCATCGTTCTGGTCGTCTGCCGAAACTCTGTAACCGACGCTGCTGTAAGGCGTCAGGCTGAATCCCAGACCGAGCCGCTTGGCCAGCGGCAGTTGAAAGGCGATGTCGTGGAAATTGAACGTATTGTAGCTCGTACGCGCCGTCGACTGCGCACCGTCGGCATATTTTTGCTGCCGGTTGTAAAAATTGACTCCCTCCACGCCGAAGTCGAAGAGAAAACCCTGACGGGGCGTCATGCTGTAAGCTGCCGGATTGAGCGGATTGACCATCATCGTGCTGCGCAGTCCCAAACCTACGCCGCCCATCGCTCGCTGCGCCACTACGCCCGGGGTCTGCAATTCGCCGACGCCATACATCGAATAGGGCGAAAAGGCATTGATACTGCTTGTCTGAGCCATCGCCGAAATCGGCGCGACCAGCAACGCAGCAGCAGCCAGTCTACACATTAATCTCTTCACTATCATTCGTTTTAGCATTCGGCGTTAAACTCCAAAATCCGATTCAGACCTAAAAAGACGAGTTCACAGTCTGCAAATATCGCATTTTTAATTCTTTTCGCAAAGTTTTTTGCGGCGCCGCCGGTAAAAATTATGCAAATTTCCGCATTTTCTTTCCGAAAGCGCGCGATGTATCCCTCGATTTCGAAAGCAATGCCGTTCATCACGCCCTGCTCGATGCAGGAGGCCGTCGTCGTTCCGTAGAGATGCACTTCGTCGGTCTCGCGGCACAGCGGCAGCCGTGCCGTATAGCGGTGCAGCGCCTGAAAACGCATCCGCATTCCGGGCGAAATCACTCCGCCGCGGTAGGTGCCGTCGCCCGACACGTAGTCGATGGTGATGGCCGTCCCGAAATCGACGATCAGCGCATCGCGGCCGTCGGCCGTCAGCGCCGCGCCCACAGCCGCCGCCAAACGATCGGAACCGAGCGTCTCGGGCGTGTCGTAGGCGTTCCGAATGGGCACGGGGGTCGCCGGCGTAAATTCCAGACACTTCACGGCCCGCACCCGCAGCATCCGCGCCAAGGGTGCGGTACGGCCGCCCGTCGAGGCGATGATGGCGCGGTCGATGGCCGGCCAGCGCGCCAGCAATCCGTCCAACAATTTGGTGTCGCACTCCTCGGCGAGCAGTTTTTCGACGATCTTTCCCCTGTCGAAAACCGCCATTTTTATCAGCGTATTGCCGATGTCGATCGTCAGGTTCACACGCTTTGTCTCTTTACAACGATTTCAATATTTCCCACGCGCCCGCGATGTCGGTTACCCCTCTAACGGTCATCGCGAGACGGTTATTGTGCTGTTTGAGCACAAATTTGTCGGGCCGCTGCGTCACGCGGCGCAGCAGTTCCGAGAAGACGTCGCTCTTGTAAAAAGGCGACGCCGAATCGCCCACGAAGTGAACGATCATCAGCCCGTTCTTGACCTTCACGCGCTCCATACCCAGACGCACCGCCTCCCAGCGCAGACGCACGACGTTGAGCAACTCCTTCGCCGCTGCAGGCAACGCCCCGAAGCGGTCGGTCAGACGCTGCTCGAAACGCTGCAACTCCTCTTCGCTGCGCATGCTGTCCAGCTCACGGTAAAGACGCAGCTTTTCGGCCGTTTGGCTCACATAGCCGTCGGGCAGTTCGGCCTCGACATCGACCTCTATGGCGGCATCCTCCACATAGCGCAGTTGTTCGACGACCTCCTGTTCGCGGTCGCTCAGACCGGCCACGTCCAACCCTTCGGCCCGCAGTTCGGCCACCGCTTCGCGCATGATTTTCTGATAGGTTTCGAAACCGATGTCGGCAATGAATCCGCTCTGCTCGGCGCCCAGCAGGTTGCCCGCCCCGCGAATGTCGAGATCCTGCATGGCGATGTTGAACCCCGACCCCAAGTCGGAAAACTCCTCGATGGCGCGCAGGCGCCGCCGCGCGTCGCTGCCGAGCAGTTCGTCGGGCGGCGAAAGCAGATAGCAGTAAGCCTTCCTGTCCGACCGTCCCACGCGGCCGCGCAGCTGGTGCAGATCGCTCAGCCCGTAGTTCTGGGCGTCGTTGACGATGATCGTATTGGCATTGGGGATGTCGATGCCGTTCTCGATGATGGTCGTCGAGACCAACACGTCGTATTCGCCGTAGATGTAGTCCATAACGAGCCGTTCGAGCTTTTCGGCCGGCATCTTACCGTGACCGACGGCGACACGCGCTTTGGGACAGATGCGAGTGATCATACCGGCAATGGTTTGGAGATCCTCCACGCGGTTGTGTACGAAGTAGACCTGTCCGCCGCGCGCCAGCTCCGCCTCGACGGCGTCGCGGACGATCTCCTCGGAAAAGAGGTGCGACTCGGTGACGATGGGCTGGCGGTTGGGCGGCGGCGTCGAGATGACCGACAGGTCGCGCGACCCCATGAGCGAAAACTGCAGCGTGCGCGGAATGGGCGTCGCCGTCAGCGTCAGCGTATCAACGTTCACGCTCAGCTGCGTCAGCTTCTCCTTGGCCGCCACGCCGAATTTCTGCTCCTCGTCGATCACGAGCAGCCCCAGATCGTGAAACCGAACGTTTTTGCCCAGTATCTTGTGCGTACCGATCAGAATGTCGATCCGTCCCGCCTCCAGTTCGGCGAGAATCTGCTTCACCTCCTTGGCCGACTTGGTGCGGTTCAGGTACTCGATCTTCACCGGAAAGTCGCGCAACCGTTCCGTGAACGACCGGTAGTGCTGCAACGCCAGAATGGTCGTGGGAACCAGCACGGCGGTCTGTTTCCCGTCGCAGGCGGCCTTGAAGGCGGCGCGGATCGCCACTTCGGTCTTGCCGAAGCCCACGTCGCCGCAGACGAGCCGGTCCATCGGTTCCCGAGACTCCATGTCGCGCTTTACGGCCTCGATAGCCGTCTGCTGATCGCGAGTCTCCTCGTAGCGGAACGAGGCTTCCAATTCGTGTTGCAGATAGCCGTCGGGTGCAAACGCAAAGCCTTCGGAGGCCTTACGCTTGGCATAGAGCGCAATCAGTTCGCGCGAAATGTCCTTGACGGCCTTCTTGGTCGCCGCCTTGAGTTTCTGCCACGCTCCGCTGCCGAGTTTGTAGACCTTGGGCGGCTCGCCGTCGCCGCTTTTATAACGGGAGATGCGGTGCAGCGAATGGACGTTGACGAACAACACGTCGCCGTCGCGGTAGACCAGCTTGATCGCTTCGTGCGTCTTGCCGTTCTCGTTGATCTTGACCAGTCCGCCGAAACGCCCCACGCCGTGATCGATGTGCACCACATAATCGCCCGGTTTGAGCCGGTTCAGCTCGGCGACGGTCATCTGCTCGTCACGCCGGATCTCGCCGTTGATGCGGTAACGTTGATAGCGGTCGAAAATCTGGTGGTCGGTATAGCAGCAGAATTCGAGCGCATGGTCGACGAATCCTTCGTGCAGCGTGAGCGACACCGGCGTGAAGGCAACTCCGCCGCGACCGATCTGATGGAAAATATTTTCCAAACGCTCGACCTGCGCCTTGTTCTGCGATAATATATAGGTACGGTACCCCTTTTCCGCCGTTGCGGCCAGATCGTCGGCCAACAACTCGAAATTCTTGTTGAACTTGGGTTGCGGCGCGGTGCGAAACTCCACTACGGCCGCTGCCGGACGTTCAGCCAACGTATCGCGCGCCACGAAAATCCGCCGTTCGGCCAATGCGCCGAGCAGTTGCCGGCGGCTGGTCAGCACGCGGTCCACGCCGGCGGGATCGTCCGCTTCGGCGAGCATCCGCCGCCGAACGTCGTCCACGCGACGCAGGGCATAGTCCGCATCGAAAAACCAGTAGCTCACATCGCCCGCCGCCTCGACGAGCGACACCCGTCCTTCGTCGCGCGCATTGAGGTTGGGAATAATCTCGGCCTCCTGCAACTTATCCTGCGACAGCTGGCTCGAGATATTGAACCGCCGGATCGAATCGACTTCGTCGTCGAAAAAATCGATGCGGTACGGCAGACTCTCGACATAGGAGAAGACGTCGACGATACCGCCGCGCACAGAGTACTGTCCGGGCTCGTAGACGAAATCGACCCGCACGAAACCGCCCTCGTCGAGCCAGTCGACCAGATCGGAAGGACGCAGGCGATCACCCGCATGCACCGCAAGCGTCTCGCGCCGCATCGCCTCGGGGTCGACGACCCGCTCGGCCAGCGCTTCGGGATAGGTGCAGACGATCAGATAGCCCTTCGGCGGCATCCGCAGCGCATTGAGCGCCGCCGTACGCTGCACGACGCCCTGCGCATCCTCCGCGCCATAGGCGATCGACCGCTTATAGGACGACGGAAAGAAGAGTACGCGCGCCTCGTCCAAGAGTGCATAGAGGTCATTCAGGAGGTAAGCGGCCGCATCGCGGTCTTCGGCGACGAAGAGGTGCACGCCTCCCGTGCGGCGGATCATCGCCGCCGCATACAACGAAAAAGCCCCGCCGACCAACTCCTTGAGATGGACGGTAGCGCTTTGCGTTTTATATTCGCGGCACAGGCGTTGGAGGTTTTTCGACCCCTCGACGAGTGCCAGCATCTGCTCGCTCGCAGTCATTTTCAAATTAACAATCGACAATCGGCAATCCTCTATCTCAAGCCGTCGGCTCGAATGCGGATCGCCTTGTCAATTATAACAGTTGTTTGCCCCGTTTGTCGTAAAAACGGGCGTCCACGATACCGACGCTCTGATCCTCGGTGATGCGCAGCCACGTCCGGTAACGCCACATCCAGCGCAGACGCAACGACCACAATCCCCGGTGGAGAAAGGCCGACACATAAGGGCTTACCTTCAGTTTCAAATACTTATGTCCCCGATCGATCGTCAGGTAAGAGATATTGTTCTCTATCTTTTTGTCGAGCAGAATGGTCGGCTCGATCTTGCCCGTTCCGCCGCACGTGGGGCAGACGTCTTTCACCTCTTCGACCGCCACGGGACGCACCCGCTGGCGCGTGATCTGCATCAGCCCGAACTTCGTGAGCGGAAGAATGGTATGCTTGGCCTTGTCGGTGGCCATCAGTTTGGTCATCTCGTCGTAGAGCACCTGCCGGTTGACCGCCTTGTGCAGATCGATGAAATCGATGATGACGATGCCGCCCAAGTCGCGCAGACGCAGTTGGCGGGCGATTTCACGCGCCGCAGCCAGATTGACGTCCATCGCGGTTTGTTCCTGATCGTCCTCGGCCTTGGTACGGTTGCCCGAGTTGACGTCGATGACGTTCATCGCCTCGGTATGTTCGATAATGAGGTAAGCGCCCCGTTTGAGCGAAACGTACTTGGCGAAGAGCGACTTGATCTGCTTCGAAATGTCGAAATTGTCGAAGATGGGAACCTTTCCCTTGTAGAGTCTGACGATCTTCTCCTTCTCGGGCGCGATGATCTTGATGTAGTTGCGGATCTCGTTGAACGTCTTCTCGTCGTCGACCGTGATCTGCGAGAACGACGAGTTGAGCGAGTCGCGGATGATGGTGTTGGCGCGGTTCAACTCGCTCAGAAGCAATGCCGGAGCGGCGGATTTCTTGACGTTCTGCAAAGCCGTGTGCCACTTGTCGACCAGCGACTGGATGTCGTGTTCCACGTCGGCGTCCGACGCGTTCATCGCCGCCGTGCGGATAATGACGCCGAAATTCTTGGGCAGCACGCCCTGCGCGATACGTTTGAGCCGCTTCTTCTCCTCCGTGGAGCGAATTTTCTGCGAGATGAAGACTTTCGACGAAAAGGGGACCAGCACGACGTTGCGGCCGGCCAGCGAGATGTCGGCCGTCAGACGCGGGCCTTTGGTCGAGATAGCCTCCTTGGCTACCTGCACCATAACCGTCTGTCCCACTTCGAGGTAGGAGCCGATCTTTCCGCTCTTTTCGAGCGCAGGCTCCAACTTCATTCCCTCGAGGCGCAGCCCCCGCTTGCCGGGCTGCTGCGCGGCAACGAGTTTCTTGAGCGACGAAAACTGCGATCCCAAGTCGAGGTAATGGATGAAAGCATCCTTCTCATGCCCGATGTTGACGAACGCGGCATTCAGACCGGGCATGATCTTACGCACCTTGCCCAGATAGATATCTCCCACCGAGAAGCCCGTCTGACACTGCTCCTTGTTGAGCTCTACCAGCACTTTGTCTTCGGCAAGGGCGATAGAGATTTCAGTCGGGGTTACGTTGATGATTAATTCTCGATTCATATGGTTTTCCTGCAAAAAGGCACTCCTCGGAATCGGTTCGCATTCCGTTTTCGCAGATGATTTCCCCGCAGGGAAGATCCGCTTCCGAAAACGCCGGTAAACCATTCACTCCATACCGCCGGTCGGCGAAGGCGTCCTGCTTCCGAAAACGGCCGCCGCATCCGCGATGCATCGCGCTTTAATAAAGAGCCTGACGAACCTGTTTTTCAATCTGTTCCGCACAAAACGCAAGAACATCGGACGAATGTCCGGCTACCCTGAAACGGGATGGGACGGAGTTGCCTACGAAAAAATAGTTAAAGCTAAAGGCTTTCGGACCTTTAGCTTTACTATCTGTCAATACATAAGAGTGCTACTTTTTCTTATGACGGTTCTTGCGCAGACGTTTCTTGCGCTTGTGCGTAGCCATCTTATGCCCTTTTCTTTTCTTACCGCTCGGCATAACTGTAATTTTAATGGTTTGACTTTAAGTTTGGATCCGGTTGCGGCCTTATTTTACCTTCGCTGCGAAGCTCTTGGCGGGCTTGAATGCGGGGATGTCGTGTGCCGGAATCGTAATCGTGGTGTTCTTCGAAATATTACGAGCTACCTTCTTTGCGCGCTTCTTGACGATAAAGCTGCCAAAGCCGCGAAGATATACGTTGTTCTTCTTCTCCAGAGACCCCTTGATGCTCTCCATGAAAGCCTCGACAATGGCCTGTACCTGTACCTTTTCAGCGCCGGTACTTTTGGCGATCTCGTTTACGATATCTGCTTTTGTCATAGTTGTAAAAATATTAAAAGTTAATATGTTAATTCCTTATGTTCCTTGCTTCTGCCACTCCATCTGCACCTTCACTCTCCACGGCATCCGCCCGCCTGCGGGTCGGTCGTTCAGCCTCGGACTCCGGAAAAATCGCTTTTTCAGGTGTGCAAATATACTATTTATTTGATTAATTCACAATTCGCTAACATTTTTTTTCATTTTTCGGTTCTCGGCGGACCCTTCGCCCTTCGGAGAATCTATCGGCCAGTATGTGAGAGGCATATAACAAATAACGAGCCACAGCGGAAGAAATTGCGCGACGGCCCGCCGCCGGAGCAGAAAAAACATCCGCCGCGCAATATTTTGCCCCGAAATTGCATTATCTTATAGAAAACGTTACTTTTGCATAACCTAACCGACAGCATCGCTATGGTAAAAATCCTATGGGTGGACGACGAAATCGAACTGCTGAAGCCCCACGTATTCTTTCTACGCCAGAAAGGGTATGAAGTCGACACCTGCAACAACGGGTACGACGCCATCGACATGGCCACCGAAGGGGGCTACGACCTGATCATCCTCGACGAGATGATGCCCGGCATGACCGGTCTGGAAACCCTTCCCAAAATCAAGGAGGTACGGCCTACCACGCCCGTGATCATGGTGACCAAGAGCGAGGAGGAGAACATCATGGACAAGGCGATCGGCTCGAAGATCGCCGACTACATCATCAAGCCCGTCAACCCCAATCAGGTGCTGCTGTCGATCAAGAAGAACGTCCATCAGCAGCAGCTCGTCACCGAACAGACCACGGCCGACTACCGCGCCGAATTCGGCCGCATTTCCAATGCGCTGCAGATGGCCGAGAACTTCACCGACTGGTGCAACATCTACCGGCGCATCACCTCGTGGGACGTCGAACTTTCAGAATCCAGCGACGCTTCGATCAGGGAGGTGATCCAGTTCCAAAAATCGGAGGCCAATCAGGCCTTCTCGAAATTCGTGCGCCGCAACTATTACGACTGGATCAACCGCCGCGACGAGCAGACGCCCATCATGTCGCACACGCTCATGCGTTCGCGGATTTTCCCCGTCGCCGATGAAAACCCCAAGACGACGCTGCTGCTGATCGACAACTTCCGCTACGACCAGTGGCGCTCGATCAACTCGCTGCTGCGCGGTTATTACGACGTGACCGTCGACGACTTCTACTGCGCCATCCTCCCGACGGCCACACAGTACGCCCGCAACGCCATCTTCGCCGGTCTGATGCCGCTGGCGATCGACCGGCTGATGCCCAACCAGTGGCTCAACGACAACGAAGAGGGCGGCAAAAACCAATACGAGGAGGAGTTTCTGCGCCGTCAACTGCAAAGCAACGGCAAAAACTACCGCTGGACGTTCGACAAACTGGTGCGGCCCGAGGCAGGCCGCAAGCTGGTGGACAACATTCAGCGCATCTACGACACCGACTTTTCGGTGATCGTCTACAACTTTCTCGACATCCTCTCGCATGCGCGAACCGAAACCGACATCATCCGCGAACTGACCGAGGACGAAGCATCGTTCCGCTCGCTGACGCGCTCGTGGTTCGAACACTCCGACCTCTTCACGCTGCTCAAACTTCTCTCGGAACGGGGGCATACGGTGATTATCACCTCCGATCACGGTACGATCCGCGTCGACAACCCGATCCGCGTGACGGGCGACCGCGAAACCTCGGCCAATCTGCGTTACAAGACGGGACGCAACCTCTCGTACAACCCGCGCGAAGTCTACGAAATCACGCGGCCGGAGGACATTCAGTTGCCGCGCATCAACCTATCGTCGAGTTACATCTTCGCCTACAACACCGATTTTCTGGTCTATAACAACGACGCCAACCGCTTCATCCGGTACTACAAGAACACATTCCAGCACGGCGGCATCTCGATGGAGGAGATGATCGTGCCCTATATCGTATTAAAACCCAAGCAATAAAGATGAAAACGCTCTCTATCGATTCGCTCGACGACCTGCCGGACGCGGCCGAGGCCGTCATCGACGCACTCGCCGGCCGCACGGTCGTCGCCCTGCGCGGCGAGATGGGCGCCGGCAAGACGACCCTCATCGGCGCGATCCTCGACTATCTGGGCTCCGCAGATACGGTCACCAGCCCCACCTTCGCGCTGGTCAACCAATACAAGACCGCCGAAGGACGTCCGGTCTACCACTTCGATTTCTACCGTATCGACCGTATCGAGGAGGCCTATGACTTCGGGTACGAAGAGTATTTCTATTCAGGCGACCTCTGTCTGGTGGAGTGGCCCGAGAAGATCGAGGAGCTGCTGCCCGACGATGCGATGAACGTCCGCATTCGTGTGGACGGCGAAACGGAACGCACCCTCTTCATCGACTGAACGGTCGGAAAGGAGCCAAAACGCCCGACGGCGCACCTGCAAAAAGGTGCGCCGTCGGTTCATTCGTTCCGCAGCCTCAGATGCGCGGTTTCTGCGCGATGCGAATCACCAGCGACGCCGCATAGATCAGCATACCGTACATCACCGGAATCAACGATACTTTGAATCCGTTCATCAGCAGTCCGGCCGACGGCCACTCGCCGACCTGAGCGACGACGTCGGCCGCATGGAAAAATCCCATGAACTGCCAGAAGAAGCCCGTAATCAAGGCCAAGCGGCCGATTTCACGCACCCATGCGGGAGCTTTCCATGCCGCAAAAAAGAGGCAGATCAATTCGACGGAGAGCAGCGACATCGCGCCCGGTCCGCCCGCAAGAAAAAGACTGAACATCACAATTTGATTTTAAGGTGGAACATTTCGTAACCGTAAAGAACGCACACGCGCAACGACCGATCAATCGACTCTCCGCAGCACGGCCCGTCTCTTTTGCAAAGATACTCCGACCGCCGCACGACGCCAAAAAATCGGGCTGTCGAATCCCTCTCCCGCGCCGTCGAATCCCGCTGTCGAAGGTTTTTGCCGACCACAGAGTCTGAAATCGGAAAGGATTCGTTATCTTTACAGAAGTAAACCCGACCGTTCGCGCATGAAACATCTGCTTCCGCTGCTCTGTCCGCTGGCCGCCGTGCCGCTGATCGCCCTGCTGCTCGTCAGCCTCTCCTACACCCTCTCCGAGGCGCTGCTGCTCGCAGTCGTGTTCCTGCCGGGACTCTTCGCCACACGTTATTTCCTGCCGCAACTTTCGTTCGCCGACCGGCGACGCGGCACAATGCAGCTGGTTTTCCTGACCGCTGCGATCCTCGTCTTCGAATATATGGCGCTGATGCTGACGAATTTCTATCTCCGCTACAACGCTTCGGTCTGGCTTTACGACCTGACAATGCCCGAATTGCTGCAAAACCCGCTTTTCATCCTGCTTATCCTCGGCGTCTTCACCGCCGCATCGTTCTGGTTCGAACGCCGTCTCAAACAGAGACAGCCCCGCGACCGCTACATCGAATTCGTATCCGACCGCCGCCGCATCCGGCTCGAAACGGCGCAGATCGCCTACCTCGAATCCAACGACTCGGAAGTATGGATTCACACCGCGACAGGCGAATCCTTCCGTACCAAAACCAAAATTTCACAGTGGGAGGCGCAGCTCGACGACCGGTTTCTGCGCATCCACCGTTCCTATATCGTCAATGCCGACCGCGTCGCAGGCCGCACGGCGGGAGCGGTCGCAATCGGCGACCGGACGCTCGAAATCTCGCGCAAATACCGCGATACGGTCCGCGCGGCGATTCCCGAAGGTGCGGCCTGCGACCGCTTCCGGCACGTTTCGAACGCCAAGCCCTCCTGACCGGTCCGAAAGTTGGACGATTGCGGAAAAATCGCTACTTTTGCTCCTCCGAAAAACAAATAGGTCATGCAAGAATATACCTCTCAGCAACAACAGATCCGCCGGCCGGCACAGCAGATCTACGATTTCGTAAGCCGTTTCGACAACCTCACCCCCGCTGTGGCCGACAGGGTCGAGGAGTGGCAGGCCACCGAAGACACCTGTTCGTTCAAGGCCAAGGGCTTTACCGTAAAACTGCGCATCGCCGAAAAGGAAGTGCCCAAAACGGTCAAGATCGTCGGCGACGACGGCGGCGTACCGATGGATTTCGCCTTTTGGCTGCAACTCAAGGAGGTGGCGCCCGACGACACTCGCATGCGGCTGGTGCTGCACATCGATCTGAACATGATGATGCGCATGATGATCGGCTCGAAGATTCAGGGCGCCATCGACCAGATCGCCGAGGCGGTCGCCAAGTCGTTCAACGCCGCTCCGCAGTTCTGAGCGGACGGCGCCCGCAGGGCGGGCAAGACCGGCTGTCGGGCATGCGCCGCAGGTGCAAATGCCCGGAAGACGGGATTGCGCGCTTTTCGTCAGAAAAGCCGTCCGCCATACCGCCACAGGCGAAACGGAGTCCGAAGGACGACGTAACGCCGTCGGCGCCCAAGGGCAGATAAACACGGCCGTAGGATCCGCTCCGCAAAAACGATGATCCAAAAGGACGGATATGCCTGCTTTTCGTCAGAAAAGCCGTCCGCCATACCGCCGCAGGCGAAACGGAGTCCGAAGGACGACGTAACGCCGCGTCGTAAACCAGATCGAACCGACGGAATGCCGATTTTCCGCCGTATCGATTTCTATTCATAGCCGCCCAACGGACAACGGATTTCAGATTTTATGGCCGACCCCCACTCGCATAGCGGGCAACGAACCCGCACAACGATCCGCTATCAGAACGGAGACCGTTACGAAGGAGAACTCCTCGACGGGCAGCCCGACGGAAAAGGACGCTTTTTTTACGCCTCCGGCGACCGGTACGAAGGCGATTTCGCCGATGGGTTGTTTCACGGGAAAGGGACCTATCGCTGGAACGACGGAGAGTGGTACATCGGCGACTGGATAGCCGGCCGGCGTACCGGAAAAGGCCTCTACGATTGGGGCGACGGAGAGCGCTACATCGGTGAATGGCGCGACGGCCGTCGCACGGGGAAAGGCGTCTACTACCGCGACGGCGGCGGTCGTTACGCAGGCGATTTCCTCGAAGACAAGCGAACCGGACGGGGCGTCTATCACTACGTCAACGGCGACCGTTACGAGGGAGAATTTCTCGACAACGAACGCCACGGCGAGGGCGTTCTCCATCGGGCCGATGGCAGCAGTCTGGCAGGGCGGTGGGAATACGACGAATTCGTCGGCAACCCGTCCGAAAAACAGTAGGCGGAATACGATAAAATCGCCGAATCGGGAAGTCGATTCGCTTTTCGCTATTTTTTCTTCGGCGGGATTTTGATTTCTCGCCGTTATGTCTTACTTTTGTAAGAACTATCAACTACCAATATTCGGCTCATGGCACACCATGTCTTTATCAGCTACGCAAGCAAGAACAAACAACTGGCCGATGCGCTCTGTCACACGTTGGAGCAGCATCGTATCTCCTGCTGGATCGCCCCGCGCGACGTTCTGCCGGGCGAACCTTATGCCCGTGAAATCATCCGCGGCATCCGCGACTGCCAGATCATCGTGCTGATCTATACCAACGACTCCAACGCTTCGGAGCATGTGCTCAACGAGGTCGACAAGGCGTTCAACTGCGGGAAAGTGATCATCCCCTTTATCGCCGACGATACGCGCATGAGCGACGAATTCGACTATTACCTCAGTCGCAAGCACTGGCTCACGGCCTTCCCCAATCCCGAACAGCATTTCTCCAAGTTGGTGGAGTCCATCTCCCGCACGCTGAGCCTCGACACGACGCCCGTCGTCACGCCGACTCCGCCGCCTGCTCCCGCGCCGACACCCACGCCGCCGCCCGCCGTCACATTAGGGGCCGGTATGACCCCGCCGCCCGTGGTGCCCCGACCAACGATCACACCCGTGAGCATTCCCCGTCCGCAGGCCAATCGCAAACGCACGCGGGGCAAGCAGAGCTACGACAACGGCGACAGTTACGAAGGCGAACTTTACGAAAACAAACGCGACGGACAAGGCACCTACATCTGGAAGGACGGAGATAAATACGTCGGTGATTTCATCGACAACCAACGTACCGGCAAAGGCGCTTTCTACTGGGTCGACGGAGAGCGTTACGAAGGAGAGTTCCTCAACGGCGACCGGCACGGCCACGGCACCTACTTTTACAAGAACGGCAACCGCTACGAAGGCGATTTTCGCGAGGGGAAACGCACGGGACGCGGTATTTTCTATTGGACCAACGGAGACCGTTATGAAGGCGAGTTCATCGACGGCGACCGTACGGGCAAAGGGTCTTACTACTGGACGAGCGGCTCCCACTACGACGGCGATTTCATCAAAGGCGACCGTACGGGCAAAGGAACCTACTACTGGGCCGACGGCGATCGCTACGTAGGCGATTTCGTCAAAGACAATCTTCACGGGCAGGGAATCTACTACTACAAAGACGGCAACCGCTACGAAGGCACTTTCGTGGAGGATAAGCGCACCGGCCGCGGAACGTACTACTGGGCCGACGGAGACCGCTACGAAGGCGATTTCATCGAAGGATCACGCACGGGCAAGGGTTCTTACTACTGGGCCGACGGAGACCGTTACGATGGGGATTTCGTCGAAGGAAAATGTCACGGAACGGGCACCTACTACTACAAGAGCGGCAACCGTTACACGGGGGCTTTCGTCGATGACAAACGTACCGGCAAAGGCGCTTTTTACTGGGCCGACGGCGATCGTTACGAAGGCGATTTCGTCGAAGGAAAATGCCACGGCAAAGGCACCTACCACTGGAATACCGGCAACTACTATGTCGGCGACTGGGTCGACGACGAGCGTACCGGCAAGGGCATTTACTACTGGGCCGACGGAGACCGTTACGAAGGTGATTTCGTCGAAGGCTCCCGTACGGGTAAAGGAACCTACTATTGGGCCGACGGAGACCGTTACGAAGGCGACTTCGTCGAAGGCAAGAGTCACGGGAAGGGCACCTACTACTGGGCCAACGGAAATAAATACGTCGGCGACTGGGTCGAGGATAAACGAACCGGCAAAGGCACCTTCTACTGGACCAGCGGCGACCGTTACGAAGGCGATTTCGTCGAAGGGAAATTCAACGGGAAAGGCATCTATTACTGGGCCGACGGCGATCGTTACGAAGGCGAATTCTCGGACGGCGACTTCCACGGCTACGGGATAAAATACCATGCCGACGGCACCCGTCAGGCCGGCCGGTGGGAGCACGACAATTTCGTAGGATAGCAACAGATCCCATAAAAAGAGGCGCCCGAATTCAGGCGCCTCTTTTTCAATCCGTCAACTTGGCGAAAACCCGCCGTATCGTAGGGAAAGTCTGCCTCAGATGCCGGTCGACCTCGGCGGGCGAACACCAGCAGACGCGGTCGATCCCCTCCTCGGTCTGCGGACGAAGCGGCGCATCGCCCGTCGTCGTCATCTCGAACCAATGCGTACGTTTCATCTCCCACTCTCCGCGCAACTGGTAACAGTGAAGCGTGTCGCACAGATGACGGCGGATCGAAGCCGCGACGCCCGTCTCTTCGGCCACCTCGCGCAGAGCGCACGCCTCGATCGTCTCGTCCGGCTCCCAATGTCCCTTGGGCAGGTCCCAGCGATCGTTGCGGTAGATCATCAGCCGCTCGCCGCGCTCGTTGACGACGACTCCTCCGGCAGCCTCAACGGGCCGGAACGCCGCAGCGAAGGCTGTGAAACTCCGTTCGGGATCGGGCGTTACGAGTGCGAGGAAATTGAAAGTTTCCAAAAAATTGAGTATCTTCGCCTGCGAAAGCGTCTCGCCCGTTTCGAGCCGAATTTCATGGTAAGGCTCTCCGACGGGATGCGGCGAAAAGAGCAGAATCTTGTCGGCAAAATAGACCGTTTGACACATATTGATATACGATATTGCTGCGGTAAAAGTACGAAGATTTGAATGAAATGAAGATACCCAACTTGAGAAATATGAAAAAATTCTTCCTGCTTATGGCTTGTATGGCTCTGGGACTCGGCTCCTGCACGGAGCGACCCCGACCTCTCGAAATTGATAACGCGCTCACGCCCGAAGAGATCGCTTCGGGCCGCTTCACGCCCGAGGTGATGTGGAAGATGGGCCGGCTCGGCGAGTCGCGCCTCTCACCCGACGGAGAGCGGCTCGTCTACACGATCACCTATTACAATCTCGCGGAAAATCGCGGCGTGACGGCGCTCTACCTGCGCGATATGGCGTCGGGCGAAGTGCGCCAGCTGACCGACCACACGTCGAACAACGCCGCACCCGCATGGTCGGCCGACGGCCGCACGCTCTACTTTCTCTCCGACCGCAGCGGCACGCAGCAGGTGTGGCGGATGGCCGCCGCAGGCGGCGAACCGCAGCAGGTGACCGCTTTCGACGCGGACGTCGAAGGCTTCGGCGTCAATGCCCCCGCCGATGCGATCTGGTATGTGCAAACGGTAGCCGTACCGGGCGCCGAAAAGCGCTCGGCCGACCTCTACAAGGAGATGCCCCAATCGAAAGCGCGCATCTACGACGACCTGATGTGCCGCCATTGGAATTATTGGGACGAAGGCAAATACCGCCACCTCTTCATCGCGCAACTCACCGACGGCAAAGCCGCCGAGGGCGTCGACATCGTGGGCGCCGAAGCGGCGTGGGACGTGCCGATGGCCCCCTATTTCGACATGGCGGAGATCGCATGGAACAATGCCGGCGACCGCCTTGCCTACACCTGCAAGCCGCTTACCGGCACCGAATACGCCCTCTCGACCGACTCCGACATCTTCGTCTACGACTGCGCCAGCGGCAAGACGGTCAATATCTGCAAGCCGCTCGAAGGCCGCGTCCGCTACAACGCCATGGTGCACCGCACCGCGCCTTTCCCCGGCTATGACAAATACCCCGTTTGGTCGCCCGACGACCTGCATATCGCCTTCCGCTCGATGGCCACGCCCGGGTACGAAGCCGACAAGGAACGCCTGATGCTCTACGACTGCCGCACGGCGCGCATCGAGGAGCTCACGCCCGCTTTCGATTACCATGCGACCAACGTCGCGTGGGCCGACGACCGGACGCTGTGGTTCATCGCCCCGATGGAGGGCACCTACCAGCTCTGCCGACTCGCACTGCCCGCCCCCGACGCCACGTGCGGCACGATCGACGCTCCGACGGTGGTCACGGCAGGCGATCACGACATCAACGCCTTCACGATGGCCGGCGGACGCATCGTCGCCGAGATGACGACGATGCGCATGGCTGCCGAGCAGTTCGAGGTGAACCCCGCCGACGGATCGTTCACGCAGCTTTCGGCCGTCAACAAGGAGATTTACGACCACATCCGCTTGGGCAAGGTCGAAAAACGCTGGGTGAAGACCACCGACGGCAAACAGATGCTGACGTGGGTCATCCTGCCGCCCGACTTCGACCCGACGAAAAAATACCCCACGCTGCTCTTCTGCGAAGGCGGCCCGCAAAGCGTCGTTTCGCAGGGGTGGAGCTACCGCTGGAACTTCGCGCTGATGGCCTCGCAGGGCTATGTCGTCGTGGCGCCCAACCGCCGCGGCGTACCCTCGTTCGGACAGGAGTGGCTCGAACAGATTTCGGGCGACTACTCGGGGCAGAACATCCGCGACTACCTCTCGGCCATCGACGACGTGGCGCGCGAACCGTGGTGCGACCGCGACCGGCTGGGCTGCGTGGGCGCCTCCTACGGAGGTTACTCGGTCTATTTCCTCGCCGGCTGCCACGAAAAGCGCTTCAAGGCCTTCATCTCCCACTGCGGCATCTTCAATTTCGAATCGATGTACGGCGAAACGGAGGAACTGTTTTTCATCAACCACGACTACGGCGGGGCCTACTGGGAGAAAAACAACCCCACGGCCATGCGCTCCTACGCCAATTCGCCGCACAAGTTCGTCGACCGCTGGGACACGCCCATTCTGATCGTCACGGGCGAATACGACTTCCGCATCCCCTACACGCAGTCGCTCGAAGCCTTCACCGCCGCCCGCCTGCACGGCGTTCCGGCGCGGCTCGTGGTCTTCGAGAACGAGGCGCATCAGGTCTTCAAACCGCAGAACTCGCTGGTCTGGAACCGCGAATTCTTCGGCTGGCTCGACAAGCATGTCAAAGGGACGAAATAGCACGGTTCCCGAACGTTACATCGGAAGCGCATACCCGCCGGCGGGTATGCGCTTCCGGTTTCAGTTCATGGACACGCGCGCCTGTTCGTGATAAAAAACGGGGCGTTCGTTGAATTTTTTTCCTATATATAAGAGAAGCGGTTACTTTTGTACACAAATTGAAACCTGTGTTCAAACCGAAAAACGACGGCCCCCTGCGGGACGGCCGCACCGAGATAGTAAAGATGAAAAAGACCCTTCTAAGCGTATGTACCCTGCTGACGCTGGCGTTCGCGCCGGTATCCTGCGATCGTGAGAAGGCCGTATACGGCGATGAACCGCAGCCCGTCGAGACCGCCAAGGGCCGACTGTCGCTCGCCGCAATGAGCGTCGCCCTCTCGGAGGAGACCGAGACGCACGAAGCGGTCGTGCGGCCCGATGCGGCGGCGACCGGCGCCGTCTCCCACGCCCGTCTCCGATCCGCAACGCGCGCCGATGCCGCCTATGCCTGCGTCATCTCCGACCGCGAGGGAAACGCCGTCGCTGAGTTCGCATACGACCGACGTCCCGAAACGCTCGAACTGCCTGCCGGAGCCTATACGCTGACGGTCGGCTCGTCCGAACCGCAATCCGCAGCGTGGGACGCTCCCGTCTACACCGCCGCGCAGGAACTCCTTATAAATAAAAACGCGACCGCCGAGGTAGGCAAAGTGCTCTGCACGCCGGCCGCCGTCAGCGTATCGCTCGCTTTCGACCCCAAATTCGACGCGCAATCGACCGCGACGGTCAGTTGCGGCGGCGAGGCGCTCACCTTCACAACCGCCGAAAGCCGTACGGCCTATTTCGCCGTGGGCGACGCACGCACGCTGACCGTGACGATCGCGGGCAGTATGGGCGAGGGGCAGCCTGTGAACTTCTCGCAGAGCTACGCCGACGTGCAGGCGGGCCAGTGGTACCGCTTCACCGTCAAGGGCGAATCGATCGCCGCTCCCGCGGTCGAATGGGTCGGGCACGACCTCTCGCAGCGTTACGAAGCCAACGAGCAGCTCGACGCGAAGATCAACGTCACCGCGGCGGCGGGCATCCGCGCCTTCATCGTGGAGATCATCTCCGAAAAGGTGCTGACGCCCGAGATACTCGAAGGCGTGGGGCTCGCCCCTGAACTCGACCTGATCAACCCGGGCGATCATAAGGAAATGCTGGAGAATCTGGGTTTCCCCACGGAAGAGGCCGTACTGAATCAAACCGCCGTGTCGTTCGACATCTCGCCCTTTATGCCGCTTATTCCGATTTTAGGCACGGGCGACAGCGATTTCAAACTGACCATCACCGATAACGAGGGGCAGACCACCGTCGTGTCGATCATGGTGCACAGCACCAACGGCGACGATCCCGAACCGGAAGGCCCCGAGCAGGAATACCCGGGCGGCGACGCCAAGCCGCTGAATCCGGCGCAGAAAACAACGCAGACAAACTGAACAGCACATGAAAATCAATCATAATCTTACGATCATGAAACAAACCATTACGAACCTCGGGGGGGGGTCGAAACCCTACCTCCGGCCGGAACTCGCCGCAACGGAAGTTGTCGTGGAGACCGGATTTGCCGCCAGCGAATCTTTCCCGGGCGGAACCGCCAAGCCCTTCGACGCATGGGGCGACCGGATGACCGACGCCTACGGCGACGCGATTGAAGAATAATAAAAACAGACGACTTATGAAATACACGTTTACCAAAGGATTGTTCGTTGCAGCGATTGCAACGCTTTTCGCGGCCTGCTCGACCGACGATGCGGCCGATCAGGCGCCGGTCGCTCCCGGCAAAATCGAGGTCAGCCTCAACGCCGCACTCCCCGAGAGCCGCGCGCAGATTAATGTGGACGAGACCAACGGCCGTTTCACGGGCGCATGGGAGGCCACCGATATCATGACCGTCCTCGCCAAGGGCAGTGCCTCCGGCGAAGAGGCGGCGCAGTTCACCTACGACGCTTCGTCGAAGGTCTTCAAAGGCCAGCTGACCGACGCCAAGCAGGACTGGACCTATCAGGCCGTCTATCCCTATGTCGCCGCCGCAGGCGTCGAACATAAAATTCCCTTCGGCGCCGCACGTACGCAGAATGGCAGCAACTTCAACGGCGACTACGATCCGCTCGTATCGGCTCCCGTGACGCATCAGGCCTCGGAGCCGGGCAAAACCCCGCAGGGCGAAGCCGTGACCTTCGGACTGAACCGCCTGACGGCGATTCTGGCCGTGACCTTCACCACCGACGACGCTTCGGTCAAGAGCGAAAAGGTGAAGACGGTCGTTCTGACGGCCGCCGACGGCAAGATGATCGCCGCCAAGACGTTCGATATCGACAAGAGCGCCCTATCGGGCGCACTCGGCGCCGACGAGCAGTCGGACGCGATTACGTTGAGCTACGAGGAGGGCAGCGAGCCGACCGCCGAGAGCTTCAAGGCCTATTTCAACGTTCCCGCAGCCAACTACGGCAAACTGACGGCCACGATCACCACCGAAGGCCACACCGCAACGCTCGATCTGAGCAACGGCGTCGAACTGACCGCCGGCGAACTGGCCTACGGCACCAAAGCCGTCACGGGCTGGACGGCTTCGGGCCCCGCAGCTCCAACGCTCGAATGGGTGGACAATCCCGACTTCGAGAAGCAGGAGATCAAGGAGGGCATGAGCGTGCTGGTAAATCTGCAAGCCGCAGCCGGTATCGAAGGATTCGTTATCAAGATCGATTCGAAAGGACTGGCAACTGTTCTCGGACAAATGGAAATGCCCGTAGAAGGAACCGTCACTACGATGGATATGGTAAACAACCCGAATACGGCAATAATCAAAGAGATGATTCCGGGATTCCCCAATCCGCTGGCAGGCCACACAGAGGCATTCCAACTCGATCTTTCGAATCTCGTTCCGATGATTCTGGCATTGCCGGAGATGGGCATTCCCGCAGAAGACATTTACGGCGACCATAAATTCACGCTCACGATGAGCGATGCTCTCGGCAAATCGGTCGAAAAGACACTGGTATTTTACGTTACGGCACCAGCCGCTCCTACTGCGGCTATCAGCGGAATCAATTTATGGACGAACGAAGCTACGGCGACCTTAACCAATGTTCCTGCGGAGGCAACGTTTCAGTACAAACGCTCGACAGAAACCGACTGGCAGAATGCCACGAAAAATGAAGACGGTACATTCAAAATTGCCCCGACATGGAGCAAAGAGCAGAACGCCGCATCTCTGGACTATTATACTGTAAATCGGAATACGGGCGTATTTGCCGGTGCAACCTACGACTGGCAGATTTTGAGTCAAAGCATTGCTATTGCATCCGGTACGTTCAAGACCGAAGCGGGAGATGTGATACCAGACGGTAATATGGCAAATAGTTCGTTGATCTGCTTTACACCTGACAATAGTGCCGCCACGTTCTGGGCTAGTGGAAGTTTCAATATGATTTCAACATATCAATTATGTAAACAGGAAACATTCGACAATCGGACTACCGCACATTTGGTACCGGCGACTGTTTTAGGTAGTGTATTAGCGGCTGGAAGCTTAATGGTAGGTCAGTTCCAGTATGCTAGTTTTGCCGGTACGGCCCGTTTTGGACAATCCTATTCTTATAAAGCACGTCCTACCGCAATGAAAGTCAAATTTCACGCTACAATCGGAGATATTGATAAGGAAGGCAATTCACATCCCGACCAACTCAAAAAAAATGAAAAAGACAAAGCACGTATCTTTGTCTGCATTACGGATTGGAGCGGTCGTCATGCGGTAAAAGCCGGAGCATCAAGTGTAGACGGAGCTTGGGATCCAGAAAAGCAGTCTTCCGTCGCCGAAGGAAACATCATCGGATACGGTTCTTACTGGATTACGGAATCGACGGCTGATACCGGACTGGTTGAAATCTCCATCCCGATCTATTACTACGACAACGTTACCCAGCCGAGCAAAACCTACACGATCGCTATCTCTTGCGCCAGCAGCGCTTACGGTGACTATAAAAACGGAAGCACGAAAAGCGACCTTTACGTAACCGACTTCGAGTGGGTATACTAATCCATTGAAAACAACACTTTTACGATTCTCAGGGCGGCCCAACGACCGCCCGAGAATTTGTTAAGGCGAATACGGCTGCGGGGAAAGCCGTCGAAACCACTCCCCCGAAACGCTAAGAAACGATAAACGCACTTCGAAATGCGCAAACTCAAACTTCTGACACTGATTCTGCTGCTGGGGACGACCGCGACGGTCGCCGCCCCGCAGTCGGAATCGCCTCTCGGCGACGGCGCGCCTGCGGGCGGCACGACCGCCGCGGCCACAAGCGCAGCCGCCCAACCGTCGGACGCCGTCGCGCCCCCTGCGGCAGCGGCCGTACAGCCAGCCGCCGCGACCGTTCTCCGGCCCGTAACGGACGAGGAGGAGCCGCAGCCGACGAAAACCATCAACCAGCGGCGCGCCGAGCGCGGCATCAGTTCGATGACCAGCCTCTTCGTTCCCAAGGGACAATGGGTCTTCGGCGGTACGATCTCCTACTCGACCCACACCAACCGCGACTACGACGTCCTCGTCATCGACGACATCACCTCCGAAGGCTACACCTTTCGGGTCAGCCCGATGATCGGTTACGCGCTGGGCAACAACTCGACGATCGGCCTGCGCTTCATCTACGGCCGCACGCTGCTGAAACTCGACGGCGCGAACATCAGTTTCGGCGAGGGCGACTCGTCGACCGACCTGAGCGTCGACTACTACTACGCGCTGCGCCACTCCTACTCGTTCGCCGCGGTCTACCGCCGCTACATTCCCTTCGGCGAGTCGAAGCGGTTCGGCATCTTCACCGACATCCAGCTGCTCTTCGGCGGTTCGCAGGGCAAGTTTGCGGCCGACTCGCCGATCAAGGGCACCTTTCAGCGCGGCTTCGATTTCGAACTGGGCGTCTCGCCCGGTCTGATCGCCTTCGCCACGAACAACATGGCCGTCGAAGTCAACGTCGGCATGATGGGCATCGGTTACAGCCGCGTGCGGCAGGTGCACAATCAGGTGACGACCGGCACGCGCCACCAGAGCGCCATGAATTTCAAAGTCAACCTGCTCTCCATCGGGCTGGGTGTATCGTTCTACCTCTAAAACCGCACGGCAATGAAGAAATTTCTCCTTTTGATGCTCCTCGCGCCGGCGGTTCTGTCGGCCGCGGCAGACTCCGGCGCCGACGCCTCGGTCGTCGTGCGCAAGGATACGACCTTTGTCGAAAAGCACCGTTTCCTGCCTACGGCCAAGCGTATCGACCGCCGCGTCGACCGCAACAAGTTCGCCTACAAGGGCGAGGTGGCGCTCGGCATCACGGCCTCCTACGGCACCATTTCGAGCGACGACACCGACATGATGCTCATCCTCGACAATATCAATCTCGACGGGACGATGGCGCAGGTCAACCCCTTCGTCGGTTATTTCTACCGCGACAACAACTGCGTCGGTCTGCGGCTGGGCTACCGCCACATCGGCGTGGGGCTGGGCAATCTGGACGTCGATCTGGGTTCGCAGAACGATCTGGACATCTCGCTCGACAACATGGACTACTCGGGCAACGCCTATTCGTTCGGCCTCTTCCACCGCTCCTACACGGGCATCGACCCCAAGGGCAGCTTCGGCCTGTTCGCCGAACTGGAGCTGTCGGGCATGATCGGCCGCTCGGACTTCTCGTACATGTCGGGCGACACCCTGAAATCGACCCACAGCAAGTCGTTCAAAATGAACATCTCGTTCAATCCGGGCGTAGCGGTCTACATCTTCCCCAACGTCTGCGGAACCCTCTCGTTCGGACTGGGCGGCTTCCAGTACTCGAAGATCGACCAGACCGATCAGGACGGCAACACAGGCAGCCGCACGGCCTCGAAAATGCGTTTTCGACTCAATCTGGCCAATATTAACGTGGGTATGACCGTTCATTTATGGAACAAAAAGAAAGAGTAACCATGAAACGACTCATCCTTTTCAGCGCAATATGCCTCTCGACGGCTTTCGTCGGGTGCATCCATAACGATCTGCCCTATCCCGTGGTCACGATCAACATCGAGGCGCTCGAAGCCGAAGGGCTCAACGGCGCAGCCGAAATCAACGCCGCGCAGCAGACCGTCACCCTGCCGCTGTCGGAGACCACCGACATCCGCAACGTGCACATCACCTCGGTGACGCTCACCGAAGGCGGACAGTCGTCGGTCGCCTTCCCCGGCACGTTCGACCTCCGCACGCCGCTCTACACGACGCTGTCGCTCTATCAGGACTACGGCTGGAGCATTGCGGCCACGCAGACCATCGAACGCTATTTCAACGTAAAGAAGCAGGTGGGAGCCGCCGAGATCGATCCGGCGAACCGCACGGCCACGGCCTACGTCTCGCGCAGCACCGATCTTCAGAACGTTCCGGTCAAGGAGCTGAAACTCGGCCCTGCCGAAATCACGACCTACTCGCCCCAAATCGAGGGAACGACTTCGTTCGAAACGGTGCGGCTGGTGGACGTCACGGCGCACGGCCGCACGGAGCAGTGGCGTCTCTACGTCATACCGACCGACATCACGGTGCGCATCACGCAGTGCGACGCATGGGCGCGCATCGCGTGGCTCGCCGCCGACGGCCTGAGCGACACCGAAATGGGATTCCGCTACCGCAAAAAGGGCGATACGGAGTGGCTTCCGGCCCCCGACGTCGAGATCGAAGGCGGAACCTTCCGCACGAAACTCACGGGGCTCGATCCCGAAACGACCTACGAGTTGCAGGCCTACTCCGACACGGACACCAGCGACATACGGGAATTCACCACCGATGCGACTCCGCAGCTGCTCAACGCCGGATTCGAGACGTGGAGCACCGACCGCAGCGACATCCTCTACCCCTATGCCGCCGAAGCGACCGCCGAAGAGCGTTACTGGGCCACGGGCAACCCGGGTTCGATGACGCTCAAAAAGCTCGTCACCACCAACGAAAAAAATCCGCGCCCGGGTTCCGACGGACAATTCTGCGCACAGCTCAAATCGCAGTACGTTTCGTTCCTCGGCGTCGGCAAGTTCGCGGCCGGCAACCTCTTCACGGGCCGCTATGCCGAGACGAAAGGCACCGACGGCATCGTGCAGTTCGGCCAGCCCTTCACCTCGCGTCCCGTGGCGCTGCACGGCTGGGTGAAGTACAACCGCGGCAAGATGGATTACATCAAGAACAGTCCCGTGGGAATGAATTTCGCGAAAGGCGATCCCGACGAAGGCATCATCTACATGGCGCTGGGCCGTTGGACGGCCGCCGAATACGGCGGCACGGAGCAGTCGCCCGTGCAGATCTACACCCGCGACATGAAGACCTTCTTCGATCCCAAGGGCAAGGACGTGATCGCCTACGGCGAAGTGGTCTTTACCACCAGTGTCGACGAGTGGCGCGAATTCACCGTAAAACTCGACTACGCGGCAACGGACATCCGTCCCACGCACCTGATGATCGTCTGCTCGGCGTCGCGCTACGGCGACTATTTCACGGGCAGTTCCGACAGCATGATGTGGGTCGACGACTTCGAACTGATCTACGAATAGCAAAGCCTGTTCTGCAAAAAGAAAGGGAAAGCGGTTTCGCTTTCCCTTTCTTTTTGCGCCGCCCGCTTCCGAATCAACGCTTCAATTCGACGCCCAGCATCACCCCGGGGTAACGTTCCAGAATCGCGGCGATCTGCTGCAACTTCTGGTTCTGGGCCGACTGCGGCGAAGAGGAGCGCACCGAATTCAGCGCCGCATTCGCCTCGAAAAGCATCGTCAGCACGCCGTCCGCGTGCTTCGCGCTGCCGGTAAAGGAGAGCGGATTCCCCGAGAGAAGGCAGTCGACCGTCACCGCGCCCGTCTCGGCGTCGTAACGATAGGTTCCCTCGAGCGTCCGTTCGCCCAGCACGGCCTTGAAAACATTCCGGCGCGCAAAGGTGACGGTTCCCTTTCCCTGTTCCAGACCCGCCTGCTGATAGTAGGCCGGCAGCTGTCCTTTGAGCGTCGAAGTCGCCAGCGAAGCGAGCATGTCGCCCCCCGTGTACTCCATCGCCGGCGCCTGATAGGTCCACGTGCCGAGCAACTCCTCCTCCGAAAGCGGCGCGGGCGCGGCGGGCGCCGCCTCCGACGATTTGCCCGTCAGTGATTGAAGGGCGTTCTTGAACAGATCCTGCCACGACTGCGCCGATGCGGACGTTACGGAAACGGCCGCAAAAAGCGCGAGAATCGATATACGTTTCATAACCTATTGTTTCGTAAATTCAAACCCCAGATAGAGATCGTCGAATTTCCCCGCGAGCGAGCTGACCGTCGCCGCCGTCGCGTTGAACGCCGCGAGCTTCTGTCCCAGCGCGTCGACCATTTTCAGCAGGCGCGTGGCCGGAAAAAGCAGTTGCAGGTCGACGCCGGAGAGATAGGCTTTGCCGGTAAGCGTTCCCAAATCGAATTTCGACGTCGTCTCGAAATGCAGCGTCACGTCGTGGCTCTCGCCGGTGAATTCGTACGTCCCGTTAAAAGTCCGGCTGCCGAAGGCCGCCGAGAAGGTTTTGTCCGACGCGAACGAGAATTTGCACGCACCCTCGCGAATGCCCGCCAACGTGTAGAGTTTTTCGAGCCGCGTCTCCAACTGGCCCGTGAACGCCGACGCGCCGACATCGGCCAGCGCGTTGTCGCTTTCGAGCTTCACGCCCGGCGCCTTGTACTGCCAGTCGCCGACCATCAGGGCTTCGGTCGCCTTGCCTCCCGTCGCCTTGTCCACGACATTCGACGCCGCGCTTTTCAGCGCATCTTTCCAATCCTGCGCACCGGCCGGCGCAGCGCAGCAGGCAGCCAGCAGGCAAATCAAAAGTCTCTTCATAAATTTAAGTCAATCCATCCGATTATTCGTTTTCGAGCCGTTCGATCTCGGCGAGCCATACCGCCGCGCTCGCATCCGACGGCATTCGCCAGTCGCCGCGCGGCGACAACGCCACCGAACCCACCTTCGGGCCGTCGGGCAAGGCCGAACGCTTGAACTGCTGGGCGAAGAAGCGGGTGAAAAAAACCTTCATCCACCTGAGAATCGTCGCACGGTCGTAGCGTCCTTCAAACGCACGGCAGGCCAGAAAAAGTATTTTCGCCGGAGAGAATCCCTGCCGGACAAAGCGGTAGAGGAAAAAGTCGTGCAACTCGTACGGGCCGACCAGATCTTCGGTCTTCTGCGCGATCCGCCCCTCGGCGTCGGCCGGCAACAGTTCGGGCGAGACGGGCGTCGCCGCCACGTCGCGCAGCACCTCCCGCACGCGCCCTTCGGCGCAGTGCACCGCATACCACTCGACGATATGACGTACGAGCGTCTTGGGCACCGAGGCGTTGACCCCGTACATCGACATGTGGTCGCCGTTGTAGGTCGCCCACCCCAACGCCAACTCCGACAGGTCGCCCGTACCGACGACGAGCGCCCCCTCGCGGTTGGCCACGTCCATCAGAATCTGCGTCCGTTCGCGGGCCTGCGCATTTTCGTAGGTCGTCGAGCGGTCGCCGGCCGGCAGCCCGATGTCGCGGAAGTGCTGTTCGCAAGCGGCGCGTATCGAAATCTCGCGCGCCGTAACGCCCAGTTCGCGCATCAGCGTCAGCGCATTGCCATAGGTACGGTCGGTCGTCCCGAAACCGGGCATCGTGATCCCCACGATCCCCTGCCGGTCGAGTCCCAGCCGGTCGAAGGCGCGCACGACGACCAACAGCGCAAGCGTCGAATCCAATCCGCCCGAGATTCCCACGACCGCCTTCTGGCAGTGCGTATGTTGCAGGCGGCGGGCGAGCCCCATCGCCTGAATGTTGAGAATCTCCTCGCAGCGGCCGTGACGCAGGCCGGTCTCGGCCGGCACGAAAGGCATCGGATCGACGGCGCGGTCGAAGGAGCGCTTCTCGGCGACGGGCATCGCCACGGCAACCGTCGTACAGCCGTTCGCGTTGTTATGCCGGAACGTCGTCGTCCGACAGCGGTCGTTGCGCAGCAGCTGACAGTCGACGTCGGCCACGACGAGCTGTTCGCCGAGCGAAAAACGCTCCGACGCCGCCAACACCGCACCGTTCTCCGCCACCAGCGCATTGCCGGCAAAAACCAAATCGGTCGACGACTCGCCGAAACCCGCCGAACAATAGACGTAGGCCGCACGCGTGCGGGCCGACTGCTGCGCCACGAGCTGACGCACATAGTCGCTTTTTCCAACCGTCTCGGGCGACGCCGAGAGGTTGAACAGCACCTCCGCGCCCGCCGTCGCCGACTGCGACGAAGGGGGCGACGGAACCCACAGATCCTCGCAAATCTCCACGCCGCAGCGCGCGCCGTTGATGTCGAAAAGCAGATCGCAGCCGAACGGCACGCTCTGTGCGCACAATTCGATCTCGACCGTCGGCCGCCCTTCGCCTGAAGCGAACCAGCGCGACTCGTAGAATTCGGCGTAATCGGGAATATGGCGCTTGGGCACGACGCCCAGCAACTCGCCGGCAGCCGCAACGACGGCGCAGTTGTAAAGCATATCGTCCACCGCGACGGGCAGGCCGACCACGAATGCCGTGTTCAACTCCGCCGTGCGCTGCACGATATCCGCCAACGCCTCTTCGGCCGCCGCCAGCAACGCAGGTTGCAGGAAGAGGTCCCCGCAGGTGTAACCCGTCACCGACAGTTCGGGAAAAACCGCGATCTCCACGCCGCGTCCGGCCGCCTCGGCCACAAGCGCGGCAATCCGTTCGCCGTTATAGGCGCAGTCGGCCACCCGCACCGAAGGGATGGCCGCCGCCGTTTTCAGATATCCGTACCGATCCATCGTCAGTCCCTATTTGGCCCACAGCTGCGCCAGATTCAGGATCACCTGCATGGCCTTGCGCATCGTCGTAAGCGAGCAATACTCGAACTTGCCGTGAAAATTCATGCCGCCCGTGAAAAGGTTGGGACACGGAAGGCCCATGAACGAGAGCCGCGCGCCGTCCGTACCGCCGCGAATCGGGCGCACGAGCGGCTCCACGCCGGCCATGCGCATCGCTTCGAGCGCCTTGTCGATCAGCTGCGGATGCGGCTCGACCATCTTGCGCATGTTGAAATACTGATCCTTCAGCGTCAGCGTCAGCACCTCGTCGCCGTACTTCTTCTTCAACAGATCGACCGCGCTCCACAGAAAGACTTTCTTCCGTTCGAACTTCGCGGCGTCGTGGTCGCGGACGATGTAGCTGATCTCGGCCTGTTCGACCGTGCCGTTGAAGCCCACGCAGTGGTAAAACCCTTCGTAACCTTCGGTATGCTCGGGCCGCTCGCAGGCCGGCAGCAAAGCGTTCAACTCGCAGGCCACTTCGATGGCGTTGATCATCTTGTTCTTGGCGTAGCCCGGATGGACGTTGCGGCCCTGCACGGCGATCTTGGCGCTGGCGGCGTTGAAGTTCTCATACTCCAGCTCGCCCTCCATGCCGCCGTCGACCGTATAGGCGAAATCGGCGCCGAAGGCCTCGACGTCGAAATAATCGACGCCGCGGCCCACCTCCTCGTCGGGGGTGAAGCCGATGCGGATTTTACCGTGTGCGATTTCGGGATGCGCCAAAAGATACTCGGCGGCGGTCATGATCTCGGCCACGCCCGCCTTGTCGTCGGCGCCCAGCAGCGTCGTGCCGTCGGTATGGATCAGCGTATGCCCCTTGAAGAATTCCAGTTCGGGAAAATCGGCAACGCGCATCGTCAGCTGGCCGTTGAGCACGATATCGCCGCCGTCGTACTCCTCGATCGCGCGGGGTCTGACATCCTTGCCGCTCATATCGGGCGACGTGTCGATGTGCGAGATAAACCCGATGACGGGCGCCGACTCCAAGCCCGGCGTGGCGGGAATCGTACCCATCACGTAACCGTGCTTGTCCATCGTCACCTCCGTCAGCCCCAACGCCTTCATCTCCTCCGCCAGATCGCGCAGCAGCACCAGCTGCTTGTCGGTCGAAGGGAAAGTCGTGCTCTCCTCCGACGACTGCGTGTCGTAGGAGACGTATTTCAGAAATCGGTCTTTGAGTTCCATATTTTCATGTTTTAATAAATACAATTCTAATTTTACAATAAAAACTCCGAAACATCAAATAATATTCAACTTTTTTAATTGCTGAATAAAATATTGCGTATATACATCCGCTCCATGAGCATTCAAATGATTGACATCCTTAAAATAGACTTCATTTTTCATGAATTCTCCCAGACCGGAATTATCGAGAAAAAGAATATTGCGTTCTTCGCAAATCTTTTGAATCGGTGACGGATAAATATACTCAATATATTTCGGAGAGATAACAACAATAAGTTTGCAGCCCTTGTTCCGAATAATCTCAACGGTTCGGTCGAATATTTCTAGGGTCTTCGGATCAATTTCATATCGGGTAGAATCTATACTGTACTGCAACGGATGATGGTACCGATCATCCAACGGAGCATAACCTTGCATTTTATCCTGTTCGCTGAAAAAAGCGTTGAGGATTCGCAACGGATATCCATTATATCGATACATTGCAGACAGACACTTATATCGTTCAGATTTACCACAGACATCCATAATAACTTCCCGGCAATAAGGATCGGAATTAAAATAGGGTTTGAGTTTGATTACGCGATCATCCTCAGAAACACGCATCCCCTCATAATGCATTTCCAGCACGATAAGGCGAGGAAAGGGTTCTCGACGACAAATTGCGTTGACAGCGCAACTGATATAGGGAAGCGTTTGTCCGTCCATTCCAGCATTATACGTCGATATACCCAGACTATCTTCTATTAATACGGAATTATAATGATGATCTGCCCGAGACGACCCGACGATGATGCACTCAGCGGTCGCTCGCGTCAAAATCTGATTCAATTTTGCACATTCCGATTGATTCGCCGGAAGGCGTTGCAGTGCCATATTACAAACTTTTCCGACGACCACATCAATCAGGAAGACTCCGCAAACGATGAAACAGACACTAAGCAGTATTTTCTTTCTCCCTCCCATAACAAATCAAAATTGGAAATAAATAAACTGCCCGCTGTCCAAAACCCCGAACAAAAGGATATAAGAGATTAGCAGAACCATGCTCAAATTACTTATGATTAAACGTTTGGACGACAACAGGTCGAAACCTATTTCATATTCGTCAGCAACATCCTTTGCGATCAAGAGCAGTAACGAGAGGCAACCTAAAATAAGACTTTCCTTCTCTACGAACAACGATCCTCTGGAAGTGAAAATTTTCGAAATAATTCCCCATCCGGTCTTTATATCCGGGGAACGGAAAAATATCCACGCAAAATTTACCAACATAAACGTGAAAAAGATCTTGACAAATGAAGGAACCCCCCCCCGAATAAACTGCAACTTTGTCCGACGTCGCCAAAGTGTTTCGATAACCTGCAACAGACCATGCATTCCGCCCCATAAAATGAACGTCCAGTTCGCCCCATGCCATAATCCGCTTACAAGAAACGTTAACATCAAATTACCCATATGGCGGGATTTAGAGACACGATTACCACCCAACGGAATATAAACATAATCCCTAAACCATGTGGAAAGAGAGATATGCCACCGGCTCCAGAATTCCTTGACGTTTTTTGCAAAATAGGGCCTGCGAAAATTTTCCATCAAACGGATACCCATCATCCGAGCCGCACCGATTGCTATCAATGAATAACCTGCAAAATCACAATAAATCTGAACTGTATAAAACACGGATGCAAGCAACAACGTCGATCCGTTATGTTGCGGCAAATTCCCATATACGGCATCGACATAACTCGCCAACCGGTCAGCGATACATAGTTTCATAAAATAGCCCCACATCATCTGTTTTAAACCTTCCATGATATTCTCGCGAATATCTGGCGAAGGGTTACGAAGCTGCGAAATAAGGGAATTCGCTCGGCCAATCGGACCGGCGGTTACTTGCGGAAAAAACGAGACAAATAAAGCGTATAGCCCCAAATTTCGCTCTGCGGGAATCGTTCTACGATATACATCGACGACATACCCCACCGCCATAAAAGTGTAAAACGAAATTCCAATCGGCAACAACAATTTAATCTCTGGAAACGGCCAACGTAGACCGACTCGATCCAGCAAATCAAATACGGCTCCATTTACAAAGTTGTAATACTTGTAAAACACGAGAATCGAGATCGGAATCACACAACTGGCGATAAAAATAGATTTTCGCCGTACCGGTTTTTCCTCTGTCTTTTCGATAAGACGGGCTCCCGCGTATGTAACAACAGTCGTTGCAAACAAGAGCACAGCATAGATCGGCTGCCAGTTAATATAGAATAAATAGCTGACAACCAGCAGATATTGCCATTTATATCTCTGAGGAATCAGATAATAGAGAATACAGACCGCCGGAAAAAACAGTAAGAAATGGAACGACGTAAAATTCATTTTATATCTTATTCTGAATATTCCGACAATTCTACATTTCTCTATCGGAAATCTTCAAATCAAAGTTGGGTTCTATCTATTCTACCTTGGCGCGCATCGTATGCCATGCCATATAGCCGATCAGCACGACGTACATCGCCAGTCCCAGCCATTCGGCGCCGTTCGACGCGGCCCAGTCGCCCAAATACCAGTCGGCGCCCGCGAATTTCAGCACGGCCGAAATGACGCCCATCAGCGCACCGCCGGCGATGAAGCCCGACGCAATGAGCGTACCGCGATCGAGCCGCGCCTTGTTCACGGCGGCGTCCTTCGAACGGGTCGAGACGTACCATGCCACCAGACCGCCCACCACCAGCGGAGCGTTCAGCTCCATGGGGATGAACATACCCAGCGAGAAGGCCAGCGCCGGCACGCCGATCGAGGTGAGCACCAGCGCCAGCACAGCGCCGATGAAGTAGAGCACCCACGGGGTCGTACCGCCCTCCATCAACGGCTGGATCACGGCCGCCATCGCATTGGCCTGCGGCGCCACGAGCGCCCCTTCGCCCACGAAACCGTAGGTACGGTTCAGGACGATCATAACGCCCGCCACCGTCGCCGCCGAAACGGCCGTACCGAGGAATTTCCACGCCTCCTGCTTCGCCGGCGTCGTTCCGATCCAATAACCGATTTTCAGGTCGGTGATGAAGCCTCCGGCCATCGACAGCGCCGTGCAGACCACGCCTCCGATGACGAGCGCGGCGGTCATGCCGCTCTTGCCGCTCAACCCGATCGACACGAGCACCAGCGACGATAGGATCAGCGTCATGAGCGTCATGCCCGACACGGGATTCGTTCCCACAATGGCAATGGCGTTGGCTGCCACGGTCGTAAAGAGGAAGGCGATCACGAAGACGATCGCAAGCGCCACGACCGTCTGCAACCAGTTGCCCAGCACGCCGAACTGAAAGAAGACGAGCAGCGCCGCCAGCGTGGCGATCACTACCGTAAGGATCAGACGCATCGTCAGGTCGCGCTGCGTACGCTCGACCCGCTCTTCGGCGGTCTTCTTTCCGCCCAGTTCCTTGACGGCCAGCCCCAGCGCCTGCCGGATAATGCCCGCCTGCCGCACGATGCCGATCAAGCCGGCCATCGCGATACCGCCGATACCGATCGGCCGGCCGAAATCCTTGAACAACTGCTCAGGGGAGACCGCCGCCGCATCGGGCAGCACCGATCCCACGAGCGGGACGACCAGAAACCACACCAGACACGATCCCGCCGTGATGATCGTGGCATACTTCAGACCGATGATATACCCCAGTCCCAGCACCGCAGCGCCGGTGTTGAGTCCGAAAACCACCTTGAACTTGTCGGCGCACATCGCCCCGAAGTCGCAGATGCGCGTCGAAACCGACTCGGTCCATGCGCCGAAGGTCGAGACCAGAAAGTCGTAGGCGCCGCCCACGATTCCCGCCACGGCGAGCAGTTTGGCCTGTGCGCCGCCCTTCTCGCCCGAAACGAGCACTTCGGTGGTGGCCGTCGCCTCGGGGAAGGGATACTTGCCGTGCATCTCCTTGACGAAATACTTGCGGAACGGAATCAGCAGCGCGATTCCCAGCAGGCCGCCGAAGAGCGACGAGAGAAAAATCTGGTAAAACGCCGCATCGAGCCCCAGAATGTAGAGCGCCGGCAGCGTGAAGATCGCACCTGCGACGATCACCCCTGACGAGGCTCCGATCGACTGGATAATGACGTTCTGTCCCAGCATGTTGCGCTTTCCCAACACACTGCCCATGCCCACGGCGATAATGGCGATCGGAATGGCCGCTTCGAAGACCTGGCCGATTTTGAGGCCGAGATAGGCCGCCGCGGCCGAAAAGACGATCGCCATCACGATGCCCATCGCGACCGAATAGGGCGTCACCTCGGCGGGCGTGGCCGAAGCGGGCAGCATCGGCTTGTATTCCTCACCCGGCGCCAACTCTCGGTAAGCGTTCTCCGGCAACGAGGTCAATTGTTTCTCCTGTTCCATATCGTTATTAAGTTTGAATTCGCGTCTGATTGACAAAGTTATGAATTTTTTCGAAAAACAGCTCTTTCGCACCGCTTAATTCGGCTTTTGCAGCAATCCCGAACAATCGGATCGCCCTCAGCTGCCGAAACGGGGAAGACGACATCCCCGCCGTCGAAAGGCCGGCGACGCGCTAAAACGTTTCAATAGGAATCAGACTCGGCAGGAAGCCGTCAGCCGCTAAAACCGAAACGAAACGGAATGAATCGCGAAGTCTGCCGACGTCCTTAAAGAGAGCGGGAGAAGCAATATTTCGCAAAGAAACGTTTTAAACAACGATTTTTTTAATACCTTTGGCTTACGAAACCAACCAGATTTATCGCCAATGAAAACCGTTCATAGCCAACAGCGACTCGACATACGCGCCGACTACGACGTGATCGTCGCCGGCGCCGGTCCGGCCGGAATCTGCGCGGCGGTCGCCGCCGCCCGCGAAGGGGCCAGAGTCGCGCTCGTCGAGCGTTACGGCGTCGTCGGAGGAAACCTCACGGCCGGTTACGTCGGCCCCATTCTCGGCATGGTGGGACGCGGCACGATGCGCGACGAGATCGTCCGCCTGCTCGGCGTTCCCGACAACGACATGATCGGCCTTACGGGCAAAGCCCACGACTTCGAAGAGGCCAAGCGGACGCTGGCCGAATTCGTCGCGCAGGAAAACATCGACGTCTATCTCCAAAGCGCGGTCTACGACGTCATAAAGGAGAACGATGCCGTGCAAGGCCTGATTTTGGCCACCAACCAAGGCCCGTTCGCGCTGACGGCGCGCATCACGGTCGATGCTACGGGCGACGCCGTCGTGTCGTATCTGGCGGGCGCCGAGATCGAGAAGGGGCGCGACGACGGACTGATGCAGCCCGTGACGCTGGAATTCACCGTCGACGGCGTCGACGAATCGCGCGGCGTGATCTGCATCGGCGATGTCGACGAAGTGGAGCTGAACGGCGAACGGTTCCTCGACTTCTGCCGCCGCTGCGCCGATGCGGGCAAACTCCCGCAGACGTTGGCGGCGGTGCGGCTGCATCCCACCACGCACGCAGGACAACGGCAGGTCAACACCACGCAGGTCAACGGCGTCGACAGCACCCGCGTCGATCACCTCTTCCGCGCCGAAGTCGAATTGCGGCGGCAGATGAAGCTGCTGGTCGACTTTTTCCGCGCCGAGCTGCCCGGATACGAACAGTGCCGCTGCATCGCCAGCGGAACGACCGTGGGCGTGCGCGAAAGCCGGCGCGTAATGGGCGACTACATGATTACGGCCGAAGAGCTGGCCGAAGGCAAACGCTTCGACGACGCGGTGGTGCACCGCGCCGAGTTCATCGTCGACATCCACAATCCGGCGGGCGCCGGTCAGGCCGAAGAGCGGATCCAATACTGCAAACCCTACGACCTGCCCTACCGCTGTTTCATCCCGCGCGGCATCGAAAATCTCTATACGGCGGGACGCTGCATCTCGGGCACGCACCGCGCGCACGCCTCCTACCGCGTCATGTCGATCTGCATGGCCATGGGCGAAGCCGTCGGGATCGCGGCGGCGCTCTGCGCCCGCAAGGGTTGCTCGCCCCGAAAACTCAACGTCGGGGAACTGCAACGGACGATGACCGGCAAGGGCATCGAACTGTTCGATTGAGAAGCCCCTGCGGAAGGGCGGACGCTCCGAAAACGGATGACGGCGACCAAACGCGGGTGCTCGGCAAAAGCCGCACACCCGCGAAAACTTCCGGCCGCCCCTTACTGGACGCGGAATATCGCTTCGACGGGATAGTGATCCGAAATATAAATCACGCCGTAGTTCTTGCGCAGAACATTGAATCCGGTCGGCGTCGCCTTCTTATAGAAGATGTGATCGATAACCGTGCTCTTCGCACCCCATGCATTGTAGGTTCCGCCGGTATCCGCCGCAGGTGCATGGGTGCGGACATCCGTCAGTACGGATCGCAGCGGATCGAAAATGATGCTCGACGTCGATGAATTGAAATCGGCCGTCAGAAAGGCTGTCGCTCCCGCCTTGTTCAATTCGGAGAGTTTTTCAACGATCAGCCGGATCGACTGCTCGCGCGCCCGCTGCCCCTTGTTGTCGAGGTGCGTATTCATGTAGAAAAACTCCGTGCCGGTCGCCTTCAACCTAAAACGGCACCACGTAGCCGTACGGCGGTAATCGGCATCCCAGCCATAAGAGACCTTGTCGGGCGTCTCCGACAGCCAGAACGTTCCCTTGTCGAGCAGCTCCACGTCGGCGGTGCGCCAGAAGATCGCCATGCACTCCTCGGCGGCGTAGCTATCGGTCGCGAGCGGGATCTTACCCGTATCGCGGCCCAAGCCGTACCACGCATAGTCGGGGCAATTTTTCGTCAGATAGGTGATTTCGTGAGGCTGCCCCTCCTGAATGCCCATCACCGTGGGGCGCTCCTCATTGACCATTCGGGCGACGGCTTCACGGCGTTTGTCCCAGCCGTGTTCGTCGCGGCTGTCCACGCTGATGTTGAACGAGGTGACCTTCACCACAGCGACGGCCGGCTTGGGCGAAGGATCGGGACCGAAGGATTCGTCGACGGTCGCACCGCCCGAAGAGCAGGCGGCGGTAACAACGACCGACATCGCATAAAAAACGGATTTCAGAAACATGGATTCTCGGGTTTAGCGGTTTCCTATAATAATACGGCTCAAAATGGAAAGTTGCTAACCGAATAATCAGTTAGCAACTTCAACCCGGAAACCGACGAAACGGCCGGCTTTGTCAACGAAAATTTACAGCAAGCCGATCAGCCGTTCCAATCCGATACCGTGCGACCCCTTCACGAGAATGAGTTTCCCCGTAAAAGGCTCTTCGCGCAGCACGGCCGCCGCATCGTCGCACACGGCGAACAATCGTACGCGCTTATCGGCGCACCGCATCGCGCGCCACGCGCCGGCGAACTCCGCGCCTACCAGCCACAGCCGCTCCACGTCACCCGAAAGCGCCTGTTCGATCACCGCACGATGCTCCGCTTCGCTCCACGCGCCCAGTTCGAGCATGTCGCCCAGAACGGCGACCTTACCGCCTGCGGCCTCCTCGCTGAGAAAATTGGCCAACGACGCCTGCATACTCGACGGATTGGCATTGTAGCAATCGACGATCAGCGTATTGCAGGCCGTCCGCTGCCGCTGCGAGCGGTTGTTTTCGGGACGATAGGCAGCAATGGCGTCGCGGATGCGCTCCTCGTCCACACCGAAATAACGGCCGACGGCCATCGCCGCGGCCACGTTCAGGCGGTTGAACTCCCCTTCGAGACGGTGCGCCACACCGTCGGCGATCGGCGCATCGTAGAGTTCCACCGCCAGATTTCCCCGCTCGGCGGCCATCTGTACCAGCACCGGATCGTCGCGCCGCACAAAGGCCCTGCCGCCGCTCGCCGCCAGATAATCGTATAACTCGCCCTTGCCGCGACGTACCCCCTCGACGCCCCCGAATCCTTCGAGATGCGCCCGTCCGACATTGGTGATGATCCCGAAATTGGGTTCGGCGATCGAACACAGCGAAGCGATCTCCCCGCAGGCGCTCGCCCCCATCTCCACCACGCCCAACTCCGTGTCGCGCGTCATCGAAAGCAGCGTGAGAGGCACGCCGATATGGTTGTTGAGATTGCCGTGCGTGGCGTAGATCACGTATTTCTCGGCCAACACGCGGCTCACCAACTCCTTGGTCGTAGTCTTTCCGTTGCTGCCGACGATTGCCAGCAGCGGAATGCCGAGCCGCCGCCGATGTTCGCGCGCCAACGCCTGCAACGCCGCCAGCGCATCGTCTACCACGACCAGTCGTCCGGCATATTCCGCACCGGCCGACGCTGCGACCGCAGGGTCGTCGACCACGGCGCAGGCCGCGCCGGCGTCGAGCGCCGCCAAGGCGAACCGGTTGCCGTCGAAACGATCTCCCCGAAGCGCGAAAAAGAGCGTGCCGCTCCCCGCCTGACGCGAATCGGTCGTGACCGCCGGATATTTTTCAAACAGCGCGTACAGCCGCTGCGTCACGTAATCCGTTGCCTCCAATTTGTCAATTCTTAATTAATCGTCAGATGTACTCCTCGCCCTTGTTGAACTTCACCTCGTCGATATATTTCTTGATGTTCTGCTCCTCGCCGCGCGGACAGATCATCAGCACATCCTCCGTATCGACGACGATGTACTCCTTCAACCCGCTCACCACGGCCACCTTCCCCTCGGGCAGCGAGATGATGCAACTGCGCGTATCGTAGGTATAACACCGATCGGAGGGCTTGGCGTTGGCGTAACGATCCTTGCGCGAGAGCTGGTAGAGCGAGCCCCATGTACCCACGTCGCTCCAACCCACATCGGCGTTGGCGCGCACGTAGACGTTGTCGGCCTTCTCCATCACGCCGTAGTCGATCGAGATGGGATGGCTGCACGAGAAGACCCGTTCGACGGCCTCGGTCTCCTCCGGCGTACCGAACGCCGCCTCGACCGAACTGAACAACGCATGATGCTCGGGCAGATATTTGGCGAAAGCCCGCACGATGTCGCGCACCTTCCAGACGAAAATACCCGAATTCCAGAAGAACTCGCCGCACTGCACAAACGTTTGGGCCAACTCCAAATTGGGCTTCTCCGTAAAGCTCTTCACCGGACTGACGGTTGCGTCGGCCGAGACCTGAATATAACCGTAACCCGTTTCGGGACGGGTGGGACGAATGCCGACGGTCATCAGGGCATCGTGCCCCGCGACGAAATCCAGACACTCGCCGATAATGCCGCGGAATCCCTTCTCGTCGACCACCCAATGGTCGGCCGGCGTGACGATCATCTCCGCCTCGGGATCGTGTTTCTGCAACCAGTAGGCGGCGTATGCGACGGCCGGCGCGGTGTTGCGGCCGATCGGCTCGCAGAGGATCTGCTCCTCCCTGACCTCCGGGAGAATACTCTTAATCAACTCCTTGTAGCGGCGGTTGGTCACCACGATGAAATTTTCGTCGGGCACCAGCGGCGCGAAACGTTCGAAGGTGTGGCGCAGGAACGACTTGCCCGTTCCCATGATGTCGAGAAACTGCTTGGGTTTGTTCTGCCGGCTCAGCGGCCAGAAACGGGTGCCCACGCCCCCCGCCATGATGATACAATAACGATTCATATCGTAGGAGTTTTACATTATTTTTCGAATAGGTATACAAAGATACGAAAAGTCGAGCGCAGAAGCAAACGTTTCGTTTGATTCTACCGAGACGAAGTATCTAAGACGAAGTCAAAGATAAAAAATATCGGCGAAACAAACGACTTTTCCCGAAAAACGATCGTCCGTCCCGCACAATCGTCGGCGTTCCCACCGTCGCTCGGTTCTTTCTCCGCACGCTTCGCAATGTGGAGCTTGTGATGCACTAGCGCAAGCAGTCGATTACCGCGTTCCGTTTCACTTCGTTCGGAATGACAGAACGACAACCATAAACCGTCTGAAGAATCGCCGATACGATTCCGCGACAACCCGTTCTCTCCGCAAAACCGCCGATCGTCTCCCGGGTGTTTTCACGGAAACGGACGCGTTGGAACCGCCGGCCTGCATTTTGCAAGGAGCTCAGCAGTAGCGATCTGAGCATGATTTGGCTGAAATCGAAAAATAATTCGTAACTTTGCCGGTCAATCTATATGTCGAGCACGAATATGAAGATCAAGCTCTTTACCATTCCCAACCTGCTCACGCTCTCGAATCTGCTCTGCGGAACGATGGCGACGGTAGCGGTACTCACGTACGGCGATCTGAAGCTCGCCTTCTGGCTGCTCGTGCTGGCGGCCGCTTTCGATTTCTTCGACGGCTTCACGGCCCGACTGCTCCACCAGTCGTCGCCCATCGGGTTGCAGCTCGACTCGCTGGCCGACATGGTCTCGTCGGGCGTTACGCCGACGGCCATCATGCTCACGCTGGCATGGCAGGCCGACAGCAGTTGGTGGGCGACCGATACGGGTAGCCTCTGGAGTTGGCTCGTCCTGTTACTGGCCGTCGGTGCGGCCCTGCGGTTGGCGAAGTTCAACATCGACGACACGCAGCGCACCGAGTTCTGCGGGCTGCCTACGCCGGCAGCAGGACTGTTCTGCGCCTCGCTGGGATTGCTTCACGCCGAAGGCATGCTCTCGCTCCCCTATGAAGCGGTACTGCTCGTGGCGTTGGCGACGGCGTGGCTCATGATCAGCCCGATCCGCATGTTCGCCCTCAAGTTTCACGGCTTCGGTTGGGCGGGCAACCGGCTGCGTTATCTCTTCTTGGCAGCGTGCATCGTGCTTATTCTCACGCTTCGCACATACGCAATTCCCGCAATTTTCGTTCTTTATGTCGTAGTCTCGCTCGTTCGTTGGCTCCTGCAGGGACGCAAGACGGCCGAGGCCTAAGGAAGAAAACGCATGTCGAAACGGTTCGGAACATACCTGCTGGCCGCAGCGCTGCTCACCGCAGCGCTCATGCCCGGATATGTCTGCGCCCAGCTCGACGCCCGCTCGCTGATGCGCGCCCAGCAGCGCGGCGAGAACACCAATCTCTACGGCGTACCCAACGGCACGCCCGACGAGGAAGAGGGGCAACAGCCGCAGGAACCCGTCGATTCGACCAAGGAGAAACGGATCAAGAAACCGCTCGAATCCTATTTCTTCAGCGATTCGATCCGCGCGCTGCCCAATTTCAAGTGGCACGTCTCGAAGGACTACAACCGTGTGGAGATCGAACCGCTCGACACGACGCTCATGGCGTGGCGCGTCGATTATCCGTTCTACCGCGACGGCGTGGGCGACGCTCCGCTCGGCGCGCTGGGACAGGGATCGGTGCCGCTCAACTATTTCGACCGGCCCCAATGGCAGGATTTCAACTTCGCCAGTCCGTTCCACGCCTATATTTACGACATGCAGAATGCGCCGTTCTACAACGGCAAGCGGCCTTTTTTGCAGATGACCTACATCGAATCGGGGCAGAAACGCTACCGTGAAACCAATTTCGAGATCCGTCACGCGCAGAACATCTCTCCCTCGACCAGTTTCAGCGTCGATTACAAATCGCGTGGCACGCGGGGGCTTTACGAATGGTCGCGTACGAAGAACCAGAACATAGCCCTGACGTTCGCCCATACGGGCAAACGCTACTCCGTACACGCCGGATACGTCAACAACCATATCGAGACGCAGGAAAACGGCGGCGTGGTTGGCGAATGGGCGATCCGCGACACCGTATTCGAGATGCCGTCGGGCGTGCCGATGCGGCTCACCAACTCCAAGTCGGAGAACATCTACCGCAACCACGCCTTCTTCCTCACGCAGTCCTACGCATTTCCGCTGCAACGCGTCACGGAGAACGACTTCTCGCTGGCCGACCTCTCGGCGGTCTTCGTCGGCCACTCGATCGAGTACGACGTTTGGAGCAAAACCTACACCGATATCTACGCCGACTACACCGACGAACGCGGGTCGAAGGATGAAAACGGCAACTTCATTCCCACCCACGGCACGTTTTATGATAACTGGTTTATCAATCCCTACGCCTCGCGCGACTCGTTGTGCGAGCGGAGGCTTTCGAACCGCCTGTTCGTACAGGCGCAGCCGTGGGACCGCAACGGGGTGATCGGCACCATCGACGGCGGCGTGGGGATCGATATGCACACCTATTCCCAGTTCGCACTGGGCGACTACATCTCCGGCAAATACCGTCGGGAAAAGAAGACCAGCTATTTCGCCTACGGGTCGATAGCCGGCAAGATAAAGAAATACGTCGACTGGGGGGCCGATGTGAAGGTCTACCCGTCGGGGTACAGAGGCGGAGACATGTCGCTGGGCGCGCACCTCGCGCTCAAAGGCTATCTCCGCGGTCACGCCCTGATTCTCGAAGGACGTTTCTCGACCGAGAAGCGTTCGCCCGACTACTGGCAGGAGAATCTCTTCTCGAACCACTATGTGTGGTCCAACTCCTTATCCAAGGAGAATGAAACCCGTATCGAGGCTTCGTTCCGCGTCCCGGACTACGCGCTGGAACTCGCCGCATGGCAGGGTGTCGTAAAAGATAAGATCTATTACGGCCCCATCGGCCCCGGCGATTCCAACGTAGGCGTCCTGCAACACGCCGGCAACGTCAGCCTGACGAGTTTGTATGCCCGCAAGGATTTCCGCATCGGCGGACTTCATCTGGACAACAGGGTATTGTTGCAGTGGAGTACAAATCAGGAGGTCATACCCGTTCCGCTCGTGAGCGCCTTCCTCTCGTATTACTACGAGTTCTGGGTGGTGCGCGACGTGTTGAGACTGCAAATCGGTCTGGACGGTCGCTACAACACGAAGTACTACGCCCCGGGCTACAATCCGGCCCTGTCGGCGTTCTACAACCAGCGCGAAACCGAGGTGGGGAACTATCCCTATACCGACTTTTTCGTGATGGGCAAGTGGAAACGAATGCGCATCTTTTTGAAGTATCAGCATGTGAACAGGGGTCTGTTCGGCAACAGCGACTATTTTTCGATCGCCCGTTACCCGCTCAATCCCGGCATGTTCAAGATGGGCATATCGTGGGGGTTCTACGACTAACCGATCGGTGTACTGTACGGCGCGTGAAAAAGCTGCCCGCAAAGTAAACCTTTATGTTAAAAAAGACATTTTTAACTTTCGTGTTCTTAACATTGCTGACTACCTTTTACGGTCTGAACGCCAATTTCGGCCTGCACGGCAACCGCACGGCAGGCGACCGGATCGGCGGCGAAGGGAAAGCGGAGGTTGCCCACACCATCTCGATCTACGACGAACTGATCCGTTCGGTGAGCGAGGAGGAGGGTTACGACTGGCGACTGATGAGCGCCATCGCCTACCACGAATCGCGCTTCTCGCCCGACATCGTCTCGAAGCGGGGCGCCGCCGGCCTGATGCAAATCATGCCCGCCGTAGCGCGCCAGTTCAACGTCACGGGAGACCGGATCCTCGATCCCGAGACCAACATCCGGCTGGCGACGCAGGTGCTCTCGAAGATCAACGCCGGACTGCGATTCGCCGCCGGCACGCCGGACGACGACCGGATGAGCATCATTCTGGCCTCTTACAACGGCGGTATCGGCCACGTCAACGACGCCCGCCGATTGGCGCGCAGCCACGGCGAGAATCCCGATTCGTGGGAGACCGTGGCCCGCTATCTGGCGTTGAAGGCGCTGCCCGAATACTACGAGCAGAAGGAGGTGCGTTGCGGCCGTTTCACCGGCAGCAGTCAGACGACGGCTTACGTCCGCGACGTAATGAAACGCTACGACCGCTACTGCCGTCTCGCAGCACGTTAGGAACCCATCGTTTTCGAATAAAAACAGCGAGGTAAAATACCTCGCTGTTTTTTTATAAATACATTACAACTAATTCATTGCGCGAAACGCACCAAAGACCCTGCATTGCAGCAAAGCGCGCGATGCGACAGCCGTTGTGCAGCTACAACAGCAGTACGGCGAGGGCTGCGACGACGAAACCGCCGACGTATCCCGCCGCAACCTGCCGGAGATTGTGACATCCCAGCCACAAACGCGCCGATGCGAGCGCACCGGCCCCCAGCACGGCGACGGCCAGCGCACCGGTCAGATTCCCCGCGTTTCCGAAGGTCAGCAGGACGAGTAGTGCCGCAACGGCCCCCTGCGTGGCCAGATGAAGGCTGATTTTCCAATAGAGCGTCACGGCCAGACAGAACAGTTCGCAGCAGGCGCCCGCCAGCATGAACTTGCGTACGATCATCGCCGAAGGAATGCGCGCCACCGTAGCGGCGCACAGCAGGTAACAGACGATGCCGATCACGAGCGGCAGAATGCGCTCGCGCCGTTCGTCGATCTCAAACGACGAGATGCGTCCCATCGAACGGAGCAATCCCACCGAAAGCAGCGGGATGACCGCCGTGTAGAGCACCGTCACCCACAGCAGGTAAAATTTGACCGAGGTCGGATAATAAGAGAGTTGCGTCGGCCCCGCCAGCAGCAGCAACATGACGTAAAGAGGCACCACCAACGGGTGCAACACCATCGAAACCGCCTTGGACAGGCGGGTCGGCAGGCTTCCGTCCGTGCGGCGCAACTCGGAAGAGGGATCGGCAGATTGCAATTCGTCCATCAGATTTGTTTTCGCAGACGCGCCACCGGAATGCCGAGCATCTCGCGGTATTTGGCCACCGTGCGGCGCGCGATACAATAACCTTTGTCGTTGAGTATATCCATCAGCGTCTCGTCCGTCAGCGGGCGGCGCTTGTCTTCGTCGTCGATGCAGTTGCGCAGGATATTCTTGATCTCGTAGCTCGAAACCTCCTCGCCCGACGAAGTCTGCATCGCCTCCGAAAAGAGCGATTTGAGCAGAATGATCCCGAACTGCGTCTGCACGTACTTGCTGTTCACCACGCGCGAGATAGTCGATACGTCGAGTCCCGTGCGGTCGGCAATGTCCTTGAGAATCATCGGATGGAGCTTCGACTGGTCGCCCGTCTTGAAGTACTCCTGCTGGAAATCCAGAATCTCCTGCATGGTGCGCATCAATGTGTCGCGGCGCTGCTTGATCGCCGAGATGAACCACTTGGCCGAATCGATCTTGTTCTTGACGAACTGCACCGCCTCGCGATTTTTCTCCTGCACGCGGCCGTCCGACGACACCATGTCGCGCATCATCTCCACGTAACGGTGGTTGATTCGCACGTCGGGGACGTTGTAGGAATTGAGCGACAGCTCGAAACGGCCGTCATGATAGTCCAGAATGAAATCGGGCACCACATAAGGCGCGGCGTCCGAGCCGCCGTCGGAGTAGCCGTTGGCGGGTTTGGGCGAAAGGTGGCGAATCTCGGCGATGGCGTCGCGGAACTCGTCCTCGGTGATTTGCAACCGCGAAATCAGCTTCTCGTAGTGTTTCTTGGCAAACTCGTCGAAATACGTAGTGAGAATCTTGCGTGCCAGCCGCCGTGAGCGGGTGGTCATGGGCATTTGCGAAAGTTGCAGCAACAGACATTCGCGCAGGTTGCGCGCGCCGATGCCGGCAGGTTCGAGATCGTGAATCACGGCCAACACCTCCTCCAGCTTGGCGGGAGAGACCTCCTCGCCCAACGTAAAGGCGATGTCGTCGGCCACCGATTCCAGATCGCGGCGCAGATAGCCGTCTTCGTCGATGCTTCCCACCAGATAGACCGCCAGCCGCATCTCCTCCTCCGACAAGTTGCGGTAACCGAGTTGTTCGATCAGATACTCCTGCAACGACCGACCGCCCGACAACGGAATCTGCCGGGGCTTGTCATCCTTCGAAAAGTTATTGGCCCGCATCTTATAAGCCGGCGTATCGTCTTCGCGCAGGTACTCGTCGACCGAAATCTGCTGAGGTTCCTCCTCCTCGTTCGGCGACTCGGCCTCTTCGAGCACGATATTCTCCTCGATCTCCTGCTTGATGCGCTGTTCGAGTTGCACGGTGGGCAGTTCGAGCAATTTAATCATTTGGATCTGTTGCGGGGAGAGCTTCTGCTGAAGCGTCAATACCTGTTTCTGATGAATAGCCATGGGTCAATAAAATTAAAAATTATCTGCACACGTAGAGGAGGGAAGCCGCCACGCATTCCTGAACTCGCAACCGCGCATGCTCAATTTTTAATCGTCCGGCGAGCGCGCTTAAAATTCGGCGTGCTGCGGGGTGCGGGGGAAAGGAATCACGTCGCGAATGTTGCCCATGCCCGTAACGAAGAGGAGCAGACGCTCGAATCCGAGTCCGAAACCCGAATGGGGAGCCGATCCCCAGCGACGGGTGTCGAGGTACCACCACAACTCGCGTTCGTTCATGTCCAACTCCTTGATACGTGCACAAAGCTTGCCATAATCGGCCTCACGCTCCGAACCGCCGATGATTTCGCCGATTTTTGGGAATAATACGTCCATTGCGCGTACGGTCCGACCGTCCTCGTTCTGCTTCATGTAGAAGGCCTTGATCTCCTTGGGGTAGTTGATGAGGATCACCGGACGCTTGAAATGCTCCTCCACCAAATAACGTTCGTGCTCCGACTGCAGGTCGCTGCCCCAATCGCACGGGAATTCGAACTTGCGGCCTGAAGCCTTCAAAATCTCGATGCCTTCGGTGTAGTCGAGCCGCTTGAACTCGTTGTGCGCCACGAACTCCAACCGCGCGATCAGTTCCGAGTCCCACATTTTGTTCATGAACTCCAAATCCTCGCGGCAGTTGTCCAAGGCATAGTCGATCAGATACTTGAGAAACTCTTCGGCCAGCTCCATGTTGTCCTCCAACTCATAGAAGGCCATCTCCGGTTCGATCATCCAGAACTCGGAGAGATGGCGCGGCGTGTTGGAGTTTTCGGCACGGAACGTGGGGCCGAAGGTATAGATCCGTCCCAGCGACAAGGCGCCCAACTCGCCTTCGAGCTGGCCCGATACGGTCAGGTTGCAGGGCTTGCCGAAGAAATCCTGCGAATAGTCGATCTTACCCTCCTCGGTACGGGGCGGGTTGTTCAGATCGAGCGTCGTCACCTGAAACATGGCGCCCGCGCCTTCGCAGTCGGAAGCCGTGATGAGCGGCGAATTCCAGTAGTAGAAGCCGCGGTCGTTGAAGAACTTGTGGATGGCGAAGGCCATTGCGTGACGGATGCGCAGCACCGCCCCGAACGTATTGGTGCGGGGACGCAGATAGGCGATGTCGCGCAGGAATTCGAGCGAATGACCCTTCTTCTGCAACGGGTAGGTCGCGGGATCGGCCGTGCCGTAAATCTCGATCGCCGCCGCCTGCACCTCGACGCCCTGTCCCTCGCCGGGCGACTTCACGAGCCGTCCGTCGACACGGATGCAGGCGCCCGTGGTGATCTGGCGCATCAACTCGTCGTCGAACTTCTCCAGCTCGACGACCACTTGGATATTGGCCACGCACGAACCGTCGTTCAGGGCGATGAAGGCAACGTTTTTATTGCCGCGCTTGGTGCGCACCCACCCCTTGACGGTCACTTCGCGATCGACCGCATCCGACTTGAGCAATTCTACGATTCGTAGTGTTTTCATAACGTTCTATTTTGTATTTTCAGCTATCTTTGTATGTATTTCCGTTCGGACGGTCTGCACTTCGGCAATGCCGAATCAACCGTCTCTGCATCCGGTTTGCACTATCTTTGCCTTGGCTTACAAAAGTACAAAAAATTCGCATACAATCGTATTTGGCGACAATTTATTATCTTTGTCCTTCGATAAACAGGAATCGAGATGAAACGACTCATTACACTCTGGGCGGCTCTTTTCGCCCTTGCGGGAGCGGGGGCGCAGACGGCCGAGGTCTTCCGTTCGGAATTCGTTCCCTTCGACACGCGCGACGACGCGGCGCGCCTGCGTCGGGGCAGCATCGCCCACTATGAAACGTTCGCGCCGCAGATCGTCGTGCAACAGGCCGACACCACGACGGTGGGACAGGTCGTCGAGGTGCCGCTGCTGCTGACCGACCGCGACATCTATCTCCACTTGGAGAATGTCGGCTCGGCCTATACGCTGCTGGTGAACGACGCCCGCGTGGCCGAAGTCGAGGACGACCGCACGCCGCGCGAATTTCTCATCTCGTCCTACATCCGCCCGGGCCGCAACGCCGTGATGCTCGACCTGCGCCCCTCGAAGACCCCGCAGTTGCAGGCCGACGCCGCGACGCCGCGGCTGGCCTACGCCAACAGCTATCTCGTTTTCCAGCACCGGCTCCACATCGACGACTACTCGGTGGCGCTCGTCCCCGATTCGACGCGCAAATACGGCGTGCTGAAACTCGATATCGTAGTCGAGAACTCCTACAACGGCGAAGAGCCGATCATCGCCGGCTACGACATCTACGACCCGAAGGGCAAGCTGCTCGACTACGGTTCGCGCGAGATCATGGTGGCCGGCCGCTCGCGCGACACGGTGCACATCGAACGGCTCATCTACCACGCCTACGCCAACCAGTGGGACGACAAGCGGCAGCCGCTCTACAAGGTGACGCTCTATACCAAACGCAACGGCTTGCTGTGGGAGTACATCCCCCTCTACGTTGGTTTCGGCGAGACCGAATATCGTGACGGACGCTTCTACCGTTTCGACAAGGAATTGACGCTGCGGCCCGAACGCTACAACGCCGCAGCGGACGAAACGGCGACCGCCGCCGAGATGAAAGCGATCAAAGCCAAAGGGATCAATACGCTACTGCCCGACTATCCGCAGCCTTACTGGTTCTATTCGCTCGCGGATCGCATGGGCTTCTACGTCGTCGACTGCGCGGCCATCGACGCCCCCGAAGCGCGCGACAACCGCGCGGCAGGCGGTACGCCGTCGAACGATCCGCGCCTGCTCGACGAATACCTCGGCCGTGTGAAAGCGATGTACCACCGTTCGCGCAACCACACCTCGATCATCGGCTTCGCATTGGGACGCGATTCGGGCAACGGCTACAATATGTATAAAGCCTACCAGTGGCTCAAATCGGTCGAACCTGCCAAACCCGTCTTCTACGTCGGCGCCGACGGCGAGTGGAACAGCGACCGGATTCCGTTCTGACGCCGATGAACATCGAACTGCTGGTCGTCGGCAAGACCGACTCGAAGGAGATCGAAGCGCTCGTGGAACTCTATGTCCGGCGAGTAAATCGGTACTGCCGTTTTGCCGTCACGATTCTGCCCGACGTGCGCAACACGCGGTCGCTCACGCAGAACCAGCAGCGAACGGCCGAAGGCGAGGCGATCCTGCGGCAGCTCTCCGACGGCGACCACGTCGTCCTGCTCGACGAACGCGGCGACGAGCTGCGTTCGGTGGAATTCGCCTACTGGCTTCAAAAACGGATGCTGAGCGGCGTGCGGCGGTTGGTATTGGCGATCGGCGGCCCCTACGGTTTCTCGGACGCGGTCTACGCCCGCGCCGACGGACAGCTGTCGCTCTCGCGCATGACCTTCTCGCACCAGATCGTACGGGCGATCTTCGCCGAACAGATCTACCGCGCCTTCACGATCCTCAACCACGAACCCTATCACCACGAATAACATGCAACCCCACCGTCCCGCCATCGCCGTCGTCACGCCCTCGATCCTTACGGGTCTGGGGTTGGAGAGCATCCTGCGGCGGATTATTCCGATGGCCGAGGTGGAGGTCTACGACCGTTTCGAACGCTTCGCCGCCGACCGGCCCGACCGTTTCTTCCATTACTTCGTGGCTTCGCAAACCTTTGTCGAGCACAACGCCTTCTTTCTCGAACGGCGGCACAAAAGCATTCTGCTGACCGACGGCGCGCCGCAATCCACGCTGCGCGAACTGCATTGCCTCGACATCGCCCAGAGCGAAGCGGGGCTCGTGCGCGACATTCTGCGACTGCATCAACATGCCCACCGCGAAGGCTATCCCGACGTACAGCCTGTCGCACGGCATCCTGCCGGTCACCCCGCCTGCAACCCGAACCGCACGACAGCCGACGGCGCGGCCGCCGCGCAGACGCCGCTCACACAGCGCGAAATCGAGGTGCTGCGGCTCGTTGTCGAGGGACTGCTCAACAAGGAGATCGCCCGCCGACTGGGTGTGGCCCTGACGACAGTCATCTCCCACCGCCGCAATCTGATCCGCAAGCTCGGCATCCGCTCGGTAGCGGGACTTACGATTTACGCCGTCACCAAAGGCTACGTCGACGCCGAACAACTGCGGGAGAACTAAGCGACTTCATTCCAAACGGGCCATTGCGGGACGGGGCGTCAGTTTGAAACGATACGACCAGTCACGGTTTCTTATCCCCGATTTTCACAGAACGGAACTTATGCAGAAGTGCGGGTCCGTTTAGAAAAGCAACGCGTAAAATCACCGAATCGATTCCGAGAACTTTGAACGGATAGGTTTACTCATAAGTTTTCGCGGAATGTACGGGGCCTTTCACGCCTATCCGAACGGGTCGATTCGGCCCGTGTCCGTCGTCGATCCGTTCCGAACATTTCATTTTCCACCCTTTTTCTCCTCCTTATAAATGAGGATTGCGGAAACGGAAATAAAGTCGTTACTTTGCGATGAAATTCAACGCGATGATTTTAAGACCTCTCCGCCGTTCGTTACTCATTTGTGCGCTCTGCGCCGCCGTGCTTCCCGCACGGGCGGAGGCACGGTATGCCGTCGTCCCGCACACCGAAAACGACACGCCGGAGACGATCGACACCACCGTGATGATGGACAACGTGCAGGTGACGGCCATCAAGCAGGGCCTTACGCTGCGCAACCGTCCCGTCGCGGCGTCGGTCGTGGGACGCGAGACGATCGAGCGGCGGGGCATCGCCGCTATCAAGGAGCTCTCGCAGCTCGTCCCCAATTTCTACATTCCCGATTACGGTTCGCGCATGACCTCGTCGGTCTATGTGCGCGGACTGGGCGCACGCATCGACCAGCCCGTGATGGGACTCAACGTGGACAACGTCCCCTACCTCTCGAAGGACGACTACGACTTCGATCTTTCGGACATCGAGCGCATCGAGGTGCTGCGCGGCCCGCAGAGCACGCTCTACGGCCGCAACACGATGGGCGGCGTGATGAACCTCTACACCCTCTCGCCGCTGAGCTACGAAGGGACGCGGTTGGGCGCGGAGTACGCTTCGGGCAACACGCTGCGGCTGCGCGCCTCAACCTACCACCGACCTTCGCCCCGCACGGGCGTTTCGCTGGCAGCGCGCTTCGCTCACAGCGACGGTTTTTTCACGAATGAATATATGGGACGCAGCTGCGACTGGGAACGCTCGGGCGGCGCGCGTCTGCGTCTTCAGTTCCGTCCCGACGAGCGATGGAGCGTCGACAACACCCTCTCGTTCGGGATGTTGAAGCAGGGCGGCTACCCTTACGCTTCGGCCGCAACGGGGCGGATTGCCTACAACGACCCCTCCGGCTACCGCCGCATGACGCTCAACGACGGTCTGACCGTACGCTACGCCGCCGACGGGTGGGAGATCGCCTCGATCACCAGCTACCAATACAGCGACGACCGCATGACGCTCGATCAGGACTTCCTGCCCGACTCCTATTTCACCCTCACGCAGGCCAAGCAGGATCATGGCGTGACGGAAGACGTCGTCGTCCGTTCGCGCGGCCGGCAACACTACAATTGGCTGTTCGGCGCCTTCGGCTTTTACCGCCACCGCTCGATGCAGGCGCCCGTGCTCTTCAAGGAGGACGGACTGGAACGGCTGATCGCCGATAAAGCCGAGCAATACACCGGCCTCCGACCGCACTTCGCCTCCGACCGCATGGCGCTCGACACCGACTTCAAAAACCCCACGTGGGGCGCGGCGCTCTACCACGAGTCGCAACTGCGGCTGGGACGCTTCGACCTCACGGCGGGCGTACGCATCGACTACGAGCGCACACGTCTGCGCTATGTAAGTTCGACCGACATCGACTGCACCTTCGGCGACGGACGCATCACCCCCTTCACCGAACGGGGCACATTGCGCAAATCGTTCACGCAATTGCTGCCCAAATTCGCCGCAAACTACCGCATCGACGACGGCAATTCGCTCTACGCCTCGGTCGCCAAGGGGTATAAAGCCGGCGGATTCAACACCCAGATGTTCTCCGAAGTGCTGCAAAACAGCGTCATGGAACGCATGGGCGTCTATTGGGACCGGCATTACGACATCAACCGCGTGGTGGCCTACAAGCCCGAAAAGAGCTGGAACTTCGAAGTCGGGAGTCACTTCGCGCTGCTCGACGGACGCATTCGGGGCGACGCGACGCTCTTCTATATTCTCTGCCGCGACCAGCAGCTCACCGTCTTTCCCGAAGGACAGACCACCGGACGCATGATGACCAACGCCGGCCGCACCCGCAGCCGCGGCGGAGAGCTGTCGGTGCAGGCCCTCGTCGCGCGACGGTTCGACCTGCGGCTGAGCTACGGCTACACCCACGCCACCTTCGCCGAATTCCGCAGCGGAAACGCCGACTACGCAGGCAAACGGATTCCCTACGCCCCGCGTCACACGGCGGCGGCCGTCGCGGAGTACACGGTTCCCGTCCGCCAGAGCTGGCTCGAAGGAATCGTCGTGAGCGTCGACGGCCGCGGCGTCGGCCCGATCGAATGGAACGAGGAGAACTCGCTGCGCCAGAAATTCTATGCGCTGGCCGGCTGTGCGATCCGTTTCGAACAGCGGCGCGGTTCGCTGAGCCTCTGGTGCCGCAACCTGACCCGAACGCATTACGACGTCTTCTACTTCGAATCGATCGGCAACGCCTTTCTGCAACGCGGACGGCCGCGCGAATGGGGCGTCACACTGAATATCAATTTATAAAAACCATATCGAACGATGAAAAAATTTCTCCTATTGGCTTTCGCGGCCTTTGCGCTGGCGGCTTGCAGCGACGACGACACACCCGAAGAGTTCGTACAGGGCGACAACACCATCGCCGTTTTCCAGAACGACCAACTCGCCTTCTACGATTACGACGTATTCTGGGACTATGACGGCCCCTACACCGCCTCCGACGGCGTGACGTGCATCGACCTCTACATGAACAAGACGCGCTTCGTCCAGAACATGCCTGCGCTCGACATGACGGTGCCGGGCATCCCCGTTCATCCGACCCCCGCCGGATTCTATTTCGATTTGGAACAGGCCGTTCCCTTTTATCGGGGACAAGCGATGCCGAACTACACGCTCTACAATCTCGGAGGGGAGTACAGCGGCGGTCAGCTCTGGGTGGAGTTCAGTTGTATCGGCTACGACGTCAATTATTTGGGCCGATTCAATTAAACGTCATCCGTTTAGACGGACTCTCGGTTTTTTTGCCTACATTTGACAGTCAAAAAACCTATCACGATGGAAAAGTTGTTCCGGTATTCGAAAATCGCAGCCGGTTTATTTCTCTCCATTTTTATTTTGCAACTTCCGTTCGATCTCCGGCTCGGCTCGGAAGGCAGTGCAATACTGCCCTCGCTGCTCACATTGTGTAAAACGCTCGTTTGGCTATACTGGTTCGTACTGATTGTCGCCACGTCGGTGAAAAAATCGCCGCTGAGAGCTCCGGCGTGTATCGGAATCGTCAGCGCGGTCTTTGCGGCCGCCTCGTCGATCATCTGGCTGTCCATCCATCGGACCGATCAATTTTATCTGACCGGCATATTCATCGTACAGCAAAGTCTGTCCCTGATCGCCACGCTCCTCTTTATCGCAGCATTCGGCTGGCTGGCGGCTTATTTCAGGAAAGGTTCGAACTTACAACTGTTGGCCGTTTCTCTGGCCGTCGTTCCTTTTTTATTGACGCGCATACCGATCTTTTTCAATTCGCCCGAACTATACGTTCCCGCCTATTTCGTTTCATCGGCTGCCGTCGAAACGGGATTGTACGCAGGATTCTTATGGACATTTTCAAAAATCCATTCTAAATAACACGCGCATGACAGAACCTAACAATCCGTTCGTCGAAGCCTTGTCGCACGATAAGGAGACGATCCATGCTAACAACGCAACGCCCGCGGGCGCGCCTTTCGGGGAACAATACGTCAATCCCGCCGCGGAAAAATTTATCAGCGGATTGGCGACCTTGTTGCTTGTAATCGGCATTGTCGGATGCTTTATTCTGCTCTTGGCAGCAATTGCCGAATTCAGCGACGACGAGCCGGCAACAGGCTGGCTGTTACTCGGGTCTGGATTCGGTCTTTTATTGGCCAGCATTATCCAATGGGCGCTGTTGAGAGTTTTCGTGAATATATCGAGGAACTTGTTCAACATCCATTCCGTATTAAAAGAAAGGAGATAAGGAGCTTCGAATTACCGTATGGAGCGCCATCGGATTCACCCCTTCGCAAAAGGAAAACCCGATGGGATTTTCTCATAACGTCCTCGAATACGATCTTGTTCCGCAAACGTTTTTTGTCCGAAATCAGACGAAACGCCGCCGTGTGAACATTCCTATTTCATATCTTTGGCTGCGCCTTAGATACTCCGTCTCGGCAAAAGCAAACTCGCGTTTGCTTCTGCATTCGGGTTTTTCGTATCTTTGGCTGCGCCTCAGATACTCCGTCTCGGCAGAATCAAACTTGCGTTTGCTTCTGCGCTCGACTTTTCGTATCTTTGTTCCGCTTACTCCGAAAAACAACTGTAACGATGAAAGCTGAATACAAACCTTATGTCGACGCGCTGATCGAACTGGCCATCCGCGAGGATATCGGCGACGGCGACCATACCTCGCTCTGCTGCATTCCCGCCGCCGAACGGGGGCGCATGCGCCTGCTGTGCAAGCAGGAGGGCATCATCGCCGGCATCGAGATCGCCCGACTCGTGCTCGAACGGCTCGATCCCACCGTCGAATTCGACCAGCGGATCGCCGACGGCACACGCGTCAAGCCGGGCGACGTGGCCTTTTACGTATCGGGAGCCTTGCGCTCGCTGCTGCAAGCCGAACGCATCCTGCTGAACATCATGCAGCGTATGAGCGGCGTAGCCACGCAGACGGCGGTCTACGTGGCGCGGCTCGAAGGGCTGCATACCAAGGTGCTCGATACCCGCAAAACGACCCCCGGCATGCGCGTGCTGGACAAGATGGCCGTCAAACTGGGCGGCGGCGAGAACCACCGCATGGGACTCTTCGACATGATCCTTCTGAAAGACAACCACATCGACTTCGCCGGCGGGATCGTTCCCGCAATCCGCGGTGCGAAACAGTATCTCAAAGAGCGCAACAAGAATATCCCCATCGAGTGCGAAGTGCGCACGCTCGAAGACATCGACCGCGTCTTCGAGGCGGGCGGCGTCGACCGGATCATGTTCGACAACTTCACGCCCGAAATGACCCGCAAGGCCGTGGAAAAGGTCGCCGGACGCTGCGAGACCGAATCGAGCGGCGGCATTACGCTCGACACGCTGCGCACCTACGCCGAGACCGGCGTGGACTTCATTTCGGTCGGGGCGCTCACGCACCAAATCCGTTCGCTCGACATGTCGCTCAAAGCCTGCGAGTAAAAAGGAATACGTAAATTCCGATCACAGGGGAGAGAGGAGCTCTCCCGCACGTAGTTGCCGCTGCGCGGATGCAGATACTCCTTCCAAACCTCCCTTTGAAAAAGGAGGCTTATTGAGAGGAGGATTAAAAAAGAGGAAGAATAAGTAAGGAAGCGACCGGACGGCCGTTATAAACAGCGATATGAAAAAACTGCTGAAAAGCCATATCGCCCTCGTGGCGTGGCGGCTGGCGTTGCTCTATGCGGTGCTGGCGCTCTGCCGCACAGCCTTCTGGCTCTACAACTATGCTGCGATCGGCCCGCTCTCGGGCGCCGAACTGACTTCGCTTGCGGCCGGAGCGTTGACGTTCGACACCGTATCGGTACTCTACGCCAACGCACTGCTCATCGTGCTCTCGCTCGTACCGCTGCACCTGCGCGAACGGCGTTGGTGGCAGCGGATGCTCTATTTCTATTACGTCGTCGTCAACGCGGTACTGGTCGTGGCCGTCAATCTGGCCGACGCCGTCTACTTCCGCTACACGCAGAAACGCTTCACGGCCGAGGAGATTTTCTTCGCCGAGAACGACAACTCGCTGCAACTCGTCGGCAAGTTCATCGGCGAAAACATTCCCCTGCTGCTTACGGGCGTCGCACTGATCGCCCTGCTGGCGCTCGCCGGCGGCCGTAAGGCGCGGCCCGAACCGCTCTGCCGCCGGCCGCTGTGCTACTACGGCGGCGGCGCGGTGCTGCTGACCGTCGCAGCGCTGCTCGCCATAGCGGGAATGCGGGGGGGGGTCACGCGCATGACGCGCCCCGTCACCTTATCGAACGCCGCACTCTACACCACCGACAACGCCCGCGCCAACCTGATTCTCTCGAATCCCTTCTGCATCCTGCGCACCGTCGGGCAGGGCGGACGGATCAAGTACGAACGTTATTTCACGCCGGAGGAACTCGAAGGCATCTACACCCCCGTCCACCGTCCCGATTCGGTCGGCGCGGCGCCGCTCGCAGGGCGCAACATCGTGATCTTCGTCATGGAGAGCATGTCGGCCGAGCACTCGGCTCACCTGCACCCCGAACTCTATGCCGACCAGCCGGTAAAGGGCTACACGCCGTTTCTGGATTCGCTCATGCAGGCGGGTTACTGTTTCTCGCGCATGTACGCCAACGGCACCCGTTCGATTCAGGCGCTGCCTGCCGTGCTGGGTTCGATCCCTTCGTTCAAGACGCCCTTCGTGCTGATGCCGCAGTCGCTCGCGCCGACGCGGCAACTGCCCCGCATGCTGCGCGACAAGGGCTACGCCACCGCCTTCTTCTGCGGCTCTGCCGCCGGATCGATGGGCTTCGGCGCCTATGCCCGCTCGGCGGGCATCGAACGCCTGTACAGCCGCGAGGATTACGAAGCGAAGCACGGAACCGGCGATTTCGACGGGTATTGGGGGATCTGGGACGAACCGTTCCTGCAATACGCCGGCGAGGAGCTGGGCGCACTGCCCGAACCCTTCTTCGCCGCGTTGTTCACCCTCTCGTCGCACCACCCCTTCGTCGTGCCCGACGCCTACCGCGACGTGCTGCCCGAAGGGCTGACCCGCAACCATAAGTGCGTGGCCTACACCGACAACGCCTTCCGGCAATTTTTCGCCCGTTACAACGGCGAGGAGTGGTTCCGTCGCACGGTTTTTGTGTTTGTCGCGGATCATGTATCGAGTGAAAAATTCGCAGACGCCACGCGCGTCTTCCCCGGGGATCACCACATCATCGGACTGCTCTACACCCCCGACGGCGCACTGCGGGGCCGCAACGACGATGCCGTCGCGCAGATCGACCTCATGCCCACGCTGCTCGGACTTACGGGCAACCGCGAGCCCTATTTCGCCTTCGGACGCGACCTCTTCCGCGAGAAGGCCCCCGCGGGCGGCTTCGCCCTCTCGTACGACAGCGGCTTCGAAGCCGTCGGCGGCGACCGCCTGCTCTTTTTCGACGAACGGCGCACGACGGGACTCTATCACGACGACGACCTGCGGCGCGAACGCAATCTCACCGGCGAATCCGACGCCGCAGAGCTGGAAAGGCGGGTCAAGGCCTTCATCCAGCAGTATTACACCCATCTCGAACAAAAAGATTTCACCGTCGAATAATCGTATGGAATTCCGACCCGTCCGGCTCGAAGACAAAGCCGACATCGAACGTTTCACCCGTCCTTCGGGCATCTGCAACTGCGATCTGGCCTTTGCCAACATGTATTGCTGGGAGGGAACCTACCGCAGCGCATGGTGCATCGAAGAGGGTTTTCTGCTGATCCGTTTCTATATCGACGGCAGCCACCACATCGGGTACATGCAGCCGCTCGGCGAGGGTGACTTCACCCACCTCATCCCCCGACTCGAAGCCGACGCCCGCGCGAGCGGGCAGCCGCTGCGCCTCTCGGGACTTACGCCCGAAGGAGCCGAAGCCGTGCGCCGCGCACATCCCGAATTCGGCATCTGGCGCAACCGCGACTACGAAGATTACGTCTACAACGCCGACGACCTGCGCAATCTCACGGGGCGGCGATATCAGCCCAAGCGCAACCATATCAACCGCTTCGAAGCGGCCTACGACTACCGTTACGAGGAGCTGACGCCGGCGCTCGCGCCCGAGTGCATGCGTCTCGAACGCGAATGGCGGGCCGGACATGACGGTCACGCAGCCGAACTGACGGCCGAACAGCGCGCCATGCAGCGCGCCTTCGATCACTTCGAAGAGTTGGAGTTGCACGGCGGCGCGCTTTTCGTCGGGGAGAAACTCATCGCCTTCACCATCGGATCGGCCATCAACGACGAAGCCTTCTGTATTCACGTCGAGAAGGCCGACACCCGCTACGACGGCGCCTTTACGATGATCAACCGCCTCTTTGCACAGCATCTGCCGCCGCAGTACGTCCTGATCGACCGCGAAGAGGATCTGGGATTGGAGGGACTGCGCCAGTCGAAACTCTCCTACCACCCCGTTTTCCTCCAACCGAAACTCACGGCGCAACGGCTTACGGAGGAGCAGCTGCAACTCCGCGACCTGTGGCGCACCTGCTTCCCTGAAGACAGGCAGGACGACATCGAACAGTTCCTACTGAGCCGCTACGATCCGCAACGGCTCTTCGCCGTAAAGCGCAAGAGGCGGATCGCAGCGATGCTACACATCGTTCCGTTCCGCGAGACAGCCTATATCTACGCCGTGGCGACGGCGCCCGACTGCCGCCGGCAGGGGCTGGCGGGCGAACTGCTGCGCGAAGCGCTCGAAAAATGCAAGGCCGAAGGATTCCGCTACGCCGCGCTCATCCCGGGCGGCGACGACCTGCGCCGGTGGTACGCCGGATTCGGCTTTGCAGGAGCCTATCCGACCCGTTTCCGCACGCATGACGATTTCGATTTCGGCACGGGCGACCCTGCGCTGGACCGCGCGATGCTGCTCCCGCTCGCAGGCGAACCGTTCGACGGCGAAGAACTGCTGCTGAGCGACCTGCCGCAGGAGTCATAGGTCGAACCGGAAGCAATCGGTATCGTAACGTTCGAAACCCATACTTTCATAGAGCCGGTGCGCCGCAGCGCGCGATGCGTTGGAGGTGAGCATCACCCGCGAAGCCCCTTCGCTGCGGGCGATCGCCAACGCCTCGCGCACCAACGCCCGCCCTACGCCGCAACCGCGCACGGCGGCATCCACCACCACATCTTCGATCCAAGCCTTCCGGCCCGACGGCACATCGTAAAAGGCGATGCTGAGCATTCCCGCCACCTCGCCGTCGCCCATTACCGCCAGCAACTGGCGGGTATTCGGCGACGCGACGACCCGGGCGACGGTCTCCCGACAGGGAAGGGGCAGGCGATCCGACAACTGCGGCAGCAGTCGGGCAAAGGCGTCGAACAAGGCATCGGAAGAGTCGGTCGCTTCGTAAATCCGTATCATAACACGTACAATTTTATTCCCAAGATACAAAAATCGGACGAACCTGCAAGAGGTCCGTCCGGTCTGTTTCGGATCGAATGTCCCTAAAACTTGAAGAAGAGCATTTCGAGCATGAAGACGCCGACGCCGGCCAAATAACCGATCAGGGCCATCAGCGAAATTTTCTTGAAGTACCACACGAAATTGATATTTTCGAGTCCCATCGCCACAACGCCGGCCGCCGAGCCGATGATCAGCAGGCTGCCGCCCACGCCGGCGCAGTAGGCCAGCAGATGCCAGAAGGCGCCGTCCTGTACGAAGAGCGCGGCATAGGTCGGATCGACGCTCGCCGCCACGGCCGCCGCATCGGGAACGGGGTACATACCCATTGACGCCGCTACGAGCGGAACGTTATCGACCACCGACGAGAGAACGCCGATCAGCGTGTTGATAGCGTATATATTATGCAGATGCTTGTTCAGTCCCGCGGCGAAATTCGACAGGACGCCCGCACTTTCGAGCGCAGCTACGGCCATCAGGATGCCGAGGAAGAAGAGAATCGTCGACATGTCGATGTGTTTCAAAACCTTCGACACGCGGCACTTGATCGACTCCTCGATGTTGCGCATGCGGCGATACATCAGTTCGGTAAAGATCCACATGATGCCCAGCGCCGTAATCATGCCCATATAGGGCGGCAGGTGCGTCACGCTTTTGAAAACCGGCACGGCGACCAGCAGGGCGCAGCCCAGAAAGAGGATCGCGCGGCTCTCGCCGTCGGAGATGTATTCGGGCTGCGACGACCCCGCATCGGCCGGATCGGTCGCAGGCAGTTCCCCCTTGAGCCACCGCGAGGCGATGAGCACCGGTATGACAATCGAGACGATACAAGGCAGCAAGAGGCTCTCGATGAGTTTCGACGCCGAGACGTTGCCCTTCATCCAGAGCATGATGGTCGTCACGTCGCCGATGGGCGACCACGCGCCACCGCTGTTAGCCGCAATGACGATCACCGAAGCGAAGAGCATCCGCTCCTTGGCCGTGGGGACGATCTTGCGCAGCAACATCACCATGATGATCGTCGTGGTCATGTTGTCCAGAAGCGCCGACATGAAAAAGGTGAGCAGCGCCACCAGCCACAGCAGCCGCACCTTGCGCCGCGTGGTGATGCGCCGCGTGATAAATTCGAATCCTCCGTGAAAGTCGATCAGGTCGACGATAGTCATCGCGCCGATCAGGAAGACCAGAATCTCGCACGTCGAGCCCAGATGCATCAGGATCTCGTCGCTGACGGTCGTCTGAGTAAGTCCGGGCATCGCCGAGTGGTATTCCAGACTGAAGATACTCCACAGAATACCGCACATCAACAATGCGATGGCCGATTTATTGATTCCCGTTTTGTGTTCGAAGGCAATGAAAACGTAGCCTACGACAAACAGGATAAGCATGGTTGTAATCATAATTAGCTGATTGCTTTAAATCCATTCATTTACAAGAGGCTTTTCCGCGCTCGACATCGTTGCGAACGACCTCCGCCCACTCGTCGGAGATGTCGGAGAAGCCTCGAAACGGCAAATTACACGCCGCAAATGCCGACGAGACAAAGATGTCGCAAGTCGGCCGCGACCGCTAAATTCGGATTTTACGCAACCTGAAAACCAAATCTCCGCCGTCGGGCACCCTCCGTTCGGCCGCCGACACCGCGTCCGAAGCATCCTGCTCAAGCCTGCCCGCCCATCCGTTGCGGGGCGATACTTCATGGCCGAGGTCCTGAACCGTCCGGTCGAATGCGACCGGATCGCCCGCCTCGAGATTCAATTGCGCCAACAGCATCTTGAGATCGTAGGCGTCGGCCACTCTCAACGGCACCTGCCGCGTCAGTTCGCCCGTGACGGGCGACGGAGCGTCCGCGTCCGAGACGGCGCACCGCGCGTCGGCCGCGAACAAGAGCCACAGCGCGCCGGAGAGCAGGCAATAGAGGATGGTCCGAAGTTTCATTTTTTCAGCCGAAATTCGGTCAAAGATACATTTTTTCCGCAGAACAGCCAAATTCCGAGCCGCACGCCGCCGGATTATTGCACGATATTTTCTATCTTTGTCTCGGATAAATTCCCGTTCGGAGAGGCGGTGTCTCCGGCAGATCGAACCCTGTCCGATACCTTTGCCCCATAGTTTTCCCGCCGACCCGAACGACTCGTATGCATTATGGAATACCTCTACCTCATCGCCGGTCTGGCCCTCATTCTGGCCGGAGCCAACTACCTCACCGACGGATCGGTGGCGCTGGCCGCACGCTTCCGCGTACCGGGCTTTCTGGTCGGATTGACCGTCGTAGCCGTCGGCACCTCGACCCCCGAACTGGTCGTGAGTTTTCTCTCGGCCCTTTCAGGGCAGGGCGACATGGCCGTGGGCAACGTCGTGGGATCGAATCTCTTCAACGTCTTCATCATTCTGGGCGTCTGCGCCCTGATCCGCCCGTCGCCGCTCACCAAACAGAACATCCGGCGCGACCTGCCCGTCGGCGTCGCCGCGTCGCTGGTGCTGTGCGCGGTGCTGGCCGACGAAGTGCTGAATCCCTCGCATCCGGCCCGCATCGGCCGCGCGGAAGGCGTCGTCATGCTGCTGCTCTACGTGCTGAGCGTCTGGATGGCCGCCCGTTCGGCGCGCAGGGAACCGTCTGCTGTCGACGCTCCCGCCGTGCGGCCGATGGCCGGCTGGCTGATGGCGCTGATGATCGTCGGCGGTCTGGGAGCATTGGTGGCCGGCGGCGAAATATTCCTGCACAACGCCATAGCCATCGCCCGCAAACTGGGCGTCAGCGAGTCGGTAATCGCCATTACGCTCGTGGCGGGCGGCACGTCGCTGCCCGAACTGGCTTCGTCGGTCGTCTCGGTGGTCAAAGGGCGTTCCGACATCGCGTTGGGCAATGTCGTGGGATCGAACATCGCCAACATCCTGCTCGTACTGGGCCTAAGCGCCACGGTTTCACCGCTCACACCGGGCGGCATCGACGCCGTGACGCTGGGCGCCGTCGTCCTGAGTTCGCTGCTGCTCTTCGCCGCCGCATTCACTTTCCGCCGCCGCATGCTCGACCGCTGGGAGGGTGCGCTCTTCCTCGCCATCTACGGCGCCTACCTCTGGTGGCTGCTGGCAAAATAATCCGACGATGGAGAAGCCCGACCGCAATCCGCTCAAAGAACAGGTGGCGCTGCTGCCGCTCAAACCGGGAGTATACCAATTCCTCGACCGGACGGGCACGATCATCTACGTCGGCAAGGCTAAGAGCCTGCGCAAGCGCGTCTCCTCCTACTTCATGCAGAACAAGGAGCATCCGCCCAAAGTACGGGTGCTGGTCAGGCAGATCGCCGAAATCCGCCACATCGTCGTCGACAGCGAAACCGACGCTCTGCTGCTCGAAAACTCGCTCATCAAGGAGCTGCAACCCCGTTACAACATCCTGCTCAAAGACGACAAGACCTATCCTTGGATCGTCGTACGGCGCGAAAATTTCCCGCGCGTGCAGTCCACGCGACGGTTGCAGCGCGACGGTTCGCAGTACTTCGGTCCCTACTCGTCGGTGACGATGCAGCACAGCGTGCTGGAATTCATCCGCGAAGTGATTCCGCTGCGTACCTGCTCGCTCAATCTCGCGCCCGAAGCGGTAGCGCGGGGCAAATACACCGTCTGCCTGCAATACCATCTGGGCAACTGCAAAGGGCCCTGCATCGGCGCGCAAAGCGCGGACGACTACCAACGGCTGCTGGAAATGGCCGTCGCGGTGCTCAAAGGCGATCTGCGCCCCGTGCGCGCCTACCTCGAAGGGGAGATGCGCCGCGCGGCCGAGGCATTGCAGTTCGAAGCCGCGCAGCGTTACAAGTCACGGCTCGACGCGTTGGAAAACTATTCGGCCAAGTCGGTCATCGTCAGCGCCCGCATCGTCGACGTCGACGTCTTCTCGCTCGTCGAGGACGACGATGCCGCCTACTGCAACTTCCTGCGGATCCGCAACGGTTCGATCACGGCCGTCTCGACCGTACGCCTCTCGCCCGGCATCGATACCGACCGCGCGCAGATGCTGACGCTCGCCATCCAGCACATCGTCGCCGAGATCGCCGGCGGCGAACTGGCGCGCGAAGTGATCGTCCCCTTTCTGCCGTCGGCGGTGATGCTCTTCGAAGGGGTGACCTTCACCGTGCCCAAGCGGGGCGAAAAACTCGACCTGCTGGCCTTTTCCGAGCGCAGCGCCCGCATCTACCGCGCCGAACAGCTCAAAAACCTCGAGATCAAGAATCCCGAACGCCACACCGAACGGCTGATGAACGCCATGCAGAAGGAGCTGCGGCTCCCGCGTCAGCCGCGTCACATCGAATGCTTCGACAACTCGAACCTGCAGGGGACGAATCCCGTCGCCTCGTGCGTGGTCTTCCGCGACGGCCGCCCCTCGCGCAAGGAGTACCGCCACTTCAACATCAAGACCGTCGTCGGCGCCGACGACTTCGCCTCGATGCGCGAGATCGTCTTCCGCCGCTACACGCGCCTGATGGCCGAAGAGCAGGAGTTGCCCGATCTGGTGATCGTCGACGGCGGCAAGGGACAGCTCTCGAACGCCTACGCCGTGCTGCGCGAACTGGGACTGGAAAAGCAAATACCGATCGTCGGGCTGGCCAAACGGCTCGAAGAGATCTACTACCCGGGCGACCCGATGCCCTACTATCTCAGCCGCACGGGCGAACCGCTCAAAGTGGTGTGCCACATCCGCGACGAGGCGCACCGCTTCGGCATCACCTTCCACCGCCAGAAGCGCAGCGGCAATTTTCTGAAAAGCGAACTGAAAGGCATCGCCGGCATCGGTCCCCGCACGGTCGAGACGCTGCTCGCGCATTTCCATACCGTCGCACGCATCCGCAACGCCTCCGACGAGGAGCTCGTAAAACTGATCGGCGCTGCCAAAACGCAGCGGCTGCGGGGACATTTTGCAACCTCTTGACGAAATTCCGCACAAAGTCCGGTCTCGATCGATCGCTGCATAAACAGGTCCGCCGCCGCGCGAGGTCTTCCCCCGATCATGAATCCGCCCCTGCATCGACGGCGCTCCGGCTCCGACACACGCCCCCCCATTCTCCCACAGCCCCGCTAAAAGGACGAGCCGCAACCTGCGACCGGCATTTTTATCCGTCCAGAATTTGCAAATTGAGAATAAATCCCTACATTTGCATTCCCGATTCTTCATAAGAACGGCCTCGCCCAGATGGCGGAATCGGTAGACGCGTTGGTCTCAAACACCAATGATAGCAATATCGTGCCGGTTCGACCCCGGCTCTGGGTACAAAAACCGCCTTTCAGATATCTGAAAGGCGGTTTTTAATTCCCATTTCGGGCATCTCCTCCGTCAGCAGAGTTGCGAAACGGGAATTCCGGCGCTGGCCGGCCGCTCGACTGCATCCGACGCCGGTTTCCGATGTCGTCCCGCGGGGACGGATAATCCGTCCCCGCGACAACGACCCCCATTCAATGAATTAAAAACCTGAATTCACGAATAATTTCCGCTATCTTCCCATTCGCCGCATCTCCCGCTCCCGCATCGAACGGAGTTCGGCCCTACCGACGGGAAGACCTACGAAATCCGCAGGGTAATCGGTCTCGATAATATCCGGTTCGGAGAGAAGCGTCCGCAGATATTCGATGCGGCGATCCCTGCGATCCTTCACCTTATCGGCCGACCCCGTGATGGAGATGATAATCATCACGCCGCGGTCGTGGAGCTTTTCGTAAATCTCCTGCATTTCGGGATTCATCGCCTTGCGGCTGGCTGCAATAAGGTAACTCCAAGGAATGCCGCTCTCCTCATAGACGCGGAACTGTTCGGGCGTGCTGATTTCGACGCAAAACATCACGTTGCGCACGCCGGCATTCCAGTAACGGAGCGCCTCCTCGATCGAGCGGACGCTCAGAAAGATATTGTGATACATCGACCACTGGCCGCCCGGCAGCAGTTGCCGGACATAGTAATCCAGCGCCCGCCGCTTCTCCGCGTCGCCGACGCCCTTCGTGTTGATGTACTTGTTGTCGAAGTTGAACGCGACCTTGTCTTTCCCCCATTCGAGCACCTCCTTGAGCGTGGGAATCTTGTAATCGGTCACATTTCCGTTGCGGTCGACCAAATTGAACTGCCGTAACTCTTCATACGTATAATCCGACACGCACCCTTTTCCGGTAGTAGTTCTGTCCAGCGTCAGATCATGCATCAGCACCATCACGCTGTCCTTGGTGAAGCTGAAATCGATCTCGAAGAAGGTCGGCAGCATCGAGAGGGTCTTTTCGCACGACGCGATACAATTCTCGGGATACCCCTCCTGCATCCCGCCCCGATGAGCGCTAATGATGATATCCCGATCGGGAACATACCGGAAATAGGACTGGAACTCCTCGAAAGAGGTGATTTTCACCGTATGGTCTTCGCCCGGCATCGGATAGTCGGGTCGTTGGCCGCCGCAGGCAACCAGCAACAAGGCGGCGGCAATCGATAAACTGCTATTCATTATCTATCTAACTATCAAAAGATTCGTAAAATCAAGCGGCCGCAGGGACGCCCCGTACAATACCTACCGCTCCACCGCTGCCGGCACCTTTACATAAGCGGCAACAAGGGCCTCCGCGATACGATCGTCGTCGATGCCGGTAAAGCGGACAATGGCGGCCTTGAGACCGATTTCATCGATCGTCGATCTTATTTCGGCGCACTGTGCGTCGGCCGGATCATCGAACCGCAGAGCCGCCGCGGCCGCGAGCGCCAGCTTATCCACCGGCAGGCCGTAACCCGCAGCCAACGTAATCGGATAGGAGAAATAGAGCGGTGCGGAGAGTTTGCGGATCGGATCGTGTCCCACCCGCGCCACCGTATCCCGAAGATAGGGATTTCGGAAACGCCGCAGCACGGAGTCGATATACTCGGCGTGCCGGTTCCGGTCGAAACCGAATTTTCGGATCAACGCCTCCCCGCTCTGGTGCATCGCGCCCTTCACCAATTCGAAAATCCGCTCGTCCGCGAGGGCCTCGGAGATGGTCGCATAACGTTTCAGATTTCCCAGATAGGCCGTTGCGCAATGACCCGTATTCAATGTAAAGAGTTTGCGTTCGATATGCGCCGCCAGATCGTCCGTCAGACGCATGCCCTGTATCGCCGGCGGAATTCCGACCAAAGCGCTCCGCTCCACATTCCACTCATGGAAGGCCTCCACAGCCACGTCCAACGGTTCGGGATATGTTATCGGCGGTACGATACGGTCGACAGAACTGTCGGCGAAACCCACCGCACGCTCCGCCCAAGCGACGGTCGGCGCATCCAGCGCTTCATATACGAACGATTTGAGACGGGAAGTCGCCCGAACCCAGTTTTCACAGGCAATGATGTTAAGCGGCTCCGTCACTCCGGCCGACCGCCGAGCAGCCAGCCCCTTTGCAACGACCGGTGCGATTTGCGGCAAAACGCCCAGTCCGACGGCCGTGGTGACGAGGTCGGCCTCGGCAATGCGGCGGATCGCCTCTTCGCCGTCGGATCGCACGGCCGCTAAGTTCGAAATCGCCTGATCGACGCAGATTTCGTCCGTCACATGGACCGTATATCCTCCCTTCCGATTGATTTCATCCACGATCTGCGGGTTCACATCCGCAAAATAGACCTTGTATCCGGCCTGTGACAACAATGCCCCGATAAAACCACGGCCGATCTTGCCGGCGCCGAAATGTATTGCTGTTTTCATTTTTTCAATTCCGATTGACGATCCTCCCTGATATAGCCGTCGTCCTTGATATTCCACAACGTGGCCACAAGCGCTCCGCCGATCAGGGCCACTCCGGTCATCAGCGCGAAGAGATGATCCCAGCCGAACCGGTCCGAGAACCAGCCGAGCCCCGCGCCCGTCACGATCACGCTTCCGTAGCTCATCAACCCGACGAATCCGACGGCCGACGAAGCGGCCTTCTTCGTCGCCTGATTCGACGCAACCACTCCGAGCAGGGCCTGAGGTCCGTAGAGAAAGAAGCCCGCGACGGCCAGCACGGCCAGCATCAGCGTCGGACTGGCTGTATCGGGAAGGAGCTGGAGCACGGCCATGCAAACCGCCACCAGCGCCAGTTCGATCATGCATACCCGCTGGGCCTTTCCCCCGAACAGATTGTCGGAGATCCACCCCGCACAGAGCATTCCCAGACATCCGGCCACCTCGAAGATGCCGATCGTCCACCCCGCAAGCTCGGATGAAAGCGGCACGGCGCGTTGTTGAAGGAAGGTCGGCCCCCAGTCGAGGATGGCGAACCGTACGATATAGACGAAGAGGTCGCTGACGGCGAGCACCCAGATGACCGGATTCAGAAAGACCATTTTCCGAACGTAAGCCTTATAAGCTCCGGGGCTGTCATCGTCGTCGAGCGGAGTTCGGGTGTCGGGCAGTTCGGGAAGGCCGACCGATCGCGGCGTATCCCTGAGCGTCACGACGATAAAGGCCACACCCCCAACGGCGATCAACGCCGGTATCCAGAAGCAGAGCCGCCAGTTTCCCGTAGCGCCTATGATATATCCGCACAGCACGGAAACAATGGCGGCGCCCACAGAGTGGGACGTATTCCAGATACTCGACTTCGTGGCGAGTTGCTTGGGCGGCACCCAGTTGACCAGCAGCCGGTTGCACGGAGCGAATCCGCAGCCTTGGAAAATATTGTTCACCACCAGCAGAATCGCCATGACGATGACCATGACGTTCACGAAATCCGGCCCCTCCGTCCGTCCCGTTATCCAGCTGCTGATCCGGTCGCTCCAACCGAAGATGAAATTCAGCAGGATGCAGACCGAAAGACCGAATACGAGGTGCCACCGCGCATTGGCCCGATCCGCAATGATTCCGTTGATCAGCTTGGAAATGCCATAGATAAGACCTACCAGCGTCAAAATGATACCGAAACTGGTATTCGTAATCCCGTATTCGGAGCCGAGCGCCGGCATCGCGAAAGAGAAATTCTTGCGAACGAAATAGAACATGGAGTAGCCGATCATCGAGCAGATAATGACCCTCCACTGCCAGTACTTGAAGGAGTGTTTTGCCTGCATGTTCAGAAAAGGAATGGGGAATTTTCACTCCCCATTCGCTATGTTGTCAAATCACTTCTTCGTGCTCGCACAGGTAATCGCGCCGCTCCCGAAGTCCAGCTTGGAAGCCGCGTCCTGTAACGCGCCGTAAAGGTAGTTGTCGGCCGGAACCGAAGTCGTATAGTCGATGACCTTGGTCTGGCCGTCGGCATTGATCGTCCGCGTCAGTTTACCGTAAATTTGCACGGATTTGACCGTCACCACGATCTTCGATTTGATGCGGCCGACCAGAATTCCGGCGCAACTGCTGTTCTCGTGCGCCGGATCCGAAGCGGTTCCCTTGTCGGCGTCGTAATTGTAGAGCGTCGTCGACACCACGTCGGCGTCCAGCGAGCAGTTGTCGATCGTGAAATCGAGCGTCGCCCATGCGAACAGCCCGCCGGTGTGTGCGAGGATATTCTCCTTGCCGGTGTTGTTCAGCACGTCGCCGAAGTTGTGGCAATCCGTCGCATCGTGCGCGATCATGCCGCTGATACCGCCGATGGCGAACTCCGACGCGCCCTTGCCGCCGCCCCGCGCCTCCACCGTGCCGTAGTTGTAGTTCGATTCGAAGATCGACGAACCACCGCTGATACCGCCCATGCGGGCCTGCCCGCTTTTGGCCGTAGCCGACACGGGTGCGTTCGCCAGAATATTTCCCCGATTCACGCAGTTGCGGATCGTGTTGGGAGTCGTCGCGCTCTCGCCGTTGGCATAGGCCACGATACCGCCCAGCAGATTGTTCGCCGCCTGAACGGTCGCCAGCGTAACGGGGGCTTCGTTGCGGCAGTTCTCCACCACATAGGATTTCCCGACGTCGAGCCGTCCGAGCACGCCGCCCAGATAGACCACCTTGGCAGCCGACACCTCGTCCGAATACTTGATTTCGCCCTTGTTGACGCAACCCGAGACATTCGAGTAGGCCCATCCGCCGACGCCTGCAATGGCGGCCGCATCGCTCGGCGACTTGCGGTGAACGGAGATTTGCCCTTCGTTGGTGTTGTCCGCGATGACGTTGCCGGCGGTGCCCTGACCGAAAATGCCGCCGATGATGGTCGTGCTGCTCGCATCGACATTCATCGTGATATTCGCCGTACTGGTGCAGCCCGTGACCTGCGCCGTCGCGCCCAGTTTACCGGCGATTGCGCCCAGCGTCACCTTGGCGGTCGCCGTCGTCGTGAACGAACCCGCCACGCGCAGGTTTTTCACGGTTCCGTCGAGGGTGGCGAAGAGTCCGGCGAGCGCATCGTCGCCCGAATAGTTCACCGTGATCGTTTTGCCGTTTCCGTCGAACACGCCCGGGAAATTCTTGATCGGAGTCCAAGGACCCGTCACCACAATATCCTTGTGCAGGACGACTTCCCCCGCCGCGTTCAGGAACCGTTTCGCCGTAGGATCGACCTCCACCTCGGCGGCGAAGGCCGCCAGATCGGCTTCGGACGAAATGCCGTCGTAGACCTTCGTGGCAATTTCGACCTTGTCGATCAGCCACTTGGGATAGTTCGTGCAGAGCGCCTTGAACCGCTTCGCATTCGCGCAGTAGTAGTCGACCGCCTCGGCCGCATAGACGGCGTTGCCGTCGCCCTGCTGCTTGTCCACATTGAAGACGCTGAGTTCGACATTCGCCTTCTCAAACTCTTCGAGCGTACGCGAACCCTTGCCGCCCGCCTCGGCCGACATATAGCTCGCCGCCGAGAGATTGGCCCAGTAATAGCCCGCGCCGACATAGTCGGTCGCCGACTTGTTCGCCATCCATCCGATCGGAATGTCGGCAGCCTTGGCATAGGCGAACGCCGATTTCATAACGGTCGTATTTCCGGTGCAGATGAACTCGACGAAGTATTTGGCGCCCAGCTCCGTCACGATTTCGCACGCCCGTTTGGTCGCATTGATCGGATATTGGGTGAGTGTCGACGGATAGGTGATGTTCTTGATGTCGAGCCACAAGCGCGTACTGCACTCCTTCTTCTTCACCTCGCGGATGAAATCTTCCAACGAGGGGAGCTGTTCGCCGTTGGAGAGCGCGCCGCCGGCGCGCAGCTCGGAGAGCGTATGCTCCCAAGGATGCATGCCGTTGATTTTGCAGTTTCCGTCGGCATGGGCGACGACGACGTTGTCGTCCTTCGTCCAGTAGATGTCGCACTCGGAAGCGTAACAGCCCAGATCGATCGCATATCTCAGCGAAGCCAGCGAATTGTCCGGCGCCTTGCACTCCGAGGCGCCGCCGCGGTGCGCGACGATGTTGTTGCCGCCCGCCGCCGGTTTGAGCAGGCCGTCGTCGACCTCTTCGTCGGGATTGGGAATCTGACTCCAATCGGGCTGCGCCGGCCACTCGTCGTCGGTGCAGGCGAAGAGCAGAACCGCTGCCGCTGCTGCGGTCAGTGAAATTATCTTTTTCAACATGATTTCTGAATTTTAACGGTACTATTTATAATTCTTGACGCATCGGACGGCTCCGCCGCTTCCGTTACCGAAATCGAATCCGCCGTTGGTACGCATATTGGCCTCGCGGCTCTGGTTCCAAACTCGCCATCCGGCCTTCTTCGTCGCCGAATAGTCGCCGATGAGAGGAATGAACGAATACATTCTCGGATCGTTGTCGCCGGGACCGTAGTCGTAACCCGTCTTGTAGAGACGCCATCCCTGACTGAACATGTTGAATCCGAACGCCGCGGCAGACGACGAAATCTTTTCGGCCGGACAGGTCGGATTGTAAATGTTCCAGTCGGAGGTGAAGAGCAGCGCCGCGAAATTGGTCAGCGTACCCCCGCCGAACGCCGCATAGGTGGCCGTCGACTCGGCAACGGGATAATCGGACGCGCCCTGTGCGTGCGCCGCGTAAACGAGGTCTTTCCAATCCTGCATGTTAGCGATATGCCAGCCGTAGGGGCAGATGCCCTGAATCTGCATCTTCAGATTGGGATGCTCCGCCTCGGCTTTCGCATCGCCGGCGGCGGTGGCTTCATAAGCGGCAAGCGCTGCGGGCAGAACGCTTTCGAGCACGTAGGTGTCGCCCACAGCGTCGATCAGCGTCTGACCCGGTTCACCGAACGGGCAGTTGATCAGAGCGGCCGACCCGCCTTCGCAAGCATTCAGCGCACCGTTGGCATTGCCGGTAAGCGATTCGTAAGAGCTGTACAAACGACCGTAGATGTCGCCGAGCGGCTTGCCCGACCCATCTTTCGCCTCGACGACCGATCCGCCGTTCTCCTCGGTATCGTAGGCCGGATTGCGCGAAGCATAGGGAGCTTCGTTGCCGTAACCGCCCGTCTGATGGCCGCTCACGAGTCCGCTGCCGAGCTTGTATTTGCCGATAGAGGAGCCGCCGTTCCAATGCAGGCCGACGGTCATCCAAGTTTTCGTACCGCCGCCACGGGTCGCATAAGCCTTGGTAGGATAGTTCGCAAGTTCCGAATCAGGCATACAGTTGGAAGTGGTGATACGATCCCACGACCATGTCATCCTATTGAAATCCAACGAGATCATACGCAGACCGTCGACATCTATTTCGGGCCCTTCCGGTATTTGCGCCGCTGCCGTCGAGATTTCCTTGACGGAACCGTCCTTCGCCAGCGCATAATAAGGATAGGCAAGCGTACGGCCGTTCTTATTGAGCAGAACGGGATTCTTCCCGTCGGCCGAACGCAGGAAGTAGAGCGTGCCCGTGTACTCGCCGACCGCCTTGCGCGTCAACTCGTAGGCATCGGCGATGGCCAGCCCGTCGGCCGACGCGCCGTACATGTAATAGTAATCGTAAGCGGCATTCTGCGTTACGGGGATCTCGAGCGTCGCCATGCTGGTCTGCTCCGTGCCCACGACGATCGCAAGAACAGCCGACCGCGTCTTCTCCTGATCGTTCCATTCCGACGCGGTCAGCGTCAGCGCGCCCACTCCGTTGTCGCCGATGGTCAACCAGTCGGAAGACTCCTCGCCATAGGCAATCTTATAGGCATAAACATCGCCCATATTGCTTGTGTAGGCTACGTTCTCCGATCCGCCGGCCGCCATGAACACGATCTGTTTCGTTTCGGAAGAGACCGTGGCGTCCGCCTTCTGGCCGAGCTGCGTGAATTCATAATCGGCCGTCGTTCCGTCGGCCGCAGCGATGGTGACGACCACCTTGCGGCGGTACTCCGTATTGGGCTGGGCCACCACTTCGATACCCTCGGCCGTGAGATCGTGGTAGATGCCGCCGACCGCCTCTTCGAAGATCGACGTGACGGCCGTTTTGCGAACCGACGCCCATGTCGCGGTCGCGGGAACGGACGCCTCCCACGCCATCTGCGAAACCGCAGGACCTACATTGACGGTTACGGCAGAGGTAAAACTCTCGTTCCCCGAGGCGGTGGTTCCGTCGGCATTGAAGAGCTCCGCTTCGGGGTAGATGGAGATTCGCGTCGCGGCATCGAAACAATCGGTACCGTCGTCATAGCACGATACGGCAACGAGCAACGTCGCACAGGCCAGTATCGCTTTTTTTATCATAGATTTCATTTTCCTCTCGAATTAGGTGAGTATTAATACCATCCTTCGGTCTGCGTGAGATTCGAGTTCTTGTCCCGCGCGGATTTCGAAATCGGCCACAGAAGGATGTTCGTGTTGTTCTTATGCTCCATGAGGTAGGAGTTGTAGTCCCAGATCTTGTCGAGGCGGATCAAAGCCCACCAGATGACGCCTTCAGCCGGAAACTCGAGGAAATACTCGTCGACGAGCGCTTTCAGTACGGCGGCCTGCGACGCATCGGTATAGTAATCGGCCTTGCCGTAGGCGCGCTGCGCGATCAGGTTGAGCGATTTCAGCGCGCCCGCATAGTCCTTGCGATAGTATTTCAGTTCGGCGTCCATCATGATGGCCAGCGCGGCACGATAGTAGATCAGATCGGCGTCGAGCACCATCTTTCCGGCGCTCATGTCCCCGAGGAACTTGTTGCAGAAGGTCAATCGACCGCCGTCGGTGCCATAGTCGCCATCGCCCAGATTGTATTTGACGCGGGTATCGCCCTTGTTGTCGCGGCTGTCCCGAAGTTTTTCGAGAAATCCGTCGCCGTAGGCGAGCCACTGCGTCTCGTAGATCGGAACGGGACTTCCCTGATACCCTTTGGCCACATACGCCTCCGGGAAGGCGAAATACCAGCTGTATCCGCCCGTCTTGGACTCGGTCTGATCGTTGTAGAGCGCAAAGACCACCTCCTTGCTGTTCTTCGAGGGCTTCGCGTTGTCGGCCATGCGGTCGAAGATCTGACCGTAGTCGTCGCACAGCAGCGACGAGGAGATGCCGATCGCATCGAGCGCATCTTCGGCGCCCTTCAGATAGCCGTCGCCGCCCTTCTGAGCCGCGTACATCCAGAGGTTGTATTCCGCTTTGAGCATCAGCACCGCCATCTTGGTGGCCAGATACTTGTCCGATCCGAGGTCGGCGGCCAGCGACAGGGCCGATTCAATATCGGCGCCGATCTGGGCGTAGACCTCCGCTTTCGGAGCGCGCACCGGATAGGTTTCCGGCTGATCGACCGATTCAATCGGACGGAGATTCAGCGGCACGTCGCCCCACAGTCTCGCCGCCCAGAAATAGGCGTAGGCGCGTGCGAAGTAGGCCTGCCCCATCGCCCAGTTGCGTTTGGCGTCGGTCATCGGGATCGACTGATTCGGAGCGTATTTAAGCACGGCGTTCGCCTGATCGATGGCGGAGTAGAGACTCGACCACCCGCAGGAGGTAATGTTGGCCGTCATCGTATTCTGGATCACCTCGCGGCCGACCCATACGTTGAAGACCGGCGAGGGGCCCCACATGTACTCTCCGACGCGGAGCTCGCCCCAGTAAAAGACGTTGATCTGGCTCTGGACGAAATTCGAGCGGAGCGCGGAGTAGATGCCGTAAGTGGAACCTTCGACCTGCACCGAGGTCTTCCACATATTGCTGACCGACAATTTATTGTCTTGCATTATATCGAGCATGTCGCAGGATACGGCCGAGAAACACACCGCAACGGACAAGAGCCATCTGTATATGCTGCTTTCGATTTTCATGGTTGATTCGCTTTAGAAGGTGACTTTCAGGTTGAAGAGGAACTTGCTCGTGGGCGGGAAGATATTCGGGCGATCCGAAGCGCTCGAATTGGCCGTCGACACCGACGTGTACTGCCCTGCGCCCGACGTGGCTCCCATACCGGTCTCGGGATTGATCGCGCCCGTGACACCCGTCCAGTAGGCGATCGTATTGCAGGTGATGCCCACGGTCAGCTTTTTCATATGCAGTTTGCGAACCCAACTCTCCGGCAGGTCGTAATAGAGCGACACGTCGCGCAGACAGAGGTAATCGGCCTTCTCGACATTGAAATTGGAGGCGCGGCCCCAGTTGGCGTTGCCGTAATCGGCGTCGTTGGGGAAATAACGGGCGTACTTCGCACCGGTATCGCCGGGATATTTCCAGCAGTCGTAGACATAGGAGGCGATCGCCGAATTGCCCTGCCCGATCGTATTCTGGATCATGCGGGTCTTCATGTAGTTGTAGATCGAGTGTCCGATCGCATAGTCCAGATAGATCGACAGCGTGAGCCGCTTGTAGCGGAACGTATTGCTGATGCCTCCCGTCGAGTGGGGCACGACGCTGCCCAGATAGAACATATCCTCGGCATTGATAATTTCGTTGCCGTCGGCGTCGCGGGCCGAACCGGTACGGTTGCACCACTCGTAGTCGCCGGCGTCCTTGCGTCCCGGAATCTGTGCGCCGTCGCTTACGCGATGGCCTTTCGCCAATGCGTCGTAATAAGCGGCATCGGCCTCCGCCTCCGTCTGGATGATATGATCGATCTTGTAGCCGTAGATGCGGCCGAGCGGCTCGCCGACGGCCGTGCCGCCGAAGCGGTATCCCGTTTCGGACATCTTGTAACCGCCGATCCGATAAGCCTTTTTACCGGTGGGATTTCCATACTGGTCGACTTCGTCGTAGGCATACTCCTCAGGCAGCGACAACACCTTGTTGCGGTTGTAGGAGTAGGTCAGACCGAGATTCCACGAGAAATTCTTGGTGCGGATCACCTCCGCATTCAGCTCGGCCTCGAAACCGTAGAAGCGAGCGCTGCCCACGTTGGCCTTCACGCTCGAATAGGGGCCAGTATCGGGCATGGTGATCGAGAAGAGCATGTTGTCGGTCTTCTTGTTGTAATAGTCGAAGATAAACCGCACGCGGTCGTTCAGAAATCCCACATCCAACCCCACGTCGAGCTGTGTGGTCGACTCCCACTGCATGTCGGAGTTCTGCATGGCCGAGGGAAGGAAGGTCGTCATGCCGTTGTACTGCCCCGTGGCGAAGGCTCCGTAGGTGTCGTAAAGACCGATGCCGTTGTTACCGGTCTGTCCGTACGAAACGCGAAGTTTGAGGTTGTTCATCGTCCGCTTCACCGACTCGAAGAAGGGTTCCTCGCTGACGACCCACGCGGCCGACGCAGCCGGGAAGAATCCCCACTGGTTGCCCTTGGCGAATTTCGAAGAGCCGTCGTAGCGGAACGTACCGGAAACGATGTATTTTTGCGCAAAGTCATAGGAGACACGGCCGAAGAACGACATCAGCGCCTGTTTCTCATCTTTATTCGACGCCGAGAAGTTGATGCCCGAATCGATGATGGGGACATCGTCGGATGCCGAACCGGTCGAGTTGGCCGTGAGATACCAATACCGCTGACTCATCAATTCGTAACCCACCGTCGCGCCCACCGTATGTTTGTCGGCGAACGTGCGATTGAAGGCCAGATGGGCCGTGAAAGTATCGCGGACGGTCTGGGTGCGCGTCTCCGTCGCCGAACGCGTCTGGCTGACGAGATTCGGATAGCCGTCGACCTCGCCGCGCGCATAATAACTGCCGCGGTAGTTGTTGCCGTAATAGTTGTATTGGGCGGTGGCCACCAGCCCGTCGATGATCCGCCATTTGAGGTTGAACGTACTCGAAATCCGATCCGTAGCGGCCTCGCGGTCATAGAACGCTTCGTAGAAGGAAGCCAACTGCGCATTGGCGTTGCCGCCGCTGGAGATCCAGCCGATCTCGTCGTCGAAACCGCGCGCCGTAGGAGCGAACATAATTCCCCGTCCGAAGGCGTTGAAATAGTTGTCCACGAATTTCTTGCTCCGCTGACGCGAAATATCGAACGTCGTGGAAGCTTCGAGGCTCTTGGTGATCTTGAAGCTGGCGTTGCCGTGCGTGGTGAACACGTCGTAATCGCTCATGGCGAAGACGCCGCCGTCGTCGAGGTAGCTGATCGACGCGGCGTAACTCATCTTGTCGTTGCCGCCGTTGACGCCGATGTACTCCTTCTGCCAGAAGGCCTCGCTCATCCACTGATTCTGATGATCGGTATCCGTGAAGATGATAACCTTGCTGTTGTCGAGCGGATCGAACATCCACTGGTAACCGTCGGGAACCGTGCCGCCGTATTCCAGATAGCGCGTCGTGAACTGGTTCCGATTCGAGGTATTGCCCGTACCCACGGCGACATTGGCGCCGTCCAACCACGATTTGGCGGCCAGCGTACCGGTCGATTTGGCGTAAATATTGGCAATGGCCGGACGCATCAACGCGATCTGCTCGCGTGCGCTGAGCAAATCCCACTTCTTGGTCGGCGCCGAAAATCCCACCTGCACGTCGAACACGACCTGAGGCCCTTGCGAAGGACTGCCCTTCTTCGTGGTGACGATGATGACGCCGTTCGATGCGCGGGCACCGTAAATCGCAGCCGACGCAGCGTCTTTGAGAATCTCCATCGATTCGATGTCGTTGGGGTTGACGCCGGTCAAATCGTCCCGCAAGGCTCCGTCGACGATATAGATCGGATCGTTGCCCATGTTGATCGACGATCCGCCGCGAATCAGGAAACGGGGCGCCTCGCCCGAAAGCGAATTGTTGGTCGCCACCCGAAGACCTGCGACCTTTCCCTTCAAGGCGTCGCCGACGGTCGAAACCGGAGCTCCGTAGAGCTTGTCGCCGTCGACCTTCGAAATCGACGTGGTCAGCGTCTTGCGGGACTGCGTGCCGTATCCGATGACGACCACCTCGTCGACCATTTTGAGGTCCTCCACCATCGCAACGTCGATGACCGTGCGCTTGCCGACCTTCTCCTCGACGCTCTTATAGCCGAGATAGATGAATTGCAGCACCGAATTCTCGCCGTCGACGCGCAGCGCATAGTGTCCGGCGGCATCGGTGGTTACGCCCTTGTATGTTTCGGCGACCATGACCGTAACGCCCGGCAGCGGCTTGCCCGCTTCGTCATGGACGGTTCCCGAAACGGCGATCGTCGGAACGGATGCGGAGGGGGGGGGTACAGCCGCCCTAGTGATGCGTACCAGCTTGCCTTCGAATTCGAAGGCGACCTTCTGCCCTGCGAAAATCCGTTCGAGCACCGCTTTCAGCGGTTCGTCGGCAGCGTCGATCGAAACCTTGGCGTTGGTGTCGACGTTGGCCGTACGGGTAATGAACGCATACTGGTAACGTTTGGTAATGTTTTCAAGAATGTCGGAGATCGAGGCATTGTGCATGGAGAGCGTAATCCGCTGCTCAGCGCCCGACGATTGGGCCGCCGCACTCCCGATTCCACAGCATGAGAAGAGGATCAGCAGCAGCAACCAGCTAAAAATTCCCACGCTTTTTTGGTTCGTGTAGAGATAATTCATACTTTTGTTCAGGTTTTGTAGATTTATTTTAGGTCTCAAAATTCCGAGTCGGAAAATGGTAACGACATTTTCCGGCTTTTCTCATCGCTTCTTTCTCATAGGCATATACGTGTGTTCAGGTTGTTTTCGGATCGTATGCGGTCGGCGGGCCGTTCAACGGGCCCGCTCGATCTCGATGATGCGGCCGTCGCGCCGGATGTTCAGCGTATGATGGATATTCAGGGCATCGAGCAATTTGTCGATCTCCCAACCGCTGGCGAACGAAGCGAAATACTCTTCGTTGAGCAGCGACGCATCGCGGATGACGATCTGCACGTCGAAGATGCGTTCCAAGTCGCGGGCGATCTCGCCGAGCGTCTTGTGACGGAAGGTGTGGAACCCGTCGCGCCACGAGGCGTAGTGCGCGCAGTCGAACCGCTCGCGGACAATGGCGCTGGTCGCATTGTCGACCAGAATCTTGTCGCCCGGCGTCATCAGAATACGCGCACCGTCGCCGCCTTTTTTCAGCCCGAGCGAGATGCTGCCCTCCACGAGCGACGTCTCGACATACTTGTCCTCGTTGTAGGAGCGGACGTTGAATCGGGTTCCCAACACCCGAATGCTGACGCTTCTCGTGTCGACGCGGAAGGGCCGCGCAGGATCCTTCTTCACGTCCATGTAGACTTCGCCGCTGACGAAGAGCTGCCGTTCGCGGTCGAAACGGTCGGGATAAAAAACATAGGTGCCCGAATTCAGCCACACCTGACTGCCGTCGGGCAGCGTGATCGCACGGGTCTGACCATAAGGCGCATACACCTCGACCCACTCCGGGTGCTCCGAAGCCTGCCGCGACGCGAGTTGGTAGACGCATACGACGAGCGGAATAAGCAGAATCGCAGCGGCCTGCGACGCCCACCGCCACAACCTCCGCATCCGAGGCTTCCGTCCGAAGAGCCGTTCGGTCAGGGCGCGGTAGCGTTTGTCGACCGTCTGCCGCGGGGCGGTTTTGTGCAGCGAGCTTTCCCAGAAAGCGAGCAACTCCTCACCGACGGGATCCCCTTCCGGCGCGGAGAGCGACTCCGAATCGGAGTCGTGTTCGAGAAACCACCGTCTGAGCGCTTCCCGTACGTCTGCATCGCCTCCGTGTTCGAGGTAGTGTTTGAGCAAATCTTTTGGTATCTTTTTCATGTCGGATTTCCGGCTTTTAATTATAATACGTAATAAAGTAAGGCGCACACCCGGTCCGAGGCGCGTTTTTTTATATAAAAACCTAATTAGGATTGTTTTTCAACGACTTACTGCAGAAGAATAAAAAAAGTAAGCCAGCATACGAATTTTCCGACTTTCCCGCGCAACGTCTTCAACGCCATATTCAGGTGACCTTCGACCGTGCGCTTGGAGATATGGAGCTGCTGAGCGATCTGATCGTTCGTCAGTCCTTCGATACGGCTCAGCCGGAAGACCTCGCGCCGCTGGGCAGGCATCCGGTCGATCTCGTCCAATACCATGCGTTTCATCTGATCGGCGTCGTAGGCCGCAGCGACTTGCTCCTGCACATGAACGGCATCCTGAACCAGATCGAGCCGGAGCCTGCGCCGATCGTACTTATCCGAACGGAAATAGTCGGCGATTTCATGTTTGGTCAGCGTATAGATGAAGGCTTTGAAATTTCGGTCGGGATCGAGAGTCGCCCGTTTCAGCCAGATTCGGATAAAGACGTTCTGCGTGATCTCTTCGGCATAAAATTCGTTATCGACAACTCCGCGCGTAAAGGTATATATACCATAATAATATCGCTCAAACAAAGTTTTGAACGACATCAGATCGCCTTGGCGAATTTGCGCTATCAGTTCTTGTTCCGAAATCATTGGGGCAAATCCCTCTATGGACACTGGTTCATGTTACGCAAAGTTACCGCTCCGCCCATTCGTCGATAACCGGTTGATTCGAGACCCGAATTCGAATTCCAAGGTAAAAATAGATATAAAATCTTATTTTTACAATTTTACCTCTCAAAATCACATACCCGGGTTAGCAACCCTCGTCACAGTTCTTAAAAGACGGTCAAAGCCGAATTCAAACCCGCCTTCCTCGGTTTGCAGGTCGAAAAAACGGTCGGGATCTCCGATTCCGCCCCTACCCGACAGCGACCGATACTTCGGGCAACGGTCAATCCGCGCCCTTAAAGTCGGTTCCAATGCGCCCGAATAAGAGAAGTTACCGGAAAACCGACGGAACGATTTCGTTCGGAACCGAACGATAAGGAGACCGCATAACCGAGCGAACGCCCTTATTCCAATCGTTTTTCGGCCCGGGGATCGCCGGAAATGCGCCGGAACGAAGATCGACGCATCTTGAAACAACCATCGAAAAAGGGAAGAGCGTATGCCCTTCCCTTTGTTCGACGATACCGTCTTTTGCACTTATTCCCTGACGAACCAGATTCCCAGTTCGTACAACAGGTAGAGCGGCAGGAAAACGACCATCAGCGTGAACGGGTCGCCCGTAGGAGTGATGATTGCCGAGAGTACCAGCAAAATGACGACGGCATGCTTGCGGTACTTGCGGAAAAACGATTTGGTCACCAGCCCCAGTTTGGACAGCAGCCACGCCAGCAGCGGCAGTTCGAAGACGATTCCCATGATGAACACCAGCATCAGGAAGTTGCCCATGTAGGAGTTCAGCGAAATCTGATTGACGATCGACGCGCTCAACTGATACTCGGTCAGAAAACGGAACGTAAAGGGGAAAACCAGACAATAGCCCACGGCGCACCCCAGAAAGAACATGAAGGTTCCGCCGGCAAAAGCCAGACCGACGCTCCGGCGCTCGTTTGCAAACAGCGCCGGCTGAACGAACTTCCACGCCTCGAAAATCAGATAGGGAAACATCAGCACCAGCGCGAACCAGAACGACGTGCTGATATGGGTCAGGAACTGCGAGGCGACGTTGATGTTGATGATCTCCACCGAGAAATTATCGTTACTGAAATCCGGCAGGAACACTCCCCCGCCGCCGAGTCGCGACAACCACCTGTAAAGAAAGAAATCGGATGTGGTCGGAGCCAGCACGAAATGGTCGAACAAATAGGGCATGACGCAGAAACAAGCGATCATGAAGACGAACAGGACGGCCACCACACGAACCAACGCCCAGCGGAGGTCCTCCAGATGCGCCCAGAATGTCATTTCCTTCTCTTCCATCGTTCAGGTCTGTAATTTTTCTTTGTTTTCAACAGCCGCCGCCTTCCGCACGCGGCAAATCGGCAGACGGATCAGTTCGCGTAGGAAGCCTCGACGAAAGGCGCCGCAAGCAGATAATCGATGCACTCGCGCACGCTGCGTACGACGTCGTCGTAGCTCGAACCCTCCATCTCGACGATGATGTTCTCCACGCCGGCAGTCTCGGCATTGCGGAAGATGGCGTCGTAACCTACCATGCCGCTCTGACCAACCTCGCGGCGGTCCTTGATATGAAGCAGCCGGAAACGACCCGGATACTTGTTGAAGTAATCCACGGGACTGGCCTTTCCCATCACGGTCCAATAGACGTCCATTTGGAAGAAAACCTTGTCGGGATCGGTATTTTCCAGCATGTAATCCAGCATCACGCGATCTTCGATCTTCTCGAACTCGCGCGAGTGGTTGTGGTAGCCGAACTTTATACCGGCGGCCTTGCAGCGGGCTCCGATCTCATTGAAATAGCGGCAGTAGGTCGCCAGCCCGTCGAGCGTCTCGATGCGCCGCATCGACGGCACGACGATATACTCCACGCCGGCTGCCTTGTGCGCCGCAATACATTCGTCCCACCATTTGAGCGCCTCGGTGAAATCGCCCGTGGCCAGCTGCTTGTCCGAAAGGTTGAGCGTGCAGTGGGTCGACAGCACCTTCATGCCGGTCGCCTCCACGTCGCGGCGGAACTGTTCGGGCGTCTGGCCGTAAAGCAGCCCGTCCTTGTAACTGGCGGCTTCCACGGCGGTATATCCCATGTCGGCAAGCGCTTTCAGCACGGGCTTGTAGTCCTGCTGGTTTTTGCCGAAACTTCCGATCAGCGTCCGAACGGAGTAGAGCTGAATGGCGATCTCCTTTTTCGGCGCCTCCTTCGCCTTGGCGGATGCTCCGCAGGGGAGCATCGCCAAAGCAAGAAGCACGCAGAGAACTGCGTATAATTTGGTTCTCATGACAACCGGAACTTAGTCGAGCACCTTGACGCGGATGTTGCGGAACCAGACGTCGTCGCCGTGATCCTGCAAACCGATGTAACCCTCGTGGTTCTCACCGCCGCAGTTGTTGAGCAGCTCGAATGCGAGCGGCCACTTCTCGGAGCTGAACTTGCTGTTCTCCAACATCTCTGTCCACTGAGGCGTCCAGAGGTGGTACTCCACGACGTTCTGATCGTTCTGACCGTGAACGACCGTGCCTTTGTAGACCATGATCTTCGCCTTGTTCCACTCACCGTAAGGTTTGGCGTTCTGCGGCACGGCGGGAATCATGTCGTACAGCGACGCCGACTTGCGGTTGCCGTCCACGCCCAGCTTGGCGTCGGGGTGGTTCTCGTTATCCAACACCTGATACTCGGGGCTGGAGATATAGATCGGCTGCATCTTCATCTTGCCGTTCTTCTCGGCCTCGACCTCCTGAGCGAGGTAGAGAACGCCCGAGTTACCGCCCTTGGAGATCATCCATTCGAGTTCGAGTTCGAAATTCTTGAACTTGTGGGTGAAGATCAGATCGCCGCCGTCGCCTTCCTGCGCTTCGCCGCCGCCTGTGCCGTTGAACTTGATGGCGGCTTTCTCCTTGTCGACCGTCCACTTCGTAGGCACGTGATCCTTGCCGTAACCGCGCCAGCCGTTGAGCGTCTTGCCGTCGAAGATGACGTAGTAACCGTCCTTGTCCTTCGGAAGGCTCGACAGATCGATCTGCGGGTTGTCGAGTACGTTATACTTGGGAACCGCCTTCACTTCGGCCTTCGTCTCGGCGGCTTCGGCATTTTTCGCTTTGTTGGGATTTCCGCCGCAAGCAACCATCGACAGGCTCAATGCGGCACATGCAGAGAATAAAATTGTTTTTTTCATAGTTCGGATAGTTTTAATTGGGTTTTGATTCCGTTAGATTACATCGGCATATCGGGCAGCTTCCAGCCCTCGCGGTAGTTGTGCTTGATAAGCTCCTGCGCAAACTCGTTGGCGTTGACCGGATCGGTCCACGTCTTCTTGAAGGTGGGGTGTCCGTCCTTGATGCTGAAACCGTCCCGAATAACCGTTTTGATCGTAGCGTCGTCGGGAATGTTCGTGAAACGCATCTTCGCGCCGTCCCAATGCAGCTCCTGATTGAGACCTTGCAGGCGCACGGCCAGCACGCCCATAACGACCATCTCGTTGAACGGCCCTGCCTCGCTGAAATCCGACATCGACGGCGTACGGTCGTCGGCGTCCTCCTTGCAGGCGCGCACCCAGTCCATCTGATGCGTCTCCTTCACCTCGCGCATTACCGGCGGGCACTTGGGTTCGCGTCCCGACACCAGATAAGGCTCGGCGCCGTAGCATCCGCAGATGAGCGTATCCTTCGTACCGTGGAAGATCACGCCGCCGCCCTTGACGTTCAGGTTCTTGCCCGCGGGAAGTCCCTCGGGACGCATCGGCATCAGACCGCCGTCGTACCAGTATACCTCCACCTCGGGCATGGCGACCTTCGGCATGTTGTCGCGCGCCGGAAAGACGAATTTCACGGTCTGCGCCATCGGGCACGATTCGGTGAGCAGCAGCGTCGAACTGCCCTGCACCTTGGTCGGATAACCCAATTTCAGCCCTTTGAAAACGGGATGCAGGATGTGGCAGGCCATATCGCCCAAAGCGCCCGTACCGAAATCCCACCAGCCGCGGAAATTCCACGGGGTATAGATCGAATTGTAGGGACGCATCGGCGCCGGTCCGATGAAAGCGTCCCAGTTCAGCGTCTTGGGAACGCGCTCGTCGTTCTCGGGACGCATCAGCCCCTGCGGCCAGATCGGACGGTCGGTAAAGGCCTCGACCTTCGTCACCTCGCCGATCTCGCCGTTCCAGATCCATTCGCAGATCCGGCGAACGCCTTCGTCCGACGCGCCTTGGTTGCCCATCTGCGTCGCCACCTTGTATTTGTCCGCCAGCTTGGTCAGCAGACGCGACTCGTAAACCGTATGCGTCAGCGGTTTCTCGCAGTAGACGTGTTTGCCGGCCGTCATCGCGTCGGCCGCGATGATCGCATGGGTATGGTCGGCCGTAGCGACCATTACCGCGTCGGCCGATTTGAGCATCTCGTCGAACATGCGGCGGTAATCGTTGTAGCGTTTGGCCGCGGGATAACGCTGAAAGACGTGATCGGCATATTTCCAATCGACGTCGCACAGGCCGATGATGTTCTGACTCTCCAGTTTCTTCAATACCGAAGCGCCGCGTCCGCCGACGCCGACGCCCAGAATATTGAGTTTGTCGCTGGGCGCCGTATGCCCGAATTTCTTACCCAAAACCGTACCGGGCACGACCGCCAGACCGATCGCTGCGGTAGCTCCCTTTTTCAGGAAACTCCTTCTCGACATTTCTTTTGCCATCGTTTCAAGATTTATTTAAGGTTAGTATTAAGTTGCATTTATTCTCGCCTCCGGCACGCGGCATCCCGCTGAAAGCCTTCGATCCCGCCGCCTGCGAAAACGCGCTTATTTCTGCTCCTGATCGGGATTCTCGATCTCCTTCTCGATGTTGTTCATCCCCTCCTTGAAGCTTCGGATGCCTTTTCCCAGCCCCTTCATCAATTCCGGTATCTTCTTGCCGCCGAAGAGCAGCAGGACCACGAACGCGATGACGAGAATTTCGCCTGCGCCCAAATTTCCGATAAACAATAGTTGATTCATAAGTTAAGTTTTAAAGGTTTATTAAGGTCTCTCCCGCACTCTTTATGCGCGTTTGCGCAACAATCCGTAACCATTCTGCATCGTTCGCCGGCGCGCCCGGATCTGCTGCAACGTCTGCTGATCCCCGATGGCCGGCAGATCGTGCGTCTGTGCATCCCGAATGAATTTCCATGCATACTCCGAAGCGACCGCCGCATCGCGGAAACGGGGAAGAGCGTCGCAGCGCCGTCCCGATTCGATCGACCGCGCGAAAAGGTCGCACAGCACGTCGATGTTTTTCCCTCCGTAGGGACGTTCGATGCGATGCGTCTCGCTCACGCCGTGCAGTTCGACCACCGCCGTCTTGAAATCGTGGGTCATCCTTGCGATCCCCTTCGTCCCGATAATGTCCACGTAGGAGTTGTGCGTCTGTTTTTCGGCCAGTTGTCCATATACGTGCCCTTGGGTGATGTCGAACACAACGCCGTTGTCGAACGTCCCGTGGCACTGGAGCCACCACGGATCCTTGTAATTCCACATGCGAACGGCCTGCGCGTTCCACGTCTTGAATTCGGACTCCGCATACCAGCGCGCGATATCCACGTAGTGCATTCCGCAGTCATGGAACGACGGACCTTCGAATTCATGCCCTTCGCCGGGCGCCAGTCCGGGCGTCAGGTGGCAGACGCGAATGATCGCCAACTCCCCGATCTGGCCCGACGAGATGAACTCCTTGATCGTATTGTGATACCATGAATTGCGCAGATAAAGATTGACCGTAGAGAACAACGGCGCATTCTCCGCCAGCGTTACCGCCCGCCACTCCCGTTCCACACAGTCGGCGATGGGTTTCTCCGCGATGATGTGCTTGCCGCTGGCCACGGCCTTCTCGATCTGCGACAGACGGGAATCGGCCAAAGCGAAGAGACCGACGACTTCGATTTCGGGATCGTCGAAGATCTCCTGTTCATCGGTTATGACTTTCGAACGAGGCGACAGCTTTCGGGCTTCTTCCCGCGATTCGGGAGACAAGTCGCAGATATAAACAACATCCCATTTCCCGCTTTTCTGCATCTGTTCGAGATAAAACCCGCCCATTCTGCCAAAGCCGATCATACCGATTTTTATAGGACTCATTTTTGTTTTATTGATAATATAATTAGGTGTATATGTGTCAACGCATTTTTTCGGAACGGCTAATTCCCAAGGTCTCTGCTTATTGTACAAAATTAAGCTAATTTTATAAGATAAACAAGCGTTTGAAAAGCCAACTTTTAAATATAGCGGACAAGAATACGTTAATCTCTTATTTGCAAATAATTAAGTATATATAAACCTCAAATAAATATAGCGCCATCAGGTGGATTCATTCCTTGTATCCGCGATCGGAAATGCAATTTACACGCTGTTTCGGAGCAAGGAACGCGCCCTGCTCGGAGACTTCGCAATGCCGGAAAGAACGGTCGGAATGCATCGAAACTCCCCGCCGTTTTTCATCTCCGCACAGTTCTCCGCTTCCGCCCGACGAAACGCCGCGGCGCGCCGATCCTCCGGCGCTTCGGCGCAAAGGGTCGCAGCGATCTCCGCTCCCGCTCTCTACTCCTCGCGCGCTCGGATCGTCCGCAACGGCGATTTCACAGCCTCCGCACCTTTCATCCGCATCGCTCCGTTCGGCCGCCGGCAGGGGAAATCCGCCGACGTTGCAAGCATCGCCTGCCTGCACGATCCGAATATCCGCTCTACAAAACGAGACGGAACAACCGACCTGCGCAAAAAGGTCGGCTCAAACCTTTGCGCAACAAAATCTCGAACGGATTTCACTCATCGAAAACCGTAAAATTCAGTTTTTTTGGCTCCGCTTACCCCTGTTTTATTTTTAAATTTTATTATTAACTATAAACGGTCGACCGATTATAACCCGCTGATCTTAATAAAAATAACCTGCAAAATCATTTTTGTAAAAAATTTAATTTAACTTAAAATCGAAAAATATATTTTTTTTAATTGTGAAATTTATATCGAATTTTTATATTTGCACAAACGTTTGCGCAAACAGAAAAAAGACCTTTTCAACCAGTATCGGCAGAGACCCGCCGAAAGCCATGCCGAACAAGGAAAACAAAAAATCGACGATTATGAAGAAAAATTACAACGTTGTAAGACCGATCGTTCACCTCTTGGGAGTTTTCGCGCTGCTCCTGTCGACCTCCGCAACCTGCCTCTGTTGCAGTTCCGACCCCGTAACGCCGGATGATCCCACCGAAGAGGGGGGGGGAAATCCAGAGCCTGAAAAACCCGACAAACTCCCCGACATCACGGCCTACAAGCTACCGGATGCCGTGGAGATGGGCTTTAACGACACCTTCCTGCTCCCCTGCAGCGGCATCGGTACCGACGATTACCTGCAACTGACTTCGCGCGGCGACGCCTCGGAAACCTACAAACTGCCGGTAACGGACATCGACGAAAAGCTGGGAGCGACGCTCAAAACGCCTGCCGGTCTCATCGGGGGCATGTACGGTCTCACCTTTAATAAAAGCGGAAAAACCGTCGATCTGGGCGCCGCGTTCGTCGACGTGGTCGACCGCAGCGAGGTTCCGCAGGTGCCCGGCAGCACCGTCTACGGCCGCGTCATCGACAACGCGGGCAATCCGATCGCGGGCGTTTCGGTCTCGGACGGCGTCTTCGTGACCGCGACCGACGAACACGGCCGCTACTATCTTTCGTCGCTCAAACAGCGGGGTTACGTCTTCATCACCGTCCCCGGCGGATACCGCGCGGCGGTCAACCGCACCATTCCCCAATTCTTCCGGCGGCTGAAAGGTTCCGCCTCGACCTACGAACAGTGCAGTTTCGTGCTGGCGCCCGAAGCCAACACGCGCCACCGGATGATCGTCTTCACCGACACCCACATGGCCAACCGCACCGACGACGTCCATCAGTTCGAAAACGGCTTCAAGGCCGATCTCAAAAAACAGATCGCACAGGCGAAAGCCGACGGCGTCAAGCTCTATGCGATAAGCCTCGGCGACTTGACGTGGGACGAATACTGGTATTCGAACAGCTATCTCCCCTCCAACTATTACCAGCAGATGGCCGATCTGGACATCCCTGTTTACAATATTCCGGGCAACCACGACAACGATCCCTACGTCGCCGACGATTTCAAATCGGAGAACCCTTGGCGCGAAACGTTCGGGCCGACCTACTACTCGTTCGACATCGGCGACATCCACTATATCCAGCTGGACGACACGCAGTTCGTCAACACGGGCGGCGCGCAGGGGACGATCGGAAACCTGAGCTACACGCAGGGCCTCACGGCGGATCAGCTCAAATGGCTCGAAGCCGACCTGAAACGGGTGCCGGAGGGGAAAACGGTCTTCGTCGGCATGCACATCCAGTTCACGGGCCGCTACCGCATCGCCAACGGCGAGCTCTCGTGGAGCTACTATATGCCGGCGGATTGCCGCACGAAGATGCAGGCTCTGCTGGCTCCCTACGACGTTCATTTCGTAACGGGCCACACCCATATCAAATACACCAATTTCCTCGGCGACCGGATGATGGAACACAACATCGCCGCCGTCTGCGCGTCGTGGTGGTGGACGGGTAAATACACCAACAACCGCTGCCACATGTGCCGCGACGGAGCTCCGGGCGGCTACGAAGTGTTCGAAATCGGCCAAAGCGGCGCAGACGGCCTGACGTGGCGCTACCAGTCCATCGGCAAGGCGGCCGACTACCAGCTGCGCGCCTACGACCTGAACAACTGTCTCATCACGCGCGACAAATATTGTCCGAACATCAAAAACAACTTCGGAAAGGTGACCGCCGAGTTCTTCTCGCAGTACGCCAACGGCTACGACAAGCCGCGAACGGACAACGCCGTGCTCATCAACGTCTTCAACTGGAACGAAAAATGGAAAGTGGAGGTACACGAAGTCGAAACCGGCAAAGACCTCACGGTCACGCAGGTCGACACCTACGATCCGCTGCACACGATCCACTTCAACATGAACCGCATGAACACGAATTCGACGTCGATGACCTTCCCTGCGCTGCTGACTTCGCACATGTTCGAAGTCGTCTGCTCCTCGCCGACGACCACGCTGGAGATCACCGCCACCGACGATTTCGGGCGGAAGTACACCGAAACAATGCAGCGTCCGCGCGAACTCTACGACATGTCGAAATCCTCGCAATGGTAGCGATCTTCGGTCCGGCGGGAACGGAGAACGGGGGAAGACTCCGCTCCCGCCGGCCGTGATCCTGCACGACGCGGATCGCAGCAAGACCCGACATACATCTTATTTAACCTAAATTTATCTCATTATGAAAAAACTACTGACTATGCTTGCAATCGCATGCGCGGCCTTCGTGTCCTGCGATTCGGATGGGGGCGACCTGAACCGCACGCCCATCTTCAAGGTCGTCGGTCCCAACGGCTCCGATCCATCGCAGGAGATCTCGATCGACGGCAAGAGCCAAGAGGTCGCCTTCACCGTGCTGGCAACGGGCGACTGGACGGCCGACATCGCGGGCGCCGAAGGCTTTGCGCTTTCGGACAAAACCGGCGTTAAGGGCAACACCCCCGTGACCGTCGTGGCCGCCCGCAACCTCAGCGGCGCCACCCGCTCGGCCACCGTGTCGTTTTACTTCGACAACGAGGAGCGCTACGCCTACGTCATCTCGCAGATCGAGGAGCAGCCCTATCTCGACATCGCCCCCACGACGATTCCCATCGTCGGCGACCGCACGGAATTCACCGTCGCCGTCTCGACCAACCAGACTTCGTGGAAGGTCGAGATCGACAGCCCCGACGGCGACGGCTGGCTCACCCAGCAGTCAAAGGAGACCGCATCGGTCACCTTCGTCGCCGCTGAGAACACGACGGGCAAGGAACGCACCGCCACGCTCAAATTCGTCTCGGAACTTCATCCCGAAGTCTTCAACTACGCCTCCGTCACACAGGGTTACGTGGTTCCGGCCCCGACGGCCGACCTGCTCGACGTAGTCTTCGCCGAGGACGGCAGCGCGAAGGACATCTCGGCCATGAACATGACCGTCGAACTGCTTCCTGACGAGACCCTTTCGACCATCTTCCTCGAAAAGTACGACCGCTACGCCGCGCGCTTCTCGCGCGAACCGAGCGGCCCCTCGGCAGTGCTGGAAAGCGGCTTCTACAAGGTGGAATACAACGACAACACGGCCTTCAAGAGCAAAATCGAGGACGGTTATACGATGGAGGTGCTTCTGCGCCGTTACGACGATCCTAAAAATATGCAGATCAAACCTTTCGCATCTACCGAAGCCGGCGGCGCAAGCATCTGCTTCTGGGCGGATGCCACAAACCAGATCGTCATGGAGACCGGTACGAAAAACGCCACGGGCGGCAACACTTGGAAACAGTGTAAGACGGGCGTCACCCCGTTGAAGGATGTCTATTACCACATCGTAGCCGTCTGGAACAAGACGGATGGCACGCAGAAAGTCTACATCGACGGCGAACTGAAAGCAACCAACAATTCGGCCGGAGGCGAATTCCGCCACATGAACACCAACGTCAACAAGCGCTGGTTCGGCATCGGCGCCGACCCCAACCCTAACGACAAGGGACAGATTTCGTTCAACGGCGAAGTGGTCATCGCACGCATCTACGACGATCCGATCAACGCCGATCAGGTCTACGCCCTCTGGAAACTCGTGAAGTAACAACTCTAACACCAACGCGATTATGAAAAACAGAAAATATATTCTCGCAATCATGGCGACGGGGCTGCTCGCGCTCCCCTTCGACACGGCCCATGCGGCGAAAACGCCGGCGCGCGGAGCCGAACAGGCCGCCCTCGCCCAGCAGGAGCTGCGCGACGTCAAGGGACGCGTCACCGACAAGGCGACCGGCGATCCGATCGTCGGGGTCACGGTGGCCAACACGACGACCGGCTCGGGAACGGTGACCGACGCCTCCGGCGCCTTCACGGTGGAGGCCGCCGCCGGACAACTGCTGACGATCTCCTACGTGGGTTACACCTCGTGGACGGTCAAGGTGCCCGCCTCCGGCTCCATCGAAGTGGAGCTGAGCGAGAACGCGCAGCGGCTCGACGACGTGGTGGTCGTGGGCTACGCCACGCAGAAGAAGATCAACGTCACGGGCGCCGTCTCGTCGATCTCGGGCGACGAGATCGCCCAACGTCCCGTCGTATCGACCATGCAGGCGTTGCAGGGCATCGATCCCTCGCTCAACATCAGCATCGACTCGGGTAACCCGACGGCAGGCAACAGCTTCAACATCCGCGGCGTGCCCTCGATCAACGGCGGTTCGCCGCTGGTACTCGTCGACGGCGTGCCGGGCGTTTCGCTGCGGCTGGTCAACGCGGCCGACATCGAGTCGATCTCGGTGCTGAAGGACGCCTCGGCCAGTGCGATCTACGGCGCCAAAGCTTCGGCCGGCGTGATTCTCGTGACGACCAAGAAGGGCTCGGCCGGCAAGGCGACGGTAAGCTACTCCAACAACATCGGCTGGACGCAACCCACGACGCCCACCGACTTCATCACCAACGGCTACGACTACGCCACGATCGTCAACGACCTCTACTTTTCGCGCTACGCCTACAACGCCTTCAACTACACCGACGCCGACTGGGCGGCACTCGAAGCGCGTCGTTACGACACCACCGAGCATCCCGACCGGCCGTGGGTGGTGGTCGACGACGCGGGCAAGTACCACTACTACGGCAACTTCGACTGGTACCACAGCATCTACAACACCAACCGCTTCCATCAGGAGCACAACCTCTCGCTTTCGGGCGGCAGCAAAGACGTCAACTACTACGTCAGCGGCCGCTACTACCAGCAGGACGGCGTGCTGGGCGGCAACATGATCCAGAACAAGGAGAACTACAAGAACTATTCGTTCCGCGCCAAGTTCGACGCGCAACTCTTCAAATGGGCCAAGTGGTCGACCAACGCCGCGATCAATGCCGTGAATCAGAAGTATCCGGGGCCGCTCAACGAAGGACTGACCATCGCCGCGCTCGAAGAGAACGTCGCGCCGATGTTCGTCCCCTACAATCCCGACGGATCGATCGTGATGTATCCCTCCGACCTGCGCAACGTCGCGCTGGGCAAGGGCCGCACGGCGGCGCTGGCCGACCCCACGAACAAACACACGATCGAGAACCTCTCGCTGACGCTCTCGAACAGCCTGCAAATCAAGTTGTACAAGGACCTGACGTTCGACGCCAGCTACAACATCAACAACTACCGCCGGCTCTACAAGGATCGCACGGCGGCGAACATCTACTCCGACGCCGTGGGCGTAACCAAAACCACGACCCACTATCAGAAGGATACCTACCGCGAGCGTCCTTACGAGTACACCTATCACAATGTCGACGCCTACATGACCTACGATCACAGTTGGAACAAGGAGCACAACTTCAAGGCGGTCGTCGGCATGAACTACGAAAAGTACCGCCTCACGGACAACACCGTCGAGCAGTTCGGACTGGGCAGCGACCAGATCGATTCGTTCAACTCGGTCAACGACGACACCTACTGGCTCGTACAGCAGGATATCTCCGCCTACAAGACGCTCGGCTTCTTCGGCCGCGTCAACTACGACTACAAAGGCAAATACCTCTTCGAAGCTTCGCTGCGCGCCGACGGCACGTCGCGCTTCGCCAAGAAGGATCGCTGGGGTTATTTCCCGTCGGTATCGGCCGGCTGGCGTTTCACCGAGGAGGGCTTCATGAAGGGTACGCGCAGTTGGTGGGACAACGGCAAGATCCGTCTGTCGTACGGCGCGCTGGGCAACCAGCAGGTGAGCAACTACCTCTACCTCCAAACCATCGGCACCGGCACGCTCAGCTACCTCTTCGACGACAGCGGCAAGGCGAGCTACGCCCACGTATCCGACCCCATGTCGTCCAATCTGACGTGGGAGACGGTCTACACCTACAACCTCGGTCTGGACCTGAGCTTCCTTCAAAACCGGCTCTCGTTCACGGGCGACCTCTTCATCCGCGACACGAAGGACATGCTCACGCAGTCGCTGACCCTTCCCTCGGTCTACGGCGCGGCGACGCCGACCGAAAACTGCGCCGACCTGCGCACCAAGGGCTGGGAATTTTCGATCACGTGGCGCGACCAGTTCAAGCTGGCCGGCAAGCCGTTCCACTACGCCGTTACGGGTCAGATCGGCGACTACCAGACCGAGATCACCAAGTACAACAACCCCACGAAGCTCTTCACCAGCTACTACGAAGGCAAGAAACTCGGCGAGATCTGGGGCTACCACGTACCGAAACTCTTCGACAGCGACGAAGAGGCCGCAGCCTATCAGAAGGCGATCAACAACAGCAGCAACGTCTACCAGCGCGTCTATAACATGCAGAACAATCTGGGCAAGCTGATGGCGGGCGACGTGATGTTCGAAGACCGCGACAACAGCGGCTCGATCGGCACGGGCGCCGGCACGGTCGACGATCCGGGCGATATGATGATCATCGGCAACACCACGCCGCGTTACAGCTACTCGTTCCGCATCGAGGCGAGCTGGAACGGATTCGACATCTCGGCCTTCTTCCAAGGCGTCGGCAAACGCGACTGGTATCCGACGGCCAACAAGGACGACATCTACGGCGCCAACCAGTTCTGGCAGCTCTACGGCTACACCATTCCGTCGTTCATCACCTACGACTTCATGGACGACGTATGGAGCGAGAACAATCCGGGCGGCTATTTCCCCAAGCTGCGGCCGATCCAGAGCTACAACGGCGGCCCGCTGGGACAGAACAACGACCGCTATCTGCAAAGCGTGGCCTATCTGCGCTTCAAGAACCTCACGATCGGTTACACGCTGCCGGTACTGAAGAAGTACTTCTCGAAACTGCGCGTCTACGTCTCGGGCGAAAACCTCTGCTATTGGTCGCCGTTGAAGAAGTACTGCAAGCTGATCGACCCGGAACTGGCGATCTCCAGCGGAACCTACAAAGGCGGAACCGGAACGGGTTACACCATGCCGCGCACCTTCTCGTTCGGCGTCGACATCACTTTCTAAAACCCTTAAGTCGGAAAGAATATGAAAATCATCTATAAAATCTTAGCTTTCGGAGCTGTCGCACTGAGCGTCGGCAGCTGCGACCTGACGCTGCTCCCCGAGGACGAACTCGCGCCCGACCAGTATTTCACCAACGAATCCGACCTCACGCTGTGGAGCAACCAGTTTTACAGCGACAATCTCGAGGCCGCCGGAATCGCCGACGACGGCGACATCCTGATAGACAACGGACTGAGCGCCTATATCACGGGCAGCCGCAACGCCGCTTCGCAGACGTGGTCTTTCTCCGCGCTGCGCAGGATCAACTACCTGCTCGAACACCTCGACCAGTGCCCCGACCGCGGCATCGCCCTCAAATACGAGGCCGTCGCCAAGTTCTTCCGCGCCTATTTCTACTTCCTCAAGGTGCGCACCTACGGCGACGTGCCCTATTACGACCATGTGCTGGGTTCGGCCGATGAAGACGTCTACAAGGCGCGCGACGACCGCGGTTATGTGATGGACCGCGTGTTGGAGGATTTCGACTTCGCGGCCAAGAATCTCCCGGGCACGTGGGAGAGCGGCAACACCCGTGTGACGAAGTGGGCCGCGCTGGCCTATGCGAGCCGAGCCGCCCTCTACGAAGGAACGTTCCGCAAGTATCACGGCTTGGCCGACGCCGACAAGTATCTGAGACAGGCCGCCGCAACGGCCAAGGAGTTCATCACCGACTCGCCGTTCTACCTCTACAAGGAGGGCGCGGAACCCTACCGCGATCTTTTCTACGCTGAAAATGCGAAGACCTGCGAGGTAGTGCTCTGCCGCCGTTACGACAAGGCGTTCGGCGTCACGCACTCGGTTCCCTACAACATCAAGTTCGGCCGCACCAGCCTCACGCGCCGGTTCATGAACCACTACCTTATGGCCGACGGCTCCCGCTTCACCGACAAGGAGGGCTGGGAGACGATGCAGTACACGGAGGAGACCCAGAACCGCGATCCGCGCATGGCGCAGACCGTCCTCTGCCCGGGCTACAAGCAGGTGGAGGCCACGGCGGTAACGCGCAACACCCTCTCGTCGCACACCGGTTACGAACCGATCAAGTTCGTCGGCACAGCCGCCAATTCGGCCACGGCGGGAGCCAGCGCCAGCGACTGGATTCTGATGCGCGCCGCCGAAGTCTATCTGAACTACGCCGAAGCGGTCGCCGAACTGGGTACGATTACGCAGAACGATCTCGACATCTCGGTCAACCTGATCCGCGAACGCGTGAAGATGCCCTCGATCGACCTCGCGAAAGCGGACGGCTCGCCCGATCCCTACTTGCAGGAGTGCTATCCCAACGTGACCAAGAGCGCTCATACGGGCGTCATTCTCGAAATCCGCCGCGAACGGACGATCGAATTGATGATGGAGCTCCCCTACCGCTCGTGGGATCTCTTCCGCTGGAACGAATGCAAGCAGGCGCTGAACTACCACCAGCCCTATTACGGTTGCTATATCCCCGGCGCGGGAACCTACGACATGGACAACGACGGCACGCCCGATCTGGAACTCTACACGGCGACGGCGACCTCGACCTGCCCGACGAAACTGCAGATCGGCAAGGACGTCATCCTCAGCGAAACGACCAAAGGCTACATCGTCGGTTATCCGGGCGTCATTCACGGCCAGAACTGGGACGACAAACGCGACTACCTCTGGCCGATTCCCGCGGCCCAGCGTACGTTGAATCACGCGCTGACGCAGAATCCCGGCTGGGAGGACGGTCTGAATTTCTAATCCGGCACGGCCGCAGCGCTTCGCCGCTGCAACCTGCCATGGAACACGGTTCCACAACCCGCTCGAAGGAGAAAACGAATTCGTTTTCTCCTTTTTTTCTTTGGTCGACGGCATCTCCTTCACGACACGACCGCCGACAATCGACCCGACCGGAAATTACGCACCTCCGCATCCGAGTCCCTTATGAAACAACGATTCGCTCCGGTCGGCCCGCTCCAAAACCGACGGCGAAAAAACAAAACGGGGAAAACCGGATGCAAAAAACTTTTTTTTTACTATTTTGCGAAAAATAACCGCTCCGAACGGGCGTCCGTTATTCCGATTTCATACAACCGACTTTTCCGACCCCATGAAACTGCTGCCCCTCCTCCTGTCCCTTTCGCTTATCAGCATCGGTACGAGTTGCACCGCGCGCATCGACCGCCACGAAAAGGCGCTCGAAGAGCTCGACCGTATCATCGAACAACGTCCCGCGTACAGCCGAATGAAGAGCCTCCGCGTCGAAGAACGGCTCAAGGAACTCGACGCAACGAAAGATCCGCGCAGGCGGATTGCGATTCTGGAAGCCGTCTACAAGGAGTACTATAACTACGATATCGACTCGGCCTACAACTACGCCCGCCGGATGCTCTCCCAAGCCGAACGCTACGGAGACCGGTCGCTCGTCAACGGCGCACGCATACACCTCGCAAGGACGGTTCTCGACGGCGGCATGTACGGCGAAGCGAAACGCATTCTGCAACAGGTCGATACGACCTGTCTGTCACGGGAAACGAGGAGCGAATACTACAATACGTACCGGTCGTACCTATCCAAACTTTTGTCCGGCGCCGATCCGGCGCTCAAAGCCCGTTACCGGGATACGATGCGACTGTACAACGTATTACGCATCCATAACATGCCGGAAGAGTCCATTCCGCGTAAAGATCTCATCGCCCAGATGTACAGCGACGCCGGACATCCCGAGAAGGCGCTGGGGCTGTTGCTGCCCGTCTATGAAGCCGGCATCGAGGACACGCATTTGCGGGCGATGGTCGCTTACCGCCTGTCGCGCATCTACGAAAAACTGGGCGACGCCGACCGCCGCAAGGAGTACCTGATCCGCGCGACGGCGGACGATCTGCAAACCCCCGTGCGGGAGGGCATGGCGCTTTACACCCTCGCCGGTCTGCTGCTCGAAGAGGGCGACGTGGCCCGCGCCAACCGCTACATCAACCGCTCGATGGAGGATGCCCTCTACTGCAATTTCCGTTCGCGGATGCGGCAGTCGTCGGAAATGGTTCAGCACATCGGCAGCGCCTACATCGACTCCCTCGAAGCCAAACGGCGCGCGATGAGCTATGTCACGATCGCCGTAAGCATCTTGGTAATCGTCCTGCTGGGCAGCTGTTTCACGATCCTCGTCTACTACCGAAAGATCAGGCAGATCAGCGCCAGCCGTCTCGAAATGAACCGCCAGCTCCAACAACTCAACCGCGATGTGGAAGGACAGAACCAGCGCATCCGAAGCATCAACGGCGAGCTGAGCGACGCCAACAACATCAAGGACGAATACGTCGGGCACTACCTCTCCCTCTGTTCGCGCTACATCCTAAAAATCAACGATTACCGCAAACAGCTGCTGAAACTCTACAAGGACGAGAACGGCGAGGCCCTGCTTCGGGAACTGCGAACCAAGAATCCTTCCGACGCCGAATTCAAGGAGTTTCTGGCACTCTTCGACGAAACCTTCCTCCATCTCTTCCCCGACTTCGTGGCGCACGTCAACGAACGGATGGTCGAAGAGGCCCGTTTCGAACAACGGCAACCGCAGACGCTCAACACCGAACTGCGCATTCTGGCGCTCATCCGGCTGGGCGTGACCCATAGCACCAAGATCGCCGCGATCCTCAACTGCTCGGTCGCAACGATCCACACCTATCGGACACGGCTTCGCAACGCCGCGTCGGGCGACCGCGACGCCTTCGACAACGAAATCCGCCGCATCGACATTCCCTGTGCGGAATAGGCGGAAGCGGCCTGATCCGATCGCCGGAAGGCGACGGGTTATCTTCCCGTAAGGTCGTTTCCGCAGGGAAGGTCGAATCCGCAAGGGAGACGACCGTGTCTTTTTTGCATCCGAAAAGTAAAATATTTACAAAATATTAAGCAAAGCGATCCTCCCCGAGATGTCTCTCGGGGAGGATCGCTTTGTAAACTATAGATTTTTCGGCCAAAGTAAACAGCAACATATTGCATATCAACGGACTATCTGAGAAACAGCACTATAATTACAATTTTATTACAATTTTGGATTGCAAATTCGGCTATCTTTGTTTTGAAAAATTTTCCAACCAAAGTCTAACTTAATATTAACCCCCAATTTCTATGAAGCATCTTTTCAATTTAGTCAATTTAGGGTGTTTACTATGGATGGCGGGAGTTGCAACGTTCACGGCTTGCACGGATGACGAAAATCTTCTGCTCGACGCCAAGCCTGCGTTCGATGTGACGCTCGACGGGAAATCCATACTGGACACCTCGGCTCCGCAAACGGTCGAATTCGGCAAATCGATCCGGTTCGACATGGTCTGCGTCAATGTCGCCTATCTGGAAGCGATCTCGCCCGACGGCTGGGACTGCGCCCTGATCGTCAGCGACAACTACCTGACCGTGAACGCCCCGAGCTATGACGACCTCGAAGCCGAATCCTCCGGCGTCATCCTATTCAAGGCGTTCGACGCCACGGGCACCAGTCTGGAATACACGTTGCCCGTCGAAGCCTTCGAAAGCGACATGACCGTCACGATCGCGGAGGATATCTCCGAACAACAGATTTTCGGTATGGGGAAATCGAAAACCTATACCTATGCATTAAGCGAAAGCGCTGAAAAACTGGGTCTCTCCATCCCCGAAGGATGGAACAGCGAAATCGGCGAGAGCACCTTCACCGTTACCGCTCCCGACCCCGCTGCCGAGGAGTTCGCAGCAGAGGGCTCGGTCATCGCCACAGCCGTCTCGCCGCGCGGTACGAAGGGCGAGGCCGTTCGCATCGACGTGGCCATTTCGCGCGCCGTACCTACGATGGTCTTCGAACACGACACCTACTCGTTCCATTACGGCGAGAAGATCGAAATTCCCTTCACCGCCGCCGAGGTGGCCTCCGCCACCCCTGAAAACATTCCGCAGGGCTGGACGGTCGCCGTCGATCTCGACGCATCGAAACTCGTCGTGACGGCTCCGGCCAAAGACGCCGGCGCAAGCCGCGGCACGATCGACATCCAACTCGCATCGAATGCCGAATTGCAGGACGTAAGCACCCTGACGCTGCGTCTCTACGGCGTGGGCTCCATCGACGACTTCAAGGCGCTCCGAAGCGCCCTCGACAGCGAAACCCCCGACCTTACGCCCTACCTGATCGACGGCGAAGTGACGCTCACGAACAACATCGACGTGACGAACAGCGACCTGATCTACTGCGAAGGTTCGGCGTCCGATCAGCCGATCGCGCAGGCGCAGGCCCTTCTGAAATCCTTCGCCGGCTACGGCTTCAACGGGAACGGCTATGCGGTCAACCTGTCGATCAGCGTGAACTGCAAGAAATTCGCGCTCTTCTACAAGATCGGCTCGGTGAGCAGCACCACGATCGAAAAGGAGGACCCGATCACCAAAATTCACGATCTCACGCTCACGGGCAGCATCTACTCGAACTACACCACCACGGCCAAGAGTCAGGGAATGTTGCTCGCTGCGGTCGCCTGCTACAACAACGGCGCGGAGCTTTACAACCTCACCAGCGGCGTGACGATCACCCACGAACGTTCGGATTTCGGATCGGAGAACAACGACAAGCTCAAGCAGGGCATCATCGGCGGTCTGGTCGCCGAGGATCAGTTCGGCTCGCCGACCTACCGCAACTGCCGCGTCACGGGGAATATCTCGACCAAAGGCGGCGTACAGAATCTCGGCGGTCTGGTCGGATATATGATCGCCAACTCCAGCAACGATTACGGGACTTTCACCTATACCGACTGCGAGCATACGGGCGATATCACCGTAACGCAATACACGGGGCTTCATTCGGACGGCTACATCGGCGGTATCATCGGCAGTTCGCGGGAACAGCAACCCGTACTGACCAACTGCGTCAACCGCGGCAATTTCACCATCGACTTGCAGAACGGCCCCGGCTCGGTACAAAGCTGCGGCGGCATCATCGGCAGCGGCTACGGCATCCTCACCTCGTGCCAGAACTACGGCAACATCACTGCAATGGAAGCGGCGCTCAACGGCACGTCGATCGTCAATCGCCGCTACGGCGGTCTGATCGGCGGCCCGGGCAACGTATCGACCTCCGCACAAACCGACGCGCAGAACTACCGCCAAGAGTTGACCGACTGCACCAACTACGGCGACATCAAAGCGTCGAGTTCGATGCTCGGCGGTCTGATCGGGTTCAGCGAGAAAAACTGGAAGGAGACGGGCATTCTGCGCAACTGCGTGAACGAAGGCACGATCGAAAGTCTCGCGCCGGTGAACGATATGGGCGGTTTGCTCGGTCGTTCGTCGGGCGTCAACCTCTACGACTGCACCAACCGCGGAACCATCAAAGGCGCCTCGTCGCGCAGCGCAAGCGGTCTGATCGGCGTAATCAGTTGGAGCGACAAGAACAAAACGTACGAAATCGACGGCTGCGTGAGCGAAGGCGACATCCTGCTTTCGGGCAACGTGCCCGCCAACGCCGGTGCGACCGTACAGGTTTCGGGACTGGTGGGCATCTATTTCACCACCTCGGTACCCTACCGCTTCACCAACTGCCGCGTCGCCTGCCGTATTCAGGCCGACAACGCCGCCGTCAACCTGCTCTGGGGCGGATACAACGGCGGCAAGGTCGACCTCTTCGAAGCCGACGAATACACGACAAACAATTCGGAAATTCTCGAATAAACGCATTTCTCCGTTCGGGCGGCGCCTGACGCGTCGCCCGAAAACGGAAAGAAAAACCCAAACGAATCTTCACATCATGAAAAAAAGCATATTTCTTTTGCTCGCAGGCATGCTCCTGACCGTGGGAGGGGGGGGGATTTTTTACACTCCCGGTTACGGTCTGATCCAGCAGGCACAGGCGCAATCCAATAAATTCACCGTCAACGGTTCGGTCAAGGACGACAAGGGCTCGCCGATCATCGGCGCCTCGATCATCATCAAGGGCACCAATACCGGCGTCACCTCGAATATGGAAGGTGACTTCACGCTGGACGCGCCCTACTCCGAAGCGACGATCATGGTCTCCTATCTGGGCTATGCGCCGCAGGAGATTCCCATCAACAACCGCACGCATATCGACGTCGTACTGATCGAGGACGCCAAAGCGCTCGAAAACGTCGTTGTAGTCGGTTACACCACCCAGAAGAGAGCCACGATCACGGGTTCGGTCTCTACGATCACCACCCGCGAACTGGGGCAGTCGCCCACGGCCAACATCAACAATGCACTGGCCGGACGTCTGCCGGGCCTCGTCGTCACGCAATACGGCGGCGGCGAACCGGGATTCGACGTGGCGAGCGTCAACATCCGCGGCGTGGCGACTTACGGCGACGGAAAAGCGCCGATCGTCATCGTCGATGGGATCGAACGCGACATGAGCTATCTCTCGCCCGACGAAATCGAGACGTTCACCATCCTCAAAGACGCCTCAGCGACAGCTCCCTACGGCATTCGGGGCGCCAACGGCGTCATCATCATCACCACCAAACGCGGCCGCGCGGGTGAAAAGCCCACCGTCGAATTCAAAGCCTCGGTCGGCGTCACCGAGCCCGCGAAGTTCCCCGAATATCTGGGATCGGCGGACTATGCCGTCCTCTACAACGAAGCGCTCATCAACGACAGCCCGGGCGTCGACATCAGCAAGCTGGCCCTCTTCTCGGGCGACGCGATCGCCAACTACCGGCGGGCCAAGGGAGACAACTCCGACGGGCTGGGCTACAACTGGGATTATTTCGACTACATGTTCCAACCGGCCGTGACGCAGGATTATTCGCTGTCGGTGCGCGGCGGCACGGATCGCGTGCGCTATTACGTATTGGGCTCCTACTACAAGCAGGGAGACAACTACTCGATGCACGCTCCCGAGAAGACCAACGGGTTCTCGCGCTACAATTTCCGCACGAACATCGACGTCATGACCACCAAGCGATTCAAAATCTCGGTCGATCTGGGAGCCCGCGTACGCCGGACGATCTACCCCGGAGCCTCGGCCTCCTCGCTCATCGGACTGGCCAATACGCAACCCTCCTATCTGCCGATCTGGATCGACGATACGGGCATGGAGGAGAATGCCGAGGATTTCTACAACAACGGCGGCAAACTGCTCTACTGCGACGACCAGATGTACCGCTACAACGTTCTGGGACAGTTGACCCACACCGGTTACACGATCCGCACCGACCGCGACATCAACGGATCGCTCCGGCTGGAACACGATCTGGACTTCATCACCAAAGGGCTGAAAATCGAGGGGCAGTTCTCCTACGACTCCTACGACGGCCACTATAAGAAGAACGTCGTCAACACCTTCTCGCAGGGCAACCTCACCTTCCCGGGTTACGCCACATGGAAGCTCAAAGACCAGAGCGTCGACGTGTGGAAGAATCAGGCGGGGTACTTCGCCCGCAACGGCGTCTTCGAAACGGCCAACGACCGTACCGTCGACGGCACTTACGACCGCTCGCTGGGGTATTACACCCCTTATTCCACCATTCGTTTCCAAGGCAAACTGGACTACGCCCGCAAATTCGGCGACCACGACGTGACGGCCATGCTGCTCGGCTACCTGCAAAGCAGGGATTACGGCAACGACGTCGAGTTCCGCTACTGCGGCATGTCGGCGCGCATGACCTACGGATTCCGCAACAAGTACCTGCTCGACCTGAACGTCGGTTACAACGGTTCGGAGGCCTTCGCCTCGGGCAAACGGTTCGGATTCTTCCCCGCGGCGTCGGTCGGCTGGGTGCTTTCCAACGAGAATTTCCTCAAATTCTCCAAAGCGGTCAATTTCCTGAAAATCCGCGGTTCGGTCGGTCTGGCCGGTAATGACAACATCGGCGGCACGCGTTTCGCCTACATCCAGACTTACGACAAGAATACCGGCTACACCACCTATTTCGGCGAAACACTGGTCGGATTCGGATCGAGTTACGACGAGGGCGCTTTCGCCAATACGAACCTCACATGGGAGAAGGCCATGAAATACAACGTGGGTATCGACGCCAAGCTCTTCGCCAACCGCCTGTCGTTCACGGTCGATCTCTTCTACGAACACCGTTACGATATTCTGACCGACCTCTCGTCGGCGTCGCGCATGGGACTGCCGTCGATCGTAGGACAGAAAGCGACCTTCGTCAATTCGGGTATCGTCGACAACAAGGGCATCGAGATCGAATTGGGATGGAACGACCATATCGGCAAGCATTTCACCTACTACGTCAAACCCAACTTCTCGTTCGCCCGCAACCGCATCAAATACTGCAATGAAATCTCCTACGTATCGCCCAACGGCGTCGACTGCACATGGCGTTACGAAACGGGACACCGCGTAGGCGAACACTTCTGCTACGAATTCGATCATTTCGTGCGGGATCAGGCCGAAGCCGACGCGCTCAACACCGCCAATTACCAAACCTTCGGCAAACTCGTACCGGGCGATGTGGTCTACAAGGACCTCAACGGCGACGGCATCATCGACAACTACGACCGACGGGCGATGGGCAATCCCCGCATCCCCGAAATCCAGTTCGGCCTGCCGATCGGTTTCCAGTACAAGAATTTCGATTTCAGCATGCTGTGGCAGGGTTCGGCGCTCTGCTCGGTGCAGCTCAACGGCGCTGCCGTGTGGGATTTTCCGGTCTACAACACCACGGCCATCGGCAAAGTGAAGAAGATGCACTTCAAACGCTGGACGGCCGATACGGCCGATACGGCCGAATACCCCGCCCTGCACTTGGGCGCGCACTCCAACAACAAGAACACCAATTCGGGGCTGTTCCTCTACAACGCCGCATACGTACGTCTCAAGAACATCGAGATCGGCTACTCGCTGCCCAAACGGTGGCTTTCGAAAGCCAACATCCAGAACGTGCGCATCTATGCACAAGGTCTCAATCTGCTGACCTTCGACGGACTGAGCGATGTGGACATCGACCCCGAAACCAAATCGGGCGACGGCAGTTGGTACCCCATCCAGCGCGTCTTCAACTTCGGCATCACCATGACTTTCTAACCTTTAGACCTGTACGAATATGAAACAACTCATTTATAAAACGCTTCTTCTCGTCGGCGCGCTGACGCTCTCGGTCGCCTGCGACGACTTCCTCGATAAGGAACCCACCGACGTCAAGACCGAAAAAGACATCTACTCCAGCTTCCAGCAGACCGAGCAGCAGATCAACCGGCTCTATTTCTGGCTGCGGGCCGCCGACCGGCCGCTGGCCCAGATCGCCAATTACAGCGAGTCTCCCTGCTGCGACGAAGCAGAATGCACCTCCACCAGCGAGGCCAACAACCTCACCAACCGCTTCAACGAAGGCGACTGGGAACCCGGTTCGGATTTCTACACGAAGACCACCAGCACTTCGTCCGGCAATGCGACGCAATCGTGGTGGCCCGAGCTCTACAAACACATCCGCACGACCAACAAGATTCTGGAGTGCATCGACACCTACCATACGCCCGATTCGCCGAGCGAACCCGGTACGCTGATGAACCGCGTGGGCGAACTCTATTTCATCCGAGCCTATCTCCACTACGTGATCATCCGCAGTTACGGCGAATGCCCCTACATCGACCACTCCTTCGAGCAGGACGAGATTCCCGATACGTTCACGCGCGAAAACGTCCACGCCATCGTCGAGAAGATCTGCAACGACTGCGACGAGGCCTACGACCGCGTACCCGATCAGAACCTGTCGCGCAAATTCGGCCGCGTCGACCGCGGCGCCTGCCTCGGTCTGAAAGCCATGGCGCGCTGGATCGCCGCTACGCCACTCTACAACGGTTCGACGCTTAAAAACGACACCCGCAACTTTGCGGCCGACTACAAAACCTATAAGGAGGAGCGTTGGACGGCAGCCAAAAAGGCCTGCGAGGACGTGATGAACTTTACGGTCAACGGCGCACCCCGTTACAGCCTCTACGAGGGTTCGCCGCAGAACGTCTATGCCGACAAGCTGGGCGCCAACACCAACAATTCGATGGTTCCGAGCCGCCTGTGGGAGCTGTATATCTCCGACAATGCGACGCCGATGAAAACCGAATGGATCTGGTTCGTACTCAGAGACAAATCGGCCGGCTGGTGGGGCGACAACTATCCGCCTTCGTCGAGCGGCGGCGGCCGCGAAATGCCGACACAGGATCAGGTCGACGAATACGAGGTCATCGGCCCCGACGGTTACGGTTATCCGATCTATGCGCTCAAAGAGAATCACCGCGCACTCTACAACGGACTTATCAGCGAAGCGGATCTGGCCAAGGCCTACGACGACGAGAATCCCTATGTCAACCGCGACCCGCGTTTCTACCGCGACGTCAGTTATCACGGCGCCACCTTCAAGAACATCGAGCTGAACACCGCTTCGGGCACCGACAGAATCAATGCGGCGAACTCCACCACCACGGGCTATTTCCTGCGCAAATTCACGGACGGAAGCCACAACAAATCCGCCGGTTCGGGCGCCGGTTACCTCAGCTGTCCGCCGCTGATCCGTCTGGCTACGATCCATCTGATCTGGGCCGAAGCCGTCACGCGCACCACGGGTCCCAATCAGGAGGTCTACGAGATCGTCAACGCCATCCGCAAGCGTTCGTTCATGGCTCCCATGCCGCCTGCAACGATCTCCAACCGCAACCTGATGCTCGACTACATCGCCCGTGAACGCCGTGTGGAACTCTATCACGAGAAGTGCCGCTTCTGGCAATGCCGTCTCTATCTCGAACCGACGAGCGAGACGGAACTGTCGCACGAAGAGCAGTGGAACGCTCTGCCCGGAACGACCAACGACGAGAAAGCTCAGCAGTATTTCGACAAATACGGCGCCTATCCCAAGACGCAGCACCGCATCTGCGGCATGCGCCCCGTAGAAAACGCGAGCGGCAAGATCACCGTCGGCGGCAAAAAGTACAAGATGCAGCGTTTCTGGGTCGAAGACCGCGTCTTCTCCGACAAGCACTACCTCTTCCCGATTCCGATCGACGAGTTGCAGAAAGCAAACATCCCGCAGAATCCCAGTTGGTAAAAGTTAAATCGAGATCGACACCATGAAATTCACACGTCATTTCAATCACCTGTTTCTGCTGCTGAGCCTTTCGCTCCTGACGGCAGTCTCCTGCGGGAAGTCCGACGCCGATCCGGCGCCGGACCCCGGCACGGAGAAACCGACGGAGAAACCGGACGATACGGAGGAGATCAAGCCCGAAGAGGGCATGACGCTCTACGGACTCGTGGCCGACACGGAAGGCAGCCCCGTCGAAGGGGTTGTCGTCTCCGACGGCTTCACCTGCGCGGCGACGAACGCGAAGGGAGTCTATCAGATCAAGCGCAACCGCTCGTCGAAATACGCCTATATCTCCATGCCGTCGGGTTACGAAGTTCCCGGGCAAAGCGATTTCGGCGCTTATCCGCTCTTCTACAAAGCCTCGAAATCGCTCACGGGAAGCAACTCCACGCCGTTCCGTGTCGATTTTACGCTTAAAAAACGGACGATGGACGACACCAATTTCGTACTGGTGGCCATCGGCGATCCGCAACCCGACAACGACGACCACGTGCTGCGTTTCCGCAACGAGACGATCGAGGACGTCAAGGCCGAACTGAAACAGTACGCCGGCAAAGCCATCGTCGGCGTCGGGCTGGGGGACATTATCGGCATCGACGATCCCAAAACGCCGGGCGCGCGGCTGACGAAGATCAAAAGCGCGCTGGGAGCTTCGGGCATTCCGGTCTTCTGCGTATGCGGCAACCACGACAAGGACAAGCTCGACTTTACGGGCGGCGCCTTCGAAAACATCATGGGGCCGCTCTACTACTCGTTCAACATCGGCGACGTACACTTCGTGATGTTCGACAACCTGCGATTCTACGAATCGACCGTTTCGGGCTACAACAAGGGGTTCACCGAAGAGGAGGTGGCGTGGCTCAAAGAGGATCTGAAATTCGTCCCGACGAACAAGCGGATCGTCATCTGCTACCACGCCCCGATGTACGACAATTTCAACATGGAGAACGCCAAAGCCATCTTCGACCAGTTGCAGCCCTACGCCGAACCGACGGCCATGGCGGGCCATACGCACTACACCCGTTATTACGTCAACAGCACCTACGGCATGCGCGAATACATCCTCAGCGCCGCCTGCGGCTTCTTCTGGCGGTCGAATACTTCGCTCGACGGGGTTCCCAACGGCTACTACATCTTCGAGTTCGACGGCACGAAACTGATAAACAGTTATTTCAAAGGAACCGACCGCGACCGTTCGTTACAGATGCGGCTTCATCGGGGCAACTCCACCTACGGCGGACAGTTCACCTCCTACACCTACGAGTATACGGCCGACGACATCGTCGTCAACATCTTCTTCGCCGGCGACGACTGGACTTTCAAAGTCTATGAAGACGGGCAGCCCACCGACGGGAAGCTGACGAGGATCGGCAACCACGGCGACTACTGGATCTGGGGGTATACCGTAGGCGTGTTGCAGCAGAGCGCTTCGACGATTTGCTGGCATCTGTACAAGTATACGTTGAAAAATCCGGCGGCAAAGAATATCCGCGTCGAAGCGACCGACCCTTACGGGAACGTCTACTCCTCGGATCAGTTCATTCCCGACAACGATTTTTCGACCGAGGCGCCCGACAAATAACCTTCGTCCGCCGGCATGCGCAAGGCATGAGTGCACACGTCGGGGCGCAAGCTCCGGCGGCGAGGCAGAACAAACCCTCTCTCTTTTTTGCAACGAACAACCGCTCCGTAACGGGCGATTGTTCGTTGTCCTGATTTCAACCAACCGACCCTTCCGACCTATGAAACTACTCCGAATACTCCCGCTGCTTCTGCTCTTTCTGACAGGGTGCTCCGCGCGGATCGACCGCCACCAGAAAGCGCTCGAAGAGCTCGACCGCATCATCGAGCAAAAGGCCGTTTTCAGCCGCATGAAAAGCCTCCGCATCAAGGAATGTCTCCTGCAACTCGATCTGGCGAGCGATCCGGGTGAACAATTCAAACTGTTGGAAACCATCTATAAAGAGTATTTCAACTACAACATCGATTCGGCATATCTCTACGCCCGCCTGATGCTTGCAAAAGCCGAACGGTACGGCGACCGGCCGGCGATCAACAACGCCCGCATCTACCTTGCACGCACGCTCTGCGACGGCGGCATGTACGGCGAAGCGAAGCGTATTCTCAAACAGGTCGATACGACCGACCATACACGGATCGACATGTTCTTCTACTACGGTCTCTACCAATCGATGATGCGCGACCAAAGGGATATCGCCGATCCAGAGATGCGCAAATATTACAGCGATTCCATCCAGCTTTACGATCTGCTATGTATCTACGCCCTTCCCGAAGGCTCCATTCCGCGCAAAAGGCTTGTTGCGAACCAGTACAACAATCAAGGAAAATCTCTGGAGGCTCTCGATATGCTTTTACCCGAGTACGAGGCGGGTATCGAAGACATTCACATGCGGGCACTGGTCGCCTATTCGCTGTCGAACATCTACAAAAAACTGGGCGACGCCGACCGCCGCAAAGAGTACCTGATTCGAACCGCTGCCGACGACCTGCAAACCCCCGTACGCGAAGGTCTGGCGTTGTACGATCTGGCCGGACTGTTGCTCGAAGAGGGCGACGTGGCCCGCGCCAACCGCTACATCAACCGTTCGATGGAGGATGCGCTCTACTGCAACTTCCGTTCGCGGATGCGGCAATCGTCCGAAATGGTCCAGCAGATCGGCAGCGCCTACATCGGCTCCCTCGAAGCCAAACGGCGCGCGATGGGCTATGTTACGATCGTCGTGAGCATCTTGGTAATCGTTCTGCTGGGAAGTTGCTTCACGATTCTCGTTTACTATCGCAAAGTCAAACAAATCAGCGCTATCCGTCTCGAAATGAACCGCCAGCTCCAACAGCTCAACCGCGACATCGAAGAGCAGAACAAACACATCCGAAGCATCAACGGCGAACTGCGCGACGCCAACAACATCAAGGACGAATACGTCGGGCACTACCTCACCCTCTGTTCGCGCTACATTATGAAGATCAACGCCTACCGCAAGGGGTTGCTGAAAATATCCAAAGACGCTGGACTCACCGCCATGCTCCGCGAACTGCGGGCCAAGAACCCCGCGGACGCCGAGTACAAAGAGTTTCTGACGATCTTCGACGAGACCTTCCTCCGCCTCTTCCCCGACTTCGTGGCGCACGTCAACGAGCGGATGATCCCTTCGGAGCGATTCGTTCTGCGGCAGCCGCAAACGCTCAACACCGAACTGCGCATTCTGGCGCTCATCCGGCTGGGCGTGACCAACAGCATCAAAATCGCCGCGATCCTCAACTGCTCGATCTCAACGATCCACACCTACCGGGCGCAGCTGCGCAATGCCGCGCTGGGCGACCGCAACGCTTTCGACGACGAGATCCGCCGCATCGACATTCCCGGCGCGCAGTCGCCGGAGATGAGTTAACGTCGGGAATCGCCATTGAGCCGCCCGGCTGCGCAGCACGTCGCCGATCCCGATTTCCGCGCTGCGGCAATTCCGTCCATGTGTTCCAGCGCCCAGCCGACCAGACGTTCCAGATGCGGCAGCAGGCTCTCTCCCGACTCCGTCAGGCCATACTCCACACGGGGCGGCACTTCAGGATAGATTTTCCTGAATATCAGTCCGTCGCGTTCCAGCGACCGCAGCGTCACGGTCAGCATCCGCTGCGAAATGTCGCCGATCGAACGGTGGACGTCGCTGAAACGCATCGTTCCGTTGGCATGCAGGGTTACGAGCACCAGCAGCGACCACTTGTCGCCCAACCGGTCGAGGATATCGCGGATCGGACAAAGTTCCGTATGTAAAAAAGTTTGCATTTTTTCACGTTTCAAACGGTTGTAAATCACGATTCGTTACCTCCGCGTAAGTCGGTTACCGAAAGGTAAGTCCTTGTTTTTTACGATTCCAAATTCTATCTTTACATCACAAAAGTAATAAACTTACATAAAATAACAATCATTAAAATCAAAAAGTTATGGCAAAGAAAGTTGCGGTACTGGTCGTGAATCCGGTCAACGGAGCAGGACTGTTCCAGTATCTGGAAGCGTTTTTCGAGAACGGGATTCCGTTTCGGACATTTGCAGTGACCGACGGCACGGAGGTCAAAACCAATTCGGGCGTCAGCCTTCGCACCGACGATACGGTCGCCGATCTCAAAGGGCATGAAAGCGAATACGACGCACTGGTTTTCGCCTGCGGCGACGCCATGCCCAAATTCGGGGAGAATGCGGGCAAACCCTATAATCAGGAGATGCTCTCCGTGATGAAAACCTTCGCTGACGCAGGCAAGCCGATGGCCGGCCACTGCGCCGCAGCGCTGCTCTACGATCAGCTGGGCATCGCAAAGGGGCGTCGGGTCGCCCTGCATCCGTTCATCAAGTCGGCGGTTCGGAAGTGCGTCGGCACCGACGAGAAGGCGGTCGTCGACGGCAATTTCTACACCGCACAGACGGAGAACGCCCTCGCCGAACTGATTCCTTCGCTCGTGAAGGCGCTGAAGTAACCCGAGAATATCCGAAAGATTCGGGAGAGCCGCATGCGGCTCTCCCGTTCGGTTTCAGGCAGACGGCTCCTCCTCCGAAACGTCCGCCGGAGGAAACAGCAGGCCGAAAAGAGCGCGCACCAGCGGTCCGGCCACCAGCAACTGCCAGCCCAGCGCGAAGGGATAGGTGCGCACGAAAAGCGCGCCCCACCGCGCTAACAACTCTTGGCCGACGCCGTACAGCGTCATCGCGACGAAGAGGCTCATCACCGAGCACATCAGGCTGACCATCGCGACGGCCACCGCAACGATCCGCGCCAACGGCTGCGCATCGGGCCCGACGAAGCGAAACGCGAGCCGGAACGCCACGGAACGGGCGATCAGCAACTCGTAGACGACGGCAAACGCATAAGGCGGCCACATGCCGCCGAGCGCACCCAAAAAGAGCGTTCCGCACACACGGGCGCCGCCGAGCGCCATATTGTAAAAGGTGATCGAATAGGCCATGACGAAGACCATCAGGCCGTGAAGACAAACGTCTGAAATTTTGTCCGAGGCATTGAATCCGGTTTTGGTTGAACAAGTTACAGGCTGCATCTGTCGTTTCGAACATGCATAACCGGACTTACGCGCCGACGGGCGCCACACGTTATCGTCTTTCCTCCTCCGAAGGAAATGCAGCGTTGCAAAGATAACGATTTCGGCGGAAGTTTGCAAAGGGAAAAATCGCTGCCTTCGTTAAAATTCCGATCCCGAAACGCCGTATCGGGAAACGATCTCTCCTTACCGCAGCCACAGCTACGTTCCTCGGCGCAGCCTGCCTGTCGCCAGCAGTTCTCCGCCGACACGATTCCGACGATTGCCTGCCCCGCCGGCGAAACGCAGCGGCTGCCGCCCAACCGGTTGCGCGGCGACGCCGTGATCGACTACCGGATGGGGCCGCGGCCGGCCCGCCGCAGACAATTCCGACCGGAGGAACGCCCCGATTCTCTCTCGGGAAAGCAACGAAAAAGGGAGCTGCCGCGGCAGCTCCCTTCGCACTCGTTATCGACGGCGTCACTCGGCCATCGCATGCGAGAAACCCTCGACCTTCCGCCATGCGCCGCGCGTGAAATCGGGCATCGCCACCGGCAGATTGCCGTTGCGTACCGACGCCTCGGTCAGTTCGGCCAGCGACGACCACTCGGCCGCGTCGTACACGTCCTCGTCGAGCGGCAGACCGTTGTGCAGACAGTAGATCAGGCGGTAGTCCATGATAAAGTCCATGCCGCCGTGACCGCCCACTTCGCGCGCCTTCTCGCCGATTTCACGGGTGATCGGATGCTCATAACGACGTAGCATGTCGTCGAGCTGTTCGTCCGACAGCCGGTGGTGCGCATCGGGATCGAAGGCAAGGCTGCGGATCGGATACTTCTGCGCGAACCCTTTCGTGCCCGAAATCGTATGAAGACGATTGTAGGGACGCGGCGAGGTGATGTCGTGCTGGATAAGGATGCTTTTGCCCTTCGCCGTGCGGATCAGCGTGGTATTCATATCGCCCAGCGCATAGGGCGTCCGGGCCTCCTCGGATTCGTCGCCGTACTTCGCCGCGGCGTAGGCGCTCATGCCGAACTGGTCGGACGAGAGCGAGACGAGCCGCTCCATACGGTCGCCGCGATGGATGTCGAGCAGCTGGCACAGCGGACCGAGACCGTGCGTCGGGTAGGGATTGCCCGTATGACGGGTATTGTGCTCCAACCGCCACATATCGACGTAACCGTGCTCGCGGTCGAACTGCAGCTCCCGCAGATCGTGAATATAGGCCCCTTCGACATGGACGATCTCGCCGAACAGCCCTTCGCGGGCCATGTTGAGCGTCGTCATCTCGAAGAAGTCGTAACAGCAGTTTTCGAGCATCATGCAGTGGCGGCGCGTCCGCTCGGCCGTGTCGACCAATGCCCAGCAATCCTTCACCGTGAGAGCGGCGGGAACCTCGACGGCCACGTGCTTGCCCTGCTCCATGGCATACAATGCGATGGGAACGTGCATCTCCCAATCGGTGCAGTTATAGATCAGATCGACATTTTCCAACTCGCAGACGCGGCGCCAGTCGTCGGCGCCGGTGAACTCCTGCGCTGCCGGCAGGCCGTGCACCGAGAGCATCTCCTGCGCCTGCCCGACATAAGCGGGAACCTTGTCGCAGAGGGCGACGACCTCCACGCCGTCGAGCTGCGTGAAACGCTCGACGGCCGCGCCGCCGCGCATCCCCAGCCCGATGAAGGCGACGCGCACGACCGGAATCGGATCGCAGCGCAGTTGCAGCACGTCCTGCTGCCCCTCGGCGTGCGCCGGTTCGGCAAAAACGATCTCGCCGTTCTCGATCCGGTAAGGCGCATCGGAACGCGTCGCACAACCCGTCCAGACCGTCAGCACGAGAAGCAACGAAATGCGAAGAAATGATTTCATGGGATTCGTAGTTTTAAAAGGGTTCGTCATCAACGGACATTTTCCATTCTCGGCATAACCAGCCTGCTCCGCTCCTGCCGAGCAGAAACGTCCGCATACAAAGTTAGGAAAAATTTGCCCGTTGCCTAAAGTTTTACTATCTTTATCTTAAGAAACAAAAACCGAAGATGCAGCCGGTTCCTTCGCCTGCGGAGACCGACTGCCGAAAACAGCACTATGAAACGAATAGCCGAACAATTCCGAATCGACGGCGCCGTGCAATCGGTCGAAGCGCTGGGCGAAGGATTCATCAACGACACCTACATCGTCGTCACCGACCGCGCGCGCTACGTCCTGCAACGCAAAAACCGCAACATCTTCACCAACATACCCGCCATGATGCGCAACATCTGGGGCGTGACCGCCTTTCTCAAGGAGAAGGTATGCCGAGCGGGCGGAGACCCCCTGCGCGAGGTGATGACGGTCGTCCCCACGCTCGATCGGATGCTTTACCACAAGGATGCGGCGGGCGACTACTGGACAACGACTCTCTTCATCGAGGACTCGGTGACCTACGAAGCAGCGACGACGCCCGAACTGGCGCGGCGCGGCGGGGAGGGGATCGGACGTTTCCAGCGCATGCTGGCCGATTACCGCGAACCGCTGACGGATATTCTGCCGGGCTTTCACAACATCCGCATCCGCTTCGAGCAGTGGGACGACGCCCTCGCACGCAACGCTGCCGGCCGCCGCGCGACGGTCGAACGCGAAATCGGCTGGATCGAGCGCCGCCGCGCGGAGATGCTTCGTTTCTGGGAGCGGGTGGAATCCGGTGAAATACCGATGCGCGTGACGCATAACGACACGAAAATCAACAACATCCTCTTCGACCGTCAGGGTCGGGTGCTCTGCGTGATCGATCTGGATACGGTGCTCAACAGCCCCTGCTTCAATGATTTCGGCGACGCCATCCGCACCTACGCCAACCACGGTCGCGAGGACGACGACGAACTGGGCAACGTATGGCTCGACATGGCGATGTTCCGCGGATTCGCCGAAGGATACCTCTCGGAAGCGCGCGCCTTCCTGACGCCGGCCGAGACCGACGCGCTCGCCTTCTCGGTGCGTTACATCACCTACGAGCAGGTGCTGCGTTTCCTGATGGACTACCTCAACGGCGACACGTACTACAAGATCAAATCGCCCGACCACAACCTCGTCCGCACGCGGGCGCAGTACGCCCTGCTCGAAAGCGTCGAAGGACACTACGACGAGATGCGCGACACGATCCGCCGACTCTCCGAAGCATAGCGTCTCCGCGTCCTACCGACAATCGGGGCGGCCTCTTGCGAAGGCCGCCCCGATCGTCAGAAATCCGTTGCGATCAATACATCGTCATCTCTCCGTCCGACACCATGACGCGCCGGTGTTTCTTGGAGGGATCCTTCACCCGCACGTAGTCCAGCACGCGCAGGCCGCGTTTCCCCATCGGAATGCCGATTCCCAGATTGAGATTCATGCGCCCCTGTTTGATGGGAATCCACTGCGCGGTCTTCTTGGTCAGCAGCACGTCGGTGGCGATGTAGAAATTGATCCAGCCCGGATTGAGGTTCAGACCCAGTCCCAAAGCCGTCGCCTTGTTGTCGATGAACGAATAGCTGCCCGAAAGGCCGAGCCAGCGCAGGGGCTGGAAGTTGACCGAGGCCGTCAGGTTGTGCAGCGCCGTATAGTCGTACTTGTGAATCTGGTACAACGCTCCGAATCCGACGCGATGATCCCACAGCCGGTATTCCGCGCCGAGATTTATCGTGTAGTGCAGCATTCGCGTGGCGCTCTTCTCGTCGACCTTCTCGAAATTCAGCTCTCCGAAGTCGAAATCGATGTCCGCCGCGCCATCCGCATCGACCTGTGCGCCGTTAAACCTCAACGTACGGGCCACGGAGCCGTGCGCCGAGCTGGCTTTGTTCCATGCGATGAAACCGATGTCGTTGACCGCAGCCGACACCTGCAAATTGGCAATCGGTTCATATGTCGCACCGATATCGAACGCCGCGCCGTAACCGGCGGGCTTGAACTTCGCGTCGAAATCCATGTCGTCGAGTTGATAATAATCGCGGTAGACATGATCCTGCCCCTCTTCATATTTCGTGGGAATGGTCAGCAGATTGCTGTTGACTTCCAGTTCGCCGACGGCCTCGGCATACCACTCGTTCTCGCCGAGCGAAACGTTGAACTGCGTGAAATAGGCCTTCACACGAGCCAAGCCGACCAGAAATTTCACACGCGCACCGACGTAAACCTTCTCTCCGATCGGAAACGAATAGTTGAATCCCGCCTCGGCATAGGTGTCCGTGCTCATCCCCAGATTACGGATCTGGGCGCTTTCTCCCGTTTTGAAGAAGTGGAACAGTTCGTAGGGGAACTGCGCCGAAGCGCTTTCCCGCAGATTGAGGTCGAACGACCAGAAATTCTTGCGGTTGGAGGTATAAGCGCCGAAACCGAAAATATTGATCCGCGCATCGGCGTTGATCAAATTGTTCGAATGGAGACCCGACAAGGCGTCGGCGGAAGAGACCGACGGACTGAACATCGTCACCAACTTTCCGTCGCGGCGGAAGAGAATATCGTCAAGCGACGTATTGCCGCCCGCCGTAACGGCGATGCCGCCGATCACGGGTATATTGAAATAACCTCGCAGCGGGGCGAATGCGGGGTTCATCTGCGAACGGATCGTCGTCCCTTCCATGAAATACAAGGTGGGATTTTGCGCCGCTGCACTCGTGCAGACAAGGAGGGCGGCCAACGTATAGAGCAGTTTTTTCATAGCTGTCATTAGAAATTGATCGTTAAACCGCCTTTTCTGCGAACCTTCAGATTGATGGTTATTCCCTGTTCGGATTCGAGTGCGCGCTTGGGGTAATATTTTTTCAACTGCACGTTCAGGTCGATGTGCGTCTTCTGATCGAAGATGACCGTCAGCGCGTCGGAAGTGATCCGTGTCTCCACGATCTCCGTCGGTGCGGACGCCGCAGGAGAGACGGTGAACGCCGGAAAACTGAACAGCGTGCGCGTAAAGTCGTCGTCTTGGCTGCCGTCGTTCGTTTCGGCCGCCTTAAAAGCGGGCTCGGCAGAAAAACTGAGCGGCAAATCGGTGGCGATATCGCCGAAAAGCGAGAGCGTAGCCTCGGCATCCCGACCTCCGGTAATCATATCGCGCACATTCGACCCGACATCGATACGGTCGAGAACGAACGCACGGACACTCATTTTCAGATTCATCGTCAGGTATTCGCGGGCAAAATTCTCGATGTTCTCCCAGATCAGGTCATGCGTCGCCTGCTGGTTGTAAATGAGTTTGAAGGCCGAAATGTACTCCTCTTCCGGCACATTGGCAGGAAAATATTCAGGCATGAACCGCTCTTTGTAGGAGGCATAGATCAGTCGGGCGATCTCCTCCAGTTTCTTATACGAAGGGTCGGAGTCGATCTCCGTCATCAACTCCGTCAGCAGACCGTCCGGTCCCGAAAGATAAGCCTCCTGCTGTTGCGCGCCATTGCCGCCGGTAAGCGTCTCCACGTCGACCGCCTCCGCACCGCCGGGCAGCCGGTTCGGCAACCATACATTGGCTTCGGCCAGCACGCGGTCCAGATCGTCCTGATCGTTGGTAACGTCCGACACGGAGGCCCTGAGCGTTATCAGCGGACAGGTGAAGACCGAATTTTCGTCTCCGATGCCGAGATCGTCGGTATCGATGTCCGACAGGTCGTAGCCGTCGTCGATACACAACACCGCAAGCAAGGAAAGCGTGAGAATCGTCAAAATTTTCCTCATATTGTGTTGTGTTTAAAGTATTATGCGGCAAAGATATAAATTTTTATCTCATAATTTCAGAACTCTTTGAACGTTTCCGAAAAACAAAAAGATTCGGCTGCCCCGAACGCAGGGAACGACGGCGAAAAACGAAGGGAAGAATACGGCAAAGCGGGATCGGTCGGCCGATCCCGCTTTCGATTCATGCCGGAGGATGTTCCGGTATTTCTTAATTCACCTCCACCACAGTCACTTCGATTCCCTGACTGCGAAGCTGGGCGAGGGTGTGGGGCGAAATGTTGCTGTCGGTGATGATCTGGTCGACATCGTCCAGATCGCAGATTTTGCTGAAACCGCGACGGCCGAATTTCGAACTGTCGGCCAGCACGATCGTCTTCTGTGCGGTGCGGATCATGGCGCGATTGAGACCCGCCTCCATCAGGTTGGTCGTCGAGAGTCCGTATTCGAAATCGATGCCGTCCACACCCAGATAGAGCTTGCTGCACGAGAAATCCTGCAACATCCGCTCGGCGTAGACGCCTACGGCCGAGACCGAGGTATTGCGCACCATGCCGCCCAATTGCACCACATCGACGTTCTGGTCGCGCGTAAGAATCGGGACGACGTTGATCGCCGAGGTAATCACCGTCAAGCGGCCCTGCGCCTTGATTTCGCGCGCGAGAAAGAGCATCGTCGTTCCCGAAGCGATGAGGATCGAATCGTCGGGAGTGACGAGCGAAGCCGCGCGGATGCCGATGGCGCGCTTCTCGGCGGCATTGTGCTTCTCCTTTTCGTTGACCGGACGGTCGTTGATATAGGGATTGATCAGAATGGCGCTGCCGTGGGCGCGGTAGAGCATCTTTTTCTCTTCAAGCAGCGTGAGATCCTTGCGGACGGTCACCTCCGACACCTTGAGCCGTTCGGCCAAGGCGGCGACGCTTACCGAACCCTGTTGTTGCAAGAGGTCCATGATGAAATCATGTCTTTCGGCCAATGTCATAATCGTGTCGTATAGATGTATATTTGAACAAAAATAGTATTTTTTTCAGAATCGGTCAAACAAATTCCGAAATAGTTGTAATTCCGCTCCCCGTCTCCTCCGCTCGGCATCGACTGCCGGCAGGTTTCCGCCGTATACGCCGACGGGCGCACGAAGGCCTGCCCGATCGTGCTCCGTCCGACGAGGACGACGCATGCCCGAAATCCGAAGCACGGAGCGGTTCCCGCTTCCGATCAGTCGAAAACGCAACAAAAGAGAACTGCGGATTGTTTTTTATTACGCTCTGGATTGACAAGATCGAAAGAATTGATTACCTTTGTTCTCCAACTACTGTAAAACCGACGGTGAGCCACACGTTGACGGCCCGCCGTAAACCGAAAACTTGATTTCATCATGCAAAGTTTTACTCCCGAAGTGCAGCGCCGCTTCAAATACTGGCAGATGCGCACGCTCATCGCCACGATGATCGGCTATGCGCTGTTCTATTTCGTACGCAAGAACTTTTCACTGGCCATGCCGGGGCTGGAGGCCGATCTGGGCATCTCGAAGACCAGTCTGGGCATCTTTTTGACGCTCAACGGGCTGGTCTACGGCCTTTCGCGTTTTGTCAACGGCATATTGGCCGACAAGCTCAACGCCCGTTTCTTCATGGCCACGGGTCTGGCGCTTTGCGCGCTGGCCAATTTCGCCTTCGGGTTCGGCGTCGATGTGAGCGAATGGATCACCGGCGAGAGCTCCGGGTCGCAGTTCAACAACACGCTGATCCTCTTCATGGGGGTCATGTGGGTCGTCAACGGCATGTTGCAGGGAACGGGCTTTCCTCCCTGCGCGCGGCTGCTCACCCACTGGATTCCTCCCAAGGAGCTGGCCACGAAGATGTCGGTGTGGAACACCTCGCACTCGATCGGCGCCGGTCTGGTGGTGATCCTCTGCGGTTACATCATGAGCCATATGGGTGCAGGCGAGAACCATGTCGGGGCATGGCGCTGGTGCTTCTGGATTCCGGCCGGCATCTCGTTCGCCGGCGCAATCGGACTCTTCGTCACGCTGCGCGACACGCCGACCTCGGTGGGACTGCCCGAACTGCCCGGCACCGAAAGCAAAAAATCCGAAGACGGCAAGTCGGCCGCCGACAAGGCGTTCCTGCGCCGCATGGTCTTCGGCAATCCGCTGATCTGGATTCTGGCCTTCGCCAATTTCTTCGTCTACATCGTCCGCTTCTCGGTGCTCGACTGGGGCCCCACGCTGCTGAGCCAGTCCAAGGGGGTCAGCATGAGCCATGCCGGCTGGCTGGTGGCGATGTTCGAGATCGCCGGCATCGTCGGGATGCTGGTGGCCGGCTGGGCGACCGACAAATTCCTCGGCGGACGTGCGCACCGCACCTGCGTCTTCTGCATGGCGGGCGCTGCCCTGTTCATCTTCCTCTTCTGGCAATTGCCCGTCGGCGCACCGCTGTGGCTGACGTTCCTTTTCCTGATGATGGCCGGTTTCTGCATCTACGGTCCGCAGGCGCTCATCGGCATCGCCGCTGCGCAGCAGGCCACGAAGAAGGCGGCCGCCACGGCCAACGGCTTCACCGGTCTGTTCGGCTACGCCTCGACGATCGTTTCGGGCGCCGGACTGGGATATCTGGCCCAGCACTACGGTTGGAACTACGCCTACATCGCCATGATCGCCATGGCGCTCATCGGCATGGTCGTTTTTCTGCTGATGTGGGGCGCCAAACGCGACGGTTACGAAACGGAGGCGGAGTAACGGATATTCCGACTTTACGGAAGCGGCCCCGTATCGTCGGGGCCGCTTTTATTTTTGCCGTTTTCACGGAGCAAAAGGAGAAGCTCGGATAAAAATTCCGATAATAATTGGGGAAACAAATTCTTTTTTCTATATTTGCACAAACGTTTGTGCAAGCTGAATACGCCCCTTAGCCACCGACAGAGAACCGCTTTTTCGGAAACCCGACCGGCAGGGCAAAGACGGTGAGCGCATTCATACCGATCCGAAAAACCTTAAACGACTGAACTATGAAAAAATTGATGCTGATGCTGACGGTGGCGGGCCTGTGCGGTTCGTGGAGCGCAGCGGCGCGCGACGGCGGGAACGCTGCGACTCCCGTTATTTTCGAGACCGATATGGGCAACGACGTGGACGACGCACTGGCGCTCGATCTGCTCTACAAAGGAACGGACGCCGGCCACATCCGGCTGATCGGCGTAAGCCTGAACAAACGGAGCCCGACCTCCTTCGAGTTCATCGATCTGATGAATACATGGTACGGCTATCCCGAGATTCCGATCGCCTACACGCCTCAGGCCGTGGACAACAAGGACGCCGATTATACGACGCCCGTCTGCGAATTGAAGGCTTCCGACGGAAAGCCGCTCTTCAAGCGCAGCCGCAAGCCCGGCAGCTGGGAGGAGCCGGTGGCGATGTACCGCCGGTTGTTGGCGGCGGAGCCCGACAACTCGGTGGTGGTGATCTCCGTAGGATTCTCGGGCAATCTCTCTGCATTGCTCGCCAGCGGCGCCGACGACGTATCGCCGCTCACAGGGCGAGAACTGGTGGCGCGCAAAGTGAAGTATTTCTCGGTGATGGCCGGCAGTTTCGGGGTAAAGAAGCGCGCCGAGTACAACGTCGTCAACGATATTCCGGCGGCGCGAAAGTTCTTTGCCGAATGTCCGTCGCCGATCGTGCTGACCCCCTTCGAAATCGGCAAGCAGGTCGTCTATCCGGGCCGCAGCATCGCCGAGGATTTCGGCTGGACCGAACGTCATCCGATGGTCGAGGCCTACAAAGCCTACCACAAGATGCCCTACGACCGTCCGACGTGGGACGTGATCGCAACCTATTACGTGCTGCCTCACGAGCCGTCGTCGCTCACGCTCAGCATCCCCGGACGTATCACGGTCGACGAACAGGGATTCATCTATTTCACACCCGATAAGCAGGGACTGCACCGCTATCTGACGGCTTCCGACCGGCAGGCGGGCATGATCCTCGGCTATTTCCTGCGGGCATTGCCGGAGCGACCCGCCCGCTACGTGCGGTAAACGACGCATGAAAAAGAACGGCCCGATAAAAATCGGGCCGTTCTTTTTCCGTTTCGGATCGGTGCGGAAGCCTATGGCGGTCTACGAGCGGTCTCAGCCCTTACGCATCGAAAACATGCAGCTTTTTACGGATGAACTCCTCGGCGAAGGCGGCCGTGCCGTCAATGCCGAGCACCGAAGAGTCGATGCAGAGATGATAGGTCGCGGCGACGCCCCACGTACGGTTGCTGTAATAATTGTAGTATTCGGCGCGCTTCTCGTCGGTCGAATCCATCAGTTGTTCGGCGGCTTCGCGCGTAAGTTGCCGCGTGCGGACGAGCCGTGCGATACGATCTTCGCGCGAGGCCGAGATAAAGAGATTGACGCAGTGCGGATGTTCGCGCAGAATATAATCGGCGCAGCGTCCCACGAAGATGCACGACTCACGTTCGGCCAGCTGCCGGATCACGTCGCTCTGCATTTTGAACAGGGCGTCGTGGCTCAGCGGATTGTTGTAGATCGCGTCGTCGCCGGCGAAAGGGCTGCGGAGATAACCGAGCAGGGTGGCGAAGAAGCCCTTGTCGGGTTTCTCGTCGGCCTTTTCGAAAAACTCCTGACCGAAGCCGCTGTGTTCGGCGGCCATCCTGATGAGCCGTTTGTCATAGACCGGAATGCCTAAATTTCGGGCCAGACGTTCGCCGACGGCCTTGCCGCCGCTGCCGAGCTGTCGTCCGATGTTGATGACGAATTTTTCATTCATGGTAGGTATGGGTTTTAACCTGCATTTGTTTGCGGAATTTGCGCAGTTCGCGGATCAGCATGAAAGCGGCGATGAGCGACGCCAGAAAATCCGACAGCGGCATGCTGCACCACACGCCCCAGCTCCCGTCATATCCCAGATCGGCGAAGATGCGGGGCAGGAAGATCAGTCCGGGCAGCAGGAAAAGCAACTGCCGTGACAGCGACAGGAAAATCGCCTTGGGAGCCATGCCGATACTCTGAAAAAAGTTGGTCGCCACCATCTGGAATCCGATGATCGGGAAGCAGAAAAAGACGATGCGCATTCCCTCGGCCGAGAGCCGGATCAGCTCTTCGTCGGTCGTAAAGACCCCTACGGCCCAATGGGGCATCAGTTCGCCCAGCAGGAATCCGGCCGTGGTAACGCACGTCGCGCCGATAACGGTGAGTTTCAGCACACGCATCAGACGGTCGAACTGCCGCGCGCCGAAATTGTAACCCGCAATGGGTTGCATCCCCTGATTGAGCCCCATGACGATCATCACGAAGAAGAATCCGAGCCGGTTGACGATGCCGTAGGCGCCGATCATCAGGTCGCCGCCGTGCTCCTTCAACCCTTTGTTGATGAGAATCACGATGAAGCAGGCGGTCACGTTCATCAGAAAAGGCGACATGCCGATAGCGAGGATGTCCCTGATGATCCGCTTGCGCAGGCGGTAGATGCCCTTGTGAAAGTATATCAGCTCGCTCCGGTCGGAAAGCAGCCTGAACTGCCAGACGAGCGAGATGACCTGCGCCAGCACCGTCGCGATGGCCGCGCCGCGAATGCCCCAACCGAAGCCGTAGATGAAGAGTGGATCGAGAATCGTGTTGATGACGACGGTGTTGATCGTCGCATACATCGATTTGCGCGGGTGACCCGCCGAACGCAGTACGGAATTCAGACCCAAATACATGTGCGTCACGACGTTGCCCATCAGAATGATCGACATGTAATCATGGGCGTAGCCGATCGTCGCCTCGCTCGCCCCGAAAAAGTAGAGAATCGGATCGAGAAAAAGCAGCGTGACAAATCCGAATCCGAGCCCGATGATAAGATTGAGCACCACGACGTTGCCCAGTATGTATTGGGCCGAAGCGTAGTCTTTCTGCCCGAGCCGCATTGAAATGAGCGTGGCGGCGCCGACGCCCACCAGCGATCCGAACGCCGCGGCGAGGTTCATCAGCGGAAAAGTAAGCGCAAGCCCCGAAATGGCCATCGGGCCTACTCCCAGACCGATGAAAATGCTGTCCACCATGTTGTACAGCGACGAAGCCGTCATGGCGATAATGGCCGGTACGGAGTACTGGATCAACAGTTTGCGGATACGTTCCGTTCCGAGTTCGGTGGCTGCTCCTTTGATGGCTGTCATAAATGCAATGAGATCGTTAGCGGCTTGCCGGAGGCCCGCGACGGCGGGTGCGACGTAGATTCCTTCGGCAAAGATACGAATAATATTCCTTATATTTTTCGCAGGAATAGGGTTTCGGTTCGGGAAAAATCGTAACTTTGTTCGCGATAGAAAATAGACGATATGATTTATGATAATATACTGGGAACGATCGGCTCGACGCCGATGGTGCGTCTGAACCGCTTTTCCCCCAACCCGCAAGTCAACATTTTCGCCAAGCTGGAGGGCTTCAATCCCACGGGCAGCATCAAGGACCGCATCGCCGTCAAGATGATCGAAGAGGCCGAGCGGGACGGACGGCTCACGCCGGGCAAGACCATCATCGAACCCACGTCGGGCAACACGGGCATCGGTCTTGCCATCGTGGGGATCGTCAAGGGGTATCCCGTGGAGATCGTCATGTCGAGCGCGGTGTCGATCGAACGGCGCAAAATCATCCGCTCCTATGGCGCCAAGGTGATCCTTACGCCGGCCGAAGAGGGAACCGACGGGGCGATCCGTTACGCGCGGGCGGCCGTGGCTTCGGCTCCCGACCGCTATTTCATGCCCGATCAGTTCGCCAACGCCGGAAACTATCTGGCCCATTACCAGTCCACGGCGCTCGAAATCTGGCAGCAGACGGGCGGCGAGATCGACTATCTGGTCTGTGCGCTCGGCACGTCGGGAACGCTGATGGGGCTGTCGCGTTTCCTGAAAGCGATGAAACCCGCCATCAAGGTGGTCTGCGCCCACCCTACGCGCGGCCATTACATTCAGGGCCTGAAGAATATGGAGGAGGCGATCGTACCCGATATCTACGACCCGTCGAAGATCGATATTCAGGAGATGGTCGAGAGCGAGGAGGCGATCGCCATGGCGCGCGAGATCATCGCCCGCGAGGCGATTTTCGCCGGCATGTCGAGCGGCGCCGCGCTGCTGGCCGCCGTCCGTACCGCCGCCCGCATCGAGCGGGGCAATATCGTGGTGGTCTTCCCCGACCGTGCCGAAAAATATCTCAGTACGACGATGTTCGACGAATTCAACGATTGAAAATAACCGATATGCCGCGTCTTTCGCTCATCATCGCGACCTACAACCGTGCGGAGCAACTGCTCGTCACGCTGCGGTCGGTCGCCGCGCAAACGGCGCCCGTCGGGGAGTGGGAGTGCGTGGTGGTCGACAACAACTCGGCCGACGATACGGCCGCACGGTTCGAAGCGTTTCGGGCGGCGCATTCCGAATTGCCGTTACGGCGCGTGCTGGAACGCAGGCAGGGCCTCTCTTGGGCCCGCAATCGGGGCATCGCCGAGACGACGGGCGACGTGATCGCCATTATCGACGACGACGAACGCATCGCACCGGAGTTCATCGCCTCCTACATCGCTTTTTTCGATGCGCACCCCGCCGTAGCGTCGGCCGGCGGTCCGATCGTTGCGGAGTATCCCGAAGGGCGTCCCGCGTGGATGTCGCGCTATACCGAACGGCCCGTCGCCAATCCGATCGATCTGGGGCCTGCGCCCCGTCGCTTCCCCCGCGGACGGATTCCCGGCGGCGGAAACATGGCCTTGCGCCGCACCGTGGTGGGACGCTACGGAGCGTTCGATCCGCATCTCGGGCGGCGAGGAGAGCGGTTGCTGGGCGGTGAGGAGAGCGACCTGTTCGCGCGGCTGGCGCGCGGCGGCGAGCAATGTTGGTACGTGCCCGGGGCGGTGATGTACCACATCATCCCCCCGTCGAAACTCACACGCGACTATTTCGACCGACTGTGTTACAATATCGGCGTGAGCCAGCGCACCCGGGCGACGATCGACGGCGGCCTGCTGCGCCTGTGGATCTGCGAGGCGGCCAAATGGTGCGCAACGCTGGGAATCGCCCTTTTCTATTGCGTGACGGGGCATCCGCAGCGCGCTGCATGGCTCGTGCGGATGCGGCGGCGGATCTCCGCCGGAATGACGGTCTTTTGCGAATCCTGAATGCGGGACCCGAGGTCCCCAAAACTTCCATATCATGAAAAAGTTTCTGAAAATCATTGCGATCGTGGTGGCCGTTCTGCTGGTCATCGCGCTCGTCGTACCGCTCGCGCTCAAATCGAAGGTGGGCGACATCGTGAAGAAGGAGGCGAACGAACTGTTGACCGCCAAGGTCGATTTCCGTTCGCTCGACTTGAGCCTGCTACGTCATTTCCCGCACGCTTCGGTGGAACTGAAAGGGCTGACGGTCGTCTGCGCCGCGCCGTTCGAAGGGGATACGCTCGCTTCGGTCGAGCGCATCTCGATCGTGGTCGACCTGATGTCGCTCTTCGGCGACTCGGGCTATGAGGTGACCAAACTGCTCGTCGACGCCCCGCATCTGCATGCCCGCAAGCTCGCCGACGGCCGCGTCAACTGGGACGTGATGAAGCCTTCGGACGAACCTGCCGAGAAGAAGGCAGAGAAGAGCGACAGCGAGCCCTCGGCTTTCCGGCTTCAAATGCGCGACGTGCGTTTGTCGAACGCCGTCATCCGCTATGAGGACGATTCGACCGGCATGCGCGCCGGCGTCGATCCCCTCGGCCTGCGGCTGAGCGGCGATCTGTCGGGCGAGCGCAGCGATCTGAAACTGAAAATGGAGGCCGCACGGCTGAATTTCGCTACGGGCGGCATGTCGCTGTTGCGCGACGCCAACCTTACGGCTGACATCACGCTCGACGCCGATCTGAAAAACAACCGCTTCACCTTCTCCGACAACAAGGTCAGCCTCAATGCCATCGCGCTGAGTCTCGACGGCTGGGTGGCGCTCGCGGAGGGGCAGACCGAAATGGACGTGCGCGTCAACAGCTCGAAGGTCGAGTTCCGCGACATTCTGTCGATGGTGCCGGCCTTCTATACGCGCGATTTCAAAAATCTGACCGCTTCGGGTCAGCTCACGCTCGGCGCATGGGCCAAAGGCGTGATGGCGGGCGACCGCATGCCGGCCTTCGAAGCGACGTTGCAGGTGCGCGACGGCAGTTTCAAGTACGCTTCGCTGCCCAAGGCGGTGACGGGTATCACGATCGACGCCAAAGCGGCCAACCCCGGCGGAACGCTCGACGCCACGACCGTCGACGTGCCGACCTTCGCGCTGACGATGGCCGGCAACGCGCTGCGCTGCTCGCTCTGGGCCGCAACGCCGATGAGCGACCTGCGGTTCAAGGCGGCCGCAAACGGCAAAGTCGATCTGGGAGCCGTGAAAGAGGTCTACCCGCTGGGCGACTCGATTGCGCTGGCGGGCGTCGTGACGGCCGACGTGCAGGTGTCGGGCCGGATGTCCGACATCGAAAAGGAGCGTTACGAGCAGATCGCCGCTTCGGGCAAACTCACCGTCGAAGGGGTCACGGCGACGCTTGCGGGATTGCCCGAGGTGAAGGTGCGCCGCGCCGCGATGAGCGTCAGTCCGGCGGCATTGACCCTCTCCGAACTGGGCCTTACGGTAGGCCGCAGCGACCTCGAAGCGTCGGGCAGTCTGTCGAACTACATCGGCTATTTTCTGCGCGACCAGACCCTGCGCGGACGGCTCAACATAACGTCGTCGCTGCTCGATCTGAACGAACTGATGGGCGACGCTTCGCCGGCCGAGGCAGAGCAGACGCCTGCCGACACGACGGCGATGCGGGCGTTCGTCGTACCGCAGAACCTCGATCTGGCGCTGGGCGCGTCGCTGAAAAAAGTTCTGTTCCAGAAGATGGTGCTGACCGATTTCACGGGGTCGCTGGCCGTCGCCAAGGGAACGGTTTCGATGAACCGGCTGGCGATGAACGCCTTCGATGGAAAAATGTCCGCTTCGGGCAGCTATTCGACGGCGGCCGACGAGCGGCGTCCCGCACTGAAACTCAAAGCCGAGATCGCCGACGCTTCGTTCTCGACGACGTTCGACCAGCTGGACGTGATCCGCAAGATGGTTCCCCTGTTCGAGAAGACGGGCGGCGACTACTCGATGTCGCTCGACCTGACGACCCGCCTCACCGAAACGATGGATCCCGATTACGCCACGCTGCAGGCCGAAGGGTCGATCCGCTCGAAGAACATCCATTTGCAGAATATCGCCGTATTCGACCAGTTGGCCACCGCGCTCAAAAACGACAACCTGCGCAAGATCGAAGCGAAGGACGTCAATATCCGCTTCACGATCCGCGACGGGCGGATTACCACGCAGCCCTTCGATTTGAAGATGGGCGGCATCTCGCTCGATCTGTCGGGTTCGACGGGATTGGATCAGACGATCGACTACACGGCCAAGGTGAAACTGCCCGAAGGATCGACCGGCGGTGTGCTTTCGACGGTCAATGTCGGCATCGGAGGCAGTTTCTCGTCGCCCAAGATCACACTGGACGTGAAGGAGGCCGTCAAGGACGCCGTGACCAATACGATTCAGAAAGAGTTGGGCAAACTCACCGGCGCCTCGACCGCGGGGAAATCGGCTGACGAGATTCGCGCCGACGCCAAGGCCAAGGGCGACAAACTCGTCGAAGAGGCCAAGACGCAGCGCGAGAAACTCGTAGAGAACGCTTCGGGCAAACTGGCCAAGGCTTTGGCTGAAAAGAGTGGCGACGCACTGGTGTCGGCCGCCGAGAAACAGGCGCAGAAGCTGATGGAGCAGGCCGAGCAACAGATCGCCGCACAGCAACAATAGCCGCTGCGGCTCCGCCGCAACGCAAAAACGAAGCAGCGCCTTTATTCGGGCGCTGCTTTATTTTACGCTCCTGCAACCCGACAGCCGCCGAATCAGGGAAAGAGCGGAAAACGGACGAAATTCGTCTCCTTTCAAGCGCCGTTTTTCAACCCCGCCAGCCAGACGCCCGGCAGAATCAACGCCGCGCCGAGGAGAGCGATGAGCGTAATCCGTTCGCCGAGTACCGCCGCCGCAGTCAGCAGCGTCACCAACGGATTGAAATAGATGTAGTTGGTCGCCCGCATCGTTCCCAATCGCCGCATCACGGCCGTCCAAAGCAGGTAACAGCCCATCGAAGCGACCAATCCCAAAAAGAGCAGATTGCCCCACACGACCGGCTGCGTCCATGCCGAAGAGAGGTGCAGCGGAGAGAAAGCCAAGACCGGCAGGGCGGTCGCCACGCCGTAAAAGAAGACCTTGCGCATCAGGAACACATCGGAATACCGCTCGCTCAGGCGGCGCAGCAACAGGCTGTAAAAGGCCCACATCAAAGCGGCCGTCAGCGCCAGCAGGTCGCCCGCCGGACTGAGCCGTAAAACGAAACGCCCGTTGAAGACCACGCAGGCGACACCTGCGAAGGCGATCGCCGAACCCCAGAGCTGCGTCGACCGCAACGCTCCCGAAAGCCGGAAAAGACGCAGCAGCAAAAGCGTCAGCACGGGAGCCGTAGTCACCAGCAGCGAAACGTTCGACGCGGGAGCCATCCCCACGGCCATGTTCTCGGTCAGGAAATAGACCGATCCGCCCGTCAGCCCCATTGCCGCCAACAACGCCTCGTCACGCCACGAAGCGGCGAAGAGCCGCCTCGAAAAGGGCCACAGGCAGAGGTAAGCCAGAAGGAACCGCGCCAGAAAAATATCGAGCGGCGTCAGGCCGCAGTTGATCAGCACCTTCGTCGCCACGAAGGTCGTGCCCCACACCCCGACGCAGACCAGCGCCGCTGCGTGCCATATCCAGCCGGGTCTCTCCGTTCCGTTCATCGTCTGTCGCTTTTTCGCACCGCCAAAGATACGAAAAAGAATATTACCGCCGCCGCCCGTCCCGAAAAGTCCTTCGGCAGACGCCCTGAACGGGAGAGTGCGATTTTTCAGCGGGAAAATTTTGCAACTCGGAAAATAGCGGGTACCTTTGCCCAACGAAAATAACCATCGCTCCGTATCGGAGGGTATATGGGAAATATACCGGATAAGATACAAGGTCACACTTGTACTTATCCGGTTTTTTATTGGAGCCGGCGGCTGAACCCGATACGATTCGGTCGCAGGCGTCCCGACCCGAAAGATGAAACGGACGGAGCGCCGCAGGACTCTTCGGGCGAAGATCGGACACGGAATACCGCCGCCCGAAAGGAGGTGAAAAAGAGGTAACGACAGTCTTATCGTAAAAAAAGGCAGAAGAACGATGAAAGAGTTGGATTTGACAAAGGGGCGCGTTCCCTCGGTACTGCTCCGCTTCGCATTGCCCTTTCTATTGGCAAACCTGTTACAGGCGTTGTACGGCGGCGCCGATCTGCTCATCGTAGGGCAAACGGACAGCGCGGCCGGAGTGGCGGCCGTGGCCATCGGCAGTCAGGTGATGCAGACCATCACCGGCATCGTGCTGGGGCTGACCACCGGCGTTACGGTATGCGTGGCGATCGCCGTCGGCGCGGCCGACGACCGGAGAGCCGCCCGCATCATCGGCACGACGGTATGGCTGTTTCTCGGCATTTCCGCCGCACTCACGCTCGGAATGCTGTGTGCGGTCGAACGGATCACGGAGTGGATGCACACGCCCGCCGAGGCGGTCGGACAAACGGTGCAATACCTCTGGATCTGTTCGCTGGGCATCCTCTTCATCGTAGGATACAACGCCGCCTGCGGCATCATGCGCGGGCTGGGCGACAGCCGCACGCCGTTGGCAATCGTCGCCGTCGCATGCGTCGTGAACATCGCGCTCGACCTGCTCTTCGTCGTCGGAATGGGATGGGGCGCGGCCGGAGCGGCCGCGGCGACCATCGCGGCGCAAGGCATCAGTTTTCTGGTCGCAGTCGTCCGGTTATGGCGTCGCGGATTCGCATTCCCGTTCCATCGCAGCGATCTGGCATGGAACGGCAGCCATGTGCTGCGCATCCTCAGGCTCGGCACGCCGATCGCATTGCAGGATGCGCTGATCAACGTGTCGTTCCTGCTTATCACGGCCATCATCAACACGATGGGCGTCGTCGCCTCGGCCGCCGTGGGCGTGGTCGAGAAACTGATCGTCTTCGCCATGCTCCCGATGACGGCCTTCGCCGCGGCCGTATCGACCATGACGGCGCAGAACTACGGCGCCGGCCGGCCGCAGCGGATGCACCGGAGCCTGCTCTGGGGAATCGGATACTCGCTGCTGTTCGGACTCTCGGTCTGCATCTACGCCCAACTTCTCCCCGAGACGCTCACCCGGTTATTCACCCGGGAGCCGGCGGTCATCGCCCTGAGCGCCGACTATTTGCGTTCGTATAGTTTCGACTGCATCCTCGTGAGCTTCGTCTTCTGTTTCAACGCTTTTTTCAGCGGGCAGGGGAACTCGCTCTTCCCGATGATCCACAGTCTGATCGCCACCTTCGTCTTCCGCATCCCGCTCTCCTACTTTTTCAGTCTCTCGGGCGACATCTTCCACATCGGCTGGGCGGCGCCGCTCAGCACGCTGGTCTCGCTGCTGTTCTGCATCGCCTACCTCCGTTTCTACAACCGCCGCCGGACGCGACTTCCGCAGGTTCGGGGATTCAAAGGCGCCTGAGCGGCGGTATCGGAGAGATCAGGATCTCCAAGCGGCGTATGAAGCGGAAACGGCCTGCGCATCCCCGCACCTTCGCCTGCGGATTTTTCCCAAAACGGGCGGCCGTAACGGACAATGACGCGCACAACGTCGCGTTATAATGCGTATCTTTGCAACAAACAACAACCCATGTCCGCCATCGCACCGCTTATTTCCGACTTGGCGATCATTCTGATCGCCGCCGGTTGCTCGACGCTCGTTTTCAAATGGCTGCGCCAACCCGTCATTCTCGGCTACATCGTGGCGGGGCTGCTTGCAGGCCCCTCCTTTCCCGGCATTCCGACCGTCTCCGACCCGTCGAGCATACGGGTGTGGGCCGATATCGGCGTCATCTTCCTGCTCTTCGCCATGGGCCTCGAATTCTCGTTCCGCAAGCTGCTGAACGTGGGCGGAACGGCCGTCACGGCCGCCGTGACGATCGTCGCAGGGATGATGTTCGTCGGTTACGGCGCAGGAGCGCTGATGGGGTTTTCGCACATGAGCAGCATCTTTCTGGGCGGCATGCTTTCGATGTCCTCCACGGCGATCGTCTTCAAGGCCTTCGACGACATGGGACTGCGCGGGCAGCGTTTCACGGGAGTGGTGCTGGGCATTCTCGTAGTCGAGGATTTGGTGGGCGTCGTGCTGATGGTGCTGCTCTCGACGCTGGCCGTGAGCAAACAGTTCGAAGGCGGCGAGATGCTGGGCAGCATCCTCAAACTGGGCGCCTTTCTGATCTTCTGGTCGCTGCTGGGCATCTACCTGATCCCCACGCTGCTCAAACGACTGCAACGGCTGTTGAACGACGAAACGCTGCTGATCGTCGCCCTCGGCTTGTGTCTGGGAATGGTGATGATCGCCGTCAAGGCAGGTTTCTCGGCGGCGCTCGGCGCCTTCGTCATGGGTTCGCTGCTGGCCGAAACGGTCGCCGCCGAACGGATCGTGAAACTCGTGCAACCCGTCAAAAACCTCTTCGGGGCGATCTTCTTCGTCTCGGTGGGAATGATGATCGAACCGTCGCTGCTCGTGCGTTACATCTGGCCTATTCTGCTGCTTACCGTCGTCGTACTCGCCGGACAGGCGATCTTCGCCACGCTCGGCGTGCTCGTTTCGGGCCAGCCGTTGCGCGTGGCTGTCCAGTCGGGATTCTCGCTCACGCAGGTCGGCGAATTCGCCTTCATCATCGCCACGCTCGGCACGACGCTGCATGTGACGGACGACTACCTCTATCCCGTCATCGTGGCCGTATCGGTCGTCACGACCTTTCTGACGCCTTATATGATGCAGGCTGCCGATCCCGCCTACGGCTTTCTCGAACGGCATCTGCCCGCGAAGTGGCAGCGTCTGCTGGCGCGTTACGCATCGGGAGCAGGCCCCGAAAGCCATCACAATACTTGGCTGCGGCTGCTGCGCCGCATGTTGGCGCCCGTCGCCCTCTACATCGTCTTCTGCATCTTCGCCGAGGCGGTCTTTCTGCGCTACGCCGCACCGTGGATCGAACGGCAGATTCCGGGATGGGCGGGCGCTGCAATCAGTCTGGCGGCGATTCTCGGCGTACTGGCCCCGATTCTGCTCATGGTGCTCCGGCAAGGCAACCGCTCGCCCGAATTCCGGCGGTTGTGGAACGACAGCAAGTTCAACCGCGGGCCGCTCGTCTCGCTTATCCTATTGAAATGCCTGCTCTGCATCGGCATCCTGATGTCGGTCGTAGCGTCGCTTTTCAACACCGCTTCGGGCATGGGTTTCGCCGTGTCGCTGCTGCTGCTCACCGGAATCGTCTTCTCGAAACGCCTGCATCGCCGCTCGTTCGAGATGGAGGAACGCTTCCGCGAGAATTTCGGCAGTGAAAACGACGCCTCCGTCACCGAGCGGCCTCTGAGCGAGGAGCAACTGCCGTTCGAAGATCTCCATATGGCCGAGTTCGGCGTGTCGCCCGAATCGGCCGTCGCGGGACGCACGCTCCATGAAATCGACTTCCGCCGCCGCTACGGCGTCACGGTCGTCGCCATCCGCCGCGGCGAACGCCAGCTGCGACTGCCCGACGGAGGGACGGCGCTCTTTCCCTATGACAAGCTGACGGTCGTGGGTACCGACGAGGAGTTCCGCACCTTCCACCGCGTATTGGAGGAGCAGCGTTCGGCGCGCAGGCGCCGCCGCGAGCAAAAGGGAGCATCCGCCTTACAAATCGCCTCCTTTACGTTACCGGCCCGTTCGGCACTCGACGGCATACCCCTCGGCGAAGCCGAAGTGCGTCGCCACGGCTCGGCACTGGTACTGGGCATCGAACGGCCGGAAGGTCCCGTAATGAACCCTTCGGCAGAAGAGCGGCTGCGGGCCGGCGACGTCGTCTGGGCGGTAGGCGATCCGAAGCGCATGAAACCCTTCTTCAACGCCGTGCGACGGCCGGACGACGACACCGCCGGAGTTCCGGCTTAATCCCCAAAAAAGGAGTCTCTTTTCCGAGGCTCCTTCGATTCGCTAAAAGCGGTATTTCGCACCGACGATCAGACTGCCCGAAATCCCGACGCCCGCTTCGGCGTAAGCGGCCAGACGGCCGCCGACCTCAATGCCGACAGGCGACAACTGAAAGGCGAACTGCGTCCGGGATTCCTTGCGTCCGACGCCTTCGGCATGCGTAAAGGTCACGCCCGCTCCCACCCGCGAATAGAAGGACAGAACTTTGAGACGCATCCAATTCCATTTCACATTGGGCAGAATCGACCAATAACGGTTGTCGATCTTCGCGCCCGTGTCCCTGAATTTTCGCTCGTTGGAGGCGTAAACGACCGCCGCGCCGACGCTGATTCCTCCCGTCAGATAGAAATTATATCCCACCGTCACGCCGCCCCAGCCCGAGACGTCGCCGTCGGAACCCGAAACGGTGTCGGACAGCAGGTCGCTGTATTTGTCGATCCACGAGGAGGCGGAGGCCCAGCCGTAGGAGACGGAGAGCTCCTGCCGGTGCATCCGCTGCGCGGCGGCGGGCAGGGCGGCGAGAAGAATCGCCGCAAAAGTCGCTAATTTTTTCATCGCTTGAATTTCGTTCGTCGTTTTCACGAAACCTCCGCAAAAACCGGGCGAAGCCGGAACCGCAGCGACGAAAAACGGAGACGCACCTTAAGGTGCGTCTCCGCATATAAACGAGACCGGACGTCCGGCTATTTCATCGCCTGCTCGACGGCAACCGCAACGGCCACCGTGGCGCCGACCATGGGATTGTTGCCCATGCCGAGGAAGCCCATCATCTCCACGTGTGCGGGAACCGACGACGAACCGGCGAACTGAGCGTCCGAGTGCATACGGCCCATCGTGTCGGTCATACCGTAGGAAGCGGGACCGGCCGCCATGTTGTCGGGATGCAGCGTACGGCCCGTGCCGCCGCCCGAAGCGACCGAGAAATACCGCTTGCCGGCCAGTACGCGCTCCTTCTTGTAAGTACCGGCAACCGGGTGCTGGAAGCGGGTGGGATTCGTCGAGTTGCCCGTGATCGAAACGTCCACGTCCTCTTTCCACATCACGGCCACGCCCTCGCGCACGTCGTCGGCGCCGTAGCAGCGAACCTTGCCGCGCAGACCCGTCGAATAGGGAATCTCCTTGACGATCGCCAGATCGCCCGTGTAGTAGTCGAACTTGGTCTGCACGTACGTGAAACCGTTGATGCGTGAAATGATCTGTGCGGCGTCCTTGCCCAGACCGTTCAGAATCACGCGCAGCGGATTCTTACGCACCTTGTTGGCCATCTCGGCGATCTTGATGGCGCCTTCGGCCGCGGCGAACGACTCGTGGCCGGCCAGAAAGGCGAAACACTGCGTCTCCTCGCGCAGCAGACGCGCGGCCAGATTACCGTGACCGATACCCACCTTGCGGTCGTCGGCCACCGATCCGGGGATGCAGAATGCCTGCAATCCCTCGCCGATCGCCTCGGCGGCGTCGGCGGCGTTCTTGCAGCCCTTCTTGACAGCGATGGCCGCGCCTACGACATAGGCCCATTTGGCGTTCTCGAAGCAGATCGGCTGCGTCTCCTCGCACATCTTGTAGGGATCCAGTCCCTTCGCCGAGCAGATCGCCTTCGCGTCCTCCACGCCGTTTATCCCGTACTGAGCAAGTACAGCGTTGATTTTATCAATTCTGCGCTCGTAGCTTTCAAACAAACTTGCCATATCTTAATCTCTTATTATTCGGTTAAACAACGCATTACTCGTGACGCGGGTCGATATACTTCTTGGCCTCGGCGAAACGACCGTAGCAGCCCTTCGCCTTTTCGAGCGCCTCCTTGGGATCGATGCCCTTCTTCACGAAATCCATGAATTTACCCAGATGCACGAACTCGTAGCCGATCACCTCGTCGTTCTCGTCGAGCGCCATGCGGGTGCAGTAACCCTCGGCCATTTCGAGGTAGCGGACGCCTTTGGCCAGCGTGCCGAACATCGTGCCGACCTGACTGCGCAGACCCTTGCCCAGATCCTCGAGCGAAGCGCCGATGACCAGACCGCCCTCCGAAAAGGCCGACTGCGTACGACCGTAAACGATCTGTTTGAACAACTCGCGCATGGCGGTGTTGATTGCGTCGCAGACCAAGTCGGTGTTGAGCGCTTCGAGGATGGTTTTACCCGGCAGCACCTCCGACGCCATGGCGGCCGAATGCGTCATGCCCGAGCAGCCGATCGTTTCGACGAGCGCCTCCTGAATGATGCCGTCCTTGACGTTGAGCGTCAACTTGCAGGCACCCTGCTGAGGCGCGCACCAACCCACGCCGTGCGTCAAACCCGAGATATCCTTGATCTCCTTGGCTACAACCCACTTGCCCTCCTCGGGAATCGGTGCGGACTGGTGATTTGCACCCTTCTTAACGCAACACATCTGTTGCACTTCGTGTGAATAAATCATAACCGTTAAATTTTATTGAATTTCGTTGAACGTGTAACTGTATTCCGTCGCAAAGGTAGTAAATTTGTTCGGTTCCCGCCATAGAAAACGACGATTTTTCACTAATTTCGCCCCCGTAACAAACCTGTCGCAACGTTGGAATTTCACCCCGCAACCGCAGCCGATCTGACCGCCGTCCTCCGCCTTGTCGCACAGGGGCGCGCCGCGCTCGCCCGACGGGGCGTCGACCAGTGGCAGGACGGCTACCCTTCGCAGGAGGTGATCCTGCGCGATCTACGGCGCGGCGACGGCCGCATCGTACGCTCGGACGGCGCGACGGCAGCCTATGCCGCCTTCGTTTTCGACGGAGAGCCGGCCTACGACCGGCTCGAAGAGGGCCGCTGGGCCGACGACGGCCCCTATGTGGCGGTGCACAGACTGGTCGTGGGCGACGACTTCGCCCGCAGGGGCATCGCCGCCGCCCTGCTGCGCGAAGCCGCCCGCGAGGCGCGGGCGCGCGGCATCCGTTCTTTTCGGATCGACACGCATCCCGACAACGACTACATGCGCGCACTGCTCGCGAAGGAGGAATTCGCCTACCGAGGCAAGGTGTGGTACGAAGCCCTGCGGCTAGCCTACGAGAAACCGATCTTCGGTTGACCCGTCGCCGGCCGATCCTCCGCTTCCGCGGAATCCCGCCCGCTTGTCTGCGGCGAACTCAGCTGCCGTCGTTCCGCAACAGAGCAGCAATCCCCCTCGGAGCACGCAATCGCTTCGTGCAAATCGGCCTGTGAACTAAAAAGGCTGAGATATTTGAAAATTCAGCCGACTTTTTCTATCTTTAATTCGACTTTTTGACGATAGTCGTTCCGCCGTACCGACTATCCTTTTTATCAGCGTACCCCAACAGCAGGGTACAATAACCTAAACGCTATGAAACGAAACTGTTTACGCTCCGTTTTACCCTGTCTGCTTTTGGCATGCGGTTTCATCTCGTGCAGTGACGACGACAATCCGGCTCCGGCAACCATTCTCGTGAAACCCGCCGAAGGACTCGTATTCGAAGCCGAAGGCGGTACGCAGCGACTGATCGTGGAAGCCCAAGGCGCCGAGTGGACGGCTCAGAAGAGCGATGCGTGGATCACGCTCTCGTCCGATGCGTCCGCGAACCGGATCGACGTAACCGTCGGCCCGTGCGACAATACGCAAGGCCGCAACGGCGAAATCACCGTGCTGGGGGGGGGTGCGGAACCCGTCGTGGTGAAGATTACGCAGAAAGGAGTGGTTCCCACGCTGACGGTCTCCCCAACGCAACTGGATTTTGACGACCCCGATGCGGCTTACAAGATCATCGAAGTCACCGCTTCGCATGTCGAATGGCAGATCGAGGAACCTGCCCAGAAGTGGATCGGGGCCGAAGCCGACCGCGAAGCCGGAACGATCCGCGTCAGCGTAGAGGAAAATCCCGACAACGCCCCGCGCAACGGCAGTTTCCGCATTACGGGCGAGGGCGTGGAACCGATCGTCGTAAACGTTACACAGCCACAGCACATCGATTTCTGGAGCCGCTCGATCGCCTACCGCATGGGCTATCGGGGAAAGGTGAAGAGCGTCGGCCGACATATCGACCTCATCAACAACGACGGCGAACTGGAACTCTACGACCTGCAATTCGACATCCACGGCAACCTCACGCAGTTCACGCGCGAAGCGGATGCAATGACCGTCACGCTCGCCTACGACGCCCAGAACCGGATCACCGAAATCGCGGCCAAAGCCGCCGAATACGATTTTTCGTTCCTACTGGAGTACGACGCGCACGGCAAATATATCCCCACGTTCGAACTCTTCGAGTATGATCTCGACGAGATGTTCCCTGTCGATTTCCGCGTATGGATGCCGTTTCTGATCAAGGATCTCGCCGCCGTGAACGTGCGCGACAGGCTCATCCCCGAAAACAACCTCGACTATCGTTTCGCGGTGACGGGCGACAAGGCTTCGGTCGACGCCTACGATCCCGCGACCGGAGAGGTGTGGTATCCCGAATATTATACGATCGACTTCGCCGGAAACTATCCGAGTCGTCTCGACAGCGAGGGCGAAGAATACGCTACCTACCAGATCGATGCGGCCAGCGGCAAGATCGTCGGGCAAACGATGGCCTCTTATTACGACATTCTTTTCGAACGATCGTTGGATCGCCGCAACACCATTTCGCGCGCCGTTTACGGCAACTTCGACATTCGGGCCTCCTACAACGAGCAACTCGACATCGCATCGCGTACGGTCGTGCCCGACGATGAAATGGCCTCGCTCACCGCGACCTATCTGTACGACGAAACGGGCAACTGGACCGAGGTCACGCTCAATTCCACCGTGCAGGCACCCATAACGGCCAGCCGAAAGATCACCTATTGGGAATAGCACTCCCGACGCGCAGACAGGAGGATTTCGAAAAGTCCTCCTGTTTGCTTTCGGCCGCGGACACACACGACCTATCGCCCGCCGATCCGGCAAATTCCGAAATACGACACGAATGGAAACGACCTACGCACACCTGCTCTTCGACCTCGACGGCACGCTGACCGACCCCATGGAGGGAATTACGCGGTCGGTACAATACTCCCTGCGCCACTTCGGCATCGAGGTGACCGACCTGCGCGAACTGACGCCCTTCATCGGGCCGCCGCTCAGCGACTCGTTCCGCGAATTCTACGGCTTCGACGGCGAACGTATTCCCGAGGCGATCCGCGTCATGCGCGAATATTTCAACGAACGGGGCTGGCGCGAGAACCGGCTCTACGACGGGATGCCGCAGCTGCTCGAACGGTTACAGAGCGCCGGCTACGAACTTGCGGTCGCCACCTCGAAACCGACCGTCTTCGCCCGACGCATTCTCGACTATTTCGATCTGGCACGCTATTTCTCCTGCGTGGGCGGCGCCGAACTGAACGGCGATCGGCAGGCCAAAGCCGAGGTGATCGCCTACGTACTGCAAGAGTTGGACATCGCCGATCCGGCAAGTTGTCTGATGATCGGCGACCGGCGTCACGACATCGCGGGAGCGACGACCGTCGGAATGGATTCGTGCGGCGTGCTGTGGGGATACGGCAGCCGCGAGGAGTTGACCGAAGCCGGAGCGACCCTTATCGTCGCCGATCTCGTCGAACTGGAACGGCTGCTGGTCTGAAGATGACCGAGAACCGTAACAATCCCCCGTTCCGCAAAGGTTTTCGCACAACGAGAATTCTGCCGTGCGGATATTTTGCATCACCTTTCGGTGGCAAACGGCGGTAAAAGAAACCCTGCTGCGAATTCGGTGATTTGCTACGGGACTTTTCCTACTCTTCTTCCGCCGTTTTCACAGAGCAACAGACTGACGCGTTAAAGTAACAGAAGTTGATCCTCACGTCGGAGGGCCAAAGCGTCCTTCTCAGGATGACAAAACAGAAACGGTCATTCCGAGCGGAGTGTAACGGAGCGCAGGAATCAACAACTTTTTCTTCTCTGCTTTTGGCTTGATCCAAAAGCAGCAAAAGA
>CAJMNH010000006.1 GCA_905214725.1 uncultured bacterium
AAAATGCCCCCCCCCTCCATTTTTTCTCATGGCCTTTGCAATTTACTAACTACCCGCAAAATAGTGAAAAATTACCATTCCTGCAAATCGGATGTGCAGGAACGGCGCGTTGCCGGCATAGAGGGCTTTTGTTCATCCGGCTTTGGAGCCGAGGCGAAAGAGGGGGGGGGCGGGGTTCTTCGGCGCGTTTCGTACGTCTATCGATTGTCGGTCGGTTTCTCGGGCGGCGTCATGCGTTTGAGCCGTCCGTAGACATAGACGAAAGCGGGGATCAGAAAGAGATCGGCGGCGATCCACGCCGTAGGGTCGCCGAAACAGACGGCGAGATAGCCGACGGCCGGTACGGCCCACAGGCTGACCGCCGTGCGGGCGATCATCTCCGAAACGCCCGACAGCATCGCCAGATTGGTGTAACCGGCGCCCTGAATCGTATAGCGCAGGACGCAGAGCAGCCCCAGCACCGGAAAGAAGTAGCTCGAGACATGTAGGAACAGTCGTGTGTCGGCGAGGATTTCGGTCTGCGCGGGGTCGATGAAGAGACGCGCCAGCAGATCGGAGCCGGCCATCAGCACGATGAAGGCGAAGAGCGCGTATCCGAGCATCAGTCCGGTGCTGACCTTGATTCCCTGCCAGATGCGTTCGGGTTTTACGGCGCCGTAATTGTGGCCCGTATAGGTGGCCATCGCCATGCCGAGACTTTCGAAGGGCGAGATGATGAACATCTTGATGCGCACGCCGGCCGTAAAGGCCGCCACGCAGGCCGATCCGAGCGCGTTGTTGGCGCTCTGGAGCATGATGCTGCCGATGGCCGTGATCGAGAACTGCAACCCCATCGGAAGGCCGATCGCGAGCAGCGTGCGGGCGTGCCGCGAACGGAAACGCCGCTCGTCGCGGGTGCTGCGCAATATTTCGAAATGGCGCTGCATGTAGATATAGCAGAGTGTCGCTGAAATACCTTGTGAGATCACCGTCGCCACGGCTGCTCCCAGCACGCCCCAGCCGAGCGAAAGGATGCAGAAGAGATCGAGTGCGATGTTGAGCGCCGTCGAGAAAAGCAGGAACCAGAAGGGCGTGCGGCTGTCGCCCAGCGCTCGGATGATGTTCGAGAGCAGGTTGTAGAAGAAGGTGCAGGGAATCCCGATAAAGGTGACCAGCAGGTAGAGGTAGGCGTCGCGGAAGATGTTGTCGGGCGTGCGCATCGTCCGCAGAATGTCGGCGCAGTAGATGCTGGTGACGATGGCGACCGCGACGGAGATGCCTGCGGCCAGCCGTAGGGCGTTGGCCACGTAACGGCGCATGTCGGCATAGTCGCGGGCGCCGAAGCGCTGCGCCACCGGAATGCCGAATCCGCAGCAGCAGCCGTTGCAGAATCCCAGAATAAGGAAGATCACCGAGCTGCTGGCGCCCACGCCCGCCAAAGCGTCGATACCCAGAAACTGCCCGACGATGGCCGCATCGACCAGCGAATAGGTCTGTTGCAGCAGGTTGCCCAGCAGCAGAGGCAGCGTGAAATTGAGTATCAGGGGCAATGCCGGCCCCGTCGTCATCTCCTTGGATGTTGTCATACGAAACGACCTAACCTGAATCGGGTGCAAAGATACGCAAACCGGCGTGAAAGTGGAACGTCCGGTCGGCGTTTTGAGTTTAAAAAACGACAAACGGCCCCGAAGGGCCGTTTGGGAAGATCGGTATCGGTTATTGCACGTTGCGGCACGAACACTCCTGCCGCCGTCGGAGGGCGCGGATGGCCTCGCCGCCCAGTGCGATAAGCGAGGTGAGCCCTACGATCCACGCCCACTCCCGCCACGAGAGCGGAACGGTGCGGAAGACTTCGCCGCCCAGTTCGACGATGAGCCATTGCCCCAGTGCGATCAACGCCAGTACGAAGAGGAACGTCCGGCTGTGCGAGATGCCGTGGCATGCCGCGCATCTGGCTTCGAATCCTTTGGCGTTGAACAGGTTCCAGAATTGCAGGAAGACGAAGGTCGTGAAGAATACCGTGAGCTGGCGCACGGTGGGCTCGCCCGTCGTGTAGAGCCACCAGCCGAGCATGCTCAGCAGAACGACTACGAAGATCGAGCCGCAGGTGGCGATCGTGCGCACCATCGCCCGCGAGACGATGCTCGCGTCGCGCCGGCGGGGACGTTCGCGCATCACTTCACGCTGCGGCGGCAGCGACGCCATGGCCATCGCCGCCAGCGTGTCCATGATGATATTGACCCACAGAATCTGCGTCACCGTGAGCGGCATCTCGGTCTCCATGATCGATCCGGCCAGAAAGACGACGATCGCCGCGAAGTTGATCGTCAGCTGGAAAAGGATGAACCGCTGGATGTTGCGGTAGAGCGAACGGCCCCACATAACGGCCGTGGCGATCGAGCGGAACGAATCGTCCAGCAGCGTGATGTCGCTGGCGTCCTTCGCCACCGACGTGCCCGAGCCCATCGACAGCCCTACGTTGGCGAAATTGAGCGCCGGCGCGTCGTTCGTGCCGTCGCCCGTCACGGCGACCACCTCGCCCTGCTGCTGCAACAACCGCACGAGCCGCTGCTTGTCGAGCGGCCGCGCCCGCGAAAGGATCTTCAACGTACCGATACGGGCGAGCAGCTCCTCGTCGCTTGCCGCTTCGAATTCGACGCCCGTCATGCGGTTGCATTCCGTGTCCGCGTCGTCGTTCCACAGCCCGATCTGCCGCGCGATTTCGATGGCTGTCGCCGCCGTGTCGCCCGTCACGATCTTGACGGCGATGCCGGCAGCCATGCACTCCGCAACGGCGGCGGGGACCTCCTCGCGCACGGGATCGGCGATCGCTGCGACGGCGGCCAACCGGCATTGTTCCCGTATATCGGCGATTCGCTCGGCTGCCGTCGGCGTGTAAGCCAGCGCCAATGTACGCATTGCCCGGCGTTGCATACCCAGCAGCTGATCCGGTGTCTCGGGAGGAATCGTTGCGGCGTTGCAGAGGGCGAGCACCACCTCGGGTGCTCCTTTTACGAGCAGGAGACGTTCGCCCGTGTCGCGCCGTTCGACGAGCGTAGCCATGTATTTGCGTTCGGTAGAGAAGGTCAGCCGGTCGAGGATGTGCACTCCCTCGCGCAGCGCGACGTAATCCCCGCCTTCGCCTTGCAGCCATTCGAGCAGCGCTCCTTCGGTGGGATTGCCCAACGGATGGCCGTCGGCGTCGAGGAAGGCGGTGGAGTTGGCCGCCACCGATTCGTCCATGAGTCGGTTGTCGGGCAGGTCGTAGCGGATTATCTCCTGTACGCGCATCCGGTTCTGGGTGAGCGTTCCCGTTTTGTCGGTGCAGATAACCGTCACGGCGCCCATTGTCTCGCAGGCGTGCATCTTGCGCACGAGGTTGTTGGTTTTGAGCATCCGCCGCATCGAAAGCGCCAGCGAGAGGGTGATGCTCATGGGCAGCCCTTCGGGAACGGCCATGACGATCATCGCCACCGAGACCATGAAGCAGTTCAGCAGGGTGCGTACGGCGTGGGGCCACGGCGCTTCGGTCAGTCCTTCGAGCAGAAACGCCTTGCCGACCAGAATAACGAAGATCAGCACCGACAGCGCGATGCCCACCTTGCCGATCTGCCGCGAAAGTCGCGTCAGCTGGCGGTGTAGCGGCGTCTGTTCGCCGCTTTGGACGGTCGCCTGTTCGGTGACGCGGCCCGCTTCGGTGGCGTCGCCCACAGCCGTGACGACCATCCTGCCGTAACCGTCGCGTACGGTCGTGCCGCGCAGCAGGCGGTTGGAGGGGTAGGTCGCTTCGGAATCGAACAGCTCCTCGTCTACGTATTTCGCCGTTTCGGGTTCTCCCGTGAGCGTCGATTCGTCCATTTGCAGCGACACCGCCTCGACCAGTTCGCCGTCGGCCGGCACCGTTTCTCCCGCTTCGAGGCTCACGACGTCTCCTACGACGATCTCTCGGCGCGGAACCTCGCGCATCCGGCCTTCGCGTCGCACTTTGACGGGCTGTTCGTCGTTTACGCGGTTGAGTCGTCGGAAGCGGCGCATGGCGTCCCATTCGAAGAGAAATCCCACGCAGGTGGCCAGCAGGATGGCGCAGAGGATGCCGATGGTTTCGGTAAAGTTCCCTTCGAGGAACGCCATCGCCAGCGACAGGGCTGCGGCCACAAGCAGCACGATGATGATCGGGTCGCGGAACTTTTCGCCCAACAGTCGCCATGCCGAATCGTCGCGCTGCGGCGTGATGACGTTCTCGCCGTGGGCGGCGCGGCTCGCCGCCACCTCTTCGGGATTGAGACCTTGCGGATTATATGAGATCATGTCCGGTTATTTTCTGATGTTTTGCAAAAGTAATCCATCCGGTGCTAACCCGCATCGGATCGGACGAAATTTAATGTTTCGTTAACATCCCCCGCGGTGTTAAAAAATCGTTAAATCGACGGGAACTGCCGCGTCGAGGCGTCGAGGCGGATGGCGATGAAGAGCAGGATGGTGAAGGCCAGCAGCGAAGAACCGCCGTAACTCATGAAGGGGAGCGGAATGCCCATCACGGGCATCAGACCGATCGTCATGCCGACGTTGACGAGCACATGGAACAGCAGGATCGCCGCCACGCTGTAACAGTAGACCCGACCGAAGGGCTCCTCCTGCCGTTCGCCCATCTTGATGAGCCGCAGCAACAGGAGGCACATAATGCCCAGCACCGCGACGGCGCCCAGAAATCCCCACTCCTCGCCTACGGTGCAGAAGATGAAGTCGGTGTGCTTTTCGGGTACGAAGTTGTATTTGATCTGCGTTCCCTGCAGGAATCCTTTTCCGGTAAACCCGCCCGAACCGATGGCGATCTTCGACTGATTGACGTTGTAGTCGATGTTGTGGGGGTCGTTGACGATTCCCAGAAAACTGAGGATGCGTTTCTGTTGGTGGTCGCGCAGAATCGAGTTGAAGATGTAGTCGGTCGCCGGAACGAAGGCCATCGAGATGACGAAGAGCCCTGCCATCAGGAAGATGTTCATCAACCGGATACGGTAGGCGTAAATCGCTACGACCGGCAGCGAAGCGAGTGTGACGGTCAGCAGACAGCGGTACATGTCCATCGTGCCGGGGGCGATAAAGGCCATCAGCGAACAGAGGACGATCGCCGCCAGCGCCAAGGCTGCGAGATAGACGATGCGCGAACGCCACCGACCGTTCATCATCGCCTCCGAAAGGACGCAAATCAGAATCAGCAGCACCAGCAACGCCATGGGAGTCAGCAGGAACGAGACGATGAAAAGCGCGGCGATGAGCAGGATGGGGATACAGAGCCACTTGTTGAGTCCTTCGCGGTAGAGGACGAAAAGGAATGCGCCGAGCACGATGCCCGACCCCGTGTCGTTCTGTAAAATGGTGAGCAGCAATGGGATGCCGATGATCACTCCCACGCGCACCAGATCGCCGAAGCGGTTGATCGAGAAGGAGTAGTTGCTCATGATGCGCGCCAACGCCAGCGCCGTGGCGATTTTGACGAATTCGACGGGCTGGATGCGAAACGATCCCAGCTCGATCCACGACTTGGCGCCGTTGACCTCCTTGCCGGCCACCAGCACGCCGACCATCGCTACGATACCTATTATATATAGCGGATAGGCCCACATATGGTAGTAGCGTACGTCGAGCAGCAGCACGACCAGCGCTACGATCAGCACGGTTCCCACCCAGAGATATTGCTTGATGTAGAAGTGCGAGAAGGCGAAGAAATTGGCCGACTCCTCGTCGAACGAAGCGGCGGTAATGCAGATGCAGCCCGCTGCTACCAGCAGCAGGTAGTAGAGGACGGCCAAAAAATCGACCCCCTGAAACAGACCGCCTTTGATTCTACTTTGCATAGGAGGGGTAATAGATTTGCATGTTCTTCACCCGGTCGAGCAGCCACGGACGGGTGATCGTATCGGTGAGGTAGTACTCCTCGACGAGCGAAGCGATCGGCAGGGCGATCGAGGCGCCGAACCCGCCGTTCTCGACATAGACCGAGATGGCGATGCGGGGATTCTCCTTCGGGGCGAACGAGAGGAAGGTCGAGTGGTCGCGGCCCTGCGGATTCTGGGCCGTGCCCGTCTTGCCGCAGACGTCCCAGCCGTCGAGTCGCGCCAAGGTCGAGGTGCCGGCCACGTTTACGCCGCGCCACATCCCTTCGACGATCGGTTCGAAGTGCTTGGAGTCGATCATCGTATACTGCTTCTCATAGAAGCGGCGGTCGATCGAATCGCGTCCTTCGATGCGTTTGACGATGTGGGGGATATAATAATAACCCCGATTGGCCAGAATGGCCGCGAAATTGGCCATCTGCAACGGCGTGCAGCCCAGTTCTCCCTGTCCGATCGAAAGGGAAATGACCGTCAGCGCATTCCACGAGCCGTGATAGACGCGGTCATAGTATTCGCTCGACGGAACGTAGCCCGATCCCTCGTCCAGAAAATCGGATTCCAGCTTGCGGCCGAAGCCGAGACTGTTGACGTAGGATTTCCATGTGTCGAAGCCGTGTTCGATATCTTCGTAACGGCGGTTTTCGAGAATGTTGCGCAGTACGTAGCAGAAGTAGGCGTTGCAGGAGTTGGCCACCGCATCGCGCAGATTGAGCGGCGAGGCGTGGGCGTGGCACTTCATTACGCGGCGGCCATAGTGGAATCCGCCGTTGCAGGCGTAGCGGTTTTCCGGCGTGAGCACCCCCTCTTGCAGGCCGATGAGTCCCTGCACCATTTTGAAGGTCGACCCCGGGGGATACTTCGCTTTCACGGCACGATTGAACATCGGCTGCCGCTTGTTGTGGAGCATTTTCATGTAGTTGTTGCCCCGATGGCGGCCCACCATGTCGTCGGGATCGAACGTCGGAGAGGAGACCATCATCAGAATCTCGCCCGTCGAAGGTTCGATGGCCACTGCCGCTCCCACCTTGCCGCGCATCAACTCTTCGGTGAACGCCTGCAAGCGGGCGTCGATCGTGCAGACGATGTAGTCGCCCGGCTCGGGCAGCGAATCGAACAGGCCGTTCATATAGGAGCCTTTGACGACGCCGTGCGTGTCGATCTCGTTGATCTTTACGCCGTTCTTGCCGCGAAGCACCTCTTCGTAGGCCTTCTCGACGCCGCTTTGACCGATGTAGTCGCCTGCGCGGTAGTCGGGGTTGCGTTTGAGCTGTGCCGCATTGATTTCGCCTACGTCGCCCAGCAGATTGCCTCCGATCTCCCGCGGATAGCGGCGGATGGTGCGGTAGACGGTGAAGAAGCCGGGGAAGTTGTTTTCATCGAAGCGCAGTTTTACTTCGCTGGGAATGAAATTCGTCACCATGTAGGGGATGCGGGGACTCATGCGGGCGTTGCGCAGCGCTCGATCGAGTTTCGCGCGTGAAATACCCAGCAGGTCGAGCATCCGCAGCGTGTCGAATCCCGTGCGCGGCAATTCACGGTAGATGACCATCAAGTCGTAGCAGGCGCGGTTCTGCGCCAGATATTCGCCGTTGCGGTCGAAGACTTCGCCGCGCGGCGGATACTGGATGACGTGTCGCAGTGCATTTCCCCGCGCCAGTTTTTCATACTGCGGGTCGACGAGTTGAATATAGGCCAGCCGGATGAGGATAATGCCGAAGATCAGCACGACCACCCCTTGCAGCGTCCGCATGCGCGTATATCCTTCCCGAGAGTCGATCATATGCGCAGCGAGAGACGGGACGTGAATACTTGTGCGATCAGCCAGCAGAAGAAGATGCCGACGGCGGCGCTTACGCCGAGGCGCAGCAGCGTCAGCAGTGCGTGCGACCAAGAGAGCGATTCCATGTAGAAGAAGATCGCGTTGTGGAGAATGACCGTCAGCGAGAGATAGGCCACGAAGGTTTTCTCACCCAGACGCCGCGCCGAGGGAACGCCGCCGTCGTGGACGTTCTCCTTGCCGCAGACGAAATTGAGAATGTGGATACGTACGAAGGCGATGAAGACCGTGGCGATGGTATTCACTCCGGCGGCGCCCATCGTCCAGTCCATTGCGAGGCCCATTGCCAGCCCCGCTGCGAGCATCGCCAACGGCGGCGTCTCCATCGGCAGCAGTGCGATGAAGACCACGTAGACCAGCGGGTTGAGGTAGACGCTCAGCGACAGGTTGTTGAACAGAAAGATCTGCAACAGCGCCGCCACCAGAAACAGAAATGCGTATTGTAGGGTTCGGTACATAGTTTCGAGTCGAGAAATCGGGACGTTGCCCTTCGTTTGTCGGTTTGTTCTAAATTCCTTCCTCCAACTGCTGCTGCTCGTTGGAATCCTGATTCTTAATGAGCACCACGTCGTGCAGCGCGGTCATGTCCGCCGCAAGTCGGATGCGTACGTCATAGGCCGTGCGCGTTTCGTTCAGTTCGAACTCTTCGACCGTGCCGATCAGGATGCCGGCCGGAAAGTAGCGCGAGAAACTCGTCGAGACGATCGTGTCGCCCTGTTCCAGCGCGGCGTATTTGGAGAGGTCGCGCATGCGAACATGTTCCGCGTCGAAGCCGTCCCAGTAGATGGAGCCGAAGTGGCCGTCGCCCGCCACTTCGCCGCTGGCGCGGAACGACGTGTTGAGGATCGATACGGCGACCGAATAACGGTCCGAACAACTGACGATATAACCGACCATTGCGCCCGAAGGCGTGACGATCGCCGTTTCGGGCGATACGTCGAAGCCGAGTCCCTTGTTGAGGGTGAGCAGATTCTCCTGCTTGTTGATCGAATTCGAGACTACGCGGGCCGTCGTATAGCGGTAGGGACCGGTCAGGGGAGATTCCACCGTATCGAGGGCCGCATAAAGAGCCTGTTCGCGGTAGATCGACAATTCGTTCTCCAATGCGGCGATCCGGTCGAGCAGCCGGTCGTTCTCGGCGGGTAGGGCAAAGAAGCGTTTCACTCCGTAGAATGTGCCGTGAATCCCGCCCACCAACCGGTTCGACTGGGTGAGGATGCGGGCCTGCGTAAAATAGGACGAGCGCGCATAATAACCGATCGCCACCGCCTCGATGATGACGAACAGGAGCGCTACGTAGATGCTCCGCAGAAATTCGAATAATCTGTACACTTCTCCGGTTCGGGTTTGCCGGTTCTCGTTCGTTGCCGGACAGTCCGGTGGGCGATATTGCCGTTTCCGGCGGCGGCCTTCGTCCGTCGCCCGCGAACGGGACGTCCTCTCGGGCCGCCGTGGAACTTACTTCATGAGGAACGAGAAGCGGTCGATATTTTTCAGTGCGATGCCCGTTCCGCGCGCAATGGCGCGCAACGGGTCGTCGGCGATGTGGAACGGAAGCCCCGTCTTCTCCGCCAGACGTCGGTCGAGACCCTTGATCAGCGCGCCGCCGCCGGCCAGATAGACGCCGTTCTTGACGATGTCGGCATACAGTTCGGGCGGCATCGTTTCGAGCACCTTCATCAGTGCGGCGTCGAGCTTCGCGAGCGATTTTTCGAGTGCGTAGGCGATCTCGTTGTAGTTGAACGTAACGCTTTGCGGCAACGCCGTCAGCATGTTGGGGCCCGTGACGGTAAAGTCTTCCGGTTCCTCGTCCAGCTTGGGCACGGCGGCGCCGATGGCGCATTTGATCGCTTCGGCCGTGCGCTCGCCGATGCGGACGTTATGCTGCTGACGGACGTAATTCTGGATGTCGGAGGTGAAGACGTCGCCTGCCACGGCGATCGACTCCGAACAGACGATACCGCCCAGCGAGATGCAGGCGATTTCGGAGGTGCCGCCGCCGATATCGATGACCATGTTGCCTTCGGGAGCTTCCACGTCGAGCCCGGCGCCCAGCGCCGCGGCCATCGGTTCGTAGATCATGTAGACTTCGCGGCCTCCGGCGTGCTCGGCCGAGTCGCGCACGGCGCGGATTTCGACGTTGGTCGAGCCCGAGGGAATGCAGATCACCATTTTGAGCGAAGGCGAGAAGAGATGACCCGAGGTCTTGACCTTTTTGATCATGCCGCGCAGCATCAGTTCGGTGGCCGTAAAGTCGGCGATCACGCCGTCTTTCAGGGGACGGATCGTCTTGATGTTGGGGTTGGTCTTCTCATGCATGGCGCGGGCCCGTTCGCCGATGGCAACCAGTTTGCCCGAGTGGGAGTCGATGGCGACGATCGAAGGCTCGTCCACGACCACGCGGCCGTTATGGATGATCAGGGTGTTGGCCGTACCGAGGTCGATCGCCAGCTCCTGTGTCAACGAAAAAAGTCCCATATTGTTTTCGATTTATTTTCAGCTTGTTAAACGGGTTTCATGCCGATAGTCCGCCCTTGCGGCGGGCATCTTCTTTGCAAAGACAGTACGGCCGGAAGCAGCGTCAAGCAGGGCTTGTCATGCCGAGGCGTAAACTTATCTGAGCCGAAGTTTGTCTTTGGCAAAGATAGGAAAAAGAACGGAATATAATTGCAACAATTTTTAAGAATTTTAACTACTTTTGCTTCGTCATTGCAAACTGTCGAATTAAATTCCTATTTCGTATGAAAACGTTGAAACTTGATATTTCGAAAGCCGGCGTGGAGATCACGCCCCGAATGGAGGAACAGGCCCGCAAAGCGTTGTCGCTGCTCTATTCGAAGCAGGGCGCCGGCAACGATTTTCTGGGGTGGGTGACGCTCCCGTCGTCGATCGCGTCGCAGGAGTTGTCGCGTATCGAGGCCGAAGCCAAGAAACTGCGCGAGCGGGCCGACGTGATTATCTGCATCGGTATCGGCGGTTCTTATTTGGGCGCCAAGGCCGTAGCCGAGGCGATGAGCGATTCGTTTGCCGCACTGCGTCCGCGCAAGGAGCCGGTGGTCGTATTCGCCGGTCAGAATCTCTCGGAGGATTATACCTATGAACTGCTCGACGCCGTCAAAGGCAAGTCGATCGCAGCGATCGTCATTTCCAAATCGGGTACGACGACCGAACCCGCCGTGGCGTTCCGTATCGTCAAGGCGGAGATCGAGCGGCGCTACGGCAAGATGGAGGCCGCCGAGCGGATCGTAGCCATCACCGACCGTGCGCGCGGCGCACTGAAAACGCTGGCCGATAACGAGGGGTATGCCACCTTCGTCATACCGGACGACGTGGGCGGCCGTTTTTCGGTGCTCACGCCGGTGGGATTGCTGCCGCTGGCCGCCGCAGGCGTGGATATCGTCGCGCTGGTGCGCGGCGCCGAGGAGATGGAGCGCGCCACGGGCGAGCAGGTCGCCTTTGCGGAGAATCCCGCTGCGGTCTATGCTGCGGTGCGTCATGCGCTTTACGAGGCGGGCAAAAAGATCGAGATTCTGGGCTCCTACGAGCCGAAGCTCCAGTATATCAACGAGTGGTGGAAGCAGCTTTACGGCGAGTCGGAGGGCAAAGACGGCAAAGGCCTTTTCCCGGCCAGCGTGACGCTTACCGCGGACCTGCACTCGATGGGTCAGTACATTCAGGAGGGCGAGCGGACGATGTTCGAGACGATTCTTTCGGTCGCCGGATCGAAGCACGAGGTGCGCATCGAACCCGATGCCGAGAACCTCGACGGTCTGAACTATTTGGCGGGCAAACGCCTTTCGGAGGTGAACCGCATGGCCGAGTTGGGCGTACAGTTGGCGCATGTCGACGGCGGGGTGCCCAATGTCCGTATCGAAATACCGGAAATCACGGCGCATGCGTTGGGCGCGTTGCTCTACTTCTTCGAAAAGGCCTGCGGCATCAGCGGTTACCTGCTGGGAGTGAATCCGTTCAACCAGCCGGGTGTCGAAGCGTATAAGAAAAATATGTTCGCCCTTTTGGAGAAGCCCGGTTACGAGGTCGAGTCGAAGGCGATTCGGGAGCGGCTGAAATAGAGCTGACCTTTCTTCTCGATGAAAATCGGGTGCTTCTCTGGGGCGCCCGATTTTTGTTTCGCAGGGATAAAAACGAACGGGGCCGGAATGAACCTCCCGACCCCGCATATCGAAAAAAGACGTTGCGCCTTACCAGATGCCGCCCAATGCCGGTACGATTGCAGAGCGTACCTCGGTGCATGCGTCGATCACCTCCTGCGGCACCTCGTTCACGCGAACGAACTCCTGTACGTCGCCTGCGGCGTGACTGGCCGTCCAGGTCATCGCGCTCGACGAAAGGTTGCCGATCGCATAGGAATCCGACCACGCTTTGGATCCGGCGCTCGTGCTGTAAAAACCGTGAATCGTCGTGCCGTCGAGCGAGTAGCTGCCCGTGAACTTCACGGCGCCGATTGCACTGACATTCTGATAGAGAGCGTAGGAATTGTTTTCGTTCAGCGTCACATAGACATAAATCACGTCGGTGAAAGTGTAGCTCGTGCCGTCGGGATTCTGCGCTTCGCCGGTCCAACTCTTCAGCCGCCAGATTCCCGCTACATCCTTGGCGGTAAGATCGGTCGGCGTCGTATTATCTCCGCCGCCGCAGGCGCCGCAGATGCAGCAAAGCGTCAGCAGTATCGTCCATCGAAAAATTTTCATCTCAATCGTATGTTTTTTACTTTGACTTCCACTCTTTCGTTTCCCTCCTCCGGCCGAACCGGACAAATACGGTTCGACGGCACTGTCGAAAATGATGAATAGGGTTACAAATATAAGTAAATAATCCCAACATTTGTTCCAGAGACCGCTAAATCTCGACTAATCCCCGCTTGATGGCGTAAACGACCAGATTGGCCGTATTTTTACACCCTGTTTTTTCGAGGATATTGGCGCGGTGCTTGTCGACCGTACGCTTCGAAATGAAGAGTTCGTCGGCAATCTCCTGATTCGACAGTCCCCGACAGACCATCACCAGTATCTCCTGCTCGCGCGACGACAACTCTTCTCCGCCGTCCAGCAGCGACTGTATGCGCTGCGGCGAGTGCAGCCGTCCGGTAAGTTGAACCAGCAGTTCGTGACAAATGTAGCTGCCCCCTGCCGCGACGGTTTCGATGGCTTCGGTCACTTCACCGAAATCGCTGTCTTTGAGCAGGAAACCTTTGGCTCCGGCGGTCATCATCCGCGTGTAGTAAACCTCTTCGCCGAACATCGACAGGGTGATGATTTTCAGTTCGGGCTGCAACGCCAGCGCCTGCTCGGTTGCCTGATCGCCCGGCATTCCGGGCATGGCGATATCCATGAAGACCACGTCGGCCGCGGTCTGCGGCAGCATTGCCAAAAACTCCTCGCCGGAGGCGGCTTCGCCGACGACTTCGTATGCTTCGTGCGCCGTCAGCAACCCGCGCAGTCCGTTGCGGAAGAGCGAATGGTCGTCGACCAGTATGATTCTGCATTTTTTCTCCATCTCTTATCGTCTTTTTCTGCGGCGTGCGGCGCGGCGTTTCGCTCCGCCGGCATTCGGCGCTTCGCCTCGGACGTTGACGCGGATCGCAGCGTGCATCCCCTTGCCTTTAGCCCCCTCCACATTGCAGTTCCCGTTGATGGAGTGGATGCGCGAGACGATATTCGAAAGGCCCATGCCGCAATCCATCACCGCTGCCGGATTGAAGCCGCAGCCGTTGTCCGAGTAGTCGAGCGACAGCGTGTCTCCGTTCGAAGAGAGCGACAGATTGATTTCGCTGCAACCTGAGTGTTTGAGCGAGTTGTTGATCAGTTCGCACACCACGCGGTAGAGGATCACCTCGATGTCGGTGTCGAACCGCTCCGCCCGCAGGTTGGTCGTGAAGCGGATCCTTACGTTGTGGAGCGCCGCGCTGCGCGAGATGAAATTCTGAACGCCGCGCGCCAGTCCGAAATCGTTGAGCACCTGCGGCGAGAGATTGTTCGAGATTTCGCGCAGCGAACGGATCGCCTCGTCGATGACGTAGGTCGTGTTGTCGATGATCTCGCGCTGGGCCGGCGTGCGCTCCTCGCGTGAAAGCGCCGTCAGTGACATCTTGGCCGACGAAAGCAGCGGTCCCAGTCCGTCGTGCAGCTCTTTGGAGAACTGTGACCGCGACTTCTCCTCGGTGCGCAGCACGGCCGTGAGGATGCGTTTCTGCATCAGTTGCCGCTGGCGGTTGAGACGGTCGATGTAACGGATCAGTTTGTGAGCGTACATCACGCCGATCGACATGCAGATCGAGATGACTACGCCCAGCCACGAGAAGGTGTCGTGCGGGATGCCCACGCCGCCGTTGACTGCGATTACCTGCACGATGCGCTCGACCGAAAGCAGCGAAAACCCGATGATAAAGAGAATCCACACGGCATTGTATTTCGTTGCCCGCACCAGTCGCAGGGCATAGACCGTCGCTACGGTCTGGATGATGACGGCAATGATCAGAAAGATTTTTATCATAATCGGTGAATTTCGTGTTCAACATTCGCTGCGGTTGCAAATGGTTCCGCCTGCCGAGAAGTTCTCTTTTTCGGGTTTATCGGGCGAGGAGCCGCCGCATCTCCTCCATGCGCCGGTAATCCGTCTGGTCGGCCTGTACGGGCTGTACCGAGACGTAACCGTGGGTGAGCGCCCACTCGTCGGTATCTTCGGCTTCGGTCTCGTCGTTGATGAATTCGCCCGTGAGCCACAGATAATCGCGCCCGCGCGGGTCCTGCCGACAGATGAACTGTTCGCGCCACAACCCCTGCGCCTGTCGGCAGATGCGGATGCCCTTGATCGCTTCGGGCGGCCCTGCGGGAATGTTGACGTTCAGACAGAGCGGCAATGCGACGGGATGTTCCAGCACGTCGCGGACGATGCGCTCGCCCCAAATTTTGGCCGCTGTGAAATCGGCGTCCGCCGTGTGGTCCGTAAGCGAGAGTCCGATGGCCGGACAATCGTAGAAACTGCCTTCGATCGCGGCGCCCATCGTGCCCGAATAGAGCAGCGCCACGGCCGAATTGGAGCCGTGGTTGATCCCCGAAAGCACCAGATCGACCTTCCGGTCGCAGAGCAGATAGTCGAAAGCGGCCTTCACGCAGTCAACCGGCGTGCCGGAAAGGGCATAGACTTCCAATCCCTCCTCTTCGCGCACTTTGCGGATAAAGAGCGGCGACAGCATCGTAAAGGCATGACTCATGCCGCTTTGCGGCGTTTCGGGCGCGACGACCACCACCCGTCCGAAGCGGCGGCCCACCTCGATAAGGGCTTCCATACCGCGCGAATCGAATCCGTCGTCGTTTGTGAGAAAAATCAATCGTTCGTTCATAGCAACAAATATACGTAAAAATCCCCGAAAAACCCGAAGAATCGCTGCCGTTTCCACATCTCGTTTTACGATTCGGCCTCGGCCGGTGTCTTTGCGTCGGGCGAACGGAAGCGCCCGCCCTCCTCGGCCGGAGGAGACGCTGCATTTCCTGTGCCCGGAATGCCGTTCGACGGAGCGATTTGCAGGGACTGGATTTTGCAGGCTTTTTTCGCCGGTGCGGGCCATGCGGGCGTTTTCGCTCTCTTTGGCTCCACCTTGGCTGCCGGCCTCGGCACCTGCGCCTCCCGCCTGCGCCGCATACGCGTCGGCCTTACCGTCGGCAACACACCCGAGGCCTGCGCCGACTGCGTGCAGCTGTGCTTCGACTTCGGAGCGAAATGATCGCTCCGTCGGGAATCGGCGAGGTGTTGTTACGCAACCTTTTTCAGGACGATCCTTTTTCGTGTCGTAACATCTCGGTCTGCAGTCAGCGGAGGATGCAAACGAGCCTTTGCGAGCAGGGCAGCCCACAGCCACTCTGCGCGGAGGACTGCCTTACTTCGGAACCGCTCGAAGAAGGTGTATTCGGCGTAACGGCACGGGATAATTCCGAACTTTTTATTATATTTGTGTCCGTATAGAATTGATAATCCGAATACTTATGAGGAAGAAGACGTTTCTGTGGCTTCTGCTCGGGCTTTGCGCCTGCGAAAAGGAAGAGAGCGTAGTCGAGGTGATTCCTCCCGCCGATCCGGGACAGTTGACCGTTGCCTATACGAAGAGCCAGATCAAGCTCGTACTGGAAGGAGGCAGCGATCGGCTCCGGTGGCCTTACAGGTCGAAAAACGTTTTGTTCTATGATCTAATTGGGAATATTTATTTCGATCGGGCCGCAAACCCCTTCACCTGCTTCGATCTGGGCGAAGTGACGAATTTCTCAGAGATCCGGCAGCAGGGATTTCCCGAGAAGAACGGGGTGCGAGGCGGCACTCATCCGGTCGCTGTGGGGCACGGCTATCTGCTTTCGCTCTCCGATCCGCGGCGATTTCCCTCCGGTACAGAGGCCTACGACGCGGTCGAGACGATGGCCGTATGGATCAAAACCCGTAGCGAGCAGCAGGGATACGAACTTTATTACGTGCCGCGATTCAATCCCGGCGAATTGCGTTACGGTTATGTCGTGACGGTGCCCGATCGCATTGTGCGGCTCTATCTGCCCGACAATGTCGAGGAGTGGACGGTCGAAGAGGTCGACGGGGCTGCGATTGACGTGACGCCGAACGGCCGTTTCCTCGACATCCGGTTGCTTGCGTCGAACGATACCGCCCTGATCCAGGGCTGTATCTGGATGCGGTCGGGGCGTACGTGCGCACCGGTCTTCGTCGAGTACGAACGCTGAGAGCGCATTGCCGCCGGCCGCCGGTCGTTTTTTACGGCAATTTTTTCCTTTTTCGATGAAATATCGTAATTTTGCACCACTGTTGAAAATAATAACGAAACGATAACCAGCATGGGACGAGCATTTGAGTACCGCAAGGCGCGTAAACTGAAACGGTGGGGCAACATGGCCCGCACCTTTACCAAAATCGGCAAGGAGATCGAAATCGCCGTCAAGTCCGGCGGTCCCGACCCGACGGCCAATGTCCGCCTGCGTCTTCTGATGCAGAACGCCAAGGCCGAAAACATGCCCAAGGAGAATGTGGAGCGGGCGATCAAACGCGCCATTTCGAAGGATACGTCGGACTACAAGGAGGTGGTTTACGAGGGGTACGGCCCCCACGGCATCGCCTTTCTGGTGGAGACCGCTACGGACAATACCAACCGTACGGTAGCCAGCATGCGCATGTATTTCAACAAATGCGGCGGCGCATTGGGTACGTCGGGCAGCGTGGCTTTCATGTTCGAACACAAGTGCTCGTTCAAGTTCCACGTTCCGGCCGGCACCGACTTCGAGGAGCTGGAGTTGAATATGATCGACACCGGTGTGGACGATTTCTGTCCCGAGGACGAGACGACCGTTACGGTAGAGGCTCCTTACGAACAGTTCGGTGCGATCCAGAAATGGTTGGAGGACAATAATTTCGAGATCGTATCGGGAGAGTCGCTGCGGGTTCCGACCGACACCAAGGAGCTGGACGCCGAAGGCCGCGAGTCGATCGAGAAACTGGTCGAGAAACTCGAAGAGGACGACGACGTGGTGAACGTCTATCACAACATGAAGGAGGCCGACGAAGAGTAGCGGCCGCCTTCCCCGAATTTGTGCAGGCCGCCTTCAATTAGGAAGGCGGCTTTTTTGAACCTAAACATACAACCGCCATGAAAAAACTTCTCCGTTTTGCGCTTTGCGCATCCGCTTTGCTGGTGGTGCTGACGCTGCGCGCGCAGCCCGAAGCCCCCAACTTTCCGCTGCCCGTGCAGCCCGACACCCTGCGTATTCTGGGCGTGGGCAACAGCTTTACCGACGACGGCATGATGTATCTGCCCCAGCTGCTCGAAGCGGCCGGTATCCGCAACGTGGTATTGGGACGTCTCTATTATGGCGGTTGCTCGCTGAAACAGCACTGTGAGTTCGACGCCGCCGATGCGCCGAAGTATACCTATTATAAGTCGGAGCACAATCGTTGGACGACGGTCTCCAAGGCGGCCACGATGCGTGAAGTGGTCGGCGACGAGCGGTGGGACGTGCTGGTATTGCAGCAGTCGTCGCCTTATTCCGGCATCTACAGCTCCTACCATCCGTGGCTCGAACGGCTCATAGAACGGGTGCGTTTCTACTGTCCCAATGCCGGCGCGTGCGTGGCGTGGCAGATGACATGGGCTTACGGGTCGGGTTCCGATCACAAGGCCTTTCCGAAGTACGACAACGATCCGCAGCAGATGTACGAGGCCATCGTCGGCGTCGTGCGGCGCATAATGGGCGAGAGCGGGATCGAGACGGTGATTCCCACCGGTACGGCAATCCAGAATCTGCGGGCAGGCGAGTTCAACAATCCTCCTTTGGAGTTCACGCGCGACGGTTACCATCTCGATTACGGCTGCGGACGCTACACGGCGGCCTGCACATGGTTTCAGGCGCTTGTCGCTCCCTGTCTGCGTACCGACATTGCGGGCAATACCTTCCGTCCTGAGTCGGAGAAGCATACCGTCGTAACCGCCGAGAGCGCCGCCGCCTGTCAACAGGCGGCGCGGGAGGCCTGCGTGCGGCGCTTTTCGGTGTGGAAGTGATCCGTTGCGGCAGTAACTAAGAGGCGGACTTCGATCGAAGTCCGCCTCTCGTCGTCTGTCACCGCTTCTGCGACGCTCAGTTCGGCGTGACGGTGAAGGTGTAGCGCTCGCTGACCGTTACCTTGGAGTTGATGCGGTCGTAGGGATCCAATCCGCAGGCAATGGCGCGCAGCGAGACTTTGCCGTCGCTCCCTGCGGGGAAATTCCACGTCTGATAGTATTGGCCGCTGTAACGGTATTTGTACAACTCTCCCAGTTCGTCCAGTTGCTTGTAGATTTCGGCCGTCATCTTGTCGGGGTCGCCGCCGCCCAACGCTGCCAGCGCCTGCTGATAGTCGGCTTCGGGAGCGATGTAGTAGAAGAAATAGCAGTCTGCGATCGAAGGGGTGACGTCTATGCGGAAGGGATAGCGCGTGTCCTGCGGGTTGTAACTGATCTGCAGGTCGAACGTTACGTCGACGGTCTCGACGGGCGGCAATTCCTTGGTGCGGAAGACGCAGGTCGAGTAATTCCCTTTGCAGTTTCCGTCGGGATCGAGGTCGTAGGCGATCGCCACGTACTCCGTATCGGGGCGTACGCGGCTTCCGTCGTTGAACTGTTCGAATACCGTTTCGTTTTTCGCGTCGTTCGTCAGCGCGTAGTAATTGACGAACGAGGTAACGGTTCCGCCCCATGTCATGAAGTAGTTATGCCATGCGTTGTATTTCTGACGGGCGTTTTCGATAACCCATGCCGAGGGGTCGGCCGCGATGTGTTCGTCGTAGTATTCCTTCGTGAGAGCCATGTAGTAATACCAGAGATCCTTGCCTTCGAGATTCTCGACGATGATCTTGAACGAGTCGCATTCGGGCTCCGCCGTCACCTTCAGCCGCTCGTTGAAAGCCGGTTTTCCGGCCTGCGACACCGTGAAGATCAGCGGTTGGGCGTCGTCGTAGGAGACGACGATTTTGGCCGTACGGGCTGTGCCCTCGTGCGCGTCTACGGTGATGTGCGTCGTCGTGGCGTTCGAACTTACGATGCGCGCCCAGTCGCTGTCGCTGTCCACATAGGGGCGGACGGCCGTCGAGACGGCGTAGGTGATCGTGTAGTCTCCGCCGGTGAAGGGGACCGGCAGCTGCTGTTCCTGTTCGGTCGAGATGACCGGCGCTGCCGGCTGGTCGTCGTCGTTGCTGCAGCTCGGAACCGAGCAGATCGTACCGAATAGAAGCGTAAATAGGAATAGATGCTTTTTCATGGTTTCCTGTTTTTATGATTTCACAATTCGGTGACGTTATTGAAGAGGCGGGGTGAAATCCCGACGGACGATCTGACTGGTGACGCGGCCGAATTCGTCGCATCCGCACAGAACGATGCTCAGCGGGCAGTTGTCGGTCAGATCCCATGTGTAGAGTCTGAAATTCGCATCCGCCCACGCTCCGGTATGGATCTCCGAGGTCAAGGCGGTCGCATAGTAGGTCGAGAGATAGTCCTTGACATACTCGTCCAAGTTGCCCCAAGTCTTGATCGTGGATTCCAGCTGCGGCGTAAAGAAACATTTGCAGAGGTAGGGGACGTCGTTTTTCGACGGGGAGACCTTCACCGAGAAATAGCAGTTGTCGCCGTTTCGCGATACGAGCGAAGCCTCGACCGTGAAGTCCAGATCGATCTTCTCGACTGCGGGCAGCGGCGCGGAGGAGAACTCCTTGGCGACGATTTCGCCCGTAGCGATGCAGAACGGATCGACCTCGATGCCGAAGGCGACATACGCCGTTTCGGGTTTCAGATTCGTGAAGGAGTGGCTGTTGCCGTCCTCCTTCGAGATCGAATAATATTCGGGGAACGTCAGCGGATTGTTGTTGAAGTTCTCGTAGTAATAGTTGCGCCATACGGGGAACATGCCCGTCGAGGAGGCCTTGTTGCAGTAGGTTGCGATCCATTTTTCAGGATCGGGCGCGATCTGCGAGTCGTAGAAGGTCTTGGTTTCGACCCGCGGACATACCCAGTAATCTTCGTAGGGATTCGAAACGACCACCTTGGCGCTGGTCATCGTAATCTCCTCGATCGAGAGGGAGATGCTTTCGGTGAAAGTTCCGGCCGCCTTCTGGTTGAACGTCACGACGATATCGTCGCTTTCGGGATAGGAGAGCGTCACCTTTCCCGTGCGGGGTTCGTCGACGAGGGGTTCGACCTTGATTTCTGCTTCGGTGGAGGTGTGCGACAGAACCGTTATCCAGTCGCAGGAAGAGTCGGCGTAAGGACGTTTGTCCGTGACGTTTTCGAGGGTGTAGGCGATCGTGTAGGTTCCGCCGACATAGGGAACATCGACCGCCGCTTCACTGTTAAGGGTCAGACGGGGCAGGGGGGGGGAAATTTGCTCGGAATCATCGCTGCATCCCGCCAACAAGATACCGACGACGAGGGCCGGTATGAGCATTGTCAGTCTTTTCATGGGCGTTTGATTTTTAGAGGTACGATTTTTTGCAGAGCTGCTGTAAGCCTCCATGTTTCACAAAGATACTGGAAAAATTAGAATACGACCACAAAATCGTTCTTTTTTTCGGATTTGTGCGTTCTACGCCCGTCCGTCCCCGCCTTTTTTTGTTGAAGAGTGGGCCGGAAGTGCGGATTGCCGGAGGAAAATCGCCCCTTCGCAACTTACCGAAAAACGGCCGCCTTCTTCCGAAAGGAGAGGGCGGCCGCATGGAATTCGTTTTTTATGCGGTTTCAGAACCGGATCTTTGCGCCGACGAACCAGCTGCGCGGCAGCGACGGCCCGTAGACGTAACCCGAGTCGCGTTCCCATCCCTGATCGAAATCCGACTGGTAGGAGTCGAAGAGATTTTGCACGCCCGCATTGAGTTGCAGGGAGACCGTTTTGAGAATCGGAAATTCGTAGGCCAGTTTCACGTTCAGCGCGAAGAAATCGGGCGTGGTGACCGCCACGTCGACCGGCGTGCCCGAGCCTGCGGCGTGCTGGACGAGCATCTCGCCGGTGTAGGTGCCCGACAGTGAAATGTCGAACCTCCTGATGGGCGCAAAGTTGGCGGTCAGGTAGCCGTACCAGTCGGGCGAACGGAACATGCGGCGTTCGTCGGGCGCGTCGTCGCTCCAATGCTCGGGGTTCTCGTAGCGGCTGCGCTGCCACGTGATGCCGGCCTGCAGGTCGAACCAGCGGGCGAAGGCGGCTTTCGCTTCGACGTTGACGCCCGCCACGGTGGCTCCGCCTCCGTTGTAGCGTTCGAGCACCGTTTCGCCCTTTTCGTTGGGTTCGGGCAGATAGCGCGTGGCGAAGATGTGGTTGAGAGCGGTGTAGAACCCTTCGACGAGCAGGTTGGTCTCGACGCTGCCGAAGGTATGATAGAGGTCTACCGAGGCGCTGAGGCTGTTCGAACGCTCTTCGCGCAGGTCGGCGGCGAGCTGCGTCACCACGCGGTCGCCGCCCACGAGCGCGATGTGCAGGTCTTCGTCGAAGGTCTGCGGTGCGCGGAAGCCACCGGCGTAGCTCAGACGCAGGTTGATCTGCTCGGCGGGGTTGTAACGCAGGTTGACGCGCGGCGAGAAGATCACGTGGTCGACCATGTTGTGTTTGTCGAAGCGGCCGCCGAGCAGGAAGCTCCATTTTTTGGACTTCCACTCGTTTTGGAGTACGCCGCTGACGATGTGTACCTTCTGGTTGGTGCGCATGTCGTAGCCGATGGTCACGTCGTCGATGTGGTCGTAGCTGTGTTCCACCCCGAGCGTCAGTTCCGACGGCAGGAACAGCAGCCGTTTGAACCGTTGCAGGAACTGCGCGCCGCTGATGACCGTCAGTCCGTCGGTGCGGCCGTAAGCCTTGCGGGCGTTCTCGATCTCTTCGTCGGTCGCGCCTTCGCCCGTGCCGCCGTAGTAGCTCTTGCGCGTGGTCTGCTGCACGGCCGAGTAGATGTTCAGATGGCGCGTACGGTCGTCGCGCGAGAAGAGGTCGAAGGCCACCGAAGCGCCGTTGATATTGTGGTCGGTCTGTTCGGTGATGTTGGCTTCGTGCGCCGGCAGGTCGAGGCGGTTGCCGCCGCGCCGGAATTCATTGATGCCGTGGTATTCGAGCGTCAGTTTCGAGTGGCCGCCCGTACGCAGGAACGACCGCATGCCGAACATCTGGTTGCGCAGGTTGGGCAACTCGGTATAACCGTCGCCGTCGTGGTCGTAGGCCGAACGGTAGCGGTTCTGTCCGTAGACGTAGATGCCCGCCTTGTGGTCGGTCGTTACCAGCGAGGCGTTGATCGTCGAGTTATTGTCGTAGGAACCTCCGCATCCCACCGAGAGGATCGTGTGAGAGAGTTCGGCCCAATTGCGCAGCGGCTCCTTGGTGATGATGTTAATCGTGCCGCCGATGGCCGATGCGCCGAAGAGCGCCGATCCGCCGCCGCGGATCACCTCCACGCGTTCGATCATGTTGGCGGGAATCTGTTCCAGTCCGTAGACGCCGTTGAGGGCCGAGAAGAGCGGCCGCGAGTCGAGCAGGATTTGCGAATAGTGGCCGTCCAGACCGTTGATGCGCACCTGCGTGAAGCCGCAGTTCTGGCAGCCGTCCTCGACGCGCACGCCCGGCTGGAAACTCAGTCCGTCGGCCAGCGTGGCGGCGTTGGTGCGTTCGAAGAGCTTGCTGTTGAGAATATTTACCAGCGAAGGCGTCTCTTTGCGGATCACCGAGTTGCGGTCGATTTCGATGACCACCTTGTCTACGTCGATCGCCTGCTCTTCCAATTCGAAGTTCAGCTCGGTGGTGGAGTTGCCGCGCAGGGTGACGGTATGTTCGACCGGTTTGTATCCGACCGACTGCGCCACGACGGTAAGCGGTTTTCCGACGGGCAGGTCTCCCAGCAGGTAGTGTCCGGTGGCATCGGTCGTGGTGCCGAGGGTCGTCCCTTTGACGGTGACGGTGATGAATGGAAGGTGTTCGCCGCTGCGGCTGTCGACGACGTGCCCGATCAGGATCGCTTCGGTCTCCTTTTTGACAGTGGAGTCTGCATATGCCGTAAGGCTGCCGAGCAGCAGGCTCAGCAGCAGAATATATGGTTTCATGGTGTTGGTTTATAGTAAGAAAATGCGCAAATCCGATCGCGGGATCGGTTGTGTGAGCCGGCTTGCAGCCGGCCGTAAAGACGCTATGCGGCGACGGGAGGCGCCCGCAGTCCGTAACTGTGGGAAACGGGCGAGAAGCCCCGGGTGAGATAACATTGATAGGGACGCTCCTGAAAGGTGACGATGAGCGTCGGCAGGAAGGATTCCGCTTCGGTGCACGCCGCCAGATGGAAATGACAGATCAGACAGTACTCTTCGATGACGGAGTCGCTGCCCGAGGCGGCGCATTCGGAACGTGAAAGCGGATGATTCGAGTGGACGTCGAGCGCTTTGCTCACGTAAACGTTGACGATGGCGAGCGCCATCATCGCGGCGAGTACGATCTTATAGCCCGTATTCCGTCTCATCGTTTGTCGAAATCGGCAACAAAGATAAGAAAAATCGACGAGTTGAGAGGTCTGAATCGAAACTTATTCGGTAGGAATGTGCTTCGAATCCGTTCTATTCGGGCATCTTTTCGGATGCGGAGGGCCGATTATTTCGTTTTGCCGCCGTTGCGCGGGCAGACTACGCGCAGCAGGCCGGGCAGGCAGCGGACGTCGAGCGGGAAACGGGCGCCTTGCTGTCCGTCCACGTCGGTCGGTTCGTCGACCGGCGAGGCGATTTGCAGCGTCGCGGCGCGCAGATGCCGTACGCAGCGGGGATGGCCGCCGCAAAGGTAGCGCAGCATGGCGAAGCACGAAACGAAAAAGTTGCGCTTTTCGAGCAGGATACAGTCGAACATTCCGTCGCGCACGCTCGATGTGTTGGCCAAGCGGAATCCTCCTGCCGTTTCGCCGTTGAAGACGAGCGTCATCAGTGCGCGGAAATCGAACTCTTCGCTTTCGGTGCGTACATGCAGCGGAACGGCGTGCATGTGACGCAATTCCTTGATGCCTTCCATGATATAGGCCAGCTTTCCGAAACGGTGCTTGCGTTCGTCGGGAGTGCGCTGGGAGGTGGTGGTGAAGATGCCGAACGAAAAGATGTTGACGAAATGCAGCCCGTTGACAACGCCGCAGTCGAGCGCTTCGATTTCGCCCGTGACGATTTGCCGGGCCGCTTCGAGCGGCTCCTTGTCCATTCCCACGATGCCGGCGAAATCGTTGGCCGTACCGGCGGGAATGATCCCCAGTTCGAGCGACAATCCCCGTTCGCGCATGCGGTTGACGACGTAATTGACGGTTCCGTCGCCGCCGGCGACCACGACCCGTTGGATGTCGGGGTGCGCGTCGAACGGGTTGCGGGTGAAGTCGATCGTTTCGGGACGCAATTCCCAGCCGTTCTCGGCGAAGATCTCCGCGATGCCTGCAACGTTACGGGCGATGCGGCCGCGTCCGGCTGCGGTATTGTAGAGAAAAAGCGCTTTTTTCATGGATCGCTAACGGTTCAGCAGGTTTTCGAGAGCCGGAGAAGCCCACGTTTCATAGTCGCAGGGACGTTCGTTGCGCTGTCGTCCGTCGGCCTTTTGGGTGGCAAAGATGAAATAGGCCATCACTCCGTCCTTTTCCAGTTCGCGGGCCTTCTCCACGGCGCGTTCGGATCCGAGCGCCATGAACATCGTTCCCAGCGCGTCGGCCCGTGTGGCATTGTCGCAGAAAACCGTAGCCGATAACAACCGTGTCACGGTGCTCTGACCCGTGATGGGGTTGATGGTATGGGCGATTTTGCGGCCGTCGGCGGCGTAGTAAAAACGGCGATAGTTGCCCGAAGTGGTGTAGCTGATGTCGGTCACCTCCACGATGCGTTGCAGGTCTTGGTCCGAGAAATTGTTGTCGTACGGGGTTTCGATGCCGATGCGCCACTTGCCGCCCCGCTCGTTCACGCCCCGGCAGCGTCCGCTTCCGGCAATGGTCACCAAGTAGTTTTTTACGTTGTTCTGTTCGAGCGTTCGGGCGATCAGATCGACCATGTATCCCTTTCCGATCGAGTTGAAGTCGAGTTGAATGCGGGGGTCTTCCTTGACGAGGCGGTTCCCTTCGATACGGATTTTGCGATACCCGATCAACGGCAGAATCGAATCGATGTTCGGAGACTCCTTGCCCTCTTTGCCGGCGAATCCCCACGCTTCGACCAGCGGCTTGACGGTGATGTCGTACATACCGTCGCTCAGACGGCTTACGGAGTCGGCGGCGAGGATGTTATAGATCAGATGGCTGTCGAGCGAATCGCTTTCGCCGCGGTTGATACGGCTCAGAAGCGACTCTTCGTCGAAGATCGACATCGAATGTTTCATCTCGGCGTCGAGCGCCATGATTCGGGCGTAAATCTCGTCCGCCGGCAGGGTCGTCTGGGCCTTGATGCGGAACGTAGTGCCGAGCACGGAGCCTTCGACCGTCAGATAAGGCGTCGAAGGGCGGCAGCCGGCCGTAAAGAGCAGGGCTCCGAAGAGCAACCTGCGACAGGATGTGGAGAATAGCATCGCGTGAGGTAAATGAATCTGCCGCAAATATAACTAAAATTCATGCGAATCGGCAAAAAAGTGCTCGTTATGTAATCTTTTTTTATTCAAACGGTTGGTTACTAAATAAATTTAGTGTACCTTTGCGCCACGCTCTGGCGTGATTTCATAGTAAGGGGAATGCGTCGTAGAGTGGAACGAAATAAATCTATCAAAATGGCTTATTTAACAGCAGAAAAAAAGCAGGAGCTTTTCGGTCAGTACGGAAAGTCTAACACCGACACGGGTTCGCCTGAGAGCCAGATCGCGTTGTTCTCTTTCCGTATCAGCCACCTTACGGAGCACATGAAGAGCAACCGTCACGATTTCGGTACGCAGCGCGCTTTGTTGCGTCTGGTCGGTAAGCGCCGCCAGTTGCTCGAGTACCTCAAGGAGATCGACATCGAGCGCTACCGCGCCATCATCAAGACGCTCAATCTCCGTAAATAGTACGGGTGCCGGAAAATGGGGCAGTCACTGCGAGTGGCCGCTCCATTTTGTATGAAAATTCAAGATTCGAAGTATATTATTTGACGTTATGGAAGAAAAGAAGCTGTACAACGCCGTTCAGAAATTCATCACGCTCGCCGACGGACGCGAGATCATGATCGAGACCGGCAAACTGGCCAAGCAGGCCGACGGTGCGGTAGTCGTAAGACAGGGCGATACGATGCTCCTTGCGACGGTCGTTGCTGCCAAAGATGCAAAACCCGACACGGATTTCATGCCGTTGCAGGTGGAATACAAGGAAAAATATGCCGCATGCGGCCGCTATCCGGGCGGTTTCATGAAGCGCGAAGGCCGAGCCAACGACAGCGAGGTGCTCGTAGCGCGTCTGATCGACCGCGCCCTGCGTCCGCTCTTTCCTTCGGACTATCACGCCGAAGTTTACGTAACGGTCAACCTCATCTCGGCCGACAAGGACATTCAGCCCGACGCTTTGGCGGGTCTGGCCGCCTCGGCGGCGCTGGCCGTATCGGACATCCCCTTCGGCGGTCCGATTTCGGAGGTGCGTGTGGCCCGCATTAACGGCGAGTACTGCATCAATCCCACTTACTCGCAGATGGGCGAGGTCGATCTGGATATCATGGTCGGCGGTACGATCGACAATATCCTGATGGTCGAAGGCGAGATGAAAGAGGTTTCCGAGGAGGTGATGCTCGGCGCCATCAAATTCGCGCACGAGGAGATCAAGAAGCACTGCGCCATGCAGATCGAGCTCTCGAAGGAGCTGGGCAAGGACGTGAAACGCACGTATTGCCATGAGGTCAACGACGAGGAGCTGAAGCAGACGATCATCAAGGAACTTTACGATAAGGCGTACGCCATTGCCACGAGCGGTACGATGAAGCACGAGCGCGAAGAGATGTTCAATGCGCTGGAAGCCGAGTTCGCATCGCGTTACAGCGAAGAGGAGCTCGTGGAGAAGGCTTCGCTCATCCACCGCTATTTCCACGACTACGTGCAGAAGAAGGCGATGCGCAATATGATCCTCGACGAGGGTAAGCGTCTCGACGGCCGTCGCACGGACGAGATTCGTCCCATCTGGTGCGAGACCGACTACCTGCCCGCCGCACACGGCTCGGCTGTCTTCACCCGCGGTGAAACGCAGGCGCTGGCGACCGTGACGCTCGGTACGAAGCTGGACGAGAAGGTCAAGGACGAGGTGCTGGTACAGGGCACCGAGCAGTTCGTGCTCCATTACAATTTTCCGCCCTTCTCGACGGGTGAGGCGAAAGCCGCCCGCGGTCTGAGCCGTCGCGAGATCGGTCACGGCCATCTCGCTTGGCGTGCGCTCAAACCGATGATTCCGCTGGGCGAGGAGAATCCCTACGCCGTGCGTGTGGTTTCGGATATTCTGGAGTCGAACGGTTCGTCGTCGATGGCGACCGTCTGCGCCGGTACGCTGGCGCTGATGGATGCGGGCGTGAAACTGCGCAAACCCGTATCGGGCATTGCCATGGGGCTGATCTCGGATTCCGAGAGCGGCAAGTGGGCCGTGTTGTCGGATATTCTGGGCGACGAAGACCACTTGGGCGATATGGATTTCAAGGTGACGGGAACCAAGGACGGCATTACCGCCACGCAAATGGATATCAAGGTCGACGGCCTCTCCTACGAGGTGTTGGCCGCCGCGTTGGAGCAGGCCCGGAAGGGACGTATGCACATTCTGAACATTCTGACCGACTGCATCGCCGAGCCGCGCGCCGATTACAAACCGTTCGTACCGCGTCTGGTGCAGATCCACATCCCGAAGGATTCGATCGGCGCCGTGATCGGCCCGGGCGGAAAGGTGATTCAGGAGATTCAGAAGCAGACCAGCACCACCATTACCATTACGGAGGACGATCAGAAGGGTATCGTCGATGTCTTCGGTGTGGATAAGGCTGCGATCGATGCCGCGTTGCAGCGCATCAAGGAGATCGTTGCCGTACCTGAGATCGGCGAGACCTACAACGGCAAGATCAAATCGATCGTACCGTTCGGTGCGTTCGTCGAGATCATGCCCGGTAAGGAGGCGCTGCTCCATATCTCGGAGATCGACTGGAAACGTTTCGAGACGATGGAGGAGAGCGGCCTGAAAGAGGGCGAGATGATCGACGTGAAGCTGATCGGTGTCGATGAGAAGACCGGCAAGCTGAAACTTTCGCATCGCGCGCTTCTTCCCAAACCCGAAGGATACGTGGAGCGCGAACGCCGTCCGCGCGGGGATCGGGAGCGTCGCCGCGACGATCGTCACCGTGACTAACTGTCGGAGCGGAACCCGTTTGTGAGTTTCGCTGCAAGATAGACGACGTTTTCGGACGTCTGCGATAAAAAACCATTTCGAACTTTCGTTCGAGGTGGTTTTTTTCTGAAAAAAGTTGTATAATCTGCACGGTTTTTTATATATTTGCATGTATTCTGGTTCGGAAGGCCTTGGAAAAGAGGCCCGAAGTGCGGATGCAAACAGAAAGAAACGAAATCAATGCACAACAATTTTTAATAACTAATTCATTATGAAGAACTTGGTAAAATTTAGCATGGTTCTTGCCGCAGCTGCCCTGACCTTGTCGGGTTGTAACTGTTTCAAGAAGATGAGTAAGAAACAGGAAGAGGTTACTTACTCTTGCACGCCGAAGGTGCTGACGCTTAACAACGGTGTTGTAGGTGCCGACATTACGGTAAACTTCCCCGCAGCTTATTTCAACAAGAAGGCTACGCTGCGTCTGACGCCGGTGATCGTATTCGAAGGCGGCGAAGTGGCCGGCACTCCGAAATATGTACAGGGCGAGAAGGTGAACGATAACTATACGGTCATTTCGGCCGACAACGGCGGCACCTATACGCAGCATGTCGAGTTCCCCTATGACGATCGTATGGATCAGAGCGAGTTGCGCGTGCTCATCGAGAGCAAATGCAACGGCGCCAGCGAGTTCGTGATGTACAACGCTTCGACGGGCAAACCCGTGTCGAAAGAGGAGGCAGCCGTGCTGGCCAATCCGAAATCGGCCGAGGCGATGGCCCTGCGCGCTCAGTGCGGCGTTTTCATTGCCGAGGGCGTCAACACGATGCAGAAAGATTTCAATTACGGCGATGTCGCTGCCACCGCAGCCAACAACTACAAGCGTACGACCAACGAAGTGGATAAGGCCGAAATCCTTTACAAGATCAACAGCTCGGTGGTGAATCAGAAGGCGCTCAAGAAGAACGAGCAGATTTCCGAGTTCGAGAAGAACGCTGTTGCCAACAAGGAGAACGATCGTATCGCACAGAGCCTTTATGTCAACGGTTACGCTTCGCCCGACGGTCCCGAGAAGTTCAACGACAAGTTGGCCAGCGCTCGTAGCCAAACGGGCCGCAAGGCTGTCGACAAGATTCTCGCCGAGTACGGTTTCAATATCGACGCTGCCGGTTACGGTGAGGACTGGGAAGGTTTCAAGGAGATGGTCGAGAAGTCGAACATTCAGGATAAGGACCTGATCCTTCAGGTGCTGAGCATGTACGATTCGTCGGCCGAGCGCGAGAACCAGATCAAGAACATGTCGTCGGTTTACGGCGAGTTGAAGGAAGACGTGCTGCCGAAACTGCGCCGTGCACAGTTGGTCAACAACATGGAGATCACCGGTAAGAGCGACGCCGAGATGCTGGCGCTGGTAAACAGCGGCAAACTCGACGAGATGAACAACGAGGAGTTGCTTCATGTTGCCACGCTGATCAAGGATGACGCCGTGAAGGCAAAAGTTCTGGAGTATACCGCTAAGAAATACAACGATGCCCGTGCGTACACCAATCTCGGCGCTACCTATCTTCAGATGGGCGATGCCGATAAGGCGTTGGCTGCTCTGAAGCAGGCTGTGAAGCTCGGCGGCAATACGCAGGAGCTGAATTCGAACTTGGCGCTGGCTAATCTGGCTGCCGGCAATGTCGACGAGGCGAAGAAATATGCCGCTGCCGCCGATGCCGAGACCAAGAGTCTGATCGCTGCCGCTCAGGGCCAGTATGGCGAAGCCGCTGCCAAACTCAACGGTTACAACGCCGCCGTCGCTGCCGTGATGAACAACGATCTGTCGGCTGCCAAGAAGGCGCTGGCCGGTGAGAATACGGCCGATGCCGACTATCTGCGTGCCGTAATCGCTACCAAAGAGGGCGATATGCAGGCTGCGGGCGCTCAGTTGAAGGCTGCCGTTGCCAAGGATTCCGCCCTGTTGAAGAAGGCTTCGAAGGACGTCAATCTCAAACCTCTGTTCAAGAGCGGATTCTCGTTCTAAAGAGTTTCGTTTTCGGCCGTTGTTTTCTGTGCTCGGCACAGTCTGCAAGCAGGTTTTGCCCTTGTCGGCCGAGAACGTCCGTATAAAAAATCCGGGTTCGAATAGAACCCGGATTTTTTTGAGATTTTGGCCGGAAATCTGCTTGTATAGCGGAAAAATGGTTATATTTGTATAGAGAGAAAAATATCTTGCTATGGAGTATGTAAATCATCTATCGGAATATGCTCCCGCTTGGAGCGAAGCTCAGGTGGCGGAGGAGATTGCGCGCATCCGGGATGCGGCGAAAAAGTATGAGACGACCGAGGTTTACAAACTTTGCTACTCGGCGATCGATTTGACGACCCTTTCGTGTAACGATTCGGTGGAATCGGTGACCGCTTTTGCGAAGAAAGCCGTAGCGTTTTACACGAAATATCCCCATATTCCCAATGTCGCGTCCATCTGCATCTATCCGCCTTTCATCGAGACGGTGGGACTTGCCGTGGACGATACGCCGATGCGTATTACGAGCGTCGCGGGCGGATTTCCCTCGTCGCAGACCTTTCTGGAGGTGAAGATGCTCGAGACGGCGATGGCCGTCGAAAACGGAGCCGACGAGATCGATATCGTGATCAATGTTGGCAAAATGCTCGAAGGCCATTACGACGAAGTGGCCAACGAGGTAGAGGTGTTGCGCGGCGAGGCCGGCGAGGATGTGGTGCTGAAAGTGATTTTGGAGACGGGCGCACTGAAAACGCCCGAGTTGATCCGCCGCGCTGCGTTGCTGGCGATGTTCGCCGGCGCCGATTTCGTCAAGACGTCGACGGGCAAGATCGACGTGGCGGCGACGCCCGAAGCGGCGGTGGTCATGTGTCGGGCCATTCGGGATTATTACGAAAAAACGGGCCGCATGGTGGGTTTCAAACCAGCCGGAGGCGTGCGTTCGGCTGCCGACGCGGTACTTTACTATACGATCGTGCGGGAGATTCTGGGCGAGAAATGGGTTACGCCGCAATTCTTCCGTATCGGCGCTTCATCGGTCGCCAACGCCTTGTTGTCGGCTATCGAAGGGAAACCGGTGAGCTATTTTTAGCCGTATTCGGAAGGCGGCAGTCAGGTTTGGTAAATATGCGGCGACGGAAAATTCCGTCGCCGCTTTTTTTCGGCGGCATTGCCCCTCTCCTCTGCTGCGGTTTCCCTTGTGATTGTTTCAGACAAGGCCGGTCAGTCGGTGCGCCGATATGAAAATAACCGTTATAATACGACGGCAATACCGCACGGTTTTCCGATCGGGGTAAGAAATAGACAACGCCCTGCCGGAAACGGCAGGGCGGTTTGCATGCGTTATTTATCGGCGGTTGCAGTCGGCTATTTCCCGAAAATCCGGTTGAGCGCCGCAGCCAGCTGGTACGACGCCTTGCGAAGTTGCTGTTCGGCCAACGGCGTCGCCTTGATCATGAACTCCTCGCCCAGCGTGTCGCCCGAAGCGACCCAGTCGATCGAGGGGCGTACGTCGCGCGCGGCGTCTTCGAACCACTCGCGGTACGATCCTTTGGTCATCCGTCGGATTTCGCGTTTGGAGGCGTTGTCGAGATAATCGGCGTAACGCTCGTAGTTCCAGTCGGGATGATTGCGGGCGATGACGCCCGAATCCCAGACGCTGTGCAACGTTTTGGTCTTGCCGAAGAACGTCACGTTGAATTTTCCTTCGTTATGGGCGTCGGTGTATCGCACGTGCGCCGGACAATGGAAGTCGGCGACCATGTGGACGATGCATTTGATATAGGTCAGCACCACCGAATCGTCCAGACTGCGGTAGTCCTTCAACGCTTCGGTCAGGGTCTCCGATCCGGTCACGCCGTCGCGCCCCTTGCGGTATTTTATCCGCACTTCGACGGGGGAGTTGCACTCCGCGTCGGCGATCGAAGCGTGCCATCCGCGAAAAGGTTCCTTGTAGCGCGGATCATTGACCACCACGTCCATGAAAACGGCGTATTCGGCCAACGGCGTACCGCCGGTGTAACGTTCGATAGCCGCTTTGGCCTTCGGGGTAAGATGGCGTTCGGCCACTTCGGCGATGGCGCGGTGACCGATGGTTCCCCACGCCGCGCAGTCGGCATGAATGCCGAACGTCAGCAGAAGAGAGAGGAGTAAGAAGGTTCGTTTCATCGATTATAAGGATTATAGTTGTCGGCGTCGGTGCGCTGTTCGCGAAAGATGTTGAATCGCGCCAGCAGCGGATTGCGTCGGTCGAGCAGCCAGAACTCGATGAGCAGCAACACAAAGGCGATGGCTACGAGGTACTGGAACTGCTCGTTGTACTCTTCGAAGCGTACGGTCGCCAGTTCCGACTCCTCCATGTCGTTGATCGCGCGCACGATTTCGTCCAGTCCGATCGACTGTTTGGTGGCGCGGATGTAGGCGCCGCCAGTGGTCTGGGCGATCTCCTGCAACATTTTCTCGTCGAGTTTCGAGACGACCATGTCGCCTTTCTCGTCTTTGATGAACTCCCCGCCGATCTGGATCGGAGCGCCTTCGGGCGTGCCGATGCCGATCGTGAAGATCTTGATGCCCTGCTCGGCCGCACGCTGCGCGGCCTGCATCACGTTTCCTTCGTGGTCTTCGCCGTCGGTGATCAGGATGATCACGCGCGAATCGCCGCTGCCGCTCGAGAAGGACATCTCGGCCAGCGACAGCGCCTTGCCGATCGACGTTCCCTGCACGGAGGCCATCGAAGGAGAAATCCGCTTGGCGAAGGCTTTGGCCATGCGGTAATCGGAGGTGATCGGAAGCTGCACGGTGGCGTCGCCCGCGAAGACGATTACCCCAACGCGATCCTGTTTCAGACCGTCGAAGAGTTTGTTGACGGCGTATTTCGTCCGTTCGAGACGGTTGGGTTCGAAATCTTCGGCCAACATCGAATTGGAGATGTCGACGGCAAGCATCATCTCGATGCCCTCGCTCTTCTCTTCGCGCAGTTTCGAGCCGAACTGCGGTCGCGCCGCGGCGAGGATCAGAAGCGTGACGGCCGTACAGAACAGAATGAATTTCAGCTTTATGCGGCCGGTCGAAACGTCGGGCATGAGGATGGCTACCGTCGCCGGATCGCCGAAACGGGCCAGTCGCCGCCGCCGGTCGTAGAGCGCCCATGCGAAAAGCGCGATGAGCACAGGCACCGCCAGCAGCAGATAGAGGTATTCGGGATGTGCGAAACGAAACATTACGGTATGCGTTTAAGAATCAGGGTGCGAATCAGGAATTCCGCGAAGAGCAGCGCCAGCGCCGCCACTATCCATGCGAGGTACTCCTCGGTGTAGGTCGTGAAATCGGCTACCTCGACCTTGCTCTTTTCGAGGCGGTTGATCTCGTCGTAGATGGCGCGCAGCTTTTCGTTGTCCGTCGCGCGGAAGTAACGGCCGCCGGTGGTGTCGGCGATCTCTTGCAGGGCCTTTTCGTCGATTTCGACCTTGGCCTGTACGAACGTCATGTTGCCGAACATGTCGATGGCAGGGGTAGGAGCCGTGCCGCGCGATCCGACGCCGATCGTGTAGACGCGGATGCCCTGCTCCTTGGCGATGCCGGCCGCCATGACGGGGGCGATCTCGCCGCGGTTGTTCACGCCGTCCGTCAGCAGGATGATGACCTTGCTCTTGGCATCGCTCTCGCGCAGACGGTTGACGGCCGTCGCCAATCCGTTGCCGATGGCCGTGCCGTCCTCGATCAGGCCGCTGCGCACGCGCCCCAACAGCGTGAGCAGTGTGCTTTGGTCGGAGGTGAGGGGGCTTTGCGTGAAGGCTTCTCCGGCGAAAACCACCAGTCCGATCCGGTCGCCGTACCGGTCGGAGATGAACGAACCGGCGACCTCCTTGGCCGCTTCGAGCCGGTCGGGGCGGAAATCGCGCGCCAGCATCGATCCCGAGACGTCGAGCGCCAGCATGATGTCGATTCCGTCGGTGCTGGTACGTGTATTTCGTTCTGCCGACTGCGGACGAGCCAGCGCGACGATAAGCAGCGCCAAGGCGGCCATGCGCAGAATGAAGGGGGCATGGCGCAGATAGTAGCGCAGCGTGCGCGGCGCTTTCAATACGCCCGCCACCGACGAGATACGCAGCGCCGCGCCGCCCTTCCGCAACCGGTAGACGTAGTAGACTGCCGCCGGCAGGAGCAGCGTGAGCAGCCACAGCAAATGGGGATTATGAAACGTCATTTCAGTGAATAATTGACGATTGACAATTAATTGGCAATTATTTGCCGTTCTGTTTGTACGGACTTCGCCGGAACGCTCCGATACATTCGGCAACCGCCGTATGCTGAAAGGTTAATTGTCAATTGTTAATTTTTAATTGTTTTTACCAGTTCTTTTTGAGCCGCACCACGGCGCCGGCCTTCTCCTTGAGCTTCTCCTGCGTCTTGTCCTCCTGCGCTTGGATGGCGTCGAGCATCCGCTCCTGTTCGGCGGGCGAAATGCCGGCCTGCTGAGGCTCTCCTTCGCCTTCCTGCGGTTGATCGGGCTGACCGTTCCGTTGGTCGTCGCCGTTGCCGTTCTGCTCTTGGTCTTCGCCCTGCCGGTCGGAATTTTGCTGATCGTCCTTGTTGTCCTGCGGGTTCTGCCGGTCCTGACCGTTCTGGTTCTGCTGGTTGTCCTTGTTCTTGTCGTCCTTGTTATCCTTGTTGTCCTGATTCTGCTGATTTTGATCGTCGAGCAGTTTCTTGACATAGGCGTAGTTGAATTTCGCCTCCTGATCGTCGGGATTCAGGCGCAGCGAGTTTTTGTAGCTTTCGAGCGCTTCGGAGTATTTCTTTTGCCGGAACTGCGTGTTGCCCAGATTGTAGAAGGCCTGCGCGCGGTCGATGGGAACCGCCAGCGAGTCTGCGGCCGTCTGTTGCAGCACCTGCGCCGCCTGATCGTACATCTCCTGCCGATAGAGGGCGTTTCCCAAATCGTAGTGCGCCTCGAACGACGAGGGATCGGCGCCCAGCGCGCGCATGTAACGGCCTGCTGCGTCCTGATAGTTCCCCTTTTCATAGGCGCGGTTGCCCTTGCGCACCTGCCGGCGTTCGGGATACTGCTGCGCCATGGCTCCGACACTCAGCAGCGCGAAAACGAGTAGTAGGGTGATTCTACGCATGGCTGTCGTTTTTAGGCGTCAGGTCGAACGGTTCCTCCGCTTCGGCCGAGGGTTGTTCTTCGACGGGTTTGGTCTCCTCGACGAAATAGTAGGCCCATTGGTAGGCCTCTTCGTTGCGGGCGGCTTCGGGCGTCGCCTTGGCGAATTTCACCAGATCGGCTTCGCGCAGCAACGCCGTGAGCTCCATCTCGCTCTTGCGGGGCAGATCGAGCGGGCGCACCGCGTCGATGATCTCGTCGGAGGTCATCTCCATCGCGCCGATGCCGTAACGCCCCGCCAGATAGCGGCGCAGGATGTCGGTCAGCCCCGAATAGTAGACTTTGTGCTTGTTGTTCTGCCACAGTTTCTGATTGTGGAGCGTTTCGAGTGCGCGGATCGCCTCGACGTGGGGCGGTGCCGGCGGCGCCGGACGGAAGAGATCGCTCAGATGCTTGCCGCGTTTGGCCAGATGGTAGCGCAGCGCGAAGAACAATGCCGCGAGGTTCAGCAGCAGGAACAGCCCCCAGAAGAGGTATCCTGCGATCTCCTCGGCGCGGAACGGAAGGGTTCGCTGCGCTTTGAGGTCGTAGATCGTCTGCTTGGTCGTATCGATCTGGAAGGTTCCCACGTCGAGCCGCAGCGAGTCGGACGTGTAGAGCGTATCGACGATGTTCTTGTCGGCGTAAAGCACGCCCGGCCGCCCCAGATTGTAGCGTCCTTCCGAAAAGGCCTGCATGATGTAGCGTTTGCGCAGTTTCAACTGCCGTCCCTCCTGCGAGAGGGTGTCGACGGGCAGCGACTGCACCACTTCGAGCCGTTCGTCGTTTTCGAAAACGGGAAATTCGGTCACCTGCACCTGATCGCGTTCGACGTCGATTTCGAGCGTGAAAATGTCGCCGATGCCGATGCTGTCGGGCACCACGCGCGCCTCGACCACGGGGGTCTGAGCGCCGGCGGTTGCCGTCGTGAACAGGGCGGCTGCCGCCGCTATGAGTAATGTGGGTCGTTTCATCGTTGCTTGAAGAGTTTGATGAGTTCCACCACGTAATCTTCGTCGGTCGAGATCGTCGCCGTGTCGATGCGGTTGTGTTTCAGCAGCGATTCGATGGCGGCGCTCCGTTGTTCCCACGCACGGGCGTAATGTTCGCGCACGGCTTCGGACGAGGTGTCGACCCAGACCTTGCGGCCCGTTTCGGCGTCCTGCATCTCGGCGATGCCTACGTCGGGCAGTGCGGCTTCGCGCGGATCGAAGACGCGGATACCCACCAGATCGTGCTTGCTGCCGGCGATTTTCAGGGCGTTGGCGAACTCCTCTCCGTCGCGCGCGGGATCGAGGAAGTCCGAAAGAAGGAACGCCGTGCAGCGTTTCTTCATCACGGCCGTCAGGAACCGCACGGCCTCCGAGAGCGCCGTGCCCGACGATTCGGGCCGGAATCCGATCAGTTCGCGGATGATCATCAGGATATGGCTGCGTCCCTTCTTGGGCGGGATGTACTTTTCCACACGGTCGGAGAAGAAGATGCAGCCCACCTTGTCGTTGTTCTGGGCGGCCGAGAAGGCCAGCACGGCGGCGATTTCGGTCAGGATGTTCTTTTTGAGGTAGTGGGTCGACCCGAACATGCGCGAAGCCGAGACGTCGACCATCAGCATCATCGTCAGCTCGCGCTCCTCCTCGTAGACCTTGATATGGGGCGAGCGCGAACGCGCCGTGACGTTCCAGTCGATGTCGCGCACGTCGTCGCCGGCGCGGTACTCCCTCACTTCGGAAAACGACATGCCCCGTCCGCGGAAAGCCGTATGGTACTTTCCGGCGAAGATTTCGTTCGACAGTCCGCGCGTCTTGATTTCGATCTTGCGGACCCGTCGCAGAATATCGTTTTCGTTCTCGATCATCGCGTTACGGGACGATTACGTTGTTCAGAATGTCGGTAATGATCTCTTCGGTGGAGATGTTCTCCGCCTCGGCTTCGTACGTGAGCCCGATACGGTGGCGCAGCACGTCGTGGCAGACGGCGCGCACGTCTTCGGGAATGACATAACCGCGGCGGCGGATGAAGGCATAGGCGCGGGCGGCCTTCGCCAGCGAGATCGAAGCGCGCGGCGACCCGCCGTAGGCGATCAGCGTCTGCAATTTCTGGAGGTTGTATTCGGCCGGTTCGCGCGTGGCGAAGATGATATCGACGATGTATTTTTCGATCTTCTCGTCCATGTAGACATCCTCCACGACGCGGCGCGCCTTGACGATATCTTCCGGTGCGATCACCTTGTGCGGCGAGGGCATGCCGTCGCCCGAGAGATTCATCCGCACGATGTCGCGCTCCTCCTGCTTCGAAGGGTAGGAGATCTTGGCCTTGAGCATGAATCGGTCGACCTGCGCTTCGGGCAGCGGATAGGTTCCCTCCTGTTCGAGAGGGTTCTGCGTTGCCAGCACGAGGAAGGGTTCGGGCAGTCTGTAGGTGTTGTCACCGATGGTTACTTGCCGTTCCTGCATCGCCTCCAAAAGCGCCGACTGCACCTTGGCCGGCGAACGGTTGATCTCGTCGGCCAGTACGAAATTGGCGAAGACGGGACCTTTGCGCACCATGAACTCCTCGCTCTTCTGCGAATAGATGAGCGTACCGATCAGGTCGGCGGGCAGCAGGTCGGGCGTGAACTGGATGCGGGCGAAATCGGCATCCACAGCCTTTGCGAGCGTGGTGATCGCCAGCGTTTTGGCCAGACCCGGTACGCCTTCGAGCAGGATGTGGCCGTTCGACAGCAGGCCGATCAGCAGCGTGTCGACCAGATGGGTCTGTCCGACGATTACCTTGCTCATCTCGGTGCGGAGCGTATCGACGAAGACCGACTCCCGCTCGATGCGTTCGTTGAGTTCCTTGATATTGATGACTTCACTCATGGATGTTATGTTTTTTAAATGTTTTTATCGTCTGTTTTTTAACGAATCCTATGCAAATTTATTATAAAATCGCTAAAAAAATGAATTTCCCCCGACGAAATCGACACTCCGACGCCGATTTGGGAAACATTTGCGAACATGCGCATCTGGCAAGGCGTTCGGACGGGCGGCGGTTTTTACAATTTTATGCGGCGGTTTTTACAATTTTATTTTGTATATTTGTCAAGACTGCGGTATTGCAGCGAACGTTCTAAATTTTTTAGCATATGAGAAAAGTTAGGTTGATGAGAGGTGTGATGATGTTATTGACTTGTTCGGCAATGCTCCTTGCGTCGTGCAGCGACGACGATAACGGCGCTGATGGGGGGGGAAATCCCGAACCTGAGAAGCCCGTCATTCCCGCCGATGCCGTAGACCTTTCCGACAAGAGTACGGCCAACTGTTATATCGTCTCTCCCGGTTCGGTTTCGGTATTCGACGCCGAGTTCAAGGGAAACTCCGCTACCGAATCGATCGGTGCGGCGGCGCAGGCCAAACTGATCTGGCAGAGCGCGCAAAGCCTCGTTTCCGAGGTGAGCTATTTCTCCGACGAAAAGAAAATCGTAGTAAAGACCGCTGAGAATGCGAGCGGCAATGCCGTCGTAGCGGCCCTCGACGCCTCGGGCAAGGTTCTCTGGAGCTGGCATCTGTGGGTTGCCGACTACGATCCTGAGACGTCGCTCTTCACGACGGTTCCCAACGCTTCGGGTACGACGTGGAGCTTTATGGACCGCAATCTGGGTGCGCTGACCGTCGAACGCGGCAGCTTCGATTCGAACGGAATGCTCTACCAGTGGGGACGCAAGGATCCGTTCCCCGGCACGACGACCTTCACGGTGATGAACGAGGATTATACCTATGAGGTCGACGGCGAACCGACGGTCTACGATATCGACAACAAGGCGCTTGCGAAGTTCAGTTCGATGACCGAGTACCACGGTACGATCGACAAGTCCGTGCAGAGTCCGATGGTCTTCTATGCCATGACCTACAAGCATACGGGCGAGAAGGACGAGTACGGCGAGGAAATCGTCGAAAACGATTACAAGACCGGCGACTGGGTCGACGTGTCGGACGACGACTATTGGGGCGGCGAAAGCGGGAAGAAGACGATCTACGACCCCTGTCCCGTAGGCTACAAGGTTCCGGTCTGCGACGCCGACGGCAATACGCCTTACGCTTGGCTGACCTATGACGCAATGACGTGGGACGATGCGAACCGCGGTTGCGAGCAGGACGGGCAGTGGTTCCCCACGACCGGTACGCGCGTCTACGCTTCCGGCGGGTTGGATTATACCGAGGCTTCGCCTTACAGCGGCCTGTGGATCGGGACGAAGGGTGCGGCCTCTTCCGACCTGATTACCTATCCCACGCTTTACGGGCAGTATATGTTTATCGTCAACGGCAAACGCACCTTCAAGATGAACAAAGACCGCCGCTCGCAAGGAATGTCCGTGCGCTGCGTACAGGAGTAGTTCCCGATCCGTCGATATTTGTAGGAGCGCGTTATCCCACGGGACAACGCGCTCCTCTCTTCTTCTCCGAACGCGACGACGCTCCGACTTGCAAGAGTCGGAGCGCCGTCCGATCGTATGAAACGGTGCCGTTTTTTAGCGGGCGCCGAGTTTCTGGTCGAGCATGTAGACGCCAACCTTCTCTCCTTCGACCATCTTGAAGGCGTCGAGAATCTCGCGGGCCGTCTCCTCTTCCTCGACCTGCTCGTTGACGAACCACTGGAGCATGTTGGCCGTGGCGAAATCCTGTTCGGCGGCGGCCAGCTTGCACAACTCGTGAATCATTGCCGTCACCTCCTGTTCGTGCGTGAGCGTGTCGTCGAACATCGCCACTACCGAGGGCCATTCGGTCTGCACGGCGGCGATGGGCGCCAGCACGACTTTGGCGTTCTGCGATTGGAGGTAGTCCGCCAATTTCTCGGCATGCTCCTGCTCCTCTTTGAACTGGAGTGCGAACCAGTGAGCGGAACCTTTGAGGCCCTTGTCGGCTGCATCCATCGACATCGAGAGATAGAGATAAGCCGACCACAATTCGGCATTGATCTGGGCGTTGATCGCCTCCTGCATTTTCTTGCTGATCATAGTTGTATTGTTTTAACCGTTATTAAATTTTCTGTTGTACAAAGATAAAGAATTATTCGATAGGTGGTTCGATTTTTCATTCATATCTTTTTATGGATGCATAGGTTTTGCTTATATCGATTTGCCGATCGTCTCCGAATTGGATATCCGCCGGAAAATACCTATCTTTACTCCGCGATCCGCAAGGATTGTGACATATTGAACAAAAGTGCATCGGCTTTTTTCCTTTTCATCGGAACTTGGACACTTTCGAATAGCAGTTAAGGAATAAAGGTTGATGTTCATGCTGTATTCCGGCGTGGGCATTTTATCTTTATTTTACTGCAAGGTAGTCCAAGACCTCGATGGAGAATATCGGTGATTTGCCCGCGTCTTTTGTTTTCATCGATCGGAATCGTGAACCGAAAAAATTGACATGATGAAGACAAAACACCTGTTGATCTGCGTATTGCTGGCGTTGTTGTGCGCCGCCTGCGCGCCGCATCCCGATGCGGACGAAGATTCGCCCGCGACCGGCTCCGGCAATAGCTCGATGATCGAGAACGAGTGGGAGGATCTCTGACGGCGGACGGCTCATTCGGCGCGGGCGTCCCGTCCGTTCTGCCGCAAAGGTTTTCCGGCGCTTCAAATAGCGAATGTCGATCGTTTGCCCGCGCTTTTTCCCGCCGTGCGGGACCGCCGCCGCTGTTTCGGAGGTCGGAAACGCTTTTTTTAGGCCGGAATAGCCGACTCTCGAAAATTTTTCCTATCTTTGCTGGCCAATTGTGGCGAAACAAAAACATTAACAGAACAATGAAAGTTTGCGAAATTACAGGCAAGGTAGCGGTGATCGGCAACAATGTCTCTCACTCGAACCGCAAGACCAAGCGCAAATTCAGTCCGAATTTGAAGACCAAGCGTTTCTGGTCAGAGGAAGAGGGCCGCTGGATCACTCTCAAGGTGTCGGCTGCCGGTATGAAAACAATTAACAAGAAGGGTCTTGCAGTGGCTCTGCGCGAAGCTGCCTGCCCCAAGAAGATTTACTAAACCGTATTGACAAATGGCTAAGAAAGGCAATCGCGTTCAGGTCATCCTCGAATGCACCGAACAGAAGGAGAGCGGTGTTGCGGGCATGTCTCGTTACATCACTACCAAGAACAAGAAGAACACCCCCGACCGTCTGGAGCGTAAGAAGTACAATCCTTTTCTGAAGCGGGTGACGTTACACCGTGAAATTAAATAATCGAGCGTTATGGCAAAGAAAGTAGTCGCAACCCTGAAGACCGGCAACGGTAAGCAGTTTACCAAGTGCATCAAGATGGTCAAGTCGGAGAAGACCGGCGCTTATATGTTCAAGGAGGGTATCATTCCCAACGAGCAGGTAAAGGAGTTCTTCGCAGAGAAGAAGTAATCGCTCCGAAACATTCGTGGTTAAGGGCCTTGCTCTTAACACAAAAGGCATCTCATCGAGGTGCCTTTTGTGTTTTCGGGAGAGGCATTCGGCCGGGCGAAGAGAATTTTTAGGGGAGGAGCGAAGCGATTTATTCGAATTTACGGGCGCGATGAACGACCGGATCGTTATCTTTGTCGTATGCCGCCGGTATTTTCTCGCTCGTATCGGGCGCGAAGAACCGGATACCGTGAACGAATCCAGATTTTGAAACGATGAAATGGCAACGTTGTAAGTAGCTTCGCCGATGCGATTGCGGTCGATGCGAACGTCGTCCGTGCTTTTGCGGCTCGAAAAGTCGCATGTGAATTTATTGTCTCATAATATACTTGCTTAAAATAATGAATACGAAAAAATATCCCCGTCCGAACGATCGTCAGACCGTTTATTTGAATGCTGTCGTCGAAAATCCGAATATCGTTGTCGGCGATTATACGATCTACAACGATTTCGTCGATGATCCGGTCCTGTTTGAGAAGAACAACGTTTTGTATCACTATCCGATCAATCGGGATCGGTTGGTGATCGGAAAATTCTGCTCCGTTGCCTGCGGTGCGAAATTTCTGTTCAACAGTGCGAATCATACGCTGGGTTCGTTGTCGAACTATCCGTTTCCCATCTTTTACGACGAATGGTCGCTGGATAAAAAGGATATTCGCCGCGCATGGGATCACAAGGGCGATATCGTCGTCGGCAACGACGTGTGGATCGGTTATGAAGCCGTGATTATGGCCGGCGTGCATATCGGCGACGGCGCCGTCGTAGCCGCGCGTGCGGTCGTTACGAAGGACGTTCCGCCTTATACCATTGTGGGCGGCGTGCCTGCGAAGGCGATCCGTCCGCGTTTCGACGAACGTACGGCCGAACGGTTGCAGCGGCTGCGGTGGTGGGACTGGCCGGTCGAAAAGATACGCCGTTTTCTGCCCGCCATCGTCGGGGGCGCGGTCGACGACCTGCCCGAGTAGCCGCATAATCCGATGGGACTCCCGATCCTTGCGGTGAAGGGTCTGTAAATGACAATGCGCTGAGAATGTCTAATTTTCAGCGCATTATCGTCCTTTTGAAGCCGTTTCTCATCGGGAGCTCCGATCCGCCTCAGAACTTGTGCATGGCGCGGATGAGGAACGAGATGTTTTTCGAAGTCTGCTCGACGAAGGGCGGTTCGATGCCCATGTGGGTTGTCATGGCCGTCCATGCGTTGTCGCCTTCGGTCGAGGAGAAGTAGTACATCAGCCGATCCATTTTCACGCCGCCGTACTCCTTCAACTGCTCGTTGAACCGTTCGCGGGCTTTACGGTCGAACTTCACGCGGCCGTTGTTGTAGAGGTGGCCGACGCACAGAATTTCGTTGATCGCGGGCAGGTACCACCCTTCGCCCAAATTGTGGCACCATTTGAATGCGGGATAATCTTCCCAGCGGACTTTGCCCTCTTCGGCCATACGGGCGAAGGCGGCCTGATTGACCGCTCCGTCATGCTGGTCGTCGAGTCCCAGCCGGACGGCATCGCTCTTCTTGATCTCGCTCCAACGCAGATTCGCCTGCGCGATCGACATCACGATTCCGTGGCCCTCGGCATCGATCTCGATGACGATGCCCCGCACGCCGTTCTCGTCGAAATAATCGCCGGGCTGGTAACGGCCGGCCAGTGCCGACGGCCTCGGCCGTTTCGGCTGTACCTGTGCGGCGGGCCGCTGCGCCTCGGCGGCCAGACGGTCGTAATCTTCCTGCGAAAAGATGTCGGTCGAGCCGTCCTCGAATTGGATGTAGACAACGTTTGCGACCGATACCAGATAGGTCGGGCCGTCGAGATGCGTGGCTTTCTTGTATTTGATGTCCTTTTCGCCGATTTCGAGCACTTTGGCTTCGATTCTCGATCCGTCTTTCTTGACGATCAGTTCCTGCGCTTCTGCGCTCCACGCGCAGCACGACAATAGAAACAGCAGGGAGATAAGTCCTTTTTTCATAGGGTTTGCGTTCATTATTCAATGGCTGGTTTTCCCGCGCGGCAGCGCCTTCGCGGATCGAAAACCGTGATGATAGTTTTTACAAATATAACTATTTTTATGAATAGTTATTATCTTTGCGGAAGAATAAATCTCGGCTTAGACAGGCTGGCCCTGCAATTCGAATGCGTTCGTTTGCGCGCGGCCCTTGCCGTCTTCGCCCCGCTAAAACCGATTTTGTTATGGGATTTTTGGATCTGTTCAAAAAGAAACAGGATAAACCGGCCGCGACACCCGCCGAAACCGATTCCGCTGCGGCGTCCGTGCCGGAAGCGGAGGCGCAGCCCGAACGGCAGCGCGAGGAGCTGAACGCCGGATTGGAACGCACCAAAACGGGCCTTTTCTCGAAGTTGGCGCGCGCCGTGGCGGGCCGCTCGACGGTCGACGCGGAGGTGTTGGACGATCTGGAAGAGGTGCTTATCACCTCCGACGTGGGGGTCGAGACGACCGTCAAGATCATCCGCCGCATCGAGGAGCGCGTTGCGCGCGACAAATATATGAACGCCGCGGAATTGCGCGGCATCCTGCGCGAGGAGATCACCGCACTGATGGAACAGTCGCACGCTTCGACGAAGGATTTCGGATTGGAACTGCCCGCAGGCGTGCCGTACGTGCTGATGGTCGTGGGGGTCAACGGTGCGGGCAAGACGACCACCATCGGCAAGCTGGCGGCCAAGCTGACCGCCGCGGGCCGCAAGGTCTATATCGGCGCGGCCGACACGTTCCGCGCCGCCGCCATCGACCAGCTGGCCGTATGGGCCGAACGGGCGGGTGCGACGATGATCCGTCAGGAGATGGGTTCCGATCCTGCGTCGGTGGCCTACGATACGCTCCGTTCGGCGGTGACGAACGGGGCCGATGTCGTGTTGATCGACACGGCGGGACGTCTGCACAATAAGGTGGGGCTGATGAACGAATTGACCAAAATCCGCAACGTGATGTCGAAGGTGATCCCCGGCGCGCCGCACGAGGTGATGCTCGTGTTGGACGGCTCGACCGGCCAGAACGCCTTCGAGCAGGCGAAACAGTTCACGCAGGCTACGCAGGTGACGTCGCTCACGATCACCAAGCTCGACGGCACGGCCAAGGGCGGCGTGGTGATCGGCATCAGCGACCAGTTCCACATTCCGGTGCGTTACATCGGCGTGGGCGAGCGGATCGACCAGCTGCAGCTTTTCGACCGTCACGAGTTCGTCGGCGCTCTCTTCGGCGACGAGACGAAATAAGGGCGGCCGTCTTGTTTGTTACGGAGAAATAACCAACCCTCGATAAGTATGAAACGATCGTTTGTTGCAGGCGCGACGCTGACGGCGGCCTGTTTGTCACTCTTTGTCGCGGCCCGTCCCTGTATCTGCGGCCCGTTGTGCAGGGAGATGCAGGCGGCCGACTCGCTGGTGCAGGAACCGGCGGAGCCCGTGGACTCCGTCTGGTCGGAGGCGACGGCCGACGGCGCTCTGAATTTCTCTGTTTTCGGACGTTATGCCCGCGATGACGCACATTTCGACCGGTTGAAAGAGCGTTTCGAAGCGGCCGATTCGACGCTTCTGTTTTCCGATCGAATGACGCTTTACTATGGAATGGCCTATCGCGACGAATACGAAGGCGGATACAGTATCGACAACGGCATAGCCAAGCTGATCGACTCGCTTCCGGCCGAAGCCTATGCCTGTTGTCTGGAAAGACTTCGCACAACGCCCTCTTCCGCGCGGTTGTTGCATTACGCGCTTATTGCGGGCCGGCTTTGCGACCGTCCGGCTGCCGAACTGGACCGGCTGAGCTGGCGGTTTTGGAAGACGCTGGCGTTGATTTACAGCATGGGGGAGGGGACGGAAAAGGATCCGTTTGTCGTCACCTCCGTATCCGACGAGTACGAATTGATGCATTCATGGCTCGAAGTGGAACGGGTCACGGGGCAGCAGTTGATCGACAACGATGGAGTTTCCTGCGACCGGATGGCGATCGATCCGGTCGACAACGAATATTTTCGGGGTTCGGAGGTGTGGTTCGATGTTTCGTTTTGCCTCCCGATGTTCTCCGATCCGCGCCATTGGGCGAAAAAATTAGCTGCGGCAGATGAAGAAGATTAACGTCATAACGCTCGGCTGTTCGAAAAATACGGTCGATTCGGAGCATTTGATGGCGCAGCTGGCTGCTGCGGGGTATGCCGTAGCGGCCGACAGCGACCGCACGGACGCCCGCGTGGTGGTCATCAATACCTGCGGATTTATCGGCGACGCCAAGCAGGAGTCGATCGACATGATCCTGCGCGCGGCGGCGGCCAAGCAGGCCGGCCGGATCGAACGGCTGTTCGTCATCGGTTGCCTTGCCGAACGCTATGCCGACGAACTGCGGGCCGAACTGCCCGAGGTGGACGAGTTCTTCGGTGTGAAGGACTGGGAGGGGATCGTTCGGGCGTTGGGCGGCCGGTGGCGGCGCGAGTTGGAGACCGAGCGGCTGCTCACCACGCCGAAACACTATGCGTATCTCAAAATCGGCGAGGGGTGCGACTGGAAATGCGGTTATTGCGCCATTCCGTTGATTCGGGGGCCGCACGTCTCGGTGCCGATGGAACGGCTGCTCGACGAGGCGCGGCGGCTGGCCGCCGCCGGCGTGCGCGAACTGATGATCATCGCGCAGGATACGACCTATTACGGAGTGGATCTCTACGGCCGGCGACGGCTGGCGGAGTTGCTCACGGAGTTGTGCCGCATCGACGGCGTCGAGTGGATTCGCCTGCACTACGCCTATCCGACCGCTTTCCCCGACGACGTGATCGACGTGATGGCCCGCGAGCAGAAAATCTGCAAATATCTCGATATTCCCTTCCAGCATATCTCCGACGCGCAGCTCAAAGCGATGAAGCGCCGCCATACGAAGGCCGACGCCTACCAGCTCGTCGAGCGGCTGCGGGCGGCCGTTCCCGACATTGCGCTGCGTACGACCCTGCTCACGGGGTATCCGGGCGAGACGGAGGCCGATTTCGAGGAGTTGCTGCAATTCGTCCGCGACGTGCGTTTCGACCGGTTGGGGGTCTTCGCCTACTCCGAGGAGGAGGGAACCTATTCGGCGCTGCATCTGACGGACGACGTGCCCGACGCCGTGAAGCAGCGGCGTGTGGAGCGGATCATGGAGTTGCAGAAAGGCATTTCGCTCGAAAACAACCGCCGCCGCGTGGGACGTACCGAGCGCGTCATCGTCGATTCGCGGCAGGGGGACTACTACGTCTGCCGCACGCAGTACGACTCGCCCGAGGTGGACGAAGAGCTGCTGATTCCGGCGTCCGGCCGACGTCTTTGGCGCGGCTGTTTCTACGAGGCGCGTATCACGGCGGCCGAGGAGTACGACCTTTACGGCGAGCTGCTCCTCCCCGAAAAGAGATAACGGAGAGGGTTTTCCGAAGCGGATCGGATGCTCGACAGGGGTGTCGGCGGAAAAATATCTTCGGCCCTTCTTTCGTTTTTCGGTAAATTTTTTTACCTTTGGGATGTTAATGTTGTAATTCCGATCGTTCATGACGACTCGAGAGATCATAGCGACCATTGCGGCGCAGGTTCGGCGGCTGATGGCGGAGCACGCCAAGCAGCGCGAATTGTGCGACCGGCTGAAAACCGAAGGCGATGCCTTGCGCAAGGAGAACAGGGCGTTGCAGGAGCGGGTGCGTTTGCTGGAAGAGGAGTTGTCGCGCGCACGACTTGCCGAAGGGCTTGCGGGCGGCGGTCGGAATCGGGAGCAGGCGCGCGCACGCGTCAACCGTTTAGTGCGGGAGGTAGACAAGTGCATCGCATTGCTGAACCGGCAGCAGGAGTAACGAAACCGTAAGGGATGGCTAAGCAGAACATAACGCTAAAAATCATCGGGAAACCTTACTCACTGGCTATCGACAGCGAGAAGGAGGAGTTGTACCGCCTTGCCGAACGGGAGATTAACGCATACGTGACGCGCATCGAGCAGGCTCATTTCAAAGGCTTCTCGAAGGAAGATTGTCTGGCGATGGCCGCTTTCCAGATTGCGGTGGCCAAGCTTGCGCTGGCGCAGAGCCGCGAGGTGGGCGACGAAGATGTGAAAACGCTCTCTGCGTTGGGAGATGAAGTGGAGCGTTATTTTGATTCGTTGCGCTGACGGATTCAGGCACGAAGGTTGGTGTAACGACAGGCAGGTGTCGGGAATTTTCCGATACGTCGGCGGAAAAGAGAAAGAGCGCTCCGGCGCAGGCAATAATCGGTGTTTTCGGGCCGTTCTTTCAATGAAGCCTTTTTACGGTGAATTACGTTCTTTAACATACACAGAAATAATCTACCCGCATAGATTCCTTCTAAGCTTTGCGAAACTGAACACTTATTACATTGGGGTCAACTTACGCGAATGTCTCAAAATCAGGCCTTAACCCTTCGGGGTGCATCCTTCGGGGTGCCGTTGGAAGATTGCGAACCCGAAGCCCCCACACTTGACTTATCAGCAGATTCGTCAAACGAGAGCAAGGAATCCTATGCGGTTTTTTATGCGACCTATTAATTAACAAACATATTAACTAACACAACTCGAAACCATGATTACCATTGTATTATCGAGCGTCGTTTCGGCCGTTGTGTGCGTCGGTATCTATGTTCTGGTGACCCGGTTTATCACCAAGAATACCATCCGCGCACAGCGTGAAGCCGCCCTCAAGGAGGCGGAAGCCGAAGGCGAAATGATAAAGAAGGAGAAGATTCTCCAAGCAAAGGAGAAATTCATTCAACTCAAAAGCGACTACGACCGTCAGGTCAACGAACGCAATCAGCGGATCGTACAGAGCGAGCAGCGCGCCAAGCAGATCGAGGCCAATCTCCAGAACCAGCAGCGCGAACTGGAGAACCGCCTGCGTGAGAACGAACGGCTGAAAGAGCAGATGGAGGCCCAGCGCCTGTTGCTCGAACATCGGACCGAGGAGATCGACCGCCTGATGAAGGAGCAGAACGCGCGTCTGGAACAGATTTCGGGCATGAGTTCGGAGGATGCCAAGAACATCCTGATCGAGAATATGAAGGCTGAGGCCAAAACCGAAGCGGCGTCCTATATCAATGAGATGATCGAGGAGGCGAAACTTACCGCCACGAAGGAGGCCAAACGCATCATCGTCACCTCCATTCAGCGCGTAGCGACCGAGACGGCCATCGAGAATGCCGTGACGGTCTTCAATATCGAGAGCGACGAGGTCAAGGGACGTATTATCGGTCGTGAAGGCCGCAACATTCGCGCGCTGGAAGCGGCTACCGGTATCGAAATCATCGTCGACGATACGCCCGAGGCGATCATTCTGAGCGGCTTCGATCCCGTTCGCCGCGAGATCGCCCGTCTGGCGCTGCATCAGCTCGTCACCGACGGCCGTATCCACCCCGCCCGTATCGAGGAGGTAGTCTCCAAAGTGCAGAAGCAGATCGAGGAGGAGATCGTCGAGGTCGGCAAACGCACGGCCATCGATCTGGGAATCCATGGTTTGCATCCCGAACTGATCCGTCTGATCGGTAAGATGAAATATCGTTCCTCTTATGGCCAGAACCTGTTGCAGCACGCCCGTGAAACGGCCAATCTGGCCGGCATCATGGCCTCCGAACTGGGTCTGAATCCCAAGATCGCCCGCCGTGCCGGACTGCTGCACGACATCGGCAAGGTGCCCGACGATGAACCCGAATTGCCACATGCAATCATCGGTATGAAGCTCGCCGAAAAATACAAGGAGAAGCCCGACGTCTGCAACGCCATCGGCGCGCACCACGATGAGGTGGAGATGACATCGATCATCGCCCCGATCATTCAGGTGTGCGACGCAATTTCGGGCGCCCGTCCCGGCGCCCGCCGCGAGGTGGTCGAGTCTTATATCAAGCGCCTCAAGGAGATGGAGGAGATCGCCCTCTCGTACCCGGGCGTACAGAAGACCTACGCCATTCAGGCGGGCCGCGAACTGCGCGTGATCGTCGGCGCCGAGCAACTCTCCGATCAGGAGTCCGAAGGGCTGTCGCGCGATATCGCCAAGAAAATTCAGGATGAAATGACCTATCCGGGTCAGGTGAAGATCACCGTCATCCGCGAGACGCGGGCGGTTGCTTACGCAAAATAACGCCGGTTCGGCGGACAGGCCGTCAGGCCGTATCGAAAAAGCCCTTCTTTCATAGAGGGGCTTTTCGTATGTTCTCAACCGGTTCTGAAAAGGAGTGGCCGTTTATCGTTTTTGCAAGGGTTTGTTTTTCTCGAGAGCGGCCAACACATTCCGGCGCACGGCATTCAGCGAGGGCGGAAGAGCGTCCGGCGCCATGATTTCGAGCAGTGCGCGGAATTCCTGCAACAGGTCGCCGTCCGTGCGGCACATCCCGTATCCGAGTTTCATACAGAACATGCGAACGCCGTGCGGTTGCGCGGGATCGGTCATCGCGTCGAGACAGAAATCAAGAAAATCGACCCGCAACGGCTCCGGCTGCGGCTGTCGGTAGATCAGGCTCAGCAGCAATCGCCTGCGACCTGCGTGCGGACAGCCGAGCGCCGCCGTGACGAGTTTGTCGTATCGGTCGTGAAGAACAGCCTCCCATGCAGGGGCGAGATGGCACAGCGTCCAAGCCGCCCGATAGGCGAGCCGTTCCTCTTCATCGGAAAGCAATTCGTAGAGTTCGCACACTTCCTCTGCCGATTGTACGCTCGCTGCGATCCTCCGAATGCCGGAAGGGTGTGCGAGCCGGATGAGTTCGTCCTTAAAATTCATATCCTCTTCCCGTTATACGATCGGTTCGTAACTGCGGCGAGATTCTTTGGTGGTACGCTCGATCTTCGTGATAATCCGTTGCGAACGGTCGTTGCAAAAGCGGCTGGCGACGCTTCCTTTGGCAATCCGTCTGTCGTAACGGAAGATTTCCGCGCCGTGCGACCGTGCGAAGACATATTGGTAGACCGCTTTCCGCACCTCGTTGCAAAAACCGTCGGGGCCGGCGTAATCGGCATGGAAGGCCTGCCCTCCGCGCATCATCGGGCAGCGGGTGAATCCGTGCGCGGCGTATGCTTTGGCCAGCTCTTCGTTGAGCATTGTTTTGAGGATGGTGATTTTGCAACGTTTCATTGCGTCGGAATTTCGGACGGGTGTAAAAATACGAAAAAGTATGATTCGGTTGTCGAAGCTGAGCTACAGGACGCTTGGTTTCGAGAAAAAATTTGCGGAAAGGAAAACTTCGGCCGGAACCTTTTCGAAAATCTACTTCGGATTGGCGCAAAAAGCCGGTTCGTCAGAAGGGACAAGTGGAATTGTTCCGCTCCGACAGATGAAGCCCCGCTGTCTGGCGGGGCTTTGTCTGTCGAATGACGGTTTTTGTATGGTTCTTTGCCGGATTTTTAATTGGTGTAATCCCAAAGTTTGTTTATTGAAGCGGGGAATTTCTTCTCCCGAACGGGATCTTTCAGCAAAACGCTCTCGTCGCCCGTGCGCAGCCACTCGTCGAATCCGGGATAGACGTCGCGGATCGAGCATTTTTCGATCGGATAGTCCCACTTTTTGGTGAGCGAAATGCCGTAGGGCAGTCCGTCGGGGCTGATCATGTCATAGGTCTTGTCCGCGCCGAAATTGGTCGTGGCGGCATAAAATCGGTCGGTTTCGGTTTCGATGAACCATACCACCTTGAACCCGAGATCGTAATTCGTGAATGTGAAGAACGGTATCAGCGTGCTGTTTACCTGCTTGATCTCTTTCGACGGATCGGTATTGATCGGGAATCTGGGATCGTTACCGAACAGAGCGGCGCGGACGTCTTCGCAGAGAATCGTTTCCAACACCTTGTCCGACTCTTCGCTCTCCTTGTAGAGAATGCCCAGTTTCATTTTGCGCGTGCCGCCCAATGCGACCGGCTGAACCAGCACCTCGTGCTTCTGCAACAGTTTGTGGTCCTCGCCGAACCCTGCGTTGCTCGTCCGCACGCGGCCGTGGATGACCAGATCGTTGTAGTCGTAATCCGCTTTGCGCGAATCCTCGAAGGCGATGTAGTGCCAATGCTGGGACGAAGCGAAATTTTCGTAGATCGGATCGTTGGAATAGGTCGTCTTTATTTCGCCCGCCTGTGCGGCTTGGCGGGGTACGGGGACGGTTGCAGTCGTGCGTGTCACTGCCAGCGTATCCTCGCCGAGCGTGACGATGGTGGCCATTCCGCTCTTTACGGGTATTTGGTAATCGACGTAAGGTTCGATGTCGCCGATCTGCACGGCTTTATTGACCGCAGGTCCCTCCGACTTATCCATGCAACCTGTACATGCAAGAGCGGTCAGGACGGTCAGAATGAGATACTTGTTTGCCATAGAAGATGTCTGTTGGTTGTTTGATGCAAAGATAGGTTCTTTTTTTAGATAAGTTTGGGAAGCGGGCAATTTTTGAATGCGAATAAGGAAAATTCATCTTTTTCAAATAAAGGCCGACTGCAAGGCGGCGTTTCTTTTCCGGTTGTTGGCCGGCTCCGGCTATCGATCCCTCTCGGCTTCCTGTCTGAGAATCTCGTCGCGCAACAAGGCGATGGCCAGCCCAGATGCGCGGTCGATGATCTGACCGCGGTCGCTGCCCGATTGCCGGCAGACGGCTACCGTGCCCTGCGGACCGGCGACAGCCATCCATACCGTTCCGACGGGACGTTCGGGCGTGCCGCCCGTGGGGCCGGCGACACCCGTAGTGGAGAGGGCGTAGTCGGCGTGCGCCGCGCGGCGCGCTCCTTCGGCCATGGCGCGGGCGACCTGCTCGCTCACGGCGTCGTAGCGTTCGATATCTTCGAGACTGACGCCCAACAGATCGTGCTTCGCCTCGACGGAATAGGTGACCAGTCCGCATTTGAAGTAGGCCGAAGCTCCGGGCAGGGCCGTAAAACGGGCGGCGATAGCTCCTCCCGTGCAGCTCTCGGCCGTGGCGAGCGTCAGGCGGCGTTGAGTCAGCAGATCGTGGACGACCGACTGGATCGTCGCCGTTTCGTATCCGAGAATATATTCGGGGATGATCGTGCGCAGTTTCTCGAACTGCGCCTCGATTTCGTGCGCGACCGGTTCCCCTTCGACCTCATAGGCTGAAAGACGCAGCCGGACTTTGTCGGGCGAAGGAAGATAGGCCAGATGGAGATAGGGAGGAAGCGCCGCTTCCCATGCGGCGATCCGCTCGGCGAGCATCGATTCGGCCAGTCCGGCCGTGATGAGCGTGCGGTGGACGATCGATCGTAAAGCGAAGCGGGCTTTGAGCCGCGGCATCACCTCGTCCTGCATGAGGTGCTCCATCTCGAACGGGACGCCCGGCAGCGAGACGACGACGCGGCCGTCGCGTTCGAACCACATGCCCGGAGCCGTGCCGTGGGCGTTGAAGAGTACCGTGCAGCAGGCGGGAACCATCGACTGGCCTTGGTTGAGTCCGTTGTAGGCGATGCCCCGGCTTTCGAGCATGCGGCGCACGTGGTCTGCCACCCGCTCGTCGCGCACCAGTTCACAGCCGAACAGTTCGGCGAGCGTGTGTTTGGTGATGTCGTCCTTCGTGGGACCGAGGCCTCCGGTGAGGATCGTCACCTCGTTTTCGGTCATGGCGCGGCGGAGTGCGGCGACGATGGCGTCGCGGTCGTCGCCGACCGACTCCTTTTCGGAGACGACGATGCCTGCGGCGTTGAGGTGTCGGGCGATGGATGCGGAATTGGTGTCGACGATTTGTCCGATGAGGATTTCGTCGCCGATGGTGATGATTGTGGCTTTCATGGCGTTGTGTTAATTTTCCGCAGGCGTCGGGGCGATCAGCGAACGACAGATTTCACGCACGTATCCCGGGCCGTTGTAGACATACCCCGTGTAGATTTGTACGAGCGATGCGCCGGCTGCGAGCATGGCCTGCACGTCGGCGGGCGTCATCAGACCGCCGACGCCGATGATGGGATAGGCGCCCTGCGAGCGGGTGTGGATGCGCCGCACGACTTCCAGCGCCCGTTGCGTGAGGGGTCTTCCGCTCACGACGCCTGCGCCGATGCGCGTCGCTTCGAGCCGGTCGATTCCTTCGCGCGAAATGGTGGCGTTGACGGCCACCATGCCGTCGAGCGGTGTGTCGAGCATGATGTCGGTCATCAGGTCGATCGTTTCGTCCGAGAGGTCGGGCGAGACCTTCAACAGGATGGGTCGGTATTGATTCTGCCCCCGCCGGAATTCGAAAAGCGGTTCGAGAATGCGCGTGATGTTTTCGCGCGTCTGATAGGAGGCGGCTTTCTGCCCCGGATCGCAGGCGACGTTGACGGTGAAGTAGTCGGCGTACTGGTAGAGGTTGCGGAAGCATTTGAGGTAATCGGCCGGCGCCTGATCGCAGGGGGTCGCCGTGTTCTTGCCGATGTTGCAACCGACGATGGCCTCTTTGCGCGGTTGCCGCAGGTGCGCCACGGCGCGGTCGAGTCCGTGGCTGCAGATGCCCACGCGGTTGAGCAGGGCTCGTGCGGCGTCGAGCCGGAAGATGCGCGGTTTCGGATTGCCCGGCTGGCGTTTGGGGGTGATGCTTCCCACCTCCACGAAGCCGAAGCCCATGGCCGACAGTTCGCGGTAAATGTGACCGTAGCGGTCGAATCCGGCCGCCATGCCGACGGGGTTCTTGAAACGGATGCCGAAAACCTCGCGTTCGAGCGACGGATCGTCCGTCGCATAGAGCTTGTGCAGCAACCACCTGCCGCCGGGCACTTTGCCGAGCAGCGAGAGGGTCATCATCACGATGTGGTGAGCCTGTTCGGGAGGCAGGGAAAAGAGCAGGGGTTTGATGAGTTTGCTGTAAAGCATGACCAACGGATTAACGGTACAAATATATGCAATAAAGTTGAAATAAAAAGATTCGTTTAGAAGTACTCTTCGCGATAGGCGTAGCCGTTGCGGAACTCTTCGAACCGTTCGGGACGGCCTTTGAGCCTCTCGCTCTCGCCGGCGATGTCGTAATGCGCTCCGATGGTCGCCGCGAGTTCGTCCCACCCGATCGGACGGGGACGCGACGGTGCCACGGCGGGATACCACGCGTCGAGCGGCAGTGAGAATCGCCGTGCGAGCGCACGCACGGCCATCGACGAGGCGTTGGCTTTGCCCTGCGCCGAATAGCCCGCGATGTGGGGCGTGGCGAGGATCGCTCCTGCCAGCAAACGGCGGTCGATGACGGGTTCGTGTTCCCAGACGTCGAGCACGTAGGGGTGGCCGCTGCCGAGCAGCGCGTCGCCGTCGACCACTTCGCCGCGCGAGGAGTTGATGATCGTGGCGCCGGATTTCAGGGAGCGGAAAAAGGCCTCGCCGGCCATGTGGCGGGTCGTGGCGTCGAGCGGCGTGTGGAAGGTGACCAGATCGCAGCATCGCGCGATCTCCTCGAACGGGACGAAATCGCCCCCTTCGCGTGCGGCGCGCGGCGGATCGCACGCCAACACCCGAAATCCCCATGCCGCCGCGTACTCCCGTACCAACTCTCCGACATGGCCTGCGCCGACCACGCCCAGCGTCATTTTCGCCGGCAGCCAGCCGTCGCGTTGCGACAGGTGGTGCAGCACGGCGCCGATCCACTGCAATACGCCGCGGGCGTTGCAGCCTGCGGCCGTGGCGACGCCGATCTGCCGGCGGCGGCAGTAATCGAGATCGATGTGGTCGAATCCGATGGTGGCCGTGGCGATGAACCGCACCTGCGAACCGTCGAGCAGCGCCGCATCGCAGCGCGTGCGGGTGCGGACGACGAGCGCGTCGGCGTCGCGCACGTCGCGGGCCGTAATCTCCCTTCCCGGGAGATAGACCGTCTCGGCATAGGGTTCGAGAACTCCTTCGAGGAACGGAATGGCGTTATCGACAATGATTTTCACCTCTTCATATGTAAAATCGGGGCAAAGGTAAGTAAATTTGGATAAATTCGTATCTTTGCGGAGAATAAACCTCCGGCTTGGATAGGAGTGCATACGGGTTCTGGATCTATTCGATTCTGCATCCGACCGCTCTTGTCTTTGCACGGAACTTCGGAGGGAGAAGCTCCGTATGACACCGGTTGTCTCGGCCTCTCCCTTCGTGAGGGTATGCTGCAAACTTCCTGCCGGTTCGCGTCTGTGGCGACGCTTTCGGATCGGGATGGAAATTGCAGCCGGAAAACGATAAAAGATTTATAATGAATACGCTCGACACATTCGATCCCAACGGAGTGGGGCTGGACAACGGGGCCTATTTCGGCCTGCCGTTCACGCCTGAGGAGGCGCGGCTGGTGCTGATTTCGGCTCCGTGGGACGTTACGGTATCGTACGGCGCGGGAGCAGCCGAAGCTCCCGACGCCATCATCGAAGCCTCGATGCAGCTCGACCTGTACGACGAACTTTCGCCCGGCGCTTGGCGGCGCGGCATCGCCACGGCCGACATCGACTATACCCTGCTGGAAACTTCGCAGCGTCTGCGTTCGGACGCCGAGCGGGTGATCCGCCATCTCGAAGAGGGAGGATCGGTGGCCGACGACGCGGTCTGCCGCAAGATCCGCCGCGTGAACGAAGGGTGCGCCCAGATGAACGAGAACATCCGTGCGCAGGCCCGCGCATGGCTTGCGCAGGGCAAACTCGTCGGTTTGGTCGGCGGCGACCATTCGACGCCCTACGGACTGGTGCAGGCGCTCGGCGAGCGGGGCGAGGGGTTCGGCATCCTGCATGTCGACGCCCATTGCGATCTGCGCAGGGCCTATGAAGGGTTCGAATATTCCCATGCGTCGATCATGTACAATATCCTGCGCGACGTGCCGCAGGTGGAGCGGATCGTCGAGGTCGGCGTGCGCGATTACTGCGACGCCGAAGCGGAACTGGCGCGTTCGTCGGAGCGCATCCGCATGTTCGACGATACGCAACTCTTTTCAGCCGCTTTCGAAGGGAGGCCGTGGGGCGATCAGTGTCGCCGCATTGTGGCCGACCTGCCCGAACGGGTCTATGTCAGTTTCGATGTCGACGGTCTGTCGGTCGAATACTGCCCCAATACCGGTACGCCCGTAGCAGGCGGGCTGAGCTTCAATCAGGCCGTCTATCTGTTGCAGGAGGTGGTGCGTTCGGGGCGGCGGATCATCGGGTTCGACGTGGTGGAGGTCGTCGCCCGTCCCGAGAGCCGGATCGACGCTTCGACGGGCGCGCGCATTCTTTACAAACTTTGCGGACTGACTCTTAAATCCGACTTATGAGCGATCAACGCACACCTCAGGATCACGCCTATCTCTTTTCGCGGTACAGCTGGGTACGCAAACGTCATCGTCTCGACGAGCGGCGCCGGCGTTTCATGCGCGTGCCGTGGGCGGGCGGCGCGGTGCTGATACTCTGTGTGCTGGCAGCGATGCTGCTGGCCAATCTGCCTTCGACGGCGATGTATTACGAGCATGTGCTGCGCACCAATCTGTCGCTGCTGATCGAGAGTCCCGACCATGTGGTCGACCTCTTTTTCCCGCGCGACATGAACGTCGAGAAGCTGATCAACGACGGACTGATGGTGATCTTCTTCTTCGTCGTGGGGCTCGAAATCAAGCGCGAGATCGTCGGTGGCGAGTTGTCGTCGCCGCGGAAGGCCTTTCTGCCGGTCATGGCCGCTGCGGGCGGAATGCTCGCGCCGGCGCTGATCTATATTGCGTTCAACCACGGTACGCCGGCGGTCAACGGATGGGGTATACCCACGGCCACGGACATCGCCTTCGCCATCGGTATCCTCTCCCTGATGGGTGACCGTGTTCCTATTTCGCTCAAGATTTTCCTTACGGCGCTGGCCGTGGTCGACGATCTGGGCGCTATTCTGGTGATCGCCATCTTCTACGGGGGAGCGGTGAAGTGGGGGTGTCTGGCCATCGCATTGATCATCATGGCGGGCCTTTACGTGCTCAACCGGTTGGGTGAGACGCGGATTTCCTATTTTCTGATTCCCGCCTTCGTGGTGTGGGGACTGTTCTACTATTCGGGCGTTCATGCCACGCTGTCGGGGGTGGCGATGGCGATGATTATCCCAATGCGCCCGCGTTACAGCAAACCCTATTTTTTCCGTCAGCTGCGCAACTTCACCCATTCGCTGGAACGGGTGCGCGGGGACGACGAACGTTTCCCCAATGCCGAGCAGCGTTATTACCTGCGGCGCATGAAGGACCTCTCTTACGACTCGATCGGGATGAGTTACCGTCTTGAAGAGTTGCTCGGACCCTATGTCACCTTCATCATCATGCCGATCTTCGCCTTGGCCAATGCGGGGGTGAGCGTCGATTGGGAGTACCTCGATATCTTCCGCTACTCGTCCGAAACGGGTTCGGTCGGCATGGGCGTCTTTTTCGGGTTGCTGGTGGGCAAACCGCTGGGAATTTTCCTCACGAGCTGGGCGGCGGTCAGGTCGGGGGTTGCCGAGATGCCGGACGGCGCGACGTGGCGGATGCTGCTGGCCGTGGCCTGTCTGGGCGGTATCGGTTTCACGATGTCGATCTTCGTCGATGCGCTGGCTTTCAGCGAGGAGGTCTTCATCAATCAGGGGAAAATCGCCATCCTGCTGGGGTCGCTCGCCTCGGCCCTGCTCGGAGTTCTGTTGATCCGCGCCACGATGCGCACTGAAAAGAGATAATACGACAACTGATATGAAACGATTTCTGATTCTTCCGTTCGTGGCGTTAACGCTTTGGAGCGGCTGTTCCAAAAGCGGCGGCGTGAAACTGCGTACCGATACCGACTCGGTGGCCTATGTCATCGGTCTCAACGTCGGGGCCAATCTGATGAAGATGGATTCGACAATGAACGTCGCAGCCGTCTGCAAGGGGATCACGGATTATTTTGCCGGACGACAATCGATGACGATGGAGGAGGCGCAGGCCTTCTACCTGCGTTATGTGAACTATGCGGTACCCGAGAAGATTCGCGGGCAGGAGCGGCAGTTTCTGGACGACGTGACCGCCTCCGGCGGATTCAAACGCAGCGAATCGGGACTGCGTTACGACATTGCGCGCGAAGGCGATCTCAAGCGGGCGATCGCTTCGGACGAAGACCGTATATCGATTCGTTATAAGGCTTTGCGGCGCGACGGCACGGAGGTCTATTCCTCCTACGAACGGGGCGACACGCTGCGTACGCGACCCGATTCGCTGCCCGCAGGACTGTGCGAAGGGTTGAAGCTGCTGGGCAGCGGCGGCGCCGTAAAACTGTGGATTCCCGCCGCGCTGGCCTACGGCGCCGCAGGCGATCAAACGCTGGGGCTGGGCGCCAATGAGACGCTCTACTATGAGGCCGAATTGCTCGACGTGCAGGCAGCCGACCGTTCGAAAGGGAAATCCGATGTCCGCGCGCGAGATTTTTAACGAAAAAATGTAATTTACGGCCGGCCGGCGTATGAATCTCGATTAATTTGTATACCTTTGTAAGCGTGTGCACTAATGAAACTTTAATAAATTTTAATACGCAAATGAAAAAACTGTTATCGGTTGCGGCACTCGCGGGTGCTGTGTTGCTCTGCTCCTGCGGCGGCAACAAGACGTTGAAAATGGGTAGCCTGTCGAAATTCGACTCGTTGTCGTATGCACTGGGTGCAAACATCGGTTACGGCATGCAGTACGAAATGAACGATATCCCCTTCAACTTCGACGAAGTGAACAAGGGCATCAAGGAGGGCGCGCTCGAAAAGTCGAAGCAGAGCCACGAGGACGCTATGGATATTCTGCGCGACTACTTCATGAACAAGCGCGGCGCGCGTGCGCACGCCATCCAGCAGAAGAAGGCGATGCAGGCCGCCGTTGCCGCCGATTCGACGGGCATGTTGAAGGATACGCTTCCCGCTGCGGAGCCGATGTTCCTTACGCCGGCCGAGTGCGATTCGGTATCGTACGCCTTTGGTAACGACATCGGTAACAACATCAAGTCGAGCGATATTCCCGTGCAGATCGTCTGGATCACCGAGGCGATGGCCAACGTGCGCGACAGCGTAGCCAAGATGGACGAGATGATCGTGCAGGGCTATCTGCAAAACTACTTTATGGTTGTACGTCCGCGCGAAAACGCAGAGGCGTCGAAGAAGTGGCTGGAAGGCATCGCCAAGAAGTCGGGTGTCGAGAAGACCGAGTCGGGGCTGCTCTACAAGATCGAGAAGCCGGGCGACGCCGATACGATCGCCGTTGACGACCGCGACGTGGTGGTTGTAAACTACGAGGGCAAGACCCGCAACGGCAAGGTGTTCGACTCGTCGTACGAGCGCAACGAACCGGCCGAGTTCCCGCTCAACCGCGTTATCAAGGGTTGGACCGAGGGTATGAAGCTTGTGGGCAAGGGCGGCAAGATCACGCTGTGGATCCCGTCGGAGCTGGCTTACGGCGAGCGCGGCGCAGGTCGTGATATCGGCGCCAACGAAGCGCTCGAGTTCAGCGTGGAGGTGATCGACGTGAAACCTTATGTGGAGCCCGCGCCTGCGGAAGGCGGGGAAGCTGCCGAGCCGGCGAAGAAATAACCGTCCGACGACGACATGAACAGAAAAGTGTGTCTTAGGGACACACTTTTTTCAGTCATTGTTTTCAACCGATTTATTTTTAATGGAATTATGGAATTCGAAGGAGTCGTATATAAGATCATGCCCGTAACGCGGGGAACCTCTGCGCGGGGCGAGTGGCAGCGTCAGGATGTCGTTTTCGATTACAACGACGGCGGGCAGTTTTCCCGCAAAATCTGCGTGACGTTTTTCAACAAGGAGAGCGATGTGGCCAAACTGCGTGAAGGCGAGACGTTTCTCGTGTCGGTCAATGTCGAATCGCGCGAATACAACGGCCGCTGGTATACCGACATACGTGCTTGGCGCGTGCAGCCCAAGCAGCAGGCGCCGCAGGCCCCGATGACCGATGCGCCGCTGCCGTCGGATATTCCCTCGGAGAACGGATCGTTCGGCGGTGCGGCTGCAGCCGAGGTGGACGATCTGCCGTTCTGAATCGCGAGGCAGCCGATGAAGAGGGATTCGAACGGTCGTTCGAATCCCTCTTTTGTCGTTGTCCCTGCGCTGCGGCCGCCGCATCGGCTGTCCGGCGGCGTTCTCTTCGCCGTATTTTCCGGTCTGATCTTGTGCGGAGGACGTGGCGCTTTTCGTTTTTCGGCAATCGCAGCGTTGTCGGCCGGATCGTTCCGCTGTCGGTTTCCTTCGCGCGGCTCTGCCGCACCGTTCCGTCCGGCGGCCGTTTGCCGAATGTCGCACCTCCTCCCGCCGCTCCTGCGTTGTCCTGTCGCGCGGTTCAATTGCGCGTCCTTCGGTACGTCGCTTCGAGCGGTATGTACCGTTAAAGAAAAACGTCCTGCCATCACGAAGGATGCAGGACGTTTTTCGTAACGCGCGGAATGCTTATTTCGCAGCGTTCTTCTTATCGTAGCGTTTTGCGTAGCGGCTCATAAACTTATCGACGCGACCGGCGGTGTCTACCAACTTCATCTTACCGGTGTAGAACGGGTGAGAGGTGTTGGAAATTTCCATCTTATACACGGGATAGGTTTCGCCGTTCACTTCGATGGTCTCTTTTGTCGAAACGGCGGACCGACACAAAAACACGTGGTCATTCGACATGTCCTTGAATGCCACCAAACGATAATTCTCAGGGTGAATACCTTTTTTCATTTTCGTTTTGTTTTTGTTGAAATATTCAATTGTGGGGCAAAGGTAATAAATTATTTCCAAATCCGTCCTCCGGCGGTGATTTATTTTCCGCGGTTCCTCCGACTCCGATCTCTTTTCGCGCGAATTCCCGCCGGACGACGGCGGGGCCGGGCGCAGCAGAGGTCGGGCGGCGTGAAATACGGACGGCGAATTGGGAATTAAAAATTGTTTTTCTATCTTTGCAATCGCATAATCGGGTTTTCCCGTCCGAACGGACCCATAGCTCAGTTGGTCAGAGCAGCGGACTCATAATCCGAAGGTCGTGGGATCATGCCCCTCTGGGTCCACATGCGAAAAAAGAGTTTACGGAATTTCCGTAAACTCTTTTTCTTTAGTTCGGGCGGAACGGAATCTATTCCGTACGAATCGCCCGATGCGCATCCGGCTCGATCGGGATGCGTTAGGACGGTTTACGCCCCCTTCTTCGATGCGCGATGGCGGATGACGCCCACGATGCGGTTGTAATTCCGCTTATTCAGTTTGTAGAAGAAAAGCGCGACGGCCGTCACTACCCACAGAATGCCGGGAATGGTGCTGAATGCGTGGCGCATGATCGAAAGAACGGTTTCGTTCTGCGCGGCGTTGGAGATATAACCGCCCGCTCCCAGCGCCAACGCCAGCAGGGAGGTTCCCAGCGCCATGCCGATTTTGTTGCCCAGCGAGATGAAGGCGTATTGGAATCCGTCGTTGCGCACCCCCGTAATCCACTCTCCGTACTCCACGCAATCCGGTATGATGGCGTAAATAGCCGTGTTGAAGCCGGAGAAGAAGAACTGCGACAGAGCCGCGAAGAGATAGAACGGGACGGGCGAGGCGTTGGGACTGAAAAAGTAGAGCGCGATCATCGTCACGCCTGTTCCGAGGGCGAAGATCGAAGCCGCCCAACCCTTGTTGGAGGTCCATTTGAAGACCAGCGGGAAACATCCCGCGCCGATGATCGAAGGGACGATGATGGCCAGCGAATAGAGCGAGAAGAGCGCCGCGCTGCCTTCGACGTAGGTGAAGTAGTAGAGCATGTCGGCGTTACGTCCGTAAAGGACGAATCCGAAAAGGACTTGTCCCAGCAGCGCCAGCAGATAGGGCCTGTTTTTGAGAACCGACCGGATTTGCACTTTCAGGGGCAGTTTCTGTTGCGGAGGGACTTCCACGACCTCTTTTGTCTTGGCGAAGCAGAAGATATGGCAGGAGGCGAAGATCGCTCCGTACAACACGGCCGTCAGCAGATATCCCTGCTGCGCATTGCCTCCGCCGAAAAATCCGATCAGGGGAATCGTCACGATGTTGATGATGCCGATGGCGATCATCGCACTGACCGAACGCGACGTGTTGAGCTTCGCACGTTCGTCTATATTCTGCGTTATGGCGCCGCACAACGTGCCGTAGGGGATATTTACGCAGGTGTAACCCAGAACCAGAATACTGTAGGTGACGGCCATGTAGACGATCTTGCCGGTCTGGCTCCAATCGGGGTGCGCCCAGAAGGTGAGCACCAGCACGAGGGCCGTCAGAGGCGCGCCGATGAGCAGCCACGGGCGGTAACGCCCCCAACGGGTATGCGTCTTGTCGCTCAGTCCTCCGATGATCGGATCGTTGATGGCGTCCCAAAAACGGGAAACCAGCATCAGCGTCGCCACCGCGCCCATGCCGATGCCGAATACGTCCGTGTAGAAGATCATCAGAAAGTTCCCGACGAACATCCAGCTGAAATTGCAGCCTACGTCTCCCATCCCGTAAGCCAGTTTGCTCAGAAAGGGCACTTTCGCCTGTTTCGATTCGCTTGTCATTGCTTTTATGCGGTTAATAGTTTTGTATTGCGAAGCACGATACGGAACAGAGTTGAACGGCGGTATGGATCGCTCGTTGCAATCGCTTTCGATTTCGCTTCCGTTTGCGAAATATCCGGCCGTTCCTGCTGCTGTTCCGAAAGCGGCATTGTCTTTTCCTGTCGGCCGTTTCAAGGAAAATATTCGGTATCAACGGTCTTCTCCCGCTTTCGGTTGGCGGAAACGTCCAAAATTAACTATTTTTTTGATATTTGAACTGTTTTCGCTCGCTGTTTTTTCAGTTTTCGATCGGAAACAAACGAAATACAACGGCAAACAACCGAAAGAGTTTCGGTCCGGCAGGTTTGCCGGCGTTTCGAAAACAGGCTTTTGCCGGATCGCCGTTCGGGAATTGTTGCGAAATCGGGGTTTCCGGTCCGCATTGAAAATCAGCGGATCAGGATTCGGTCGGTTTTTCCTCCGTTTCGGCCCGAACCTTTTCTCTTTTATGAGAATCGAATCGTTCGTTTGGTGTAAATATATGTATATAAGTTATATAAAACGTTTGATCCATGAACATGAAAAAGATCGCCAGTCGTGTGGAAATAGAGATAACCGCATGGGAAAGAGGCTGGAAACGGTCGGGTTTAGTCCGAAAACAATATTTTTTCAAGCGAATGTTTGGTTTTTATTAAAACGTTTTATAGTTTTGTGGAGACTTTTAATTTTGAGCTTGAATCATGGGAAAGATAACCATACGCGATGTTGCCCGGGAGGCGGGCGTCTCCATTTCGCTCGTGTCGCTGGTGATGAACGCCAAGCGCGACGCCGAGGGGAATATGGAGTGCAGCGTCAACAAGGATACGGCCCGCCGGATTGCGGAGGTGGCCAAACGGTTGGGTTACCGTCCGAATAAGGCGGCGGCGAGTCTGCGCAGCGGACGGTTCTACACCATCGGTATGGTTACATCGGATATCGCCAACCAGTTTTTTGCCGACATCGCCCGTTATATCGAAAACATCGCGCACAACTATCATTATATGGTGTTGTTCGGAAGTTCGGACGAGAATGCCGAAAAACTGGACAACATCATCGACACCTTCATCGGCAACGGTGTGGAGGGATTGATCGTCGCGCCCTGTGCGGGCAGCGAGGAGGTGCTCCGCAAAGCTCTCGATGCGGGAATTCCTACCGTGCTGCTCGACCGCAACATCCCGGGACTCGAAGCCGGCAGGGTGATGCTGGACAATGAACGGGCCGGACGGATGGGTGTGGAGCACTTGTATAAGAACGGTTACCGCAAAATCGAAATGATCTCCTATACGCTCGGGATTTCGAGCCTTTCGGAGCGCGAACAGGGGTATCGCGAAGCCATGCGCCGCTACGGGTTGGAGGCTTATTCGCAAATTCACTATACGATTTACGGCAATGCGCAGGAGGACACGGTGCGGATTTTCGAGGATGCCGTGCGTCGCGGTGTGGAAGCGTTCCTGTTGCCGACCAATACGCTGGCTCTGTTGGGGTTGCAGGCACTCAATACGCTGAATCTCACTTCGCCCGAGGATCTGGCTCTCGTGGGTTTCGACGAGAGCGAGATTTTCAGCCTCTACAAACCCACGATCACGCATATCACCCAGTCGACCCGCACGCTGGGCGAGAAGTCGTTCGAAATGCTGCGGCGCATGATCGCCGGCGACGACGGCTGCCGCAGCGTCGTCATCGAACCCGAACTGATCGTCGGCGGATCGACCGCCTGCATCTATCCTGAGCGGGCCGAGGTCAAACGGGATCGCAAGGCGGGCGTCGAGGAACTCTCACCGCTCGACTCCGTGCTGTTGCCCGGAACCTATTTTCAGCAGAAGGGCGGTTGGACGGCCGATCCTCAGTTCATGGAGCAGATGGGATCGAGTTACCTGCTGGCTCACGGACTGGGTATTCCCGTCGAGGATGCCGTCACGAAGATCGAAATTCCCGAAAGCGGCGAATACCGCATCTTCGTACGGACAAAAAACTGGACGGCCTACTGGACCGATAAGACGGAGCACGCTCCCGGAGCCTTCCGGCTGCGTATCGACGGCCGCGAATGCGACACGCTCTTCGGCACGGGCGGCCCCGAGTGGCGCTGGCAGCAGGGAGGCGCGGCCTACCTTACGAAAGGCGTCCACCAGATCGCTCTGCACGATCTGGCAGGCTTCGACGCCCGTTGCGATTCGATTCTTTTCACTCGGCTCGACGTGGCGCTCGACGATACGCTGGAAACGGTCTATCAGTTGCGCAACAACCTGCTCGGACTGCCCGACGAACCCGAAGACAAGGGGACGTTCGATTTCGTCGTCGCGGGCGGCGGCGTGGCCGGCATGTGCGCGGCCATTACCGCAGCGCGCCAAGGTCTGCGCGTCGCGCTGATTCAGGACCGCAAGGTGCTGGGCGGCAACAATTCGTCGGAGGTGCGCGTCGGATTGGGCGGGCGGCTCAATATCGGCGCCTATCCGTCGCTGGGGTATCTGCTGAACGAGTTCGGCCCAGCGACGAAAGGCAATGCCCGTACGCCCGAAATCTATGAGGACGAGAAGAAGCTCAAAGCGATCCTGGCCGAGGAGCGGATCACGCTGCTGCTGGGATACAAGGTCGTCAAGGTCAATAAGAACGCGCCGCGATCGATCGAGTCGGTGGTGGCCACCCATGTCGATACCTACTCTCAGATTGTGGTGCACAGCCGCCTTTTCGCCGACTGCACGGGCGACGCTACGCTGGGCGTGCTGGCCGGCGCGGAGTGGAGCATGGGGCGCGAAGCCCGCTCGAAATACGGCGAGCCGTCGGCGCCCGAAGAGGCCGACGCCATGACGATGGGCGCTTCGGTGCAGTGGTACTGCCTCGAAGCCGATCGGCCGACCTCGTTCCCCGACATCGAGTGGGGACTGCCGATCGACGAACGCAGCGTGCAGATCGTGCGCCGCGGTCAGTGGTACTGGGAGGTGGGCATGCGCGACGACCAGATCGCCGACGCCGAGAAAATCCGCGACTATGGCATGTACGTCGCCTATTCCAACTGGTCGTATCTGAAAAACCGCTCGTCGGTGCGCGATCAGTACGCCAACAGCTATCTGGGTTGGGTGGCGCACGTGGCGGGCAAGCGCGAAAGCCGCCGCCTGATGGGCGAATTCGTGCTGCGCGAACAAGACCTGATGAATTTCACGATCTATCCCGACGGCACGGCTTCGACCTCGTGGTATATCGATCAGCACTATCCCGACCCGGAGAACAGCAAGCTCTTCCCCGGCCGCGAATATCTGTCGTGCGGGCATCTGACGCCCTTGTCGTTCTATCCCATTCCTTACCGCTGCTTCTATTCGAAGGACATCGACAACCTCTTCATGGCCGGCCGCAACATTTCGGTCAGCCACGTCGCGCTGGGTACGGTGCGCGTGATGCGCACCACGGCGATGATGGGCGAGGTCGTCGGCATGGCCGCTTCGATCTGCCATCGCGGAGAGTTGCTGCCGCACGACATTTACGACAGCCGCTTCGAAGAACTCAAAGCGCTGATGGAGAGGGGCGCAGGCCGTACCGACGTTCCTTATTTGCAGGTCTATACCCTGATCGACACGACGGCCGCCCGCAGCGAAGATTGTTAATGAAACCGACCCTAACAGACAAAATAATTATACGATGAACACAACGAATTCGGTCATGGCGCTTGCCACGACCTTTGCCGATCGGGGCGACTGGACGGTCGAACAGCAGTTCGTCCTCCAGATGGGCTCTTCCTATCTGCTGGCGCACGGCATCGGCACGCCGCTTCAGAAAGATGCGGTCACCACCGTCGAAGTCCCTGCCGACGGAGAGTACAACCTGTTGGTACGTACCAAGAACTGGACGAAACATTGGTCCGACGGCCCCACGCCGGGCGTCTTTCAGGTGCTCGTCGACGGCGTGGCCGATGCGGCGACCTTCGGTACGGACAAGGTCGACTGGTACTGGCAGCGCGGCGGCAAGATCGCGCTCAAAAAAGGCAAACACACGCTTGCGCTGCACGACCTGACGGGATTCGACGGCCGTTGCGACGCCGTCGTGCTGACCACCTGCGACGAGATGCCGGGCGACTCGCTGGAGGAGTACCGCGCCCTGCGCAAACAGCTGCTCGGTTCTGAAACGCCCGTCGATAAGGGCGAGTTCGATTTCGTGATCGTCGGCGGCGGCATCTCGGGCATCTGTGCGGCGTTGGCGGCGGCCCGTCTGGGCTGCAAGGTGGCGCTCGTTCAGGATCGCTACGTGCTGGGCGGCAACAACTCGTCGGAGGTGCGCGTCGGACTGGGCGGTCAGATCAACATCGACCCCTATCCGTCGCTGGGTTACCTGTTGAACGAGATCGGCCCCGACCGGATCGGCAATGCGCGCGGCGCGCATCACTATCAGGACGACAAGAAACTCAACGTGGTTCTCGCCGAGAAGAACATCACGCTCTTCATGGGGTACACCGTGACCGAAGTCGAGAAGATGGGCGACACGATCCGTTCGGTCGTGGCCGTCGAGGCGACCAAACAGAACCGGATCAGGATCGGCGGCAAGCTCTTCTCGGACTGCACGGGCGACGCGCATCTGGCCGTCATGGCCGGCGCCGAGTGCCGCATGGGCCGCGAGGCCCGCGCCGAGTTCGGCGAGAGTCTCGCGCCCGAGAAGGCCGACGAGTTCACGATGGGCGTCTCGATCGAGTGGTACTGCGAGGATTGGAACACCCCTTGCACCTTCCCCGATTCGCTCGACTGGGGTCTGAAACTCGACGAGTACACCGTCGAGCCGGTGCACCGCGCCAACTGGTACTGGGAGGTAGGCATGCGCGACGATCAGGTGGCCGACGCCGAGAAGATACGCGATTACGGCATGTACGTCGCCTATTCGACCTTCTCCTACTGCAAAAACCGCTATTCGAAGAAGGAGGACTGGACTTGCACGCATCTGACGTGGGTTTCCCACGTTTCGGGTAAGCGCGAATCGCGCCGCGTCGTGGGCGACTACATCCTGCGCGAACAGGACCTCACCCGTCCGATCCGGCACGAGGACGAGACCTGCACCACTACGTGGCGCATCGACCAGCACTATCCGATGGAGAAGAATTCGCAGCAGTATCCCGGCGCCGAATGGATCTCGGTGGGCGTACTTACGCCGATCGATTTCTACGCCCTGCCGTACCGCTGCTTCTACTCCAAGGACGTGCGCAACATGTTCATGGCCGGCCGTAACATCAGCGTCACGCACATCGCGCTCGGTTCGACGCGCGTCATGCGCACCTGCGGCATGATCGGCGAGGTGGTCGGCATGGCCGCTTCGATCTGCATGAAACGCAACGTCCTGCCGCGCGACATCTATACGACCTATTTCGCCGACCTGCAGGAGCTCATGCGCAAGGGCACGGGACGCACCGACGTTCCCTACACCCAGTTCTACCATCAGGTGGACCGTACGGGCCATCAGGCCGAAGACAGGTAGCGGACTGCCGGCGTGCGGCATGAACCCGCACGCCGGCGGATCGCATCCGTCCGCGCGGCGTCTTGCCGCGCAACCCGAACCAACCTACTAACCCGACCTAAACCTTACCGAATGACTTTTATCGACTGGATTATCATCGCCGTTTTTCTGATCGGACTGACCTCGATCGGTTTTCTCTTTTCGAAACGCAACAAGAATCTCGAAGACTATTTTCTGGGCGGACGCTCGATGCCTACGTGGCTCGTTGCCTTCGCCGCTACGGGAACCTCGATCAGCGCGGGCACCTTCGTCGGCTCGCCCGAACTGGGGTTCAATACCAATCTGACCTACCTGATGCTCTGCGTCGGCGCCATCTTCGGCGGCTTGCTCGTCGCCCTGCTGGTGCTGCCGAAACTCTACAACGCCCATACGATCACCATCTACGGCTATCTGGGCGACCGTTTCGGCGAGCCGGCCAAAAATTCGTCGAGCGTCATGTTCCTCATCGGCCAGCTCTTTACGTCGGGCTCGCGGCTCTTTATCGCCGCCATCGCCGTTTCGGTGATCCTCTACGGAACCATTCAGTTCGAATTCCTGATGTATTCGATCATTATTCTGGGCGTCGTCAGCACCATCTACACGATGGCGGGCGGCATCAAGGGGCTGATCTACATCGATACGATCCAGATCCTGCTGGTCGTCGGCACGGGCGTCGTGGCGCTGCTGTTCGTCTACTTCTCCATGACGCCCCACATGAGTATCGGCGACATCTTCGCTACGCTCACTTCGGGCGAGGTCAAGAACGCGGCGGGCGAGTGGGTGGCCGGCAACAAGTTGCAGATCGTCGATGCGTCGTGGCGGATGGACGTACCCTATAATCTCGTGGGGGCGCTTATCGGCTGCACGATCTTCAAGTTCGCGCAGTTCTCGACCGACCACGAATTCGTGCAGCGCCAGCTCACCTGCAAATCGGTGAAGAAGGCGGGCGTGTCGCTGGTCTATTCGCAGATCCTGAGCCTCCCGATCGTGTTGATTTTCCTGTCGATCGGTCTGTTGTTCTACGTCTCCTACTCGACGAGCGCCGACCCTGCGGCGATCATGCAGTATAAGAACGACGCGCGCGACATCTTCCCGCAGTATATCTGTCATTCGATTCCCACGGGCATTCGGGGCATTATGGTCATCGGCCTGCTGGCGGCGGCGCTGTCGAGTTTCAACTCTGCGATCAACGCCATGGCCAGCAGTTTCGTGGCCGACATCTATATGCCTATGCGCAAACGCATGGGCCATGCGATTACCTCCGACAGCGACCAGATGTCGTCGTCGAAGAAGATGGTCGTGCTCATGGGAGCCGTGCTCACGGGATTCGCCATCGTCACGGCCGTCATGCAGGAGAAGAGCGGACTGAATCTGGTCGACTTCGCCACCGGCGTCATGAGTTTCTCCTATGCCGGCATGCTCGGCGTCTTCCTCTGCGCCCTCTTTACCAAGCGGGGCAATACGCGGAGCGTCATCTCCGCGCTCGTCGTGGGGTTGCTGGTCGTTCTGCTGTTGCAGCCCTATGTGCTCGGCCCGTTGAGCGAATGGCTCGTCGGCCACCGCGTGAATATCGCATGGCCTTGGTGGTGTCCCATCGGCGGCGCGATCAGTTTCGCCGTCTGCTGCCTCGGAAAGAAAAAAGAAGCAAAAGCATAAAAACTTAGAATCATGAGACAAGTCGTATTGACCGCCCCGAAACAGATCGAATTTCGGGAGGTAGCCGCCCCCAAGGCGGAAAATCTGAAAGCCGACGAGGTGCTGCTGCACATCAGGCGCATCGGCATCTGCGGTTCGGAAATCCACTCTTATCACGGACAACATCCCGCTACCTTCTATCCGGTGGTGCAGGGGCACGAATATTCGGCCGAGGTAGTCGCCGTGGGCAAGGACGTCCGCAAGGTTCGTCCGGGCGACCGCGTCACGGGCCGTCCGCAGATCGTCTGCGGCAAGTGTAATCCCTGCAAGCGCGGGCAGTATAATGTCTGCTCCGATCTGCGCGTCGAGGCGTTTCAGGCCGACGGCGTAGCGCAGGACTATTTTGTCATTCCCGAAGAGCGAGTCGTCGTGCTCCCCGAGGGGATGTCGCTCGATTTCGGCGCGATGGTCGAACCGACGGCCGTAGCGGCGCACGCCACCGGCAGGCCGCATGCGCTGGAAGGTAAGAACGTGGTCGTTTCGGGCGCCGGAACGATCGGTAACCTCGTCGCTCAGTTCGCCCGTGCGCGCGGCGCGAAGAAGGTGGTCATTACCGACGTGAGCGACTATCGTCTGAACAAGGCGCGCGAGTGTGGCGTCGAGTATACGTTGAACGTGGCCAAAGAGCCGCTCGACGGCAAGCTCGCCGAGCTGTTCGGCGACGAGGGCTATCAGGTGGCTTTCGAGTGCGCCGGCGTCGAGTCGTCGGTGCGTTCGCTGATGGCGACCGTCGAGAAGGGCGGCGACGTGATCATCGTGGGCGTACATGCCAAAGACCCTGCCGTGAGCATGTTCCATCTGGGCGAGCACGAGCTGAACCTGATCGGTTCGATGATGTACCGCCACGAGGATTATCTGAAGGCCGTCGAGGAGATCTCGAAAGGAACGATTCGCCTCGAACCGCTCGTCTCGAACCGCTTCCCGCTGGAGAAATACAAGGAGGCCTACGAATTTATCGACGCCAACCGCGAGACCTGCATGAAGGTCCTGATCGATCTGGAAGATGGGAAAGCCTAAGATCGTCGGCGTCGGAGAGTTGCTGTGGGACGTGCTGCCGGCCGGTAAACGGCTCGGCGGCGCACCTGTCAATTTCGCTTTTTATGCGCAGGAGCAGGGGGCCGAGGCGTGCATCGTGAGCGCCGTGGGCGCCGATGCGTCGGGCGACGAACTGCTCGGCGGCATCGCCGCGCTGGGGCTCGACGTGCGGGCCGTACAGCGCAATGCCCATCCCACGAGCACGGTCGAGGTGACGCTCGACGACGCAGGCGTGCCGACCTATTGCATCCGCGAACAGGTGGCGTGGGATTATATCGAACGCGCGCCGGAGGCCGTCGCCGCCGTGGCCGACGCCGATGTCGTCTGCTGGGGTTCGCTGGCGCAGCGCAACGCCGTTTCGCGGCGCAGCATCCTCGGAATCGTCGACGCCGCGCCGCAGCGGTGCTTGCGGCTGTTCGACATCAACCTGCGCTTGGACTATTACGACGAACGGATCGTCCGCGATTCGCTCGAACGGGCCGATGTTCTGAAACTCAACGAAGACGAACTGCCCGTCGTGGCGCGCTTTTTCGGGCTGGAGGGGAGCGCTGAGCGGCTGATCGAACAGCTTGTCGAACGTTTCTCGCTGCGCTACGTCGTCTTTACCGAGGGGAGTCGCGGGAGCCGTGTGACGGCTGCCGACGGCCGCACGTCCTACCTCGCCACGCCGCGCGTCGAGGTGGCCGACACGGTCGGCGCCGGCGACGCTTTCACCGCCACCTTTGCCGCTTCGCTGTTGCAGGGCCTTCCGATGGAGGAGTGCCACCGTCGGGCGGTCGAAGTCGCCGCCTTCGTCTGTACGCAGCACGGGGCTATCACACCGTTACTTCAATTTTAATCCATTGTCCATATGAACCTGTTCCCGATCGCAAAACGACTTTTTCTGACCCTTCTCGGCGCGTTTGTCGCCGTCTCGGCCGCTTCGCAAAGCGCTTACGACGAGATTGCGGCCGATCCCTACAAGGCCGGCGGCGTCTATTACATGTACCGCTTCGACCCCAGACGGCAGACTCCCGCACCGAAGGGGTATGAACCTTTCCATATCAGCCATTACGGACGTCACGGCGCACGGTATATCCTGCGTAACGATCAGTACGACAACGTGGCCGAAGTACTCGACCGCGCCTATGCCGACGGCAAGCTCACGTCGGCCGGAATCGATGCGCGCAATCGTTTTCGTGCAATCTATCCGCAGTTGAAGGATCGCGCCGGCGATCTTTCGTCCGAAGGGCAGAAACAGCATAAGCTGCTGGCTAAGCGCATGTACCGCAATTTCCCCGAAATCTTCCGCAGCCGACCGCGTATCGAGGCGGTTTCGACGGTCGTGAACCGTTGTGTAATGAGCATGGCGGCTTTCAGCGAGGGGCTGAAGGAGGAGGATCCGTCGCTGGAAATCCGCAGGGATGTCGGTGAAATCTACATGTCCTACCTCAATCCCTACACCTACTCGAATCCCGATCTGACGGAAGAGGATTATATCTTCAAAACGCCGCAGGCGCCGTGGCGCAAGGAGTGGCGCCGCTTCTGCGAGCAGCGGATCGATACGACGGCGTTTCTGGAGCGCATCTTCACCGACGCCGGCTACCCGCACACGATCTGCGATCCGCTCACGTTCGAGCAGAATCTCTACTATGTCGCCGTGCACATGCCTTGTACGGGAATCGACGAATCGTTCATGGAGTTGTTTCCCATCGACGAACTTTGCCGCCTGTGGGAGTGCGACAACTATATCTACTACATTGAAAAAGGCCCCGATCCGCGTTCGAAAGGGCATATGACGGCCATCCCGCGGCCGATGCTGCGCGAGATTCTCGAAGCGGCCGAGACGGCGGTGGCCGCCGGCCGGCCGAGCGTACGGCTGCGTTTCGGCCATGACGGCTGCATTATGGGGTTCCTCAATCTGCTGCGTGTGGGCGATTGGGCGAAGGTCGTCGACGATCCGTTGCAGATCAAGGATGTGTGGCAGAGCTGGAATATCCCGATGGCCTCCAACCTGCAATTCGTCTTTTACAAGAGCCGCAAGAACGCGGACGTACTCTTCAAGATGCTGTTCAACGAGGAGGAGGTCGAACTTCCGCTTCCCGACGATCTGGCGCCTTATTACCGTTGGGAGGATTTCAAGAATTACGGCTATCGCGTGATCGAAGAGGCCGGAGCTAATATGAAAGAGCTATGATACGATTGGGAAAAAGATCGCTTTTGACGGCGATCGCCGCGCTCCTTGTCTGTTTCGGGGCGATGGCGCAGGGGAAAACGGCGACGCTGACGGGCGTTGTTTACGGCGACGGGAGACCCTTGCAGGGCGTTTCGGTTTCGGACGGCGTGCAGATCGCCACGACCGACGCCGAGGGCGTTTACCGCATCGAATCCGACAAATCGGCCGGCTTCGTCTTCGTCATCACCCCGTCGAACTATGTAGCGGCCGAATCCGACGGCATCCAGCCGCTCTTTTGGGCGGCGCTCGACACTGAGAGCGACCGCGACGAACGACACGATTTCCGGCTCAACGGGGCCGACCAGTCGCGTTATACGATTCTCTTCCTGACCGATCTCCATCTGACGAACTCCTCCGAGAAGCACGACCTCGACCACTACCGGCGGCTCGCATTGCCGGCCATCGCCGACGAGGCGGCCAAAGCCGCTGCGCTGGGACCGGTCTATTCGCTCAATCTGGGCGATCTGTCGCACGATCTTTTCTGGTATGAGTGCGGCTTCGATGTCGCTGCGGCGAAACGGTTCCTCGAAAAGACCGGTTATCCTACGCTCATGTACAGCATTCCGGGCAATCACGACAACGACGGGGCTACTCCGGCCTCTCCCGAGGTCGACCGACGTGCCGAGCACCTCTACCGCCGCACGTTCGGCCCGACTTACTACGCGATGAACATCGGCGACGTGCACTGGATCATGATGGACAACATCCTCTATAAGAATACGGCCGGCAAGGGGAAGAAGAATACCGGCATCGTGGGCGCGCGCGATTACGACAAGGGGTTCACTCCGCAGCAGATGGAGTGGCTGCGCCGCGATCTTCAGACGGTCGACCCGTCGCGGACGGTTTGTCTCTGCACCCATTGTCCGATCTTCTTCGACCGCGATCGCTGGACACTTCTTTCGGATCCCGCTCAGATCGATTCGCTCGACGCCTGCTTCGCGAAGTTCGGCAAGGTGCTGCTCTTCTCGGGCCATGCGCACCGTACGCTTTTCTCGCGAAATGAAAGGTATCCGCGCTTCGACCAGTATGTTCTGCCCGCCACTTCGGGGGATATGTGGGTTGCGAACGACGATTTTCAGGCGCTCTGTCCCGACGGCAGCGATGCGGGGTTCGTGGTGGCGAGCGTCGACGGCGGCACGTTGCGTTACAGCTACCGTACCGAAGCTTATGGCCGCAAAGTGCTGCGCGCCTACGACATGAACGGCGTGGGCGAATTTTATCGGGCGAACGACCTGATTCGTTTGCAGCAGCGGCTCTATCCCGAGCGCGTCGATTACGGCCGTTCGGAGTATGCGGACTGCGTTTATGTCAATTATTGGGCCTATCTGCCGGGACAGCGCGTCGAGATGTATGAGAACGGCCGGCCGCTCGAAGTCGCTCGGGTCGAAGACGAGGATCCGCTCTACAATATCAGCCATTATCTGCCCGCACTTGCGGAGAACCCCGTCTATAAGAAAGGCGACGCCAAAGTTGTCAGCCATCATATGTTCGCGGCTAAGGCGCGGACGGCGACGGCTCCCGTCGAAATACGGATTACGGATGCCGACGGGCGGGTTCTCCACAGGGAAACGCTCGAACGACCGAAAAAATTCGATAAAGAGATGCGTTAGCTTCGTTTCCGCGGTTTGTCTGAAATCCCTTGAAGGTGCGGAAACGAACTTTCAGGGGATTTTTAGTGTCCGGCTTATTAAAACGTTATATATACATTTGTATTTCCGTTGAATAAAATTAAATTTATTTAATTAAAGATCTTTTTGTTAAAACGTTTTATATTTCCATCTTTTTACATACCTTTATATCATCCACCAAATTACATTACTAACCAAACACTTATCGTATGATCCGAAACTTACTTCCATGGATGGCGATGTGCCTGTTTACGGCATTCGCCGTGTCGTCGTGCGAAAGCGACGATGTCGACTACGGACCCATTTCGGCGGCCATTTCGATCGACGTGGACGAGGTCACACCGAGTTCTGCGACGATCACGTTGTCGACGGAGCAGAAACAGGTGGCCTCTTACAAGGTCGTCAAACCGACGCCGATTTCCGAGTTCGAGTATGCCGGCTACGACGCCATCGACCGTCTGGCCTTCATCGAGGAGCGCGGCGCGGCTGCCGAAGCCCCTTATCAAGAGACGTTGGGCAATCTCGCGCCCAAGGTAGAGTACTCTTTTGCGGTGGTCGGCCTCGATGCCACCGGTCAAATCATTACGGCGCCGACATTCGCACGCTTTACGACCGCGTACGCCTCGTCGCTGGTCGAAGCCCGCTTCGAGGCGAATCCCGATGCGACCTACACCTTCACGGGTAAGATCACGCCGAACGGGTATACGGTCTCCTATCGTTACATTTTCGACAGCGACCACAACGACGCCACTGAAGCCGAGCTCAAGACGCTGCTCGAAGCCGGCGGCAGCGGTGTGAAGACCGATCGGGGCGTCAAAGAACTCGAACTCACCAAATCCGACAAGGCGGGTGTCACGCTGGCCGTTCTCTCCTACGACGATGCGGGCCGCCCGGGTGAATTCACCAGCACGTTCGTCTCTACCGAAGACATGGCGTCGGTGATCGTCGACGGCAAGGAGACGCAGCTGGCGCGTCAGGCGGAGGGCGTGGATATCTTCGAGGGAAAGGTAACGGTTCCCGCCAAGTCTGAGTTTACGGTTGAGATCAACAAGGTTGTCTATGGATTCGCGCCTTACAGCGGTAACGGCGGCGTGGGCAAGGTGGAGAACCTGATGTCGGCGGCTCCGTATTACAGCAGCAGCAAGATCGCAGATTCGCGCGGGTACGAGTGCCGGAAGGCCGTAGGACGTATGCAGGAGAACGGCAATAAGTTCTGGACGAATCTCTCCGACGCCGTTCAGCTTTTCGTGCGTGTCGATCTGAGTTATGCCGATGGTACGCCGCGTTATTGGCTGGAAGTGGTCGAACCCGAAAACCCGAATCTCGTGCTCGAACAGAACTTCGATCTCTTCGTCTGGGGAGGCGACTATACGCTTTCGTCGGGCGGTAAGGGAACCGCTCCCGTTGCCGACAGTGAGTCGGCGGCCGATCTCGACGGCACGGAAGAGGGTACTAAGGAAGGCGCGACCTATACGACTCCCAAACCTGATATCTGGAGCACGGCGGACAGCGCGGCGGACGGCGATGTGATCGCAAGCGACCTTTATCTGAAAAACCGCGATATGACGGGATGGGAAGTTTGCCGCATTGCCGAACACCCGGGAATGGTGCGTCTGAACAAATCTGCGACGGGTTCTCACAAGTACAGCGGCTATCTGAAAACACCCAAACTGTCGAAACTTTCGGGTTCGTCGGTGATCACGCTCGAATTCGATATCTGTCGTTTTGCCGGCGATGGCGACATCTACATCACCGTCGAAGGGGCCGGAAGCTATACGGCCGGCGAGGTGAATATCGATGGCGCGGCGACGGCGACGGCTGTCAATGTTTCGGGAACCGATTTCATCGTGACCAACGACCTCTGTTCGAAACAGGCCAATACGGTGGTGAACAAACCGTGGTCGCACGTCAAACTGACGATCAGCGGCGCGACGGCCGAAACGCAGATCAAGTTCGACGGCGTGCGAGGCAAAGACTCCGCGTCGGATCGTTGTCTGCTGGACAACATCAAAATCACGAAGTAATCTTCCCCTACTAACAACTTTTAAGCTATGAATAAAATCACGCATATAATCGTTCGCAGCGTTCTCACCGTCTTGCTTGTAGTGGGGGGGGGAATTTGTACGCGCAGAAATCGCAGCTTAGCGGTACGGTAAGCGACGCGGAGAACTATCCGCTCATCGGCGCTTCGATCGTCATCGAAGGCACGCAGATCGGAACAACGACGGATGCCCAAGGCGCTTTCCGCCTTCAGGCGGCCAAAGGCCAACAACTCACCATCTCTTATTTGGGCTACAAGACGAAAAGCATCACCGTCGGCACTCAAACATTTTATGATATTACGCTCGACAGCGACAACTCGCTTATCAACGAAGTCGTCGTCGTCGGATACGACACGCAGAAAAAGGTCAATTTGACCGGCTCGGTGGCCTCCATTTCGGCCGAAGAGTTCGCCAATCGTCCGATCGTCTCTTCCTCGACGGCGTTGCAGGGCGTTGCACCCGGCGTGACGGTTACGACCCAGAGCGGCGCGCCGGGCGACGACGGAGGTATGATCCGCGTACGCGGTATCGGAACTTTCGGCGGTTCGAGTGCCGCGCCCCTCGTGCTGATCGACGGAGTAGAGGGCAGCCTCGATGCCGTCGAAGCCTCGCAGATCGACCGGATTTCCGTTTTGAAGGACGCCGCATCGTCGGCGATCTACGGTTCGCGTGCGGCCAACGGCGTTATCCTTGTCACGACCAAGCGCGGTACGAAAGGACATACGTCCGTTACCTATCGCGGTTACATCGGCTGGCAGTCGCCGACCGACATTCCCGATACGGTTAACGCCGAGGAGTACATGACGCTCAGTCGCGAAACGTCGCTCAACGACGGCAAGGCGTCGATCTACACCGACGAATACATCGCCCGTTACCGCGAGAACAACCGCATCGATCCCGACAACTATCCGCTCACCGACTGGCAGGATCGGATTCTCACCGGTTCGGGATTCACCCACAACCACAATCTCTCGCTGGCGGCCAGCAGCGAACGAGTGCGGGTCATGACCTCGTTCGGTTATCTGGATCAGAAGGGTATCGTCAAACGGACCGATTACGTGCGCTACAATGTGCGTAACAACATGAACATCGACTTTTCGGACAAGCTTTCGATGAAGTTCGACGTTTCGTTCGTCAACGGCGACCGCCGCCGTATTCCGCAGCAAAACACGTTGTTCAATTACATGAACACGCGCGACCCGTTGATTCTGTCGCGCTGGTCGACGGGTTACTGGGCCGGACTGTCGGGCGGCAGCACCAATGTCCTGCCGACGCTCGAAGGCGAAGGCGGCAATGTGAAGAACAACACGATCCGTCTGAACGGCGCCGTGACGCTTACCTTCAAACCCGTCAAATGGCTGACGCTCGAAGGCATGGTCGCTCCGCGCTACGTGACGACCAACAACCACACCTTCGTCAAGAAGATGAAGTTCTATTCCGACGCCTTCGGTACGGTGTCGAACAACTCGAACGTCCCGTTCAACTACCTCAACGAGTCGGCCAACCGCTCGTTCTACGGCAACTACCAGTTTACGGCTGCTTTACAACACACGTTTGCCAAGAATCACTATCTCAAACTGTTGTTGGGCGCATCGCGCGAAACCTACGACAACAAAACGCTCTCGGCGCACCGTGAGAATTTCGCTTATCCCGACTACGAGGTGATCGGCGCCGGCGCCGACGATGAGACGAAGGACAACGGCGGCGGTCATTCACAGTGGGCGCTTCAATCCTATTTCGGTCGATTGAACTACAACTTCAAGGAGCGTTATCTTTTCGAGGCGAACGTCCGTTTCGACGGTTCGTCGCGTTTCGCCAAGGGCAACCGCTGGGGCATCTTTCCGTCGTTCTCGGGTGCATGGCGCCTGACCGAGGAGCCTTTCATGCAGGAGGTGCGCCGGACGCTGAGCGAGTTCAAGCTTCGTGCTTCGTACGGCCAGCTCGGTAACCAGAATATCGGATCGTCCTACTATCCCACCATTCAGGATCTGGCGGTGGGTTCGATCTCCGTGAACGATGTGATTACGCCGCTGGTGACGCTCAATACGCTGGCCAATCCCGACATCACGTGGGAGACGTCGGAAATGTATGACGTGGGTATCGACGCCACGCTTTTCAACAAGCTGAGCATCACGGCCGACTGGTATTACAAGAAAACCTACGATATCCTGATGAAACTCGACATCTCGCCGGCGATCGGTTTGGGCGCTCCCTACCAGAATGCCGGAACGGTTCGCAACGTGGGCTGGGAGGTGGCCGTCGGTTACCACAACAAGTGGCGCGACTTCTCGTTCGGCATCGATGCCAATCTGTCGGACGTGGTCAACAAGATCATCGACATGAAGGGCACTACGGGCGGCAGCGGCGCGATCCGCAATCAGGAGGGTTCGGCCATCAACTCGATCTACGGCTTCAAATCCATCGGCATGGCGCGCACGCAGGAGGAGGCCGACTGGGTCAATGAAAATTGTCCGCAGTTCGGCGCCAAGATCAAGCCGGGCGACCTGATCTACGCCGACGTCTACGAGGACGGCAAGATCGACGACAACGACATGACGATCATCGGGAGCACGGTTCCCCGCTATACCTACGGCGTGAATTTGAGTTTCGGATGGAAGGGCTTGAACCTGAGCGCCTTCTTCCAGGGAGTCGGCAAGGTGGACGGTTACCTCAGCTCTTACTACGTGCAGCCGTGCCAGCAGGGAGGAACGTTCCGCAAGGAGCATCTCGACCGTTGGAACGAGACGAATCCCAACGGCAAGTATCCCCGTCTGACGATGACCGACGCCAACAACTGGAAACAGTCGTCATTCTGGATGCGCAACGCCGCCTACTGCCGTCTGAAGAACATTCAGCTCAGCTACACGCTTCCCAAACACTGGCTGAAGAAGCTGCGCATGAAGTCGGCGATGATCTTCGTCAATGCACAGAACCTCTTTACCATCACCGACTTCTATCAGGGCTTCGACCCTGAAGTCGCCTACTCGGGATCGGGTGACGGCGTGGAACTGGGAGCCGTGGCTTACAACTATCCGCAAGTGAAAACCATTACGATGGGTGTCGAACTGAAATTCTAAAACGCGTAACCATGTTAAAGAAAATAATTTATATGATTGTATCGGGCAGTTTGCTGCTTTCGAGCTGCTCGTTGGATAGGGAGCCGTTGAACGGCCCTTCGTCGGGAAATTTTCCGGCAAGCGAAGAGGAGGCGATGGCCGGCCTGTATGCAGCCTATAAAGGGCTTTCGCTGTTAACGATCAAGGAGACGCCGTTTCCGACGCGAATCAACGACTGCATCAGCGATATCGGCACCTACCGTGCCGATGCGGGCAATCAGGTCAAGTCGATGAATTCGACGCTGACCTCCGATAACTCGATGGTCGAAAAGGTCTATCAGTACGTTTACAAGGTGGCCGGTCGCGTGCATCTGGTGTTGGACAATTTGGATAAACTCAACGGAATCATTCCCGAAGATCGGTTCAACCAGATCAAGGCCGAGTTGCTCTGCATTCGGGCCTACTATTACGATCTGGGCTGTCAGTTCTACGGCGATATTCCCTTCATCGATCACCAACTCGATCTCGACGATTACGCTTATCCGCGTATGCCGCGCGAGCAGGTGACTGCGCGGCTGTTGCAGGATCTGGACGACGATCTACTCGATTTCCTGCCCGTGCAGTGGAATCCGGGAACCTATGGTACGACCCGTATCGGCCGAGTGGCAGCCTATGCTCTCAAAGCGCGTATAGCCTTGAACTGGGGGTTGTGGGAGGAGGCCGCACGCTGTGCGAAGAAAGCCACGACGCTGGCCGCAGGCGTCTACGATCTCGAACCGCTCGACTGCACCTTTTACGCCACCCATGCCGACGGCGAACCTTCGGCGGCCAATCTCTTCGGTTTGGAGGGGCAGACGAGCAGCGAATGGCTCTGGTCTGTACAGTACAACCGATTGATAAGCAGTAATTTCACGGCCGCAACCTATTACGAGGCGGCGCGTATTCACGGCGGTTGCAGCTGGCTCGGTCCGTCGCAGGCGATGGTCGATACGTTCCAGTGTACCGACGGCAAGTCGATCGCCGAATCGTCGCTTTACGACTGGCAGAATCCGTGGGCGAACCGCGATCCGCGGCTCGATCTCTTCTGTCTGCGTCCCAATACCCGTTTGTGGGGGATTCAGTACGATACCGACGTTCGCGTCGAGAAGGTGAAGGACTACAATCAATCGACGGGCAACAAGGAGGTGCTGATCGCCAATGCCGATGCCGTGGGCAACAAGAGCGAGTATGCGGCCAACGGCAACAAAGGCCCCGGCGGCTATCTGTGGCGTAAGTACGCCGACAAGGGTTTCATGGGACTGGTCAACGGTGGAAATACGGAGGACGATATCAACTCGGGCATCATCCGTTTCGCCGAACTGCTGCTTATCGAGGCCGAAGCCAATATCGAGTGGGATGGCGGCGATCTCTCGATCGCCGAGGCGAATATCAACCGTGTGCGCGCCCGCGTGAAGATGCCGCCCGTAACCGATACGTCGCGCGCCGGTCTGCGCAAGGCGTTGCGCTACGAACGTAAAGTCGAATTGTGCAACGAAGGCTACCGCTGGTTCGATATCCGCCGCTGGAAGATCGCGCCCAAGGCGGTCAACGGCCCGATGTACGCCCCGGGTTATTCGACCGTGAAGGATCCGGGCAACTATATCTCGAATGCCATTCCCGCGTTCGACGACGATTGGGTGACTACTTATGACACGTCGAAGACATGGGACGGCAAGACGTGCAATCTGCGTATTTTCCAGACGATGGTTTTCAATCCCTCGAAGGATTATCTTTGGCCGATCCCCTATACCGAGATGATCGCGAATCCGGCTATCGGGTTCGAAGATCAGAATCCGGGTTATTGATCCGTTTCCGGCGCGGGGCGTCCGCTTTCGGGCGGAACGCCTTGCGCCGATTTTTAGTAACGAATTAAAATGAACGATTTATGAAACTCAGAAATATCGTCGCAGGATTCCTTTTCACGCTGCTGCTTGCAGGCTGCTCTTCCGGCTCCGACGAAGGCGGGGTTCCCGGCGGCGGTTCGGGCGATCTCTACGGATACGTTCGGGACGCCTCGGGAAACGCTATCGAAGGGGTTGTCGTCTCCGACGGTTACACTTGCACGGCGACAGGTGCCGACGGCGCGTATTCGCTGCAACGGCATCCGAGCGCCTATTATGTCTACTATTCGACGCCGGCCGACTGTAAGGTCGAGGTCAGTCCGACGACGGGGTTGCCGCAGTTTTATCAGAAACTCTCGAAATCGCAGAAGCAGTACGACTTTACCCTTACCCGTCAGGCCAAGGAGACGAAGTTCCGTATGCTGGCCATCGGCGATCCGCAGGTGACCTCTACGTCGCAGGTCTATCGTTTCGAAACGGAGACCGTCGCCGACATCAAATCCTACGTCGCGGCGCAGACGGACAACCTGCCTACCTATGCCGTCACGCTGGGCGATATCGTGGGCAACAAGTGGGAACTTTATCCGAACATGGTCAAGGCGATGGCGCAGAGCAAGGTCTCCGTTCCCGTCTTCCAGACCATCGGCAACCACGATCATGAATTTCCGCAGGTCACCGATGTCGCGGCGCAGCGTATTTACGAATCCTGCTTCGGACCGGTCAACTACTCTTTCACTCGCGGCGACGTTCATTTCGTCTCGATGGACGACATTATCCACAAGGCCACGGCCAGCGATGCCTATACGAGCGGCTTTCTCGACTGGCAGTACGAGTGGTTGAAACAGGATCTGAGCTACGTGCCCAAGTCGTGCGCTGTGGTGCTGTGCGTCCACATCCCATTCCGCGGCGGGTTCAACGGTACGGGCGAGACCCATTTCAGCAAGGTATTGGAGTTGTTGGCGCAGTTCGATCGGGCATGGATTTTCTCGGCGCATACGCATAACAACAAGACGAATTACACGCACGCAGTAGGTTCGAAAAAGATTCGCGAGTATATCCTCGGTACGTCGTGCGGTGCATGGTGGCACGGTACGGTCTGCACCGACGGTGCGCCCAACGGCTACGGCGTTTTCGAATACGACGGAACGAAACTCACGAACATGATTTACAAACCGACGCGTTACGACGAAACCTTCCAGATTCGGCTTTACAACGGCGAGGATGTCTTTACGGGCGGTACGGCCAAGTCGTGGAAATTCGATCTGCAATCGCCGAAAAACCGGCTGATGGCCAATATCTGGAATGCCGACGACACATGGACGTTCGAAGTCTATGAAAACGGCGTGAAGACGGCCGACAATCTGTCGGCGAAGTCGATGATCGATCCGTGGTCGTCAGCCTATTTCTGTGGTTTCTGCGGCTTGAAGGATACTTACGCCAGCAAGAACGACCATATTTATTACTATACCAAGAAAAATTCCGATGCTGCGGTGCGAGTGGTGGCCCGCGACAGTTACGGGAACGTTTTCGAACAGTCCGAGATAACGACGCCGCTCGAACCGGACTATCCCGATGCCTATTGATCGATCGACGATCGATAGTATATAGTTCCGACGAAGGAGGCCCGGCAATCGCCGGGCCTCTGGCGTTTTTGTCGCTGTTTGGATAGGGTCGATCCGGTTCCCGACGGCCTTTACCGGCGGCGAGAGCCGGCTACGGGTGAAATTCCACGACTTTCACCCGTAACTCTTTGATGGAGAGTCCGTCCGAGAGGGCCGTAATCCGCAGCGAAGGAATTGCGTCGTAAATCAGCACCTGATGTTCGATATGCCGCTCTTCGGGGGATTTTATCGTAAAGGTCTGACTGCCCAGTTCGATGCGGGCGTCGCCCGAAACATCCATCTCCAAGTAAATGCCGCCGAACGCGACTTCGGGCAGCGGGGCCTTCGATGTTGCGGTTTCGCCGCTTTGAAGCCGAATCTCTCCGCGATTGCGTTGTGCCGGACAATCGAAATCATCGATCCGAGCGCACTCCAGTACGATCTTCCCCTGTCTGTTGAAATCGGGCGCCAGAAAGTCGGTCGAAACGAAATCGATGTCGTGGCGGTTGATCCGGTCGAATTGCGCGAATTTGTCGGCGTGGGATTCCCGCATCAGTCCCGCCTCTTTCGACCGGTCGACCCAGTGGGTATAAGCCTCCTCATCGAAGCGGGTCGTGCTGACGGCCATGATGACGTTGCCCAGCGATTCGATTTTCTCGAAGGTGGTCTGGTAGAGAATGCCCATCAGCCGGACGTCGCGGATTCCGATCTCGCGGATAACGTCGTTCGCCCTGTTGTTGGAGGTGACGACGTAGTTGTCCCGTCCCAGCAGTTCGTCGGCTGCGGCGATGATGTCGCGGTAGTGGTCTCCCGTCGGATCGTAGAGTTTCGGTTCGATGAAGGTGTAGAGTCCGTTTCGCTTGCATTCCGCGAGATATTCCCGCAGCGTGGGGATGCGCGTCCGGCGCGCGGGGTCCGAGGCTTTCAGAACATAGTCCGATCGCAGTTCCTGCAACGTTTTGTTCCGCACCGGAACCGGCTCGTTCAGCGGCGTTCCGTCGGCGCGCAGACAGGTTCGGTTCAGCGTGCTGTCGTGCATGACGACCAACTCCCCGTCGGCCGACAGCCGTACGTCGGTCTCGATGGCTCCGAACCCTGCGGACTTTGCCAGCCGGATGGCTTCCAGCGAATTTTCGCCGGCGACGGTGTAGCGCATGTTCACGCCGCGATGGGCAATGAAGATCCGTTTGCCGGTTCGCACCGAAGAGTCGGTCGGGAGCTGACAAAGAGCCGTCATGTTCCACACGAGCGCGACGATAGAGAAAAAGAGCGTTTTTTTCATGGTCGGGGGATTTTATCGCCGATGGCGATTGCCGAAGACAAAGATAACATAAAAATAACACGGAGACAACACGGGGAGTATTCAGAGACAAATATATTTGTCTCTGCTGAAACGCAGGCTCTTCGGCGCCGGCATCGATTGCTGCGCAAGCGGCGGAAAACGGCTCTGCGTTCCTCGGGAGAATCCGAAGGGAACGTAACAACGAATGAAAAAAAAGTTATCTTTGTGCTATGGACGGGGTGAAAAATAGAGATTCCGGCTTTTTTACTGTTCTCTTCGAGCAGTATAAGGAACCCTTTACGCGCTTTGCCAACTCCTTCGTGCGGGATCGTCTCGTCTCTGAAAATCTCTTTGTGGACGCGTTGGTCGATTACTGGCAGCGGCGCGACTCGCTGCCCGACGATACGAACGTCGCCGCCTATCTGCTTACTTCGGTGCGGAACAAGGCGCTCAATCATTTGCGCCACCAGCGTATTCGCGAGAATGCGGCCGACGAACTGGTGCGCCGCGCCCGTCACGAACTGGATTTCCGCATCGCTTCGCTCGAAGATTTCACCACGCAGTCGCTCTTCTCCTCCGAAATCCATGAAATCGTTCGGAAAACGCTCGCCGAAATGCCCGCTCAGACGCGCCGCATCTTCGAGATGAGCCGTTTCGAGAATCGGAAAAATGCCGAAATCGCCGAGCAGCTGAATATTTCGGTCAAGACCGTCGAGTTCCATATCGGAAAGGTTCTCAAGGTATTGCGTGTTCGGTTGAAGGACTATTTGCTCTTCTTTCTTGTCTTTGTTTTGCGTTGAAGCGACTTTTCGTTAGGGTATTTCCCGTTGAATGTGTTATTAATATAAAAGCGCCCGTATCAGGATTGTGCCTGCGATTCGGGCGAAAGAAAAGATGCATATGGAACGCGACCTGCTATACCGCTATTTCAACGGCGACACGACGTCCGACGAAGAACAGCGGATCATGGATTGGGCGGAGGCTTCGCCCCAAAACTACCGGGAATATCTCGAAGAACGGCGGCTGTGGTGCGCGCTGATGCTGCATGCCGAACGGCAGCCTGCGCAGCGTCCCGCGCTGTTGCGGCGTCTGACGGCGTGGCGCGTGAACGGCGCGGCGGCCTGCATCCTGTTGCTGATCGGCGTTATGGGAATCTTTTTCGCCGCTCGACCGCTTCTCGACGAACGGATGCAGCAGGTGGTCGTTCCCGCCGGACAGCGGGTCGAGTTGCAGCTCTCGGACGGTACCAAGGTGTGGCTCAATTCGAAGAGCCGGCTGGAGTATCCCGCTTCGTTCGGATGGGGTTCGCGTAAGGTGTCGCTCTCGGGCGAAGGCTATTTCGAAGTGACCCACGACGCGCGCAAACCGTTTGTCGTACAGACCGAAGGATACGATGTGCGGGTGCTCGGCACGACCTTCAACGTTTATGCTTACGACAACGACCGGACCTTCGAGACGGCGCTGTTGGAGGGATCGGTCGAGATTTCGTCGCGCACCGACGCTTCGCAGCGGATCGTGCTGCAACCCAACGAGGCGGCCGTTATGGCCGCCGACGGCCGTTTGACGCGAACGCGGCTGACCGATATGGGCCGTTTCCGCTGGACCGAAGGGCTGATCTGCCTCAACGACGTTCCCTTCGGCGAACTGCTCGAACGTTTCAGCGACTATTTCGATATTCGCATCCTGTTGAAAAATCCGAAGTTGTACGACGTGCGCTGTACGGGAAAGTTCCGCCAGAGCGACGGCATCGACTACTCGCTGCATGTGTTGCAGCGGTTCGTCAACTTCCGTTATACGCACGACGAGGAACGGCACACGATTGAAATCCGATAAACAAAGACGGCCGAGCCTTGCCGGCTCGGCGGAAGCGAATGAATCCGATTTAGAAACCAACCTGAACTCCCGACAGCCTATGAAGTAGACCGATCCCGAACAAAAGAGACGGAGTGGTGCGCCAACACCGCTCCGTCCGGCAGATTAACACCTGCGACAAGATCTATCCAAGTATTAATCATTATTCTGCAAAAGTATGAATAAAAACGTTAGTGTCGGCATCCCGATGGAAAAAATATGCGGATGCCTGACCAAAATCCTGTGTACCTGCGCGGTTTTCGTACTGCTGACGGGTACGGCGTACGCCCAGAACGCTGCGGTGACGCTCGACAGGAAAAAGGCTCCCGTCAGGGAGATTCTCGACGATATCGAACGACAAACCGACTATCTGTTTGTCTACAACAGCGAACAGCTCGATTTCAACGTCTCCGTCACGGCGCGCAACGAATCCGTGCATACGGTGCTCCAGCGCATCTTCGCGGACACGCCGATCCGTTTCACGCTCGAGGGAAAGCACATCATCCTGCGCAGGCAGACGGAAACCGCAGCGAGCGCTTCCGTACCCCCCCCCGCGAAGCAGACCGTAACGGGTACGGTGACCGATACGGCCGGTAACCCCATCGTGGGCGCTACGGTGCTCGTAAAAGGCGGCACCGTCGGTACGACGACCGATATCGACGGGCGGTTTACCCTTACGGTTCCGGTGGGCAGTCTGCTCGAAGTGTCGTTTCTGGGTTATGCCAGGCAGGAGGCCGCCACGGCCGGCCGCACGTCGCTCGACATCCGTCTTAAAGAGGACGCCACGACGCTCGACGACGTGGTGGTCGTGGGCTACGGTACGATGAAGCGCCGCAACCTCGTTGGCGCCGTGGATCAGGTCGACAGTCGGGTGATCGGCGACCGCTCGAACGGCAATCTGGCGCGTTCGCTTCAAGGCGAATTGCCGGGTTTGAACATCTCCTTTACCGACAGCAAGCCGTCGCGTTCGGCGTCGTTCAATGTCCGGGGCGAAACCTCGATCGGTGCGGGCGGTAAGGCGCTGGTGCTCATCGACGGCGTGGAGGGCAGTATGGATGCGATCAACCCGCAGGACGTAGAGAGCGTCTCGGTACTTAAGGACGCCTCGTCGACGGCCGTATACGGCGCGCGCGGCGCCTTCGGCGTGGTGCTGATCACGACCAAGAACCCCAAGAAAGGGGCTCCCGAAATCAACTACAACGGTTCGGTCAGCTTCAACCGCCGCACGGTGATTCCAGACGTCATCACCGACGGTCTGACATGGGTCAACTGGTGGAAGGATTCGTACAACGGCTACTACAACGGATCGAAATCCCTGCTCAGCCATATCGACAGTACGGTTCCCTATTCGGAGGCGATCTATCAGGAGTTGATCCGGCGGCAGGCCGATCCCTCGCTTTCGCGGACTACGACGCTGGAAGGGGATTCGATGTTCGGATGGGCCTATATGGAGTCGACCGACTGGCTGGATCTCTTCTATAAGGACTGGAATCTCTCGCACGAACACAACCTCTCGATTTCGGGCGGAAACGAGAATGCCGATTACTATGTTTCGGGCCGTTTCTACGACATGGACGGCATCTACCGCGTCGGCGACGAATCCTACAAAAAATACGACTTGCGCGCGAAGGGATCGCTGAAGATCCGTCCGTGGTTCAAGGTGACGAACAACACCTCGCTGTCGATCATCGATCAGCACGAACCGAAGCATTCGCGCAACAATTTTGCCGTGCAGAAGGCGATCAACCATGCCGCGATGCCGCTGTCGCCCGTGAAAAATCCCGACGGCTCGTGGACGACGGCCGCCGCCATCTCGGGTTACGCCGCCTTCTCGGAGGGCACCTCCTACCGCAACAACGACTACGTTTATTTCCGCAACAAACTGTCGGCCGACATCGACATCGTCAAGGACGTTCTGAAAGCGCAGGCCGACTACTCCTACAACTATACGACCCGCAAGCGGATCGATGTACAGAACCCGATCCGGTATTCGAAGAAGCCGGGCGTCTATCTGCTCGAATCGGAGTCGGCCGGCGCGTCGCTTTCGCAGGTGGACTACGATACGCGTTATCAGGCGGCCAACGCCTATCTGACCTACACGCCCCGTCTCGGCGCCGATCATGACCTTACGGTTCTGGCCGGTTGGAATATCGAGGATCAGGTCTACAAGACGCTCACCGTTTCGCGCACGGGTTTCGTTACGCCCAACAAACCCTCGTTCTCGCTGATGAACGGCGTAGCGGAAAATCCGACGGCCGGCGGCAACGCTTGGTCGTATGTCGGCGCCTTCTACCGTGTGAATTACAGTTATAAGGGAAAGTATCTGGCCGAAGTCAGCGGCCGTTACGACGGATCGTCGAAGTTTCCGATCCACTCCAAATGGGGCTTCTTTCCCTCGGCATCGGTGGCATGGCGCATCTCCGACGAGCCGTGGATGGGGTGGTCGCGCCGGGCGCTCGACAATGCCAAAATCCGCCTCTCGGCCGGTTCGATGGGCAACGGCAACGTGAGCCCCTATTCGTATACGTCCGAAATGACGATCGCCACGGCCGACGATATCGTGCTGGGCGGATCATATCCCTCCTATACGTCGGTGGGCAGTACGGTTCCCGTCTCGCTGACGTGGGAGAAATCCACGACCTACGACGTCGGCCTCGACCTCGATTTCCTGAACAACCGCCTTTCGTTCAGCGGCGATTACTACCGTCGCTACACCACCGATATGTATACGGCCAGCGTCGCGCTTCCGGCCGTTTACGGAACCGGTTCGCCGAAGGGCAACAATGCCGAGATGAAAACCGACGGCTGGGAGTTGTCGCTCGCGTGGCGCGATTCGTTCAAACTCGGCGGCAAGCCGTTCGATTACAGCATCAAAGCGATGGTGTGGGACAGCAAATCGGTCATTACCAAATATGTCAATGATACCGGTTCGCTGGGAACCGTCAAAGGGTATATCGAAAACGGCGGTTCTCCCTCCTCCTACTATGTCGGCATGACGGTCGGCGAAATCTGGGGCTACACCGTGGCCGGCCTGTTCAGGGATCAGGCGGATATCGACTCTTCGGCCATTCACGACTTCGTTCAGGCTTCCGACAAGGTGACGCGTCCGGGGCAGGTCAAGATCGCCGATCTGGACGGCAACGGCTTCATCGACTCCGGCAATTTCGCCGTTCACGATCACGGCGATCTGCGCATCATCGGCAATCAGTCGCCGCGTTATCGTTACGGGTTGAATCTCTCGGCGAGCTGGAACGGCATCGGTCTGTCGGTCTTCCTGCAAGGGGTCGGCAAGCGGGACTGGTATCCCGGTTCCGACGCGGGCATGTTCTGGGGGAAATACGGCCGGCCGTTCTTCGCGCTCATACCGAGCATTCATAACTACACGGACGATATGTACAGCGCTGAGCGCAACAACTGGGATACGGCCTACTGGCCCCGTATGACGACCTACCAGTCGAACGCGACGAAAAACTGGACCCGTTTGTTGGAGATACCCAATACGCGCTACATCCAGAGTGCGGCCTATCTGCGCGTGAAGAACATCCAGTTGGACTATTCGTTCCCGAAGCACATCTGTTCGGCCATTCGGTTGCAGGGCCTGAAAATCTATGTGAACGCGGAAAATCTCTTCACCTTTACGCCGCTTCACAAGTACGCTCCCAACTTCGATCCCGAAGGTTTGGCCTACGACGCGGACTTCGCATCCGCCGCGGACGGGTACACCTATCCGATCCTGAAGAGCATAACCGTCGGAGTCAACATAACATTCTAACGTAAGGAGGATATACAATGAAAAAATATATCGTAATTCTGATCGGCTCTTTGGCGTTATCCTCGTGTGAAGACTACCTGACGCAGGAGAACCCGAACAAAATCGAGAGCGAATACTATTTTACCGACGAGTCGTCGCTCGAAATCTATACCAACGGCTTCATCCGCAGCTTCGCCACGGCGATCAAGAGTTTCATCGACGGCGACAAGAATGCCGACACGCACTCTTGGGACGGTCAGGCCGCTTACTTCATGGACAACTATTCGGCCGACGACGCGACCAACTGGACGACGAGCAACTGGTCGCAGCTGCGTTCGATCAACTACTATCTGGACAACATGCGCGATGCGGTGGCTTCGGACGAAATCCTCAATCATTACGAGGGCGTGGGCCGCTTCTTTCGGGCGCTGTTCTACATCAACAAGGTACAGACCTTCGGGGCGGTTCCTTGGTACGACACGTCGATCGACGCCACCGATACGGAGGCCCTCTTCAAGGATCGGGACAACCGCGAATACGTCGCTTCGAAGATTCTCGAAGATCTCGACTATGCCTGCACCTATTGCCTGACTTCGAGCAAATACAGGGTTCGTGCTTCGTATATCCACCGTTACGTGGCCCTTGCGCTCAAAGCGCGTTTCTGCCTCTACGAGGGGACGATGCGCAAATACCACACCGTCGATCCCTCGACCGGACAGGCGTGGACGAAGGACGAGAGTGCGTTCTATCTCGGCGAGTGCGTCAAGGCCTGCGAGGCGATCATCGGCGACGGCGTCTATAAGCTGACGGACAACGCCTCGAAGCGGCAAACGCAGTATCGGGACATGTTTACGAACGCCGATGCCTGCGGCGTCTATACCGACGAATTCATCTGGGCGCGCGACTACGACGTCGATCTGAAAGTGACCTATGCGATCAACGATTACATGGTCAATCCGCAGCACGCCAACTACGCGTTTACCCGTCAGTTTATCGACACCTATCTGATGCTCGACGGAACGCCCTTTACGAGCAGGTATCCCGATTACGACGACCTCGACCTGGCGGCCGAGTGCGCGGATCGGGATTACCGCCTTTCGCAGACGATCCGCACGCCGGGCTTCACGCGCGACGGCGGTACGACGCAATGGGCGCCCGACGTGAAATTCTCGAAGACGGGGTACCAGCCGATCAAGTGGCTTACCGACGACTCGTCGAAAGATACCAACGTGGCGGCCATCGCTTCGGACGTGCCGTTGATCCGGTACGCCGAGGTGTTGCTCGCCTATGCCGAAGCGAAGGCCGAGCTGGGCCAGATGTCGGAGGAGGTATGGAATCAGACGATCAAGCCGCTGCGCGAACGGGCGGGCGTCGTGAGCATCTATCCCACGGCGGCCGATCCCTACATGGTCGCCTATTTCCAGAATCAGGTGACCGATCCCTATATTTTGGAGGTGCGTCGCGAGCGGGGGATCGAATTGACGATGGAGAACAGCCGCTATCAGGACATCATCCGCTGGCATCAGGGCGAACTGTTCGCCCGTCCGTGGAAAGGCGTTTGGATTTCGGCCGTCGATACGCCGCTCGATCTCAATGCCGACGGCACGCCCGAAACGATCGTCACGGCGAATCCCAAATTGCAGTCGACGCTCAACATGCTGATGATCGACGGCGCATCCGAAGCGGGACATAAACTCTCGCAGGGAACCCGCGGCAACATCCTTCCCTCCACCGCTTTGGAACGTAAGTGGCAGGATTACAAATACGTGAGGCCGATTCCGACGACAGCCCGTCAGGAGAATCCGAATCTCACGCAGAATCCCAAATGGTAATAACGGTTAAAAGACGAGAAAAAAATGAAAATAGCGAATAAAATAGCTCTGTTCTGCTCTTCGATACTGCTTTTCGCCGTCTCCTGCGAGAAGGACGAAGGCGTTTTCACGCGGGAAAACGATGCAATCTCCTGCGATTGCACGGAACAGTCGATTCCGCAGAACGTTCTCAGCGACGGCGAATGGATTGCCGACTGCAACGGCGTGGATTGGATCACGATCACGCCCGAACGCGGTTCGGGAAACGGTAAGGATTACGGATTCTTCACGTTGAACATCCGGTACAATTCGGGCTCCGAACGGACGGGCACCGTCCATCTGGTGTACGACGGGCGCTCCTATCCGGTCACGGTCACGCAGGGCAAGTGCGAGTTCGCCTACGGCGCGCCCCGCGTCGAGGGTAACCTCTTTCAGAATATAGAGAATACGGCCTCGATCCGCCTTCCGTATGTATGCGCTTCGGGGAGCGAATCGGTCGAAATTTCCTGTACGATTACGGAGGTTGCGGCCGAAGGCCTCTCGGTTCCGAAGCAGACCTATTCCGGTTTTACCAAAGGTTCGGGCGAGTTGACGATTCCTATCAAGGGGGCGTCGACGCGATCGGGCGCCGTGGCCTTCGAACTCTTCGTCGACGGCGTATCGGTCGGAAGCTGCCGCGCCAACGTGATCAGCGATCCCGACACCGTGCCCGAAGGACTTCCGGTGGGGTGGAATTTCTATGCGCTCGGCATGACGGGAACCGGACCGCGCGGATCTCAGTACGATTACAGCTGGACGACCGACGCGATCCATCCGGCCGCCGATACCAATCCGCTCGATGCGCACAGGCTGCTGCCGACGGCAGGGAACGAAAACGCCTACCTGACGGCGAGCGGCGTGGTTTCGGACAACGGCAATTATACGTTCAATCCGGGCATCCAGATCAAGGGCCTGATGGAAAACGACTATTTCCTGTTCGTCATTCCGGTGAAGAACATCAAGGCGGAGCACAAGTTGTCGGTGGAGGCGTCGATGGGCGCCGCAGGTTCGGGCCCCGGCTATTATGCCCTTGAATATTCGGCCGACAACAAGACGTGGATGCTGGCGGAGGGCAGTACCTTGATGGAGGTTTTCGGAACATCCGCTCAGGTGCACTACTATGTTCCCAAAGAGAATACCAGCGAGGATCGGAAGACTTACGACAAGGCGACCGACAAGGGATACCGGAACTATGTATTCCCGTTGACCGGTATGGAGACCATCTATGAAGGCAATCTCTATCTGCGTCTGCGCATCTGCATGAACCGTCGCGCCAACGGCTCCGAAAGTACGAATACGATCGCTTCGGCATGGGCCGATCTGAAAGGTTTCGAAGTGGCGTTGGTAGAAGAATAATTTGTCAACGAGCGGCTCCGGTTGAGGAGATCCGATGCCGGAGCCGTTCCAACATTGAAAGTGATATGAAAACAGTACAATCGATTTTATCGTTATTTATCTTGTGTACGGTTGCGTACGGTTGCACCGAACTGGAAACCCCGGATAACTGGTACGAGACGTCGGGCGAGAGTACCGATATCTACAAAGTCGTGGCGCACCGAGGTGGTTATCAGGAGTGCGCCCGTCCCGACTGTTCGATCTCGTCGCTCAAATATGCCATTATGCTGCGTTGTTTCGCATCCGAGTGCGATATCGTGCTGACGGGGGACAATGAAGTGCTGGTGGCGCATCCCCAGAGCGGTTATCTGGTCAACGGACTCGATCCTTACGAACATACGGTGGCCGAAATCCGTGCGGCCGGAACGCTGACCAACGGCGAGCAGATTCCGACGCTGCGCGATTTCATCCGAGTGTTGCAGGATCCCGAACAGAATCCGCATGGAATGCGGATCTGGCTCGACGTCAAGCGTATGACCAAGAACGATAAAGAGATCGACGTGAACCGAAGCATCAACGCCTGCTATCGCGCCTGCGAGATTATCAGGGAGATGAAGGCGCAAAGTCTGTGCGAGTTCCTGATTCCGACCGGAGGGAGCATCTTCGACGTCGTCCGCGACAAAGTCATCGACGAGTATCGGATCAATCTGGCGTGGATGACCTGTACGCACCCGGGCAATTACGGCAAGGCGTGGGCGCAGTTGTCGTATACCAAGATCTTCGGCGACAATACCACCTACGGACCGATGGATTACATCGGTGCCGGCGTGCCGCTGAGCGTCTATAACGTCGACGACGACCAGACGATGGATGCCGTCATTCCCTATTATCCCAAATTGAAGGCGATCTTTACGAACTATCCTTCGAAACTTATTCAGAAGCTCAAGGCCAAAGGATACGCCAATTGACGGCTGCCGTTCCTGCGCCGATCGGAGTTAGAATTTAACGAGCCGTTCGACTGAGCGAACCCCCTCTCTAATCTTCTTTTTTCGGGCTCCAACACCCGACCTCCCCCGCAATCGACGCACTGTCGCCGGTTGCGGGGGAATTTTTTAGGATCGCAATGTTTCCGATCGGACTTGCTGCCGGTCGTTTCGTCTTGCGGCGATCGGAAATGTGCGGGCTGACAATAACGAAAAAAGTTTTTTGTAATACTTTTCGAAGGCTTGATTGTATACTAATATGGAATTACCGACCAAGAACCTATGCGGATCGAACTGCGGGCTCTTCTTTCCGGCGTAAAAAACGGAAGCCGACCGATGTTCACCTTGTGTTGCGACAGATTGTATGAAACCTTCAATTAACCAACATAACAAATTTATTATGAGTACTTTAAACTTCATTGCGGAGCCCCGAGGGGGGGGGTACGACGGCTTGCGCTTACGCTAGCCTGCCTGCTGACCTTCTCTAGTCTCTGCGCACAGAACGTGACGCTCCGTTTCGAGCGGGCGAAACTGAAGACCGTGATGGACGAGGTCACGAAGCAGTGCGATCTGAGTTTCGCGTACAGCCGCGAAGTGGTCGATACCGACCGGATCGTGAGTATCGACCTGAAGGATGCGCCGCTCGATGTGGCGTTGCAAACTCTTTTCCCCTCCGGCGGAGGGGTTGACTATGTCGTCAAGAACCGTAAGATTCTGCTTTCGTCCGGTAAGCGGGCCGTGCATGTCGACACCGTTGTTTCGGGACGGGTTGCGGACGACCAGAACCGGCCTCTCGTCGGTGCGACCGTGGTGGTCGTGGGCACGACGCAGGGTACGACGACCGATCTCGACGGACGGTTTTCGCTTCGCGTCGTCTCCGACGATCCGGTGTTGAAGATCGATTTTCTGGGTTACGAACCCCAAAAGTTACATATCTCGCCGTCGCAGACGACGCTCGACGTCAGGCTGGCGCTTTCGTCGAAGGAGATCGACGACGTGGTGGTCGTGGGCTACGGTTCGGTCAAGCGGCGCGATCTGGTCGGTGCGGTCGATCAGGTCGACAGCAAGGTCATCGAAGACCGTTCGACCGGAACGCTGGCCCGTGCGTTGCAGGGACAGCTGCCGGGCCTGAACATCACCTTTACCGACAGCAAGCCCACGCGCGGGGCTTCGGTCAATGTCCGCGGTTCGGGCTCGATCGGGGCGGGCGGTTCGACGCTCGTGCTGATCGACGGCGTCGAGGGCAGCATCAATGCGATCAATCCGCAGGATGTGGAGAGCGTCAGCGTGTTGAAGGACGCCTCGTCGGCTGCGGTCTACGGCGCCCGCGGCGCTTTCGGCGTCGTGCTGGTCACGACCAAGAGCGCCAAGAAAGGGACGCCCGTGATCAATTACAACGGTTCGGTGACAATCAACCGCCGCACGGTGACGCCCGACGTGGTGACCGACGGCCTGACATGGATCAACTGGTGGAAGGATTGCTACAACAACTATTACAATGGTTCGAGGGCGCTGCTGAACCACGTCGATTCGACGATTCCCTATAACGAAACGATCTATCAGGAGCTGATCCGCCGTTCGCAGGATCCCACGCTGGCGCGGACGACGGCGCTCGAAGGACACGACCAGTTCGGCTGGGCCTATTACGATTCGACCGACTGGCATTCGCTCTTTTACAAGGACTACAACTGGTCGACCGAGCACAACATTTCGATTTCGGGCGGCGGCGATCAGGCCGATTACTATATTTCGGGCCGTTTCTACGATATGGACGGCATCTACAAGGTGGGCAACGACTCGTACAAGAAGTACGACGTGCGCGCCAAGGGAACGCTCAAAGTGCGCCCGTGGCTGCGTCTGACCAACAACATGTCGGTCTCGGTGATCGACGCCTACGAGCCCAAGCATCAGAAGAACAACTCCCAGATTCCGCGTCTGATCAACCACACGGCCATGCCGCTCTCGCCGGTCAAGAACCCCGACGGCACATGGACAGCGGCGGCCGCCAAGTCGGGCTACGCCGCCTTTTCGGAGGGAACGTCGTGGCGCACGAACGACTACGTCTACCTGCGCAACAAGTTCGACGTGAACATCGATCTGGTGAAGGACGTGCTGACCGCTTCGGCCGACTACTCCTACAACTATACCAACCGCAAGCGCATGGACGCCCAGACGGTGATCGAATACTCGAAAAAGCCGGGTCAGATTCTCTATGAGTCGGAGGCTGCGGGCTCCAATCTCCAAAGCGTCGAGTACCAGACGCGCTATCAGTCCGCCAACGCCTATCTCAACTGGTCGCCCAAACTGGGCGACGACCACACGTTCAAAGCGCTGGCCGGCTGGAATATCGAAAAGCAGAAGTACGAAACGCTGACCATCAAACGCGAAGGATTCGTCACCGCCACCAAGCCGTCGTTCGGCCTGATGAACGGCACGACGACCGATCCCACCGTCGGCGGCTACATCTGGTCTTACGTAGGCGCTTTCTTCCGTCTCAACTACGGCTACAAGGGCAAGTATCTGGCCGAGGTGAGCGGCCGTTACGACGGTTCGTCGAAATTCCCGACCAATTCCAAGTGGGGGTTCTTCCCCTCGGCGTCGGTAGCATGGCGTCTGTCGGAGGAGCCGTGGATGAAATGGTCGGACAGCTGGCTCGACAACTTCAAAATCCGTTTTTCGGCCGGTTCGATGGGCAACGGCAACGTATCGCCTTATTCCTATACGTCGGAGATGACCGTGGCGACCGCTTCCGACATCGTGCTCGGCGGCAACCTGCCTTCGTACACGACCGTGGGCGGCACGGTTCCCGTCTCGCTGACGTGGGAGAAGTCGACGACCTACGACGTCGGGCTCGATCTCGATTTCCTGAACAACCGTCTTTCGTTCAGCGGCGACTACTACCGTCGTTATACTACCGACATGTATACGCCCAGCATCTCGCTGCCTTCGGTCTACGGAACCACTTCGCCCAAAGGCAACAACGCCGAGCTGCGGACGACGGGTTGGGAGTTGTCGCTCACGTGGCGCGATTCGTTCAAACTCGGCGGCAAACCGTTCGATTACAGCATCAAGGCGATGGTGTGGGACAACCGTTCGATCGTCACCAAGTACGAAAACGCCACCAAGTCGCTCGGTACGCTCAAAGGTTATATCGATAACGGCGGTTCTCCCTCGGATTTCTACGTCGGCATGGAGTTGGGCGAGATGTGGGGTTATACCGTAGCGGGCCTGTTCAAGGATCAGGCGGATATCGACTCTTCGGCGACCCACGATTTCACGCAGGCTTCGGACAAGGTGACGCGTCCGGGGCAGGTCAAGATCGCCGATTTGGACCATAACGGCAACATCGATCCCGGAGCCTTCACGGCCGACGATCACGGCGACCTGTCGATCATCGGCAACATCAATCCCCACTACATGTTCGGCGTCAATCTGGCGGCCAACTGGAACGGTATCGGACTATCGGTCTTCCTGCAGGGCGTGATGAAGCGCGACTGGTATCCCAGCCCCGACTCGGGTTATTTCTGGGGCAAATACGCACGTCCGTTCATGTGGGTGCTCGGCATCCACAACTATACGGACGATATGTACAGCGAGGAGAAAAACAATTGGGATACGGCCTACTGGCCCCGTATGACGACCTATCAATCGAACAGCTCGTATGCATGGACCAAACTGCTGGAGATTCCCAACACCCGCTACAAGCAGAACGCCGCCTATCTGCGCGTGAAAAACATCCAGATCGACTACTCCTTCCCCAAGGCGCTGTGCCAGAAAATCCGGCTGGGCGGATTGAAGATCTACCTTTCGGGCGAGAACCTCTTCACCTTCACGCCGCTGCATAAATACGCCCCCAACTTCGATCCTGAAGCGTTGGGTTACGACACCGATTTCTCATCGACGGCGGGCGACGGATATACCTATCCGGTGCTCAAAAGCGTGACGCTGGGAGTCAACATTACATTCTAATCAGGGAGGAAGAACATATGAAAAAATTTATCATATTACTGTTCGTCGGTGCTTCATTGAGTTCGTGCGAGGATTTTCTGACGCAGGAGAATCCCAACAAAATCGAGAGCGAGTACTATTTCAAGGACGAATCGTCGCTGGAGATCTACGCCAACGGTTTGGTGCGGAGCTTCGCCACGGGCATCAAGAGTTTCGTGGACGGCGACAAAAACGCCGACACGCACTCTTGGGACGGCGCGGCGGCCTATTTCAAGGATAACTATTCGGCTTCGGACGCTTCGAACTGGGGCACGGGCAACTGGTCGCAGCTGCGCGCGATCAATTTCTATCTGGGCAACATGCGCGACGCCAAGGCGCCGGATGCCGTGCTGAATCACTACGAGGGCGTCGGCCGCTTCTTCCGCGCGCTGTTTTACTATGCCAAGGTGCGCACCTTCGGCGCCGTGCCTTGGTACGAGAAGTCGATCGAAGCGACCGATCGGGAGGAGCTCTACAAGGACCGCGACAACCGCGAGTACGTCTGCCGCAAGATTCTCGACGATCTGAACTACGCCTGCACCTACTGCTCGACGGCGGCTTCCTACCGCGTGCAGGCTTCGTATATCCACCGCTATGTGGCGCTTGCGCTCAAAGCGCGTTTCTGTCTCTACGAAGGGACGATGCGCAAGTATCACACGCTCGATCCCTCGACGGGCAAACCGTGGCTGTCGGACGAGAGCGAGATGTACCTGCGCGAATGCGTTTCGGCCTGCGAGGCGATCATCCGCGACGGCGTCTATTCGATTACGGACAATCCCGCCAACCGGAAAACGCAGTATCGGGCGATGTTCGTCGAAAGCAACGCTACGACCGCCTACGCCAATGAGATCATCTGGGCGCGCAACTACGATTCGGACCTGAACGTGACCCACTACATGAACTCCTACCTTATCAATCAGCAGTACGGCAATTACGCCTTCACGCGCCAGTTCATCAACACCTATCTGATGACCGACGGCACGCCGTTCACCGAGAAGTATCCCGACTACAACGGCGTCGATTTCGCTACGGAGTGCGCCGACCGCGACTACCGGTTGGCGCAGACGATCCGTACGCCGGGCTTCACGCGCGACGGCGGCAAGACGCAGTGGGCGCCCGACGTGACCTTCTCGAAGACGGGCTACCAGCCGATCAAGTGGCTCACCGACGATTCGAGCAAGGATACCAACACCTCCAAATGCGACAACGACGTGCCGCTGATGCGTTACGCCGAGGTGCTGCTCAACTACGCCGAGGCGAAAGCCGAACTGGGCGAGATGAGCGAGGAGATCTGGAACAAAACGATCAAGCCGCTGCGCGAGCGTTCGGGCGTCGCGAGCATCTATCCCGCCGAGGCCGATCCTTATATGGCGGCGTATTTTCAGAATCAGGTCTCCGATCCCTATATTTTGGAGGTGCGCCGCGAACGGGGCGTCGAGCTGACGATGGAGAACGTGCGTTACGACGACATCGTCCGCTGGCATCAGGGCGAGCTGTTCGCCCGTCCGTGGATCGGCATCTGGATCGCGGCGGCGGAGACGCCGATCGATCTCAACGGCGACGGCGTCAACGACTGCATCGTCACCTCCGATCCCGGCAACAAGTCGCCGCTCAAAATTCTCTTCATCGACGGCGCTTCCGAAGCGGGACACAAACTCTCGCAGGGCACGTCGGGCAATATCCTGCCCTCTACGGCCATCGAGCGCAAATGGCATGACTACAAGTATGTCAAGCCGGTGCCGACTACCGCGCGGCAGGAGAATCCCAACCTGTCGCAGAATCCCGAATGGTAGACTGTGTTAACCCTTAAAACTGAATGTTTATGAAATTATTCCATAAAATCGGGCTGGTGTTCGTCGCCTCGGCGGCGCTCGTGACAGCGTGCTCTTCCGACGACGATCCCTTCTTCGCCCGTGAAAACGACTACCTCACCTTCGACTGCAACGAGCAGTCGGTAGAGCAGAGCCTCCAATGCGACGGAGCGTGGAAGATCGACTACGACGGCAACGACTGGATCGCCGTCTCGCCCGACGAAGGCGTCGGCGACGGCGAATTGGGCTTCATTTCGGTCGGCGTGGCCTACAATCGGGGCGCCGAGCGTACGGGTACGATCTACATCGATTTCAACGGCAAGGCCTATCCCATCCACATCACGCAGGGCGCCTGCGATTTCGCTTACGGGACTCTCTCTTCGACGGGTTCGCTGATACAGGGCGTCGAGAGCGATTTTCTGCTGACGCTCGCCTATGCGAACGCCAACGGCGACGAATCCGTCGCCCTGAGTTGTCGGATGACGGGCGCTTCCGACGGCCTCTCGGCCGCCGACTGCACGTTCGACAAGTTCCAGAAGGGCAGCGGCGCGATCACGATGGCCGTGACGGGCACGCCGGCCCAAACGGGCGAAGTCTTCTTCGAGCTGCTCGTCGACGGCGTTTCGAAGGGTACGGTCAAGACGACCGTCGTGGCCGATCCCTCGTCGATCGTCGGCGGATTCCCCGTCTGGTGGGACTTCTCCTCCGAGGCCAATGCGACCGTGCAGCAGGATCCGCACAATTACAGCTGGGGCAGCGGCTCGCAGCATCCCTGCGACGCTTCGGCGCCTTCGACCGACCACAAGTACCTCGACTGGAGCGATCGCGGCGGTTACCTGACCGTCGTCTGTTCGACCGCCAGCGGTTGGGGCTACGGTGAAGGCCACTGCTACATGAAGGGGTTGCAGAAGGACGATTACTGGCTGATGGCCTTCCCCGTGAAGAACCTCAAGGAAGGCACCGTCATCGCCTTCGAAGCCGCCGTCGGCTGTTCGGGCTCGGGTGCGCGGTACTATGCGTTGGAGTATTCGGCCGACCAGACCCAGTGGTTCTTGGCCGACGGCTCCGAGACCGTCACCGGCGTCGACGGTTCGACGGGTCCCGCACACTATACGGTGATGACCGACAAGGCGCTTCCCAATGACAAGACGCCTGCGTGCGGTTGGGCCAGCTATACCTTCCCCGTCAAGGGATGCTCCGTGAGCGACGGCTTGTTCTTCGTGCGCCTGCGCGTCTCGCTCAACATCCGTCTGAACGCTTCGCAGACCACCTATACCATTGCTACGGGTGGTTCCGAACGACTCAAAGGCATCGTCAAGGTATCGCTTCCCGAATAGATGCGTTCACGGCAGGCGGAGTCGTCCGGCTCCGTCTGCCTTAACGTCAAATGATAATTATTGATAAAAACGATGAAAACGATCAATCGCATATTTCTGCTGCTGGCGACGCTTTTAGTCTCGGTCTCCTGCAGCGACGACGACAAGGAGCTGGTGATGTACTCCCTGCGCTTCGAACCCAACAGCATCACCCTCGGCGTAGGAAAAACCTACCGGCTTACGCCGATCTCCGATCCGGCGTACGACGGGGTGCAGTACGAATGGAAATCGGTCGACGAGAAGGTTGCCACCGTCGACCGGACGGGTCTGGTGACGGGCGTCGGCGCCGGTTCTACGGAGGTGCGCGCCTTCTACGGCGACAACCGGCTGGCGCGTTGTCTGGTCTCGGTGGTGGAGAACACCTCTTCGCTGCCCGATCCCACGGCGGCGCTCGCTGCCGGCCTGACGCAGCCGCTGATCTTCTCGAGCAACCAGCTTCCCTACAAGGGAACGATCATGCAGTGTTTCGACTTCTACGACGAAAACGGTTACATCTACTACACGCAGAGCGTCGGCGATACGAAGACCGGTAACAAATGGATGGTGGCGCTGGGCCGTCAGAAACGCAACGAGGCCCCTTCGGACGACTACATGAAGCTCCAATGGTTCGGTCACGGGACGCTGCTCGTGGCCGAGAAGGCCGCCGACGGCGACTACGTCTGGATCAACTCCAACGGTACGCTTTCGGGGACGGACTACACCAACAACCTCACCTTCTCGCGCATCAAGTACCAGAAGGGGGCGGTGATGAGCCACTATGCCGGCGATACGTTCTACCTGAGCCAGTACGTCGACGCTTCGGGTACGACGTGGACGGTGCGCGACGTGCAGCCTTCGATCGACTTCGTCAACCGCCGCCTGCTGATCGGCTGCCGCACGACGGACATGCGTCACAATGTGATTTACGATCTCGATGCCGTGCTCGCACTGGAAGAGGAGACGGTCGAGGTGACCCGCACATGGGGCGGCGAGACGGCCGCCGAAGGCGTTACCGAGAAGAAGACCGAGACCGCGTCGCTCCAAGCGCGCAATCTCAATCGCCTGACGCCGCTCGGATCGTTCCGCCTGCCCAGCTATCTCAATACGGGTCAGACCCATCAGGTCTACTCTTACAGCCATCAGGGACAGGCTGTCTGGGGCGATTATGTCTATTGGTACGAAGGCGAGGCGATCCAGAAGACGGGCGAGCTGTACGACGGGTCGGTCGCCTATGTCGCCGTATTCGACTATACGGGCAAGCTGGTCTGCCCCCGTACGCAGGTGGCTGCCTGCTCCGACTTCACGAGCCTGAGCACGCTGCTCGATGCGAAGGATTGCTATTGCGAGGGCGAGGGCATGCAGCTCAAACAGGGCAAAAAGCTCTATCTCGGCATCGCCACCCACACTTCGGCGGCGTCGGGCAATCGTCTGGCGTCGATCCTGCAATACGAATGCGAAATCAAGTAGCGAATGCGATTCTTTGCTTATCTTTGACTGCGTCTTAGATACTCCGTTTGGGCATAATGCAAACAAGTTTGCTTCTGCGCTCGACTTTCGTATCTTTGTAATGTCCGTCCGTTCCGGTTCCGCTGCGGCGTTCGGTACGTGAAACGATCTGTCAATTAATACGAACCGATATCTTATGAAAAGAGTATCCCTGTTGTTTGCGCTGGCGGCGCTCTGCTTCGCGCAAAGCGCGTTGGCTTGGGGCAAATCGGGTCACGACGCCGTGGCCTACATTGCCGAGACGCATCTTACCAAAAAGGCGAAAGCCAATATCGAGAAGTATCTGGGCCATTCGATCGTCTACGACGCGTCGTGGATGGACGATTACCGCGCCGAACCCGGCTATGAGATGACCAATTGGTGGCATGTGGATTACGGCAAGGACGAGCCGACGAAGGACGCCGACGGCAATCCGCTCGAACCCAACGTGCTGCGCGAACTGAACCGCGCTATCGAACGGTTGAAGAACTATAAGAACCTCGACGACTCGACCGTAGTGGTCAATCTGCGCTATGTGATTCATCTGGTGGGCGACATGCACTGCCCGTCGCATGTCAACTATCAGCAGAGCCGTATGCGCGTGATTTTCTACGGCGTCGATACGCAGTACCATGCGCTTTTCGACGGCGGAATTCTCGATCGCAAGCATCGCTGGGGCTATATGGAGTACAAGCATCAACTCGACCGCTGTTCCCGCAGGGAGCAACGGGCGATGGCCGCCGGCACGCCCGACGACTGGTTCGCCGAGAGCCGGCGCGAATGCGCGGTCATCTACGACTGGGCCGCGCCCGGCGACAAACTGGGATTGCCCTTCTGCAACAAGGCGATCGGTTTTCTGGATCACCAGCTGATCAAGGCGTCGTATCGTCTGGCCAAAGTACTCAACGAACTGTTCGACTGAGCGAAACCCCTCTCTAATCTTCTTTTTTCGGGCTCCAACACCCGACCTCCCCCGCAGCCGGCGCATTGTCGCCGGTTGCGGGGGATATTTATTTTTCGGCAGGCCGCGATGCAAAAAAAGGTTTTTTTGTAATACTTTTTGCGGGATTGGTTGTATATTGATATGGAATTACCGACCAAGAACCTATGCAGATCGAACCGCGGGCCCTTCTTTCCGGCGTAAAAAACGGAAACCGACTGATGTTCACCTTGTGTTACGACAGGTATCATAAGGGAATTTATCTGTTCGTGCTCAAATACGTACGCTGCGCAGCGCTGGCGGAGGACATCGTGCAGGAGGTTTTCTTCAAATTGTGGATGAACCGGCGGGGACTGCGAGAGGAGGGTAATCTGGCCGCACTGCTGTATGCGATGGCCAAGAATCTGACGGTGAATGCGATTCGCAAGCATAAGATCGTGGAGACGGGCAACGTCCGCTACTACGATCTGCACGACGGAAGGCAGGAGCCGCCGCCCGCGGAAGGCGACTCGGACGAAACGGTGCAGCGGCTTCGGCTGGCCGTTGGAGAGCTGCCGGCGCGGCAGCGGACGATCTTCAATCTGAAAATCTACGAAAGCCGCTCCAATCAGGAGATCGCCGATATGCTCAACGTTTCGGTCAATACCGTCAAGGTGCATTACGCCCGTACGATGAAGCATCTGTGTCAACGATTGAAAAAAAGTTATTAGTTGGAATATATGGGAAAGAATTCGGAGAAATATGCCGGCGGCCTCTCGCCGGAACGTATCCGACAGATGGACGCCGACATCGCGCAGGCGCTTTTGTCGGAACGGGAGATCGGAGCGGTTGACGTGCCGTCGCTCAAACTGCTCGATGCCATCGACGCCAAGATCCGCCGCCGCAACCGTCTGTCGATCGCGGGCGCCTTCGCGGCGGTCTGCCTGCCGCTCGTCGTCCTCTGCCTGACGGCTTTTTCGGAACTCTACGGCTGGGGCGCCGATCCCGTGATGCGGAGCGTCCAAGTGCCGGCGGGCGAACATCTGCGGGTGCTGCTGGCCGACGGTTCGGCCGTCACGCTCAACGCTTGCAGCGAGCTGCGCTATCCCGAAACCTTCGCGCGCCGGCGCCGCGAAGTAAGGTTGGTGCGGGGCGAAGCGTTTTTCGAAGTGGCGCCCGACGCTTCGGCGCCCTTTACGGTCGAGACCGACGATATGTCGGTCGAGGTGCTCGGGACGAAATTCAACGTCAACGCCTACGACGAGGGGACGACGACGGTCTATCTCAAGGAGGGCAAGGTGCGCCTGACCGAACGGGTGACGGGAGAGCGGAAACGTTACCTGATGTCGCCCGACGAGTTGTTGACCGTCGACCGGAACGCCCGCAAATGTTATGCGGTCCGGCATACGGGGAAATCGACTCCCGAAGCGTGGCTGCATAACAATTACACCTTCACGAACGCTCCGCTGGAAGACGTCGCGGGCTTCCTCGAACGGCATTACGCCGTCGAGATCGAGGTCGCCGATCCGCGCATCCTTCAATACAGCTATACGATGGAGTTCTACAACGAGACGATCGACGAGGTGCTCTCGGTGATGGCGCAGATCACGCCGATCCGCTACTCGCGCGTCAACGACCGCATTACGGTTCGGGCGCGGTAAGCGACCGTTCGAACCAGACTGGAAACACGTAACCTAAATCCAATATTCATGAACTTATTTAGACTTCCTTACGGAGTTCCGTGGGGAGGGGTGAGGCGGCTTGTGCTTACGCTGGCCTGTTTGCTGACCTTCTCCGGTCTCTGTGCGCAGAATGTGACGCTCCGTTTCGAGCGGGCGAAACTGAAAACCGTGATGGATGAAATCACGAGGCAGTGCGATCTGAGTTTCGCGTACAGCCGCGAAGTGGTCGATGCCGACCGGATCGTCAGCATCGATCTGCGGAACGCAACGCTCGATACTACGTTGCAAACCCTTTTTCCCGCCGGAAGCGGCATCGACTACGTCATCAAAAACCGTAAGATTCTCCTTTCGCCCGGCAAGCGGGCCGTGCATGTCGACGCCGTCGTCAAGGGGCGGGTCGCGGACGACAAGCAGCAGCCCGTCGTGGGCGCGACCGTGGTGGTCGTGGGTACGACTCAGGGAACGACGACGGGTCTCGACGGACGCTTTTCACTTCGCGTGGCGGCCGACGATCCGGTGCTGAAGATCGATTTTCTGGGATATGAGCCGCGGGAACTTCGGCTCTCGCCGTCGCAGACGACGCTCGATATCACGCTTTCGCCTTCATCGAAGGAGATCGACGCCGTGGTGGTCACGGCGCTCGGCATCACGCGCAAGGAGAAAAGCCTCGGTTACGCCGTCTCGAAGGTTTCGAGCGAGGAGTTGGCCAATACGGCGGGCGGCAATTGGCTGAGCGGCATGGCCGGCAAGGTGGCCGGCCTGAACCTCGACCAGTCGTCGGCCGGTCCGGGCGGTTCGATCCGCGTCACGCTGCGCGGCGAGGGATCGTTGTCGCACGACAACAACTCGGCTCTTTTCGTTGTGGACGGCGTTCCGATCAACAGCGGCATGTCGTCGAACTCGTCGAACAGCTCCTACGACGCCGTCGACGCGCCGATCGACTACGGCAACGGAGCGGGCGACATCAATCCCGACGACGTGGAGTCGGTTTCGGTACTCAAAGGCCCTGCCGCTACGGCGCTCTACGGTTCGCGCGCCGCGAACGGCGCCATCGTCATCACCACCAAGTCGGGGCGCAAGCAGAAGGGGATCGGCGTCACCTTTTCGACCGGCATCACATGGGAACAACCCGGATTCTGGCCCGATTTCCAGTATGAATACGGTGCGGGCGACTACCGCAAGAGCACGCTGGCATCGCACATGTCGAACGGCATCACGCCCGACGAATATTCGTTCTACACCGTTCCCGCCGAGCAGAGCTATAACGGCCAGAAGATTTCTTCGTTCCACTCGCGTTATCAGTTCGGCGAGAAGGTCGAAGGGCAGCTTCGCTATATGTACCGTTCCTACGACCGCGCCTCCGGAACCTATACCCGTCTGCCTTACGAGGTTTGCGACTGGTACAAGGGATTCTTCGACACGGGCGTGACTTATACCAACAGCGTGGCGGTCGACGCCAGCGACGGGCACGGCTCGCAGCTGCGCGTCTCGGTAAAGGACGCGCGCACGGACTGGATCGTGCCCAATACCGGATACAACGTCCAGACATTCAGCGTTTCGGCGCTTAGCAAGCGCAACAAGTATATCGAGGCGGGCGTGAAACTGACCTACTATCGCAAGGATTCCGATAACCTGCCCATCAGCGGTTACAGCAATTCGTCGCCGCTCAAAAGTCTGATCTGGCAACCGACTTCGGCTTCGGTCGGCGACCTTTACAACGAATGGGCGAGCGGTCTGATCCGCGATTATTATGCCGGAGCGGACGGCATCAAACTCTGCGATTCGAGTCTCGACAACCCCTATTTCGTCGCTTACGAACAGCTCAACACGATGGACCGCGACCGCGTCTACGGCAACATGAGCGTCACGGGACACATCATCCCCGAGCAACTGTCGCTCACGCTGCGCGCCGGCGTCGATTTCAGCAACGACTTCCGTACACAGCAGAAACCGCAATATTCGCACTCCTATACCAACGGCATGTATCGTGAACAGACGATACGCAACGTCGAGTTCAACACCGATTTCCTGCTCAGCTGGAAACGAACGTTCGGCGATTTCTTCCTCAATGCTTCGTTCGGCGGCAATGCAATGCTGACCAACTATTCCAACGTATCGTTGCTGGCCAATCAACTGGACGAGCCCAACGTCTTTATTTTGCAGAATGTCAGCGGACAGCTCGACGTGCGGGCGACGCGCACCAAAAAGGCGATCAACTCCTTCTACGGCTTTCTGTCGATGAGCTGGCGCGACATGATCTTTCTCGACGTGACGGGGCGCAACGATTGGTCGAGTACGCTGGCGCCCGGTTACAACTCTTATTTTTACCCTTCGTTCAGCGGCAGCGTCCTCTTGGATCAGGTCTTCGACTTTGCCGAGCGTGCGCCGTGGATCGACATGCTCAAGGTGCGCGGTTCGTGGGCCAACGTCGGCAACGACACCGATCCCTACAATCTGCTGGCTACCTATTCCAATTCGGGGAATTTCACGGGCGCCTACCAACTCCCTTCCGAGACGCTCAACTACTACATTAAACCCGAAAATGTCGAGAGCTGGGAGGTGGGTCTGGAAGCCTCGTTCTTCAAGAAACGCATGGCCTTCGACGTCGCCTACTATTTTTCGGAGACGACCGACCAGATCATCAACGTGCCTTCGGACTGGGCTACGGGCGCCTCGTCGATCCTGATCAACGCCGGTTGCGTGCGCAACAAGGGAATCGAAGTGGCGGCCAATTTCGTTCCCGTGGCCACCAAGAACTGGCGCTGGAGCGTCAACCTCAACTGGTCGAAGAACTGGAACAAGCTGGTCGAATTGGCCGACGGGGTGGAGATGTGGCAGCTCAATGCGAAGAACACCGTCGGCAGTCGCGTCTTCGTCTACGCCTATCCCGGTACGGAACTGGGACGTATCTACGGCGTGGGTTACGAGCGGGCGCCCGAAGGAGCGTTCTATTACGACGAGTCGGGACGCAAGGTCGACTGTTCGGGCGAAGTCGTCGTCAATGCTGCGACGGGGAATCCCGTGCTGAGCACCGAGGTGAAGGATCTCGGCTCGATCTATCCCCAGTGGAAGGCCGGCATGACTTCGTCGCTGCGGTACAAGAACCTCTCGCTCAACATGACCTTTGCAGCCTCTTACGGCGGCAAGGCCTATTCGCTCACCAATGCCATTCTGGCCTACATGGGCAAGACGACGGCTTCGCTGCCGGGCCGTTACGACGGGCTGGTACATCCGGGCGTGAACCGCAGCGACGACGGCATCTATGCGCCGAACCGGACCGTTACCACCGACATCGTCGAGTACTACAATCTCTATACGCTGAGCCGCAACAATGTGGAGACCAATACGTTCGATACTTCCTATCTGAAAATGAAGGAATTGCGTATCGAGTATTCGCTGCCCAAGCGCATCTGCTCCAAGCTCAAGATTTTCCAGAACATTACGCTCGGAGTCTATGCCACCAATCTCTTCTGTATCACCAACTGGCCGCAGTTCGACCCCGAGGTGGCTTCGCTGTCGGGATCGTCGCTCTACCGCGGCGTCGAGACCGGCGGTTATCCGATGACGCGTACCTACGGTTTCAACCTCAAACTGGGATTCTAACAAGTCACTATTATGAAACGAAACATATACCTGCTTTTTGCTCTCGGGATCTTGTTGTCGGGCGCGGGGTGCACCTCGAATTTCGACGAGATCAACCGCAATCCCAATGAGATGGACCAAGGGGCCATCAGCCCGACCGGAATGCTTCAGGAGACGCTCTACACGGGCGCCGAGGTGCTTCTTTACCGGACGTGGCAGCTCAACGGCGAGTTGATCCAGTACACGGTTTCGGGTACGGGCAACAACTCCTACCACCGTTATGTCATCACCAATTCGGTGATGGAGTCGGCATGGAACAACCTCTTCAAATGGGCGGCCAACGCCGAGGCGATGCGCCAACTGGCCGTCGATCAGCAGAACGTCAACTGCGAAGCGGCCGCCATCACCCTCAAAGCGCTTTATCTGTCGAATCTGACCGACATGTTCGGCGAGATTCCCTGTACGGAGGCGTTCAAAGGGGCCAGCGACAACCTGACCAAGCCGCGTTTCGACGCGCAGCGCACGGTTTACGAACAACTGCTCGCCGATTTGGAATACGCCAATTCGATCTACGACACGTCGGTGGCGATGAGCAGCGCGCAGCGCGACCTGCTCTACGGCGGCGATATGACGAAGTGGCGCAAGTTCAACAATTCGCTCTACCTGCGTCTGCTGATGCGCCTGAGCAACCGCGACCGCGAGCTGGGCATTGCGGCGCGTGTGCGTGCGGTCTTCGAAGACCCTGCCAAGTGGCCTGTTTTTGCGAGTAACGGCGACAATGCCACCTTTTACTACGACGAGGTCAATCCTTTTGTCAACTATTTCGGCAATACGCTCGAATCGGCCTTCACCACGACGGGCCGCCGACCGGCCGAACAGATTATCTCGATGATGGACGCTCCGGGCGATCCGCGCATCTCGATCTGGTTCAAACAGGCGTCGGGCTACGACGGCTGGAAGGGCGCCGAAAGCGGCAAGGAGGCGCAGGAGTCCGACAATTCGGGCGTCAGCCTGCTCAACAAGGCCAATCTGGGCGATTACGCTTCTCCCTACTCCCACATGAAGTACGACGAAGTGTTGTTTATTTTCGCCGAGGCGATCAAGCGGGGCTGGATCGACGGGGGCGACGCGCTGGCGGAGGAGTATTACAACAATGCCGTTCGGGCCTCGATCCGCTTCTGGTCGGATATGAACAAAGCCGGCAATCCGGTCTCCGAGTCGACCGTCGAACGTTTTCTGGCCAATATTCCCTATGACGGGACGCTGGAATCCATCCTCAACCAGAAGTATGTCGCTCTCTTTTGGACCGGTTTCGAGGCATGGCACGAGTACCGCCGCACGGGTTATCCGGCCCTCGTGATCGGCGAGGGAACGCAGAACGACCACATCCTGCCCACCCGCATGGCTTATCCGACCATTGCCGTCAAGACCAATCCCGACAATTATGCCGCGGCGGTGGCGCGTCTGCGCAGCGTCTTTCATGGCGCCGACGACATGAAAACTCCCGTATGGTGGAGTGCGGAGGCCGTTCGGCAGGGCATTGAATAACGAAAAACGACTTTCAAATGAAAACCGATAGAATCAAACAAATACCTGCCGGCTTTTGGCGGATGCTGCTGTTTCTGTGTGCGGGCGCGCTGTGCATGGCTTGCAGCGACGACGATACCGAAGAACAACCCTTCCTGCAGATTGTCGACGATCTTTACGAAGTGAATTACGACGTGGAGGGCGGCATTCAGAACTTCGTGATGTACTCCTCTTACGGCCATTGGACGCTGGAAACGACCTATGCCGAGGACGAAGAGTGGCTGACCGTCTGGCCCGCCGAGGGCGACGGCGACGCCCGTTTCGCGGTGAAAGTGGATAAGAACCGCCGCGCCGCATCGCGTCAGGCGACGCTCAACGTCGTCGTCGGGGGCGAGTCGGTCGCTGCGATCACCTTCAACCAGACGGGCGCCGATCCGGTGCTCAACGTCAATGTCAAGGAGAGCGGCCGAACCGTTTCGGTCAAGGGCGAGACCTTCACCGTGGGGGTCGAGGCCAATTTGGGCTGGGTGGCCGAACTGACCGATCCGGCCGATGCCGCATGGGTTACCCTCGGCGACTATACCGATGTTTCGCAGACCTTTGTCTGCGCGGCTAACGAAAGCGATGCGCCCCGTGAGGCGAAGGTGACGATCAAGGCCTACGGCACGTCGCTGTCGCATACGTTCGCCATTCACCAAGCCGATCGGTCGAGCGCCTTCGAGATGGCCGAGAAGGTGACGATCGCCGAGCTGTTGGCGTTGGGCGAAGGGAAGATCACGCGCAACGTCTATGTCGAGGGCTCGGTCATCAGCGACCGCACGACGCGCAACTATCCGTTGGCCTATCTCGACGAGCGCACCGACAATACGATGTTCGTCGAGGACGCCACAGGCGGCCTGTGGATCGAGTTCGACGATGCAGCCGACAATACCTGCAATCTCAACGACGACGTGACAATCCATCTTTTCGGACAGCTGATCGCCCGCGACTCCTACACCAACGGCCTCAAAATCGACGGGCTGTCGTCGACGGCCGTACAGAGCGCCGTGCCCGGCAAGGGCGTCGAACCGATCGTCGTAGAGGATATTTCGCAGCTTTCGCAGTATGAAAACCGGTTGGTGACGCTCAAAAATGTCGAGTTCGCACTGCCTTACGGCACGTTGTGCAATATCAACGAGGCGGTGGCCGCCTACGGTGTCGAGCAACCTGCGAAGTATCAGAAATCGGCCGATTACAACGATCTGACGCTCGAATACGGCCACTACCTGCGCGACGCCGAGGGGCGTTTGGCGAAGCTCTATACCACGTGGTCGTTCACCGAACGCGGCTTGCATCTTATTCCCGAAGGGGCGGGCGACATTACGGGTATCGTGGGCAAACGCTACAAGGCGAACCGTTACCGGCCTTACAGCGCCGTGCGGCAGAAAGAGGAGAGCTGGTGCGTTCGCGTGCGCCGCGAGTCGGATATCACCAACTACGCCGCTTCGGCCGATACGCGCCACTCGAAGACCGTCATGCAGATCGGGCCTTGGTCGCTCAACAAAACTTCGCTGTCCGAAATCACCGCTTCCGTCGGCAAAGGCCGCCTGAAACACTCGGTGGGCGTGACGGTCAAGGGTTCGACCACCGGCACGACCGACGAAATGTACTGGGCGTGGGCCCATGTGCGCAACGGCGCGGCGACCTTCGACGTCGAGAACGACCGCTGGCTTCCGGCCTACGGCAACGCCACGACAGTACAGCATACCGCCGTGATCGCCCAGAACTGGTGGAAGAATACGGCGGCGCAGTACTCTTCGACCGACGGTTGCTGCTGGATTCTCACCGACCTTTCGACGGCGGGTTACACCGGACAACTCTCGTTGCAATTCACCGCTTCGAGCAACACAATCGGCCCCATCGAGTTTCAGTTGGAGTGGGCCGACCGCGAGGATGCCGTCGCGTGGACGCCGATCGGCACGCCTTATGTCTGCGCTAACTGGCACTGCGACATCCACTCTCCCGAGTACGTCTTCCCGCTCCCCGACGAATTGAAGAACCGCGAAAACTTCTGTATCCGTCTGCGGGCGACCATCGAGCGCAATGCCAGCGATGACGCCGACGAGGCGGGCGGTACGAACCGCATGGGCGTTATCCGCCTGAGCTGTCTGAATTGAAACCAAAACTGAAAAACCGATGAAAAACTTCATAAAAACGATTGCGATCTTTTGTCTGACCGGTCTACTTGCGGCCTGCGGCGGCGACGAGGAGAAGCGTTTCGAACAATCTACCCGCATGGTGCGCGACGTTTACGTCAGCGCTTCGATGACCGTCTATGCCGGCCAGTCCTTCTATGTGCAGGGCGCGGGTTTCGAAAACGGCGACCTGCTCTCATTTCGTTCCGAGAATGACGAAATCGAGGTGAAGGTGCATGACATTACCCCCAAAACCGCCTGCATAACCATTCCCGAACAGCTCGGAAAGGGAACCTACCGCCTGTGGATCGAACGCGGGGAGCGCGAGCAGTTCCTCTCGGTGGTCAAGGTCTACCTGACCTCTCATTTCGACGTGCCCGACAAGGAGGGCGCTACGGTCAAGGGCGCGGTCTTCTGCGAGAATCGGGGTATTGCCGGCGTGCGGGTGTCGGACGGCATCGTGACCGCGACCACCGACGAAAACGGGTATTACTGGCTCGCTTCCGACAAATCTACCGGCTACGTCTTCTATTCGCTGCCTTCGGGTTATGTTCCCGTCGATTTCGACTACGACGCGATGGGCTTCTGGCAGCCGCTCACCAGTGACGTCTCGGTTTGCGAGCAGCACAGTTTCGGCATGGAGGCCGTCGATAATGACGAATTCGTCTTGCTGGTGGGCGCCGACCTGCATCTGGCCAACAAGCAGCGCGACGTCGAAAACTTCAAAAAAGGGTTTATCGCCGACAGCAAGCGCACTGCGGAGCAGTTCTCCTGTCCGGTCTACTGCCTCTTTGCCGGCGATATGACGTGGGATCGTTACTGGTACGACAACAAATTCACCTTCCCCACCTATAAGCGGCTTTTGGCCGAGACGCAGTATCCGATTCCCGTCTTTCACCTGATGGGCAATCACGACAACGATCCCTATGTGACGGGCGACGAAGCGGGGCAGGTTCCTTATCGCCTCTCGCTGGGTCCCAACTACTATTCGTTCGATCTGGGTGCGGCGCACTTCGTGGTGCTCGACGACATCGACTGGATCAACACGGGCGGCATGCAGGGAACCGTCGGCGCGCGTGATTACAACCGTCTGGTCTCGTTTCAGCAGATGGAGTGGCTGGCCGCCGATCTGGCCGCCGTCAAGGATAAGTCCGCGCCGTTGTTCATCGCGTTGCACGTGCAGCTCCATGAGAACTACAATGCGAAGTTCGAGAACCAACCCAAGATGTCCAGCGCCACCGGCGGCACACAGGCGCTCATCGATGCGGTGGCCGGTTTCACGAACGTCCATTTCCTCACGGGCCACACCCATTCCAACGCCACGATGGTGGTGAACGACCGTATCATCGAGCACAATCATGCGGCCGTCTGCGAGACATGGTGGTGGAGTCAGTATCTCTCCGACCGCGCGATCTGCGTCGACGGAACGCCTGCGGGGTACGGCGTCTATCGCGTGACGGGCGACGATGTGCGGTGGCTCTACAAGAGTATCGGCGAACCGGAGTCCCGGCAGTTCCGCGCCTACGACATGAATACGGTGAAGGTCGCGCTGGGCACCGACAAGGTCAAGGCCGATCTGGCGAAATATACCAGCCGCAAGAACGGCGGCGACGACTACGGCAAGGTAGGCGGGAACGTCGTTTTCATCAACGTCTGGAACTACGATCCGCGGTGGACGATCTGCGTTACCGAGAACGGCGCGGAGCTGCCCGTCGAGCGGATTTTCCAGCGTGATCCGCTGCATACGATCGTCTTCGATCTGCCGCGCGTGCAGGGCGGGGGCGACGCAACCTCCGACTGGGCGTCGAAAGAGTCTTCGCATATGTTCTCGGTGACGGCTTCGGCTCCCGATTCGCCGCTCGAAATCAGCGTCACCGACCGTTTCGGTACGATCTATACGGAGACCATGACGCGGCCCAAGGCCTTTGTGAAAACCATGCAATAATTCGAAAAGCGATGAACAAACTATATCGAATCCTGTTTTTGTGCGGCGCGCTGCTTGCTGCGGCGGCCTGCTCCGACGCGAAGGTCGACGAATCGGCCGACCTGACGCTCGACCGAACGACGCTCAGCGCCAACAAGCGCGGCCTGACCTACGAAGGCGGCAATGTGAGTTTCGAGGTCAAATCCAATGTTTATTGGGTCATCGATATCGACGAGGCGGTCGACTGGCTGACGCTTTCGCCGCGTGCCGCCTATGGCGACCAGACGGTGACGGTTACGGTCGATCCCAACGACGGCGAATCGCGCCGTACGGTGCTGCGTCTCGATTCCTATGACGGCGCAACGGCCGAGATCGAGATCGTGCAGGGGTCGGCTTCGGAGTTGATCCGCTATGCCAAAACGGCCTTCGGCGCCGAAAAAGTCGGTGCGCCGGTCGCTGTCGCAGCTTACGAAGCGATGGCGTGGACGGGTGTCGGCGTTGCATCGACCGGTGCGGCGGGGACGGAGAGCTTCATTGACGTTCCTGCGACCGAATCGGCGTATGACGGCGCGTCGAGTGGGAATGCCGTGCGGTTCGGCAAGGCGGCGGAGAATGTGCCGGCAGCGTTCGTCGCCGGTCCGATCGACCAGAAAGGCGACAATTGGTTCGTCTGCCGCTTCGGAGTCTGGAATTCTGCGGGGGCCGTAGAAACGGAGTCCTTGAAAGTGCAGATCAGCAACGACGGCGAGGAGTTCGTCGATCTGACTTATGACTGCGCGGCTGCGACGACATGGACCGAAGCCGTTGCGAAATTCTATATCTCGGAGCCCGACGTGATGTATCTGCGTATCGCCGCGCCCGAAGGGTATTGGGTCGACGACCTGCGTGTCGTGGAGGGCAACGAAGGCGAGGGTCAGGAGGTGGTCTACTCCGTCGGCGGCGACGACGGCCGTGAATTCGGCTACGTCTATTTTCAGGACGATTTCTCGTGGGTAACGGCCGACTACAAGGGAACGGACTATATCGCGGGCTGGCCGTCGAATGCCGATGAAACCTATTGGAACGGCATTACCGCGGCGTCGCACGGTCAGACGGCCTACGATGCGCTGGTCGCCTCGGGCTGGACGACCGACGACAACAAACTCAAAGAGCGCGTTTACCTGCGTATCGGTTATCTCAAGATGGGCCGCGGCGCGAATGTCGCCGGTTGCGGCGGCGGAGTCGTTTCGCCTGCGCTTCCGATCAAGAAAAACTGCGCCGCGACGGTCAAGGTGTCGTTCGACTGCTGCGCCTTCTTCACTACCGGCGGCGCGTGGGATCCTACGACCACCATGCAGGTGCGCCTGATCGGCGACGGTACGATCAACGATGAGGTCTCGACCGAGAAGATCTTCCAGATGTCGACCTCTTCGGCCGTCGAGGCGATCTGGAAATCGGGGTTGCCCGACAAGAATCCTTGGGAGACCAAAGAGTTCGTCATTCGGGGCGCAACTGCCGCCACGCAGGTGGTCTTCGAGTCGGTTGCCGAGACGACGGCCAATCGCTGGCTCTTCGACAATGTCAAAATCGAGAAGGTGAAGTCCGATACGCAGATCGATCCCGAACTGCTCCCGCTGGGTGTTCCGGCGCCCGAGGCCGATGAAAATGCGGCGACCGAGACCTCGCTGAGGTTCCGCTGGGACGCCGTCGAGCATGCCGCCGCTTACGAATACGTTTATGTCTGCACCTATTGCGGCGAGGAGGTCGCTTCGCGCAGCGGCACGACGACCGACGCCTTCGTCGAATTCACGGAGCTCGAACCCGGCACGGCCTGCCGCCTGCGGGTGCGCGCGCTGCCTGCCGAGGGGGATACGAGCTACGGCGAATCGGAGTGGAGCGAGTATGCTTCGGCCGAGACCAAACGGCCGAGTTCGGGGGTGTCCGACTCGCATCCCGAAGGGTATGAATTCTTCCGTGATGACTTCTCGTGGGCGACCTATGCGCTTTTCGGTCAGGCCGATTTCGTGGGAACCTATCCCGGCAATCCGGCGGGCGTCAGCTTCGCCAATGCGATGAAACTTTCATCGGCCGCCGCCGAAACGCTTACGGCTTCGGGTTGGACGGAGGTCGCCAAGGCTTATCTCTACGAGGGTTGCATCAAGCTCGCTACCGCTTCGGCGACCGGTTCCGTCTCGTCGCCGGCGATAGCGCGGATCGATGCCGGCGCGAAGGTCAATGCGATGGTGACGCTCGGCGCGACGGCTTTCCTCGGTACCAACAATGTCTACGACGACGATCTGGTTTCGCTTACGATCGACGGCGAAGGCACTTTCGCCGACGGCGGCAAAAGCCGCGAGTTCCGGTTGGGATCGTGGAACGACTGGGTCCGCCATAGTTTTTCCGTGTTGGGCATATCCAACAAGACGAAGTTCGTCTTCGCGACGTGTACGCCGACTAAGGGTCGGGTCTTTCTCAACTTTTTCAGCGTCGTGAAACTGCCCGACGATTACGATCCGTCGGTTGGTACGCAGCCGCTCGATGCGCCTCAAAAACCGACAGTCGCTTCGGCGACGGCTTACGGTGCCGATCTAAGCTGGCCTGCGGTGACCGGTGCGACCGATTACGACTATGCCGTAGTGCGTCCCGACGGACGGATCGTGGCCGAAGGCAAGACGTGGGAACCCCGCGTCCATCTCGGCGGACTGTCCGGCAAGACGGTCGCCGGACACGACTACTACAATGTCCGCATCCGCGCCAACTACTGCAATTACGACGCTTCGAAACAGGAGACCGAACCGATCCCCTCTTCGGAGTGGGCTCCGGCGGTACAGCTCCCGCTGGCGGCCTCCTCGGCGACGGTCTATTTCGAGGATGACTTCTCGTGGATTTCGCCCGAGAGCGGCAGCGCTCTGCTTCGAACCAATACCGACTGGATCAACACCTACTGTACGACCGACACGATGGTCCGGCTCGACAAGCTCGTCGAAGAGGGGAGCGTTTCGCTCAACGGTTGGAGTTACGATAAGACGAACAAGAGCGTCTACACGCGTCCGGGTTACATCCAGATCAATTCGGCATCGGCTTTTGGAACGCTTGTGTCGCCTATGTTGAGCTCGATCGACGGGACGCGCGACGTCGTGGTGTCGTTCGACGCGACTTATTTCTATCAGTATTTCTCGAAGGCGGCCGAGACCGGTCGGAATCTGACCGTGGCGTTGCAGGGCAACGGACGGATCGAGGGCGCGACGGACGGCGTGTTGACGATTCCGCTTTCGCGCGGCAATGCGTGGGAGGGCTTTTCTTTCCGCATCACGGGTGCCGACGCCACGACGCAGGTGCTCTTTACGCCCGCTGCGTCGGCTAAGAACCGCGTACAGTTCGACAATTTCCGCGTGGAGGCCGCACAGTAACATTTCCTTTTTAATCTTCGTTCCGACGGGCGGAGTCCGGCATATAGCCGGACTCCGCTGTTTTTTCAGAAGGCATTTGGAAATCCTCCGGCGAATCGCTATCTTTGGTGGGCCGAATCAAACGTTCTCGATCCGCGGGTGCAGAGGCCGCTTGCGGACTATGCCGAGCGCAGAAAACGACAGTGAAACGAACAGTAACAGCATTAAGACAATGAAAGCTACCTATCTCGGATTGGAGCTCGCCAGTCCGGTCATCGTGAGCAGTTCGCCCTATACGGCGACGCTCGCCAATATCGAAAAATGCGCCGCCAACGGGGCGGGCGCAGTCGTCCTGAAATCCATCTTCGAGGAGCAGATCCTGCGTCATGCCGCTTCGCTGGAACAAATCTCCGATTCGCCTTACGGCGATGCGGGCGACTACCTGCAACGCTATTTGGGCGAGGATTACAAGGCGGGGTTTCTGCAACTGATCGCCGATGCGCGCGCTGCGGTGCGGATTCCCGTCATCGCCAGCATCAACTGCGTGGCCGCCGGCGACGAGTGGATCGAATACGCTGCGGCGATGGCCGATGCGGGCGCTTCGGCCATCGAGCTGAATATCTTCATCCAGCCGGTCGACGCCGCGCGTTCGTCGCAGGAGTTGGAACGGTTCTATGTCACCATCGCGCAGCGTGTCTCGGCTGCCGTGAAGATTCCCGTGTCGGTGAAGCTGGCGATGCGGTTTACCAATGTCGTGGCCATGGCCAATGCATTGGAGAGCGTCGGGGTGAAGGGCGCGGTGCTGTTCAATCGCTTCTTCGAGCCGGACGTGGATGTGGAACGAATGACATACGTCGACGGTTCGCCGTATAGCGAAGCGTCGGAACTGCGCAATGTGTTGCGCACGACGGCGATCTGCGCCGGTGCGCTGCCGCGCATGGATTTCTCCGTTTCGACAGGCGTGCACGACGGCGAAGCGGCGGTCAAGGCGCTGCTGTGCGGCGCTGCGGCCGTGCAGGTCTGCACGGCGATTCATCGCGATGGATTCGGCGCGATCGCCCGCATGAACGACTGGATCGACGCTTGGGCGGCGCGTCACGGCGTGACCGCGCTCGACGATTTTCGGGGGCGGCTCGATTTCCGCAACTGCGATTCGGATCTTTTTCAGCGCGTGCAGTACATGAAGTATTTTCCGGGGAAGGAGTAACCTTTTCCTGAATCGGGAAGGGCCGGCATCTGAGGAAGATGCCGGCCCTTTTGCCCTTATTTGTCGGGATCGTATTCCCGCGCCAGTCCGCCTTCGCCCGTCTCCTTGTAGATCGAGGGGAGGTCGTGCCCCGTCTGTTTCATCACCTCGACCACGCGGTCGAACGAGACGCGGTGGCCGCCGTCGGTGAAGGCCGAGTAGAGGTTGGCGTCGAGCGCGCGGGCTGCGGCGTAGGCGTTGCGTTCGATGCAGGGGATCTGCACCAGTCCGCACACGGGGTCGCAGGTCATGCCCAGATGATGTTCCAATCCCATCTCGGCGGCGTATTCGATTTGCGAGGGGCTGCCGCCGAAGAGCTGGTTGGCCGCGGCGGCGGCCATCGCGCAGGCGACGCCCACTTCTCCCTGACAGCCCACTTCGGCGCCCGAGATCGAGGCGTTGTGCTTGACGACGTTGCCGAACAGTCCCGCCGTGGCCAGTGCGCGGTAGATGCGTGCGTCCGAGAAGCCGCGGCTCTTCTGAAGATGATACAGCACAGCCGGCACGGCGCCGCTCGACCCGCAGGTCGGGGCCGTCACGATCCGTCCGCCGGAGGCGTTCTCCTCCGCCACGGCCAACGCGTAAGCGAATACCAGTCCGCGCGATTGTAGACTCTGCTTGTACCCCGATGCGCGCACGTAGTAGGTCGCGGCGCGGCGCGCGAGGTGCAGCGGGCCGGGCAGAACGCCTTCGTGGTCGAGCCCCCGCTCGACGCTTTCGCGCATCGCCTGCCAGATTTCGGCCAGATAGTCCCAGATATCGCTCTGTTCGCACTCCGCGACATATTCCCAATAAGTGCGGCCCGTACGGTGGCACCAAGCGAGGATTTCGCTCAGTGTGTTCATATCGTAAATCTCCTCCGACGGCCGCGGCGGCACGCCCTCTTCGGCCAGTTCGCCGCCGCCGATGCTGTAAACGGTCCATGTGTCCGTCGGTTGGCCGGCAGCGTCGAGCGCCTCGAAACGCATCCCGTTGGGGTGGAAGGGGAGGAATTCGTGCGCTTTCCAGACGATGTCGACGGGAGCCGTCGGCAGCAGCGTGTCGATGATGGCGCAGTCGGTCATGTGGCCGCGTCCCGTCGCCGCGAGACTGCCGTAGAGGGTTACGCGGAACGACGCGGCTTCGGGATGCCGCGCGAGGAATTGCTCGGCGGCCCGCCGCGGCGCCATCGTGTGGCTGCTCGAAGGGCCGGTGCCGATGCGGTAGAGTTCTTTGATGCTTTTCATGCGGTAAAGATACGATTAAGCCGAGCGCAAAAGCAAATTTATTTGCGATTTTGCCGAGGCGGAGTATCTACGGCGCAGCCAAAGTACGATTTTCCTTTGTCAGTCCGCGGCCGGCGGAGGATGCTTCGGCCGCCTGTGGCGGGACGATGCAGCCCTCCGTATCGGGCGGCTGCGGGCTGCCGCTCTTCGGCCACGGCCGAAGAGCGAATATTTTAAAATTGTATTTTAGCAGGCCAGAGGCCTGCCCGATCGCACTGCTTCCGCTATTTTCGCAGTGCGTTCGTGCGGTCATGCATTTATACAGGCCGCAGGCCTGCATATTCCGCGATGTGAAAATGGCGGACAAAGAAACGAGCGGCGGCGAGCGTTGAAAAACGGGGCCGGTTTGCTTGCGAACCCGCGTTAGGCGCCCGTTTTAGCGAGCCGTCGTAAGTTTCCCGCACATTTTCGCTTTGCGGTCTTCTTTGGCTCTTTCTTCGAAAGAAAGAGCAGAGAAAAAACGTGCGGTCGGCAAAGCCTGCGGGGCAGACTTTTGCAAGCATAGCCCGAAACTTACATTCGTGCAGGCCAAAGGCTCGCATGTTTCGCGACGCCCTGCGGATCGAGACCTGCGGAAAGCACACGCAAAGCGAGTCTCCGCGGCCGAAGCCTTCGGCCCGCACGGCGTTATGCCCTCGATGCTCCGAGCGGTTGCCCGCTGCGGTCAGAATCCGTATTTGCTGCGGTATTCGGTGGCGGTGATCTTTTCGCGCTGTCGGAAGAAAGCCGAAAACTGACTGACGTTTTCGAAGCCCAGTTCCGCGGCGATCTCCGAAACGGTGCGGTCCGTCGAGGTGAGCAGTTCCTTGGCCTTGTTGTGGCGCAGTTGAAGCTGATATTGCGCCGGCGCGATGCCCACATAAGCGCGGAAGGTGCGGCGGAACCACGTGTAACCGATGTTGAGCCGTCGGGCGATCTCTTCGGGCGGGAGGTTTTCGCCGATGTGGCGACGCATGATTTCACGCGCGCGGTTGATCTTCTCGACGATCGGATTGTCGAGGTACTGGAGGTTGTCGCGTTTGAAAAGCACCGATCCCAGCAGATGGGTCACGATGCCCGTTATGAGTTGCTGAAAACCTTTGCGCTCCTCCTCGGCCGTGCGGATGATCTCCTGATAACAACTTACGATGCCGGCGCTGTGGCCGATGTGCAGCAGCGGCGTTTCGCGCGAGAAGAAGCCCGCTGCCACGCGGCGGTCGATGTCCTCCCCGCGGAATCCGACCCACCACTCCTCCCATCCCGTCTCGGGGTCGGGAGCGTAGGTGTGCCACTCCTCGGGGAAGAGCATGATCACCGTTCCGGCCTTGACACGCGTGGCGGGAGACGAGGCCGAGCGGAACTCGCCCTGCCCCGAGACGATGTAGAGCAACTGGTATTCATTCAGAATCCGTCCCCGCAGGCGGGTGAACGAGTAGCTGTCGGGATGCTGCGTGAGGGGATAAGGACTGTCGGGCGGAACGTTCTGGTAGCCCGCCGTCGTGCAGACGATGCCCCACCGCTCGTCATGGTCGGTGACGGGCAGGTAGTGAACGATGCTCTGCGGAAGCGGGCCCATAACGTGTCAGATTTGAAAAGTTATTTGTCAAATGTTATAACAAAGATAGCACTTTATTCGGTAATTTTGTATCAAATAAGGAATCTAACCGCAAACTGTCTTTTCCCGTTATGCAAAAAAATATAATCGGTGTCGATCTGGGGGCCACCAGCGGTCGGGTCATTCTGGCCCGGATAGGCGAGGGGGAGCTCCGCATGGAGGAGCTGCACCGTTTTTCGAACCGCCTGACCGAGGTCGACGGTCGCTTCTATTGGGACATCCATGCGCTTTACGAAGAGATTCTGCGCGGTCTCTGCGTCGCGGGCGACCGCGGCGAGCGGATCGCTTCGATCGGCATCGACACATGGGGCGTCGATTTCGCCTGCGTGGGCGCCGACGGCGAGCTGCTCGGTCTTCCCCGCGCCTACCGCGATCCCTATACCGACGGCGTGCCCGAGGCATTTTTCCGCACGATTCCCCGCGAACGGGTTTACGCGAAGACGGGTATTCAGGTGATGAATTTCAACTCGCTCTACCAGCTCTATGCGCTCAACCGCGAGCAGAGTCCTACGTTGGCCGCCGCCGAGCGCGTGCTCTTCATGCCCGACGCGCTGTCGTATCTGCTCACGGGCGAGCAGGTGTGCGAGTATACGATTCTTTCCACCTCGCAGTTGATGAATCCGCGCACGCGGGAACTCGACGGAGAGTTGCTGCAAGCGGCCGGCGTCGACGCTTCGCTCTTCGCCCGACGGGTGATGCCCGGCGAGCGCGTCGGCTTCCTGCGCGACGAGGCGGCCCGTCGTACGGGACTGGGGCGCGTAGAGGTCTTCGCCGTGGCGGGGCACGACACCGCATCGGCCATCGCCGCCGTGCCTGCCGCCGACGGGCGGTTCGCCTATCTATCGTCGGGTACGTGGTCGCTCATGGGCGTCGAACTGCCCGCTCCGGTCGTCACGGAGGAGTCGTGCGCGATGAACTTTACCAACGAGGGCGGTGTGGACGGCACGACGCGCTTTTTAAAGAACATCACCGGCATGTGGCTCTTGGAGGAGTGCCGCCGCGCGTGGGCGCGCGACGGGCGCGAATACGCCTATTCCGAGATTATGGAACTGACGGCTGCCGCCGAGCCTCGTCTCACGCGGATCGATCCCGACGATGCAGCGTTCGCCCATCCGGCCGATATGCCTGCGGCGATCCGCGACTGGTGCCGTCGGCGGGGCGAAGTCGTTCCGGCGGACGACGCGGCGCTGATGCGCTGCATTTTCGAGAGTCTGGCCGCCCGCTACGGCGAGGTGCTCGACCGGTTGCGCGCGATCGCGCCCTTCCCGATCGAACGGCTGCACGTGATCGGCGGCGGCGCGCAGAACGATCTGTTGAATCAACTGACGGCCGACGCCTGCGGGATTCCCGTCGTAGCCGGCCCGTCGGAGGCGACGGCGATCGGCAACGTCATGGTGCAGGCCCGCGCGTTGGGGCTGGTGGGGTCGCTCGTCCAGATGCGCGACTACATCCGCCGCTCGGTGGCCGTTCGGGAGTTCCTGCCGAAAACGAAATGAATCTTAACTGAAAAATAGCTGAAACAATGAAAACGCAATTGATCGAAGAGGCTTACCGCATCGCCCGCGAGCGGTATGCGGCCGTCGGTGTCGATACCGACGAAGCGCTGGAAAAACTGCAACGCGTCTCCCTGTCGCTCCACTGCTGGCAGGCCGACGACGTGACCGGATTCGAAAATCAGGGCGGCGAACTGACGGGCGGCATTCAGGCCACCGGCAACTATCCGGGCAAGGCCCGCAATGTCGGGGAGCTGCGCGCCGACATTCTCAAAGCGGCCAGTTACATCCCCGGTACGCACCGTCTGAACCTGCACGAGATTTACGGCGAGTTCGGCGGCGAGGCGGTCGACCGCGACCAAGTGGAGGTGAAGCACTTCGCAGGCTGGATCGAGTGGGCGCGCGCACACGGCATGAAGCTCGACTTCAACTCTACGTCGTTCTCGCACCCCAAGAGCGGTTCGCTCACGCTGTCGAATCCCGATCCCGCGATCCGCGAGTTCTGGATCGAGCACACCAAACGCTGCCGCGCCATCGCAGAGGCGATGGGCGAGGCGCAGGGCGATCCCTGCATCATGAATCTCTGGGTGCACGACGGGTCGAAAGACCTGACGGTGAACCGGATGCTTTACCGCGAACTGCTGCGCGACTCGCTCGATCGGATTTTCGAGCGGAAGTACGAGCACATGAAGGACTGCATCGAGTCGAAGGTCTTCGGCATCGGTCTGGAAAGCTATACGGTGGGCAGCAACGATTTCTACATCGGCTACGGCGCCAGCCGCGGCAAGATCGTCACGCTCGATACGGGTCATTTCCACCCGACGGAGCTGGTGGCCGACAAACTCTCGTCGCTGCTGCTCTTCACGCCGGAGGTGATGCTCCACGTTTCGCGTCCCGTACGCTGGGACTCGGATCACGTGACGATCATGAACGACGATACGCTGGAATTGTGCAAGGAGATCGTGCGCTGCGACGCGCTCGACAGGGTGCACATCGGTCTGGACTATTTCGACGCCTCGATCAACCGCATCGGAGCCTATGTGATCGGCTCGCGCGCCACGCAGAAGTGCATGACGCAGGCGTTGCTGGAACCGCTGGCAAAACTGCGCGAGTACGAGGCCGCGGGGCAGGGCTTCGAACGGCTGGCGCTGTTGGAAGAGTCGAAGTCGCTGCCGTGGAATGCCGTATGGGACATGTTCTGTCTGAAAAACAACGTGCCGGTGGGCGAGGAGTTCATCGCCGACATCCAGCGGTACGAAGCCGAAGTAACCTCCAAACGATAGACGGCCATGTACAGAATCGTATTGAACGAAACCTCCTACTATGGCGCGGGCTGCCGCTCGGTGATCGCCGAGGAGGTCAAAAAACGCGGCTTCCGCAAGGCGCTGCTGGTTACGGACAAGGATCTGATCCGTTTCGGCGTGGCCGAAAAGATCGAACGGGTGCTCGCCGATGCGGGCATCCCCTACGAGATTTACAGCGAGATCAAGGCCAATCCCACGATCCGCAACGTGCAGCAGGGCGTCGAGGCCTTCAAGCGTTCGGGTGCCGACTTCATGGTCGCGCTGGGCGGCGGCTCGTCGATCGACACGGCCAAGGCCGTGGGGATCATCGTCAACAATCCCGAGTTCGCCGACGTGCGTTCGCTCGAAGGAACGGCTGCGACCAAACGCCGCGCCGTGCCGACCTTCGCCGTTCCTACGACGGCGGGTACGGCGGCCGAGGTGACGATCAACTACGTCATCACCGACGAGGAGGCCAAACGCAAGATGGTCTGCGTCGATCCCAACGACATTCCGATGTGCGCCGTGATCGACTGCGAGCTGATGTACTCGATGCCCAAGGGGCTGACCGCCGCCACGGGCATGGACGCGCTGACGCACGCCATCGAGGGCTACCTCACGCCGGGGGCGTGGACGATGAGCGACATGTTCGAGTTGAAGGCCATCGAGCTGATTGCCCGTCACTTGAAGAACGCCGTCGCCGACGGCGGCGACGAGACGGCGCGCGCGGGCATGGCCGAGGCGCAGTATATCGCGGGCATGGGCTTTTCGAACGTCGGGCTGGGCATCGTTCACTCGATGGCGCATCCGCTGGGAGCTTTCTACGACACGCCGCACGGCGTGGCCAACGCCACGCTGCTGCCCTATGTGATGGAGTACAACGCCGAGTCGCCGTCGCGTGCCAAATACCTCGATATCGCCCGCGCCATGGGTGTGAAGACCGACGGTATGAGCGTCGACGAGGGGGTGCGCGCCGCTATCGACGCGGTGAAGGCCCTCTCGCTGAGCATCCGTATTCCGCAGCGTCTCAATGAGCTGAGAGTCAAAGAGGAAGATATTCCGGCGCTGGCTGTGGCCGCTTTCAACGACGTCTGCACGGGCGGCAATCCCCGTCCGACGTCCGTCGAGGAGATCGAACGGTTGTATCATATAGCTTATTGATATGGAAATTTTGATCGGTTTGTTGATTATCGCCGTCGGGAGCTTCGGGCAGTCGAGCTCCTACGTGCCGATCCGCAAGGTGCGCGACTGGTCGTGGGAGAGTTTCTGGCTGGTGCAGGGCGTCTTTGCGTGGATCGTTTTTCCGTGGCTGGGCGCGACGCTGGCGTTGCCCGAAGGGGTGACGCTCGGTGCGCTGTGGGCGACGGGCGGCGCGTGGCAGTCGGCCTTCTACGGGGTGTTGTGGGGCGTCGGCGGCCTGACGTTCGGCCTCTCGATGCGCTATCTGGGCGTGGCACTCGGACAATCGATTGCGCTGGGCACCTGCGCGGCCTTCGGTACGCTCTTTCCGGCGTTGCTGGCGGGACAGAACCTCTTCCGCGGCGAAGGATTGGCGCTGCTCGTCGGCGTCTGCATCACGCTGGCGGGCATCGCCGTGATCGGTTACGCCGGTTCGCTGCGGTCGCGGCTGCTGAGCGACGAGGAGCGCCGCGCGGCGGTGAAGGATTTCGCGCTGACCAAGGGGTTGCTGGTGGCGCTGCTGGCCGGTGCGATGAGCGCCTGTTTCAGTCTGGGACTCGAAAGCGGCGCGGCCATTCAGGCGGCTGCCGTTGCGTCCGGCGTGAAGGAGCTCTTCGCGCTGAATCCCGTGATTCTGCTCGTGACGCTCGGAGGCTTCGTGACCAATGCGCTCTACTGTATCTTCTGTAATATAAAGAACCGCACGGGCCGCGACTACTTCTCGGTACCGGCGGGCGTGTGGATCAACAACGTGCTCTTCTGCGCGCTGGCCGGCGTGCTGTGGTATTCGCAGTTCTTCGGGCTGGGCATGGGCAAGAGCTTCTTCGGCGCGTCGCCGCTGATGCTGGCTTTCTCGTGGAGCATTCTCATGTCGCTCAACGTGCTGTTCAGCAATCTGTGGGGGATCCTGCTGCACGAGTGGCGCGGCGTGGACCGCCGCACAGCGGCGGTGCTCGTGGCGGGCCTGCTGATCCTGATCTTTTCGACCGTCTATCCGCAACTCGTAAAATAGAAACGATAATGAAATTGATTGACAATAAATCGCTCGACCGCCAGATCGAGGTGGTGGCCGAGGTGGCCGGCTACCTCTGGGAGCGCGGCTGGGCCGAACGTAACGGCGGCAATATCTCGGTCAACGTCACCGCGTTGTGCGCCGACGCCGCCTGCCGCCTGCCTGTGTTGGACGGGCCTTACCGTCTTCCCAAACCGCTGCCGCACATTGCGGGCGGCTGCTTTCTGGTCACGGGCACGGGACGCCGCATGCGTTACGTGGCGTCGCAGCCGCTGTCGAACATCGCGCTGATCCGCATGGCGGCCGACGGCGCGTCGTACGAGATCGTCGCCGACGAGCCGGTGCGCCCGACCTCCGAACTGCCGGCGCACCTCTCGGTGCACGACTATCTGGCCGAAGCGGGCCGCCCTGAGAAGGCGGTGGTGCATACGCATCCCATCGAGTTGGTGGCGATGACGCACAACCCCGAATTTTTGGGCAGGGACGTGCTCACGCGGCTGCTGTGGAGCATGATTCCCGAGACGCGCGCCTTCTGCCCCAAGGGGCTGGGCATCGTTCCCTACACGCTGCCCGGTTCGCAGGAGCTGGCCGACCGGACGATCTCCCTGCTGGGCGACTACGACGTGGTGATGTGGACCAAGCACGGCGCGCTGGCCATCGGCACCGACCTGATCGAGGCGTTCGATCAGATCGACGTGCTGTCGAAGTCGGCCAAAATCTACGAATCGGCCCGTTCGATGGGATTCGTTCCCACGGGCATGAGCGACGCCGAGATGCAGGAGTTGAAAGAGGTCTTCGGCCTCTGAGAATGGAATAGGGTAGGTTGAATATAATTAGTTGGTGCGGGTTGTCCCTTTCGGGGACAGCCCGTTTTTTATTGCAGGAGTTGACGGTCTGCCGGAATTTGGTTATCTTGCGGAATAAAACATCCGATTTATGAGACAAAAGATAACGCTTCTGCTCACGGCGGCCCTGTTGCTGTGTTCCGGCGTGCAGGCCCGCCGTGCTCCGCGTCACGTCGCGCCCCGCGCCGCGGAGTTGAATTTCGCCTTCCTGACCGACGTGCACGTGACGCCCGGCGGCGAGTCCGATTCGCTGCTGCGGGTCGCCGTCGCGGAGATCAACGCCTCGGCGGTCGACTTCGTGCTCGTCACGGGCGATCTCTGCAACATGGGCAGCGACGCCGAACTGCACTGCGTGCACGGCATTCTCAAACGTTTGCGCAAGCCGTGGTTTATCGTGCCGGGCAATCACGAAACGACGTGGTCGGAGAGTGCCTGCACCACCTTCGGCCGGCTCTTCGGCAATGACGGGCGGCTGGCTTTCCGGGCGGGCGATTATCTTTTTGTCGGTTTTACGGCCGGCCCTTACATGAAGATGGCCGACGGCTCGGTGCGGCGCGAGGATTTGCAGTGGGTCGAGGAGCAGCTGCGTTCGGCGCGGCCCGGCGAGCGGATCGCCGCCTTCTGTCACTATCCTTTGACGAACGACGTGACGAACCGCATGGCCGTAACCTCGCTGTTGCGCCGTTACGACGTACGCTTCGATCTGTGCGGCCACTATCATACGCTCAGACTGTGCAATTTCGACTCGATCCCCGGCCTGATGGGAAGGGCGCTCGTCCAGCGTTCGAAAACGGAGGGACGGAGCGTCGGTTATAATATGGTGCGCGTCTGGAACGATTCGGTCGCTCTCTATGAAAAGCGGCTGGGCGAAACGCCCCGACTGGCCTTTGCGATCCCGCAGGGCGATTCGCGCGAATTGGCGGCGCTGCCCTGCGATCCGCGGCCCGCGCCGCTCTCCTATGAGCGGACGGGGGCGAAGCTGATCGTCGAAGACGAGGCGTCGATCTACACGGGCGTAGCCGTGGCGGGCGATACGATCTTTTACGGCACGTCGCTCGGCGTGTTGAAGGCTTACGATGTGAAAAACCGCCGCGAGGTATGGCGGCGGCAGTTCGGCAATGCGGTTTATTCGACGCCGCTTGCGGCCGGCGGCGTGGTCGTGGCGGGCGATGCGGCGGGCGCCGTGTGGGGGCTGGATGCCGCGACGGGCCGCCGGTTGTGGCGGATTCGCTGCAAGACGCCCGTGATCGGCGACGGCGCGATCGCCGACCGCTGGCTTTATATGGGTCTCGGCAGCGGTTCGATGGCTAAGATCGATCTGCACACGGGGCGCATTGCGTGGGAATATCGTTTCGGTGAGGGGCAGCCGCAGGGCCGGCCCGCCGTGGCCGACGGACGGGTGGTCTTCGGTGCGTGGGACACGAATCTTTACTGTCTCGACGACGCTACGGGGGAGAAACTGTGGAGCTGGAACAACGGCAATCGGCAGAAACTCTATTCGCCGGGCCATATCGTGCCGCGCATCGTCGGGGAGCGGGTTTTCATCGTTGCGCCCGACCGTTACATGACGGCGCTCGACCTCGCGACGGGCCGTGTGATCTGGCGCGTCAAACAGCGCAAGGTGCGCGAGACGACCGGCGTGAGCGGTGACGGATCGAAGATTTACGCCAAGACGATGGACGGCGAACTGCTTGCCGTCGCGACGGCTTCCGACAGTTATACCGAGGTGTGGGTCGCGGATGCCGGCTGGGGCTACGACCACAATCCCTGTCCCGTCGAGGTGCGCGAAGGGGTGGCTTACATGGCCAACCGCACGGGCTGCGTGGCTTCGGTGCGTGAGAACGGCGAGCTGCTCTGGGCCGAGAAATTCGCGTCGTCGGCCGCCAACGATTTCTATGTAGACGACGGCAACCGGTTGTGGGTGACCTTTATCGAGGGAAAGATCTTTTGTTTAGGCGATCCCGTCACCCGATAGAAAGACGCGGCGGAACTCGCTCTCGAAATTGGGCGTGAAGACCCCTTTCCCCAATGTGCGGACGATCTCGTCGATCGTCCAGAAACGACCGCCGTCGGTTTCGTCGCTCGGGGTGACGGGACCGTCGTAGACGGTGCGGTTGACATAGACCAGTTCGCGTTCGCGTACCGAGTCGAAGAGGTATTGCGTGAGCCGTTCAGGGGTGAACTCCGTGACGCCCAGTTCTTCGCGCACCTCGCGGCGCAGCGCTTCGTCGGGCGTTTCGCCGTAGTCGACATGGCCGCCGACGGCCGTATCCCAGCGTCCGGGCTGAATGTCTTTCCACAGCGGGCGTTTCTGCAAATAGAGCTCGCCGCGGCTGTTGAACAGGTGCAGATGTACGACCGGATGCAGCAGCCGTTGCCCGTTGTGACATTCGCCGCGCGTGGCGCAGCCGACAACCTGTCCCGTCTCGTCTACGACGGGAAAAAGTTCCGCAGGATTATCTCGATTCATTCGATACCTTATATTTAATATAATTCCGTCGGACCGGAAACCTGCGGAGCGCCGGTATTGCGGTCCGCCTTCAATCCGTAAGATTCAGAATATAGACGTTCGCGTCAGCATAATGCCCGTCTTCGAGCAGTTCGGCCTGCCGCTCGACGTGATCGAGCGTGAATCCGAGCCGTTGCGGAATGCGGTTGCTCGGCAGGTTGCCCGTCGCGCATTTGATCGCCACGCTGCGTATCGCCAGCTCTTCACGGGCCAAGCGGCAGAGCGCTTTCACGGCCAGCGTAACGATTCCCCGTCCCTGCCACGCCTCGCGGAGCCAGTAGCCGATCTCGGTAGTGCGGGCGTACGGGTCGGTCGACTTGAAGCCGATAAGTCCGATGAAACGCTCCCCGTCGCGGATCGTGAAGACCGCTTCGCGGTAAGGAGCTTCGAGTACCGAACGGACGAAGCGCAGCGAATCCTCTTCGCTGCGGGTGAACTGCACGAAAGGCAGCCAGCGTCCCAGATAGGCGCGTTCGCTGTCGATGGCGGCGAAAATATCGGTCGCATCGGTCGTCAGCAGTTCCCGCAGTGCGATGTCGGGCAGAATACGAATCGTTTTCATGGGGTCAAAGATAGTGCAAGCCGAGCGCAGAACCAAATTTATTTGGGTATGCCGAGGCGAAGCCTATCTAAGCGGAGGTTTGTCCTCCGTAAAGTCGTGCAAGCCGAGCGCAAAAGCAAACTTGTTTGCGGTTTTGCCGAGGCGCAGCCTGTTTGCAATTAAAAATTAAGAATGAAGAATTAAAGATTCCGTTCCGTCATTTCGACGTGTGGATCGATTGCAGGCGTATTTGCGGGGCGAAGTCTGCGGGGCACGCCGATGCGGCGTGCCTCCGCCCGCGGAGGCTTCGGCCCGCGCGGCGCTTTGGCGCCGCAATGTCCGAATGAAAAACGGCACTTTTGGTTTGATTCGACCGCTTTTCTTCTCTGCTTTTGGATCAAGCCAAAAGCAGCAAAAGATCAAGCACGGCGAAAAGCCGCGGGTATCGCCGCCAGCGCTCGCTGAGCGGGCACAAAAGACTGCGCTGTTTTGCACACCCGTTCCGGGCGCTCGCGCTGTCGCCGCCACTTCTTCCGCTCTTTTCGCAGTGCAATAGGCTGACGCACAAAACCGACAACGGTCGATCCTCACGTCAGAATCCCTTGGGGGATTCCTCCTCAGGATGACATAATAGAAACCGCCACTGAGAAGGGTGCACTCCGATGTGAGGATGATGAAATAAAAACTGTCATTCCGAGCGAAATGAACCGGAACGTGGAAATCGACCGCTTGGCGCGGAGCGCACCACAAACTCCGCAATGGGGATGGTTTTACGCCGCTTTTTCCACAAAAAGCGGCAAAGAGCTTCCAGCGGCGAATTCAGAAATCTGGTGCGGGACTTTTCCTGCTCTTCCTTTTGTACTTTTGGCTTGACCCAAAAGTACCAAAAGGTCAAGCACGGCGAAAAACCGCGGGTGACGTCAACCGCGCTCGCTGAGCGGGCACGCAAGATCAGGCCGTTTGCGCACACCCGCTCCGGGCGCTCGCGCTGTCGCCGCCACTTCTTCCGCTCTTTTCGCAGTGCACACGGCTGACGCACAAAACCGACAACGGTCGATCCTCACGTCGGAATCCTCCAAGAGGATTCCTCCTCAGGATGACAAAACAGAAACCGTCATTCCGAAAATCCGCCCCTTGTCCATGGATTGTCATTCCGAGCGAAGTGTAACGGAGCGTGGGAATCGACTGCTTGTGCGAAGCGCACCGAGATTCCGCTTATTTCCTTGTTTTTATTATTACCGGCCTCCGATCCGCATGGCCGCACTATGGAAAAAAGAGGCGGCCGCTCTTTGCGAATCGAGCCGCAATCCTGCTTGCATGGACGCAGAAGGTTGCAAAAACCATTTATTTTTTGAAAAAAAGAGGCCGACTATTTTTTAATTCATAAAACTATTCTATCTTTGCACTCGATTTCGCCAAATAGAAGCGGAAACAGTTGACGTAAGGTTCTTTGAGACAGATGGGAATAGAAAACCTGAGCCGAGATTTGGCGGTTCGGAATATTATTCTTATCTTTGCAATCCAAAACGGTTCATGCCGATGTAGCTCAGCCGGTCAGAGCAGCTGATTTGTAATCAGCAGGTCGTGGGTTCGAATCCCTCCATCGGCTCACATCGCAAACCAATAAGGGAAGTTACCAGAGTGGCCAAATGGGGCAGACTGTAAATCTGCTGGCTTACGCCTTCGGTGGTTCGAATCCATCACTTCCCACTTTTAAAGAGAGCGTGCCGGTTGGAGGATGCAAAACCTCGGCGCGACGCAGGGCTCAGGCGCTCGTCGCAAGGAGGGAGGGTGGACTCTGATACGGTGTATTTTTGCGGAAGTAGCTCAGTTGATAGAGCATTAGCCTTCCAAGCTAAGGGTCGCGAGTTTGAGCCTCGTCTTCCGCTCTAACATTGCAGAAACGGGTGATGTAGCCGTCATAGGGCTTACGTCGCGCCGTCGTTCTGTGGAAAACGGCTGTTGAGAGACTTTTATAAAATAAATTCTAATACATTACAACTATGGCAAAAGAGAAATTTGACCGTTCGAAACCGCATGTGAACATCGGTACTATCGGACACGTAGACCACGGTAAGACGACGCTGACCGCCGCAATTACCACCGTACTTGCAAAGGCAGGTCTTTCGGAGCTTCGCTCGTTCGACTCGATCGACAACGCACCCGAGGAGAAAGAGCGCGGTATCACGATCAACACTTCGCACGTCGAGTATCAGACCGCTAACCGTCACTATGCTCACGTGGACTGCCCGGGACACGCCGACTATGTGAAGAACATGGTTACCGGTGCCGCTCAGATGGACGGCGCCATTCTCGTAGTTGCCGCTACGGACGGTCCTATGCCTCAGACCAACGAGCACGTGCTGCTCGCCCGTCAGGTGAACGTGCCGAAGATCGTCGTTTTCCTGAACAAGTGCGACATGGTTGACGATCCCGAGATGCTCGACCTCGTCGAGATGGAGGTTCGCGACCTGCTCAACAAGTATGAGTACGACGGCGACAACGCCCCGATCATCCGCGGTTCCGCATTGGGCGCTCTCAACGGAGAGGCAAAGTGGGAAGAGAAGGTGATGGAGCTGATGGCTGCTGTCGACGAGTATATTCCGCTGCCGGTGCGTGAGAACGAGAAGCCGTTCCTGATGCCTGTCGAGGATGTATTCTCGATCACGGGTCGTGGTACGGTGGTTACCGGCCGTATCGAGACCGGTATCATCAAGGTCGGCGAACCCGTCGAGATCATCGGTCTGGAAGAGAAGGTGCTCACTTCGACCTGTACGGGTGTCGAGATGTTCCGCAAGCTGCTCGACGAGGGCGAGGCCGGCGACAACGTAGGTCTGCTGATGCGCGGTATCGACAAGAAGGACGTTAAGCGCGGTATGGTCGTTGCGAAGCCGGGTTCGATTACCCCGCACACCAAGTTCCAAGCCGAGGTTTATATCCTGAAGAAGGAAGAGGGCGGCCGTCATACGCCGTTCCACAACAAGTACCGTCCCCAGTTCTACCTCCGTACGATGGACGTAACCGGTGAGATCGCTCTGCCGGAAGGCGTAGACATGGTGATGCCGGGCGACCACGTTACCATTACCGTAACGCTTATCTATCCGGTGGCACTGAACGAGGGTCTGCGTTTCGCAATTCGCGAGGGCGGCCGTACGGTAGGTGCAGGCCAGATCCTGAAGATCGTCGACTAATTCGACCGAACGATAGGTGCGGGACGCACGTTCCGCACCCTTTTTTAGGAGCATAGTTCAAGGGTAGAATAGCGGTCTCCAAAACCGTTGATGGGAGTTCGAATCTCTCTGCTCCTGCTGAAAGATAAAAGTTTGCAATATGCTTAACTACATCAAAGAATCGTACAAAGAGCTCGTTCAGAAGGTAACGTGGCCTACTTTTGCGCAATTGCAGAACTCGACGATCGTCGTCATGGTGGCGTCGCTGATTTTTGCGTTGGTCGTGCTGGTCATGGACATTTCGTTCGAGAATATCATGAAAGGCATATACAGTTTCCTCGGCAACATCGGTCATTAATTCTTCAAAGAGACTGACTGGCTATGAGCGAGATTAAGAAACAATGGTATGTGATCCGCGCCGTGGGCGGTAAGGAGAATAAGGTGAAGGAGTACATCGAATCCGAAATTCGCCACAACCACCTCGAGGATTACATCTCTCAGATACTGATTCCTACGGAAAAAGTCTATACCATTCGCAACGGTAAGAAGATTTCGAAGGAAAAAGTGTCCTACCCGGGCTATGTCCTCATCGAGGCGGCTTTCGTAGGACAAATTCCGATTATCATTCGCAACACTCCGAACGTGCTGGGCTTCTTGGGCGATACCAAGGAGGAGAGCCGGAAGATGATCGCGACTCCCTTGCGTCCACAAGAGGTGAGCCGCATTCTAGGCCGGGTCGACGAACTCAGCGAGATGGAGGAAGAGAACGAAGTTCCGTTCTTTGTCGGCGAGACTGTCAAGGTTACAGACGGTCCTTTCTCGAGCTTCCAAGGTACTATCGAGGCGGTCGACAACGAGCGCAAGAAACTGACGGTCTCCGTGAAGATTTTCGGCCGCAAGACTCCTATGGAGTTGAGCTTTACACAAGTAGAAAAAGAATAATTAACCAAGGAAAATTATGGCAAAAGAGGTTGCTGCATTTATCAAATTGCAGATTAAAGGTGGTGCTGCCAATCCTTCACCCCCAGTGGGTCCTGCGTTGGGTTCCAAGGGAGTCAATATCATGGACTTCTGTAAACAATTCAATGCGCGTACCCAAGACAAGGCGGGGAAGGTCCTTCCAGTCATCATCACGGTTTATAGCGATAAGTCGTTCGACTTTGTTGTTAAACAGCCGCCCGTAGCCATCCAGCTCAAGGAAGCCGCGAAGGTCAAGAGTGGTTCCGCGCAGCCCAACCGCGACAAAGTGGGTGAGGTTACGTGGGAGCAGATCGAGGCGATTGCCAAGGACAAGATGCCTGACCTGAACTGTTTCACCGTCGAAGCTGCCATGCGTATGGTCGCCGGTACTGCTCGCAGTATGGGTATCAACGTGAAAGGTGAATTTCCTAAAAAGTAACGTAGCATGAGTAAGTTAACGAAAAATCAGAAAAATGCCTACGCAAAGGTTGAGCCCAACAAGGCGTACAAACTCGCTGAGGCCGCAGCTCTTCTGAAGGAAATTACCTTTACGAAATTCGATGCTTCGGTCGATATCGACGTCCGTCTGGGCGTCGATCCCCGCAAGGCGAATCAGATGGTGCGCGGCGTCGTGACGTTGCCTCACGGTACGGGTAAGACGATGCGCGTGTTGGTGCTCTGCACTCCTGAGAAGGAGGAGGAGGCCAAGGCTGCCGGCGCCGATTACGTCGGTCTGGACGAATACGTCGAGAAGATCAAAGGCGGTTGGACCGACGTGGACGTGATCATCACCACCCCGAACGTCATGGGCAAGGTGGGTGCGCTGGGCCGTATTCTGGGTCCCCGCGGCCTGATGCCGAATCCCAAGACGGGTACGGTGACGATGGACGTCGCCAAAGCTGTAAGCGAAGTTAAAGCCGGTAAGATCGATTTCAAAGTCGACAAATTCGGTATTGTTCACACATCGATCGGTAAGGTTTCGTTCTCGGCGGAGAAAATCGTTGACAATGCCAGCGAGTTTCTCTCGATGATCATGAAACTCAAGCCGTCTGCCGCCAAGGGCGCTTACGTGAAGAGTATTTACCTCTCGACCACGATGAGCCCGGGTCTGCAGATCGATGCGAAATCAGTTGAAACCAAATAACGAAGGAGGATTTAAGAGATGACTAAGGAAGAAAAAGCGGTTGTAATCAACAGCCTCGCCGAGCAGCTCAATGCGTATCCTCACTTCTATCTGACCGACATCGAGGCGCTCAACGCCGAGCAGACCGCTCAGTTGCGCCGCAAGTGCTTCGAGAACGAGATCAAACTCGTCGTCGTGAAGAATACGCTTTTCGGCAAGGCGCTCGAGAAGGCTCAGAAGGCGGATGCTGATTTGATGAAGGTTTTAGAGGGTTCGACCTCGGTAATGTTTGCAACGACGGCGAAAGGTCCTGCCGTTGTCATCAAGGAGTTCCGCAAGAAGTGCGAGAAACCCGTCTTGAAGGCAGCGTTCGTGGAGGAGTGCGTCTATGTCGGCGACAACCAGTTGGATGCCCTGTGCAACATTAAGAGCAAGGAAGAACTCATCGGAGAGATCATATCACTCCTGCAGTCGCCTGCGAAGAATGTTATCTCTGCATTGCAAGCCAATGCAGGCCAAAAGATTGCGGGTCTGGTGAAGACGCTCGAAGAAAGAAACTAATTTAAGAACAAAAAACAAGAATTTAATAAAAATTACAACTATGGCAGATGTAAAGAAACTGGCAGAAGAATTGGTAAATTTGACTGTTAAGGAAGTAAACGAATTGGCTACCGTGCTCAAAGAGGAGTACGGCATTGAACCCGCTGCTGCAGCTGTTGCAGTCGCTGCTCCTGCAGCCGGCGCCGGCGAGGCCGCTGCCGCCGAGAAGACGTCGTTCGATGTTATTCTGAAAACTGCCGGTCAGCAGAAACTTCAGGTTATCAAAGCCGTTAAGGAGATCGCAGGTCTGTCGCTGGGCGATGCCAAGGCGCTGGTCGACGGTGCTCCCAAGGCCGTTAAAGAGGGTGTCTCCAAAGAGGAGGCTGAGTCGATTAAAGGCCAGCTCGAGGAGGCAGGTGCTGAAGTTGAAGTTAAGTAGTTTCGTCGCTACTTTCGTAGTTTCAGACAACTCAGGTGTAGAGTTTACCTCCAAAGTAAGCTCTATGCCTTTTCTCGTCTAAGAAAAGGGAGTGCCGTCAGAGCTGTGCCCTTTTCTTGGACTTTGGAATGCTCTCCGGGTGTAATGTGTTTACGCTGAGAGCATTGTCGCGGGTTATTGAGACCTGTCGGAAAGGAAGGTACCCGATTGAAAGAACAATCTTCAACTTAATTTGGATTTACCGATGTCCACAAATACCACACAACAAAGAATTAGCTTCTCGACTGTGAAAAACCGGGTGCCCTACCCGGATCTGCTCGAGGTACAGCTGAAATCATTCCGAGATTTTTTCCAGATGGACACCACGGCCGAGAATCGCAAGAACGAAGGCCTCTACAAGGTGTTTCAGGAGAATTTCCCCATTACGGATACCAGAAATAATTTCGTCCTCGAGTTCATCGACTACTACATCGATCCGCCCCGTTATTCGATCGAAGAGTGCTTGGAGCGCGGTCTGACGTACAGCGTGCCTCTGAAGGCCAAGTTGAAACTCTATTGCACCGATACGGAGCACGAAGATTTCGGTGTCGTCGTTCAGGACGTCTATTTCGGTACGATTCCCTATATGACCGAACGGGGTACGTTCGTCATCAACGGTGCGGAGCGCGTCATCGTGTCGCAGCTGCACCGCTCGCCGGGTGTCTTCTTCGGACAGAGCATGCATACCAACGGTACGAAGCTCTATTCGGCGCGCATCATCCCCTTCAAGGGGTCGTGGATCGAGTTCGCCACGGATATCAACAACGTGATGTACGCCTATATCGACCGAAAGAAGAAGCTGCCCGTCACGACCCTTTTGCGGGCCATCGGTTTCGAAGCGGATCAGCAGATTCTCGAGATTTTCGACCTCGCCGACGAGGTGAAGGTTACCAAAACCAATCTCAAAAAGGCCGTAGGCCGTATGTTGGCCGCGCGCGTGCTTTCGACATGGGTCGAAGATTTCGTCGACGAGGATACGGGCGAGGTGGTCTCCATCGAGCGTAACAACGTCATCGTCGATCGCGAGACCGTTCTCGAGGAGGAGCACATCGACCAGATCATCGAGAGCGGCGCCAAGACGATTCTGCTGCACAAGGAGAATCCGTCGGGCATCGACTTCTCCATTATATACAACACCTTACAGAAAGACCCGTGCAACTCCGAGAAGGAGGCCGTCGTCTACATCTACCGGCAGCTGCGCGCTTCGGAGCCGCCCGATGAGGCTACGGCGCGCGACGTGATCGAGAAGCTCTTCTTCTCGGACAAGCGTTACGATCTGGGCGACGTGGGTCGTTTCCGTATCAACAAGAAGCTGGGGCTGGAGATCGATCCCGAGATCCGCACGCTTACGCGCGAGGATATCATCGCCATTATCAAGTACCTCATCCAGCTTATCAACTCGCGGGCCGAGGTGGACGATATCGACCACCTGTCGAACCGCCGCGTGCGTACCGTCGGCGAGCAGCTGTCGAACCAGTTCTCGGTCGGCTTCGTGCGCATGGCGCGTACGATCCGCGAGCGCATGAACGTGCGCGACAACGAGGTCTTCACGCCGGTCGACCTCATTAATGCCAAAACACTGTCGAGCGTCATCAACTCGTTCTTCGGCACGAGCCAGCTCTCGCAGTTCATGGACCAGATCAACCCGCTGGCCGAGATCACGCACAAACGCCGTCTGTCGGCGCTCGGCCCCGGCGGTCTGTCGCGCGATCGCGCCGGTTTCGAGGTGCGCGACGTGCACTATACGCACTACGGCCGCCTTTGTCCGATCGAGTCGCCGGAAGGCCCCAACATCGGTCTGATCTCGTCGTTGTGCGTCTATGCCAAGATTTCGGACATGGGCTTCATCGAGACGCCTTACCGCGAAGTGAAGGAGGGTGTCATCGACTTGGACAACAGCCATATCAAGTACTACTCCGCCGAAGAGGAGGAGGGGAAAGTGGTCGCACAGTCGAACATTCCGATCGACGACGAAGGTCATTTCCTCCAACCGAACCGCATCAAGGCGCGTGAAGGCGCCGATTTCCCCGTGGTGACGGACAAGGAGGTCAACCTGATGGACGTCGCTCCGAACCAGATCGCTTCGATCGCCGCCAGTCTGATTCCGTTTTTGGAGCATGACGACGCCAACCGTGCGCTGATGGGTTCGAACATGATGCGTCAGGCCGTTCCGCTGATTACGTGCGAGGCGCCGATCGTAGGTACGGGCATCGAGAAGGACATGATCTCCGACAGCCGCATCCAGATCGTCGCCGAGGGCGACGGCGAGGTGGTTTTCGCCGATGCGACGCAGATTCGGATCAAATACGAACGTACGCCGGACGAAGTCGTTACTTCGTTTGCGCCCGAGGTGACCACTTACGAGTTGCCGCGCTACCGCCGTACGAACCAGAATACTTCGATCACGCTGAAGCCGGTCGTGCTGACGGGCGATCGGGTGACCAAGGGGCAGATTCTGACCGCGGGTTACTCGACGCAAGGCGGCGAGCTGGCGCTCGGACGCAACCTGAAGGTCGCTTACATGCCTTGGAAAGGGTATAACTTCGAGGACGCCATCGTGATCTCGGAGCGTATCCAGCGCGAGGATATCTTCACGTCGGTGCACGTCGACGAGTACATCATGGAGGTGCGCGACACGAAGCGCGGCGTGGAGGAGCTTACGTCGGATATTCCCAACGTGAGCGAAGACGCCACGAAGGATTTGGATGCCAACGGTATCATCCGTATCGGCGCCAACGTCCATCCGGGCGACATTCTCATCGGCAAGATCACGCCCAAGGGCGAAAGCGATCCTTCGCCCGAGGAGAAACTGCTGCGCGCCATCTTCGGCGACAAGGCGGGCGACGTGAAGGACGCTTCGCTGAAAGCGCAGCCCTCGCTGCACGGCGTGGTGATCGATACCAAACTTTACAGCCGCGCCGGCAAGGAGGCCAAGAAGTCGAAGGCCGCCGAGAAGGCGATGCTCGAGAAGCTCGACGAGAAATTCGCCGCCGAGATCGCCGATCTGACCAAACTGCTCGTGCAGAAGCTCTGGACGCTCGTGCAGGGCAAGACCACGACGGGTGTCACCGACTATTTCGGCGCGGAACTTTACGCCGCCGGCACGAAGTTCTCGCAGAAGATGCTCGACGAACTGTCGCGTCAGACGACCGACGAACGGACGGGCGTTGCGACGGGCTTCCTGAACCTCGGTTCGTGCCGCTGGACTTCGGACGAGCATGTCAACGCCCTGATCGAAGCCACGATTAACAACTATACCATCGAGTGGAAGAAGGCCGACGCCGCCATCAAGCGCGAGAAGTACAACCTTACCAACGGCGACGAGCTCCCGCAGACGGGCGTCATCCAGATGGCCAAGGTCTACATCGCCAAGAAGCGCAAGCTGAAGGTGGGCGACAAGATGGCCGGCCGCCACGGTAACAAGGGTATCGTCGCGCGTATCGTTCGCGACGAGGATATGCCTTTCTTGGAGGACGGTACGATCGTCGACATCTGTCTGAACCCGCTGGGCGTGCCTTCGCGAATGAACCTCGGTCAGATTTACGAGGCTGTGCTCGGGTGGGCGGGCCGCGAGCTGGGCGTGAAGTTCGCCACTCCGATTTTCGACGGCGCTTCGCTCGACCAGATCAACGAGTATACCGCCGAGGCGGGTATTCCGCGCAGCGGTCGCACCTATCTTTACAACGGTGAGACGGGCGAGCGTTTCGACCAGCCGGCCACCGTCGGCGTGACCTACATGCTCAAACTGGGTCACATGATCGACGACAAGATGCACGCCCGTTCGATCGGTCCCTACTCGCTCATCACGCAGCAGCCGCTGGGCGGTAAGGCGCAGTTCGGCGGTCAGCGTTTCGGCGAGATGGAGGTTTGGGCGCTCGAGGGATTCGGCGCCGCCAACATCCTGCAGGAGATTCTGACCATCAAGTCGGACGACGTGACGGGCCGCGCCAAGGCTTACGAGGCGATCGTCAAGGGCGACAACCTGCCCAAGCCGGGCATCCCCGAAGCGATGAACGTCCTGCTGCACGAGTTGCGCGGTCTGGCGCTTTCGGTCAAACTGGAGTAAAGGTTAGCAAGTTAACGAGAACGAAAAACTGAATCATTATGCCATTCAATAAAGATAACAAACCGGCAGGCGGGTATAATCGCATTTCGATCGGACTGGCATCTCCCGAGGAGATTCTCGCCCAGTCGAGCGGCGAGGTGCTCAAGCCGGAAACCATCAACTACCGCACGTACAAACCCGAGCGCGACGGTCTGTTCTGCGAGCGGATCTTCGGTCCGGTGAAGGACTACGAGTGCCACTGCGGCAAGTACAAGCGCATCCGCTACAAGGGCATCGTCTGCGACCGTTGCGGCGTGGAGGTGACCGAGAAAAAGGTGCGCCGCGAACGCATGGGCCATATTTCGCTGGTCGTTCCGGTGGTGCATATCTGGTATTTCCGTTCGCTTCCTTCGAAGATCGGCTACCTGCTGGGTATCCCTTCGAAGAAGCTCGAAGCGATCATCTACTACGAGCGTTACGTGGTCATCAACCCCGGCGCCGCAGCCGAGCAGGGTATCGAACGTTTGCAGACGCTCGCCGAGAAGGAGTATCTCGACGTGCTGGCCGCGCTGCCGAAGGGCAACCAGTCGCTCGACGATTCGGATCCCGACAAGTTCGTCGCCCAGATGGGCGCCGAGGCGATCTATACGCTTTTGCAGCATGTCGATCTCGATTCGATGTCTTACGCCCTGCGCCACAAGGCTTCGACCGAGACTTCGCAGCAGCGTAAGTCGGAGGCGCTCAAATGCCTGAACGTCATCGAGTCGTTCCGTGCGTCGAACGGTCTGAACAAGCCCGAGTGGATGGTGCTGAAGGTGATCCCCGTGATCCCGCCCGAACTGCGCCCGTTGGTGCCGCTCGACGGCGGCCGTTTCGCTACGTCGGACCTGAACGACCTCTACCGCCGCGTCATCATCCGTAACAACCGCCTCAAACGCCTGATCGAGATCAAGGCGCCGGAGGTGATTCTGCGCAATGAGAAGCGCATGTTGCAGGAGGCTGTCGACTCGCTGTTCGACAACTCGCGCAAGAGCAACGCTGTGAAAAACGAGTCGAACCGTCCGCTCAAATCGCTGTCGGATTCGCTCAAAGGCAAACAGGGCCGTTTCCGTCAGAACCTCTTGGGTAAGCGCGTCGACTACTCGGCCCGTTCGGTCATCGTCGTCGGCCCCGAGCTGAAGATGCACGAAATGGGTATTCCGAAGGATATGGCGGCCGAGTTGTACAAGCCGTTCATCATCCGCAAGCTCATCGAGCGCGGCATCGTCAAGACGGTGAAGTCGGCCAAGAAGATCATCGACCGCAAGGATCCCGTTATCTGGGGCATTTTGGAAAACGTCATCAAGGGCCATCCGGTGTTGATGAACCGCGCCCCGACGCTGCACCGTCTGGGTATTCAGGCCTTCCAGCCCAAGCTCATCGAAGGCAAGGCCATGCAGCTGCATCCGCTGGCATGTACGGCGTTCAACGCCGACTTCGACGGCGACCAGATGGCTGTGCATTTGCCGCTGGGCAATGCCGCCGTACTGGAGGCGCAGTTGCTGATGCTGGGTTCGCACAATGTCTTGAATCCCGCCAACGGCGCACCGATCACCGTTCCGTCGCAGGATATGGTTTTGGGGCTCTATTACATTACCAAGCCGCGTAAGGGCGTCAAGGGCGAGGGTCTCGTATTTTACGGTCCCGAGGAGGCGATCATCGCTTACAACGAGAAGCGCGCCGACCTGCACGCCGAGGTGAAGTGCGTCGTCAAGGATATCGACGAGAACGGTCAGCAGGTGAGCGTCCTGAAAGATACGACGATCGGCCGCATTCTCTTCAATCAGGTCGTTCCCGAGGAGGTGGGCTATATCAATACGGTACTGACTAAAAAATCGCTGCGCGACATCATCGCCGTGGTGATGAAGAAGGCCGGCGCCGACAAGGTGGCCGCGTTCCTCGACGACATCAAGAACATGGGTTACCGCATGGCCTTCCAAGGCGGTCTGTCGTTCAACCTCGACGCGGTGATCATTCCCCAAGAGAAGGAGAAGCTCGTGCAGGAGGGTTACGATCGTTCGGACGCCATCATGGAGGATTACAACATGGGTCTGATCACCAACAACGAGCGATACAACCAGATCATCGACGTCTGGACGAACATCAATACCAAACTCACGAAAGTGGTGATCGACACGCTGGTGAAGGATCAGGACGGTTTCAACCCCGTCTACATGATGCTCGACTCCGGTGCCCGAGGCTCGAAGGAGCAGATCCGCCAGCTCTCCGGTATGCGTGGTCTGATGGCCAAGCCGCAGAAGTCGGGCGTCGAGGGCGGTCAGCAGGTTATCGAGAACCCGATCCTTTCGAACTTCAAGGAGGGACTGTCGGTGCTCGAGTACTTCGTTTCGACGCACGGTGCCCGTAAGGGTCTGGCCGATACGGCATTGAAGACGGCCGACGCCGGCTATCTGACACGTCGTCTGGTCGACGTGGCGCAGGACGTGATCATCAACGAGGAGGATTGCGGCACGTTGCGCGGTTTGACGGCTACGGCTATCAAGCGCAACGACGATGTGGTGCAGACGCTTTACGACCGTATTTTGGGCCGTACGGCCCTGAACGACGTGATCCACCCGCTCACGGGCGAGGTGATCTGCAAGGCCGGTCAGGAGATTACCGAAGACATCGCCGATGTGATCGAGAAATCGCCGCTGGAGTCCGTCGAAATTCGTTCGGTGCTCACTTGCGAGGCGCGTCACGGCGTCTGCGCGAAGTGCTACGGACGTAATCTCGCTACCGCACGCATGGTGCAGAAGGGCGAAGTGGTGGGCGTCATCGCCGCACAGTCGATCGGCGAGCCGGGTACGCAGCTTACGCTTCGTACGTTCCACGTCGGCGGTGTGGCCGGCGGTTCGGTCGTCGAGACCAACGTCGTGTCGAAATACGAAGGCCGTCTGGAGATCGATGAGTTGCGTACCATCAAGGGCAAGAACGCGCAGGGCAGCGCGACGAACGTCGTCATTTCGCGTCAGTCGGAGATCCGCATCGTCGATCCCAAGACCGAGATCGTGCTCTATACCCATCCGCTGCCTTACGGCGCTACGCTCTTCATGGCGGACGGCACCGAGGTGAAGAAGGGCGACCTGATCTGCGAATGGGATCCCTACAATGCCGTTATCATCTCGGAATTCGAGGGAAAAGCCTCTTACGAGAACGTCATCGAAGGCGTAACCTACCGCGAGGAGCGCGACGAGCAGACGGGTCTGTCGGAGAAGGTCGTCGTCGAGTCGAAAGACAAGACCAAAAACCCCGTGATCAAGATCATCAACAAGGAGGGCGAGGAGGTCAAGTCCTACAACCTGCCCGTTTCGGCGCACGTCGTGGTAAAGGACAACGCCAAGATTCACGCAGGCGACATTCTGATCAAGATTCCGCGCGCCGTCGGCAAGTCGGGCGGCGACATTACCGGCGGTCTGCCGCGTGTCACGGAGCTCTTCGAGGCGCGTAACCCGTCGAATCCGGCCATCGTGTCCGAAATCGACGGCGAGGTTACCTTCGGCAAGATCAAGCGCGGTAACCGCGAGATCGTCATCACCTCCAAGCAGGGCGACGTGAAGCGTTACCTCGTGCCCCTGTCGCGTCAGATCATCGTGCAGGAGAACGACTACGTCAAGGCGGGCAGTCCGCTGTCGGACGGCGCCATTACGCCGAGCGACATTCTGCGCATTCTCGGCCCGACGAAGGTACAGGAGTACATCGTCAACGAGGTGCAGGAGGTCTACCGTATGCAGGGCGTGAAGATCAACGACAAGCATTTCGAGGTGATCGTGCGCCAGATGATGTCGAAGGTTCAGATCGAGGATCCGGGCGACACCCGCTTCTTCGAGGATCAGATCGTCGATAAGTGGGAGTTCATGGATGTCAACGACGAGTTGTACGACAAGGTGGTCGTTACCGACGCCGGCGATTCGACTTCGGTGCAGCCGGGGCAGATCATCTCGCTGCGCAAGCTGCGCGACGAGAATTCGAGCCTCAAACGCAAGGATCTGCGTCAGGTGCAGGTGCGCGACATCGTGCCCGCGACCTCGAATCAGGTGTTGCAGGGCATTACCCGCGCGGCCTTGCAGACTTCGAGCTTCATCTCGGCCGCTTCGTTCCAAGAGACTACCAAGGTTTTGAACGAAGCCGCGATCCAAGGCAAGGTCGATCCGCTGGAGAATCTGAAGGAGAACGTGATCTGCGGTCACCTGATCCCGGGCGGTACGGGTCTGCGCGAATACGACAATCTGATCGTGGGACTCAAGTCCGATATAGAGAGCATGACCGCTGCGGCTCAGTAAAGAGCCGGCGTCATAAGATAGTGAAAGCGGAGCGCCCGACAATCGGGCGCTCCGCTTTTTGTTTGTCGCTTTTTGCGATGCTTGGTTTTTCGGTATGTTGGGTCAATCCAAAAGTACGGAAGGAAGAGTAGTGAAAGTCCCGTACCCAATTTCTGAATTCGCAGCAGGAATCTGTTTGCCGCTTTTTATGGAAAAAGCGGCGTAAAACCGTCCGCAACCGACGCACGCAGCGCGGGCAGAGACCGCTTGCGGGCTATGCCGCGCC
>CAJMNH010000007.1 GCA_905214725.1 uncultured bacterium
CCCGCCGCCGCTTCGGCGGCCATGATGCCGGCGGGGCCTCCGCCCACGACCAGAACATCCACTTCGGCGCGAACCGGAATATCGCGCGCAGGTTCCTTTATCGTTTTCATCTTCGTTTCAATAAGTTCGTTACAGACAAATCAATCTTCGTCGGGCATCTCCACCCGTACCATCTTCCACAGCACCACAGTGGTGATAATGTGGAGCGTCGACATGATACCGAACATCACCGGCATGGCTCCGGCCGACAACGTACCGATGAAGTGGTTGAAAACCATGCTTCCCAGCGCGCCCGAACCGCAGCAGATACCCATGACCGTCGCCACGTTCTTGATGGGGAACGTTTCGGCCATCACCACCGGCACCGTATAGAGCCAAGTGAGGCACATCACGGCCACGAGGCTGAAAATCGCCACGACCAGCCCCACGCGCCATGCGAAAGGCAGCGCGCATTCGCTCACATAGGGTACGATGGCGCACAACGGCGCGAAAACGATCGTCATCACCAGCACGATTTTACGCGCCGACAATGCGTTCCGTCCCCGCTTGATCATCGTATCCGACCAGATCGACATGAGCATACCGCCCGCCGCGCCGACAAGGAACGGAATGCCGCCGATCCATTGGATCATGTTGAGCGTCTGCTCGTGCGAAAGGTTCTGCGCCTCGCCCATGCCGCGCAGGTAGCCCGGCAGCCAGAAACAACAGAAGTACCATACGGGGTCGCTGATCAGACGGATCAGCAGCGCGCCCCACAGCGTACGGGTGCGCAGCAGTCCCTTGAACGTGAAGGGTTTCTGTATGTTGCCCGAAGGCGTTCGGTCGGCGTTGACCGTCTTATCGAGGATTTCCGGCGACGGCGTGCGGTAGACGATTATCCACAGCAGGGCGATCAGCAGTCCGATCACACCGGCCACCATGAAGACTTCCTGCCAGTTCGAGAACCAACGCATGAGCCATGCGATGACCAGCGGCGCGACGACGGCGCCCAGCGAACCGCCGATGGTGCATAAACTGTTGGCCGTCGCCCGTTGTCGTTTCTCGAACCAAAGCGTCACGGCCACCAGCTGTCCGGCGAAAATCGTCGGTTCGGCCAGTCCCAGAATGCCGCGGCAAATGGAGAACTGCCAGACCGTCTGCGACAATCCGCCGCCGAGGCAGGCCAGCGACCACACGACGATTCCGGCGAGCATCACGCGTTTCGGGCCGAACCGGTCGACCAGAATGCCCGATACGGGGTACATCAGGGCGTAACAGATCAGAAAGACATTGACGATCCACGCATACTCCATGTCGCCGATGTCGAAATGTTCGAGAATTTCGGGTTTGAGAATCGAGAGCAGCTGCCGGTCGAGATAGTTGCAGATGATGGCGATGAACATGGTCGCCACGATCACCCATTTGCGTTTGTTGGGGTCTTTGAGTAAATTCATCGGTTGACTCGGTATAGGTTCGTTCATTTTTTAAGGTCTTCGGTAAAAGCGCCCACCCTGCGGTAACGGGCGTAACGTTCGGAAAGCACCGCCGCACGCGACGCATCAGGCTCGTAGGAACGCGACGCAGGGGCGCACAGCGCCTCTTGCGCATCGGTCACCGACCCGTAAAGGCCTGCGATAGTCGCGGCATGGACCACCGCGCCCATCGCCCCGGCCTGCTTGCAGTCCGAAACATCGATTCGCATGCCGGTGACGTCCGACAGCAACTGCATCACGAAAGGCGACTTCTGCGCGATGCCGCCCACGCCGATCAGCCGGTCGATCTTTACGCCGGAGGTTTTCATGTGGTCGAGGATGTGTTTCGTGGCAAAGGCCGTCGCCTCGGCGAACGCGTAGTAAATCTCAGGCGCCGAAGTCGAAAGGCTCAACCCCGTGAGCGTTCCCGTAAGCGCGCTGTCGGGAAACGGCGAACGACGGCCGTTGAGCCAGTCGGTAGCCAGCGGCGCGTCGGCGCGCAGCGGCAGTGCGGCCGCTCCGGCCGTCAGCGCATCCATGATCTTGCTCTCGGTTTCGGCGATAAGCTTCTCGCGCGTCGCAGCGTCGAGGAGCTCCGTACGGGAGAGAATTTCCCGCAATGGCCAGCAAAGCAGACGCTTGAACCAAGCATAGACATCGCCGAAAGCGGACAGCCCCGACTCGAAGCCGATCATGCGCGGCAGAATCGAACCGTCGACCTGTCCGAAAATACCCTCGACGACGCGGTCGCCCATCTCTTCGGGCGGCATGACGGCCATATAGCAAGCCGAAGTGCCCAGATTGAGCACCACCGTACCGTAGCGAACACCGGCGCCGACAGCCCCCGAATGGGAATCGATGCAGCCTACGCCGACCGGAATGCCTGCCGGAAGCCCCAGTTCGGCGGCCCACGCTTCGGTCAGGTTTCCCGCCGCGACGTCGCAGCCGTAGTTCACATTCGGAAGGTTCCGCACGACGGGCAGCAGCACGGGATCGAGTTCGGCGAAGAACTCCTCGGGCGGGTAGCCGCCCCACTCCTCGGCCCACATCAGCTTCGAACCGCAGACGCAGTGCCCCATCTTTACGCTCGCGGCGTCGGGACAACCCGTAAGCACGGCGGGAATCCAGTCGCACAGCTCGACGACCGACCACGCGGCGCGCCGAAGCTCCTCGTCGCTGCGCAGCAGATGCAGCACCTTCGACCAGAAACACTCGGCCGAGTAGTAATTGCCCGAATGGCAGGCGTAATTGATCGGACTGCGGGCGCAGAGGGCGTTGATCTCCTCGCATTCGGCCTGTCCCGTATGATCTTTCCACAGCACGAACATGGCGTCGGGATTCTCCGCATACTTTTCATGCAACGACAAGGGAACCCCCTCTTTATCGGTCAGACAGGGCGTGCTGGCCGTCGTATCGACCGACAGCGCCAAAATATCGGGCACCAGATCGGCATGGCGGGCGGTAACGGCGCACACCGCCCGGCGCAGCGCTTCGAGATAATCTTTGGGATGCTGGCGGAACCGCGCCGCACGGGGATCGCTGTAAAGCCCCTGATTCCAACGGGGATAGAGAGCGACCTCGGAATCGATCTCCGCTCCCGTGAGGGCGTCGACCAAAAGGGCGCGAACGGAATCCGTTCCGTAATCTAAACCTATTACATAGGCACGTTTCATCGGATAGCAGTTTTATTCGGGTCGCAGCGGACCGGACAACCGGAGTCTGCGGTTCGTTTTTCAGGTAAACAAATGTACGAAAAATTTTGCTCCCGAAAGCGGAGCATTCGTTTTTTTACGTTTTACACCACTTTTTCATCGAAAAAGTACCGGAAAACGTTTGCAGGATTCCGCGTCTCAATCCACATGCGGCAAACGGACGGGTTATGGAACAAAAGTTATTATCTTTGTACCTTCGTGTAACCGCAGGATTTTGACCGATGAGCAATCCCAAAGGAATCGCCTACGCCGCCCTCTCCTCTTCGACCTTCGGATTGGCGCCGCTGTTCACCGTCACACTGCTTCGTGACGGTTTTTCGCCGTTCGAGGTGCTGACTTACCGCTGGGGCGTCGCTTCGGCGGCATTGCTGCTTTTCGGACTGGCGGCCGGCCGGCGATTCCGCATCGCACGAAAAGAGTTCGGAATCGTTTTTCTGCTGAGCCTCTTTCGCGCCGGCTGCTCGCTGAGTCTCGTTTTCGCTTACAGCAACATCTCGACCGGCGTAGCTTCGACGATTCACTTCCTCTATCCGCTGGCCGTAGCGCTGGGCATGACGCTGCTCTTCCGCGAACGCTGCTCGTGGCGGCTCTTCACGGCCATCGTTGTTTCACTCTGCGGCGCCGCGCTGCTTTCGTCGGGAGACATCCGCGCAAGCGGCGGGAATCCGGCGCTCGGCATCGGCGCAGCCGTCTTCTCGGTAATCTCCTATGCAGGTTACATCATCGGCGTGCGCAAGAGCCGCGCCGCGCAGGTCGAATCGACGACCCTCACCCTGCTGGTCATGACCATCGGCGCCGCACTGTTCGCCGTGACGGGCGGTCTGACATCGGGGCTGCATTGGGTAGACGACTCGCGCACGTGGGGCAATATTCTCGGACTGGCGATTCCGGCCACGGCCATCTCGAACATCGCGCTGGTAAAGGCGATCAAGTCGATCGGCCCGACGCTCACCTCGATTCTCGGAGCGATGGAACCGCTCACGGCCGTTGCAATCGGAGCGTTCTATTTCGGAGAGCCCTTCACCGTCGCCGGAGCCGCCGGAGTGTTGCTCATCGTCGCCGCCGTCACGATCGTCGTAACCCAAAACCGCAAGCAGGCCGAAAAGGTCTGAACCCTTCTCACCCCCCCCGCCTCTGCGTCTGGTCATTCCGAGCGGAGTGAAACGGAGCGTGGAAATCCGGTTGTTATTACGCGATTCTTTTCAAGCGGGACTGCAAAGCCTCCGCACGGCGAAGAGCGGGAAGAAGAATCGGCGACAGACACGCCGTCAAAAAGCGCGGACGCGGAGTTGCACGCGTAACGCTTCAGGCGCGGACGATGACGAGTCCCTGAATTTTTCCCCTGCAAAAAGCCGACGCACTGAAAATCCGATTGCAAAAAAGCCCCTGCTTCGGCAGGGGCTTTTTCGATTGCTTACGGAATGCATCCGAAGCCGGAGGATCAATTCGCGGGATGCTTGTACCAATCCTTATGACGTTCGCCGCCGGAACGCGCCCAGTCGGAGAAGTAAGGATAGACGGTATCGATCGCATGCGTCTCGGCGGGAATCACGTATTCGTCGCTGCCGACGATATGAATCGCGAAGGGATAATTGACGTCCGCCACGTAATAAATCCCCTTCGCCGGATCGGACTCGTCCTTGTTGAGACCGAAGAGCGACATATCCATCTTGGCCGTCGGCGCATACATCGGCAGATGGAGCTCGTGGCTGCGGCGCTGGCGAATCGTGATGAACGGATTGTAAGGCGCCGGCGTGAAGCTGTTCCACGGAATATACGACGCGAAACGCATATCCACCGAGAAGACGGGATGAGCGCTATTTTCGGACGTTTCCGTACGGGCGTCGTCGAAGAGCAGAACCACGGGCTTGCTCATTCCCTGCTCGATTCCGGCGGAGGGCAGTTCGCTGCCGTCGCGCGACACGACCACCTCGGCATTCGCGGCCATTGCCGGAAGTTCGTATCCGAATCCGTTGCGGTAGGCGCCGCCGCACCAGATGAGCGCAAAGACGTCCTCACTGCGGATCGCTTCATTGTAGCGGGTGAAATAGGTCTTGGAGTGATATTTCACCACCAGATCGTTCATGTCGTAGTCGCCGTAAGAGGGCCAGTTGTCCTCGAACGCCAGCGTACCTTCATACTCGATCGAATAGGCCTCGTCGTCGTCATCGGGTTCGGGAACCTCGGGGACGTCGGTGTCGATCGCTTCGATCGGGCTGGCCGTAACACGGATAATGCAGTCGTTGCAGTCGCCGTCGCCGACGTTGTTGTGGGTATCCTCGAAACCGAGGAAAATCATGTCGTCGAGCTTGAAGAGCGCCACATGGTTCTTTTCGCTGCTCTCTTCGGTAACGTTGAGATCGGGATCGGCAAAGAACTCGGCGTTGCCGGTCGACACGACGCCCGTCGAAGCGTTGAAACCGTCATTGTAGAGAACCCATCCGATCGACACGCCGGCAGGAAATTCATAACCGTGATCCACGCCGCTCTGGTCGATGTACTTCAATTTGACCGTCTCTCCCTGTTTCAGATACTCGGAGTTCATGGCCGTCGTACTCACGCGCGGGAAGATCAGCACTCGCGTGGCGATCTCTTCCGGCGAGGAGGGCTTCCGGCCCGTAGGATAACAATAGTAAGCCAGCGTGTTCTGCATCGCAGATCCTGCGGTAATGAAATTGGCGCAGATTTTCGCAGGCTCGGTCACGTGGATGTCCGACGTCTGGAAATAGAGCTTCGAAACGGGCTGTCCCTCATTGAAGACGTCATCCAGACGCTGCATCTGCTCACCCGTAACGGTGACCTTATCCTCCGAAGAGAGGTAGTCGGGACGACCGTTTTTGTTCCATCCGCCGAGCAGAACATGGCCCTTGATGGCATTGGTCCGCGTAACGGCGGCGGCCGTCTTGGCAGCAGGGGTTTCCTTTTCCACGAAATCGTTCACGCCGAGCGATACGGCCTTGCCCGAAACCGCGGCACGAAGCAGATTGGGGACGCCCAGACTGGGCGAGTAGACCCATACCTCCTCCGTGCAACTGGGAAGAATCACCTTTTTGGCATAGGAACCCCGCTCGTCGGTATACCCCTTCGAAAGCGGTTTGACGTCCGAACGCAGGGAAGTAAAGCCATCTACCGTCTGGAGAGGATTTTCGCCATAAACCTCGAAAAAGACCCGATAGCCTTGGGGCACGTCGTAATCGACCTTCAGATCGAATTTATCCGTCGTTGCAAAATCAAAATAGGCATCACTGCCCGGACCATTCATTCCGGTTACGCTGCCGTTATCCTTGCTACAAGAGCCCAGCAGCGGAAGAATTGCTGAAGATAGAACCAGCAATCCAATCATTTTCATCTTTGTCATGTGTGTGTTTGTAAAAAAATCATCTAAATAGGGGCGCAATATACCAATTAATAAGGCGACAGACAACAATTGCTCCAAATTTTTAGACTTATAGAACATTATCGCGGCATAATTGCCATTAGCACAACCGACGAAACCGGATTCCGCTTCCGAATGACGGCCGGCAGACAACGAAAAACGCCCGCAACATGCGGGCGTTCGATTTTCAATTGAGCGAAACAAGCGGGAAATCAGATCCTCGGATCGGGAATTACATAAACCCCCGAGCCGGCGGCATCGAAACTGTTCTCCTTATCGTCGGAATACATGCTTTGGAAGGTGCCCGTATACTCGCCCACGAGCCAGCGGGCGAATTCGGGATAGACATTGTCGATGGCGACGTTCTCCTTCGGATAATTGAACCAGTCGAGTCCTACAACGCCCTGCCCTTCCTGCGTATACCGATAACCCGTATGGGTCGATACGATCCCGTAAGGCCGGTTGTCGGCATTCACCAAATCGGTCGTATAGGTCGTTGAGATCGAGTTCAGCCGTACGCCGCCGTCGACGATGATAAACCAGTTGACGGCAATGGCTTTGCCCGCAGGGCAGAGAATCGGATCGTCCGTGCTGTTCTTATAGACGAAATGATCGCACTCGAAATTCTTCGTCAGCGTGTTGAGCATCCCCGTACGGCCGCCGAAGAGCGTCTCGCGGCAATCCTGCGCCACCATTTCGGTCTTGACCTTCTCCGCGCCGGCATAGACGTCGTAACCCAGCGCAATGAGTTTGGTGCTGCCCAGCGCTACGGGTTGCACCGCTACGCGTACGACCTGCGTATTTTCATACCAGTTCGACTTGCGGCTTTCATACTTCACATGGATGACCAGATCGTTGTAATCATAGTCGCCGCGCCGCGAATCCTCGAATGCGATCACCTGCCACAGTTGCGAGGTATTCACCTCCAATCCCGTGAGGTTGAACTCCTCGGGCGTAAGCTGACGTATTTCGATTTGAGCGTCTTTCGGCACGAGCACCTCGGTAGGACGGTCGGCCGTAGCGATTACCTGCTCGTTGCAGCTCACGACGGCCACATGCCCCGTCTCGACGGGAACGGAGAGCGTGCGGGTGGAAATAACGTTGTTCATATCCAGATTCCCTGTCTGTGGCGCGCGTTCGACGGGATCGTTTCCGCAAGCCGCGAGTACCCCCGCGACCGCGATGAGGGAGAGAAACCTTTTCATATCGTGTGTGTTGTTTATGTGTCTCGCCGCAAAAATAATAAAAAGTTGACACTTATCACTCGAAATCACTAAAAAATTACTCTTTTTCAGCTACTTCGACGATTCGCAGGAAGAAAATACGACACGGAAAGCCGTATCCGGTATAAAATCGATAGATTTTCATAACTTTGTCCTTAAACAACACAAATTACGACTTTTCGATAAGTCGGAAAAACGGAAGATCATGGGCCGATACGACCACTGTTCCAAAGAGGAATTGCTCCGCATCGTCGCGGAACTGGAGGCTGAAAACAATCGGTTGAAAGCCGCCGAAGATCAAAAGACGGAAAATTCGAAACGCAAGGGGGGGGGTAAACCCGCTCTCGGTCGTTTTCGGGAAAAATACGCACAGAAAATTCTCGACGCGCTGCCCGACATGCTGACCGTCCTGACAGGCGCAGGCGAACTGGTCGATCTGGTCTCCTCGGAAGATACCAACCACGTGGGAGAACCGAGCAGCCGGCTCATCGGGCGGAATATATCGACGATACTCTCGTCGGAAGCCTACCGCAGCGTCAAGGAGAATCTCGACCGAGTGATGGCTTCGGGACAGGGATCGACCTCCCATCACGACATCACGCTCGACGGGGTGACGAATCACTACGAGAACCGCATCTATCCGCTCGACGGCGATTACGCCCTCTGCATGTGCCGCGACGTAACGGAGGAGCAAAACGTCAAGGGAACCCTCGTGCAGGCAAACCGCCGCATGGAGAAGGCCGAGGAGATCGCCGCGCTGGGTCATTGGTACTACTACGTCGACAACGAAGAGTTCGAAGACAACCTGCTCATCCCCAAAATTATGGGATCGAAGGGAGACGGGGCGCCAACCAACCGCTGCAAACTCTCCGCTTTTCTGGCCTACGTCCACACCGCCGACCGCGCCAAAATCTGCGAACAACTCGACAAAGCCGACAGTTCGGGCGACTATGTCGAATTTCGCCTCTTCCTCAACGGCTCTTTCCGCTACCTGCACAGCCGCGTGATCTACGTCTATCGCGAAAACGGGAAGCAGGTCGTGGAGGGATATACGCAGGACATGACTCACATCGTCGAACGGCTGCACGAACTGGAGGTGATGAGCTACGCGCTCGACAATGTGGAGGAGGAGATTTTCGCCTGCGATATGGAGGGAGAGATGGTCTTTACGAACAAACAGTTCCGCCTTCACAACCGAATCGCGGAGGGTCCCTCCGTTCCCCGTGTATACGAACTCGAAACGCTGAACGGCAGCCGTCGGCAGTGGGACGAGCGGGTAAAGCGCATCCGCAGCAACGACGGCGTACAGAAACATACCGTGCAAATCAAGGAACCCGACGGTCGGATCACGACCATGGAGTTCGCCTCCTACCTGATTTACGACTCCATCCGCGAACGTGAAATCATCTGGTTCTTCGGTCGCGACATCTCGCTGCGAATCGCCCACGAAGCGAAAATCAAGGAGATGAATTCGCTGATGGATACCATTCTGAACAATATCCCCGTCTACCTCTTCGTAAAAGATCCCGGCAACGAGTTCCGCTATCTCTACTGGAACAAGGCTTTCGAGGAGTACTCCGGCATACCGGCCGCCAAAGCGCTCGGAAGCACCGACTACGAAATTTTCCCGGACCCGCAGAACGCCGAAAAATTCCGCCGCGACGATCTCGACCTGCTCCGCGACGGACAGCGCATCGAATTCGAAGAGCAATATACGTCGACGGCGGGCGAGCTGCGCATCGTGACGACCTCCAAGGCGCTGGTGCCGGCCGAGAACCGGCTGCCGCTGATCATCGGCATCTCGTGGGACGTTACCGAGATAAAAAAGGCCGAAAGAGAGTTGATCGAAGCCCGCGTGAAAGCAGAGGAATCGGACCGTCTGAAATCGGCTTTTTTGGCGAATATGAGCCATGAAATCCGTACGCCCCTCAATGCCATCGTCGGCTTTTCCAAACTGCTCGCCGAGGTCGATACCGAAGAGGAGAAGCTACAATTCGCCGAGATCATCGATTCGAACTCCGAACTGCTTCTGCAACTGATCAACGACATTCTCGACATCTCGAAGATCGAAGCCGGCACGCTCGAATTCAACTACAAACCCGTAAACCTGAACGAACTGTGCCGCGCGCAGCAGGAGATTCACAAATCCCGCGTCAAGGAGGGCGTGGCGCTGGTCTTCGACGAAAAATACGGCTCCGTCGAACTGACGACCGATCAGAACCGACTGTCGCAGGTGTTTACCAATCTGATTACCAATGCGATCAAATTCACTTCGTCTGGACAAATCCGATTCGGATTCGACGTCCGTGAAAAGAGGATCGACTTCTATGTCTCCGACACCGGCATGGGCATTGCCAAAGAGAAGCAGGCCGCCATTTTCGACCGCTTCGTCAAACTCAACGACTTTGCTGCCGGCACGGGACTGGGACTCGCGATCTCACGAATGATCGTCGAGAAAATGGAGGGTACGATCAGCGTCGAATCGGAACCGGGAGTAGGGACGACCTTCCGTTTTTCGATTCCTTACCGACGTCCCGGCCGGGAGATCGGGCCGGACGCCGCGGAACCGGTATTGCCGGCGGACGGACTGCCCGACGACGGACGGATACGAACGATTCTGGTGGCTGAGGACATCGACAGCAACTACATGCTCATCGAGGCGTTCATCGGCAAAAAATTCAATCTGTTGCGAGCCCACGACGGAGAAGAGGCCGTACAAATGTGGAGCGAAGCGCGCCCCGATGCCGTACTGATGGATTTGAAAATGCCGCATATGGACGGATTCGAAGCCACACGCCGGATTCGCGCCGTATCGAAGAGCGTGCCCATCATCGCCATGTCGGCCTTCGCTTTCGGCGACGATATGGCGAAAGCCGCAGCGGCCGGTTGCAACGACTACATTACCAAACCGCTTTCACAGCACATCCTGCTTACGAAACTGAACGGATTTCTGAGCGGGAAATAGTCCTGCAACTAAAAAGCCGGCTGAAAAGGTTTTCAGCCGGCTTTTTTACGCCAACGTAAGAGTGAGGGGTTAATCTTCGTAAGCGATGACCTGACGGAAATAGGCGATCGTCTTGACCAATCCGTCTGCCAACTGAATGCGCGGTTCCCAACCGCCGAGATGTTTGCGCGCGCATGTAATGTCGGGACGCCGCTGCTGCGGATCGTCGGCGGGAAGCGGCTTGTAGGCGATCTTCGAGGAAGATCCCGTCAATTCGATCACCTTGCGGGCCAACTCGATCATCGTGAATTCGTTGGGATTGCCGATGTTCACCGGCCCCATGAACGAATCGTCCGTATTCATCATACGGATCATGCCCTCGATCATATCGTCGATATACTGGAACGAACGGGTTTGATTGCCCTCGCCGTAGATGGTGATGTCCTCGTTGCGAAGCGCCTGCACGATAAAATTCGATACCACACGCCCGTCGTTGACATACATGTTGGGACCGTAGGTATTGAAGATGCGGATAATCTTGATGCGTATGCCGTGCTGATTATGGTAGCTCATGAAGAGCGATTCGGCGACCCGTTTGCCCTCGTCATAGCAGGAACGGGGCCCCAACGGATTGACGTGTCCCCAATAATCCTCCCGCTGGGGATGGACGATCGGATCGCCGTAAACCTCCGAAGTCGAAGCCTGCATGATCTTGGCCCCGTGCCGAAGCGCCAGATTGAGCATATTGATGGCGCCCAATACCGATGTTTCGGTGGTTTTGATCGGATCGAGTTGATAGAAGATCGGAGAAGCCGGACAGGCCAGATTGTAGATTTCATCGACCTCCGTGTCATAGGGCAACGTAATATCGTGCTCGACAAGCGTAAAACGGGGGTCGGCCATCAACGGTTCGATATTACGCATGTGCCCCGTGAAGAAATTATCGAGACAGATAACTTCATTCCCCTCGCAAAGCAACCGTTTGCAAAGGTGTGATCCGATGAACCCGGCCCCGCCAGAGACCAAGATTCGCTTCATATGTGACGCCAAATGTGTGTTGTGTTTGTTTCCGGTTGGCAAAATTAATAAAATTATATGTAACTTTGCAACAAATTAGTTAAAAACCATGGGGAAGAGAGCGATTTTCTACTTATTAGACAAAATATTGATCTTTGTGACACTCCTTCTTTTCATTGCGGCCTGCACATGCCGCTACGCCGCATCGATCGATCCCGCGTCGTCCCCCGAGTGGTTGCTTTTCGCGCTCACTACGCCCGGAGTGATCGTCGTCAACATCCTAGCGCTCGTCTGGTGGCTCGCACGCCGTCGCTGGCTGACGGCCATCGTGCCGCTGGCCGCACTGCTCGTCAACCTGCCGTTTCTCTCGGCGATGATCCAACTGCGCAGGCATCACGACGCTACCTGCGATCTGAAAGTCGTCACCTACAATGTCCACGGATTCCGCGGCGAAAACGGATTCCGCAGCGTCGTGAATCAAGTCGCGGCAATGCTGGAAGAACAGCACGCCGACGTGGTTTGCATTCAGGAGTTCCGCACAACGACCGACTACGACACGGCTCAGGTGGTGCGGCTGCTCGGTCTCCCCTATGTCGCCCACGACCGTTCGGTCGTGATGCTGAGCCGCTATCCGATCGCCGAAAGCAATGCAGTCCGTTTCAGCGAGAAACGGGCGAACACGACCAACGGCGCCCTGCAGGCCGACATAGAGACCCCCGCAGGACGGGTGCGCATCCTTGCGTGCCATCTTCAGACGACCGGACTTTCTTCGCTGGAATACCGCTACGCCCGAGATTACGGGATGCGGTTCGTACCATTCGGAAAACTATCGGAGGAACTGACGCTCAATGCCCAACGGCGCGCCGTACAGGCGCTCGAAATCAGCCGTCTGGCGGAAAAGTCACCTTACCCTGCCATCGTCGGGGGAGACTTCAACGACATCCCTTCGACCTATACCTACAAGGCAATGGCCCGAACGCTCGGCGACACCTTCCGCGAAGGGGGTTCGGGATGGGGCGGAACATTCCGCAATGCGCTGGGATTGTTGCGGCTCGATTACATCTTCGTGTCGGACGGACTTCAATGCCCGCGCTGTTACACGCTCGACTCCGAACTGAGCGACCACAAACCGGTATTCGCCGAGTTGAATTTCAAAAAATAAAACGTGATTTTCCGACCCTGAGCTACTCGCCGACGGGATTCTTGGCGATCGTGAAACTGAAAGTCGCTCCTTCGCCGTAGACCGATTCAACGCTCAGTTCGCCGCCGTTGCGGCAGGCCAGATCCTGACAGAGCTGAAGACCGAGCCCCGATCCCTCTTCGTTTTTGGTACCGTAGGTCGTAAAGTGCACCGCAGGATCGAGCACCTTGGCCACATCCTCCGGCTTGATACCCCTGCCGAAATCACGCACGCGAACGACGGCATGCGTCGGGGTCTGCTCGGCCGAGACGATAATCCGCCCGCCTTCGTCGCTGAATTTGATCGCGTTGCTCAGCAGGTTGCGCATGATGGTCTTGACCATATCCACGTCGCATCGCACCGGAATAGGCCCCTGCACATCGAATTCGATCGTGATCCCTTTGGTTTTGGCAACCAATTCGAGGATTTTGGAGGAGAAGAGCACCACCTCCGCCAAATCGGCGTCCTGATAGACCGTATTCATCTTTCCGATCTGACACTTGGTCCATTTCAGCAGATTGTCGAGCAAAATGAAGGTGTTTTCGGCAATGTCGTTGCCCATGTTGAGCATCTCGACGTTCTCCTCGCCGATCTTCTCGCCGTCGAGGCTTGCCAGCAACGTATTGAACAGCATCTGGAGCGTTCCGATCGGAGAACGCAAGTCGTGGGCGATCACCGAATACATCTTGTCGCGGCTCTGCAACGTGGCCTGCAATTCGATGTTCTGCTTGACGATGATACGCTGCGCAGCGGAGATAAAGACATGATGGGCGACGCGCGTCACCAGCTCCTCATGGTTGAAGGGTTTCGACACATAATCGCTCGCCCCGAGCTTGAAGCCTTTGACGATATCTTCCGTATTGTGGAGGGCCGACAAGAAAATGACGGGAATCTCGCTGAACCGTTCGTCGGCTTTGAGCACCGAAATAACCTGATAACCGTCCATGTCCGGCATCATGATGTCGAGCAGGATCAGGTCGGGCCGTTCGCTTTCGGTCTTGGCAAGCGCTTCATGACCGCCCGTGGCCGTTACAATCCGGTATTTCGCTTTCCCCAGAACCGCTTTCAACAACATCACGTTCGTGGCGATATCGTCGACGACCAAAATCTTATAATCCTCGGGATTGATAGAGACACTATTCATAGAATGCAAACATTTGCTCGGGGAACAAATGTACGGGATTTTTCCGACAAGTCCAATAACATACGAGAATTTATCAGGCGCGACGCGCTTTCTCCCATGCGCCGCCGCCTTTATGTGTCAAGAGATACCACATGCCGCGAAAAACATTAACGTTCATAAAGAGAAAATAATAAGGCACATAAAACAATCTGTTCTTCACGCCGCGCCGCGACAATACCCAGCCCGCGATGCCGGCCAGATAAAAGAGCGCCTGCAAAACGAGCAGAACGACATACGCCGTATTCCGCTCGGCGCAGCAGGCCAGCGCCACGTTAAGCGGAATCAAAAGCAGCATCAGCACAGGCGTGAGCGACCACCGCAGCACGCGATGCGAAACATACTGCCATGAAAAAATGCCGTAACGAAAAGGATTGAGCAACGGCCACAGCCGTGCGATGGCCTGCAATCCGCCCGCCGCGATGCGGCGCTTGCGCTTGCCCTCCTCGCCCATGTCGGCCGAAGGGGTTTCGAGCGCGTAGGCCCGTGTCGAGTAGGCAATCCGGTACCCCTGCATGACGATGCGCATCGAGATAAGAAAGTCGTCGAGCAGCGTATCCTCGGGGACGGGACGAAAAAGGCTCCGGCGAACGGCGAACAGTTCGCCCGCCGCGCCGCAGGCCGACGAAAGGCGGTCGTCCCACTCCTTGAGTTTCGACTCGTATTTCCAATAGATGCCTTCGGTCGCAGCGGCATTGGCTCCATCTGCGGCGGCCACCCGTTTTTCACCCGCTACGCAGCCCACTTTCGGATCTGAGAAGAGGCGCACCATTTCGCGCACGGCCTCCGCATTGAGCATCGTATTGGCATCGGTACAGATCACCAGCGGCGTATCGATCAGGGCGAAGGCGCGGTTGAGCGCCGCCGTCTTGCCCCGTCGTTCGGGACGGAACAGCACCTGCGCCTCGGACCACGCCGCAAGCCGCTCGTTGGTGGCGTCGTTCGATCCGTCGGTCACCCAGACGATCCGCAGCCGGCCCGCAGGATACTCCTGCGCCAGCGAGTTGCGCATCTTCTCGTCGACGACCTCCTGCTCGTTGTAGGCGGCGATCAGCAGCGTGACCTCGGGCCACGGATCGGGATCAACGAATACGGTGCGCGGGCGCAGCGCTTCACGGAGTTTCACAGCGCCATAAAGAACAAACCCGTAACCGACGTACGTATAGAAAACGACGAACAGAAAGGCCCAAAAGAGAACGGCAAGAAGTGTCATGACTCAGGTTTTATCGTTAAACAATCGGCGCACGACCGTGCGCATCTGGTTTTCCCACGAAAGGTCGCCCTCGATCGTCGCGCGGATCGCGGCGGGCGTCATCCGCACCGAATCCGCAAAGCGGAGAAGCGCCTCGATGTCGAGCGGAGCGTCGTCGGCCGGAACTTTGAGCACATAAGGCATCGCGTCGAAATCGTCGTCCCGTTCGGAGTAGACAAAGGGGATGCCCCGTGCTGCGTATTCGCGGTTTTTGAGCGTTTTGAGACTTTCGATGCCGCTGCGGTGCCGCCCGAGGCTGGCGACGCCGAAGTCGCACTGTTCGAACAGCGCGTCGAGCGCCGCACCCGCCTGCGGGCCGTGAATGAAGACATGCTCCGAAATGCCGTAGCGTTCGGCCGCCGCGCGAAACCCGCCGATGAGCGTCGGAGAACCGTCGCCTACGATATGGAACTCGACGATCCGATCCTGCGGCGCGGCATAATAGGTCCGCATCCCCTCGATCACGCGGTCGAAGCCGTGCCAGAAGTGAATGTTGGCCACGCCCAGCAGCCGAAGCCTGCGCGAAGTGTCGTTGACCTGCCGCTTGAGGGGAATGCGCGCGAAATCGATGCCGTTGGAGATGCAGACGGTAGGACGACCGAAAATCTCCGTGTGGTCGCTGAAGGTGACGATACGGTCGACATAACGCATCAGCCGCCCGCGGAACGCGCGGTCAACAACCGATTTCAGACGGCCCCTTGCACTCGAGAACTCCTGATCGTAGGGGTAAGTCGGTATTTCGAGAGCGATGCGCACGCCGAGCCGCCGCACTGCGGCGAACCACCGGATCAGCGCGGGGTTGGCGTTGTGGTCGTAACGCACATAGAGGAAATCGATATGCCGCTCACGGATATAGCGGGTCACGCCGCCGAAACGCAGCCGTTTGGCGATCTTGGCCCACAGGCCATGTCCGAAATCCTCGACCGTGAGATCCCCCGCCGAGCCGTCGCCGATCATACGGCGCTGACGGCCGTCGGCGTCGATACGGATATAACAGAGCTGCGTATCCACCCCCGAGCGGCGCAGCGCTTCGCACTGGTCGAAGATTTTCTTGCTAATGCCGCTGTGTGCGGAAAAGCCGTGGAAGACGACGAAGAGCGCTTTCATATCACCGGCGAAATTTTGCTTTGACTTTGTTCCAGAGGTCGAATTCGCCCGAAAGCTGGATGTAGGCCAGATAGACGACCCCTGCCCCTGCGCATTTGAGCGCCAGCGACGCCAGCAGCGGCAGCGCAGGAAACAGGCAGTGCACCGCCGCAAGCGGCAGGCAGACGCAGGCGGTGGCAGCCAGCGGCGAAAGGAACGAACGCCAGAACCCGCCCCACGGTACGCGGAGCGTGCGACGGAAAAGCAGATAAAAACATTGTATGAAATTGACGGCCAGCGATGCGAGGATACACCATGCGACCGCTTCGATCGTCCCCGCCGCGAAAATTCCGACCAGAATCGCACCCACGGTTACGACTGCCGACAGAACGCCGCTCACGAACATCATCCGTGTGGCGTCGGCCGCCTGAAAGATCGGGCCCGAAGTCGACAGCACGATCTGGATTCCCACCGAAAGGGACAAAATGCGGAACGCCGCCACCGACGGCTCCCATTGGCCGCCGAAGACGAGCAGCACCAACTCGCGCCCCGTGAAGAAGAGCCCCGCCGAGAGCGGTAGCCCGACGAAGGCCAGAAAACGCACCACTTTGAGATAGGAGTCGGCCAGTTTGCGCAGATCGTGCTGGAAATCGGAGAAGATCGGGTGCATGACCGGCGAGACGACATAGGTGATGTTCTGCAACGGTAGCATCATCAGCCGGTAGGACTTATCATAATATCCCAGCGCCGACTTGGGCATGAAACGCCCCATGAGCAGTTTGTCGAGGTTGCGCGTGAAATAATTGATCAGGTTGAAGCAAAACTGGTAGGCCGAGAACGAAAAGACCTTGCGCAGCGCAGCCGCCGAAGGTCGCAGCCGCAGCCTCAACGGCTGCTGGCGGTAGTTGATTCCGAAAAGCAGCAGCGACGACAGCACCGGATTGATCGTCAGGGCGTAGATTCCCGCACCGGAATAGGCCGCCGCAATGGCCGCCGCACCGCCGGCGATCTGTACGCCGAGCGAACGGAATGCGATGAAACGAAACCGTTTAGCCTTATACAACAACGCATTGGGAACGATATTAAAAGCGGAAAAGAGCAAGTTCAGCGCCAGCACGCGGCACAAACCGGCCAGCACGTCGGAGCGATAGTAGGCCGCGATCGGTTCGGCGCAGGCGAAGAAGAGCAGCGAAACGGTGACGCCCGTCCAGACAGTGAACGAAAAGATCCGGTCGAGGTCGTCGGCGTCGAGTTCCTTGCGCTGGATGATGGCGGGGCCGATGCCGATATCGCTGAAAATGGCGAAGAAAGTGATGAGCACCGTAGCGACCGCCACGTCGCCGAACTGGGCCGGAGTGAAGATACGCGCCAGCACGCCCGTGACGACGAGCGATACGAAGATGCCCGTATACTTCGCCACAGAGGTATACAATACGCCGGAGATCAACTGTTTTCTGATGCCGCTCATCGTTCGCGCAACTTTTTCAAGGGCGATTTGAACAGCAGTACGCCCAACGATCCGGGACGCACGCTGCGGGGATAGCTCCACAACGCCTCGACGGCCAGCCGCCACCGCTCGCCGCAGGGCAACGCCCAAGCGTTGCGAAGCACGGGATCGAGCATGTAGGCCGTGAGCCGGCGCACGAGCCGCCGCGTCTGGCGGTCACGACCGTGCGCATAACGCCGCAGTTCACGAAAAACGGTCATGTAACCCTCGACGTTGCGCATCGAAAAGGCGGTGGTCATGGTCGAACAACCGCGCACGCGCCGACGGAAAAATTCCCGATCGATACGCCCCACGCGCCGCGCTTCGAAGTAAAGGATGGCCGTAAACAGTTCGTCTTCATGAATGATACCCGCGAAAAAGCGCAGTCCTGCATCCTCGAGCAGGCTGCGGCGGATCAGATTGAGGCAGACCGAACAACGGTAACGCCCGGCGGCCATCTGCCGCACAAGCACTTCGGTTCCCCGGTAGACGCGGTCTTCAAAGGCTCCGGCGCGGTGATAATCGAACCACGGGGCCTCGGCGTCGGCATCGCCGAAACTCACGCCGTCGAAAAAGACGAAATCGAGATGCTCCGCCGTGCACTTTTCGTAGCAAACAGCCAATGCGTCCGGTTCGAGCAGATCGTCGCTGTCCATAAAGTAGACGAACTCGCCGCGGGCGATGTCGAGCGCGGCGTTGCGCGCCGCAGCCTGCCCCGCATTGGCCTGCCGAAGCAACCGGATGCGACAATCGGCGGCGGCAAGTTCCTCGACCATGGCGGCGCTTCGGTCGGTCGAACCGTCGTCCACGACCAGAATCTCCGTCTCGCGCAGCGTCTGGGACTGAATCGACCGCAGCGCCTCGCCGACGTAAGCTTCCGTATTATAGAGCGGTATGATGACGCTGACTTTCGGAACTTCCATACGATTCTGGATTACAGATTTTTAAGCGAATAATTCGACGCATACCAATAGGCGTCGGGCGAACCGATTCCGAAAAGCGATTTCACACCGCCGTAGAGGTACTGCATGATTTCAATGTTAGAGCCATTGTTACCCTCAATCAGAAACGAGCCCTTCTTCGGGAAGAAGACATCCCAACCGACGTATTTGATCGGCGCATATTTCTCGGAGACGGAGACGGCAAAAGCCTCGACCTCCTTCCAGCGTGGTAACAGAGCCCCGTCGAAACGGAATCCCGTGGTCGGATGCGCGTCGAACGTCTCGCGCGTATCTGCTGTCCGGCCGACAAGCTGCCGGCATTCGCTGCGGATCATGGCTTCGGACTTACGGCAGTCGCAGGTGCGGGCCGCCGCGAGATAAGCCTTGTAATAGTCGCGATGACTCTTTTCGGAGCGCTTTTTACTGAAATAATAGAGATATTCCTGAAAACGTTTCATCGATGGTCGATTTTGATCCACTCTCCTTTTTCGGGATCGTAGCGTTTGATAATCCGTGCGGGGTTGCCCGCCGCCACGCAGTAGGAGGGGACGTCTTTGGTAACGACGCTGCCGGCGCCGATCTGGCACCGCTCGCCGATATGCACGCCTGCCACCACGACCGAATTGGCCCCGATATGCGACTCGCGCCCCACGACGACGGGTTTCAAAACGAGCGGCTGCTCGTTCGAATCGCGCGTCCCGTCGGCATAGCCGTGGTTGAAGCCCGAAATAAAGACATGCTGCCCTAACCCCACGCGGTCGCCCAGCGTGACGGGACCGATGACTACCGAACCGATGCCTACGCGGGCGCCGGCGCCGATCAGTACGTCGCCCGCACCGTTGTTGACGACCGTGAAATCCTCGATCAGCGCGTCGCGCCCCACTTCGAACCGCCGCCACGGAAAGACGTCGATGCGCGAACGCCGGCTGCGGACGATAGCGCCCTTCCCCTTCTTATGGAAAAACGGATTCACGAACCAACGCACCCACAGGCGGGGCTTGGGATTCTTGTGCGAAGAGATCAGTCCGATGACGAATCGCTTCAACCGGGGATTACGCTTGATTCTTTCGAACATATGCTTTATTGCTCCACGACCGAAAACTTTCGAAGCGTGTGTGTTGTTAGCTACAAAGGTAACGAATCTTTCGATTACAGCAAGTTTTTCCGAAAATTGAATACCCGACGCAGGAAAAACCTCCTCTGATTCGCATCGGATGTTCGGTAATCCCCGCTTTCGATATAAAAAATAGGAAAAACTCGCATAAAAATGAGGAAAATTTGCAAATCAAGGAATTGTTCTCTACATTTGTGACGAACACACACATATTATTAATGGTGATAAATTTTTATCCCCATTGATCGATGTCTAAACGGCTAAAACAATGAAACGATTCTTATTGTTCCTCACGACGGTGCCGCTTCTGCTCGCCGCCTGTGAAAAGAGCGATTCGACCGACAGCGGAAAAGATCGCAACGCCACCAAAGTAAGCGAGATAAACGTTTCCGATTCGTTCGAATGGAAAACCACACGCACGGTAGCTTGTCACTTTACGGCGCCTCATGCGTCGAAGCTATTCGTCTCGACGGAAAAAGGCGGCGAACCGTTCGCCACGTTCATCGTCGGCGGCGACGCAGATCCGGTAACGCTCAGTGTCCCGAGCGCGACGCGCTCCCTCTACGTAAGCTATGAGACCGCAGACGGCGGCGTTTCGGCGCAGGAGACGGTGCCGGTTTCGGGCGATACGGCGACCCATACGCTTTCGGCCGTAGTAAAAAGCAAGGATTACACCGGAATCGACGACGGCGACAAGAACAGCACCGAAGGCAATATAATCTATATGCCTGCACGCAAGAACGGTTGGGGAACGCTCTTGTTCGAAGACCTGTGGCCCGCCTACGGGGACTATGACTTCAACGACATGGTTCTCAACTACAAGGTGCAACTCTACATGAACAACAAAAACAAGGTCGACGCCATGTTGATCGGCCTGCGCGTGAAGGCAGTCGGCGGTTCGCTGCCCTACGACGTCTATCTGTCGCTGCAAGGGGTAAAAGGCGGCGAGATCGACGCCATTACGCCTTATTACAGCGAGAATGCCGCCGACAACGCCGCGCTCGTTGCGCTCAACTCCGCAAACAACGAGAAAGATCCGGCCGTGCTCAAGTTCGAGAACATCCGCACCAACGCCAACAAACCCGCCGGCGCGACCTATATCAATACGGAAGAGGGATACGAAATGGCGGACGAAGATCTGGTTTATGTCAGCTATCTGGTCGAATTCCGTAATTCCATTGCCTTCGAGAATGTGAGCTTCGATACGTTCGACTTCTATCTCGGCCGCACCCGCGAATCGGACGGCCGCCGCGTGGAGATTCACTTGGGCGGGTTCGAACCTTCGCCCGAAGCGACAGCGGATTACTTAGCATTGAAGCAAAGCAGCACCTATGTGGACAAGGCCGTAAGGCCGTACTATTCGAACGACAATTTGGTGTGGGCGCTCAATATCCCCGTCGACATCCGCCACGCTTACGAACGGGTCGACTTCTTGGCAGCCTACCCTCAATTCAAAGAGTGGGCGCAATCGGACGGCACACAGGCGCAGGATTGGTACGAGCACGGCGTTCCGTCGAAACTGGTAACGAAAAAATAGATTGCTCGGCAAACGAAAAAAGGGCGGGAATTATCCCGCCCTTTTTCATTCCATATCGCGCTGAACGTCTATTTCGTACCGAGCGACTCGTAAAGAGCGAGCAGGCTGCGCGCGGTCGCCTCCCACGAAAACAGTTTGACCCGTTCGAGTCCGTAAGCGCGCTGCAACGCGCGGAACGCGGCGTCGGTTTCGAGCCGCAGCAATGCATCGGCCACAGCGTCGGCATCGAGCGGATCGATCAGAATCGCCCCGTCGCCCGCCACTTCGGGAATCGCCGACGTATTCGACGTCACCACGGGGGTGCCGCAGGCCATCGCTTCGAGCAGCGGAATGCCGAAACTCTCGCGCAGCGAAGTGTAGAGAAACGCCGACGCGCCGTTGTAGATCGCAGGCAGATCGCTGTTGGGAATGTATCCGGGCAACCGCAGCAGCGGACGGATCTCTTCGATACCGTTCTCGCGCAGCAACGCATCGGCGGCCTCCGCTTTCAGATCGGCGACGAGCAGCGGCAGCGGCGCCGCCGAACGCCGCACATAGGAGGCGTAGGCCCGCAATGTTCCGGCCGTATTTTTCTTGGGATCGGTGTTGCCCAGAAAAAAGAGGTAACGCTCCTCGGGCAGGTAGTTGCGGGTCGTCTCGAGAAAACCGTCGAGCGGCCGGAAGCGTGGATTGTAACCGTTGTGGATCGCCACGAGCCGTTCGGGATCGAGTCCCAGCACGCCCAGAATGCGCTGCCGCTCGAATTCGGAGACGGTGATGATCTTCTCGCATTTGTCGAGGATACGCGGCACGACCAGCCGCCGGTAAATGCGCCCCATCTTCTGATAGAGCGATTTGTTGGCGGCCTGCTGTTTCTCCAAAAAGATGATGTCGTGGAGCGTCAGCACCAGCGGCGCCGCACACCATACGGGCGCGGTGTTGCTCGTACAGTGAAGCAGGTCGGGAGCCACGCGGCGTACGGCGCGGGGCAGCCCCACCTGCTCCCAAAGCGGATAGGAGGGAGTATTTACCTCAACGATATGCAGATTGCCGCTCTCCTCCAGACAGCGGTCGGGACCGGGGCTGACGAAGATGAAATACTCGTTGCGCGTGTCGATCCGCTGCAGGCAGCGGACCGTCTCGAGCGCGACGAAATCCATGCCGTGTTTGTTTGGGCGGAAAATCCGCTGGGCTTCGATGGCGATTTTCATGGTCTATTCGTTTTTCGGGCTCTCCCCGTGTGTGGTATGGATGAACGTCCGCCCTGCGCCCCGCAGACGGAAGAGATTGACGACCATCAGCACGAAGAGCTTCGGCGTGCGGCGCAGGGCGCGTTTGAAACGGTCGTCGACCAGATAGTCGGGCGTCGCGAACGCCAGCGCAAAGAGCAGCAGCAGATAGACGACGCCCCATTTGACGGCCGCGCCCCGCGCAATGAACAGGACGACGAGGCCCCACAGCGGAATCAGCCCCAGCAACAGGATGCGCGGCGGCATCATCCACTGCACGAGTTTATCGATATAATCGACATTCCCCCTCAGCACGGCGTCGGGCAGATCGCGCAGCGACGCCCCGAGCGAGTGGAACTGCGTGGCCAGCCAGCGGCGGCGCTGGCGGGAGAAGTTGGCTTCGCCGCGCGTCTTTTCGTCGAGCACCTCCACATCGTCGAGGTATTCGATAAAGATTCCCTGCCGGAGCAGCAGAATCTCCAGTTCCTTGTCCTCGCCCGCGGTTTCCAGCGAGCCGACATTGCGGCGGAACCACCCGTAATCGAAGGCCATTCCCGAACCGATGAGCGCCGACGAAAGCCCCAGCGCGACATGACCGCGGCGGAAAATCGAGTTGTTGATCTCCTCGCTCACGGCATCGAGCACCGCCGTATCGGTATCGCGGTTGCGCGCCTTACGATGCGCCTGCACGGCGATCACCCCGCTGTCGAAAGCGTCGTTGAGCCGGCTGAGAAAATCGGGAGCGACGAGGTTGTCGACGTCGAGAATCACTGCGACGTCGGCGGCATCGGAACCCAGACGCTCCATCGCATGATTGAGCGCCTTGGCCTTGGAACTCTGTTCGAAATCGACCGCTAGCAACTCGATGCGTTCGCGGGCGAGTCGTTCCAGCGATTCGGGGCGGAACTTGTCGGCGATTACCACCACGCGGTAACGGTCGGCCGCATAGTCCTGCGCCGTGGCCGCGGCGATCGTGGGAGCGATCACGTCGTCGCCCTTGTAGGCGGGAATGAGAATCGCAAAGCGTCGGTTCGTCGCTGCCTGCGGATACTTCGCCGGCCGATGCCGCAACGAAAAGAGGGCATAGACGAAGAGATAGAGCACCGAAGCTCCCAGCAGGACGAACAGCGTCCAGTCGACGACAGTAAAGAGGATCATCATGTATCAAGCGGTTTTATCGTTGAGCCGGAAAAAGTCCCGCGCGCCGCGCAATGCGGCGGCGGACAGATCGCGGCGTCCCCGGAAAAGCGTCGTAAGCGCCTGTTTGGGAAGCGCGACGCACAACTGATAGGCGACCGTCAGCAGGCGCGTCGCGCCGCGGCGGTTGCGCCAGCCGAAAAGCAGCCGGTTGCGCGTCAGATAGTAGGTTCGCAACGGGCTTTCGGCGCCCGTCGTGGCGCTCTCCTTGTGATAGACCGTGCAACGGGGATCGTAACGGATCGTCCATCCCCGCTCGGCGATGCGCACCGACCAGTCGAGCTCTTCGTAATAGAGGAAATAGATCTCCGGCATCGGCCCCGCCTGTTCGACCGCCTCGCGCCGTACCATCATCGCCGCTCCATGGGCGTAGGGCGTTTCATGCGGCGTGTCGAACCGGCCGTCGTCAGCCGCTCCGAAACCGACGAGCGCATTGCGCAGGGTGATCGGGGTCAGCGGCTCGTAACCTGCGAACTGAATGTTCCGGGGCGGCTGGAAGAAACGTATTTTGGGACAGACGGCTCCCGCCTCGGGATGTTCGTCGAGCGTCCGGCAAAGGTAGCCGAGACCGTCCTCCTCGATTTCGGTGTCGTTGTTCAAAAACAACAGGTAGCGGCCGCACGCCGCACGAATGCCGAGGTTGTTGCCGCCGGCGAACCCCAGATTGCGTTCGCTGCGAATGACCGTCAGCAGGGGATAGCGGCGGCGCAGTTCGGCGGCTTCATCCGCCCGCGAACCGTTGTCCACCACGATGATCTCCGCAGGTACGGTATTCCATCGCAGCAGCGAATCGACCATGCGGCACGTCAACTCCAATCCGTTGTAGTTGACCGATATGACGGAGAGCAGCGGCGTCATGCGGAACAGCGTTTTGCGTTTCGCGCCTCCTCTTCCCGCCTGCGCTCTTCGGCCAGTTCCCGATCGTAACCCGGCGCAAGGAAGATGAAGGACATGCTCATATACATAATGACGCCCGTGGGAATCTGCCCGAAAATCTCATTGGCGTAGGAGGCGACGACGATGCCCGCAATACCGGCCAGAAGTCCCGCCGTAAGCCCCCGCAGTCGCTTATCTTTCAGCCGGAAGAAGATCAGCCAAGCTCCCCTGCCGAGAATGTAGAGCAGAATGAAGATGTGCAGCAACAGGCCCACAATGCCCGTCTCGACCCACACCATCACAAACCACGAATCGGTGGGTATCTGTGCAATCTCGGAATGGGGATTGTGCTGCAACGCCTTGCCGCCACCCATACCCAGACCCGCGCCGAACGGTTTGTCGGCCATCAATACGCGCAGTTTTTTTTGGTTCTCGAGCCGCAGCTGATAGGAAGGGTCGTTGCGGTTGAAGGCGCTTCGGGCCCGTCGGATCAGGGCGTTCCCCTGCCCGATATACGTATAATTCAGGAAGACGAAGGCCGCGACAAGCAGCAGTACGCCGCCGACGGCGACTTTCGCGTGCCGCGACAGAAAGATGAAGACGGCGAATCCGGTAAAAGGAACGGCCAATGCGCTGCGCGTACCGGAAATCAACATGCCGTAACAAGCGGCTACCGCAACGAAATAGAACCACCAACGCGTCCATTTGCTCTTCGCATAGACGCCCGAAACGGCGAACACCACCATCGACAGTCCCATGCTGGCGCCGAAATTGGCGGCGTCGCTGAAAATCGAGAAGTAACGCGCGCCGGAATGGATGATATGCGTCGTACGACCGCCCAAGACGAACAGCCAGTAGTTCTCGGCGGCATCGAACCCGATGAATTTCTGAATGCACGCCTTGCCGACGGCCACCATCGTGAGCATCGACCAGATCACCAGCATGTATTGCAGGTGTTTGAAACGGGTGAAAACGATCTGCGAGAGTACGACGACCGCCAGAAACACAAACGCATAGGAACGGATCGACGAAGCCCATGCCGACACCGACCCCGAATTCGGATTGAACAGTTCGAGACAGCAATAGATCGTCCAGATAAGCGCCGCGAGCGTCAGGCCGCTCTTGGCGCGGCTCCACTCGACGGTACTGTACATCGACTTGACGATGAGCGTGAAGAGACTGAAGAGAATCATCACGTCGAGAATCGTACCCAACGGAAGATTGTAGAAATATTTACTCAACCCCATGATGAGGTAGTTGCCGACAAAGAGCCCCAGCATCGTCCACGCCGGATTGTTGATCGCATAGAAACCCATGCACAGCACGGCCGGCAGCACTCCCAGCGCCAGTCCGGCATAGCCGAACATCGCCGTGCCGTACCCGATACCCGCCAATCCGAGCACGAGTACGAGCATGACGACCAGTTTACCCGGTTCCCTGCGGATACGTCCCTCCTCCAGCGTCTCCATCGTTTCCTCCTCCGGTCGGCCCGAAATTAATCTTCGGTTGCGGTGAATCCGAACTGGTAAATCTTGTAAGCCAGTTTACGCGCACGCGTGTAGGGCGGGAGCAGACCCGTGAAGATTTCGACCTCCTCGCGCGCCGCTTCGTTCAGATAGAGCAACAGCGGCGTCGCGGCGGACAGTTCGTACGCCTTATCGTAAAGCAGCTGGTCGGTATCCTTCCACGTACGGTTGGCGCGCGTCACCATCAGGTTGAGCGCCGCCTCGCGCAGCAAAGCTGCCGAAACCGAGCATTTCGCCAGCGGCGGATATTCGACGATGATCACATCGGCCTCCGACAACGACAATTCGCCCTCGCCCGTGCGGACGAAATCGGAGAGCGAACCGGCCAACAGGAACTCCTTGCTGTTGATATCGAAATCTTTGTTCCACGTAACGTAACGGACTTTGATTCCCGTCTGAGCCAGATGCTCCGCGAGACGCGAGGCGAGGAAACTCTTGCCGTCGCCGCCCTCGGTGCTCAGCACATTGAGGACGTTGGGTCCGCCGGGGCGGAAATAGTCGACCACGGCGTTGCTCAGGTATTGGGTGGCGATCTGCTGGTACTGCTTCTGATAGCGCCGCGCGCCCAGACCGGGCCGTGCAGGGAAGGCGCCGAGCACCTTGCCGCCGGTGATCCGCTCTGTACGGATCTTGTTGCGCAACGTGCGGTCGAGCATCTCCAAAAGGATGAAAAACGCCAGAATGAAGAAAGCCGAAATCAATGCGGCCGCTACGACCATGATCTTGCGTTTGGTCGGCTCGGCGGAAATCGGCAGCACGGGCGGATTGATCACCTTGAGCGTTGCCGAACTCATCTGCAACCCCTTCTGCCGGAGGCGCGCCTCGTTGAGCGCCTGCAGAATGGAGAGGTAGGACTGCTCCAGAAAGCCGATATTGCGCTCCTTGCGTTTGAGCGTCGATCCGATGGGAGAGAAGTGCCCGTACTGCTTGTCCAACTCGCGTTTGCGCTCGACCATCACATTCAATTCGGCTCTGGACTTCGCGTTGAGCAACACGGCGTCGAGCCACTGCTGGACGATCGAATTGGTCGAAAGCCCCTCCTTGGTATATTGCTGGGAACTGATCTGCGAGATCGTGCCGGCCAACTCCTGGCTCTGCAGGTCGAGCAGTTGTTTGAGGTGATCGACCTGCGGATTCTGCCGCCGCACAGAATCGGCCTCGAAGGCTTCCGAAGCGGCGATACGTGAATAGAGGTTCGAAATTTCCTGCAACTTCTGCACGAAAATAGCGTTGTTGCGGAAAGTTTTCAACCCATCGATCTTTCCTTCGATCGTCTCGATAAGTTGCTGCGAACCGTCGCGGGCAAGCAGGATATCCTGAAAACGCAATTCGAAATCACGTTCGAGCGCCGCGATGTGCTTGGTCTGTTCGCCGTAGTTGATCACTCGGTTTTCGACATTGTAGCGCGTAAGCGAATCCTCCACCGATCGCAACTCGCCGCCGACGCGCGCCAGTTCGGATTCGAAGTAGGCGATCACGTTGTTGATTTCGCCGAAACGCAGCAGTTTGTACTGCTTGACGAACTCGTCGTTGAGCAGCACCAGCGTGTTGTAGGTGATCCCCGGATCGTCGTTCGTGTAGGTAATCTCGAGCATGTCGCTGTTGTTCAGCCGTTTCACCTTGATCTGGCTCAATGCCTCATAACTGTAATGGCGATGCTTCCAGCGGAAAATTCCGTACACATGGTTGTCGTGGTCGGCCCGCTCGTACTCGAGCAGATTGTGCAGCGTGACCGAATCGGACTTCCGATCGATGAGCGCCTTGACATCGGGCGGGGTACGGCGCATGAGCGAACGATAGTTCGACGCAAGGATATAACTGTTGTCTTCCTCCTCCTCGCCATGGACGAGATCCTGCGCGTAGAGACGCATCGAGACGTCGTGCAGCGTAGCCTCCGACGTAATGATGTTCATCAGGTTGTCCATCGCGTTGTTGATGACGTTCCAGTCCTGATGCGTCGTACCGGCTACCGTATTGATGTCGTAACCCGACACGATGCCGGTGTAAATGGTCGAAGTGACCGTATAGCGGCTCGGGCGCTGCCCCATCTTGAAATAGACCAACAGGGCCACCAGCAGCGGACCGATGATGAGCCAGTAGCGGATGCGCCAGACAAAACGGATGATATAGATCAACGAATTCATAGACGTTATTTTCGGTTGATGATTTGTGTATGCGTGAGAACTTCGAGACGCAGCAGCGAATTGGTCAGCTCGGCGCGCGTCTCTTCATATTCACGGATGGCGACATTCTGAATATTGCGCTGGCGGCTCAGCGTCTGTGCGTCGAGAGCCCCGTTGATGAAATCCGCCTCCGAAACCTTGTACTGCGCTTTGGCCGTGACCAACGCTTCGGTAACGCTCTGAAGCATCGAGAGATTCTGCACGGCCGACGTATAGGCGTCGATGATCTTGAGACTCAGGTCGTCGTACCAGCGATCCACCTCGAACTGGATGCTGTTGATCCGTTCCTTCTGACGTTTGATGCGGTTGCTGCGGTTGAAAATCTCATCCAGCGGAACGGAAAGCGAGACGCCGACATTCCACCAACTCTGCTCTCGGTTGGAAAATTGGGGGATGGTCGGATCGAGGACAACATCGTTGTAGGTGTTGTTCATTCCGTAGTTGTAGTTGGCATTGAGCTTGATGTATTTGAGCCAGTTGCGGCGGATCGTCCTCAGTTCGCGCTCCTCCTGCAATTTGTTGGACGCGTAGAACGAGACCTGCGGACTGTTCCGAGCGTTTTCGAGCAATACATGCAGCGGCGGCAACTTCAGATCCAGATACTCTTCGGGCGAGAGCTGCCGGAACAGGTCGTAACGATCCCCGAAGTTCAATGCCGCGGAATCGGGTTCCTGTGCCGTTGCCGAAAGCAGACAGCACAGGCCCAACAGGGTCAAAATCGAATATTTCATATCTTGTGTCGTGTGTGTTTCTTATCTACACGTTCTCCTTCTGGACGAACGCGCCGAAAGTACGCAGAATAATCTTCAGGTCGAGCCACGGAGACATCGTCTGCGCATAACGGATATCGAGCATCTTGCGCTCCTCGGGAGAGAGGCTTCCCGCACTGCCGCGCTTTTCGACCTGCCACAACCCCGTAAGTCCCGAAGGACACAGGAAGCGGTCGATATACTCGTCGCTGGTGAGGCGTTCGGCCTCGTAAAGAGGCAGCGGCCGGTTGCCTACCACCGACATGTCGCCCTTGAGAATATTGATCAGTTGGGGCAGCTCGTCGATGCTGTACTTACGGATGAAACGCCCCACGCGGGTCACGCGCGGATCGTTCTCCAGCTTGACGAACGCTTGCTCCTGCTGCTGCTCCTGCTGTTGCAGATGCATCTGTTCGGGAATGATGAAGTCATCCGAAACGAGCATTCCCTGTCCGATCTCGGGCAGCGCCTCCTCCACGGCCGAAGCATCGATACCGACACGTTCCCGTTCATCGGCGGCAACCGTCCCGTACTGATTCAACTGAGCGTACTTCTTCAATTTCCGGTCCGCATCGGTCCGCATCGACCGGAACTTCAGAAAATCGAAAATCCGGTAATTGGTTCCCACCCGTTTCGACCGGTAAATCACAGGGCCGGGACTGTCGAGCCGGATCGCCGCCATCGTGAGCAGCAGCAGCGGCGAGAGCACGACGAGCGCCAGCGACGAAGCGACGATATCGAACGTCCGCTTCCAAAGCGGCATCTTGAAAGGACGAAATTCGTCGTTTTTCATCACCGGCTGGTACTTGAACGCATAGTTGCGCAAAAAACGGACGGTCTGCCAGAACTCCTTTTCACCCACCGTCGGCTGCAACGCACAATTGACGCCCGCCTGCAGATAGGCTTTCCGGTCGGCGGGCTCGAGCCCGTGCGTGAGCAGGACAATTCCGCTCGAGGGAAACAGTGAACGCAGCAGACGGATATTGGTCATATCGTGTTCCGTCTCGCGCCGCTCGAAAAGGAAGATCAGCGGCTTATCGACCGAATGCAACATGCTGATTGCCGCAGCGACGCTCGGAACCACCTGCAACCGCCCTTGTGCCAATCCTTTGAAATGATCGACATAACGGCATCGGCCCGATTTGATATAGATGATTCCCTCCTCCAAATCCAGATTATTTCAGAATTTTCTCGATGCGGATCTTCAATTCCATCGGATTGAACGGTTTGACAATGTAATCCGCAGCTCCCTCCTCCAGCAGCCGGATTCGCTCCGTCGTACTGTCCTCGCTCGAAAGCATGACCACGTGAATATCCTTGTACAATTCGTTCGTCTTGATCGTACGAAGAAACTCGTCGCCCCGCATTTCGGGCATGCGGATATCCGAAATGATCAGATCGGGCAGGGTGCCGCCCTGCATTAACTGCAATGCTTTGAGGGGATTGTCGAAATACAAGCACTCGTACTCCTTATTGAGGTAAAACGAAATGATCTTGCCGATCGTATCCTTGTCATCGACAATGAATATCATTTTCTTCTCCATAACTTAAAACTTATGCACAATATATCACGCTCGCCCGTCGGGAAACAATCCGGTAACAGGTTGTAAACCAACGCTCCATCAGACGATACGGGACGATCGCGATCCTTTACATCGAATTACGCAGTAAAGATAAAAAAATAAATCGGGATTCCGGCTATTCCCCAATCCGTTTTTTCAAACCGCAAACAGATCCCGCCGCAGATGAAACCTCTTTTTCGCGCATTCCCGACCGGCAAATGTAAAAAAAGAGACCGAATCAACATCCGTTTCATAAAAATTTGATATTTTTGTGAAAATTTACGATACAGATTCGTGCCGTCCAGAAGGAGGCGCGGAGATCTTCCCGAATATGAAAATTATTCCGACACTCATAGTAATCGTCGTCGCCGTAGTGGTGGCAATTGCGATTCGGATTTTCCTCCAACGCAACGGAGCCAATTCGAAAACGGAAAACCCGAACCCTTCTCCCGTGAAACCGGACGACGAACCGGAAACACACACGGCAAAGCCATCGGAAGAGCCCAAAACGACATCCCCGCCGACAGAACCGCCGGTTCCGGCAGCCGAGGCCGAGCAACCTGCGACAGTCGTTTCCTCCGCACCCCGTGTGGCGCCGGACGGTAAACCCTTGATTCTCGTAGCCGAAGACAATCCGAGCAACTACAAGTTGGTGGAGGTGCTGCTGCGCAACGATTATTCCCTGCTCCATGCCGAAAACGGAGTGGAGGCGATCGCCCTCTTCCGCGAACACCGGCCCGCGCTGATCCTGATGGATATCAGCATGCCGGAGATGGACGGTTACGAAGCGCTGCAAGGCGTCCGAAGCCTCGACACGACAGTCCCTGTAATCGCCCTGACGGCTTATGCGTTCGAAACGGACAAGCAGAAGATGAAAGCCTGCGGATTCAACAGCAGTCTGGCAAAGCCCCTTAATGCCCGGGAATTGAAGCAGACGATCCGCCGCGAATTGGGATTGGACGAAACCCAAACGGACCGTTAACGCCGGAAAACGAGTAAAACCGAAGAGATGATTCGATTGAAGTACACGTTCTGCCTGCTGGTCGTCGCACTGCTGTCGCTCCCCTTGCGCGGGGCGGCATGGCATGCGAACGAAGAGGGCGTCATTCTGGTCATCTCCTCCTACAATCCCGACACGAAACGCATGTCGAGTTTTCTGTCGGTTTTCGAAAAAAAGATCGCCGCGAGCAACATCCCGTATAACATTTACATCGAAAACCTCGAATCGAAGGGAATGACCGACGCAGCGGTCTGGGAAAAAACGGTAGCGGAGCTCATTCACCGCTATGAACAAAAGAACCTGAAAGCCGTCGTTTTACTGGGGCAAGAGGCATGGTCGGCGTTCATGACGCTGGGTTACTTCCCGAAAAACATACTCTTCTTCGGAGGCTTCGTCAGCGCTAACGGCATTTTGCTGCCTTCCGATCCCGCGGTGATTTCGGACCACTGGGAACCTCGTTCGGTCGATTTCATCCGCATGCTCGAAAGTCTGGGGAACGGCGGCGGCCTCTTCAACAAATACGACCTCGACCGTAACATCGACCTGATTACGACGCTCTATCCGGGCGTAGAGAACATCGCCTTCGTATCGGACAACACGTACGGCGGCATCTCGCTTCAAGCGTTGGTCAAGGAGGAGATAAAACGCTACCCCGACCTGAATCTGATACTGGTGGACAGCCGCGACGGAGAGGAACAGGCCAACCGTACGATCGCCTCGCTGCCGGACAAATCGGCCATCCTGATCGGCACATGGCGTCAGGGCAGCAACGGGCAGTATTTCACGCAAAACGCCCTTTCGGAACTGGTCAGCAACAATCCGCATCTTCCCGTCTTCTCGATCACCGGAACGGGAATCGGCACGGTGGCTGCGGGCGGATTTATCCCCCAATACAACAACGGCGCGGAGACCGTCGCACAGCAGATCATCGACGCCTCGAAAGGGTACCTTCCAAAAATCAAGGTCGAGATCGACAACGGCGAATACCGCTTCGACTCGAAGAAGCTGCGGGAGATGAAAATCTCGGAGTATTCACTGCCCAAGGGAAGCATCATCGAGGACACGGCGGCCGTCAAGCTGGAGAAATACTCCTACTACATCGACATCCTGATCACGCTGGTGATCATACTGATTCTGCTGTTCGTCTTCCTGATCGTTATCAACGTCCGCATCCGGGCGCTCAAACGCACGCTCGAACACCGCGAGGGCGAACTGATCGAAGCCAAAGCCCGCGCCGAGGAGTCGGACATGCTCAAATCGGCCTTCCTCGCCAATATGAGCCATGAAATCCGAACGCCGCTGAATGCCATCGTCGGCTTCTCGACGCTTATGCAGGACGCCGATCTGACCGCCGAGGAACGTTCGGAATACTCGTCGATCGTCGTCAGCAACTCGGAGATGCTGCTTACGCTGCTCAACGACATCCTCGACATCTCGCAGCTGGAATCGGGACGGATCAAGTTCAAATATGCGATGGCGGATATCGCACAAATCTGCCAGCACGTCATCCTCACCACCTCCCACACGCGGGCCGAAGGCGTGGAGATGATCTTCAAACCGTCGTGCGACTCGTATCTGCTCTACACCGACGAGCACCGGCTGGCGCAGATTCTCATCAATCTGCTCACCAATGCAGCCAAGTTCACCGCCAAGGGGTCGATCACGCTGGCTTTCGAAGTTCAGGAGAGTCGCAAGCAGGTCGTCTTCTCGGTAACCGATACGGGAACGGGTATTCCGCTCGACAAGCAGGAAGCTGTTTTCAACCGTTTCGAGAAGATCGGCCAGAAAAAGGGAACGGGTCTCGGTCTGGCGATCTGCCGGCAGATCGCCATGATCTTCGGCGGTACGATCACACTCGACCCGACCTACACCGAGGGCGCGCGCTTCGTCTTCGTTCACCCCATTAAGAAGGCCCCTAAGGATAATCAGGAGCCCGATTTTTCGGGGGGGGGAATTTGAGCGGTCTGACGGAAAATCACCCGAAGAAAACAATCTGACGAACTGAATCCGACCATCGGCCGGCCTCGCACACCCCGTCCGACAGGCTCGCTTACGCAAATTCCCCGGCACGCTCCGCTTCGAATGAGTTTCACAGGCCGTCGAATGGAAAACGGGATAGCCGAAGCTATCCCGTTTTCCATTCGATTTTTACCGGTACCGATCAATCGTCGATGTCGATCAGATTGAATTTCAGATCGAAGGTCAACTCCAACCCATTGGCGAGCTTGACCTCGTAATCCCGCTTGCCGCGGTCGATCTGAACGACGGCCGCATCGGGATAGTGCTGAGATACATATTGGGAGATTTGCTGAGGAATAATGGCGGCGGGAACCGTCGAATACTTGCAGTCGACCTCCTTCCAGTCGCCGTTTTTCAGGAACTCGATCTTGGAGCTGCTGGTAAAGATCACCTCGTACGTCGTGTCGAAGAGTTCGCGCTCGACCTTGGCGAAGGAGACCTTCTCGTTGGGGAAATGTTGCTGGATAAACTGCTGGGCCTTCTGAGGCAATTCGCTGACCGCGATCGGACGGTCGTTGTCGGCCTTGACCGTAAAGATACCGAAGGTAAGCGCTGCGGCTGCGAGAATCAGGAACTTTTTCATACTGTTTCAATTTTTATAGGTTAAACGTTGAATTCCATCCTTTGTTTGAGGATACAAAGTTCATACGCGATTTTGAAACGGATTTGAAAAATCACCCGATCCGATCGAAAAATCCCCGTTTTTTCGAAGAATTACGGCCAAGTAACCGAAAAACAGTGTCTGCCTCCATCGAAACGGTAGCCGATCCGCAGTCCGTAATACCGCCCGACGGCGCTGACCAAGGCAAGGCCCAGTCCGGTGGACCCCTCTTTGCGGGCTCCCTGATAAAACCGTTCGAAGACGCGGTTCCCGTCGAGCGGCGCCGCGCCGTCGTTGGAAACCGTCAGCGTGCGGCCGACCAAAGCCACCGCGATCGTACCGGCGGCGGTATGGACATAGGCGTTTTTCAGCAAATTGGCGACCAGCGTCGACGCCAGCGATTCGTTCATGCGCACGACGAACGGTCCGGCGGCATTCACCTCACAGACGACGCCCCGTCCCGCATAGATTTCGTCATAGAGAGCGACCTGCTCGCGGACGAGCGCGACGATATCGACCTCCGTGCTTTCGGGGAACTGGCCGTTGTCGATTTTGGTAAGCAGCAGCAGGGTCTTGTTGAGACGTACGATCTGGCGCAACGTCCGCTGCATTTTGAGCAACTCCTCCGTCTGCGCCTCGCTGGGTTCGGTATTGTCGAGCAGCCATTCGAGTCGGTTTCCCAACACGGCCAGCGGCGTCTGCAACTCATGCGAAGCATTGCCGACAAACTGTTTCTGCCGGTCGAAAAGCTCTTCGGATCGGTCGACGGCCTGCTGTGCCGCCGCACTCAGCCGCCGGAACTCCGAAATCCGCGTATCGCAGGGAACGGGCGTGGCGCTGCGGCCGGGCGTATATTCGTCGAGCCAGCGCAACAGCGCGTACAGCGGGCGCATGCTGCGTTGGAAAACCCACACGGTCAAGCCGATGGTCGTCAGCAGCAACAGCAAATAGAGGATAACGATCCAATAGAGAATCGCCGTCAGAAGATCGTCCTTTTCGAAGGTGGGCGTAGCGACCTTCAATTCAAAATAGTTGCCGTCGGCATCCTGAAAAATCGTCGTCAGCACGCGGGCGGGTTCGGTCTCTTCTTTTTCGGGAATATAGACCTCGGCATCGTAGTAGTCGATATGCGGACGCACGGCAGCCTCGGCCGCGTCGATGGGAACGATCGAATAGCTGTTGTTCGAACCGCTGTTCGGATCGGGCAGTTCGCGCCCCGCAAGCATCCGCTTGACGATCAGCTCCGAATAATCCTCCAGCGCGTCGTCGGCTTCGTCGTTGATCTCGTCGACCATCGTAAAATAGAACAACAGTCCCCAAAGCGCCATCAGCGGCAACAGGGCGAGCGACAGGCGCAGAGCGATCCGGTAGATGAGTTTCATAGGGCGATGCAGGTTATTCGGGTTGCGGCGGCGTGAGTTTGTAGCCGAATCCGTATACGGACTTTATTTCGATGGTCGCACCGGCTTCGGCGAGTTTGCGCCGCAGGTTCTTCATCTGGGCATAGACAAAATGGAAATTGTCCGCATCGTCGGCATGATCGCCCCAGACGGCTTCGGCCAATACGGTCTTGTCGACCAGATGGTTCGGCCGCTGCATGAAATAGAGCAGAACGTCGAACTCCTTTTTCAGCAGGGCGAGTTCCCGTCCCTCCACCAGCACGCGCCGGCCCTCCGGTTCGAGCGAGACGTTGCCCAGCGTGAGCGCCAGATCGCCGCCGCTGCGACCGCGCCGCAGTACGCTGCGGATGCGCGCCAGCAGTTCCGCCGTATGGAACGGTTTGGGAAGGTAGTCGTCAGCGCCCTGTTCGAGTCCCTGCACCTTGTCTTCGAGCGAGTTGCGCGCAGAAATAATGATGACGTTCTCGCGCTTGCGCAGTTCCTTGATATGTTCGAGCAGCCGTAACCCGTTGCCGTCGGGCAGCATGATATCGAGCAGGATGCAGTCATAGCTGTACCCCGCGATTTTGGCGTCGGCTTCGGCGTAGGTCGCCGCCGTCTCGACCACGTAGCGCTCCTGCACGAGGGCGCGGTGCATGATCTCGCGCAGCGACGGCTCGTCTTCCACGATCAGAATCTTCATGCGGTAAAATTACGAAGCAATTTTGAAATAAAATCAAAATAACCCTCTTCCGCCGCAAATTTTAACCCGCAACGAAGTTTTCCACCGGTAAACGGCAAATCCGGTCTGTATTTTCGACAACGTTTCCGATCGAGAGAGTCGCCGCCGTACGACAGGCCGCTATCCTGCGGACGACGAGACAGCCAACGGAACGGTCGGCAAAGGCCCCGAAGTCGCGAAACATGGAAACACACAAAATAAGGAGGTCTTTCGACCTCCTTATTTTACACACAATGACAACCATACAATTGCGACACGTTCTCTTTACCGCCAGCGTGCACGCACGCTGAGAAAAACCGTATCGCCGATTTCCGCGCCGCCTGTCTCTCGCCGGCCGCAAACCGATTCAGTTCATCCGTTCGCGAGGCTTTTCACCTGCCCCGCGAACGAGACGAAGCTAATTAGAGCTCATCTTCTTCTCCACTGCGCAGCGAACATTCGCGCCAATGCCGCGCGAAGCATCGCCGATCGAGTTGACGCGCGCCGCGCCGAAGACCAAGCCATAACCGGAGCTGCCGCTGTAAGCCCCCGCCGTCCAGTAGTAAGCGACAGTGCCAACGGAACTGGGATTGAAGCTGTTGTATGGACGGTAACCGAAAGCCGGATAAAATGTCGTCCCATGGCTCGCATAGGTCGGATCCTGCTGGCTGTAGCAGTAGAAATTCCAGCCTCTGTCGAACGCCCCGGACGCATTTATATAGACGGTGCCGGACTCATTCGTACCCTCCGTGTGAAATCCCGACCATACATTCGAAGCAGGCATCGTAAAGCCTACCGGACTGGGGTCGTAAACCGTTTTGACGACAAGGTTGTCATTTGCAGTCGTTACCGAACTGACCGCGCTCCAAAGATTGTGATAGTTCGTCGAGCACCAGTTAAATCGACTTGTTCCGGCATAGAAGAATCCGTAAGGGTGCTGGATCGCATCTCCCAACGTAGCCGCACGGGACATCAGTTCAAACTCGAAATTACCGTAAATAGTCTTTTCGGCAGCGGCTCCGCTTGCTGTGACCCCGTTCGACGGCGGCATCGGATCTTTGCGGCCCCATTGCCAATACGGACTGTTATCCCCGATCGTCTCCGTGCCGGGATTTTGAACAATCTCGAAGATCTGGCTCAACGGGTTGTCCAAACCGGTCTGACTGATACGGACTTTCACCTTGCGCAACGGGCCGTAGGTGATCGTTTTGCCCGTACACAAGCCGAGGTTGACCTTCATGAATTGATAGAGTATCCCATTGTGGTTCTTTACCTGTTCTGTCGCCGTCGTCGCTCCGGTAACGGCATCCACGAGCGGAGTCACCCAGATGTGCCAGCTCCAAAGTATCGTCTGCGAAGCGTCGCGCACCGCGATGACGGCATTTCCCTGCGCGACGGTCGAATGCGGCACCTCGAAAGTGATGGATCCCCTATCGCTGCTGTCATAGTCGACGTCGGCGATCAGTCCCGGAGAGTCCTCCCATACCAATATCGCATCGACAGGCGTCGTCTGGTCCTTTATCCACGGCCCTGAAATCGCCTGATCGTCATGGCGCAGAAATGGAGTCAGCGTCGTTCCCGTCACCGCAGGATTGTAGGCTTCCGCATTGGTCCCGTTATCTACGATCGCGTTGCCGTACACCAACGGCAGCTTGTAGTGCCCCGCAGCATTGACGATGTAGCAGTTGGCCGTATTTCGAACGCCCAACCGCATCGAAAGGTCTACGGGCGATCCTGCCGATCCTTCGACAGCCGTCTCCTTCAGCCGTTGATCCTCGGCGTTGTCCGAGCTTCCGGCCAGCGGAGCCACTTCAACCGCATATTGGCTCGCCGAGCTGCCGCCCGGTCCGCCCGTCTCGAACGAAGTCAGCCACTCGGGCTTATCGGTCGTCCACGTCCCACCGTCGTCGGTCGAAAACTCGGCGATCCACGCCACCGGTGTGCCGGTCGTCGTATGGCTCTCAACGCTGAAATTCTGCGTGCCCCCGTTATAATCGTAATCGGAAGGCCCCGTTACGACAAGAACTCCATTCGGCGTGAGGGTGATATGATAATCCACGTTTTTTCCGGGCTCCCATACGTAACCGGAATTGAGGTTCACCTCGACGGTCGAATCGTCGTCTTTCGTGATAACGACCTTGGCATCGTCGTCCAGCGTCTGGGGAATCATCATCAGGTAACCGTCGCCCTTCATCAGACCGGTGGACATGCTTGCCGTCGCCGTATAATAATTCTGACCGGCGTCGCAATTGATCGATGCGGAAAAATCGGTGTCCGTCTTCGCTCCGAGAGCGCTCCAAACGATGCCGCCGCCGTCGATCGACAACTGTCCGGAGACGGAGACGCCCGTGACGGCGATCCCCTTGATCTTGTCATTGTCTCCGGCGATCTGGAATCCGACGCAGGTCAGCGCGTGTTCGAACTGCAACGCCACGGGATTGGGGTTGGGACGGATGTTCTTTCTCGCTACGGCGACCATCAGGTCGGGTTGCAGAGTGACGTCCGTCGGCACGGTATAATCGAGCGTCGGCACGCCGGTCGTCGCCGAACTCCCGTTTACAACGATCCCGTTGTCGGCCGTTTCGTAAGGCGCATAAGCGAAGAAAGTATACCGGTCGCTCGCCAGATTTGCATTCCACTTCTCGGGCTGTCCGTCGTAATTCCAAACGCCCGAACCGCCCCGAATGAGCCGCCGGTTAAACATTTTGTCCAGCGGATCGCCGTCGGTCCAGTCATTCCCTCCCGTATAGGAACAGAAGACCCCGATGTCGGTCATCTGCGATTCGTCGCGAACCGGAGTTCCGCGCGTGATCGACTCGCTCGTAAAACATACGACTTCGGATGCACCGTATCCGACCTCTTGGATCGGATCTTTCGAACAGCTTCCAAGAGTCAGTATAGCAGTCGCAAGTAAAAGAATACGTTTCATAGTGTCTTTTTTTAGTAATCTTGTGAGCTATGGGGGTAATCAGCCCCCATAACCCTATGTGCGCCTCATCGATCGAATGAAGCGGGATTGCAACCCGTGCGAACTATTGAACCGCCGTTGCAGCCTGATCGTCCCATTCGGTCACCTTGACCAAGAAGTTGATCGTTCCGTCCATGACGGGATCGCCCTTCTCTACGGGGTTACCGTCGGCTCCGATAATCGGGACGCCCGTATAGAATCCATCCTCGTCGTAATAGGAGTCGTCCACATAATACCCGTTGGTCGAGTCGGCCGTACCCAGACAGATATTGTAGGTATAACCTTTGCCCGGAACCCAGTTAACTTCCAACGGGAAACCGACGCGGACATAGAACGGTCTGTTGCCATAAGGCAAGCTGCCGCCCGTGATGCCGGAGTACATGGGATCTCCCCATTTATACGTTCCGTCTATATAGCCCGGATGATCCTCGGCGTATTTAGTCGCTTCCCGATAACCGATGTAATCACCATCGCCGTTTTTAATCCGGTAAAAGACTTCGATGTAGGCGCCGGTCGACAAACCGGCCGCCGTCTTATCCCATGCGCTTGTAGTCTGCGGCATCAGCATCTGGTGATAACTATGGTTTCCTGCATAGAACGGCACGGCCGTATCTTCTGCCTCAGAGGAGCCCGCCGTCGTGAAGTTGGTCGCATAGTCTTTAAAATATTCATAGCTCGATTTGCCCGAAAGGTTCGACCAGCCCGATTCAAAATTGTATTCGCCGGAATCTTTGACGTTCATGATGCCAATTTTCTGAACATTGACCTTCGTGCTGTAACCGGCAATAATGCCGAGATCCACCTTGGAAAGGATGTGCTGGAACGTAAGGGGCAGGATGCCGCCGGTCGGTTTCGCTCCGGCAGTGGCTTTGGCGACCAATATATCCTTCTGAGCGGAAACGTCTTTCTGGATGCCTACGCCGGCTTTGATCTCCGGTATGGCGGGGTCGGACGATACGACCATAGCGATATAGGTTCCACGCGGAGGATAAACCGCATAGAACGTCATCGGATAACTGGACGAAGTGGTCGGCCATTTCGGCGGCGTTCCCGGCCATCCCCAACTGCCGCTGCTATAACGGTAGTTGGTACTGCCGTCAATACCGGAATACCAATCGGTTGCGCCGTTGGCGATGGCATAGACCGAGAAACCGTCGGCGTCGTTTTCCAACGTCGAGAGATTTGCAATCGAGGCCCTTGAAGTGGCCGCCCCGAATTTGACCACGTCGGGATTCTGCGAATTGAACCCGTCCGTTTCGTTTTGCGTGCAACTCGCCATTACAAGGCCGATTGTTGCAACCATTAGAAAGATTTTTTTCATTGTTCTATAAAAATTATAAAGTTAAAATGCAATTCGTTCGCGGGACCGACCCGCTGCTCGTAAAACACAGGCTTGCTTCGACCCGATCTTTCGGATCGAATCCTCCGAGCGTCAGTATAACAGTCGCAAGTAAGTCCAAAGAATACGTTTCATAGCGTCTTTATTTTATTTAGTGAATCTTGTGAGCTATGGGGGTAATCAGCCCCCATAACCCTATGCGTGCCTCATCGATCCATGAAGCGGATTGATTACTGAACCGCCGTTGCAGCCTGATCGTCCCATTCGGTCACCTTGACCAGGAAGTTGATCGTTCCGTCCATGATCGGATCGCCCGGTTTAACCGGTTTGTCATCGGGGCCGAGGATCTGAATGCCCGTATCCGTTCCATCCTTGTCATAATAGGTCTCGTCTACATAATACCCGTTGGTCGAACCGGCCGTTCCCAGACAGATATTGTAGGTGTAACCCTTGCCCGGAACCCACGTAATCTCCAGCGGAAAACCGACGCGGACATAGAGCGGATTGCTGCCGTAAGGATTGTTTCCGGTTGCGATACCGGTGTAAAGAGGCGACCCCCACGTATTCGATCCGTCCGTGTAGGATTCCGAATGATCCGAAAGAAAGTTGTTGGCATCCTCGTAACCGATGTAATCGCCGGAGGCATTTTTAATCCGGTAGATCACCTCGATGTAAGCGCCGTACGTCAAGCCGGATATCGTCTTATCCCATGCGCTTGTAGTCTGTGGCATCAGCATCAGATGATAACCGTGATTCCCTGTATAGAACGGTACGGCGGTATCCTCCGAAGAGGTGCCGGTCGTCGTGAAATTAGCCGACGTATTCTTGAAATAGTCGAAAGTTCTCGGACCGGTGGGAGTAGACCATCCTTCGGCTACGAAGTCGTAGGTGCCGGTCATTTTGGCATTTACCACGCTGGCTTTCTGAATATTGACCGTAAAACCGTCGCCGGCAATGATTCCAAAATTCACCTTCGACAGGATGTGCTTGAACGTGAGAGGCAATATACCGCCGGCCGGTTTCGCCGTAGCCGTAGCCTTGGCCGCAAGAATGTCCCGTTGAAGGGAAGCGGCACTCGGAATGGTAACCGTCCCCGTGAGCGGAGATGTAGCGGGATCCGTCGCCGTCACGGTCATTACGCCCGACGAACTCTGAGGATAGACCGCATAAAACACCATCGGATAATCGGCGGCAGAGGTCGGCCATTTCGCCGCCGTTCCCGCCCATCCCCAACTGCCGCTGCTATAACGGTAGTTGTTGTTGCCGTCGATATTGGTATACCAAGCGCTTGCGCCCTGACTGATACCATATACCGTGAAACCGTCGGAATCGCCCTCCAGCGTCGCCAGATTGGAGATCGACGCCCTCGACGTGGCCGCCGAGAATTTAATCGCGTCGGGATTCTGCGAATTGAACCCGTCCGTTTCGTTTTGCGTGCAACTCGCCATCAGAAGGCCGGTTGCCGCGAACAGCAGAAAAAGATTTTTCATTGTTTGTGAAATTAAAAAGTTAAAAAACTAAGTGATAAAATGTATATATTTGATTATGGGGGTGGGTTATTTTATCGTGATTACTTCATCTTCCCAGTCTCCGACATTGATGCCGCCCTCTTTTAACGGAAGGTGCAGATCGACGGCGACGGAGATATCCGCGTCGCTGGTCGGCGAAGGCGAGTTCACCTGATCCGTAACATCGAAGAGATGGGGCTGATCGGATACCTCTCCGGTCACATAGACGACATCCATATTAAGCGAATACTGGGCGGTCTGCGGCACCTTCCCGAAACTGAGGAAGCTCTTCGTGACCGTACCGTGTTTCTGGTCTCCGTCGTCCCACCGGCGGCTGTTCAGTTTAAAGACGTGCGTGGCCGGAGCCTGTTCCGTCCGCCCCGATCCCATATAGACCTTCTTGGCAAAGCCGCGCATCGCGCCCTGAATCACCTGCGCCGAACAAAGATTCTCCGCCCAAGCCGTCACCTTGACCGTATAGGTCAACGGACGCATCACTACATGGGTAAGAGCGTTCTCCATAGCGTCCGCGGGCAGAGGCGCACGGGAAATGCTGCGGGTACGGGTAATCATCTCATTGGTTACGACGAAATCATCGAGGCTCCATGAGGCGAGACGAAGCGGTTCCACAATCAGCTCTTCGCCGGGCTGAGGCGTATAGAACTCATAATTCAGCGGGTCGTCGCTCTTCTTGCAGGCGGCGAAGTTTGCATAGTCGTCGACGTCGGTAAAATACACGGCATCCTCCCAGTAGATGTCGTGAACCGACTCGTTGAACACGACGACCGAGTATTCGCCGACGGGGACATCGATCTTTCCTTCGATGACATTGGTTTCGAGATACCGGTCGAAAGCCGGCGCGCCGTTCTTCGGGAAGAAACGCACGGAGACACGGTGGACGTAACCGTTGCCGTCGGGATCCGTGACGGGAATATTCGATCCGCTCCAATCGATCTTAACGGGAATCAGCGCGGTTTCCGCAAACTCATTCTCCAAAGGACGCCGCTCGCAGGCCGTGAACGGTTGCGATGCAATGCCGATCAGCAACACGCCTATCTTTATCATTTTCCTCATTTCGAACCTCCTTTCTTCCGGTAGCCGTTATTGATCATCCACACCAGAGATACTTTGGCTCTTGTCGGGCCAATCCATCGGTAATTGCCGTTGTTCTGACGGATCAGGTGCCATTCGCCGTCCGCGCCGAATTTCGGCACATACTCGCGGTATTTCGTTCCGAGGTATCCGATGCCCAGCGAATATTCCATCCGCCAATTTCCGTTTCGGCTGATCGTATGGGCGTAACCGCCGCTCAATCCGACGTGGAAAAATTCGCCCTGATAGCCTTTGTCCTTCCATTCGAGGTCGTAATAGCCTCCGCCGCCGTACAGACCCATAAACCAACCCGTGAGTTGTTTGCGATCCGTCCGATCCCCGAACCAATACCGGACCTCGAGAGTCCCGTATAACGTTTCGACGGCAATCTGTTTCTTTTCCCACAACCACCACGGGAAGACATATTCGCCGGCGATCGACCATCGTTTTCCGATCGGAATTTCGATCTCGGCATTCAGAGCCGACGCCACGTCGAACAGCAGATTGGTTTTAATGGCGAACATGGGTTTGGGTTCCAGCTCCACCTCCTGCGGAACGAGAATCTTTTTCTCCACAATCCGGTCTACATACAGCGTATCCACGGTATGCGTTTCGATCACTTTTTCGTTTTGCGGCTCTTTGAAATGCAGGGTTGCCGCGGCGGCGCCTCTCAATTTCGGCAACATATACATCAGGATATAGCGATACGCCGCGCCGCCGCCGATCGATTTCAGCCGCGCGCGTTTGGCATCGTCTCCCGAAACATGATCCAGCGTATAGAGAACCTCCTCCCGATAGGGGGTATATCGATCCTCTGCCACCATTTTCCGAAGTCCCGTCCAATCTTCGCCGATCGAAAACGTATAGATCATGTCCCGTTCGAGGAACGGATATTGCCACATCAGATACGATTTCATCGCCAAGGCCCGATCCGCTGCGAGTTTTTCGTTCGCGGCGGTATTGCCTTCGGGAGAAGACCCTGCCGTCACGACGATATAGTCGAGAGAGGCAAGCACGTCCTTGTTCGTCAGGGTGCGTCGGATGATCTCGAGCGCACGGGCGTTGTCCATATAATCTTTTTCGACGACCGAACTGTTAACCCGATAATTGATTACGACCAATCCGACGGAATCCTGCCCGGCCGAGCCATATCGCCACTCGGCCTTTCGGGTATTGAACATGTTGTCGAACGGCCGTTGATTCCGGCTCCACGGATCGGGTACAAATTTCATCTGCGTCCGTTGGAAACCATTGCGGGCCATGGCGCTCCGATCCGCGTGTCCGTCGTCCAGATAGGTGATGACAATCTTATCGCCGGAAAGCTCCCACGTGAAAGCGGTGCCTTCCAGACAGATCCTCAGCAACTCCTTTATCTGGAGCCGCTGGGACGGGAAAAACACCCTTCTTTCAGGATTGAGATCGCCCCAGTTTACCACGATCGAATAGTCCGTCTGCCGCTGTATTTCGTCCAGCGCCTGTTTTATAGTCGTTTCCCGCGTGGGTATAATTACCGTCCCGCTTTGGGCGGACGCGGTAGTTACAACAGCCATAAAACAAAGACAGGACACAGCCAGACGCAATATCAGTCCGGGGTTGTTTCTTGTTTTGTTTGGAATCATAATTCGAGTGTGTTTTATTTTCTTGTTACATATACTTTATCCTCACGTCGTATAAACGCCAGCGATTTGTTGGCTTTCGTCAACATCCTCAAAGTGCGGTCAAGGGGTTCGCCTTCAAAATCGCCTGTAAATCCGCCCTTATCGAGGTCGATACCGGCCGGCACGACGAAGGAGACTTTATAATTCGCCTCCAGCGAAGTAATGAGGTTTCCGAGGCTGGAACGCTCGAATCTCAATAAAGGCTGCACCCCGTTATTTATCATCTCACCGGCGGAGATCAGCGAAACCGAATACGCTTTCGTTTCCCTGTTGAGATTGAACGCTTCGCCGCGGGAGAGTTCGGTCGTATCGGAACCGGTCTCTACGCTGACGCTGCCTTGATATAAGGCGACCGTCGTCAAATCCTCATCCGCGGAATCCGTAACCCTGAAAATCGTTCCGTGAACATTGACCGTCAACTGACCGGCAGAAACCGTGAACGGCTGCCGTTCTCCGTGTGCATCCGTAGATTTGACCACATCGAAAACCGCCTCTCCGACAAGCGAGACGGTTCTGTTCCGAATAAAATCGGAGGGGTACTGAATTTCAGCGCCGGGACACAGGGTAACGGACGATCCGTCGGGCAGTTCAATTACCCGTTCGGAATCTTTGGCTGCCTCCGTTACCTCGGCAAAAATAGGTTTCTCCGTAATCGGGATATCCTCACCCCATGAATAGACAAACCGATAAATGCCAAAGAGCACAAACAACGAGGCCGCCAGCCCGAATGCAATACGTACCGATGTGCGGAACACCGAAATCCCTTTTCGCCGGACGATTCCGGTCGGTCGGGATTCCTCGAAATTCAGGAGCCGAGCCAATTCCGAAAATTTACGCTTGTCATTCTCATCTGGAACCGCATTGGGCATCAATTGCCGGAACTGGTCGATAACAGCCGCGACTTTCGCCTCCTTGCTGACATCGCTCCAATACCACGCACGGATCTCCTCTTTCGTTTGAAAATCCGTTTCAGGGTCCTGCAACAAGTCTATCAGGTCTGCGGCTCTTTTTTTATCGTAATTCCAATTCCTCATTTCAATTTTATTAATGGCTGTCGGCAGCTATCGGTTCGAAACCCAATTTTTAGTTCTTTTCATCTTTCCCTGAGAAGGATCGCATCCTCTCTTCCGCGGGAACCCGTTCGATTGTAAATTTTTTCCGTATGCTATTCGTCATCCATTTACACTTCGCAGCCCCCGTTTGCGCCGGACGGGATGGAAATTGTCCGATCCGTCGCAGCGTTCCGCGTTCATACCGTCTCTTATAAAGTAATCACGCGAAGTCGTGAAATCTCACATAAAATAGTTGACTTTTTCACTTTAAGATAGCGTAACTATATTATTATCAGAGGAATAAATAAAAATTATTCCTCCCGAATAGAGATAAGTAAGGCCGCCCCGGTTTAAACCGGGGGGCCTTGTCAATACCTATTTCACCGCTTATTTAAAAAGGGAACGAATTAGATTGACGATTTGATCGTCGGAAAAAGGCGCAGCGAACAAAACAAGGAAGAGAAGTACGGCATCCCGAATTTTCTTTCTTGCAATGGAGAGTTGATTATACACCGTCTCCCTTTTCAGTCCGAGCCGATGGGCGATTTCTTCCGAACTGAGGCCCTCGTCGTGAGCCATTTCAAAGATTCTCCGCTGTTGCGGCGGCATACGTTTAAGCAGAGCGTCCTTTATCATCTCCGCTTCTTTCTCCACAATTATTTCATAGGAAGTCAAATAATCCGCATCGTCAAACACGGATCCGGCATATTTGTCACGGAGCTTCCGTGTTCTGTGGCTGTTATATGCAGCCCGTCGTGCTACCAAAAACAGGAAGGACCGGATGTTCTTATCGGGATCTATTTTCTCTTTATAATTCCAGAGCGTGATAAAAATATCCTGCGTTATATCATCGGCTTCGACTTCCGATCCGGTAAGATTAAAAACAAATTTGAAAATAGGTCTTCTCCAATGCAAATACACCTTTTTGAAACTCTCATGATCGCCTTCGCGAAGCCGTTTAAGAATATCCGAAGTGATAATGTTGTCGGGAGGAGCGAGATTCCGTACCCGTCTGATATTCTCTTCAGACAAGCCGTCCACCAAACCTTCTCTCTTTATTGTTTTTCGGCCCTTCGGGCTCTTCAATTCATTTCGGGGTGTTGTCATTCTAAACTATTAAAATCCGGCGTCTTTCCCGCTGATGCAAAATCGAGATAAAGAGTCCTCAATTACACTACCTCTTTACGCCTTTCGGTTCAACCGTTCATAAACGCCCCGCGGAGGAAAATGAAAAAAGCGCGGCGATGCAACCCAACTGCTGAAACCGACCGGTTTCAAATGAAGGATATGCAATAAACACCACGCCATGCCATAAACAGAGCAATACGCAAACAACGATTTAACGATCCTTCATGAATATCATAACTACAAATATACAGCTTGAAGTTGGGGCTATATAAAACAGTTATCATTCTTCAACGGGTGCAAATATAAACATTTTTTATTAAATAGCTTAAAAATTATAAAAAATAAACTAACCGGCTTTAATTATTAAAATATGTTGCGAATGACTCATTAACCATCCTCGATAGCACTTAATATTTTCAAAAATCGGATTACAATAATTAAACACCGAAAAATAATCGACTGAATTACAATTATTTATTTTACAAGCATCCGATTTTGAAAACAACAAAAGACGGAGACAAAATCGCATGACCGCCTGTCATCTTCCGAAAATGAAGGATAAATCTACGGATGACGGATATTCGACTTTTACAATCCGAAAATCACGTCAGAACCCTCCTCAATGCGGTTTCTGGATTCGAAAACGGAAAGTATCGGACAAATCGCAAAAAAATTTCGGCAAAATCGCCGATAAGTCCGGTGAAACGCTCTTCTCGACCGACGCGATTTACAAATACTTCGAAATAAGAGTCTCCTCTTTTATTAAGTATGCGGGCTGCTCGATCGCGTAAATCATTATGCGGGCGGCCGGTGTTCGCTCTCTTGGAAGCGTTATGCCGTTTCGACGATCCCGCCCGGTCGCGGAACGGAACGGATCGTCGGATAGTCGAAATCGGATTTGCGAAGAATCCGAAAACGGCGACCGTTCTTGGAGAAATTATTTTTTCGTATTTTAGCCACCGAAATAAAGCGCTATAACATGTCATTTTGGTCTCGTCATTTCGGTCCGGATCACAAACCCCATCTGGGAGGACTGGAAATTTTCAAATACATCGGCCCCGGGCTGCTCGTCACAGTCGGATTCATCGATCCCGGTAACTGGGCGTCGAATCTGGCCGCCGGCGCGCAGTACGGCTACGCTTTGCTGTGGATGGTGACGCTTTCGACCGTCATGCTGATCGTGTTGCAGCACAACGTCGCACACTTGGGCATTGCGACGGGACTGTGCCTTTCGGAAGCAGCGTCGGTTTATCTCAAACCGAGGTATTCGCGCCTGTTGCTGGGTTCGGCCGTACTGGCTTCGATCTCCACGTCTTTGGCCGAAATTCTGGGCGGGGCCATCGCCCTGCAAATGCTGTTCGGCGTGCCGATCCGCATCGGAGCGCTGCTGGTGCTGATCTTCGTCGTCGTCATGCTCTTCACCAACAGTTACCGGCTGATCGAGAAATGGATCATCGCCTTCGTCTCGATCATCGGGCTTTCATTTATCTACGAATTGTCGCTCGTGACGATCGACTGGCCGGAAGCGGCCCGCGCTTGGGTGACGCCCGCGTTTCCATCCGGTTCGATGGTCATTATCATGAGCGTATTGGGAGCCGTCGTAATGCCTCACAACCTGTTCCTGCATTCGGAGGTAATCCAGAGCCGCCAATGGAACCTGAGCGACGATTCCGTTATTCGCAAACAGTTGCGTTACGAATATGTCGATACGATCTTCTCGATGCTGGTCGGCTGGGCGATCAACAGCGCCATGATCCTGCTGGCCGCCGCGACTTTTTTCGTAACGAAAACGCCCGTAGAGGAGCTGCAACAAGCCGATTCGCTGCTGCAACCGCTTTTGGGCGGCAGTGCGACGATCGTCTTCGCCGTCGCCCTCCTGTTTGCCGGCATCGCTTCCACAATCACCTCAGGCATGGCGGCCGGTTCGATCTTTGCCGGTATCTTTCGGGAACCCTACGACATTAAGGACAACCACTCCCGTTTCGGCGTGATGATCTCGCTGATCGCGGCTTTTCTCATCATCCTGTTGATCAGCGATCCGTTCAAAGGATTGATCTACTCGCAGATGATCCTCAGCATCCAACTGCCGTTCACGGTTTTCCTGCAAGTATATCTCACCTCCTCGGAGCGCGTGATGGGAAAATATAAAAACGCCCGCCTTACCCAATATCTGCTTTACGGCATCGGCGGAATCGTGACCGTCCTGAATGTAATGTTGCTGATCAGTTTTTTCCGGTAAACCGGACAGATCCTAAATTCGCATCGAACGCTCAGCGCTTTACCAATCCCGCAACTTGCTTTCGGCAGGCTGTCGGAAATCTCCCAACCACCTACCGCCGGCTCCGCTTCCGCGCATCTCGATTTCAAATACCCGAAAATCTACGGTTTGAGAATCGCGCCCGAATCTGTTCCGAATGGGCCGCCGCAGATTTTCGGCGCGGGAACAATACGACGTATCAGACTAATAATAGGACATTTCGGAGGATTGTTTTTCCCGCATATTCTCCGTAACTTGAACTGTCCAAAACTCTCTTGATTATGAAGCCTATTTACCTCATTCTTGCGGCTCTGGCCGTATTCGGGATTTCATGTACTGAGAATCCCGACGTGAGCGAAGCTGTACCGGCTTCGGGTACTACCTCCAATCGTATCTCCGTGAGCGAAGCGATTGAAAACGCCTCAAAGTTTTTCGCCGGAATTGAGGGAACCGGCACGGGAACGAGAGCCGCCGCAGGCCGCACCCCCGCAACTATTCAGGTCGTAGGCTCCGTCAGCGCCGCGACCCGTTCGGGCGTGCCGCAGGACACAATGCTATATCTGGTAAATTACGACGCCGGACAGGGATTCGCCCTGCTGGGAGCAGACCGACGGTTATCGCCCGTATACGCAATCGCGGAGGAGGGATCGCTCGATCTGAGAGATACGGTCGAGAACAAAGGCCTCGCTCTCTTTATGCGGGACGTGCAAGCCTCGATACAAGCCGAAACAAACGGAATAACACTTCCTTATAATAAAGTTCCGGGAATGGACGGTAAAATCGTATATCCCGATCCAATCTACAATGTGATCGTATGTTACAAAAAAGGGCCTCGCACAAATAAGTGGAAATGGGGACAAGACTCGCCATTCAACAAATACTGTATGATGATTGACGGTAAAAATTGCAAAGTTGGATGTGTTGCAGTCGCTACCGCAATGCTTATGGCTTGGAACCGTGAACCGTCTGAAATCGACGGTTTCCCTTTGGATTGGGATAAAATATGCAGCGTCGAAGGAGGCTACGATTACGATTGGGATGCAATGGAACAATTGACACAATTCCTCAGTATTTTAGGCCGCCGTAAATTCTTAAATATGCAGTATGGATTAGATAACAGCACAGCGACTTCGGAAGATGTACGAAACGCGCTGGGAAGATGTCATTATTCCTCCCTTCCTGTCCAACCGTTTGACAAGGATAAGATCATCGAGTATTTCGACCACTACGGCGGCGTGGTAATTATGGACGGAGGCATATATGAGAACGGACAAAGAACGGGCGGCCACGAATGGATTGTCGGCGGGTGTATGGACATTAATATCTGGTATTTAGAGAACGGAGGGCCGAGAGCAGGACGACATTTGTACTACCTATATTGCAATTGGGGTTGGAAAGGGCTGTCGAACGGCTGGTACAAATGGTCGAATATGAACCCGATAGACGGCCCCGAATTAACCGAAAAGGGCGAATATCCTCCGGTGGGCGGTTATAATTTCCAAAATCTTCACATGATACTTAACGCTGTTTTCATTCCCCGAAACTACCACGATGAACCACAAGATAATTAAAAACGGACTACTGTTCGTTGCGGCGGCAATCATGCTGACCGCCTGCTCCGACAAAAACAATTCGGACAAAACGAGAAAAAATCCCGTCGGGCTCACAACACACACGATCGAAGTTCCGGCCAAAGGTGGAACATACACGATTACGGCCACCGGTTCATGGTGGCTTGAGAATATGCAGAACGGGGACGACCCGTCGGATTTCGTATTAATGTACCCCGACTTCGCTTCGGGCGAAACAGAGGAAAAGCCGGTGCATCAATTCCACGACTGGCTTACGCTGGAAAGGCTCGACGCCCATAACATCCGTATCGAAATGACGGAAAATAAAGAATCGAAAATGCGCAAAGTCTTTATCACGCTGACATTGGGCGATTGGTCCGATACCGTCCGTGTCCTGCAACAAGGCAAATGATCCGAGATAAACGCTCCCCGAACTGCAACGCCCCGAAAGGCTCTGATCCTTTCGGGGCGTTCGTATAATAAAGCTCTCAGCGAAACAGCGCTATATTTCAAAAGCAAATCCGATTCAACCCATTGGCATCTATCAAGATGAATTAAAAATATCCTTTTGCATTTCGCAGCGACCGCCTTTCGAAGCCGAATAAATACGGTGTCAACAAAGCAGCGCGATCGCAGAATCATCCAAAACACCCTACATTGCGGGGAAAATGCGGGGAAAATCTCAACAAAAAATCGCAATAAGATGATTTTCAACTTATTGCGATTCAACAAAGAGGTCTGAAGCGGATTCGAACCGCTGTACAAGGTTTTGCAGACCTTTGCCTAGCCACTCGGCCATCAGACCAAATCGCCGATCTTTTCCTTACCCGAACACCTCTGCTAACCCTCATTGCAGCGGTCTCAGAACGAAGAAGATCGGTTTTGAGATTGCAAATATACAAACATTTCTCATTTTTGCAAAACTTATCCGTAACTTTCCGTTTTCACCAAAAATTACCTACCTTTACACTACAAAAATTACGCTATGACCATCGACGATATTGCGCTCACGCTGGTTCCGGGCCTCGGAATCAAAGGAGTCGTCCATCTGCTGGAGGTTTTCGGGACGGCCTCGGCCGTCTTCGCAGCATCGGCGGACGATCTGACCGGCCGAGCGGAGCTGCGGGCAGATATCGCCCGCAGTATCGTTACCCGCAAAAGTCATGCGGAGGCGGAACGTGAAGCCCGTTATTGCCGGCAGCATGGCATTACGCCCCTCGTCTCGACCGACGAGAACTATCCTGCGCTCCTGCGCGAAATCCCTGACTATCCTCATGTATTATATATCAAAGGTAACGCCGCCGTACTGTCGCAGCGCTGCATTTCGATGGTCGGTACGCGCCGTATTTCGGCCTACGGCCAGCGACTTTGCGACGAACTGGTGCATGGTCTGGCGCATATCCCCGACCTTGCGGTCGTAAGCGGACTGGCCTTCGGCGTGGATGTAGCCTGCCACCGAGCGGCATTGGCGGCAGGCATTCCTACCGTGGGCGTATTGGCCAATCCGCTGCCCGAAGTGACGCCCGCACAGCATGCCGCCGTCGCACACGAGATCGTCGAACGCGGCGGAGCGTTGGTCTCGGAGCTCCATTCACAGAGCAAACAGCGCGGAACATTCTACCTCGCCCGCAACCGCATTATCGCAGGTCTGAGCGCCGGCACGATAGTCGTCGAATCGCCCGCATCGGGCGGGTCGCTCACGACAGCGCAGTATGCCGACAGCTACGATCGTACGGTCATGGCGCCTCCGGGCCGCACGACCGACTCCAACTCGTTCGGAACCAACTCGCTGATTCGCAACCGAAAGGCGTTGCTGATCCGTTCGGCGGACGACATCGTCGAAGAGTTGCAATGGGATTTCGCACTCTCCCGACACGAAAAGGCCGCTCCCGCCGTCACGCCGTCACTGACAGCCGATGAAGAGCGGGTGTTGACGCTACTCGACGACGAACCTCGCTCGCTGGCCGAACTGATGACCGCAAGCGGCCGCGACTATGCAACGCTGAGCGTCCTGCTGATGGGGCTCGAACTCTCGGGCGCACTGCGGCAACTGCCCGGCAGCCGCTATGAAAGAATCCGATAAACCGAAGGGAATAAAGATGAAACTGATCGATACGCATTCGCATATCTACGAACCGGAATTCGACCACGACCGCGAAGCTACGATCGCACGTGCGCATGCCGCCAGCGTTGCGGCGTTGCTGCTGCCGGCCATCGACGCGTCGAGCGACGATCGGCTTTTCGACCTCTGCCGCAACCACCCCGAATCTTGCTTTCCGATGATAGGGCTGCACCCCACGTCGGTCAACGACAATCCCGCATGGAGCGAGGAGTTGGCCCGCGTGGAGCGTTACCTGCTCGATCCGCCCGAAGGAATCGCACGTTTCTACGGCATCGGCGAGATCGGCTTGGATTACTATTGGAGCGATGCGTTCGTCGCCCAACAGACCGAAGCGTTCGTCGCCCAGCTGCGGCTGGCCGCGCGGCATGATCTTCCCGTGGCCATTCATACCCGTGCGGCGTGGGACGACATGTGCCGGATCATCGAAGCCGAAACGAAGAGCGCCCGCGAAAACGGATTGCGGCTGCGGGGCGTTTTCCACGCCTTTTCGGAGGAGACGCCCACCTTCGAGCGGCTGAGCGGCTGCGGCGATTTCTATTTCGGCATCGGCGGCACGGTGACGTTCAAAAAGAGCAAACTGGCCGAAACGGTTCGCACGATGCCGCTCGAACGGATCGTGCTGGAAACCGACTGTCCCTACCTGACGCCTGCGCCCCATCGCGGACAACGCAACGAATCGGCTTATGTGCGCTTCGTCTGCGACAAAGTCGCCGAACTCAAAGGGCTCGCCGCCGAAGCGGTCGCCGCCGCGACGACGGCCAATGCCGAAGCGTTGTTCGGCATACGCCCGACAACAGCGACGGAAGTTACCCAATAATGATCGCATAACAACAATGAAAAGGATAAAGATTACGGTCATCCGCAAGGTCTGCCATCGGGATTTGATCGAACGCTACGAAAACCCGATCGATCATGCATGCGACATGCACGAAGGGCAGGTCTTCATCGCCGACGGCTGGCAGCGACCCGACGGGATGTGCGACAGCGCGTGGCAGACGCTCTCGCCGTTCGTCATGACATTGGCGCACGGCGGAACGAACCTCTACGACGGCTGGATGAAGAATCCCGCTTCGGCAATGATTTCGTGCAACGACGGCTTCCGGCCCGTGAGTTTCCTGATAGAAACCTTAGATTAAAAAGGTAAAAACGATATGCTTTCATCCATCCTCATCATCTATACAGGCGGAACGATCGGCATGAAAACCGATCCCGCCACAGGCGCGCTCGTGCCGTTCGACTTCAACGGCATCTACGACGAGTTCCCCGCGATCCGTTCGCTTCGGGTGCACATCGACGTGAAGTCGCTCACGCCGATCATCGACTCGTCGAACGTCACCCCCGCGCTCTGGCTCCATCTGGCGGAACTGATCCGCGACAATTATGCGCGCTACGACGGATTCGTCGTCCTGCACGGCACGGATACGATGTCCTACACCGCCTCGGCGCTGAGTTTTCTGCTGGAAAATCTCGCCAAGCCGGTCGTCTTCACCGGAAGCCAGATTCCGATCGGCGTGCTGCGCACCGACGGCCGCGAAAATCTGATTACAGCCATCGAGATCGCGGCGGCCCGCGACGCGAAAGGGCCGCTCGTACCGGAGGTGTCGCTCTATTTCCAGAACCAACTGTTCCGCGCCAACCGCACCGTCAAGCAGAGCGCCGAGGAGTTTGCGGCGTTCCGATCCTACAACTATCCGGCGCTGGCCGAAGTGGGCGTCAACATCACCTATCACCGCGACTGCATCCGCCGGCCGACGCACCCCGACGCCGAACTGCGGATCGCCGCCGCATTGGACGATCGCGTGCTGGTCGTCAAGCTCTTCCCCGGCATTCGGGAACAGATGCTTCGCGCCATGCTCTCGATCGAGGGTTTGCAGGCCGTCGTACTGGAGACCTACGGCGCCGGCAACGCTCCGACGGCTCCCGAATTCATCCGCACCGTACGCGAAGCCGTCGAACGGGGCGTGATCGTGATGAACGTCACGCAATGCAGCGGCGGCAGAGTAGCCATGGAGCTCTATGAAACCGGTCGGCAGTTGCAGGAGTCCGGCGTCATCTGCGGACATGACATCACCACCGAAGCGGCCGTTGCCAAGTTGATGTACGTATTGGGGCAAAACCTCTCCGCAGCACAGAGGCAACAGCTTCTGCGACGTTCGCTGCGCGGAGAATTTACCGACGACGGCATTGCATAAACCGATTTTTTTTTCTATATTTCGCACAGTTTAGCTCCCGAAACGAATGACACGCAGGTTGCAAAACAGACGAAAAGCAAGGCAAATTATTGACTCTCAGATTTTTGTCATGCAGGTTTGTTGTGTGATGCGAAACTTGTCGAAAACCGGAGAACCGGCGTATTTCGGACGGCGGCAGACGAAAAATGAAAAATAATTGAAAATAATTAACGGAAAGAGACCGGAAACCGAACTTAAAACAATAGAAAAAAACACTAAACAAATTTTATTAATTAATTAATCGTATGAAAAAACTTTTTTTGATTCTGTCAGTGGCCATGTTCTCGCTTGGCACTGTTGATGCCTTCGCTCAGGATAACGCAAACGAAGGAGCCGCAACCGAGGAGGTAGCCGTAGCCGAGACGACGACTGTCGCTGCCGATGCCGAAGCCACGATCGCCGGCGAGTCGATGCACCACGTGATGATGCAGAAGTTCCTCGAGGGCGGTTGGGAATGGATGCTTCCGGTGCTCCTCTGCTTGGTAATCGGTCTGGCTATCGCCATCGAGCGTATTCTCTACCTGACGCTCTCGACCATCAACTCGAAGAAATTCCTCGCACAGATCGAAGAGGCGCTCAAGAACGGCGGCGTGGACGCAGCCATGGAGGTTGCTCGCAACACCCGCGGTCCGATCGCTTCGATCTACTATCAGGGTCTGTCGCGTTACAACCAAGGTCTCGACGCCGTTGAGAAGTCGGTCGTATCGTACGGCTCGGTTCAGACGGGTCTGATGGAGTCGGGTCTGTCGTGGATCGGTCTGTTCATCGCTCTGTCGCCGATGTTGGGATTCATGGGTACCGTTGTCGGCATGATCGCGGCGTTCGACGCCATTCAGGCAGCCGGCGATATCTCCCCGACTCTCGTCGCAGGTGGTATCAAGGTCGCTCTGTTGACTACTCTTATGGGTCTTATCGCCGCCGTTATTCTCCAGCTGTTCTACAACTACATCGTAGCCAAGATCGACAGCCTCGTAAACGAGATGGAGGATACTTCGATCGTCCTGATGGACATGCTGACGGCATACAAGAAATAATCAAGACCTGTTTTAAGAGTTAACCGAAAATTATGAAAAAGATATTGAACATATTGCTGGGTGCGCTGATGGCCATCACGGTGGTAATGATGGCTTACGCCATCTTTACCGGCGGTTCGGACGCAGCGATCAGCGCGAACCTCGTTTGGGGTTACGTTCTGATGGTACTGGCTATCTGCTCGGTGATCTTCTGCGCCGTATACGGCATGATGAAGAATCCGGCCGGAGTCAAGGGGACTCTGCTTTCGATCGGCCTGATGGTCGTCGTCGTGCTCGTCTCCTACTTCGTTGCTGCGGGCAAGGATATCCAGATCCCGAATTTCGCCGACGGCGGATACTTTTCGCACTCTGAGACGGTGATTGCCGACAGCAGCATTCTCGTGGCCTACATCGCCATGGCAGCAGCCGTAGTGGCAGCGCTCTATTCGGAGGTCGCAAAATTATTCAAATAAGAGAGGAGTAAACAATGGCAGGAGATAAAAGAAAAATACAGGAGATCAATGCCGGTTCAATGGCCGACATCGCCTTCTTGCTGCTGATTTTCTTCCTTGTCGCCACCACCATGAATACGGATACGGGTCTGATGCGCGTGTTGCCGCCGATGCCCGATCCCAACCAGAAACAAGATGATGTCAAGGTGAAGGAACGTAACCTTCTGTTGGTATTCGTTTCGAAAGGTAACAACATCATGGCAGGCGGTCAGCAGATGGACATCCATCAGCTGAAAGACAAAGCCAAGGAGTTTATCCTCAATCCGCTGGACGACGAGAACCTTCCCGAAAAAGAGGCGAAGGAGTTCGATCTTCCCGACGGCAGCAAATGGACCTACCCCGTCAGTTCGGGCGTGATCTCCCTCCAGACGGACCGCGGTACCAGTTACGAGACCTACATCATGGTGCAGAACGAGTTGACGCGAGCATTCAACGAGGTGCGTAACGAAGTTGCGATGAAGAAGTTCGGAGTGAAATTCGAAGATCTGAACGAAGATCAGCGAAATGTATTAACCAAGGCGGTTCCGCTGAAGATCTCGGAGGCCGAGCCGCGTAACGTGGGAGGAAAGAAGTAATGGCAGTAATGAAAAAGAAGGGCAACAAAGGATTGCCCCCGATCTCGACGGCATCGCTTCCCGACGTGATCTTCATGATCCTGTTCTTCTTCATGGTCTCGACCACGATGCGCGATCAGGAGCTATTGGTTCGCTACAAGCTTCCGACCGCAACCGAGGTACAGAAACTGGAGAAGAAATCGCTTGTCAGCTTCATCCACATCGGCCAGCCTACGCCGGCGATGCAGAAGAAGTTCGGCACCGCGCCCCGTATCCAGCTCAACGACTCGTACCGTACGGAGAAGGATATTCTGGATTTCATCGCAGCCGAGCGCGATAAGCTCAGCGAGTCGGACCGTGCGCTGATGACCGTATGTCTGAAGGCCGACGACGCGACGAAGATGGGTATCATCACCGACGTAAAGCAGGAACTTCGTCGGGCGAACGCCCTGAAGCTTTCCTACGCGGCTTCGAAGTCGATGGGATATTAATTCCCTGATTATACATGTAAAACGATCCGATGCAATGCATCGGATCGTTTTTTTTATCGCGGAGAATAAGGGGATCAACCGGATTACATATAAATATACCAAGAGCACACACACCTAAATCGGGTTGAATGACCAGACCGCAAGTCTCCTCCTCGGAGGTGTGTGTGTGGCGGCTGGGCAAAGCCCGTATAAGCGGTACGTGCACCCGCCTGCCTGCCGCAGTTAGGGGAGAGTCAGATTTATAAATGCGGCCACGAGCCGCGAACAACGACATGCGGAAACGAAAATCGCATCAAACGTTTGGCGCATGAAAGTATATATTACCGAATCGACAGCGTCGAGACGAGACGGGCCCCTAATCGGCTCTGCCGAAAAAAAGCTGCGGGATCCTCTTCCGCAGCCTTTTCGGGCAAGTCGATGAATTTCATCAGAAGAACAACGCCTGCGAATCGCTGATCACGATCAACCGGTCGCCCGCCTGCATCGCCCGAGCGATCTCCTCGCCGCCCTTAGTGATGGTGCAGAACGCCGAATCGGTATCGTCGACCCGTTTGACCCGTAACTTCCCGACCGGCTGGCGAGTTGCAACGCCCTGCATGGGAACCACCTCGTAAACCAAGAACAAGTCGCCGGGACGAACGCCCATTCGGGTTCCCGCATGAATATAGCACTCCTTGATCTTCCCGCGTTTGTTGGCCGGCCCGACTTGCAGGATCTCCGTTTCGAACTTGAAATTATTATCCAGAAAATAAACCAGCTGACCGGCGAGCGAATTGAATGTCGCCGCATCGGCCTCTTCCGCTTTCACGCCCTCGCCCACGAGGTTATATGAGCGCGTCTCCAATTGCGTTGCGGTCGCCAGATCGTAGCCCGTCAGAACAAGCCGGATTGCCGATTTGAACCCCTCCTTGTCCGCGCGGGTTCGGGCATGTGCGATCTTATATTCCGAGACGATCCCCGTTATCACGTAACGGGCTCCCGAACGGGCCATTGTCGCCATGCGCTGTTCCTGCCACGATACGGGATCGGTCGCCGCTCCGTAAAGCACGCCCGCTCCCGAAACGCCGAGTCCGGGAATCGTCGTCGCATCGACCACCTCGTGACGCCCCCGTTCGGTGCAGGCCTGCCCTACGATCTCGCGCAAGGCCATCATATAGGCAACCGGCACATCCCGCGTACGACCGAACTCTTCGACCACCAACACCTCTTTCGCCGATTCGGCCTGATCGAAGGTTGCGCTTCGTCCCGAAGTCTCCTCACGGGGATGGAATGCCGGATCTTCGGCCGGCGGAGAGACGGGGCGAGGGAGGTGCTGCCGGTCGCCGTTGTGAGAGGGAGCCGGAGCGGGACGGCCATATGCGGGCTGCGCACCTTGACCCACCGGCCCCGAAGAAACCGGACGACCGGACGCAGGCTGTGCGCCCCGACCCACCGGCGGCTCTTCACGATTTCCCGTATGCACCGATCCGGCCGGCCGCGCACCGTTCCCGATATTCGCCGGAGCCGGTTCACGAGACGTTGCGCCGGAACCGATTGCAGCAGTCGATCCCGATGTCGCTCCCGTACCGATCGCTCCCGCAGGAGCGGATTGCGGGGATGCGGGCTCTGCGCCGTTCTCGTTTCGTACGGTCGCTCCCGTGCCGATCTGAGCCATCGACGGGGCTATCCATGCTGCAAATGCCAATATAAGCAGCGTCTTTCGGATTTTCATTTCGATTGATTTTTACACGGTAAATTAAAGAAAGCAACGGACTTCCGGCAATAACCGGAACTCCGGTCAAAAAAGTTCGAGTTGTCCCAATTCGTGGTTGAAGGTCAACCGGTGATAGGGCGTCACGCCGTAACGCCGCACCGCAAGCCGATGTTCGCGCGTAGGATACCCCTTGTTTTTCATCCATCCGTACTGGGGATACTCTTCGGCCAGCCGCCGCATATATTCATCGCGGTGGGTCTTGGCCAATACCGAAGCCGCCGCGATATCGGCGTACTTACCGTCGCCTTTGACGATACACTTGTAGGGGATGTCGAGCGTCGTGCGGAACCGGTTGCCGTCGATGGCGAGAAATTCCGGTCGGACAGTTAGCTCTTCGACGGCTCGACACATCCCCTCGAACGAGGCGTTGAGAATATTGATTTCATCGATCCGTTCGGGCGGAACGGCCGCAACAGCCCAAGCCACCGCTTCGCGTTCGATCACACTTCTCAACCGGTCGCGGTTGCGCTCGCTCATCTGTTTCGAATCGTTGAGCAGCGGATCATGGAAATCGGGAGGCAGGATCACCGCCGCGGCAAAGACCGCTCCGGCCAGACAACCTCGGCCCGCCTCGTCGCATCCGGCTTCGATCCGGTCGTATTGATAACAGGTTTCCAACATCTTCCGATTGCCCGATACGTGGATTACGGGTAGAACAAAGTTACGAATTATTTGCAACGATTCGTCATTTTTCGCTACTTTTGTCTGCATATGAAATTCGGCGATATCATCCGGCAACCGCTTCCCGTAGCGACATTCACGTTTCTCGTGGTCGTCGCGGTCGCTTTCGTGCGCGCATGGATCACGCAACGGTTCGCCGGAGAGATTCCGACCGCCAACGCACCGCTGGGACAATATACCGTCATGCTGCGCACGTCGTGGCCGCTGCTGTCGGCACTGGCGAGCGCCGCAATGCTTTTCGTCGCAGGATTTCTGATCGGCCGCAGCACCGTCCGCGCCGAACTCTACACAACCCGTTGTTTTCTGGCGATGCCGCTCTTCGGCGTCATGAGTTGCGGCATCCTGCTGAGCGACGACTTTCTGACACAGAGTTTCACGTTGCTGCTCATGGTGCTCGCGTCGCGGAACTACTACAACAGCTTTCATCGCCACTACTGCTTCGACCGGATGTTTCGGGGATCGCTCTATGCGGGACTCATTCCGCTCGTCTACGCCCCGGGCGCAGGATTGTTGCTGCTCGTCCCGCTTGTGATTCTGCTCTTCCGGCGTACGCTGCGCGAATCGGTCGTGGCGCTCGCCGGCGTGGTGCTGCCGTTGTTTTTCGTCAGTTTTCTCCATTGGAGCTTCGGCGGAGAATTCGACGAACCGGCCCGACAGATCGCAGCCGTGGCTACGACCCCTTCGGGATATCATTTTTTCGGCGGGAACACGCTCTTTTCGCTTATCGCATGGGGCCTGATTCTCTTTTTGCTGATCTGTTCGGCCGCCAGTCTTCTGCTGGATATCTATACGCTGCGGACCAAACCGCGCAATATTCTTTTTTACAATTTATATGTGTTGTTCGTCATTGTCGGCATCTATTTTGTACCGGGATCTACGGCGATTACACTAACCCTCGCCGCACCGGCCGCAGCGACGCTCATTCCGGTCGTGCTGACCAAATTCAACGGTACGGTCGCCTCAATGTTCTATATAGCTCTTATTTTATTGAGCCTCGTTCTCGGCCTGATATAGAGACATAAAAAGGTTCAATAATAACAAATAAAGTTTTTTGTATCGTTTGGCGATACATTTGTACAATTTCGAATTGTATAATACAATGTTTTGTTATACATTTGTATAGCAAGCAAATGGAGAGCCTCTTTTTTGTAGTTAGTAATTAAAATTAAATCTTATGGCAAATTACGAACGCCGCAGCTCCGGTTTACCGATGATTGTAAAATTCGTTGAACATTTCCATAACGGAGTTCAATCGCACACGTTATCCCGCTACGCAATCGGATACATTGTCCGCGGGGTAAAGCACATCTATAACGGAGACAAACGGCAGACTATCTCAAAAGGGGACGTATTCTTCCTCGGAATCGGAACGCACTACACCGAAGAGGTGCCTGACGAAAGCAATACGTTCGAACAGATCCTCTTCTACTATCAGCCGGCGGACCTGCACAAGATTCTGATGTATCTCAATCTCACCTACGGCCTGAATATCTCATACAGCCACGCCTGCCCCGAATGTCAGGGCGCCAACGCCGTCTCGACGCCCGCTTGGCAGCTGCTCAAAGGATTTTTCAGCAACACGGCCAACTACCTCCGCGGCGAGGGATTCCTCCACGACGAAACGGCGGAAAACATCAAGATGACCGAACTGGTCTACCTGATCGTTTCGCACGACGAATGTTGTCTGCGCAGTAAAATCCTCGGGAACATCGATACGGCGAAGGAAAACTTCGAGCAACTGATGTACGACCACATCTTCGACGACATTTCGATCGACGAGTTGGCCGCGCTCTGCAACCGGTCGCTCACCTCTTTCAAAAAGGAGTTCAAGCGGATTTTCCTGATGCCGCCGCACCAATGGTTTATCCGTCAACGGCTCATGCACGCCCGCATGCTGCTGATCTCGACCTCGAAATCCATTTCGCAGATCGGCAGCGAATGCGCGTTCCCCAACACGTCGCACTTTATCAAACTCTTCAAGAAAGAGTACGGAATGACACCGGCGACCTATCGCAGCCGGCACAATGCCGAGTTGAAGCCCACCCCCGAAATTGCAGTGGCAAAGGGCTGAAAACAGGTTTGATTCGGTAAAACGGCCGGCAATCGACGATTGCCAGCCGTTTCCCGTTTCGGAAGGGCTGATCGTCTGCATCGACCGGAAATAAAAAACCGAACGATACGTCCCGAACCGAGGCTTTTTAAAAATTATAAATTTGTCGATTTTTAAAAATTTTTAATACGAATTATCAGAAAACGGCGGATTTATCGATAAATTTATTACGAAATATTTGGATTATTGAAAAAACCTCTTTATTTTTGTATTACACAAAGCGGAAATCTCCGCATCTCATTAACCTAACTAACCTAACCAAGAAATCCCGAATCGCCCGATTCCGGGATTTCTCTCTTTTCAGCCTATTCCGGCGCAGCGGAACGAAAGCCGGACAATCCGAACGGCAGCCGGCTCCAAAAACAACCGGCCGAAAAAGCAGTTTTTCCGGCCGGTAATTATATCGGAGCGTTTCGGATCAGTGCGCGTCGAGCCAATTCTCCCCGACGCCGCATTCGGCAATCAGTTTCACTTTGAGTTTCGCCGCCGACTCCATCGCCTCGGTGACGATCCCGCGCACGCGGTCCAACTCGCTGCGCAGCGTATCGATCACCACTTCGTCGTGCACTTGGAGGATCATCTGCGAACGGATTCCTTCCCGACGGAACGTTTCGGCGATATGCACCATCGCGATCTTCATGATATCGGCCGCACTGCCCTGAATCGGTGCGTTGACGGCATTGCGCTCGGCCAGTCCGCGCGCCACCGCATTGCGCGACGCGATGTCGTTCAGGTAACGCCGCCGCCCGAAGATCGTCGTCACGTAGCCCACCTCGCGGGCCTTCTCGACCACATGCTCCATATACTCCTTCACCTTGGGATAGGAGGCGAAATACCCTTCTATGATCTCCTTGGCCTCCTTGCGCGGGATATCGAGCCGCTGGCTCAGGCCAAAGGCCGAAATACCGTAGATGATGCCGAAATTGGCCGTCTTGGCCTTACGGCGCTCGTCGCCCGTTACGGCGTCGAGCGGTTTGTTGAAAAGCCGCGCCGCGGTCGCGGCATGAATATCCTCGCCATGTTCGAAGGCCGAGATCAACGCCTCGTCGCCGCTCAGGTGCGCCATCAGGCGCAATTCGACCTGACTGTAATCGGCTGACAGCAATACATGGTCGGCATCCGAGGGGATGAATGCGCGACGGATGGGTTTGCCCAGCTCGTCACGGATCGGAATGTTCTGCAAATTGGGATTGGTCGACGAGAGACGTCCGGTGGCCGTCACGGCCTGATTGAACGAAGTGTGAATCTTCCCCGTGCGACGGTTGACCAGCTGCGGCAGCGCCTCGACGTAGGTCGAGAGAAGCTTCTTCACCCCGCGGTATTCGAGGATCAGATCGATGATGCGGTGCTTGTGGGCGAACGATTGCAGATACTCCTCGTCGGTGCAGAACTGCTTGGTGCGCGTCATCTTGGGTTTTTCGGCAATGCGCATTTTGGCGAAGAGCACCTCGCCCAACTGCCGTGTGGAGTTGATGTTGAGCGACGCCTCGCCCGCTTCGCTGCGGATGTCGGCTTCGAGCTGTGCCATGCGGCGGTTCAGCTCGACGGCATAGCGCGCCAGCGCGTCGCAATCAATGCGTACGCCCGCCATCTCGATATCGGCCAACACCTCGATCATCGGCTCCTCGATGTCGAAATAGAGATCGTGCAATCCCGCCTCCTCGATCTGAGGAAAGAGCGCCTGTTTGAGGCGCAGCGTCACGTCGGCGTCTTCGGCCGCATACTCGGCCACGCGCTCGACGCCCACCAGATCCATCGTCAGCTGGCGCGGTCCGCGTCCGATGAGCGTCTCGATCTCAATGGGCTTGTAGTTGAGGTATTTTGCCGCCAGCGCATTCATGTTGTGGCGCGATTCGGGGTCGAGCAGATAGTGAAGGATCATCGTGTCGTACTTCGGCCCGCGCACCGCAAGGCCGATTCGCCGAAGCACCATCAGGTCGAACTTGATATTCTGGCCGATCTTGGCGATCGTCTCGTCCTCGAAGAGCGGACGCAGCATCTCAACATACTCCGGCGTCGAACGTTCGTCGCAGGGCACGTACCACGCCTCGTACGGGACAACGGAGAACGACATGCCCACGATGCGGTCGTTGAAGAGATCGAAACCGGTGGTCTCCGTATCGAAGCAGAACTCGTCGTAGCGGCGAATCTCGGCGATCATCGCCCGCAGCTCGTCGGCCGTGCGGACGATCCGGTAGTCATGGGGCGTCGTCTGAGCCGTTTCCATCTCGGGTTCAGCAGACATCGCATCCTCTTCGCCCGCCGGCTCCCCGACCGAAGCGGGCGCCGTCACTGCAGGCGCCGGCTCCACCGGAGCGAAAAGATCGCCCTGCCCGACCAGCGCCGCTTTTTTCGCTGCGGCCGATTTGGCGCGCGCCATCTCGGCCAACTGCCGCTGCGGATCCTGTCGGGGCGCGTCGGTCTCTTCCAACGGCGCCACGTTTTGCAGATCGCGCAGAAACATCGTGAAATCCAATTCGGCGAAGAGAGCTTTCAACTCATCCAGATTGGGCGGACACATCGTCAGCTCCTCGGGCCGAAATTCGATCGGAACATCCAGCCGGATCGTCGTGAGCGTCTTGGCCAGCAGCAGTTTGTCGCCCCATGCAGCGATGCTCTCGCCCTGCTTGCCCTTGATACGGTCTACGTTTGCCAGAATATTCTCGACCGTGCCCCACGTCTGCACCAGTTTACAGGCGCCCTTCTCTCCGATTCCCGGCACGCCCGGGATATTGTCCGAAGCGTCGCCCCACAGCGCCAGCACGTCGCGCACAAGCGTCGGATCGTCGAACCCGTAATGTTCGCGGATGGCGGCGCAATCGACCACCACGATGTCGTCGCCCTTCTGCTTGTAGAGCTTGCAACGCTCGCGCACGAGTTGTCCGTAATCCTTGTCGGGCGTCACCATGAAGACCTCGTATCCGTCGGCCGCCGCCTTCTGCGACAGAGTGCCGATCACGTCGTCGGCCTCGAACCCCGCGACCTCCAACACCGGCACGCACATCGCATCCAGAATCCGTTTGACGTAGGGGATCGAGAGGGTGATATCCTCGGGCGTCGCGGGGCGGTTGGCCTTGTATTCGGGATAGAGTTCGCGGCGGAAACAGCCGCCTTTCGGATCGAATGCGACGCCCAGCAGATCGGGTTGTTCGCGTTTGAGGATATCGCGCAAAAATTTCACGAACCCGAAAACGACCGACGTGTTCATCCCCGTGCGGTTGCGCATGGGCCGCGTCAGAAACGCATAATAGTATTTGTAGATCAGTGCATAGGCATCGACCAGAAACAATTTCTTCATATCCATTCGATTTGTGGCGCCGCGTCCGGTGGAACGCGCAGGTTCGACCGATACGGGCACCCGTTAGTTATTGTCGTCGGCGACCCACTCGGCATAAGAGGTGGCCGTCTCGTGGAGTTTGAGCGCATAGAGCTCCACTCCTTCGGGCAGTCGCCGCGCGATGCGGGCGGCGAAGTCGACGAGCATGTTCTCGCACGTCGGTTGGTAATCCGCCCATACGACTCGGTCGAACCGTGCGCACAACGCCGCACCGAGCGCTTCGTTGGCCGGCGTACGGCGCATCACGAAAGCGTGGTCGAGCCGGCCGACCACCTCCTCGTTCACGATCTGTTTGAGCCGGCCGAAATCCATCACCATTCCCAACTTTGGATCTTCCTCTTTGTCAGACGGTACGCCCCGTACGGTCACGAACAGCCGGTACGAGTGGCCGTGTATTTCACGGCACGCCCCGTCGTAACCTTCGAGCAGATGGGCGGCTTCGAACGAGAACTCCTTGGTAAGTCTTATCTTCGTCATGGCGCTTTTCATTTACAAAGCGAGCCGGAATGAATGATCATTTCGGCCCGTTCGATTGTTTTATCCTCTGAAACAACCGTTTGATTCGTTTCGGAGTTTACGGCGGTTATAGTCAATCGTGCAGGCAGTCGACGTAAATCTGACGCTGGAACGCTTCGTTCAGCGAGATGTAAGTCTGCGTGGTCGAAATGCCCGGGATGGCCAGAATCCGGTCGCACAAGGTGGTCATCAGATGTTCGTTATCGACACAGTACAACTTGACGAAGATATTGTAAGCTCCCGTAATGAAGTGGCACTCAACGATCTCTGGAATCTGTTTGAGCCGGTCTACGGTCTGCATCAGGATCGACACGTCCTGCAAACGGATGCCGATGTAAGCGCAGACGTCGAAACCGAGCATCTTGGGATCGACCACCAGCCGGCTGCCGAGAATCACACCCGACTCGTCGAGCTTCTTGATGCGCTGGTGGATGGCGGCTCCCGAAATTCCGCATTTGCGGGCTATTTCCAGAAAAGGCATGCGCGCATTGGTGATCAGATACTTGAGAATTTTCCGATCGATGGCGTCGATAACAACCTGTGACATAGTACCTCCTTTATTCTTGTTTTAAGACATTCAGTTCCCTGCCCACCTTGACGAAGGCGGCGATACAGCGGTCGAGCTGCTCGGTAGTGTGGCCCGCCGAGACCTGTACGCGGATGCGGGCCTGTCCCTTCGGCACGACGGGGTAGTAAAATCCCGTGACGAAAACCCCCTCCTCCTGCAGTCGCGCAGCGAAATCCTGCGAAAGTTTCGCATCATAGAGCATCACGGCACAGATCGCCGACTGCGTGGGTTTGATGTCGAATCCCGCGGCCATCATTCCTTTGCGGAAATGCTCCACATTGGCCACCAGCCGGTCGTGCAGATCGTTGTTCTCGGCAAGCATCCTGAACAATTCGATCCCTGCGCCCACCACGGCGGGGGGCAGCGAGTTGGAGAAGAGATAGGGTCGCGAACGCTGCCGCAGCATCTCGATGATCTCCCGACGGCCCGTCGTGAAACCGCCTACGGCGCCGCCGAAAGCCTTGCCCAGCGTACCGGTCAGAATATCTGCCTCGCCGCGCAGGTCGTAGAGTTCCGTGATGCCGCGCCCCGTGGCACCCAGCACACCCGCCGAGTGGCACTCGTCGACCATCACCAGTGCGTCGTACTGCCGCGCCAAAGCGCAGATTTTATCGAGCGGGGCGGCGTTGCCGTCCATCGAAAAGACCCCGTCGGTGCAGATGACGCGAAAACGCTGCGCCTGCGCACGTTTCAGACAATCCTCCAACGCCTCCATGTCGGCGTTGGCATAGCGGTAGCGCACGGCCTTCGAAAGCCGCACGCCGTCGATGATCGAAGCGTGATTCAGGGCGTCCGAAATGATGGCGTCCTGCTCCGTAAAGAGCGGTTCGAAGACGCCGCCGTTGGCGTCGAAGCAGGCGGCGTAGAGAATCGTATCCTCCGTGCCGAAATAATCGGCGATGGCGCGCTCCAATTCCTTGTGAATATCCTGACAGCCGCAAATGAACCGCACCGACGACATGCCGAAACCCCGCCGGTCCATCGTTCGTTTGGCCGCCTCGATCAGACGCGCGTTGTCCGAAAGTCCCAGATAGTTGTTGGCGCAGAAATTCAGCACGGGCCGACCGGCCACTTCAATCTCTGCACGTTGCGGAGAGGTAATCACCCGTTCGGTCTTGTACAGTCCCGCAGCCTTAATATCAGCGAGTTCCTGTTGAAGATATTCCTTGATTTTCCCGTACATCGATTAAAAGTTTTAAGATTTCACCGCGGAAACCTTATGATCTGAAAGCAAAGGTAAAAATTTAAAATGAAAAAGCCGGTTTTCAAGTCGGTTTTTTGTTCGAAATCGCAAAAAAACCATGCAAAAAGGAATGATTACCCGCTTGTCATACGACGCGACCGCGGAAGGAAAACGCTTGTGTTTTCCTCTTCACGGCGGACAATCACCGGTCTTTTCCCGATCGAGGTCCGCACGCTACCGATAAACCGTCACCGTGATTTCACGGCGGATATCGGTGGCCGGAATCTCGATTACGAGGCCGTTCTCGCCGTCGTAGAGAGGCTTCACGGCACGTCGGCCCACCTTCACCCGTTTGGCCGACGACACGCCGGGCAAACGCAACGTATAGCTCCGTTCGGGCAGCTGTCCGTCGTACTCGCCCTCGGTGGAGCGGATCGTGACGGTCACGGTCGCCGGTTGCAGCCGGTAGTTCAATTCGGTGGTGGCGTACCGGCCCCGCTCGTAGTCGCGGCTCAGACCGTCGTCCTCATAAAGCGTATAGGTGTTGTCGGCGCCGGGACGACCGGGATAGGCCGTCAGCACGAGATGTTTCAACGGCGTCGAAGCCGGACGCGAAGTATAAGGCTGCGTGGGCAGCACCCAACCGCCCCGCACGAAGAGCGGGAAGGCGTCGAGCGGCTTGCTCACGTCACACTCGGTGCCGCCTTCGTGCGCCTCGTGCGTAAAGAAATCGTACCAGATCTCGCCCTCGGGAAACCACACTTTTTGCGACGCCGTCCGCTCCTCGCCTTCGCCCGGACGGGTAATGGGCGCCGCCAGCAACAGATCGCCGAAGAGAAACTCCTGCGGATTGCGATAGGCCGCCTCCTGCTCGCCGTAGTCGATAAAGAGCGACCGGTTGAGCGGCACCATCGTCGAATGCACCTGCCATACGCTCGAATAGACATAGGGCATCAACTCCGAACGTAGGTGATAGGCGCGGCGCATGGCTTCGGTTTCGCGTTCGCCCCAGAGCCATGGGCGGCGGTCGAGCTCCTTGCTCTTGGTCGAGTGGATGCGCAGCGCGGCCGACAGCGCGCCGAACTGCGTCCAGCGCACGTAGAGTTCGGGATTGCGCTCGCCGCGGAATCCGCCGATGTCGTGCGCCCAATAGTAGCATCCGGCGTGGCTGCTCGTGGCCGACAGCAGCACCTCGAAGGCGAGCAGTTCCCAGTTGGCCTGCGCGTCGCCCGAGAACTGGATCGGATGGCGGTGGTCGCCCCAGCCGGCCCAGCGGCTGTACCCCGCCCCGCGCCGGTCGCCGCGTTCCGAATCGCGGTAGTAGAGGTGATTGAGCCACCGCAGCGTCGAGATTTCATAACCGCGCACCTTAGGATAGAGATAGTTCTGCTGCCAGTCGAGCCACCAGAAATCGAGGTCGTCCGAATCGGGATTATGGTGCGCATAGCGGAAAAAATTACGCATGTAGGTCGAGTCGCCCGCATCGAAAAGCAACGTCCGACCGCTCGCCGGGTCTTCACCCATGGCGCGCATGAAATCGCCGTAGACCGCTTCATGAGGGCGGATGCCGTCATGGGGATGATCGTTGGCCGAGACCGTGACGCCCAGCTTGTGAAGCGTATCGACCAGCCCTGCGGGATCGGGAATCAGCTTGCGGTTCCACGTATAACCCGTCCAGCTGCGGCTACCGGCATGCCCCGTACCGACGGTAGCGTCGAGCGTATGCCAGTCCATATCGAAAACGATGTTGTCGAGCGGAAAATCGTATTGGTCATATCCTCTCACGATATCGATATAGTCCTGCGCCGTATAGTTCCAGTAACGACAATACCAAACGCCGTGGATCGACTTGCGCGTCATCGGCACGCGGCCGCCGATGGCGCCCAGATCGGCCAGCGCCGCACGGTAGTCGTTGCCGTAGACAAAGCAATACTGATCCTGCACGTGACGTTTCGTGTCGCGGCGCGCCAGCCAACCGTCGACGAGCAGGTCGCTGCCCTCGTCGTCGATCAGATACCAGCCGTCGCGGCTCAGCAGACCGTCGTCGAGCGGCACGGCCTCGGTTACGCGGTCGAGCGTCTCAATGGCGCCGCCCAGATTGTTGCGGAAGATGCAGCGGTTGGTGAACTTTTTCTCCTTGCCGTTCAACTTGTAGTAAGCCGCGAAGTTGTGCAGACCGAAAGGAAAGCCGTCGTTTTCGTAGACGATGCGCAGCCGCGACGTGCGGATTTCATACCGGCCGCCGCCCAATTCCGTCACCTCGAAATCCCTCAACAGATGCGAACGGTCGTAGGCGAAATAGGTCGGAGCGTCCACGAACTTTCCGTCGAGAGCATATTCCAGCCGGAACAGCGTAGGTGTAATAAGCGTCAGACGGTTGTTGCCGAACACGAGCGGATTTTCGAACGGTTTATCGGCCCCTGCGGCAGACAGCAGCGACAACAATGCGAGAAGCAAAGAGCAGAGACGTTTCATAGGATATGCGTTTAGACTTTACAAATTTACGATTAAATTTCAGATACGCTCTTCTATTTCCCCTGAAAAACAAAAAATCGGCGGGAAAGTCTAAACCTTCCCGCCGACCGTAACAGTTACGCAGCCGCTTAATTTTCCATGGGTTTACCGTCGCGCACGAGCGTCATTTCACGCACCAGATATCCCGCATCGGCGAACTCGTCGATGATGAACAGCACATAGCGGATATCGACCGAAATGGTGCGCTGCAATGCCGGTTCGAAGGCCACGTCGCCCGACATCGCCTCCCAGTTGCCGTCGAAAGCGAGTCCGAGCAATTCGCCCCGCCCGTTCATGATCGGCGAACCGGAGTTGCCGCCCGTAATATCGAGATTCGCGAGAAACGCCACCGGCAACTCGCCCTCTTCGTTGGCATACGGACCGAACTCCCGCGCGGCATACAGCTCCTTGAGTTTTTCGGGAACGGTGAACTCCGTCGGATTCTTCGGATCCTCCTTCTCCATAACGCCCCGCAGCGTCGTGTAATAGTGATAGGTCACACCGTCGGCCGGATCGTAGGGGAGCACCTGCCCGTAAGTAAGACGGATCGTAAAGTTGGCGTCCGAAGCCCACGCCTTGTCCGGTTGTTGTAGCATCAGGCCCTTGATATAAAGACGGTGGCCGTCGGCATATTTCCGGTTAGACTCCTTCTGCTCCTCCCGCAGTTCGAGCATCTTGCCCGTCACCGACAGGGTCAGCAGCGTCGCCGGATCGTTATCCAGCCGCTCCCGCGAAAAATGATCCACGAAATCCAGCGCACGCGCCTCATCGGCGAAAACCGAGTTGTCGTAAAGGTAGTCGACGGCAGCGTCCAGATCGTCGAATTGCTCCTGCGCCTCGGTGAAAACACCCGGCAGCTCCTTGACATTTTCCAGCACCAGTTCGAACATGCGGCGTGCGACGCGACGGTCGGTCGCCGAACTGTAATCCTTGTAGAAATTGCGCAGTTTAGCTTTGAGCGTTTCGGTATCTTCGAGTTTCTTACCCTTCTTGCCGACCGAGGCGATCACATAGGCCGCAGGCGTCATGATCTCCACCGAACGCTGCAACGCCTCGTTGAGATACTGCTGCGCGGCATAGGCCGTATTGCTCTCGGCAACTGCGTCGCGGATCATCCCCAACGCTTCGTCATAGCGTTCCCCGTCCACGCTGTTGGCCTCGGCCCACTGCTGGAAGGCGCGCTCCTGCTCCTGCTTCTTCCCCTTCACGTCGAGCCGTTCGATGCCCCGCGACATACCCATCGCATTCTTCCAGTAGTTCGACGACTGGGCGTATTTCGACGCATACTGGATGCGCACCTTGTCGCTGGCGGCCATATCTTCGGCCAGAATCTTCTGACGCTCGCCACGAATGAAGATACGCTGCGGATTGGTAATCGAGAGCATCCGGTCGATCTCGTACGAAGTCATGTAACGCTGCGTCGAGCCGGGAAAACCCATGATCATGGCGAAATCCCCCTCTTCGTAACCGTCGAGCGAAACCTTGAGATACTCTTCGGCTTTGTAGGGAACGTTCTTCGCCGAATACTCCGCCGGACGGTTCTCCTTGTCGGCATAGATGCGGAACATCGAGAAATCGCCCGTATGGCGCGGCCACATCCAGTTGTCGGTGTCGCCGCCGAACTTGCCGATCGAATTGGGCGGCGTACCGACCAGACGGATATCCTTGTAAACCTCCATCGCAAAGGCGAAATACTGATTGCCGCCGAAGAAGGGCTTGACCGAAATCTCCATGTCGGGATACTCTTTCCCGAAACGTTTCTTAACCTCAGCGACCTGTTTTTTCACCAGTTCGGCGCGCTCCTCGCCCATCGCGGTCGAAGGCACGGCAGCCAGCACATCGGCCGTTACGTCGGCGATATGACGGACGAATCGTACCTCCAGTCCGGGAGCGGGCAGCTCCTCGGCGCGCGAACGCGCCCAGAAACCGTTTTTCAAAAAATCATGTTCGACCGACGACAGCGACTGAATGGCTCCGTAGCCGCAGTGATGGTTCGTCAGCAGCAATCCTTCGGGCGACACCACCTCGCCCGTACACCCTGCACCGAAGATGACGATCGCGTCCTTCAACGACGAGTGATCGGCGGCGTAAATCTCCTCGGCCGAGAGTTTACACCCCTTGGCCTGCATATCTGCGATATTCATCCGCTGAAGATAGGGCAGCAGCCACATCCCCTCATCGGCCGACGCCGCGAAGAAAAAGAAATTCATCGTTACGAACAAAAAGAGTTTTCTCATCTGTATTATTCTTAAAAATTAAACATAAACAACTGGGTTATTTCACCCGTTACACAGCCAGATCCTCGTCGTCGGTGCTCTGCGGTCGGCGGTTCAACCGCGCCAAAAAGGCTATTCCCAACGTCAAAACCCCTACCCGGCCGATAAACATCAGCGCAATAAGTATGATTTTGCCCACAGCCGACAGCGAAGCGGTAACGCCCGATGAAAGACCGACTGTTCCCAATGCCGATGCCGCTTCGAAAATCAGTGAAAGAATCGGCATATCGTCCGCTTCGCTCAGAGAAAGGAGATAGATGCCCAACCACAGAATTACCGTATAGAAAACAAAGGTGGTCAACGCAGTCTCCACCCTGTAATGAGGAATGTGATGACCGGCAAAGGTAATCTCCTTGCGAAGTCCCAATTTGCACTTTACGAAGGCGTATACGGCCGAAAGCGTTGTCGATTTCAAACCGCCGCCTGTGCCTGAAGGCGAAGCGCCTATATACATGATCATCGTCAGTACCAGCAGCGACAACGGTACGACCGCACCCATATTCACCGTATTGAATCCCACCGTCGTCATGGCCGACATCGTTTGAAAGACCGAGACAAGCACCCTCTCCCCGGGAGCGAATTGCCGGAACGACGGTTCGAAGAAAAAGAGATGCATCGTACCCCATAACGTTACGATCGTCGTGATGCTCACGATCACTTTGGTCGTAAATGTGACCCGATACCTCCGTACGGTCAATTTACGCCATAAGTCGGAAATAACGATAAAACCCATGGCTCCCGCATAACTGAGCGTGATGATTACCGCATTTACCGGAATATTCGTCGTGAAACGGACCAACCCTTCGGGGAAAACGCTGAATCCGGCGGTACAAAAGGCGGAGACGCTGTGGAACACGGCGCACCACAACGGCTGTTCCACCCCTTCCTGCATAAAAAGGAGATACAGTAACACGGTTCCGGCCAATTCGAAGAGAAACGTGAAGCCCACGATATGATTGACAAGCACACTGGGTCGCATCGTCTCGGGAATGGCAAACTGCGCATGAAACTCTTTCGCTTTCGTCCCCATAAAATGACGGGTAAGGTGATACATGGCAAAAGTCGAAATCGTCATATACCCCAAACCTCCGAGCTGGATGAGCAGTAAAATCACCAATTGCCCCCAAAAGGTATAATCGGTAATGCTCACCGACATGAGACCAGTCGTAGAGATCGCAGACATGGAGGTAAAGAGCTGATCGACAAACGGCACTCCGCGCGTTCTCATAAAGGGCAGCAGCAACAGAAAAGCCCCGATCAGAAAATAAACGAGATAACCGACCAAAAGTCTTCGTTGCGGCAAAGCCGACGTATACCCCAACGTCAACAGGCGTTCCACATCCGTTTTCAGCAACAGATGGCGGATACTGCGTCCCAAAGCGCGGACAGCAGACAAAAATCGGCGGCACCACCGTTCTATTCTCTGTTTCATTGCACTGCTACCTGATCTCGATCATGCGACGGATCGAACGCTCGGCGGCGCGCCGCACCTCTTCGTCGATCACCACCTCCGGCGACTCGTTCTCCAAACAGGCGGCGATGCGTTCGAGGGTCACCATTTTCATATAAACGCAGTTGTTGCAGCCGCACGTCTCGTCGTCGGGCGGTGCCGGAATAAACTTCTTGCGGGGATAGCGACGCTGCATCTCCGCAAGAATACCCGCTTCGGTCACTACGATGAACTCCTCGGCGTCGCTGCGGCCGCAATAGTCCAGAATCGCCGCCGTGGAGCCCACGAAATCCGCTACTGCCGTGATGTAGGCGCGACATTCGGGATGGACGACAACTTTGGCCGCAGGGTGTTGCTCGCGCAGTTTCAGCAGTTTTTCGAGCGAAAACTCTTCGTGCACATGGCAGGCGCCGTCCCACAGCACCATATTCGTCCGCCCCGAAAGCTTCTGAACATAGGCCCCGAGATTACGGTCGGGGGCGAAGAGAATCGGCCGGTCGGCGGGAATCGACTCCACGACTTTCAGCGCGTTGGAAGAGGTACAGCAGATATCGGTCTGCGCCTTGATCTCCACCGACGTGTTGACGTACGAGACGACCGTATGATCGGGATAGCGGGCGCGAAAACGGCGAAACGCTTCCGGCTGACAGCCGTCTGCCAGCGAGCAGCTCGCTTCGGGCACGGGAATCAACACCTTCTTGTCGGGACAGAGTACCTTGGCCGTTTCAGCCATAAAATGCACGCCCGCAAAGAGGATCAGATCGGCTTCGACCTTCTGCGCCTCGATCGACAGCGCGAGCGAGTCGCCCAAAAAGTCGGCCACGGCCTGTACCTCGGGCAGCGTATAGTAGTGCGCGAGAATCACGGCGCCTTTACGGCGTTTGAGTTCTTCGATGCGGGAAGAGAGGTTATCGACCATCGTTTGTTTTTATTTTTTAATTCAATTTAAATTTAATTAGAAAAAAGAAAATAAATAATGCCTGTTGACAATGTCGATAAGTTTTTTTAAGAAAAAGTTATGCAAGTCTTTTCGTCGGCAATGTTGATTACTGTTTTTAATGTTTTATTTCATTTTTCTGGTTTTCAAAGGAATGAATCGAAATAAAAAAATAATCGACATTTGTTTATAACTCTTTTCAACATTTCGACAGTTCTTTTTTCTCAACATTTCTTCGTCTTCCGACCGAATGGAGCCCGCAATAAGTTTTCAAAACTTTTTCTTGTTTTTTAGGTTTTTTCATACATACGGCGTACGATGCGATTTCGCAACTTTTCGACCCGATTAGTTGTTACGAGTTATTGCGGGTTTATGCACAACTTCTCAACAGTTTTTCGCCATGTTTTCAACAACTTTTTCGGCGATCGAACGGTAATAGGATTCCACTGCGGAGTCGGTTCCCGCTGCCGGTCGCCCCTCTTCCGATCCCTCCATAACGGACTGAACGATCGGAATATCGCCCAGAAAGGGTACGCCGTTCTCTTCGGCAAAGATGCGTGCGCCGCCGTGTCCGAAGAGGTAGTAACGGTTTTCGGGCAACTCCTTAGGGGTAAACCATGCCATGTTCTCGATGATGCCTACGACGGGAATATCGATTTTGTCGGCGCGGAACATCTCTACGCCGCGCCGCACGTCGGCGACGGCTACTTGTTGAGGCGTCGAGACGATTACCGCGCCCGTGATCTTCAACTCCGAAATCACGGCCAGATGCACGCCGCCCGTGCCCGGGGGCAGGTCGATGAGCAGAAAATCCAGTCCGCCCCATTTGGTCTGGTGAATCATCTGGCGCAGGGCGTTGGTCGCCATCGCATCGCGCCAGATCAGCGCGTCGGTGGGTTTGATGAAGAAGCCGATCGACATCAGCTTGATTCCCATCGCGTCGGCCGGCAGGATGCAATCCTCGCCGTCGAAGCGCTCGGCGTCGGGTAGATACTCCTCTACGCCGAACATCTTGGGCTGCGAAGGTCCGTAAATGTCCGCGTCGAGAATACCCACGCGGTAACCCATGTTCCGCAGCGTGAGCGCCAGATTGGCCGTGACGGTCGACTTACCGACGCCGCCCTTGCCCGAAGCGACGGCCAGCACCTTGCCGATGCCCTCCGTGAAGGTGTGCTGCGGAGCCGGTTGCGCCGACCGCGGCGCAACCTCTTTGATAAGGACGTTGATCTGTTCTTTGGGCAGGGAGAGTTCCCCTGCGATCGCCTCCTCGATTTGGCGTTTGATTTTCACGGCGAAGGGGTCGCGCGCCTTTTCGAATTGCAATGTGACGCTCACGCGGCCTTCGCCGGCGTCGATATGTTCTACGATGCCGCTTTCGACGATGTTCCGCCCGCTTTCGGGGTGAACGATACCGGCGAGCAGCGTTTTGATTCTTTGTTCCATAACGAATCGGAATATTCAGGAACAAAGATAACGATATTTTCTCGGATAGCGGTATGTCCGATCCTCGGAAAAAATTCGTAATTTTGGAAAAATTGCAATCGGATGAATGTCGAGGAGTTCAGGGAGTACTGTCTGTCTTTGCCGAACGTTTCGGAGAAGATGCCGTTTTCTGCGGTGAACGATCTTTACAGCCGCGATGTGCTCTGTTTTTACATCGGAAGCAAGTGGTTTTGCTATGTCAATATCGTGGTGTTCGACCGCTGCTGTCTCAAATCTACGCCCGAGGCGGCGGCGGAGCTTCGCCGCCTCTACGAGGGGATTCGTCCGGCTTGGCACATGAACAAACGAATGTGGAACGACGTCTATTTCGACAGTGATGTGCCCGATGGGAAAATCCGCGAACTGGTGGCTGACTCGTATCGGCTGGTGTTGCAGTCTCTTCCCAAGGGCGAACGGGACAGGCTTGCCGAAACCCGCGGATAAGGGGCGATTCCGTCGTTTTCGAAAAATCGGAGACGGATTGTTTCCGACCTATTTTATAAGGATTACAATCTATTTGTGTATATTTGCTTGTCGGAAATTCTGTATATCCGAAAAGGTTAGGAATAATTACTTTAAAACTGTTGCAATATGAATTTTTCGAAGACCTTTCTGGCCGGTTTGCTGGCCTTTATCGTGGGCAATATCCTTATTGCCATGTTGTGGAGTCTCTTCGTGATGGGGCTCGTCGGAGCGCTCTCCGCTACGACGGGCGTCGAAGAGAACTCGATCTTGAAGATCGACCTTTCGGAAAACATCGTCGAAGCTCCTCCCGCCGATCCCTTTGCGGGGGTCGATTTCCGCACGATGACCGTTACGCCGCAGGTGACGCTTTTCAGCGCGCTGCGGGCTATCGACGCTGCGAAGAACGATCCCCGCATCAAGGGCATCTACATCCGTCCCAACGGACATGGCACCGTCTCCTTAGCCGTATTGGAGGAGTTGCGCGCCGCGATTGCCGACTTCAAGCAGGAGAGCGGTAAATTCGTGCTGGCCTATAACGAGGTGTACGGACAGGGAAGTTATTACCTCTCGTCGGTGGCCGATGCGCTCTATATTCAGCCCGAAGGGTTGCTCGACTGGCACGGTATGGCGGCCAACGTGATGTTCTTCAAGGGGCTGATGGATAAACTCGATCTCAAAATGGAGGTTTTCCGTCCCACGGCCTGCAAGTACAAGAGCGCCGTGGAGCCCTATATTCTCACGAAGATGTCCGACGCCAACCGCGAACAGATGTCGGAATTGATCAACTCGCTGTGGAATGTGATCGTGGAGGACATTTCGGCTTCGCGCGGTCTGACGCCCGAACAGCTCAACGACTATGCCGACAATCTGTCGGCGACGCTGGCCGACGAAGCCGTTGAAAAGAAGATGGTCGACGGCGTGAAATACGAGGATGAAATGAACGATCTCTTCGCCGAGGCGGGCGTCGAAGCGGACAGCGACGGGGAGTATACGTTCGTATCGCTCGGAAAATATGCCTCGCAGGTCGGTCCCGACGTGCGGCATCTCGGATCGGACCGCGTGGCGGTGCTCTATGCCGACGGCCAGATCGTCGACGGCGAGGGCTATGACGCCGTATACGGCAATACGCTGGCCGGAAAGATTCGGGATCTGCGGCTGGACGACGGGGTGAAAGCGGTCGTCATGCGCGTGAATTCGCCCGGTGGCAGCGCTTTGGCTTCGGATGTCATCTGGCGCGAAATGGAACTGCTCAAAGCCGAGAAACCGGTGATCGTTTCGATGGGCGCCTATGCCGCCAGCGGCGGTTACTATATCTCTGCTCCGGCCGACGCCATTGTTGCCGATCGGGTCACGCTGACCGGTTCGATCGGCGTCTTCGGCATGTTTCTCAACGTGGGCGACGCGATGAAACAGAAGCTGGGCATCACCGTCGACGGCGTGAAGAGCAACCGTTCGGCCGACCTGAGTCCCTTCCGCGGCCTTACTTCGACGGAACGCGCTGTCATGCTCAAGGGTGTGGACCGCGTCTATGAAACCTTTACGAACCTCGTTGCCGAAGGACGCAATCTGCCGATCGAAAAGGTGTTGGATATTGCCGGCGGGCGCGTATGGAGCGGCGTCGATGCGCTCGAAATAGGCTTGATCGACTCCTATGGCGGATTGAAAAGCGCCATCGCCGTTGCGGTCGACAAGGCGGGATTGGGCGAGAATTATCGCATCGAGGAGGTGAGCGAAGCGCCGCAGGGACTGGCAGCCATTCTGGCAGCCCTCAACGCGCAGGTTGAAGCGCATGTGGAGCATACGGCGCTGTTCGATCTCTACGACGAGTACCGTCATGTCCGCAACGCCCTTTCGCAACAGGGCGTTCTGACCTACTGTCCCTACGTTTTCTCGTTCGAGTAGGGGCGTTCGAAAAAGAGGGCGCGCCTTGCGCGTCTTTCCGAAATGCGATTCACCCCTGCCGCAATACATCGCGGCAGGGGTGAATTCATGAAAGAGAGAGGGTTTTGTTTTTTCGGCGGATCGCTATTTCAGCGGCAGGATCGGACGGAAGCCGAGCGTGTAATACGACATTCCGGGCGGGAAATAGTCGCGCGCGAACGTCAGTCCGTTGATAACCGTCGAGCTCCAGAATCCTCCGCGGCAGGCCCTGAGCTGCTCTCCGCTGGCGGTTTCTGCCGCGTTGATGTCCGAACACCACGGATCGAGTGCGACCGATCCGTAGGGGAATGATCCGTAATTGAACCAGTCGCGGCAGATTTCGCCGGCGTTTCCGCTCAGGTCGTAGATACCGAGGTAGTTGGCCTTGAGCGTCGCTACGGGATGCGTACCGCCGTTGTGACTGCCTGTGGGGCTGATTGTGTTGGGATTATCGCCGTTACCCACGTACATTCCCATGCAGGCGCTCCCCTCGGAGTCGCAGTTGAGGTTGCTCCACATCACGTCATCGTACATATCGCTGCCGGCCCATAGCTGATCTAACCAGTCGGGATTCCATTCGCTGCCCGTGGCGGCATATTCCCATTGGGCCTCGGTAGGAAGATAGCATCCCAACGTATAGTTGCTTTCAGGGTATCCGCACATTTTCTCCGCCAGCCATGCGCAATAAGCGTTGGCGCCGAGGTAGGTGACGTTGACCATCGGGTATGGGCCATAGCTTCCGTCGTGCGTCGTCTTACCGTCGGCGTTGAGGATCGGCCCGTTTTTAGGTATCCATGAACCGTTCTTTCTTTCGATCTGCAATGCTTCCTCGTCGATCGCGTATCCCGAGGAGACGAGCCATGCGTTGAGTTGAGTGTCGAGCGGCTTGCGGGAATTGAGGAAATCGCAGTACTGCTGGTTCGTCACTTCGGTTTGTGCAATCCAGAAGGAGTTGACCTTGTAATCGGTGTCGAGTGCTTGCTGGTCGGTTTTTCCCTCCACGTCGAGTGCGCAGATATTGAGCGAGCCGCCCGGAACATAGACCATCGGAATATGGGTGTCGACGGCTGAAAGGCCAGTCACTTCGGCGGTGTAGGAGGTAGCGACCTCGAATTTCAATCCCTTCGATTTGGTCATCGTATAGGTGACGGGGGTACCGTCGGCCTTTTCGGCCGAGATGTAGAAGGTTACCTTTTTCGTCGACAGGTCGATCGGGAGCATCATCATGTGCGCCGTGACGGTCTGTCCGGCTGTGACTGCGCCGTTGGTGAAACCCATCGACAGACAGCGCGAGGCCGTGCCCCAGCCTTTGGCGACGGGCGATGCAGCCGTCAGGTCAACGACGCCCTTGTCGTAGAGAATGTCCTGTTCGGCGGTCATCGTCAGGAAGCGCACCGTGGCGGCTTCGGGCAGCGAGAACTCGAAACTCATTTTGACGGCCAAGTAGCTGAACTGCAGTTGGGCTTTGCCTTCGGCCAGCGTGACGGGCTTTGACGCCATGTAGGCGTAACGGCCCAGATGCGCCTCGGCGTTGGCGCCGAAGCCGTCCTGCGTTTGCCCGTTGAAGCCGATCTTGACGGCTGTGGGTACGATCGCTATCGTATCGGGTACATAGGGGGCGAGGATGAAGAGCTGGTCGCCCTCCTCATAGCCGATTTTGCCGGCAAAGCTTCCCTCGGCGGTGCCTGCGCCGGCGGTCAGGGTAAATTTCGCTGGAGCGGTCGACGTGGCGTTGAAGACGCCGATCGAATCCTGTTCGCTCCATACGGCGTTGTCGCCCGTGATCGCCACACGTGATCCCGAGGTCGTTTTGGTGGTGGGGTGTACGCCGAAGAGCACGACTTCGGGCGTGGAGTCTTCCGCCGGAATTCCGCCGCCGGCAAGGTCGACCGAATCCTTGCTGCACGCACCCAGCAGAAGTGCGCCCGCAGCCAAATACCAGATATAATTCTTTTTCATTGTTGTCCGAATTTAAGCGTTTACCATCTGCCGCCGGGTTTCCATTGGCCTAACTGTCCGCCCGCCGAGGCGTCGATTTCGGGTTTGGGGTCGGGATCGGGGCCGGGGTCCGGTTCTCCTCCGAGATTCGTGAAGGAGATCGCGCCGGTATAGGTTCCCGAGATCGCATGCGGCGTCTCTTCGTTGTCGTCGACGAACTGGTAAGTGACGGTATAGGTTTTATCCTCGCGCGCGATCACGACCTGTCCGCTCGTGAAGGGGGCCATGCCTCCCAGTTGGGTTTGGCCGCCGATATTCGCCAGCAGGCGGTACCAGCTTCCTTCGAAAGCGAGGTTTCCTTCGTTGTCCTTGGTCAGATAACCCGGAACGACGGTTCCTTTTTTAAGATCCTCGGCGCTGATCTTGTCGATATCCTTTTCGATGACCGTATAGGTTCCTTCGATGGCTCCCTCCTGCTGTGCTTCGGGGTCGACGTTGAGCATCAGCATCAAGTTGTCGATCTTCGACTGTGTGAGATCGCCGTAGAAGTTGAGTTGCAGCGCGCTGGCGTTGACGGAAGCGTTTTCGTATTTATAGAAAGTACCGCTGGCTTGGGTCAGCGAAGGTTTTACACTCTGCTCGAGCGTCGAAAGGTGTTTGATCGTATCGTCGTAGAAGGCCATCGATCCGTTGTATCGGGCATTAAACGTCGAATTGTCGTCCATCGTAAGGCTCAGATCGATCGTATAATTGTTGCCCGACCGCGAGATCGTCACGCTGCCGCCGGTGGTGTAGCGGCGTGTGGTGACAACACCCGATGCGTCGTAGTCCCAGATGTAACTCACCTCGTCCGAATTGAAGGTGTAACGCTGTGTGGGCGTAAGCGAATAACTGGGGGAATAGTTGCCGGCAACCACCTCTTCGACCTTTGCGAAGGTCGTGGCGGGGATGTTCAGATCGATCTGGATGATCTTGCCCGGGTAGGTCAGTACGCCGTTCTGGATGGGCATGTCGGTCATAACGATATAGAGTTCGTTGAGCGTTCCGGCCGTATCCCAATAGTCGTCCGTCCAGTAGGCTTCGGCATGCGTCAGCGTGACTACTTCGCCCGGGTCGACCTTTGCCGCCTGCGTCACGGGAATGGTGACCGCATCGACGCCTTCGCCCGAGACGACGATCGTCGTATTCTGCGATGCGGACGTCGTGTTGGGATCGGCCTTCACCTGTACGGTGGCGTCGCCGTCGCTGCTGCCGCCCGTGATCGTCAGCCATGAAGCTTCGGAAGTCGCCGTCCAGCTGACGTCTTTGGCCGTTACGGTGAGTTCGAGCGTCTCTCCATCGGCTTTGAACGACAGCGAAGCGGGTTCGACTTTCAACGAAGGTTGCGGAACCTCTTGGGCTGCGGCCTGTGTCACGGGGATGGTGACCGCATCGACGCCCTTACCCGTTACAACGATGGATGAGGTCAGTTCTTGGGTCGTCTTGTTGGGGCCGGCAACCACCTTTACGATGGCGTCGCCGTCGCCGCTGCCGCCTGTGACGGTCAGCCAGTCGTCGACGGGTTCGGCTTTCCAGTTTACGTTTTCGGCCGTTACGGTGAGTTCGAGTGTTTCACCTTCCGCTTTGAACGACAGCGAAGCAGGCGAAACTTTCAGCGTCGGCGTAGGGGCGGGAGGATCGGGATTCGGGTCGTCCGGCGTGTCGACATTATCGCTGCCGCCGCACGCTCCCAAAAAGAGGGCCGAAACAAGCAGTACCCTCGGAAAGTAAGATTTCAGACTCATAGATCGGGATTTTTTGATTCGGACGAATTTTAGAAACGATCCGCCCGAAGCGGTTAATTATGTAATTGGAGTGAATTCGTTCGTTTTCGACAGATGATTTCTTCGCTCGGGAAGAACTGCGGCCGGCCGCTCTGAATATAGGGAGGCCGGCTTTCCGCCGGAAAAGCTCTGGCCGTCGGACGCCGCGGTTTTACACGACCCGCCGACAGATTTCGGAGATAGATCGGCGCTGTCGTAATTTTAGTTGCGGCAAAACCGGACGGAAGGAGCCGGATGCGGATGATCCTTCCTTTTCCCCGTCTTGAAAAGCGCGGCAAATTTTGCATACGAGAGAGAGTTAATGCGTAACGGATGTACCTTCACCACTCCAAAATTAAGAAAAATTTCCCAAAAAAAAGCATGGATTGCTATAAATCAGTTGTAAATACGCTGTTTATTGGTAATAAATTTTATATAAATAGCCGTTTTGTGTTACATTTTGAAAGTAAATTCCGAAATCGGCTTATCGGTCGGAGGAATCTGCTTGCCGTTGAATTATAATTTGAAAATGTGAATTTTCCGGTCGATTTAGGCAAAAACAATGCGCCCCGACCCAATCGGGCCGGGGCGCGCTGCGTCCGAAAGCCGGTGCGCTATCGCTGGTTGTCATGGTGTCGCGTCGTGCGATTGCCGGAGCTTTTCGTTTGTTTGCCGGCTCCCTTCATGTGTTGTTTGAGATTGTGCTCCGAGGATTCGAAGAGTAATTCCGTCTGATCGGCGAGCCGTACCGAAATGCCGTCGCGTTCGAGTCCGATGGCCGTAATGGCTTGTCCCGGGTATCTGTTTTTCACATAATCGGCGATATCCTGCGGAATCAAGTTCATCGGGATGCCGTCGACGCTCTCGATGTCGGTCCATTCGCCGTATTGCGAAAACATGATTTCGTCGCCGTTGTTCAGGCGTACCTTGTAGGCGAAGAGTCGGGCCGAAGGATCGAAGCGGATGCGCTCGACGCGATCCTGTGTGTAATAGTCGCGGATAAAAGCCTGCGCGGCGCCGGGCAGCGCATCGAATGAGAGCGTGCGGTTTTCGACCGTCTGCTTTTTCATCGCTTCTTTGTCGTCGCGTTTCGCGTCGTCGGGGGCGGTTGGCGCCGCCGTCGCGGTCGCGGTGAACAGGAAGAGCACGGCGGCCGCCAAAATCCGGTTTTTCATTGTCGTATGATTTTAAGACTTTGGTCTTCCCGTTCAAATACCGCACCAAAAATGACGGAGCGATGCCTATGCATCGCTCCGTCGTCATGAAGGCAATTTTATTCTACTTCACGAACCGGCTGAAAAATCGCCAGAGCTCTTCGGGCGTGTCCATATCCTTTTCGGCCCAGCTGTGGCCGCCGCCGATGACTTCGTAGAGCCAGACCTCGTTGTCGCCGATGCCGTCAACGAAGCGATGCGCCACCACCGGATGCCGCCGGACCGCCAGCGTATCGATCCGTTCGCGCGTGCAGCGGTTTGCGGCGACCCAGTAGCCGACCGCAATCGGAACGGGCAGATAGGCGCCCCAGCCGCCTTTGTTCTCCAGATCGCCCTCCCAAGCCGACGTGCGATCCTCCGTACCGTGAATTTCGAAGAGCGGAATCGGCGCGGGGCTGTCGTATTTGCGATAGGTCCACTCCAGCGTCAGTCCCGAGATCGGGGCGACGGCGGCGAAGACGTCGGGACGGGTGTAGGCAAGCAGGTAACACATCTCGCCGCCGTTCGACATGCCGGTGCAGAAGGTGTTCTGTTTGCTGAGCCGATGTTTTTGCTGCAACTCTCCGGCCAGTTTGCAGAGGAACGAGACGTCGTCGATGGTCATATCCGCCTGAAACGGATAACCGACGTTCCAACAAGGTTTCCCCCGACCGTCTTTTTCGCCCTGCGGATAGCAGACCGCGAAGCCGTGCCGGTCGGCGGCTTCGTTCATGCCGTGCTGGTCGAGGTTGAAATTGCCGCCGTAGCCGTGCAGTACGAAGACGAGCGGCGCGTCGTCCGGCAGCCGTTCCGGCAGGTAAAGGCGGTAGGTTCGCTCTATGCCGTCGATGGTGCAGGATCGAACGCTTGCTTCGGATGAAGAGGCGGAGGGTTTCCCGAAGCTCGGGCAGGAGTAGGACAGCAGCAGCAGGGTGCCGATCAGGCGAAGGGTTCTCATATCGGGTTGTTTTTAGGTTGTACGAAGATACGGATTCTTTTTAAGATCTGTTTACGGAATCTTGATAATTGTCGCAGGAACCGATTGCGGCGGAACGGGACGGTTCGCAACTTTTCGTAATTCCCTTTTTTTGGCGTATCGAATGAAATCCCCCGAAAGTTTCATCGGAAACTTTCGGGGGATGATTGTAAAATCCGATATTACGGTCGGTTACCAGATGATTACGCGCTCCTCGACGGGCAGGTACATCGCGCCGTCGGTGATGCCGAAGGCGTCGTAGAAATCCTGCAGGTTGCGCAGCGTGGCGTCGACGCGCCACTTGCCCAGCGAGTGTACGTCGAGCTTCGTGAGACGCGCGATCTCCTCGTCGCGGATGTTCTGCGCCCAGAGTTGCGCATAGGCCAGATAGAAGCGTTGTTCGGGCGTGAAGCCGTCGATCGGCGCCGGAGCATCCTTGCCTTCGAGCGAGTTGTGGTAAGCGGTGTAGGCTACGCGCAGACCGCCCTGATCGGCAATGTTCTCGCCCAGCGAGAGGGCGCCGTTAGCGAAGACGGCCGGCTGGTCGTCCTTGGCGGGCAACACCTCGATGGCGTCGAACTGCTTGACCAGAATGTCGGTCTTGGCCTTGAATGCGGCGGCGTCCTCTTCGGTCCACCAGTTGTTCATGTTGCCGTCCTTGTCGAAATTGCGGCCCTGATCGTCGAATCCGTGCGTCATCTCGTGGCCGATCACCACGCCGATGGCGCCGTAGTTGACGGCATCGTCGGCATCGGGGTTGTAGAACGGCGGCTGGAGAATGGCGGCGGGGAAGCAGATCTCGTTGGTCGTGGGGTTGTAATAGGCGTTGACCGTCTGCGGCGACATGAGCCATTCGTCCTTGTCCACCGGCTTGCCGAATTTTTGCAGGTTGTCGAGCGTGCCCCACAGACTGGCGGCCTTGATATTCTGCCAGTAGCTTTGTGCGGGATCGATCGCGAGCGTCGAATAGTCCTTCCATTTGTCGGGATAACCGATTTTGACGTGGAATGCAGCCAGTTTCTCCTGTGCTTTGGCCTTCGTAGCCTCCGACATCCAGTCGAGCTCGGCGATGTGCTCGCCGAGCGCCGTTTGCAGGTTCTTCACCAGCGTCAGCATGCGCTCCTTATCCTTGGCGGGGAAATACTTGGCGACGTACATCTCGCCTACGGCCTCGCCCAGCACCGAGTTGGGAATCGACATGGCGCGTTTCCAGCGGGGACGCTGCTCCTCTTTGCCGGCCATCTGCCGGCCGAAGAAGTCGAACGACGCGGCGTAGAAATCGTCGCTCAGGTAAGAAGCCGCATTGGTGAGGTATTGTGCGGCCAGATAGTAGCGCAGCGTCTCGATCGGAGTTTTCCTGACGAGTTTGTTCATCCCCTCGAAGAAGCTCGGCTGGCCTACGATGGCGCGGTCGATTCCTTCGACCTGCACGTTGCCCAGTTCACCGAAGAGAACGTCCCAGTCGATAACGTCGTATTTTTTCTTGAGATCGGCGACGCTCATCGGGTTGTAGCTGCGGGCGATGTCGCGCAACTCCACGTTCGACCACGAAGCGCGTGCCAGTTCGGTTTCGAAGGCCACGACGTCCGCAGCGGCCTTCTTCGCTTCGGCCTCCTTCATGCCCGAGAGCGTGAAGAGTTTGCCGAGCAACTCTTCGTAGCCTTGCTTCAGGGCGGCGTTCGACTCCTCGAGGTAGTAGTCGCGGTTTCCCATGCCCAGACCGCTCTGTTCCAGATAGAACGCATTGGTGTTGCTGTCCATCAGATCGGCCATCACGCCGAAGGCGAAGAGCGGATTGCCCACGTCGAGCATCATGCCCGTGAGCGCCTTCGTCAGCGCAGGCCCCTTCTCGACCTGCATGATTTCGGCCAGATCGGCCTTGACGGGTTCGGCGCCCTCCTTGTTCAGGCGTACCGAATCGAGCCCCATTTTGTAGAGGTCCGAGATTTTCTGGTCTACCGAACCGGGTGCGGCCTGAACCTTGGTCATCTCCTGAAAGAGCTCGTTAATGCGCATTTCGTTGTTCTCACGCAGCACGTCGAACGAGCCGTAGCGCGAAAATTCGGGTTTCAGCGGATTTTTGGTCTGCCAGCCGCCCGTGGCGTATTGGTAGAAATCTTCGTTCGGAGCGACCGACAGATCGAAATTCGACGGGTCGATGGCCGGAACTTTGGCTGTTTTATTGTTGCAACTCATCATACAGGCAAGCGTTGCAAAAAGAATGACTTTTTTCATCTGTTTCTCCTTTATTTAGCACGAAAGAGCCGCCTCCGGCAGGAGGACAGCTCTTTCGGTCGTCAGCGTTTGAGGCGCATTATTTTTTGCAGATAGCGGCTACGCCGGGAAGTTCCTTGCCCTCGATGGCTTCGAGCAGCGCGCCGCCGCCGGTCGAGATGTAGGAGACTTGGTCGGCCATGCCGAACTTGTTGATACAGGCGACCGAATCGCCGCCGCCGATGAGCGAGAAGGCGCCGGCTGCCGTCGCCTTGGCGATCGCTTCGGCGATGGCGCGCGAACCGTCGGCGAACTTGTCGAACTCGAACACGCCGGCGGGGCCGTTCCACAGGATGGTCTTGGCGCCCTCGATCACGGCGGCGAAAGCCTTGCGGGATTCGGGGCCGGCATCCATGCCTTCCCAGCCGTCGGGAATGTCGTTAACCGAGCAGATCTGCGTATGGGCGTCGTTCGAGAAGGCGTCGGCCGCCACGCAGTCGGAACCCAGTACCAGATTCACGCCTTTGGCCTTGGCCTTGGCGATGATGCTCAGCGCCAGATCCAACTTGTCGTCCTCGCAGATCGAGTTGCCGATCTTGCCCCCCTGCGCCTTGGCGAAGGTGAAGGTCATGCCGCCGCAGAGAATCAGATTATCCACCTTGTCCATCAGGTTTTCGATGATTCCAATTTTGGTCGAAACTTTCGAACCGCCCATGATGGCCGTGAAAGGACGTTTGATGTCGCTCAGGATGTTGTCGACGGCCTTCACCTCCTTCTCCATCAGGTAACCGAGCATCTTGTGGTCGGCGTCGAAGTAGTCGGCGATCACGGCCGTCGAGGCATGTTTGCGGTGCGCCGTTCCGAAAGCGTCGTTGATGTAACAGTCGGCATACGACGCCAGCGTCTTGGCGAACTCCTTTTGCGAAGCCTTCATGGCCTTTTTTGCCTCTTCGTAGGCGGGATCGTCCTTCTCGATGCCGACGGGCTTGCCTTCCTCCTCAGGGTAGAAACGGAGGTTTTCGAGCATCAACACCTCGCCCGGTTTCAGCGCAGCGGCAGCTTCGGCGGCCTTGGCGCAGTCGGGAGCGAACTTGACGGGAACGCCCAGCTTTTCGCTGACGGCGTCTACGATCTGTTGCAGTGAGAATTTAGGGTTGACCTTGCCTTTGGGCTTGCCCATGTGCGACATGATGATGAGGCTTCCGCCGTCGGAAAGCACCTTCTTCAATGTGGGAAGCGCTCCGCGGATGCGGGTGTCGTCGGTGATTTTTCCGTTTTCATCCAGAGGTACGTTGAAATCCACGCGGACGATTGCGCGTTTGCCTTTGAAATCGTAAGAATCGATTGTTACCATAGTGCGTAAAATTTAAAAGTATCTTGTTTTGATTCGTTTCCGGCGATGTCGGTTGTGTCCCGCAAATGTACGCATTTATTTTCAGAAATGCACCTACTGCTGTTTGTAAAATAACACTGAGCGGCGAATTTTTCTTGCTGGCGGCAGGCTGTTTCCGGCGAAGGAACAGCGGAAATTTTTTCGGGAGGTTCGGCGCGTTTCCCTCTGCCGCGCGGACCGGCTTTTGCCGCCGCGTTTATCGCCGGTTCCGATTGAAAAAGCGACGGGTATGACGGCTGTCATACCCGTTACCCGATCCATTCAATATTTGTCCTTTCGTACGGCGCGGTTGATCCGCAGCAGCGCGAGCGCGTAGAGCGCGATTACGGTGGAGATCGCCCAGTTCTTCAACTCGAACCACGGGGTCAGATCGAGCGCTTCGGTGACGACTTCGTGACGGACATGAATGATCGCCAGCGTGATGGCGGCCTGTACGGCGAAGTGAAAGGCGACGAAGAACCAGCTGGCTTTGAGCGCCGAGGCGGCTTTGTCGATATGGAATTCGTCGGCCTGTTCGGCGATGAGCGCGCGGCGTTTGAGGTAGAAATAGAGCGGAAAGCACCAGATGCCGCCGATCAGGGCCGGAATCAGCCACCAAAGGCGGAAATGATACTTGTTGCAACCGTAAAGGATAATCAGAAAGCCTATGATTCGCAGGCTCATCAGCAGGATTGTGTAGAGCGTGAACATAACTCGTGCATCGTTAGAGGTTACACATATTTTCGATTCGGGCGGCAGCGTTACGCTTATAAAATCGCAGCTTCTCCGCTTCGAGTCCCTTTAAAGATCGGGATTATTCTTCGCATTTCAAAATTCTTGCAATGTTTTTTCGGGTTCTGTCGCTTTTATGAAATTTTAATTTCCCAAAAAGGAGATAGCATGAGATTTAGCTCGGTAACGAGAGGTTGTATTGCCGATAGCGGCGATGCAAGACCCGATCTGGTGTATCCGACCGAACTGTCGGTTTGTGTTATTTTATGAGTTGCTATATTCCAATTTGAACCAAAATATATTTATAATCAATAAAATATAAAAAATATACCGAAAAATTTTGTTGGGGGGGGGAATTTATTACATTTGCGCAGAAACCTTAATATCGTATTATTAAATCTAAAAACGATAGTTGATGAAAAGATTCGTTCTCTTATCGAGTATTGTCGTTCTATTGTGCAGTTGCGGCGTGACCAAATATTCTCAGACGGTTTATTTGGCAGATTTCCGGCCGTTTACTTCGGATGGTTTTACAGTAAGTCCGAGTTCTTCGGGTTTTACCTATGAATCTATCGGAGATATCAGTGTGGAATTTATCGCGGGAGTAGATAAAAGTTATACGAATCCCGATCCAAAAATGCGCTACAACAAGCATTGGTTTACGCCCTCTTACGACTTTATGGTGGCCGAAATCGTTCGAGAAGCTAAAACTCTCGGAGCGAACGCTCTCTTGAATTTCAGAATAATCAATATCGAAGGCGGTTATGTCGCCTGCGGTTTTGCTGTTAAATTAAAATAATTAAAATCATGAAAAAATTTTTACTTCTGTTTGCAGCTATTGCTGCGGTTACTTTTGTCGGTTGCTCGGACGACGACGAGAATTCTAACGGCGAACTGGTCGGAACCACGTGGACCTATCAAGAAAAGAGTTCCAGTATTCTTTGGGTGGAGTTGTTGGAGTTCAGTTCGGATTCCAAGGTCGTTTATGCCTATATGGAGATGACGGGAAGCAAAGTTACCGATCAGGGAGAAGCTGTCGGTACCTATGTCTACAATCCTCCGGTCGTGACGGTAACGGTTTCGCAAGATGGACAGACGGAAACTGTGAAATTGACCGTTTCAGGGAAAACAATGACCACTGATGACGGTCAGACATTTACTCTCAAGGAGTAAAGACTAATGTTGTTTTTCGAGGCTGGGTCGCTCCCGGCCTCTTTTTTGTTCTCTGTGTCTATCGTTCCCCTCAATATCTTAATTTAAAAAAGTCGTCTTTTAGGCCGTGTCTGTTTCCGAAGTATTGTTGCGATGATTCTGCAAGCAATCCGTATTCGGAGTTTGTCGGCTCTGCTCTTTTATTGAGAAAACGTCTCTTTTTCTTAGGCTTTTTGATGCGGATTTCGTAATTTTGTCACATATAATCCGAAAAGACGAAGAAATTCAAGAGAACATGGCAAAAGAGTTCAAACGCTATCTGGTGACCTCGGCCCTCCCCTATGCCAACGGTCCGGTGCATATCGGCCATTTGGCGGGAGTCTATATTCCGTCCGATATCTATACGCGCTATCTGCGCCGTCGCGGGCGCGACGTACTCTCGATCTGCGGCAGCGACGAGCACGGCGTGGCGATCACCATCAAGGCGCGCAAGGAGGGTGTTTCGCCCAAGGAGATCATCGACCGGTATCACAATCTGATCAAGACCTCGTTCGAGCGGCTCGGGATGTCGTTCGACATCTATTCGCGCACCTCTTCGCCGGTCCATGCCCAGACGGCGTCGGATTTTTTCCGCAAGCTCTACGCCGAGGGCAAGTTCATCGAAAAGACCTCCGAGCAGTACTACGACGAGGAGGCGCAGCAGTTTCTGGCCGACCGCTACATCGTGGGCACCTGCCCGCACTGCCAGAACGAGAAGGCTTACGGCGACCAGTGCGAGAAGTGCGGGTCGACCCTTTCGCCCGACGAGCTGATCGCGCCGCACAGCGCGCTGTCGGGTTCGCCGCTCGTCAAGCGCGAGACCAAACATTGGTATCTGCCGCTCGACGAGTATGAAGAATTCCTGCGCAAGTGGATTCTCGAAGGTCATAAGGAGTGGCGCGCGAACGTTTACGGGCAGTGCAAGAGCTGGCTCGATCTGGGTTTGCAGCCGCGCGCCGTGAGCCGCGATCTGGACTGGGGCATTCCCGTTCCGGTCGAAGGAGCCGAGGGCAAGGTGCTCTACGTGTGGTTCGACGCTCCGATCGGATACATATCCGCCACGAAGGAACTTACGCCCGACTGGGAACGTTACTGGAAGGACGCTGCGACCAAAATGGTGCATTTCATCGGCAAGGACAATATCGTCTTCCACTGCATCGTCTTCCCGTCGATGCTCAAGGCGCACGGCGACTATATCCTGCCTGAGAATGTTCCGGCCAACGAATTTCTGAATCTCGAAGGCGACAAAATCTCGACTTCGCGCAACTGGGCCGTCTGGCTTCACGAATACCTCGACGAGTTCCCGGGCAAGGAGGACGTATTGCGTTACGTGCTGTGCGCCAATGCCCCCGAGTCGAAGGACAACGACTTTACGTGGAAGGATTTTCAGGCCCGCAACAACAACGAGCTGGTGGCCGTGCTGGGCAATTTCGTCAACCGCGCGCTGGTGCTGACGCAAAAATATTACGACGGTGAGGTGCCCGCGTGCGGCGCGCTGACCGATTACGACCGCGCGACGCTGGCCGAATTGCAGGCGGTGAAGGAGACGCTCGAACAGAATATCGAACAGTATCGTTTTCGCGAGGCGTTGAAGGATGCGATGAATGTGGCGCGTATCGGCAACAAGTATCTGGCCGACTGCGAGCCGTGGAAACTCATCAAAACCGATCCCGAACGGGTGAAGACGATTCTCAACATCGCGTTGCAGATCACGGCCAATCTCTCGATCGTCGTCGAACCGTTTATGCCGTTCACGGCGGCCAAACTGCTGGGTATGCTGCGACTCGATCCGCTGGATTGGGAGCGCATCGGCTCGACCGACCTGATCGGGGCCGGTCACCGGATCGGAACGCCCGAGTTGCTCTTCGAGAAGATCGAGGACGACGTCATTCAGGCGCAGCTCGACAAACTGGCTGCGGCCAAACAGGCCAATCAGGCGGCTGAATCCGCTCAAAACATTGATACACAAAAAGATAGTGTAACATTCGACGACTTTCAGCGCATGGATATTCGCGTCTCGACGGTCTTGGCGGCCGAGAAGGTCGCCAAGACGAAGAAACTGCTGAAGCTGACCGTCGACACGGGTATCGACCGGCGCGAGATCGTGTCGGGCATCGCCGAATATTTCTCGCCCGAAGAGCTGATCGGCCAGCAGGTGCTGGTGCTTGTCAATCTCGAACCTCGTGTGCTCAAAGGAATCGAGTCGCGCGGCATGATCCTCATGGGCGAGGACGCTGCCGGCAGACTCGTCTTGCTGAAACCCGGGACTCTGGTGAACAACGGTGCGACCGTAGGTTGAAACTCTTAAACTTTTAAGATATGGAAAACATGGATTGGGCGGCCTTGCCGTTTAACTATTACAAAACGGATTACAATATCCGTATTTCCTACAAGGACGGCAAATGGGGTGAGCCGGAGCTGACGCAGGATGAGTATATTTCGGTGCACATGTCGGCTCCCTGTCTGCATTATGGCGTCGAATCGTTCGAAGGACTGAAAGCCTTTCGCGGCGCCGACGGCAAGATCCGCCTGTTCCGTCCCGACGAAAACGGCAAACGTTTCGCGGCAACGGCCCGCAAGCTCTGCATGGCCGAACTGCCAGTCGAGACCTTCGTCGAAATGTGCCGCATGGTGGTGAAGGCCAACGAGCGTTTTGTTCCGCCTTACGGTACGGGGGCAACGCTCTATCTGCGTCCGATGGAGATCGGCATGGGCGCATTCTTGGGCGTGCATCCTGCCAAGGAGTTCATGGTCTGCATTTTCGTATCGCCTGTCGGAGCCTATTTCAAAGGAGGAATCAAACCGATCCGCGTATTGGTCAACCCCGATTTCGATCGCGCTGCTCCACGTGGAACAGGCGACGTCAAATGCGGCGGTAATTACGCTGCCAGCCTCGAAGCCGGAGAGGTCGCCAGCGAAGAGGGATATGCCAACTCGATGTTTGTCGATACCGTACACCGGAAATATATTGAAGAGTGTGGCGCTGCCAATTTCTTCGGTATTAAAGATAACACATATATTACTCCGAAATCAACGTCGATCCTGCCGTCGATTACCAACAAGAGCCTGCGCCAGTTGGCGAAGGATATGGGAATGAAGGTTGAGGAGCGACCCGTTTCGATCGATGAGCTTTCGACTTTCGAAGAGTGTGCGGCCTGCGGTACGGCGGCGGTGATCTCTCCTATCGGTTATATTTATGATAAGGAGACGGGGCGCGAGTGGAAATTCGGCGACGAGCCGGGCAAGCGTTGTCTGGAAATGTATAACCGGTTGCAAGATATTCAGTACGGTCGCAGCGACGATCCGTATGGCTGGACGATGATCGTTGAGTAATCGACGGCTGCCGATTCGAGCGACGACCATTCGGTCGTCGCTCTTTTTTCCTTATGGGTCTCGTTCTGCTCCACGTGGAACAATCAAAGGCGGACTATTAATCCGCCTTCGATTGTTGATTCGATTGTTGTTCGCGTTATTGCTTATCTGCCGAATTTTACCAGCAGCACATTTACATCGGCCGGTGAAACTCCCGGGATGCGTGACGCCTGTCCGATGGTCGTCGGGCGAATGCGCGAGAGTTTCTGTCGCGCTTCGATCGTGAGCGACTGCATCGAATGATAGTCGAACTCGGACGGAATGGCGATATTTTCGAGGCGATGCAGTTTTTCGGCAATGAATTTTTCCCGCTGAATATATCCGTTGTACTTAATCTGAATTTCCGCTTCCTCTATCACTTCCGGCGTCATCGCTTTCTCTTCGATCAATCGGGCGAGTTCGGGCAGTGCCGCGGCCAGACTGCCGAAAGTAATTTCGTTGCGAAGCAGGATGTCGTAGAGCTTCCTTCCCTGTTTCATCGGCTCCGATCCGACCGATTTCAGATAGTCGTCAATTTCGTCTGCACGGACGCTTGTGCGGCGGGTGAAGGAAATAAGCAATTCTACAAGCGATTTTTTTTCTTCGAAATTTCCGAAATCTTTTTCCGAAATCAATCCGATTTCATGCCCGAGCGGAGTCAACCGCAGATCGGCATTGTCCTGTCGGAGTAAAATCCGGTATTCGGCGCGCGAAGTAAACATCCGGTAGGGTTCGTCGACCCCTTTGGTTACGAGATCGTCGATCAGCACGCCGATGTAGGCTTCGTCGCGTTGCAGAACGATCGCGGACTCTCCCACTCGTTTGCGGTGGGCGTTGATGCCGGCCATCAACCCCTGCGCCGCCGCCTCTTCGTAGCCCGTCGTGCCGTTGACCTGTCCGGCGAAATAAAGTCCGTCGACCGTCTTCGTTTCGAGCGTGTGGCGCAGTTGGGTAGGCGGAAAATAGTCGTACTCGATGGCATAGCCCGGCCGGAAGATATGGACGTCTTCCAATCCCCGAATCTGTCGCAATGCTTCGTACTGTACTTCCCACGGCAGCGACGACGAGAAGCCATTCAGGTAATACTCGTTCGTGCTATCTCCCTCTGGTTCAAGGAATAACTGGTGCTGTTCCTTGCCTGCGAAAGTCCGCAGCTTGTCCTCGATCGAGGGACAGTAGCGCGGGCCGATGCCGTGAATCGTGCCGTTGAAGAGCGGCGAGCGGTCGAAGCCCGTGCGCAGCGTGGCATGTACCTCGGGCGAGGTATAGACCAGAAAACAGGGTCTCTGATATTTAACAGGTTGAGTGTCAGTAGAAAACGAGAACTTTGCAGGATTTTCGTCCCCGTATTGCGGCTCCAGCGCTTCGAAATCGATCGTGCGTGCGTCGAGCCGCGCCGGCGTGCCGGTCTTCATGCGTCCCGTTTCGAATCCCATCGCAACGAGCGACTCGGTGATCCCTGTCGAAGCAGGGTCGCCGGCGCGCCCGCCCGGGGCATGGGCCTCGCCGCAGTGCATCAGTCCGTCGAGGAAAGTTCCGGCCGTGAGAATCACGGCCTGTGCCGTGAACGTAACGCCCATGCGTGTGCGTACGCCCGTCACACGGGGGCGCTCCCCTACCGTGTCGAAGAGCAGTTCTACGGCCGTATCCTGCCAGATGTAGAGATTCTGCGTATTCTCCAGTTCGCGGCGCCATTCGGCCGAAAAGCGGCTTTTGTCGCACTGCGCGCGCGGGCTCCACATGGCCGCTCCCTTCGAGCGGTTGAGCATGCGGAACTGGAGGGTCGTGCGGTCGGTGATCCGTGCCGTACGGCCGCCCAAAGCGTCGATTTCGCGGACGATCTGCCCTTTGGCCACGCCGCCCACGGCGGGATTGCACGACATGTTGGCTAGTTTGGTCATGTCCATCGTCAGCAACAGCGTGCGCGATCCCATACGCGCCGCCGCCGAAGCGGCTTCGCAGCCGGCGTGGCCGCCGCCGATGATCAGAATATCGTAGTCGAGCGTCATGCTATTCGCTGGTTTTCAATTGATAAGGTGCTAATAGACGGTCAAAATCGATCGTGTCGACCGGAATCTCGTTACCGTTGGGTAGGTCGTTACACTCCCAGACGAGCAGATCGAACCGGTCGACCGGTTCGCTGGCGGCCAGCAGGCGGAAGGTTGCATCGGAGCCGTGGAGTTCTCTGAGCACGGCAATACGGCGCAGCGTATCGATCGTATAAAGATCGATCTCGTTGCGCTCCCCGTTCAGGGAGGTTGTCAGAAAGCGGTAGTGACCGGGTTCGGACAGCTCGAAGCCGTCGATCCGTGCAGGCCACGGACCGTCCATATACTGGTGTACGAAGAGCGAATCGGTGATGCTGATCGGGTAGGGATTCAACCCGTCGAAATAATAGCGTCCGCCGACCGAGCAGAGCGGCAGCCACATGGTCGGGCATCCGTGCAGATCGTGCCGTTTCAACGCTTCGGGTACCTTTTTCCGCAGGTGCCGCAAATTCGCTTCGAACGCGCTGCGGTTGTATTCGGAGTCGGGTGCGGCCACTCCGCAAAAGCGGCGGAAAGCTTTGCTGTTGCGGTCCGTTTCGACATAGACTTTGAGGATTGTTCGGAACCCGTCGCTTTCGACATGTTCGTCATCGAGAAAAAAGAGGGTGTCGTTCCGCATGAATGCACCGGCGGGGAGTCGCTGCCCTGTGTCCGCGGGCTGCGGAACACCCATGAGCCGACCCGTGTGAGCGACGGCCATTGCGAAGAACAGCAGGATGGCGGCGTTGCGGATCATGCCGTTTCCTCCCAGAATTTGAGGTATTTGTCCTCCTTGCGGTGCATTGCGGCGTTGGCGCGCGGGGTCTTGTCCTTTTGTCCGCAGAGGTGCAGCAGACCGTGCACCACCACGCGGCGCATCTCCTGCAAGGGCGTGACGCCGTAGATGCGGGCGTTGTCGGTCACCGTCTCCACGTCGATGAAGATATCGCCGGCAACCGTGCGAGACCGCTTGCGATCGCTGTAATCGAAAGTGATGACGTCGGTGAAGTAGTCGTGTCCGAGGTACTGGCGGTTCATTTCGAGCAGCCGCGCCGCCGAACAGAAGATATAGTCGACCTCCGTAAGCGCATACCCCTCCTCTTCCGCCACGCGCCGCAGCCACGCTGCGGTGAGCCGCTTCTGCGGCAGCCGGTAAGCGCACTCGTCGTTATGGTATCGTACAGCCATTGTTGTACAAAATTTACGGGTTATTTGCGGAAGCAGTCCGAAGCCCGCATCTTTTTCCCTCCGGCAGGCGGATAGATGCCGAATACGAGCCGGTATTCGGTTTTCATGGTTTGGAGGTCGACCGCGGGCCCGATGATGCCGATCGCGCCGTTTTTGGCTACCGTCTGCCCCTTGGCGACGCTCACCGAGTTGAGATTGGCGTACGAGGTGATGTACTCGCCGTGGGCGATGTAGACGTCGTAGCGGTTGGTGATGCGGTTGCGTTTCACGTCCACCACCTTCCCTTCGTAGATCGAGGTGATGCGCGCTCCCTGCGGCCCCGTGATCTCGGCCATGTTCTCCCTGTACCTCTTCACTTTTCCGCCCGCCACGGGCAGATTCAGGTTCGACGTGCGGGCTGAAAACGAGGCGCCCGTCTTGTTGCCCTTGGTGAGTTTTTGCAGTTCGGCGATGGCCGTATCGAGCCGTTGCTCCTGCGACTCCTTCTCACGCAGGACGGCCTTTTCGCGCGCCGACATGCGCTGCAAACGCGCTTTGGCGTTGCGCTGGTCGCGCTCATACTGCGCCCGCTGGGCGTCGATCTTCCGGCGCGTGGAGTCGAGCGCCTGTTTCTGGGCTGCGAGCAGCGCCTGCTGCCGTCCGACCTCTTCGGCCGTCTCGGCAATTTCGTGCATCTTCGCTTCGCGCAGTTTTGCCACGCCGCGGATATTGGCGATGCGCCGCGCTACGTCGGCGAAATCCTTTGCGGCGAAGATATAGGTCAGATAGCTGTTTTGCTTGTAATTGCGATAGGCTTCGCGCACCATCGCCGCATATTCGGCGCGGTAGCGTTCCAGCCGGTTGCCGAGCGCTCCGGCCGTGCTGTCGCTTGCGGCGAGCTGTTCGGAGAGCAGGGATAACTGGCTTTCGGTTTCATCGAGCAGTTGCCGGCGCGACGCGATCTGGCGCGAAAGACGCTGTACGCTTTGCTGCTCCGAGTTTTTACCCTTCTTGATCGAGGAGAGTTCCTGTTCGCCGCGAGCGATCTGCTTTTCGAGCGTTTCGATGGCGCGCTGTTTTTCGGCGATCTGCCGTTGCAGGTCGCCGCCTTGTCCCGCCGCCGGAACCGTCAGGCAGAGCAGGAAACCGAGAATCAGCGCGATCCGTGTCATGGTTCGGCGAGTGTTTGCGGAGCCTCTTTCAGACGGCGGATGCGTTCCACGATCGCATCGGGATCGTCGTAACCGCCTTCGAGCGCCTTCTTCCAATAGACTTCGGCCATGAACTTCTCGCCCAGCGCAGCCAGAATGTCGCCGTAGTGAAGTTGCAGGTCGGGACTCTTGCTGCGATCGAGCGACAAGGCCTGCTGCATCGTCTTTTTCGCCTCGTCGTAACGCCCCAGCCGGTAGAGCACCCATGCGTAGGTGTCCAGATAGGTCGGGTTGTTCTCTTCGAGCACGATGGCGCGCCCCGCCATGGCGAGCGCCCGTTCCAGATCGCGCCCTTCGAGCGAAAGGAAATAGGCGTAGTTGTTGAGTACCATCGCGTTGTCGTAGCGCAGGGCGAGTGAGCGGTCGTAGGCGTCGTAGCAGTTGCGCATGTAGCGTGCGGCGGGGCCTTTACGGCTTTCGTAAAGCGACGCTTTGGGATGTTTCGTCCCCGACTGTTTCCGCAGCGCCTGCTGCCCCATCAGGTGATAAGTCTCGCCGATAATGCCCCAGACGGCGCCTCGAAGCGAGTCGCTGCGGGTCAGTTTGAGCGAATTTTTATAGAATTTCAACGCCTCGTCGTAGCGCTTCGCATAGGCGAGCGTCTGACCTTTGCGCAGATAGAGATCGACGTTTTCGGGGAAGAGCTCCATCGCGCGATTGGTATAGCGCGCCACCGAGTCGGGGCGTTGCTTGTAATTCTCGATGTCGATCACCATGTTGTAGTAATCGAGTCGGGGCGGATGGTCGTCGAGATGCGTCTTGTAGTAGGCCAGTGCGTCGTCCAACTGCCCCGAAGCGATCAGATGGTCGCCGTAGAGTTTTACCACGCGCGGATCGTGCGGGTATTTCATCGCCAGCGTCGTGGCCAGATCGTTGATTTGCAGGTAATAGGTGCTGTAAAAGTTCCGGTCGCCGGTGATCCGCTCGAAATAGCCGAGCTTGTCGTCGAGCGGCATTTCGTCGCTGGAGAAAAGCCGCCGCGTGTAATTGAGCGACGTGGCGTAGTCGCGCCGTTCATTGTAGAATTCGCTGTAAGCGGCCAATACCGCAAGGTTCGTCGAGTCGATGCGGTACGCTTCGCCGAACTGCGCCAGCGCCAGCGAATCCTTCTTCTGGCGGGCGTACAGCTCGCCCAGCAGCAGGTGGTTTTCAACTTTGTAAGGAGCCGTTTCAAGCAGCGCCTGCGCTTCGGCTACGGCGCGGTCGTACTGGCGGGTTCCCACCAGCAGCCGGCGTTTGAGTTCCGACAGAAAGTCGAGTTTTCCGAAGCGCACTTCCGCCGAATCGAGTACGGCGATGGCCGAGAAGGGCTGTCCCTCCTGATCGTAAAGCATTGCCAGTACGCGGTAAGAATCGGGATTTTGTGCGTCTGTTTCACGCAGGCGGTTGTAGGTGCGGATCGCCTCGCGGTAGCGGTCGTTGAGAATCTGCGCCTGTCCCAGCTGCAACAGATACCACTTGTCGGTCGTGTCGGTGCGGAACGCGCGTTCCGCGTAACGCAATGCGGTCGGAGCATCGTTATAGAGCAACAGTTCCGCCAGTTCGTACCACGCGGGACCGTAGGTCGAGTCGGCTGCGACGGAGCGTTCCAGCGACTGCCGGGCAGCGGCGGTATCCCGTACGATGAAAGCCTGTTTGACCCCTTCCGTGAAGAGATAGAACCCTCTGAGCGAATCGGGCACCTGCGGCGTATGCGCGACCTGCGGGGTTTTCCGGGCGAAGGCGCCGCAGAAGACCGATGAGAGCAGGAGCAGGATGAGTGTTTTTCGCATCGTCGGGGGTGTTTACTCTGGTCAAACGTAAAAAGGGCGAAGGATCGTACGTCGGCCCTTTCGCCTTAGTCCAGCTCGGTGTCGAACTGGTGGAGGAACCGCACGTCGTTTTCGAAGTAAAGCCGCAAGTCGCCCACGCCGTATTTGAGCATGGCGATACGCTCGATGCCCATTCCGAAGGCGAATCCCGAGTACTTCTGCGCATCGATTCCGTTCGCGTCCAGTACGTTGGGATCGACCATGCCGCAGCCCAGAATTTCCAGCCATCCCGTGCCTTTGCAGACCGGACACCCTTTACCGCCGCAGAGGTTGCACGAAACGTCGACCTCGGCCGACGGTTCGGTAAAGGGAAAATACGACGGACGCATGCGGATGGCCGTCTGTTCGCCGAAAAGTTCCTTGGCGAAGAAGAGCAGCGACTGTTTCAAGTCGGCGAACGAGACGCCCTCGTCGATATAAAGGCCCTCGATCTGGTGGAAGATGCAGTGGGCGCGGTAGGAGATGGCCTCGTTGCGGAAGACGCGCCCGGGGCAGATGACGCGGATCGGCGGTTTCTGATGCTCCATCGTGCGCACTTGGATCGACGAGGTGTGTGTGCGCAGCAGGATATCGGGATTCTTCTCGATGAAGAAGGTGTCCTGCATGTCGCGCGCCGGATGTTCGGGCGGGAAGTTGAGCGCCGAGAAGACGTGCCAGTCGTCCTCGATCTCGGGGCCGTCGGCCACCGTGTAGCCCAACCGCGAGAAGATGTCGACGATCTGGTTCTTCACCAGCGAAATCGGATGGCGCGACCCGAGCTGTTCGGCCGAACCCGGGCGGGTCATGTCGCCGATCGCCGCCGCGCCGTCGGCCTCGGCGTTCTGCAGTTCGGCGCGCAGGGCGTTGATCCGCTCGGTGGCGGCCTGTTTGAGCGCGTTCAACCGCTGGCCCATTTCCCGCTTGAGTTCGGGAGCCACCGTCTTGAACTCCTCCATCAGCGCGTTCAGCTCTCCCTTTTTCCCCAATACCTTGATGCGAAACTCTTCGACTTCGGCCGCCGCCTTGGGGTGGAATTCCTCGACGCGACGCAGAAGTTTTTCGATTTTGCCAATCATATTTTGCGGTTTTATACTTTTTGCCTAATTTTATACGCTATATAACGTGCAAAGTTATAAATTTTTTGAGATATGTTGCGCAAATCACTCGCTTTTATCGTCGTCACGCTCCTCCTCGCTTCGGGGGTGTCGGCCCAGAGTGTGGGGCTCGTACTGAGCGGCGGCGGTGCGAAAGGACTCTACCATATCGGGGTGATTCAGGCGCTCGAGGAGAACGGAATCCCGATCGACTATGTCGCCGGCACTTCGATGGGATCGATCATCGCGGCGCTCTACGCGGCGGGCTATTCGCCGGAGGAGATGCGCGAGATCGTCGACTCCGGTCAGATTCGGGATTGGGTTTCGGGGCGTATAGACGCGCGCTACGCCTCCTATTACCGTCAGATGCAGGATCAACCCTCGTTTCTTACGCTGCGGTTTAACCTGCGCGACGAAAAAACGCGTAACGACGCCAAGAGCAAGTCCCGATTGGTGCTGCCGAGCCACCTGATCTCCTCGACGCAGATCGATCTGGCGCTCGCCGAATTGCTGACGCCCGCCTCGACGGCGGCGGGCGGCGATTTCGACCGTCTGATGGTGCCTTTTCGCTGCGTGGCCAGCGACCTTGTGGCCCGTAAACCCTATGTGCTCAAAAACGGCGATTTGGGCGAGGCGGTGCGCGCGTCGATGGCCATTCCGCTGGCATTCAATCCGATCGAAAAGGATTCGATGCTACTCTATGACGGCGGGATCTATGATAATTTTCCGTGGAAGCCGCTCGACGAGACGTTCCATCCCGACTACCTGATCGGCAGCAAATGCACTTCGGGGAACATCGAACCCAACGCCAAGAGCATCATGGATCAGGTCTGGATGCTTACGATGGAGAAGACCGACTACGACATGCCCGCCGGACGCAGCACGCTGATCGAACGGGCGGTCGACGTCTCGATGCTCGACTTTTCGCAGGCCGACGCCATCATCCAGTCGGGCTACGACGATACGATGGCGTTGATGGATTCGCTCAAACGCGCCGTGCCGCGCCGTGTATCGCGGGGCGAGACGCTGCGCCGCCGCGCCGCTTTCCGTGAACGCTGTCCCGAACTGCTTTTCAACCGCTATGCCATCGACGGACTGAATTCCGCCCAGACGACTTATGTGCGCGACAACATGCAGCTCGACCATCAGCATGACGGCGAACCGAAGATTCTTCCCTTCGAGCGGGTGAAGGACAAATACTTCTCGGTGCTGGCCGACGGCAATTTCTCTACCGAATACCCCTTTATGCGCTACGATCCGCAGTCGGGTTATTACGGCATTGATTTCCGGCTGACGACCAAACCCGACTACAAGATACTCATCGGCGGTAACATCTCTTCGACGGCCTTCAACCAAGCTTATGTGGGATTCGAATACCACCGTATCCGCCACGCAGCGAACCGGTACTACACGCACCTGTTCCTCGGTCCGGTTTCGTCGGCCGTCATGCTGGGCGGACGGACGGATTTCTTCCTTTGGCGGCCGCTGTTCGTCGATTATTCGTATAATTTCACGGCCCGCAACTACAAGAACGGGAATTTCGGCAACCTCACTTCGGTGACGAATACGCAGTCGATGAAATTCTTGGAGAATTTTCTCTCGTTCGGGTTCGGGTTTCCGGTTACCCACCGCAGCGCCTTCGTGCTGCGTTTCAATGCCGGACAGGAGCGCTATTATTACAGTCTCGACCGCGATTCCTACAAGGAGAATTATTACGAGGATCTGAACCGGCTCAACTACATTTCGCCGAAAATCGAACTGCGCCGCAGTTCGCTCGACCGGGTGATTTTTCCGCATTTCGGGACGTCGCTTTCGCTTTCGGGCATCTACCTCTACGGCCGCGACCACTTTGCGCCGAGCCCTTATTCGCGCGACGAGATGCATCGGCGGAAGTCGAAGCAGGATGTTTCGTGGTGGGGCGCCCGCGTCTCGTGGAACCAATATTTCCGCATCTCGGACGTCAAATGGTTTTCGCTGGGCTACGGCGCCGAGGCGGTCGTAACGACGATGCCTTCGCTGAACAATGGCAAGGTGACGCACATGCTGATGCCGGCCTATCTGCCTACGCTCCATTCGCAGACGGTCTACATGCCCGAGTACCGCGCCAAGCGTTATGCTGCGGCGAGCGTGATGCCGACCTTCGATTTCAGCGACCGCTTCTTCCTGCGCACGGGTTTCTACGCGATGTTCGCCGAGCGTTTCACGCCGACCGCCGACCGCATGCGCTACATCGTCGACGCATCGCTGGTCTATCACACGGGCATCGGCCCGATCAGTCTTTCGCTGACGAAATACAACATCGAGAACTGGGACAACCTCTTCCTGACCTTCAATTTCGGTTACGCGATGTTCCGCCCGCGTGGAATTCACTACTAATGATTTAAAGATTAAGTATTTATATGGTAAAAGACCCCAAAATAACGGCGGCGCTGATCTACGACTTCGACGGGACGCTGGCGCCCGGCAACATGCAGGAGTACGATTTCATTCCCGCCGTGGGACAGAGCAACAAGGAGTTTTGGAACGACGCCAACTCGCTGGCCGAGGAGCAGGACGCCGACATGACGCTCACCTACATGGCCAAGATGCTCGATGCGGCCCGCGCGCGCAAGTTGTCGCTGCGCCGCGAAGCCTTTCAGGAGTCGGGACGCAACATCACGCTTTTCCCCGGCGTGAAGGAGTGGTTCGGCCGCATCAACGCCTATGCCGCCGAGCGGGGCGTGCGCGTGCTGCACTACATCAACTCGTCGGGATTGAAGGAGATGATCGAGGGTACGCCCATCGCCCACGAGTTCCGCAAGATTTACGCCTGCTCGTTTCTCTACGACGTGGACGGCATCGCTTATTGGCCCGGCGTGGCGGTCAATTACACCAACAAGACGCAGTTTATCTTCAAGATCAACAAGGGAGTCGAATCGGTCTCGGACTGCAAATTGGTCAATCAGTACATCGAGGAGCGGGAGCGCCCCGTGCCTTTCAGCCGCATGATTTATGTAGGCGACGGCACGACCGACATCCCCTGCATGCGGCTGGTGAAGAATTTCGGCGGTCACTCGATCGCGGTCTACAATCCCGCTTCGTCGAAGGTGGGGCGCAAGGATCTCGCATCGCTCATCCGTGACAACCGCGTCAACCACGTGTGCGCCGCCGATTATACGGAAGGGGCGGAGATGGATCGGTTGGTGAAGCTGATCATCGACAAGATCGCTGTCGATTCCGAATTGCAGCAACTCGAAATTCCGCGTTGACGGACGCCTATGAAAATTGTCTTTGCAACCAACAACGCCCACAAGCTCGCCGAGGTGCAGGCCGTGCTGGGCGATGCCTATGAATTGGTAACGCCCCGCATGTGCGGCGTGACGGAGGAGATTCCCGAGGAGCAGGCGACGCTCGAAGGCAACGCTTCCGAAAAGTCGCACTATCTCTACGCCCGTACGGGGCTGGACTGTTTCGCCGACGATACGGGGTTGGAGGTCGAGGCGTTGGGCGGCGCTCCGGGCGTCCATTCGGCCCGCTATGCCTCCGACGGCCATGATTTTGCGGCCAACAACCGTCTGCTGCTACGCAATCTGGAGGGCGAGGCGAACCGCCGCGCGCGGTTCCGCACGGTTATTTCGTTGCTCATAGGCGGCGAGGAACACCTCTTCGAAGGGTTCGTCGAAGGGCGGATCATCGATCACGAGAGCGGAGCCGAAGGATTCGGCTACGACCCGTTGTTCGTCCCCGACGGTTTCGACCGCACCTTCGCGGAGATGACGCCCGACGAGAAGAACGCCGTTTCGCACCGCGGCCGCGCCGTGCGCAAACTGGCCGAGTTTCTCCGCGGACACGTTGCCGACCGATCCCGAATCGAATGACCGAAGAACCTTAAAACGATATTTATGTCCGATAGAACCGCCGTCCTGCATTCGCTGCTGGCCTGTTCCGGCTCGCTGTTTGCGATCGGGACCGCGCAGGCGCAGCATGCTGCCCCTGTGCAGCGGCCCAACATTCTCTTCATTCTGACCGACGACCAACGGTGGGACGCTGTGGGCTATGCCGGCAATCCGGTCGTTCAGACCCCGAATATCGATTCGCTCGCCCATGAAGGCGTCTGCTTCCGCAACGCCTTTGTCACGACGCCCATCAGCGCCGCCAGTCGGGCTTCGTTGCTTACGGGCATGTACGAGCGTACGCACGGCTATACATTCCGTCAGGGGCCGCTCAAGGAGCCTTACATGCAGCAGTCCTATCCCGTTCTGCTGCACGACAACGGGTATACGACCGCCTATTTCGGGAAATTCGGCGTCACCTACCCCGGTGCGCAAAAACTTTTCGATGTGGCCGATCACTATGACCGGAGAAGCAAGAACCCCGATCGCAGGGGCTATTTCTACAAGACCATCGACGGCGATACGGTGCACCTGACCCGCTACACCGGTTACGAAGCACAGAACTTTCTGCGTGAAGTCGACGCGTCGAAACCGTTCTGTCTGTCGCTCGGATTCAGCGCGCCTCACGCCCACGATCCTGCGCCGGAGCAGTATTTCTGGCAGCCGTGGGCCGATTCGCTCTACCGCGGCATTACGATCGCGCCGCCTCTGCTGGCCGAAGACCGCTATTTCGAGGAGTTGCCCGAAGCGGTGCGCAAGGGGTACAACCGCGTGCGTTGGACGTGGCGTTACGACACGCCCGAGAAGTACCAGCACAGCGTCAAGGGGTATTACCGCATGATTTCGGAGATCGACCGCGAGGTGGGGGCCATCCGGCAGATACTGCGCGAGCGGGGTCTTGACCGGAATACGATCATTATCTTCATGGGCGACAACGGGTTCTTTCTCGGCGAACGGCAGTTGGCCGGCAAGTGGCTGATGTACGACCGTTCGCTGCGGGTGCCGATGCTCGTCTTCGACCCGCGCGGCCGCAATCCCCGCGAAGTGGAGGACATGGTGCTCAATATCGACATTCCGGCGACGATCCTCGATGCTGCGGGCGTGACGGTTCCCGACGTTTATCAGGGAACCAGCCTGCTGGGTTACGCCTACGGCAAGGCGCCGGCTTCCGGCCGCCAGTCGTTCCTGTGCGAACATCTTTGGGAGCTGGACGAAATCCCTTCGAGCGAAGGCATCCGCACCGAACGGTGGAAATATCTGCGTTACCGCTTTATTCCCGGTTGGGAGGAGCTTTACGACCTTGCGTCCGATCCCGAGGAGGCGGTCAATCTGGCCGGTAATCCGGCCTTCGGCGAGACGTTGGAGGAGTTGCGGCGGGAGTGCGACCGGCAGATCGAACACTACGTTTCGCTGCGCCGCCACTGATCCGGTTCTGTGAACGCTTTCGGAGGAAGTACAGGCTTCGGGGCGAGCCGGACGGAATATTTTCCGAAGAATCCGGTCTGTTCGGTTTTTTTGCTCTTTTGTGCCGGACTGAAGTAAAAATGCGGAATCTACCGACGAATTGCAATCATTCTGCGTCTCAAAAGTTTCGGATCGTTGTTTCGGGCGGAACCGAATGACTCTCACCGGATTTGCTTTTCTGCGAAAAAAGCGTATCTTTGCCATAAAGGGTCGGCACCGAAAGGTGACCGGCTTTGTTGCGCCCTATGATTAGGATATGCTGAACCAATTATTCACTAAACCCAAATTATTTATGAAGCACTTTTTCTTATGGAGCCTGACACTGGCGGCTTGTCTGCTGGGTGCTTGCTCGGACGATTACGACGACACGGAATTACGAACCGGGTTGAACGACCTGAAAGACCGCGTCGCGAAACTGGAAACGCAGTTGACGAAGCTCAACGGCGAGATCACGACGATGGACGCGCTGGTGAAAAAGCTCGAAGGCAACGTCTCGGTGGTGAAGGTCGAGCCGAGTACGGACGGCAAGAGCTACACGATCTACTTCTCGGACGATACGAAGGCCACGATTACGAACGGCAAGGACGGCGCGGCGGGTAAAGACGCTCCGGTGATCGGCGTGAAGGAGGAGAACGGCGTTTACTACTGGGCTCAGACGATCGGCGGTGAGACGACGATCATCACGGTCGGCGGCGAAAAGCTCCGCGTAACGGCCGAAATTACCCCCCCCCGACTCTCTGTGGACGATGAAGGTTACTGGCAGGTAAGCTATGACGGCGGCACGCAGTGGGAGCGGATCAAAGATGCCGCGGGCGATCCTGTGAAGGCGATCACGGACGACGGGTCGTCGATTCGGGATTCGTTCTTCAGCGCGGTTACGCAGGATGACGACAATGTCTATTTCACGCTGACCGACGGCTCCGTAATTACGGTCGCCAAACGCACCGACTTTTACCTGATTCTGCGCAAGGCGCCCGATGTGGCCCCCTTCGTCTTCGGTGAAACCAAGACCTATGAAATCGAGAGCGCGGGTGTGACGGAGACGATCCTCACCAAGCCCGACGGCTGGCGCGTATCCTTGAAAGATGACGTGCTGAGCGTGACGGCTCCCGCGGCCGATGCGACGGGTTACGAGGCCGAAGGCACGGTGGCCGTGATCTATTTCGACGGCGCGGAGCGCAGCTCGGTCGCCAAGCTGGGCGTCGTGGTGGACAAGAGCCAGACGGGCGTGACCGAGGGCGACGACTTCACCGTCGAGATTACCGAGGTGACCGATAAGAGCGTCACGGCGACCATTACGCCGAAGGATGCGTCGATCTACTACAATGTTGCGGCTTACGATGCTGCGGTATTCGACGAGAAGGGCGAGACGGCTGTCGTCAACGAACTGAAAGCTATGTTTGATTACTATGTTTCGGCGGGCTATTGGAATGATGGCTATCGCGATATGTATCTGCACAATGGAACATACGCCTATTCTACACCGCCGGCGGCTCCGCTGACGGCCGGCAAATCCTACTATCTGATCGCCTTCGGTTTGGAAGAGGGTGCTTCGGCCATGACCGTGACTACCGCTGTGATGAAGGTGCCGTTCAAGACGACCACGCCGGTGGTGATCAACACGAAATATCGGGTCAATGTAAACAACATCACGTGGTACGGTGCCGAGTACAGTGTGGTACCGACTGATGACCTGCACTATTTCCACGGAATCGTCAAGAAATCGACCTTCACCGACAAGGACGGCAATCTGCTCTCCGATGCCGAGGTGGCCGCCGCTTATGTCAAGGAGTACGAGTTGCGTTACTATAAAGATCTGTACGAGGGCGAAAGACCTGTCAAATGGACGGATATCTCCTCCTATGGTACGCAGCATCAGATGGTTCCCCGCGTTTGGGAGCGAGAAAATCCGCTGATTTCGGAAGCGATCAAGCCGCTGGTTGCCGAAACGGATTATTGCCTGATCGTCTTCGGCGTCGACGGAAAGGAGCTGCGTACGGATGTGGTGAAGAAGGAGTTCCGCACGCCGGCTTTCACCCCGACCGAGGATTGCACGTTTAAAATCGATGTGACGGTATCGCGTCAGAATCTGGCCATCAAGGTCGAACCTTCGAACAAGAACCTGACCTACATCTGCCATATCGACACCAGCAGCAATTATTATGATTTCGAGACGGACGCGCAGTATGCGGCCGACGACCTCTTCTGGACGAAGTACAATCTCAAGGAGGGTCAGACGCTCTCCGGCGAGTTGCTGACGGGTACCGTCGAGATGAAGGCCGAAAATCTGTGGGCTTCGACGGGTTATGTAGTCTACGCCTATGGTTGTACGGCCGACGGCGTGATTACCACGCCGCTCATGCATGTCCGCGTACTGACCGAGGCGGGTTCGGATACGCCTCCTACGACCGCTTCCAGCCCCCGTTTGGTTCGGGTGCGTTAGTTCCGATCTGAAAATTGAAAAGCCCCGACTCACATGAGTCGGGGCTTTTTTACGGTTCGGCGATTGCCGGATTACTTCTTGTTATAGAGATTCATCGTGCGTTCGGCGCCGATCGTGACGAAGGAGAGGATGGCCTCGGTGAAGAGTTTCAGCCGTTCGGGCAGGGCTTTGCGCTCTTCGTCCGACCACGAGCCCAGCACGTAATCCACCTGCTGCCCGCGGGCGAAGTCGCCGCCGATGCCGAAACGGATACGGGCGTATTCCTCCGTACCCAGCAGCTCGGTGATGTTTTTCAGCCCGTTATGTCCTCCGGGGCTTCCTTTCGGCCGCATCCGCAGCGTGCCGAAGGGCAGTGCGATGTCGTCCACCACAACCAACAGATTCTCCGGCGCGATCTTCTCGGCTTCCATCCAATAGCGGACGGCTTTGCCGGAAAGGTTCATGTAGGTCGAAGGCTTCAACAGCACGAGCGTGCGTCCCTTGTGACGCAACTCGGCCGTCGCGCCGTAACGACTCGTCGTAAAAGCGATGTTGGACTGCTCGGCTAAGCAGTCCAACACCTTGAATCCGATGTTGTGGCGGGTGTCGGCATATTCGGCGCCGATATTTCCCAATCCTACAACGAGGTATTTCATCGTCCGTATTTTTTCGGGTTCGACAATCGTTTACCTCCCGATTCCCGACTACTGAGCGGCCTGCTCGGCGGCGCCGCGCGAAGCGCGCGTTACGCGGACTGCGCAGACGGCTGCAGTGGCGGGGGTGAGGAACTTCAAATCGGACGATTTGAGGTCGCCTACGAAGATCGTTTTGCCTACGCCCAGCGTCGTTACGTCCACGATGATTTCGTCGGGCAGCTTGTCTACCATACCGCTGACGTAGATCTTGCGGGTCGTGAGGACGAGCTTACCGCCCACTTTCACGCCCTCGGCGTTGCCGGTCAGACGGACCGGAATGCTGATGGCCACGGGTTTGCCTTCCTGCACGCGGTAGAAATCGATGTGGAGAATCTCCTCGCGTACGGGGTGGAACTGCACTTCGCGCATCACGGCCTTTTCGGTCTTGCCGTCGATCGTCAGTTCGACGATGTAGGAGTTGGGCGTGTAGATCAGCGGTTTGAGCGCTTTCGCGTCCACGCTGAACGATACGGTTTCGCCGCCTCCGTAGAGGACACAGGGTACCTGACCCTCGCGGCGGATCGCGCGGCTGGCCTTCTTGCCGAAGTCGGCGCGCGGAGTTGCCTCGATTTTGAGAGTTTGCATAATTTTTTTGTTTTTTAAGTTGTTACCTCGGGCGCCGCTCAGTTCCGGCATTGTGTCGGGACCCCTCGGCGCTTGCTTTCGTGCGGCAAAGATACGATTTTTTATCGAAAAACAAATTCCCGCAGCCGAACTTTTCTTACGGTCAAGTCGTTGCCGGCTGCGGGAGTCGGATGGAACGCCGCTATTCGAAGCGGACTTCGGCGCGTTTTCTTCGCGAAGGTTGGGTAATTTTTCATATATTTGTCAAAATTTATCATCAGATGGAGGATTTTTTATTGCGTGCCGAGCACGTCTCGAAGCATTATGCCGGCCATACGGCGCTCGACGACGTGTCGCTCGACATTCCGCGCGGGTCGGTTTACGGTCTGCTGGGACCCAACGGCGCCGGTAAGACGACCCTGATTCGCATCATCAATCGCATTACGGCTCCCGACGAGGGGCGCGTGCTCTTCAACGGGCGGCCTCTTCTGCCCGACGACGTGAAGCGCATCGGCTATCTGCCCGAGGAGCGCGGACTCTATAAGAAAATGAAGGTGGGCGAGCAGGCGCTCTTTTTCGCACGGCTCAAGGGTTTGTCGCGCGCCGAGGCGACACGACGTCTGCGGGTCTGGTTCGATAAGTTCGACATCGCGTCGTGGTGGAACCGCCGCATCGATGAACTGTCGAAGGGAATGGCGCAGAAGGTGCAGTTCATCGTCACGGTGCTGCACGAACCCGAGTTGCTGATCTTCGACGAGCCCTTCTCGGGGTTCGACCCGATCAACGCCAACCTGCTCAAAAACGAGATTCTGGGGTTGCGCGATCGGGGTGCGACGGTCATCTTCTCGACCCACAACATGTCGTCGGTCGAGGAGGTGTGCGACCACATCACGCTCATCAACCGTTCGCGAAACATCCTTTCGGGGCCCGTCGACGAGATCCGCCGCCGTCACGGCGAAAATCTCTTCCGTCTCGAATACAGGGGCGACGAGGTTGCGCTCAGGCAGGCTCTTGCCGGTCGCTGCGAAGTGCTGGCGTCGTCCGCTGACGCGCCGGCCGAAGAGGGACAGATCGTGTTGCATGCTTCGCCGGAGGGCGCTCCTGAATTGCAGTCGCTGACGATTCACGTCGCCGATGACGCTGCGCTGCGCGGAGTGATCGCCGCCGCGAACGAGACGGTGGCGCTGCGCTCCTTCGCCGAGGAGATTCCCTCGATGAACGACATCTTCATACGGGCCGTAAACGGCTCCTTATAGTTGACGATTAATAATTACACACTATGTCGAATATATGGTTAATCGTGGCTCGCGAGTTCAACGAGCGCGTCCGCAAGAAATCCTTCATCGTCACCACGCTGCTGATGCCCGTGCTGATGCTCGGACTGATGATGGCGCCGGCGCTGATGATGCGTTATGCATCGGGTGAGACCAAGACCATCGTGGTCGTCGACCGCAGCGGTCTGGTGGCGCAGCATTTGGAGAGCGGTGAAGATGTCCGCTTCGAACTTTCGGATCTGCCCGTCGATACGGCGCGCCGCGTGATGATCGACAAGTTCGGCGTGCTCGAAATCGGCGCCGACGTGCTCGCGAACCCCTCCGACGTGCGGCTGTATGCCAACTCCGCTTCATCGATGATGCTCGAGGAGAATTTGCGGAGCCAGATCGCCAAAGTGCTCGAACGCGAGAAACTGCGGGCTTATCAGATCGAAGACCTCGACCGGATCTTGGCCGACGTCAAGACCGACGTCAAGGTGCAGGTCGTCCGCAACGACAAGGGAGGGCCGTCGTCCGGTTCGTCGGCCGTTGCCGCAATGGTGGGGCTGGGGCTCGGCATGGTGCTCTACATGTTCCTGATGATCTACGGCGCGATGGTGATGCAGAGCGTCATCGAGGAGAAGTCGTCCCGCGTGTTGGAGGTCATCGTTTCGTCGGTGCGCCCCTTCGATCTGATGATGGGCAAGATTCTGGGTGTCGCCTCGGTTGCCGTGGTGCAGGTGCTTATCTGGGCCGTACTGGTCTGCGGCGTAGGTGCGACGGTAATGCCCCACGTGCTGCCCGCCGGCGCGATGGAGGCGGCTGCGGCCGTGCAGCAGGGCGGCGATGCGGCGGTGATCGCGGCGGGCGATTTCGATCCCGATACGCTCAGCGCCATCGCCGTAGCCACCGACATCGGTTATCTGGCGATGCTGTTCGGCTATTTGCTGCTCTTTATCGTGGGCGGCTACCTGCTCTATTCGGCAATGTTTGCGGCCATCGGTTCGGCGGTCGACAACGTGCAGGACGCCGCGCAGTTGCAGACTCCGATCATGATTCCCATCATTCTGGCCGTCATCGTCGAAATGTCGGTTCTGAACGATCCCAATTCATCGCTCGCGTTCTGGTTCTCGCTTATCCCCTTCACCTCGCCCGTGGTGATGATGGCGCGCATCCCCTACGGCATTCCGACATGGGAGATCGTGTTGTCGCTGGCACTGCTCTACGCCACCTTCGTGGGAATGGTATGGCTCTCGGCCAAAATCTACCGCGTGGGCATCTTCATGTACGGCAAGAAACCGACGCTGCGCGAGATGTTCAAATGGATAAGATACAAATATTGATGTTGCCAAAATTATAACCGAACCGACCTTATGAAAACCGCTATTTTCACATTTCTGGCAGCCGTCGGCCTCTATACCGGCGCTGCGGCTCAGTCCCGCATTGCGGACACGACGCCTGCGGGCGAGGCGAAGATCATCTCCTACAATATCCGCCTCGGCGTCGCCGACGACGGGAAAAACAGCTGGGAGAACCGCCGCGAAGCGACGTTGCGGATGCTCGAACGCGAAGCTCCGACACTCTTCGGCATTCAGGAGGGCTACCTCTTTCAGGTGAACTACATCGAGGAGAACCTGCCGCAGTACGGCCGTGTGGGCGTGGGGCGCGACGACGGGAAGGAGCAGGGCGAGATCATGGCCGTCTTCTATCTCAAGGAGCGTTACGACCTGCTCGACCACGGCGATTTGTGGCTGAGCGAGACCCCCGACCGCGTATCGCGCGGCTGGGACGGCGCCTGCAACCGCACGATGACATGGGTGCATCTGCGCGAAAAGGCGACGGGCAAGGAGTTTTATTACTTTAATACCCACCTCGACCACAAGGGCGAGATGGCCCGCCGCGAAGGGGTGAAGCTCGTCGTAAAGGAGGTGCAGGAAATTGCCGGTCGAAAAGCGGCCGTCGTCGTGGGCGGCGATCTCAATTCGACCATCGACGACAAGATTTTCGACCCGCTCAAGAAATTCATGACGCCGGCGCGCGCGAAGGCTCCCGTCACCGACAACAAGGGAACCTACAACGGTTGGGGGCAGGCGCCCAATTCGATGGTCATCGACCACTTGTTCGTGCGCAACATGAAGTGCCTGTCGTACCGTACGCTCGACGGCGACTACGGAGTCCCCTACATCTCGGATCACTATCCCATCGAGATCGTCGTGCGGTTGAAATAGGCGAACTGGTGTCGGCGCGCCCGGAGCGATCGTGCGAAACAGCGCAGTCTTTCGTGATCGCTCAGCGCCGGCACATGGGCGCTCCCGTCGTTTTCGCCGTGCTTGATCTTTTGCTGCTTTTGGATCAAGCCAAAAGCAGAGAAGGAAGAGTAGGGAAAGTCCCGCAACAAATTTCTGAATTCGTCGCAGGAATCTCTCTCTTTGCCGCTTTTTGTGGAAAAAGCGGCGTAAAACCATCCGCAGGGCACCTTCGACGGGATCGGACGGCGATTCTCACTGAGCGGGCACAAAAGACTTCGCTGTTTTGCACGCCCGCTCCGGGCGTTCGAACCGCCGTCCGATCTCAATCCGTCTGCGGTGCAATGCGGAATTGTGGTGCGCTTTGCGCCGAGCAGTCGATTTCCACGCTCCACTGCGTTCCGCTCGGAATGACAGTTTTTATTTTGTCATCCTCTCGTTAGAGTGCACCTTTCTCAGGGTGGCGGTTTCTATTATGTCATCCTGAGGAGGAATCCCTTGGGGGATTTCGACGTGAGGATCGACCGTTTGTTAGTCGTCTATCAGTTTCTGCTGTTTAACGCGTCAGCCTGTCGTACTGCGAAAAGAGCGGAGAAAGTGTCGGCGACAGCGCGAGCGCTCGGAGCGGGTGTGCGCAAACGACGAAGATCTTGCGTGCCCGCTCAGCGAGGGCTGTTGCCGACACCCGCGGTTTTTCGCCGTGCTTGATCTTTTGCTGCTTTTGGATCAAGCCAAAAGCAGAGAAGAAAAAGTTGTTGATTCCCGCGCTCCGTTTTATTTTGCTCGGAATGACAATCTATTGACAATGACTAGATTTCCGGGATGTCGGTTCCTGTTTTGTCATTCTGAGGAGGAATCCGAGCAGGATTCTGACGTGAGGATCAGCCGCTGTTGTTTCAAGCGTCGGTAGTATTGCCCTGCGAAAACGACGGAAAAAGAGCGAACGGGTGTCGGCGCGCCCGGAGTGATTGTGCGAAAAGGCGTCTTGCAAAGTCCGCGAACCGTCCGTCCGAAACGGGCGATGAAAACAAACGGGACGGCTTCCGTCGTGAAGCCGTCCCGCTGCGTTTGTTCCGAAGCGCTATTCGTTCTCTTCGTCCTTGCCGAAAGGGAACTGGTGTTCGTGCACATCTTCGAAGCGCAGCCCCTTTTCGTAGGTGCGCATCGCACGGCGGCTCATGCCCATCGACGAGAATCCGCCGTCGTGGAAGAGATTCTGCATCGTCACTTTGCGCGTCAGGTCCGAGAAAAGCGTCAGCACGTAGTCGGCGCAGTCGTTGGCCGTCGCGTTGCCCAACGGCGACATGTTCTCCGAAAATTCCATCAGGTCTTTCAGCCCCAGCACGCCGCTGCCGGCCGTGGTGGGCGTCGGCGACTGCGAGACGGTGTTGATGCGCACATGCTTCTCACGTCCGTAAATGTAACCGAAACTGCGGGCGATCGACTCCAGCAACGCTTTGGCGTCGGCCATATCGTTGTAGCCGTAGAGCGTGCGCTGTGCGGCGATGTAGCTCAGCGCGACGATCGAACCCCAGTCGCGCAGGGCGTCCTTCTTGCGCAGCACTTGGATCACCTTGTGGAACGAAATGGCCGATATGTCGAGTGTCTTTTGCAGAAAATCGTAGTCCAGATCGTCGTAGGTGCGGCCCTTGCGTACATTGGGCGACATGCCGATCGAGTGGAGCACGAAGTCGAACTGCCCGCCGAAATGCTTCATCGCTTCGTCTACGAGATTTTCGAGATCTGCGACCGACGTGGCGTCGGCGGCAACGACCGGAGCGTTGCATTTGGCGGCCAACTCGTTGAGCGTACCCATGCGCAGCGATACGGGCGTGTTCGTCAATACGATTTCAGCCCCCTCTTCGACGGCGCGTTCGGCCACCTTCCATGCGATCGACTGCTCGTTGAGCGCGCCGAAAATGATTCCTTTCTTCCCTTTTAACAGATTGAATGACATAAATTTCAATTTTAGTTACAAGCGTCGGATGCAATGTATCCGGGCGCGTAATCCTGTAAAACAGGGCGTAAAGGTAAGCATTTTTTTCGAAACGGCCGATTCTTTCGTCTGTTTGTCTGCTGTTTGGCCGGTTTTGCAGGAACCGCAGGCCGTCCGTTCGGAGACGGTTTCCTTTACGGGTTTGCCGGCTTTCCGGTGCATCCGCTTCGCCTTTTCCGATCGGCGTTTTTGCTCCGGTCTTTTCCGGCCGATGCTTCTGCGTCGGTTGCCTGCCTGCTCCGCGTTTGCTTTTTTCGTCCGCTGCGCTCGATCCAGCCTGTCCGTCCAGCTCTGTTCCGCATAGCTTTTCCCTTGTCGGCTTTGATCCGTTCTCTTTTCAGTTATGCAATAATATATTGTATTTTTTGTGCGCTTCGGACAGATGCGGTTCCGTATTGCACGGATGATTGGGAATCTTTCAGATTAGGTTTTGGGCTTGTGCTTACTGGTTTGAATGGTTGAGGCGGCAAATGGATCGGTGAATTTTGGCGTAATCGCGCCAAAGAAGGGTGAATGCGGAGCAAAAAGGCTCGTAGAAGCGTCTATTTTACTCTTTTGGGGGATAATTCAGCGGAGCGAAAAACTCGTCGAGGGTGATACCATAAAAACGACAAATAATCGAGATGGTCGTCAAGTTAGGGAAATTAGCACCCGTTTCCAAATTGGCAATATCAATCTCTGTCTCCGCATTTAATTGTTCCTGAGAATGATGGTGCTCTCTACGAAGCTCCTTAATTCGTAGAATAACTTTCTGCAAAAGTTCTTCATCTCGTCGTTGTTTTTTTCGCTGCTTTCCCATTAATACAAAGAAAGACTCCCCAAGATTTTTTTGCGCTTTAACTTGTTCAAGTAAAAACTTATATTTATATTTGTAGATGAAACCTGAACGATGCAGAAATTATGCTAACTTTGCAATTGAATAGTTCGGCATAGCCGACGGACATAACATATAAAGGGTAAACAACTCTTTATACCTCATGTAAACTTGGAGACTTCTTTCGGGAAGGTGTTTGATTTGGGTATAATAGTTGTCAGTCCTTGTTATGTCCTGCTCGTTTTTGCTACGAGCGGGACAAGCAAGGGCGCAGGACAGCTTCCGAATCAAGGTACTCCAAGACCGGCATGAGTGGCTGACACCGCGCCCCTTTTTTATTTGCGGCATTGCAATCTTACATTGCATATCAACGCCGCAGGGAGGG
>CAJMNH010000008.1 GCA_905214725.1 uncultured bacterium
AGGCGTCGATTGCGTCTAAAGAACGCCGCGGCGGAATTCCGCCGCGGCGTTCTTTTTTCGGCTGCGGAGATCCTGCCGGAACGATCCGCAAACCGAGTGGATCCGTCCGAAAAAAGGCTCTCGAACAGGCTTTTTCGCTATCTTTACGGAGGAAAACCAACAAGCATTATGATCGGTTACATCTGGCTTACGGCGGCGATCGCCGCCGAACTGGCGGGGACGACCCTGCTCAAATACACCGAAGGATTCACGCGGCTATGGCCGTCGCTGGGCTGTGTCGCAGCCTATGTCTTCTGCTTTTACAGCCTCTCGAAGGCGCTGCATTACATGCCGCTGAGCATCGCCTACGCCACATGGTGCGCACTGGGAATCGTCGCGGCGACGCTGCTGTCGATCCTGTTGTTCCGCGAACAGTTGACTCCGGCGGGCATCGCCGGCATCGCATTGGTGGTGGTCGGCGTCGCGGTGCTGAATCTTTGGGGTGGCGCAGGGCACTGACCCGATTGGTTGGCTCCAAAATAAACGGCGCCTCTTCTTCGGGCGCCGTTTTTATTCGTTTCAGCCGCTTCAACAGCCCGCCGACTTCTTATGCGTCATGATATCGAGCACCAACCGGTCGGTCGCCGTCATTCCGTCGCGGCCGATGGCCGTAAGATTGCGAATGCTGCAATCCACATCTTCGTCGATGATCCCCTCGACCGAGGTGACGCATTTTCCTTCGATTGCCAGCAACGCCGACATCACGGCCGTCGAGACGCCGCTCGACACCTTGAGCGCGCAACTGGGCTTCGCGCCGTCGCAGATCATCCCCGTCAGGTTGGCGATCATGTTCTGCACGGCATACGCCACCTCGCGGTAACCGCCGCCCATCAGATAGGCGATGCCGCAACTCGACCCCGTGGCTGCCACAACACAACCGCACAAGGCCGACAATCGGCCCAGATTCTGCTTGATATAGACCGCCGTCAGATGGCTCAGCACCAATGCGCGGAGCGTCCGCTCCTCCGAAGCTCCGGTCTGTTCGGCGTAAACCACGACGGGAACCGTCGCGGCGATTCCCTGATTGCCGCTGCCGGAGTTGCTCATCACCGGTACCATCGCCCCCGCCATACGGGCGTCGCAGGCTGCCGACGTATAGGCCAGCATCCGCGAAAAGAGGCTGTCGCCCATCACGTGCAGCTCCTTTTCGCCGCGCAGCGTCCGCCCCAGCGAATGACCGTATTCTCCGCCGAGCGCCATCTCGGCGGCGGCCATATTGAGCCGGCGCGCCTCGCCGATAAAGGCCAGTTCGTCGGCAGGCGAGGTCGTGGCATAGTCGAAAACCCGCTGCAAGGTCAGCGGCACGCACTCCGCTTCCGCGCAGGACGACGAACCCGTCCGCCGGTCGAGCGCAACTTCGCCGTCCTTGGACAGATAGACGAAGCGCGTATGCGCCCCCGCGATCACCGCCTCGGAGACCTGTTCGCCCGCCGTGCAGCGGACTTCGACATAGAGCGTCTCGGAAACACCCTCTTTGAGCGCGACCGACACGGCGCCCGTGGCCAGATAGTCCCTCGCCGCCTCCACCGCCTCGGACGTTACGTCGCGCAGCACTTCCAATCCGTATTCCGACCTGCCGACCTGCGCGCCGAGCGCAACGGCGATCGGCAGACCGATCATCCCCGTGCCGGGAATCCCGACACCCATCGCATTCTTGAGGATATTGGCGCTCAGCAGCACCTCGATACGCTCGGGAAAGACGCCGAGCAACTCCCGGGCACGCGCCGTACACAACGCCACGGCCATCGGCTCCGTACAACCGATCGCCGGCACGACCTCACGCCGAAGCAGATCGGCGATGGCTTTTCGCTGCGAAGATGGAATCATCGTAAAAACAAAATTATAGCGGCCGAAAGATAGCAAATTTATTCCTTCGGCGAAAGCCGCAAGCTCCATGTCGGCAAAAATATCGTACCTTTGCGAAAAGCAAATTTCCATGAAGCAGCCCGAACATCGGCCTTGGAAGGTCTTGAACAGCGAATATCTGGCCCGCGAGCCGTGGTTCACCGTGCGGCGCGAAACCGTCGAACTGCCCAACGGAGTCCGCATTCCGACTTGGTATGTTTTCGAGTACCCCGACTGGGTGAACATCATCGCGCGCACGTGCGACGGGAGGTTTCTCTTCATCGACCAGTACCGTCACGCGCTGGGGCGCACCTCCTACGAAATCGTCGCCGGCGTGCGCGATCCGCAGGATGTAACGCCGCTCGACGCCGCCCGACGCGAACTTTACGAAGAGACCGGTTACGGCGGCGGACACTGGGAGCAGTACATGGTGCTCTCGGCCAACCCGACCACCCATACGAATCTCACCTATACGTTCCTCGCCACCGACGTTCGCCCGCTCTCGACGCAACATCTCGAAGCCAGCGAGGACATCCGCACCCATCTGTTCACCTTCGACGAGGTTCGCCGTCTGCTCGAAGAGAATCAGATCATTCAGGCGCTGATGGCCGCCCCTCTCTGGCGCTACATAGCCGAACATGTCGACCGGCGATAACTCCACCGACGGGCGTACCCGCCCGCACACCGATACCCGAAGAAATTGCCGGCAGTACGGTTTGTTTTTCCCTGAAAAAAGCGTATATTTGTTAAGACCAACCCAAATCTGAAACGGAAATGTATCGTTACGCCCTCTCGCTACTAAGCAGTCTGCTCATCGGCTGTAACGTTTGTTCGGCTCTAACAAACAACAATCTCGCCCCCGAAATGGAGGGGGGGGGAATTCCGACCCGCTGCTAACGCTATCTCAGCAAAAACTTCTCGAACGTCTCGATTCTCTCGTAGCCAAACGCGATGCGGCGATTCAGCTCAAACAACATCGGATAGCCGCCTATCGGGATGACCTGCGCAACAGCCGCACGCTCCAAGACCAGTATACAGCCAGTCGTCGCCTCTACGACGAATTCAACAAATTCCAACTCGACTCGGCGCTCCGTTACAGCAACCTTCTCGCAACGTATGCCCGCCGGATGAACGATCCGGCGAAAATCGACGAAGCCGCGTTGATCCGTTGCCGCAATCTCATTTTTCTGGGGATGTACAAGGCTGCGGCCGATGTGCTTGACGACGTTACGGCAGGCCCCGGTCGCGCCGATCCGGTCGAATATTACAACTGTCACCTGAAACTTTACCATGCCATGGCGCAGACCGCCATGACCGGACCGCTGCAACAGGAATACAAACGTCTGAAAAGCGTTTACAGGGATTCGATCCTGATGGTCATCGACAGCAACAGGCTCACCTGCAAATTGATGCGTCATGACAAACGCTACGAAGAAGGCGGCGATCCAAAGGAAAGCATCCGCGAACTGGCCGAATTCTACTTCCAGAACGTCAACACGCTCCATAACAAAGCCGTAATCGCCAACAGTCTGTCCGACGCCTACAACCGGATGGGTGACAATGCCCAATACCTGCGTTATCTGACACTCACGGCCATCTACGACCTCGAGACCCCGAATTTCGAATACAGCGCTCTGCCTCGATTGGCCAACCGCCTCTTCGAGCAGGGCGACATCGTCCGCGCCAACCGTTACATCACACGCAGTATGGAGGATGCTATTGCCTGCAACGCCGTCAACCGCATCCTGATCGCATCGCGCACGATGATCGAAATCAACCAAAGTTTCCTGCAAAAGATTGCACGCCATCAGCAAGGGTTGCTCGTGCTGCTCGCCGTCATCACAGGGACCATCCTACTGCTCACCGGCATCCTCCTCTTCACGCTACGGCAGAAACGCATCATCAAACGGCTTCAGAAACAACACTCCAAAGACAACGAACGGCTACGCGAACTCAACGAACAACTCAGCGTCATCAACCGGCGGCAGGAGGCGATCAACGACGAACTGTCGAAAGCCAATGCGGTCAAAGACAAGTATATCCGTCACTACATGCAACTCAGCATGCTCTACATCAGCAAGATAGAACGTTACCGCGTCCAACTCTTCAAAACCTTCAACACGCACGGACTCGACCGTCTGCTGCGCGAGTTGCGTTCGGCGTCCTCGATCGAACAGGAGTACAAAGCCTTCTTCAACGAATTCGATACCATTTTCCTCTCGATCTACCCCGATTTCGTGGAGCAGGCAAACGCTTTGCTTCAGCAGCCGGAACGGCTCGAATCATCGAAACTCAACACTGAATTCCGACTGTTGGCCGTCATCCGGTTAGGGCTCACCGACAACGCGCAGATCGCCCAATTCCTCCACATCTCGATCAATACGGTTTATACCTACCGCAATCGATTGAGAAACGCCGCATTGGTTCCCGCACAGGAATTCGAAAAGCGAATCATGGAGATACAATAACCGATTCCGCAGCGGAAACAAATCCGTACGATTCATACAGGATTCATATAATCAGCCCTGACACTAATCAAAATACATTTGATTATAAACAAGTTACAAGAAAATAGTATTTATATTTTCTTTTGACGGCATTGGTTCGTATTTCTCAAAGGTCTACTTTTATCTACGCAAATCGATAGCTGTTTCAGCCCTGTTTTTTGCAGAAAGAAGCCTTCGGACCGGCTTCCAGCGTCTCCAAAGCCAACCATCCATTCACCCGAATGACACCATAATATATATCGCATGATAAACCCGACATCGTGTCCACGACACGATGCATAATTGATTCTCATTCTACTAACCTAACATTAAAACATTCATTTATGAGAAAATCTCTCCTTTTTCTTGTAAACACATTCCTTGCCGCAGCGACGCTGCTGGGCACTTCGTGCGGCATCGACGATGTGGATGTGGAAGACGGTGCGATCCAGTTCGAACTTTATGACTCGCAGGGTGTCCTCATCGAGGGACTCCAGAGCGTGAAGTTCGGCACGACGACCGCCTACACGCTCAAGAGCGCATTCGTCACCTATACGGAGATTACGGCTCCTGCAGGCTGGGGATGCAGCGTTATTCCCGGTTCGCGGAGTTGCTCGGTGACAGCTCCCGTCGCATCCGATTTGACGGCCGAAGCCGGTGGCGACATCGTGATCGCAATCCGTTCGCAGGCCGGACGCACGATGACCTACACGCTCAGTGTAGCGGCTCTCGAAGAGAGCACGTCGCTGACATTCGGAGGCTCGGCGACTACCGAACCGCTCATCTACTCCTATGGCAAAAGCAATGTCTACGAATTCACGTGCGAGAACACCGCATCGCTGAAGATCGAAACGCCTGCCGGATGGAAAGCCGAGGAGAATCTCGATGCGGGTACACTGACCGTCACGGCTCCGAGTGCCGAGACCCCGAATCCCGAATTGATCGGGAAGATCAAAGTGACGCCGCTGAGCGTTCGCGGTACGGCCGGCACGGCATCGTCGATCCCCGTCGAACTCTCGACCAAAATGCCGGTAATCCTCTTCCCCGAATCTGTCGCCCGCTTCAACTACGGCGAACAGCGCGACATCGCCTGCACGATCCAGTACGTAGCCCAATGCGACATCACGGCTCCCGAAGGCTGGACAGTCACGCTGGACAAGGAGAATTCGACGCTGAAAGTCACTGCGCCCGCCGAAGGAGTCGGCTCGGCCGCCGGTACGGTCACCATGAACGCCACCTCGGAAGAAGGATTGACCGATACGTTCGAACTCTATCTCTCACTGAAAGGCATCGCGACGGGCGACGACTTCGCAGCCTTCGGGCAAGCCGTAACCGACGCCGCGCCGCTCGACGAGTTTATGCAGGACGGGACGGTAATCCTGCTCCAAAACGTCGATCTGAGCGCATTCACCCAGACCTGCTTCGTCGGTTCGGCCGAAAATCCGTTCAAAGGCCTCTTCGACGGCAAGGGTAACACCATTACCGTCAACCTGAACGACGGCGACGCCAAGGAGCTGGGACTGTTCCACACGCTCGACGCCACGGCTGCGGTGAAGAATCTGACGCTGGCCGGCAGCATGACGATCGACAAAATCGATCCCGTTACGGCAGGTACGCTCGCAGTCTTCAATAACGGCGCCGCATTGACCGGCGTTACCAACACGGCGGCAATCACTTTCTCGGGATTGAAAACCAGCAGTACAATGGGACATCTCGGCGGTCTGGTCGGTCAGGACAAAGCCGGTTCGGTCTATACCGACTGCCACAATACCGGTAACTTCGAATTCCTGCAATCCGTCCGCTCGGTAGCCATCGGAGGTTTGGTCGGCAGCGCAGCCAACGATACGGTCGGCTCATTCGTCGATTGCTCGAACAAAGGCAAGATCAACATGAACCTCGCCGACTCCGGTCAGGATTCGGGTCGTATCGGAGGTATTATCGGCATGACCGAAGTCGCCGAGTGGAGCTATACCAATTGCGTAAACGAAGGCGCTATGACCATGGACTTCAACGGTACTAACAAACAGTTCCACTCGCTCGGCGGTATTCTCGGCTTTGGTTACGGATCGTTCGAGAAGTGTTACAACAGGGGAAAAATCATTATGAACAATGCCAAATCGGCCAACCGTCGCATCGGAGGTATTGCAGGTTGTATCGGTTCTGACGGTGGAAAAGACAAACTGTCATTGAAAATGGTCGACTGTCACAATGAAGCCGATATCGCTGTAACGACGAACTACACCGGCGGCTTGGTCGGTATCGCAGAGAAGATGAAGAGCGGTCTGATCGAGAGCTGCACCAACAAGGGCAACCTCAGCAATCCGAAGACGGATGAAACGGCCGCAGGAAGCGTGCCCACACAGATGGGCGGTATCGTCGGCGCATCTTACGGCAATCTGCAAATCAAGGGATGTATCAACCGCGGCTCCATTACAGGCGTATTCAAGAACCGCGTTGCCGGTATTCTTTCGGCTGCCCGCAATGCAGGAAACACGATCGAAAGTTGCGAAAACTACGGCAACATCACCGTTTCTACCATCGAATCCGCTACGTCGGCCTTCCCGCTGGTAGCAGGTCTCGTCGTAATCGAGAACTCGAATACAGTCGTGACGATTTCCACCAGCAAGAACGTCGGAACCCTCACGGCGACCGTCAAGAGTGCCGAGCACGTCAACCCGGTCTATATCTATCAAAAAGCTGTTGAAAAAGAGCCGTATGAAACCGACGTGACGATCTGCGATCAGGCCACGAAGGATGCTTCGGCCGGAACAGTCATGAACATCACAATTAAAGAGTAACATCAACCCAACTACTACAATACAGTTATGAAGAAATATTGTTTTTTAACACTGATATTGTGTCTGTTTTGTCTGGGAGAGGCCGCTGTGGCCTCCCCTGGCAAAGCGGCAAACGCCCCCGCCGCAGCGACGCAGTCGTCGAAACTGACGGTCACGGGCTTCGTCAAAGACGACAAAGGCGACCCGATGGTCGGCGTAACGCTCATCGTCAAGGGCACGAACTACGGTACCGTGTCGAGCGCCGACGGCAGTTATTCGATCGACATTCCCTACAGCGAAGCGACGCTGCTGGTCTCCTACATCGGTTATGCACCGCAGGAGATCAACGTAAGCAACCGTACGAAAATCGACATCACGCTCGTTGAGGACAGCAAGGCGCTCGAAGAGGTCGTCGTCGTGGGTTACAACATACAGAAGAAGGAGACGATCACCGGTTCGATCGCCACGATCACGACCAAAGACCTCAAGCAGTCCCCCACAGCCAATATCAACAATGCGCTGGCGGGCCGTATGCCGGGTCTGCTGGTGAACCAGTTCACCGGCGGCGAGCCGGGCAACGACGCCGCGCAGCTCAACATCCGCGGTGTTTCGACCTACGGACAATCGGGCGTCATCATGATCGTCGACGGAATCGAGCGCGACATGAGCTATCTGGCACCCGACGAGATCGAGACCTTCTCGATCCTCAAAGATGCATCGGCGACGGCACCCTACGGTATTCGCGGCGCCAACGGCGTGATCATCGTGACGACCAAGCGCGGCCGTAAGGGAGAAAAACCGACCGTCGATTTCAAGGCTTCGGTCGGCGTCAGCGAGCCAATCCGCTACCCCGATTACCTCGGATCGGCCGACTACGCAACGCTCTACAACGAAGCGATGCTCCACGACAACCCCTCATGGACAGCCGACGCTCCCGGGTTATTTACGCAAGAGGCGATCGACAACTACCGTCACGCCAAGGGCGACAACTCCGACGGACTAGGATACAACTGGGATTATTTCGACTATGCGTTCCAGCCTTCGGTCTTGCAGGATTACAGCCTTTCGGTACGCGGCGGTACGGACCGCGCCCGCTATTTCATTCTGGGCAGCTACTATAAACAGGGAGGCAACTACAAATACTCCAACTCCGACAACGCCAATAATTTCCAGCGCTATAACTTCCGCGCCAACGTCGACGTCGACGCCACCAAACGGCTGAAAATCTCGGTCGATCTGGGCGCCCGCGTCACGGAGTATTCCTATCCCGGCGCTACGGCGGCCAACATCGTCTCGCTGGCCAATACGCAACCGCCCTACCTGCCGATCGTGCTGCCGAACAACGGCAATGAAGTCAATCAGACCAATTTCGAAGAAAATGGCGGCTATCTGCTTTACGGCGACATCGACTATCGTTACAACATGCTCGGCCAGTTGACTCGTACGGGATTCAGCAAGCGCACGCGTCGCTATCTGCAAGGATCGTTCAAACTGAGTCACGATCTGGACTTCATCACCAAGGGTCTGAGCGTTGCGGCACAGTTCTCCTACGATACCTTTAATCAGCACACGATCGCCAATAATGTGGCAACTTTCGGTATCGGCAACCTCACCTACCCCGGTTATTCGATTTGGTCTCTGTCAAATGAATATGGAAGTGATGACGAATGGAAAAATAAAGCTGGTTATTTAATTCAGAATGCTGCATACTCGAACGTCAACCAGCGTACGACCGACAATGCTCCGAACAACTCGGTCAGCCACGGAAAACCCGAAGGCACATCGCGTTTCCAAGCCCGACTGGACTACAAGCGCAAGTTCGGCGACCACAACGTAACGGCCATGCTACTCTACTATATGCAGAACAAGATCATCAACAATGAAGTTCCTTACCGCTATTTAGGCATGTCGGCACGTGCGACTTACGACTACAAGAACAAGTATCTTTTCGAGTTTAACCTCGGTTACAACGGCTCGGAGAACTTCGCGCGCGGCCACCGTTTCGGCGTATTCCCCGCAGGTTCGGTCGGCTGGGTCGTTTCACAGGAGAAGTTTATGAAAAACGTGCGTTGGATCGACCACCTCAAACTGCGCGCATCTTTCGGTCTGGTAGGCAATGACCAGATGCCGGACAATCTCCGTTTCGCTTATCTGCAATACTATTCATCAAGCGATAACATGCAGATATTCTTTGGAGAAAAAAGAGATCCCCTCAGCACTAATCTCGTCGAAGGCGTCTTCGCCAACCCGAGTCTGACGTGGGAGAAATCCAAAAAATTCAATTTCGGTATCGACGCCGAATTCTTCCATCAGCGACTGACTCTCTCGATCGACGTCTTCAAGGAGCATCGTTACGACATCCTCACTTCGCTGAAAAAAGACGATAAGCTCGGATTCCCCTACATCGTCGGACAAACCGCACCGATCATCAACTCGGGTATCGTCGACAACAAGGGCGTCGAAATCGAGTTGGGATGGGACGGTCGCATCGGACACCATTTCCGTTATTGGATCCGTCCGAACTTCACCTTCGCCCGCAACAAGGTGAAATATTGCAACGAAATCAGTTATATCGATAGCAACGGCCGCGACTGTCCGTGGCGCTACCAGACCGGCCGCCGCGTGGGAGAGAATTTCTGCTACATCTTCGACCATTTCGTAGCCGATCAGGACGAAGCCGATCGCCTGAACGCCATGAATGGCGGCAGCGGATTCGGCATGTGGGGAGCTGTGCAACCGGGCGACGTGGTCTACAAGGACATGAACGGCGACGGGGTGATCAACAATTATGACCGTGCGGCCGTCGGAAATCCGCGTCTGCCTGAAATCCAGTTCGGTATTCCGTTCGGGGTGTCGTACAAAGGGCTCGATTTCAGTATGCTGTGGCAGGGTTCCGCGCTCTGCTCGGTGCAGTTGAGCGGTCCGGCCGTATGGGATTTCCCGCTCTACGACCAGTCGCGCACAGGCAAGGTCCGTAAGATGCACCTTAATCGCTGGACGCCCGAAACGGCCTCCACGGCAACCTATCCCGCCCTGCACTACGGTATTCACAACAACAACAAACAGGAATTTTCGAGTCTGTTCCTCTATGACGCGACTTACATCCGTCTGAAAAATATCGAGATCGGTTACACGCTGCCCAAGGGATGGACCTCGAAGGCCGGCATTCAAAACGTCCGTATCTATGTACAAGGCCAGAATCTGCTCACGTTCGACCGGTTGGGCGATGTGGATATGGACCCTGAAATCAAGAACGGCGACGGCAGTTGGTTCCCCGTACAACGCGTGATCAATCTGGGACTCAACATGACATTCTAATCCATTCAAAATTTCATATACGACAATGAAAAACATACTGAAATATCTGTTCCTCTGCTGCTCGACATCCTTGTTGTTCGGCTGCGAGGACTACCTCGACAAGACTCCACAAGGAGACAAGACGGAAGCGGACGTATTCACCCGTTTCAACGAAACCGAATCGCTGATCAACCGGCTCTATTTCTACGTTCGTGCAGCGGATCAACCGTTAGTGCATATCCGTTATTTCAGCGACTCGACGCTCACAGACGAATGCGAAGGTTCGTCGGCCGAAAACGGTTGGTCGAACAAGTTCAACGAAGGCGACTGGGAGCCAGGAGCGAAACTCTACACATCGTGCAACGCCACGACCAATGCCGGTGCCTGCCATACCTTCTGGCCGGCTCTTTATCAGGACATTCGCTGTGCAAACGTCATTCTGGAGGGAATCGCAAAGTACAATACGCCCGATTCGCAGATTCATCCCGGAACGATCGGACAACGTGTCGGCGAGGTCTATTTCCTGCGCGCCTATCTGCACTATTGCGTGCTGAAAAGCTACGGCGAATGCCCCTATGTGGACAAAACAGTCGATCCCAACAACCTGCCGACATTCGAGCGGGAAAATGTCCACTCGCTCGTCGAAAAGATTTGTCAAGACTGCGACGAAGCCTATAACCGCGTCCCTGAGCGTTATCTGGCCGAGCAGTTCGGCCGTGTCGAAAAGGGTACTTGTTTGGCGTTGAAGGCCATGGCGCGCTGGATCGCCGCTACGCCGCTCTACAACGGTTCGACGCTTAAAGGCGATAACCGAAACTATGCTTCCGAGTATCAGCGTTACGATGCAGCCCGTTGGGATGCAGCAGCAGCGGCGGCTAAAGCGGTGATCGACTACACGACCAATACCGGTGAGAAACGCTATGAACTCTATCAGGGACCGGATAAAAGTGTCACTACCAATTTCGGCGATGTCGACGAAAGCAACGGCAAGGTCTACACCCGGCTGTGGGAATTGTTCAGCGGTATTACGGGACGAGCAATTCAAGCAAAGAAAGCCGAATGGATATGGTTCTTCCAGCAGGCCAAGACCGTCGGCTACCACAATGACATGTATCCCCCTTCGTCGCAGGGACAGGCACGTGAAGTTCCGGTTCAGGATCAAGTCGACGAATACGAGGTGATCGGTCCCGACGGCTACGGCTATCCGATTTATGCCCTCAAAGAGAATCACAAGGCACTCTACGGCAGTCTGATCTCCGAAGCGGATATGGCCAAGGCCTACGACGACGCCAACCCTTACGAGAACCGCGACCCGCGTTTCTACCGCGACATCACCTACCACGGCGCGATGTTCAAGGGCAAGTGGATCAATACGGCCTCGGGAGTCGACCAACTCAACGCCGCTAACTCGACCTCAACGGGTTATTTCACCCACAAATTCTTCGACGGCTACTACACCAAAGGTATGTCTGGTAGCGACTGGAACATGGACGGTCCGCTGATCCGCTTGGCGACGATCTACCTCGTCTACGCCGAGGCCGTCACCCGCTCGAAAGGCGCTACGGACGAAGTCTACAACATGATGAACGAACTGCGCGCCCGTTCGTTCATGGCGCCCATTCCGCCCGCCGCGAAGACCAACAACGAGCTGCTGCTCGACTACATTCTGCGCGAACGCCGCGTGGAACTCTACCACGAAAAGAGCCGCTTCTTCTCCACGCGCTTCTACCTCGAACCGACCAGCGCAGCCGAGCAGGCAAAAGAAGCGCAGTGGAATACATTGCAGGGCAGCAACGACGAGAAGGCGCAGCAGTATTTCGCCAAATACGGCGCTTACCCCAAGACACAGCACCGCATCTGCGGCATGCGGCCCGTAGAGGATCCCAACGGCAAGATCGAGGTAGGCGGCAAGAAATACCGCATGGAACGCTTCTGGAAAGAAGATCGCGTTTTCCTCGAAAAGCATTACCTCTTCCCGATCCCGACCGAAGAGTTGCAACGCGCTAACATCCAACAGAATCCGAATTGGTAACCAATCTTCAGACCAGATGTCCGACGGGCATCTGGTCTGCTAATAAAACGCAACTACTATGAACATCCATTCGATCTTCGACCTGCTGCGACGCGCGACGTTCGCAGCATTGATCGCAACAATGGCCGCCTGCGGCGGCGACGACCCGATCATACCCGAACTCCCCAATCACGACAAAGGCGGCACGGAGGAGGGAAAACCCGAGATTACGCCCGATCAGGGCATTACGCTCTATGGTCTGGTGAGTGACAGCGACGGAAAACCCCTCGAAGGAGTCGTCGTCAGCGACGGTTACAGCGTCGTCGCTACCGATAAGAAAGGCGTCTACCAAATCGTGCGCAACGCCAATGCCAAATACGTATTCATCTCCTCCCCTTCGGGCTACGAGATTCCCCAGCAGACCGGATTCGGCTCCTATCAGGGAATCTATCAGGCGGCGAACTCCATCACGGGCAGTAGTACGAAGCCCTACCGCGCCGATTTCTCGCTCGCGAAACTCGCCCAAAGCGACACCCGCTTCCTCCTCTTCGGACTGGGCGATCCGCAGCCCGACAACAACGACCATATTCAGCGTTTCCGCACGGAGGCCGTGCCCGACATCAAGAAGATCAAAGCCAACTATACGATCCCGACCGTCGGCATTGCCTTGGGCGATATTTTAGGCAAAGGCGACGCACAAACCTTCATGTCGATGAAACGCGCGCTGGGCGAAACGGGCGTTCCCTTCTTCACCACCATCGGCAACCACGACAAGAGCTCGGTCGACTACACGGGCGATACCTACCGCGACGTTCTCGGCCCGCGATGGTACTCGTTCAACCGCGGCGAAGTGCATTTCGTGGCGATGGACAACATCATTTTCACCGGTCAGGAGTACACCGGCGGATTCACCGACGAACAGATGGAGTGGCTCGAAAAAGACCTCAATTTCGTCCCCACGAGCAAAATGATCGTACTCTATTACCACATTCCGCTGCGCGACAACACGAACTACCGCAACCGCCAGAAGGTGCTCGACCTGATTTCCAAATACAAGAATCCCACGCTGATGTGCGCCCATACACACTACTTCCAACCCTATCACATGAAGTCGCATAACATCTTCGAACGCATCCACGGCGGTACATGCGGCTATTTCTGGCGTTCGAACTGCGGCGGCGACGGCGCGCCCAACGGCTTCATGGTTTATGAAATCGACGGGACGAAGATCGTCGACACCTATTTCAAGGCATCGCAGCGCCCCGACGATCACCAGATCCGGCTCTATCGCGGAGATGCGGTCTTCGCAGGGCCTTATGCCACCTATAAATACGATCTGGGGACGGATGTCGTCGTAGCCAACGTCTTCGCCGCCGATATGGACGGTACGGCGTGGAAAGTGGAACTCTCCGAAGACGGCGGCAAAACGTGGAACGCCATGAGCCAGATCGCGCAAAATTACGGCGACCGCTGGATTCGCGGTTACCACATCGGCGTGGTGCACCATCCCGTCGAGAGCGGCACGAGTCCCTGCTACCACCAGTACCAATATAAGTTGAAGAACGCAGCCGCAACCGACATCGAGGTGCGTGCGACAGGCGGATTCGAGCACGTATATACACAAACCCATTTCACAGCGAACAACGACTTCTCGGAAGCGGAAAGCTACTAACCGCGCGAATCTGCACAAACGAACGGACTGCCCTTGTCGGGCAGTCCGTTCGTTTTTCGAAGGAGGGGCTCATGCAGACGAAACACACGGTCCGTTAGGTACGAATATCCCGTTACACGCCAGCCAAGACCGAAGCGGAACAAGGGATTCATCTGCATAATATCTTCGCCATAACTTCGTTATTTTAAAGAAAATATGTTATCTTTCCCTTAGAAAAACGAACGTCTTCGCAACGGCGCTGAAGAGTTCCGCGGAAAATACGAAAAACAGACAAGATCGGTTGTCCCCGTGCAGAATCACTCCCAAAGACGTCGATCGCCGATTCGACGGATAAGGAATGGCTTTTGCTGCGGACACGAATAAAACATTTCAAAATACAATTATGGAGAAAATCATTCATCGGGCCGTTACGCGCGGCTATTTCGACCACGGCTGGTTGCAAACCTATCACACGTTCAGTTTTGCAGACTATCACAATCCGCAACGGATGCATTTCGGCGCACTGCGCGTGCTGAACGACGACACCGTAGCGGGCGGAGAAGGCTTCGGCTCGCATCCGCACGACAACATGGAGATCGTCTCGATCCCCCTGTCGGGAGAGTTGCGCCATCAGGACAGCATGGGTTACGGCGAAGTGCTGCATCCCGGCGAGATACAGGTGATGTCGGCCGGCACGGGAATCGTTCACAGCGAATTCAACAACCTGCACGACCGCGAGGTGAAATTCCTGCAAATCTGGATCTTCCCCGACCGCGACGGATTGACGCCCCGCTACGAACAGATCCGGCTTGCAAAGGCCGAACCCGACCGGCTGCGCCTGATTGTCGCGCCTGAAGGTCACGGCGGCGAGCACGTGGGATGGATTCATCAGAAGGCATGGCTCTCGACGCTCGACCTGACGCCCGATGCCGAGGTAACTTACGAACTGCACAGCCCCAACCACGGCGTCTACGTATTCGTGCTGGAAGGAACCGTCGATGCGGCCGGCGAAACGCTCTTGCAGCGCGACGGAATGGGCATCCGTCAGACGGAACGCTTCATGCTGCGCGGCGGTGAAAATTCGCGCGTCCTGCTGATCGAAGTGCCGATGTGATGCGCCGGATCGGCATAAAACAGATCTCTTTACCGAAAACTTTTCCATGCAAAACGAACCCTCCGACTCCCTGATACGGCTCGACGCCTGTGCCCGGAAACTCCGCAGGCACGGCTTCGAGGCCGTAATCGCCGGTAATCTCGCCGAAGCGGGCCGACTGCTGCGCGACGAGATCGGCCGCTGCGCCCCGCAGTCGATCTCCTACGGCGATTCGGTGACGCTCCGCGCCACGGGGATCGTCGACGAACTGCGCAGCGGCCGACAATACGAATTCATCGACGGCTTCGACCCTACCCTTCCGCGTCCCGAACAACTCGAAGTACGGCGGCGGGGATTACTGGCCGACTTTTTCATGACGGGCGTCAACGCCGTCACGCTCGACGGTTCGCTCTACTGGGTCGATATGGTGGGGAACCGCGTGGCGCCCGTGATCTTCGGGCCGCGCCGCGTCGTGCTGCTGGCCGGACGCAACAAGATCGTCGCCACGCAGGCCGAAGCCGAACGGCGTGTCCGCGAAATCGCCGGACCGAAGAATGTCGCCCGTCATCCGGGATTCCATACGCCCTGTGCCGCGACGGGCGTTTGCGCCGACTGCAACTCGCCGCAACGCATCTGCAATGCACGCGTATCGCTCGAACGGTGTTACCCCGCCGGACGGATTCTCGTGTTATTGATCGATGGAGATTTAGGCCTCTAAGCGCGCTTCCCGCGACGCAACGATTCGGGCAGCGCCAGCGAAATACGAGTGCTGCTGGCCAATGCGCCGATGCAGGCCAGTGAAGCGGAGACGTAGAGCGCGATGTGCGTGCTGTTCGACGGAAAGAGGTGGAAGAAGAGCGCCATGAGCGCCGCGCCCGTCGTCTGACCGATAAGGCGCGCCGTGGCGAGCATTCCGCTGGCCGAACCGCTGCGATAGGCCGGAGCCGAAGCGATGAGGATGCTGTTGTTGGGCGACTGAAACAGTCCGAAACCGGCACCGCATACTACCAGCCGCCAAATAATCGCCCCGTCGGTCGGGTGAGCAGGCAGCAGAGCCAGCAACAACAAACCGGTCGCCATGACCGCCAATCCGACGCCGCCCAGAATTCCCGCATGGACGCGTTCGACCAGCATTCCCGCCACAGGCGCGACAACGACGATCACGGCCGGCCATGCCGTGAGTAACAAACCGGTCTGGACATCGCTGTAACCCAACTCCTTCTGTAAGAAAAACGGCAGGGCCACCATGGCCAGCATCTGCGCCACGAAGGAGCAGATCGAGGTAAAGACCGACAAGGAAAAGATCGGGATGCGCAGCAGGTCGAACGGCAGCAGCGGAAAGGGTTTCCGAAGTTGGCTGCGCACGAAAAAATAGGCGATCACACAGAATGCCGCGACGCCGCAGGCGACGATGCGCGGATCGAGCCGGTGCGAAAACCCCTCGACCGAAGCGATCAGCAGGCCGAACGTGAGGGCGTTCATCACGCCGTCGCGCCAGTCGAAGCGGCGGTCGGAGAGTTTAACGGGATTGTGCGGAACGAAACGGGCGCTGAGCCAGATCGCCGCGATTCCGATAGGGATGTTGATGGCGAACAGCCAGTGCCACGACGCGACCGAAAGGATGGCGGCGGCAAGCGTCGGCCCCGCCACAGAAGCGATGGCGACTACCGTAGCGTTGATACCCATGCCGCGGCCCAGTTGATCGCGCGGATAAATGATGCGAATGATCGAGGTGTTGATGCTCATCACCGCAGCACCACCGAAGCCCTGAATCACACGCATGGCGATCAGCATCCCGAGCGAATCGGCAAAAACGCAACCCAACGACGAAAGGGTGAAAAGCACCAATCCGCCGATGTAGATACGACGATAGCCGACAACGTCGCCCAGCGTCGAGAAACTCAGCAGCGAGACGACGATCGCCAACTGGTAGGCATTGACCACCCAGATCGAATTGGCCGACGAAACGCCCAGTTCATGGGCGATGGTCGGCAGCGCAACGTTGGCGATCGTACCGTCCAGCACCGACAGCGCCACGCCGAACGTAACGGCCAGAATCGCCCACAGGCGATGCGGCATCGGCAGCCCGTTCCATTCGGTATCTCCTACGATCTGTTCTGTCATGCTTTCTGCACTACGATTTCAACTGACAAAAGTACAATTTTTTGTCGGAAACCCTTCCCGAAAAGGGGAAATTACCTATATTTGCTCAGATGACTGTTTTCATTGTCTAATACCAAAACCGTGCAACTATGAAAAACTTACTTTTTGCAACAGCCGCTCTTCTGGGAGCATGCGCAGCGCAACCGCCCAAGCCGGCGGCCACGTCCGTCGATATGACCGAGACCATCACGCTCGTCGCACCCGAAGCCAAAGGCGGCGCCACGATCAACGAAGCGCTCGCTGCGCGCCGTTCGTGGCGGGAGTTCGGACCGGAGAAACTGACGCTCGAAGAACTTTCGGGCGTATTGTGGGCCGCCGCAGGGGAGAACCGCGCAGACGGGCAGCTGACGGCTCCTTCGGCGCTGGCGCTCTACCCCGTCACGGTCTATGCCGTCTTCGAAGAGGGAATCTACCGTTATGACGGCCACAACAAAACGTTGACCCGCGTGGCCGAGGGCGATCACCGCGCAGCCGCCGGACGCCAGCCTTTCGTAGCGACCGCACCGCTCAATCTGGTCTACATCGCCGATCTCCAGACCTACGAAGGCAAAGGAATCCCCGAAGAGAACGTAGTGGCTCTCTGCGGCATGGATGCCGCCGGCTATGCCGAAAATGTCAACCTCTATACCGCCGGTCACGGCCTGCGTTCGATCACGCGCGGCAGCGCGGCAGCCGACGAACTGCTCTCGACGCTGCAACTCGATCCGGCGCGTTACCGCTTTATTCTGGCGCAGTCGGTCGGCAAGTGATCCGACGGACAACAAAAAAGCCGGACTCGACGAGTCCGGCTTTTTTTGTTCGGGTTATCCACTTTTAGAACCGATAGGCAGCACCTATGGTGATAATCAGCGGATTGCTCCAATTCTTGTGAGTCTCGATCATGTACTTCAATCCGGCGGTAACGTCCCAACGGTCGGCAACCGCATAATCGAAACCGGCGCCGAGGTTGATACCGGCCGACCAATCGCCGAAATCATTGACGCTGATACCCGCCAGCGGATAGAGATTCCAACGGTCGGCTACGGGAAAGAGATACTGCACGTCGCAGTTCAGATCGATCGAACAGCCGTCGTGGCAGAGAATCGTCAACGCCGGCTCCAGCCGCAGCTGATCGAGGACGTTGTAACGTGCGGCGGCTCCGATACCGAAAACCGTATCGGTATCCCATGCCGTGTAGATGTTTACGCGCGGTACAATCGCCCAGTCGCCCTTATCTTGCGCCGAAGCCGTGGTGGAAATGCAAACGGCAGCCGCAAGCAACAAAAATAATTTTTTCATCTTTCTATACAGATTTTAAATTCCGATTCCCAAAAATAGAAAAAATTCTGCCAAATTATCAATCTTTTTCAATAGAATCCGACTTTTTTACCACGAACAGCCCGTTTTAGAGGGGCTGTTCGTGATTATCAGGCTCTTGTTTACTTCTCACCCAATGCGGCGTGAGCGGCCGCCAGACGAGCGATCGGCACACGGAAAGGCGAGCAGCTGACATAGTTCAGGCCGGCGTAGTGGCAGAACTCCACCGACGAAGGCTCGCCGCCGTGTTCGCCGCAGATACCGCATTTGAGTTGCAGACGTGTGCTGCGCCCTTTAAGAACGGCTTCGCGCACCAGCTGTCCCACGCCGTTGCGGTCGAGAATCTGGAACGGGTCGTTCTTCAAAATACCCTTCTCCAGATAGACCGGCAGGAACTTGGCGATGTCGTCGCGCGAGAAGCCGAGCGTCATCTGCGTCAGGTCGTTCGTGCCGAACGAGAAGAACTCCGCGACCTCGGCGATCTGATTGGCCGTTACGGCGGCGCGCGGCACCTCGATCATCGTACCGACCATATAGTCGATCTTGTCGTTGCGCTCGGCGAAGACTTCGTCGGCCGTGCGGTCGATGATATTCTTCTGATAACGCAGCTCCTTGTGATTGCCTACCAACGGCACCATAATTTCCACGTGGACGGGAACGCCCGCCGCACGGACGTTCATGGCGGCCTCGATGATCGCACGCGTCTGCATCTCCGTAATTTCGGGATAGGTATTGCCCAAACGGCAGCCGCGGTGTCCCAGCATGGGATTCACCTCCGTCAACGCTTCGACCTTGGCGACGATCTTCTCGAAAGGCACGCCCATCTCCTTGGCCAACTCGCGCTGCTCCTTCTCGAAATGAGGCACGAACTCATGCAGAGGGGGATCCAACAGACGCACCGTCACGGGGAAGCCCTTCATCACCTTGAACAGACCTTCGAAATCACCGCGCTGAATAGGCAGCAACTTGGCCAGCGCCACGCGGCGGCCCGATTCGTCGTCTGCGAGAATCATCTCGCGCACGGCCTTGATACGGTCGCCCTCGAAGAACATATGCTCCGTACGGCACAGTCCGATGCCCTCGGCGCCGAACGCAAACGCCTGCTCGGCATCCTTCGGCGAATCGGCGTTGGCGCGCACCTTCAATACGGAATACTTGCCGGCCAAATCCATCAGCTTGCCGAAGTCGCCGCTCAAGTCGGCGTCACGCGTAGCGACCTGCCCGAGGTAGACCTCGCCGGTCGAACCGTTGAGCGAAATCCAGTCGCCCTCCTTGATCGTATAGCCGTTGACCTCGATCGTACGGGTCTTGTAGTCGATTTTCAGCTCGCCGGCGCCCGAAACGCAGCACTTGCCCATGCCGCGCGCCACGACGGCCGCATGAGAGGTCATGCCGCCGCGTGCGGTGAGAATACCCGCTGCATCGAGCATACCTTTCAAATCCTCGGGCGACGTTTCGATACGCACCAGCACCGCCTTTTGTCCTGTCTTGGCCAACACCTTCTCGGCATCGTCGGCGAAGAAGACCACAGGCCCCGTCGCGGCGCCCGGCGATGCGGGCAGGCCCTTGACGATCACCTCGGCGTGCTTGATCGCCGTCTTGTCGAAGACGGGATGCAGCAACTCGTCGAGCTTCGCAGGCTCGCAGCGCAAGACGGCGGTCTTTTCGTCGATCAACCCTTCGCGCAGCATGTCCATGGCGATCTTCACCATCGCAGCGCCCGTGCGCTTGCCGTTACGGCACTGCAACATCCACAACTTGCCGTCCTGAATGGTGAACTCGATATCCTGCATGTCGGTGAAATACTTCTCCAGATGGTGCTGGATTTCGTCGAGCTCCTTGTAAACGGCCGGCATCACCTCTTCGAGCGAAGGGTATTTCGTGCGACGATCCTCCTCGGAGATGTTCTGCGCCTTGGCCCAGCGTTTCGAGCCTTCGAGAGTGATCTGCTGCGGCGTACGGATACCCGCTACGACATCTTCGCCCTGCGCGTTGATCAGATACTCGCCGTTGAAGAGGTTCTCGCCCGTCGCGGCGTCGCGCGAAAAGGCCACGCCCGTAGCCGAATTGCTGCCCATATTGCCGAAGACCATCGCCTGTACCGATACGGCCGTACCCCACTCGGCAGGAATGTTGTTGAGCTTGCGGTAGAGAATGGCGCGGTCGTTCATCCACGAACCGAAGACGGCGCAGACAGCGCCCCACAACTGATCCCACGGATTGGTCGGAAAATCTTCGCCCGTCTGCTTCTTGACGGCCGCCTTGAACGCTGCCACCAGTTCTTTCAGATCGTCGGTCGTCAGGTCGGTATCCTGTTTTACGCCGCGTTTGGCTTTTTGCGCCTCGATCAGCACCTCGAACGGATCGTGGTCCTCCTTCGTCTGAGGCTTCATGCCCAACACCACGTCGCCGTACATCTGTACGAAGCGACGGTAGGAATCCCATGCGAAACGCGGATTGCCCGTGCGCTTCGCAACAGCCTCGACGGCCACGTCGTTCATACCGAGATTCAGGATCGTATCCATCATGCCCGGCATCGAAGCGCGGGCGCCCGAACGCACCGATACCAGCAGCGGCATGGTCTTGTCGCCGAAGCGCATATTGGTAAGTTTCTCGATGTGTTTCACCGCACGTTCCACCTCGGGACGCAGCAACTCGATGACTTTATCTTTACCGTGAGCATAATACTCCGTACATACTTCCGTCGTGATCGTGAAGCCCGGGGGAACGGGAATGCCGATGAGATTCATCTCGGCCAAATTGGCACCCTTACCGCCCAGCAGCTCGCGCATCTTACCATTACCTTCGGCGGCCTTGTTGCCGAAGGTATAAACACGTTTTACATCTGCCATAATTCTTAAAAAATTTAACTATTCAAAGATTATTTATCATTATTTTTAACTTCTCCTCGTAAAGGGAATGCGAATATAGCATTTTTTTCGTGACGCGCCAAAGATTTTCAGCGGAAATAACAGAATACCGGCAAATTAGCGCCGTACCCTCCATCGTAACGCCGACGGGTGTAGGTCGCCCACGGCGCTTCGCCCGATGGAGAGAACAGCCAGCGTCGGGCAAATACATCCCCGTGCACTTCCTGAAATGCGGTATCGATCAGCACGTTGCTGCGCATCTCCCACTTGTTTTCCACGCGCCGCGTACCCCGTCCCGCTCGCCGAGCCGCCGCAAGCGGCTCCGAAAGTCCGTTACGCCGCGCTTCGACACCCGCCGCGCGTCCCAACACCAGCAACCGTTCGTCGGGATGCAGACGGCGATGCTCCTCGATCTTGTAACCGATGTAACGGTCGCTCGAACTCATCAGCAGACAAATGCGGCCGGCGCCGCGCAATTCGCCCGCCGCCGTCATCCAGAAATGGCCCGCGACCACCCGATCGGGAAAGAAGCGATCGCCATAATAGAGCAACGCAAAATCCAAACCGTTGTAACTGTCGGTCGTGCAGAACAAGTAGGCGTAGTCTCCCTTGCAGGCCGCAACCACGTCGCGCGTCACCGCCTCGTTCTCGACGCCGTAAAGGCCGACAAGGGGCACGCCGAGCGAATCGATCACGGCAGCCGTCTGCGCCACCTTGCGGCGATAACGTTCGCCCGTCCAGCGCATCTCGCCACGGGGCAGAAACCGTTTGTCGTTGCCGAACGGCGACGGCACGGTATCGTAAAGACAATCGACATCGTAAAAGGCCACGCCATACAGCGGCTGCGCATGGACGGTGAATCCCGCAACCAGCAGGCAAACGCCCGCCATCACACCTATCACGATCCGTAACTTCGGCACACACGACGATTTAAGGGTTATGTAAAGATAATAAAAAACGGGAATCCGACAAGCGGCGGGATGAAAATTTATCGGCATTTGCACCGGAATTTTTCAAATTCGGCGCAACCGGCCCGAACCGGCTCGTTACCGACAAATATCCGCTCAAAATTTGCCCGTTCGGAATTTTGTCCTACCTTTGCCCCGATTAAACACGCTGGATGTACAACTCCTTATTCAAGCCGGATTCGGCATTATAGGGATTCGCAGACGTTTGCGGATTCCGCTCCATCGGACACTCGGACCATTCCGTCCGAGGTAGCTTCATATATCATTTCACATACCTGCATACCGAAGATCTGCCCTGCATATCTTCCATGCGCATATAAACCAAAAAAACAATGGATAAGGAATATAATCTGATCACCGATTTCGATTTCAAAATCATCGCAGCGTTCTTCGCGGGACTCGACCGGCAAGGCCCCGGCAGCGACCGTCAGACGCGTCGGGCGCTGAGTCTCATCGACGGACTGCCGCCCCACATCGGATGCGGCACCGGACGACAGACGGCGGCGCTCGCATCGGCGCTCGACGCAGAGATCACGGCCGTCGATCTGCTGCCCGAAATGATCGAAGGGCTTCGTCGAAGAATGGACACCGAAGGGCGGACGAGGCAAGTCTCGGGCATCGTCGCCTCGATGCTGTCGTTGCCCTTCACCGAAGCGTCGTTCGATCTGCTGTGGGCCGAAGGCTCCATCTACAACATCGGCTTCGAAAAAGGTCTGAGGGAGTGGCGGCGGTTTCTCAAACCGGACGGATTCATCGCCGTGACGGATTGTTCGTGGCTGTCGGCCGCACGTCCCGACGAGATGGAATTCTTCCGTGATAATTTTCCCGAGATCGACGACATTTCGGGCAAAATCCGCATCATGGAACAGACCGGATACCGCCCTGTCGCTCACTTCATCCTGCCCGACGACTGTTGGACGGAGAACTTCTACACGCCGGCGGCCGCACGCGCACGGGAATTTCTCGAAACGTACGACGACGCGCCTCTCGCCCTGCACTTCGTCAAACGGCTGGAAGAGGAGATCGAGCAATACCGCCGCTACGGAGGCCTTTACGGCTATGTCTTCTACATCGGGCGGAAGGTCGACTGACCTCCGCCGCATACAGAGGAGCGGCTCCGCGAAATGCGGAGCCGCTCCTTCATATACGTACCGCCGATCAGCGGTTCACCCGACGCGCCGTCGGCTTCACGGCGAACGACTTCACCTGCGAATCGGAAGTGATAGGAATCTCGCCCGTAAACGTTCCGGTGATGTGGTTGGGTATAAAATTGTCGTCGGTCACATCGAACGTGACGGTGTAGATGTCGCCCGCACCGGCCTCGATCTTCACCGTGCCGCTGCGAACGGGCGCCCACGCGGTCGTTCCGGCGACGAGCCATGAACCCATCCCCGTCGACGAGGCGTAGACATAACCCGGAATATAGTTGCCGAACTCGGGCATCAGCACATGGGCCGCCGCCGTATATTCGCCGGCGGGAATGCGTTTCTGGTCGGGGGCGACCGGAATATTGAAGCTGACGAAATAGCCGCTCGCACCCTTCGTGGTCCACGACGCTTCGTCATAGACATAGAGGTTCCAAAGATTGTACTCCTCCGACGTGTAATAGCATTTCGAGTTAGCGTAATAGGCCGTACCGAACGCATGGTTTCCCGAGAGCGCCGAAGTGGGACCCGGAGCATCGTTGTCGAACGTCAAGGCGCCCGTATAATTGAAGGAAAGTTCCATGCCGTAACGATCCTTCAGCGTTCCGAAAATCTGATAGCCGCTGCCGGACTTGCGGATGGTGAAGAATCCGTCGGAGGCCATATAGCGGGTGCTGCCGCTGCCGGCAGGCACCTGCCAGAACGTTCCGTTGCTGCCGTCCAACTGTCCGGGGACGAACGACCCCTCCTCGAACATCATCTCCGTGTCGGGATAATACGTTCCCAGTTCGGGCATCAGCACACCGGCCGGACGCTTACTGTGGAAGTCGAGCACGATGCGGTAGCTGTAGGGATCGCCCTCCTTGGCATGAACCGTATCGTAGATGACCAGATAGTAGTCCGAAGCGTTGGGAATGTAGTAACTTCCGTAGTAGGTGCCGTAGCATCCCAGACAGGCGATGGCTCCCTCCGCCGGTTCGCCGTTGAAGTCGGCGAACTGGATCGCGCCCGAATAGGAGAACGTCAGCTTCGTACCGTCCACGCCGACGGCCGTACCGGAGATCGTGCATCCGTCGTCGGTCGTTGCGAAGGTGAACGATCCGTCGGAGAACTTGCGGGTAACCTCTATGCCGTCGGTCGAAGCGAACCAGTAGCTGTCGGCGGCGGAGAAGGTTTGCAGGAAATCGCCCTGCGCGAGTTTGTACTCGCCGGCGGCGGGCATCGGCGTGCGAATGTTTGCGGCAGGCGTCGAGCAGAAAGCCAGATGCAGACGGTTTCCGTCGGCGGTCAGCGTCAACTCGTAATAACCCAGACCGGCGCCTTTGGTCTCACCGTAATAAACGGCATCGGCAACCGCGCCGAATGCGACCGTCGCGCCTTTGTCCTTGTCGTCGTCTCCGCCGTTGTTCCCGTTATTGCCGTTATTGCCATTATTACCGTTATTGCCCTTGTCGCCGGTATCTTCGGTCGCGTCGTCACTGCTGCTACAAGCGGCAAACGGGACGACGACGGCCAGCGACAGGACCAAAGCGATAATCTGAAATATTTTTTTCATAGGGATGATTCTTAAAATATAAATCGAAATCGGTTTGTTATCAATAATCCTTCGCCCACCACGAGGCGGCGCCCGTAAGCTGGCGCATGACGGGATAGTCGGTCAGCCCCTCGTCGGCCGTGAAGCAATAATCGAACGTTTTGGGAGCAATGAACGACTCGGGATAGTTCTGCCGCTCGTAGAGATGCACTTTCACGCCGTCGATCATCGTGTAGGGTGATTCGCCGGTCAGCTCGGTACATTTCTGGAAGCAGAAGTCGAAATCCGTAATCACGCGGTTGTTGTCGAACAGCGACGCCGGCAGCGAAGTCAGGCCGCAGCGCGCGAAACAATAACTCATGTCCGACAGTTTGGTAAACGGCGCAAAGAGATTCTCGGGAATGGACGTGAGAGCCGAGCAGTCGCTGAACGCGCCGTTGAAACTCGTAACGTCGGTACATCCTTCGAACGCATCGGGAGCGATCTTGGTGAGTTTTTTACAACCGTTGCAGATGGATACGAACTTCTGTACACTCGTACAACCGGCAAAACACCTGCTCGGCAGTTCGGTAATCGCCGTCTGGTAGAATACGCTCAAAAAACTGGTCGCAGCCGAACAGTTTGCAAAGAGTCCGGCGGGAACGGAAGCAAACGCCGTCGCGCCTTGGAAGCAGTAATCGAAATTGGTGACCTTCTTCAGGTTGTCGAATATTCCGGCAGGCACTCCTTCCAGCAGAATACAGCCGTAGAAAAGATTCGACGCATCGGTCACGTTTCCGCACGAAATGAATGCGTCGGCGCTGACCGATTCCAGCAGTCGGCACTGATAGAAACACCGCGACAGCGTCTTCACGCCCGACATATCGAGCGAATTGCTGTCGATGGATTTCACATAGGAGAAGCCGTTGGCGAAAGAGATCGCGTTGATGACGTTGCGCGTGGTGATCGTCACCTTGTATTCTCCGGCAGGACCGTAGGTATGCCTGTTGGCCGTCGAGAGCGCAGACGTGAAAGTATCGGCCTGCGATCCGTCGCCCCAGTCGACCGTAATGCTGATCTCGGCATCGGCCGATCCGAGCGTCGGAAGCATGACGTCCTTGTTGTCGGTGGTCGTTTTAGTCGTGAAAACGAGCGACTGGGTGTAAACCTCTTGGCTGACGGCGATCTTCTGCGTCGCCGTATTGTCGCCCGTACCGGCGGTGATCACCACCTCGCCCGAACGCGGGCCGTCCGTCAGGTTCGCATCGGCCGAGAACGTGATCCGGCCATCGGCATGGTCTACCGTAAGCCAGCTCTCCGCGCCATTATCGATATCGATCACGGTCTGGTTGGTCGTATAATCGACATAAGCGTTACCGCCGGCTGCCGGAACCGCCGCGGTGTTCGAGGTAACGTCGAGCGTCGCCGCAGGAACGCCCTCTTGCGAGACTTTGACGGACGCCTGCTTGCTTCCCGCCACATTCTGTACCCCGATCGTCAACTCCGCCTTGCGGGACTGTGTCAATTCGTTCTTCTCGACGGTCAGCGTCAGGCTCTTCGCTTCACGAACCGCCTTGATCCAAGAGGGAGCCTCCGAAAGCGTCCACGTATCGAGGTCGGTCGTGACGGTAAACGTGGCTGCCGCCCCGTCGGCCGTAACCGCAAACGCAGCTTCGAGTCCCGATTCGTCCACCGTAACGCCCGCATCGGTCGAAGCGATTGCGAGCGCCGGCGCAGCGACTCCCGCCTGCGCGACGGTGACGGTGGCTTCGACGCTGCCCGTCTCGTTCTGCGCCTTGATCGTCAACGTCGCATTACGGGACTGGGGAGTTTCGTTCTCCTCGACAGTCAGCGTCAGGTTTTTTGCCGCACGAACGACCTTGATCCATGCGGGAGGCTCCGAGAGCGTCCACGCATCGAGATTGGTCGTGACGTCGATGGTGAAAGCCGTTCCGTCCACACCGACGGCAACGGAGGCTTTGAGATGCGTTTCATCGATCGTTACCGCTTGATCGGTCGATGTTATCGCCAGTTCCGGCGCGGGAGGGGGTTGAATCGAATCGTCCGAGGAACAACTTACCGCAAACGCGCAAAGGATGCTTACAAGTGCGAAAAATCTTTTCATAGATATGATTTTAATGAGTGATTAAATAACATGGAAACCACAGATTCCGCAGCAAAATTAGTAAAAAATTACGAATCGTAATATATTAATACAATACAAGATGTTATATTTTTATAATATACTTAATATCAATCTATTGCAAAGTAATAAAATGTAAGCAAAATGCCGATAAAATGTTCAATTTGGCGCATATGCATCGCATATACGCCCGTTAACAGAGGTTATAAAAATAGCAACATAACAAAATGTAAGTAAAGTTCCTGAAGAATGTTCATTTTGGTGTATTAAAAATGCAAAACACGCTACTGTACAGACACTTGAAATACACAGAGAAAGAAAAGAAACCGATCGGTCGATCACATCCGATCCGACCAGCGTTCGCCGTCGCGCCATGCGGCGAACCGACCGGCGGTAACGCCCCGCTGCGGCACATAGAAAAGCGGATAGCACTCCCTTGCCGCAACGGTTCATCGAAAACACAAACGTTCCCCGCACCGAGCGGACGCTCTCATGCAGGGAAGGGTCGGTAACGGAATTGTAACAAAAGGAGACTATCGGTCGATCACGCCCGATCCGACCAGCGTTTCGCCGTCGTACCATGCGGCGAACTGACCGGCGGTAACGCCTCGCTGCGGTTCGTCGAAAAGCAGATAACCGCCCTCGTCGCGCACGACGAGCTCGGCGCCCTGCAACGGCTGGCGGTAACGGATACGCACCGAAAAACGCCGCCGCTCGCCGGGCCGCATCCGCTCGACGGGATCGATCCAGTGCAGTTCGTCGGCCTTCATGAAGAGCGCCTTGCGATAAAGGCCCGGGTGGGCGTCGCCCTCACCGACATAAACGACGTTCTGTTCGACATCGGTCGCCAGCACGAACAATGACTCCCTGCGGCCCCCGATCCCCAGCCCTTTGCGCTGACCGATCGTATAGAAATGCGCCCCGTTGTGCTCACCGATCTTTTTGCCGTCGCGCACGGTGTAACGCCACGGCTCGGCCAATGCCGGCAGATCGTCGGAGGCGACAGCACGGGCGTATTTCGGCCAGTCGGCCTTGATTTCGTGCACATTCCCCTTTTTCGCCGCAAGTTTCTGTTGCAGGAAAACCGGCAAATCGACCTTGCCCACGAAACAGATGCCCTGCGAATCCTTGCGCTTGGCCGTAGCCAGATGCTGTTCGTCGGCGATGCGCCGCACCTCGGGCTTGGTCAGCCCGCCCACCGGAAAGAGTGCGCGCGAAAGCTGCTCCTGCGACAGTTGACAGAGAAAATAGCTCTGATCCTTGTTTCCGTCCACACCGGCCAGCAGACGGTAATGCTCCGCGCCGTCGGCCGCCGCAACCGTTTCCTTGCGACAGTAGTGCCCCGTCGCCACGAAATCGGCCCCCAGCCTGAGCGCCTCTTTAAGAAAGACGTCGAATTTGATTTCACGGTTGCACAGCACGTCGGGATTGGGCGTGCGTCCCCGTTCGTACTCGGCGAACATGTAATCGACCACCCGCCGCCGGTACTCTTCCGAGAGATCGACCACATGAAACGGGATATCGAGCCGCTTGGCCACCAGTTCGGCGAAGACGCGGTCGTCGTGCCACGGGCAGTCGCCTTCGAGCGTACCCGTCGTATCGTGCCAGTTGATCATGAAGAGTCCCACCACTTCGTAACCCTGCTCTTTGAGCAGGTAAGCGGCAACGGAGGAATCGACGCCTCCCGAAAGTCCTATGACAACGCGTTGCATGGTCTTGAAATTCTCAATCGTTCAGCGACAACAACCCTTCGGGCAACGTCATCCGCAGACGGCGTCCCTCGAAATCGATCTGCGCGATAAATTCCCCGACGGCCGGCACCAAGTATTCGCGCCCGTCAATCGTCACGCCCAGCAGCGGATTGGCCTCGCTGTCGTAATAGTCCGTCACTTCGCCCCGCCGGCCGTCCACATTTGCGGCGAATCCGATCAGATCCTCCATATAGAACTCATCATCGGGCGCCGCATCCTCCGCTTCGACGAACAACTCGTGCCCCACCAGTTCGGCCGCGCGCCGCGCCGTATCCCAATCGGCGAACTCCGCCAACGCACCCGTGGCTCCGCGACGTTCGAAACGCTCGCACCACAACGGCACATCGAGCGAATCGATCCGTACGAACAACGGCACTCCGTCCGGCGCAAAATCCGCAGGAAATTCGGCGTAGAGCGCCAGTACGACGCCTCCGCCCCGCTCGGCGCCGAACAACTTGGTCACTTTGGCAACTGGCAGCAGCATAATTCAATCAATACTTATGAAAAATCCCTCCGACACCCCCACAGGGTATCAGAGGGAATTCCCTATCTAATAATCTATTTCGCTATTCTGCGGCAGCCTCGCCCTCGACGGGAGCCTCGGCCGTTTCGCTCTCGACGGCTTCGGCAGCTCCTTCGGCCTCAGCGGCGGCGGCAGCTTCGGCAGCCTTCTTCTCGGCGATCGCCTTCGCACGCTCCTCCTTCACCTTGGCCTCGGCAGCCAAACGGGCCTTCTCGGCCGACTTGGCGTCGGTAGCGAGCTTCGTCTCTTTCGAAGCGATCTTGCCCTGCTTCTCCTCCATCCACTTGTTGAACTTGGCTTCGGCGTCGGACTCCGAGAAAGCGCCCTTGGCGACACCGCCCAGCAGGTGCTTTTTGTAGAGTACGCCCTTGTACGAAAGAATCGCACGGCAGGTATCCGTGGGTTGCGCGCCTTTCATCAACCAATCCAGAGCCCGTTCGAAATTGAGCTCGATTGTAGCAGGATTCGTAATCGGGTTGTAAGTACCCAATTTCTCAATGAACTTACCATCACGTGGCGCTCTGCTATCTGCGGCAACGATATGATAGAAAGGCGCAGCTTTCTTTCCGTGACGTGCCAAACGAATTTTAACAGCCATTTGCTTGTAAAAATTTTAAATGTTAATCAGTTTTCGTAAAAGCGCAAACCCTTTGCGGATTTTGCAGCGGGGCAAAGATAGGGAGAATTTTCCACGCGGCCAAATTTCCGCCGTGCAAAAAAACGCAATCCACGAAAAAGAGGGTGGGTTGCAGACGGATATCGCGATCTTCGCCGAAGCCGTTCGCTGCGAAAAGTTTTCGAATGCGTGCGTGAAGCGTCGGAACCCGTTCAATATTCGACCTTGTCGCTCTTCCGTTCCCACAGCCGGAAAGCCTCTAACGCCTCGGCGCGCATCATCTCTTCGGAGGGAACAGTGCGCTTCTGCGGGGCGAGGGGAATCTGATCGTAGATAAACGAGTCGTCGAAACCGATCCGCTTGGCGTCTTCGCGCGTGTTGGCGAAATAGATCTTGCGGATGCCCGCCCAATAGATCGCGCTCAGGCACATCGGGCAAGGCTCGCACGAAGAGTAAATTTCGCACTCTTCCAATTTGAAATCCTTCACGGCGGCGCAAGCGGCGCGGATGGCCGACACCTCGGCGTGCGCCGTCGGGTCGTTGAGCAGCGTAACGGAGTTCGAACCCGTGGCCACGACCTCGCCGTTGCGCACGATAACGGCTCCGAACGGGCCGCCGCCCTCGGCCACACTCTTCTGAGACAGCTCGATAGCCAGCCTCATGAATTTATTTTCCGAATTCTTCATGCTTTCAGTAAAAAACAACCGATACAAATATAGGGATTTTCGCTATATTTGCAAAAAGAAGCGCTTTATGCACCTATCGGATATTATCGGCACGATCGCCGCCATCGCCATGGTTTTCGGCTATCTGCCCCAGACCGTGCGTACCATTCGCACCCGTTCCACCGACGACATCGCCATGGGCACCTTTCTGATGATGGGGCTCGGTTCGGCCTGCTTTGCCATTCAGGGCATTCTGACCCGCAACATCCCGCTCTTCATCACCAACCTGCTGACCACGATCATGAGCGCGATCGTCTTCGGGATCAAGATTCACAACGACTATTTCAAAAAGAGAGGATAATCCTTTCGGACGCAAAACACGTATGAAAACCTATGATTTCGACCGGATTGTCGACCGGCGCGGCACGAACGCCGTAAAGTACGACGCACTGGAAGAAGCGTTCGGCCGCAAGGAGCTGTTGCCCCTGTGGGTAGCGGATATGGATTTCGCAACGCCGGACTTCATCCTCGACGCCCTCCGGCAACGGCTCGACCACCCCGTGCTGGGCTATACGCAACTCCCTGCCGATTACTGGCCGCGCATCGCCGCATGGATCGAGGCGCGCCACGGCTGGCGGCCGGACCCCGCATGGATGCAGTTCATCCCCGGAATCGTCAAAGGTATCGGCATGGCGGTGCTTGCGCTCACCCGCCCGGGCGACAAGGTGGTCATCCAGCCGCCCGTTTACCACCCTTTCCGGCTTATTCCCGAACAGATGGGACGCCGCGTGGTCTGCAATCCGCTCCGGCGCGCGGGCGACCGTTACGAAATGGATTTCGAACAACTCGAAACGGTTCTGGACGACGACTGCCGGCTGCTGATCCTCTCCAATCCGCACAATCCGGCGGGCATCGTCTGGCCGGCGGAGACGCTGCGCCGGCTGGCGGCGATCTGTGACCGCCGCGGCATCACGGTCATATCGGACGAGATTCACTGCGACATGCCGCTCTTCGGCAATCGTCATCATCCCTTCGCTTCGGTCAGCGACGCGGCGGCGCATTGCAGCGTCACCTTCGGCGCCCCGACCAAAACTTTCAACATCGCCGGCGTGGTCAGCTCCTACGCCATCGTGCCCGACGAAGCGTTGCGCAATCGGTTTTTCGGCTGGATAGAAGCGGGAGAATTCCACGAAGCGCCCCTGCTCTCGGCCGTCGCAACGATGGCGGCCTTCACGCCCGAAGGCAACGTCTGGCGGAAGCAAATGCTGCGCTACATCGAAGCGAACGTCGATTTCACCGACGATTTCCTGCGGCGGCATATCCCCGCTATCCGGGCGATTCGCCCCGAAGCCTCGTTCCTCGTCTGGCTCGACTGCCGAAGCTTGGAACTGGAACACGATGCGCTCGTCGACCTCTTCGTCGGTCGCGCCGGACTGGCGCTCAACGACGGCGAGATGTTCGGCGCAGGCGGAGAAGGACACATGCGCCTCAACATCGGGCTGCCGCGCGCCCGACTTTCGGAAGCGCTCGAACGGTTACGAACGGCGGTCGACGCACGCTGAGGCCCGTTCCGGCGACGTCCCGACCTGCGTTCCGACGACGCCCCGCTACCGCTCCCCTGCACCGCGATTCTCCGCCCCGAAGGTTTGGAAAGTCGGTGGATTTGTATTACTTTTGTGCCGCAAAACATATTGCGCAAATACGTTTGCCGTAGGTTCCGTAGCTCAGTTGGATAGAGCAACAGCCTTCTAAGCTGTGGGTCATGCGTTCGAACCGCATCGGAATCACTCGAACGGCAGGTGAAATCCGCCCCTGCACGACAATAGAGGAACGAGCACTTGCCCGTTCCTCTATTCTTCTTACCGGTCATTTCACACTTCTTTTCAACCGAAATACCGCCATTGCCGCATCGACCCCGCTTTCGTCCCCGATCCGAACAGAGAGCGGAATCAGCCGCCCGACCACTGGAGTGCGGGCGAACGTCTCTTTGAACGCCGCCGGAATCTCCGCAGCGACGACGGCCGCACGATGCTTCTCGGTAAAATAAAACGTCACCTGAAAGAAACCGTCGTAAACATGGAGCCAACCCATGTTCCGCCGTCCGCACAACAATTTGCACAGCCACGCCTTGCCGTCGTTGTAATAACGCCATTCGAGAACGCATCCTGCGCTCTCCAGTTTGCGACGCAACATCCCGAACGCCATAAAACTCCCTTGCAGCACAGTGTCGAGCCGCGCGTCCGAAGGATAGGCCTCAGGATCTTTCAATAGCAAAGTCTCCATACCGTCGATTTTCGTTTGAAGGGATACCGCAATCATACAGCATCCCACAGTCTCGAATCACGCCTTTTCTTGCAAATATAGGATTTTTCCCGCGAAGACCCGACCTTCATAGACAGAATACGATTCGAAAAAAGGTATCGGCGCACACTGCTTGCGCCGATACCTTTCGCAGAAGGAACTCCTTCGTTAGCGCGCACGCACGTCGAACCGATAGGTTCCCGATCCCACGGAGTAGACCTTACACCCCTCCTTGTATCCAAGGTATTCGACCCCCGCAACCTTCTCCACAGGCAGATTGCTCTCGAATACGGGCGCATCCTCTGCGGCGGGCAGCCAGATCGTCGAGGTCGTATTGGCCGGAATTTCGGCCAGCAGTTCGAACCGGCCGTCGGCGCCCTTCGACCACTCGCTGCGGATCTGACCGTAGGGAGATTCGAAGCCGACGCGCGCCATCGTCAGGTCGCCCACCGGTTCAGGACGGATGACCGACTGCTTGTAGGCCAGCGCCCCTTCGTCGCGACGGATGCCGCCCACATGGGTGTAGAGCCACTGCATCAGGTGCCCCAGCATGAAATGGTTGTGCGACTTGATGGGCACCACCTGCCACGATTCGGGCAGCGCCGTAGCGCCCTGCGCCAGCATGTAACCGTAACCGTAGACGTCGTAGCGCGAATTCATATCGAAGATCACGTCCGACCGGCCACCCGCTTCGAGCGCACGCAGGATGTAGGTATACCCCACGTCGCCGCCCGTAAGGCCGTTGCCGCGGCTGCGGATATCTTTCACGACGTTGTCGAGCACGCCTTGGCGATATTCGGGGGCGACCAGTCCCGCACAGAGGGCGATCGAATTGGCCGTTTGGCTGTTGCGGTCGTAATAGCAGCCCTCCTTGTGGAAGAATTTTTCATTATAGGAGGTGCGGATCGCATCGGCGAGTTGCTGCCAGCGCTCCGCGTCCTTCTTCTTGCCGAGCAGTTCGGCGCCCTTGACCATCGCCAGCGCATCCATGTAATAGATCGGAGTCGCCGTCGCCGCGAGCGACGAAAGCTGCGCGCGACCCGGCATCTTGGGGCCGATGTCGAACCAGTCGCCCAGACCGTGCGAAAGGATATGGTCGTCGGCTTTCGAAGTCAGGTAGTCCACATAACGCCCCATCGCTTCGTAGTGCTTGCGCAGCATCGTACCGTCGCCATAATATTCATAGAGGTACAACGGCACCAGCACGAAGGCGCTGCCCCACTCGGGCGAGTCGTAGAAGCCGCCGAGGAATCGGGCGTATTCGGGAGCGATATCGGGCACGAGTCCCTCGGGAGTCTGCGCCATCTCCATATCGTCGAGCATCTTTTCGTAGAGGCTGAACATGTCGAACGTATATTGCAGCGAACCGAACATCAGGTGCAGCTGTTCCAGCCACGGCAGTTTCTCGCGGTGCGGGCAGTCGGTCAGATAGCTCACCATATTGCTCTTGATGCCCCAGCCGATCAGACGCTGCGTCTTGTTCAGCAGATCGTTCGACGAGACGAACGTTCCCGACTCCGGCGTCGAATTGCGGATGTGCAGACCGCGCACGTCCACGATTTCGGGCAGTCCTTCGGGATTGGGTTCGCCCGCCGGAACGGCGCCGTCGACGAGCACGTAGCGGAAACCGTGATAGGTGAACTGCGGCGTCCAGCTCTCGGGTTCGGCGTCGCCGCGAAGCGTATAGGTGAAACGCGTCTCGCCGCGATAGCCGCCGTGAATCTGGATCGAATCGACCGCAGGGTCGAACAATTCGCAAGTGTTCATCCGAACGGCCTGTCCGCGCCGGCCCTTGACCGTCAGGCGCGCAACGCCCGAGAAATTCTGCCCCAGATCGTAGAGCCACTTGCCGTATTTCGTCTTACGGATTTTGAAGACCGGAAACTCCTCCATCACCTTCACCGGCAGCGCTTTCGGGGCGATCAGCTCGCCGCGCTGCGAGGTGAAGAGCACCTCCTGCCACGACGAATCGTCGTACCCCGGCCGCATCCAGCCCGCCTTTTCAAGCGTAGCGTCGTAATCCTCGCCGCCGAAGATACTGCTGTAAGTCACCGGACTGGCCGTCGTGCGCCAGTTGCCGTCGCTGACGACCACGTCGTGCGTGCCGTCGGCATACTCGACGTCCAGCTTGCAGATCATCATCGGATAGCCGTAGGTCATCAGCAGCTTGTAGTAACGCTCGCGCGGCACGTTGTACATACCGTTGCCGAGCATCACGCCCAGTACGTTGGCACCCTGCCGCAACTGCGAGGTCACGTCGAACGGCACGTAGCAGACGATCTTGTCATAGTCGCTCCACGCCGGATCGAGGAAATTGTCGCCCACCTTCGCGCCGTTGAGGAAGAACTCGAACTGCCCTAAGCCCGAAACATAGGCCACGGCCCGTTTTACCGGCTTGCGAACGTCGATTTCACGGCGGAACTGCGGCAGCTTATTGGGCGCCGTGATGCGGTCGCCGATCTTCAACTTGTTGTACTCCTGTCCCGGGACGATCCGCATGCTGTCGGGCTGCACCTCCATGGCGATCCAGCGGGCGCCCGACCACGCGTCGGGCGACATCAGTCCCGTCGAGAAGCGGTTGACCGGCGACCACGCCGACACCTTGCCCGCAGCGTCCCAGACGCGCACGCTCCAATAGTACTCCTCGCCCGATTTCAGCGGCTTGCCCGCATACGGAATATGCAGCGACTGCGCGTCCTTGCGCTTCATCCGCCACAGATTGCCGTGACCGGAGGCAACAACCTCGCGGTCGTCGCCCACGATCAATTCGCAGGCCGACTGGGAGAACCCGCGTTCACGGGCGGCGACCTGCCACGAGAAACGGGGCGTCAGCGTATTGATGCCCACCGGTTCATCGCGGTATTCGCAACGGGGATTCACCACCGAAAAATCCTGCGCGGCCGCACTCGCCGCCGCGCAGAACAGCGCGAGCAGAAGGATAGTCCATTTTTTCATCTTCAGATTTTCGTTTAAGGATTGATCGTTTCACATTTTGATTGCAAGATAGCCATTTCCTTCGGTGCGGGACTATGTTTTTTGACATTTAAATTTCTAATTTTGACATTCCGCACAAAAAAACGGAGCGCCGAAGCGCCCCGTAAACCGTAAACCGAAATGGAATCGTAACGCTACCGATCGAGCGAATGCACCAGCCGCCGATTGACTTCGCGCAGACGGTCAGCGTCGACCTTCACCACCTCGCGGTCGTAGGTCGTCAGACCGTTGACCTCGCCCTCAACGTCGGTCGTCTGGGTATAAACGGCTGCGCTGAAACCGCGTTTCACCAAATCGAACAGCTGCTCGGCATAGGTCACATAGCGATCCGTCACATCCTCCTTGGTCTTGAATTCGATGTAGCCCCAATTCTTGTCCGTCGACCAGAGATGGTCTTCGACGGGCAGGCCGATGCCGCCGTACTCGCCCAGCACGTTGACCCGCTTGGCGTCGTAGAGATACATCTTCGGCGCCGGATAGTTGTGCACGTCAAGCATGTCGCCGCAGTCGCGGTAGTTGCCGCCGCTGGCGGGATTGACCAGCCGCGACGGATCGCGCCGCTTGGTCCACGCCGCCACCTCCTCGGCGCGGTACTGTCCCCACGCCTCGTTATAGGGCACCCAGACCACCACCGACGGATGCCGCCCGCAGAAATCCATGATCTCGCCCCACTCCTTGTAGTAGTTGGCGAACGACTCCTCCGAACGCTCGGCGTCCGTCCCCGCGCCGTAACGGTGCGGCTCCCACTTGCCCGTCGACATGTCGCCGCTGGGCATATCCTGCCAGACAAGAACGCCTTCGCGGTCGCAGTGCCAGTACCAACGTTCGGGTTCGACCTTGACGTGCTTGCGGATCATATTGAATCCCAGTAGTTTCGTAAATTGAATATCGTAAAGCAGCGCTTCGTCCGTCGGAGCTGTGTAGAGGCCGTCGGGCCACCAACCCTGATCGAGCGGACCGAAATGGAAGAGCGGCTTGCCGTTGAGCGTCATGCGCTCGATGCCGCTGTCGTCGCGCACCGTCGCGATCTCGCGCAGTGCGGCGTAGGATTCGGCGCGGTCGATCACCCTGCCGTCACGCACGAGCGTCACGCTCAGATCGTAGAGATAGGGGTCGTCGGGGCTCCACAGGTGCGGTTCGGGAACCGTAAGGTGCACCGGCTGGCCGACCATGCTGCACTTCTCGGCGAGCATCTTGCCATCGGAGGCGAGCGTCACGCAAACCCGATCGCCTTCGGTGCGGGCGGTTTTCACCTCGACCGACAGCACGCCGTTGTGAATGTCGCTGCGCGTCGTCACTGCCTCGATACGGTTGGCGGCGGGAACCGGTTCGATCCACACCGTCTGCCAGATGCCCGTTACGGGCGTATACCAGATGCCGCGCGGTTTCAAGAGCTGTTTGCCACGGGGCTGAAACCCCTTGTCCGTCGAATCGGTCACTTTGACGGTCAGCTTCTGCGCTCCTTTCGACAGCAGGGCGGGCGTAATATCGAACGAGAAGGGGGTATAACCGCCCGTATGGCTGCCGACGAGCAGGTCGTTGACATAGACCTCGGCGCACCAGTCCACCGCTCCGAAATGGAGCAGCACATCGTTGCCCTTGCGCCATGCGGCAGGCACCTCGAACGTGGTTTCGTACCACAGCGCCTCCTGCGGCGTCACGCCGCGCTGTACGCCCGAAAGCGACGACTCGATGGGGAAAGGCACCAAAATCTTTCCCTGCGTTTGGCCCGGAGCGGCTGCGCCGACCGCAGTCAGGGAGTAGTTCCACAATCCGTTGAGGTTGCGCCACTCGCTGCGCACGAGTGTCGGACGGGGATATTCGGGCAGCGGAGCTGCGGGATCGACCTCGGCGGCCCAGCGGGTTTTGATCCGGTCGCCGGCAGGCGCCCACGGCGACTGAGCCGCAGACGTCAGGCAGCCGAGAAGTGCGGCCGCCAGCAAGAGATGTTTCATAGACGAGTAGGTTTGTAGTTTGGGCAAGGAACGTGCAAGCCGAGCGCAGAGGCCGATTCATCCGGCTCTGTCGGGGCGCCACCTATCCATGCCGATTGGACAAAGATAAAAAAATCCCGGCAGAAAGCGACGCTCCGCCGGAATTTTTTCCGAATCTCGACCGGTTACTCTTCACGCTCGTCCCTCTCGGGCGGACGCCAGCCCAGCGAGTACATCCACTCGATCACGTCGGGCCGCACCACGTCGTCGCGGTCGCTCCACCGGCGGCTCTCGATCAGCCGCCGTTTGAAAGCGTCGATACGCGCCGCAATCGGGAACTGCGGACGGGACTGGCGGCTCTTGACCTCGCGGATCGAAGGTCGGATCGTCCGGTCGAAAACATCGCGCTGCGTCGGGCGGCGCTTGGCCTCCCACTTGAAATCCTTCAGGAAGAGCGCCACGTCGGGCGGAATCTTGTCCATCGGATAGATCGTATAGACGGGATTGTTGCGGTAGGTGATCTCCACCACCTGTTTCTGCTCGATGTAGAAGGTCATGTCGCCGCTTTCGAGCACCAACAGACCGATGATGTCGGGCGCGTCGTCCTCCTGCATGAAATAGATGGTCTGAGCGTTGCCCTTCACGTCGTTGCGATAAATCTGGTTGTCGCGGAACAGGGCGGTCATCGTCTTGCCCGCCACCTGATTGTAATGCATCGTATCCAATTCCGAGATCATCAGCGGCCGCCCGACGAACTCCGCCCGCACGATCTGGCTGTTGGCGGTAAAGATGTCCATCACGTCCGAGGTGATCTGGCTGTTCTGATTCCACAGCACGGGATCGATATAGAGGTGGATGGTCGAGTCGCGCGAAATGGCCGTCAGCGAATCGCACACCGACTGGAAATCGGAACGGTAGATGCGCACGTTATGGAAGCCCTTGATCAACCGGTAGACCGTATCGCGCGCAATCGAATCGAGCGAGTCGGCAGGCAGCAGCCCCAGCGAATCGAGCAGCATCGAATCCAATCCCAGCGAGTCGAGCGACAGGGAATCCGCCGCCAGCGAATCCGCTTCGGACGTCCGCCGCTCCAACGAATCGAGCGCCACGGTGTCGACCGGCTCGGGAAGTCCCAGCTTGGCGCGCCGCCGCGCCGCCTTTTCCGCCCGTTTGGCCGCCAGACGGGCATTGCGCAGCGAATCCTTCGCCTTCTGGGCATCGAGCTTCGCACGGGTCTTGGCCAGACGGCGCGCCGCGATCGTATCGAGTTTGGCCTGACGCTCGGCAGCGCGTTTCGCTTTCAGCTCGGCTTTTTCCTTGGCCGCCGCCTCGCGCAGCAACTGCCGGCGCTGTTCCTTGGTCATCACCACCGTATCCTGCCGCAACGAATCCGCCGCAAGAGAGTCGGCCCGCAACGAATCCGCCGCCAGCGAATCCCGACGCAGCGTATCCGTGCGCTGCGACAGCGTCACGGAATCCGAACGTTCCGTACCGGACGGCTCCATATCGGACGACGTAATTCTTCGGGCCGGAACGACCGGCGCACCGGGCATCGCCGGCGCCGTCGAATCGGCGGAAACATGCAGCAGCGAATCGGCGCGCAACGAATCTGCGAGCAGAGCGGCGGCGCGCAGCGAATCGGCGCGCTGCTTGGCGGGATCGATCGTATAGAGATACATCGAGTCGGCCGCCATGAAGAGCGAATCGCCCTGCGACGTATCGTAGCTCACCACCGCAGGACGGCGCGTGAGGAAAGCATCGCCCGGCTCTTTCCAATACTCGCCGAAATCGCCGAAAGCGAGTACCTTGTGTTCCGTATCGTCGAGCTGGATATTGCTGCGCAGCACGGCATGGCCGGCGAGCTTGTAATAATCGATCGAATCGCTCCACACCTCCTGCTTCTCGGTAAGGATGTAACCGTTTTCGGTAACGGTATACAACTCGTCGGGCTTGTCGTACTGGCCGCGATCGGCATAGAGGTAGTCGCCCTGCGTATTCCAGATATTCGTATTGCGAAAATAGTAGGCATGGTCGGTCGTCAGATTGTAGATCACCGAATCGCCTTTGAGATCGTACTCCTCGCTGTGAATTTCGACCTGATCCACGCAGATCACCGTACGGTCGTTGGCATAGTAGTACCCGCGATCCGATTCGAGCTGGTTCTCGCGGTTGGTCACCACGCCGCCTTCGGAGAATTCGCCGATGTTGGACTTGGTGTTGAAACGGAATTTATAGGTATAGAGCGTCGCGTCGCCGTCGACCACCTTCACCAGATCGGAATAGACGTTGGCCACGTGCGTTTCGCCGTTGTAATCGGCGCGGTCGCCGTAGACATAGGTTTCGTTCTTGTTGATGAGCACGTTGCCGAAGCACTCCATATGCTTCTCGCTGTAACGCACGGCGCTGTCGCACGTGATGACCGCGCCGCTGTGATAGAAAGCAACGTTTCCGACCAGACAGACCGCAGAGGTGTCCTTAAAATCGATCGGGTACATCACATCGGCTTTCAGATCGACGACTTTCTTCTCGGGCTGCGCGGCGCCACGTCCGCCCGGTTGGGCGAACATCATCGTGCCTACGGCAAACAACACGAGCGATATGATCAGAAATCGTTTCAAACGGATGTATCTTTCAAAAAACAGGCCGTCCGCCGCACTCCGGCGCCGGACGGGAACGGACTACCGACCGACAAGCCGCCTGCGACGGGCCTTTGTCCTATTTTACCCAGTGTTTGTTGGCAAACTCCCCGTCGCGGAACTCGGGATCGATATAGACGTACATCCCGTCGATCTTCTTGGAGAGCCACTCGCCGAAAACCTTTTCCTGCTTGCGGTTCAGCGCCATCTGCTCCAACCGGAGATAATCGCCGTTGAGCGAGGCGGTATGCGTGGGAATAATCTGGACCAGCTTTACGATTTTGCTCAACTGATTGCCGTTCATATCCTGCGTCTGATAGGCCGACGAGATCTCCCCCTCTTTGAGCTGCGACAGCATGCGGAAATCGGCGATGGCGCTCGGCCCCATGTTACCGAAATCCTCTTTGAGGAACTTCGTGGCCGTATACCGCGCATCGGTGGCATTGTAATGCTCCAACAACTCGTGGTTGGTCACGATGCCGCCGTTCTGACGCGAATAGGGATCGTCCGAGAAACGCAGGGCCGCATCCTCGAACGTCAGCGAATCCTTGCGGATCAGGTTGGCGAGGCTGTCCAGCTGGCGGTCGGGCTCGGAAAGCTCCTCGGTCGTATAGGTCGGACGGATCAGGATGTGACGGCAGTGGTAAAGATTGCCTTTCTTATCGATAAGCTGGATAAGGTGGAAACCGTACTGCGTCTCCACGACCTCCGAGATCTGCCCTGGCTTCAACTCCGAAAGCGCGTCGGCGAAAGGCTGCACGAAGGTCTGCAACGTCGCAGGCTCCATCTCGCCGCCGTGCAGCGCGGAACCGTCGACCGAATAGATGCGCGCCAGCAGATCGAACTTGGCGTCGCCCGTGATGATGCGCTCGCGCATCTCCAGCAGGCGTTCGCGCGCACGACGCTTGGCCTCGTCGATCGACTTGGGAAATTTGGTGATGTGGGCGTAGACGTACTGGTCGCCGATCATGGGCAGACTGTCTTTGTCGATCTGCTTGTAGAAACGCTCCACCTCGCCGGGAATGACCGTCACCTTGCCGATCACCTCGCGCTGCATGCCCGAGGCGTAAGCCTCCTCTTCGTAGCGGCGGCGCAGATTTTCGCGGATATTGAAAATCGGGTTGTGCATCTTCGCCTCGACCGCCGGAATAGTCCCCTCCTGAGCGATCAGGTCCTGCACCTCCTCTTCGACGCGGGCCATGATTTCGGTCTTCATGATCTCCACCGAGTCGATGAGCGCCTGATTGTACAACAGTTTCTGCATCATCAGCTGTTCGAGCGCCTCGTTCATCGGATCGCGGTCGGAGGTATATCCCTGCTCGCGGCGCGACTCGGTCAACCGCCGCGCGGTGTTCTCCACTTCGGAGTAGGTGATCGACGAACCGCCCACGACGGCCACGACCTTGTCCAGCATCACCTGCTGGGCCCGCACGCCGAAGGCGCAAACCGCCAGCGCAGCACAACACAGAATCTTCGCAAATCTCATATCGTCAAGTCTAATTATTCTTATTCCCGTAAATTTTCGCCTCGCCCTCCGCCAGCGCCGCCTCGACCAGCTCCTCCTCGTGCGTCCGAATCACCTCGGCCTGCCGCAGGTTGAAAAGGATGCGGCGGATCGTAGCCCGACGCGTTTCGAGCGGCGCCGTCTCGCCGCTGCCGACCACATCCGTGACGAGGAAGTAGTACTGCGACTCGTTATCGCGCAGCTGCTGCAATTCGCCGGCTTTGATCATCCGTTCCGAAGCCGTCCCCTGACGCAACGGCAGATTGGCCGTAAAATCGCTCCATGCCGTCCACTCCGAATACTCTTTCAGTTCAAAATCGTTTTTGGCGCAAATGTCCGACAAATCCTGCAAGCGGTCGGCCGAACGGGCTTTGATCAGATCGCGCAACTTGGCCGACTGGCGGTAGTGATCCGGGAAACGCACGATACGCCCCTTGACCAGCGGCCGGTCGAGCTTGAACTCCGCCTTGTGCGCATTGTAGTAAGCCGCGATATCCTGCTCGGTAAAAGTCGTGTCGATACGTTCGTCCACATAGTGCTGATCGAGTTTGCGGATCAACAGCGACTGACGGTAAGCCTCGACCTTCGCCTCGATATCTTCGGCCGAGGCGGAAAAGAGCTGTTCGGCTTCCAGCAATTTAAGTTGTTTGCCGATCCATTTCCGCACGTACAGTTCGGCGAATGCAGCGCTGTCGTCGCCGGTCAGCCCTTTGGGAAGCGCCCGCCCGAGCTCCTGTTCGTCGAGCGTCGCACCGCCCACCTTGGCCAACGTACGCCCGCCGCCGATATTCATCGACGGCATCTCCCGACAACCGAAAGCCGCCAGCAGCAGGACACCGACCGTTATCTTCTTCGCAATTCGCATATCCGATGGGCAAAGATATAATTTTTACCGCAAAAGAACGCAAATCCGCTCGGATTATTGTGCTTCGGCGGCTGCCCGCTCCTGCTGCCGCAGACGCGCGATTGTCTTCCAAACCATATAACCGGCCAACAGGAAGATCCCGAGCGAAACGCCGTAAACCGCCGTATAGAGCATCCCCAGACCGTGACCGGCCATCAATTCATGCAACGTGGTGTGCGCATACCCGAGCGTGAGCAGCAGCATGGCCAGCGCATTGTTGAACGCATGCAGGATAACGGTGATATAAAGCGAATTGGAACGAATGTAAATAAATCCGAGTACCAGCCCCATCACGAAGGCGTTGACGACGGCCGCCGGATAAAAATGGATCACGCCGAAAAAGACCGCCGAAAAGAGCAGCCCGTAGGCAGCGCCGCCTTTGGCGCGGGCGGCGTCGAGCAGAATGCCCCGACAGAGGAACTCCTCCAAGAGCGGCGCCATTACCACCGTGAGCAGCAGCGCCTTCACGCCCCGACCGTAGAAATCGGGAATTTCGGGCAGCAGTTGCAGCATCGGCTCCAACACGATGTTGGTCGCCGCCATCAGGATCATCCCCCACAGGATCAGCACGGGATTCAACCCCCGGGCGGCATAACGTCCCATCCGGTGATTTCCTTTGCGCAAACGGCGATAGAGCAGCGTCAGCACGATCATCAGTCCCATCGTCACCGGATAAGCATAGAAATTGAACTGCGCGGCCGCCGCCTGCGCCTGTTCCGCAACGACCTCGTCGGCGCTGTTCAACGCGGCGGCGTCCGGCATCTTCGCACCGGCAAGCAGCATCACGAGCGCCACGACCAGCTGAATGACGACAAACAGCCCCACGAGCGCCAGCAGATCGTACCATGTGGGAAATTTGTAGCGCGGCGCAACCGGTTCAGCCGGATCAATCGGGCCGGAAGCCGCCTTTTCGCCGCCTTCCGTCGCGAGCGGGTTCGTATCGTCTATGGAGACGGGGATTTCCTCCCCGTGCGATTTTCTGAATTTCATCGGGATAACTTTCACGATCAACGGTTCGAGAGATCAAAGGTAAGCATTTTTTCGGGAACGTTGCTGAATTTCGATTTAAATTCACTAAATTTGCCCAATTGTAAACCCTTTTTACAACATGGCAAAAATCATCGCACTCGCAAACCAGAAAGGCGGCGTAGGGAAGACTACGACGGCCATCAATCTGGCCGCTTCGCTGGCTATTCTCGGCAAGAAAGTGCTGCTGCTCGACGCCGATCCGCAGGCCAATGCCACGTCGGGACTGGGCTTCGATATCAACGCCGACGGCATCTACGAATGTATCACCGGCGCGCGCCGAGCCTCCGAAGTCATCCTCCGCAGCGAGGACGTCAAGCGACTGTGGTTGCTGCCGTCGAGCATCGATCTGGTGGCCGCCGACACCGAACTCCCGAAGATGGAGGAAGGGCACTACGTCATCAAAAAAATCCTCGCCGAGGTGCGCGACGACTACGACTACGTGCTCGTCGACTGCTCGCCTTCGCTGGGCTACACCACGGTCAACGTTCTCACGGCCGCCGATTCGGTGCTGATTCCCGTGCAGTGCGAATATCTTGCCCTCGAAGGGTTGAGCAAGTTGCTCAATACGATCAAGATCGTCAAAAGCGGCCTGAATCCCGCGCTCGAAATCGAAGGGTTCCTGCTGACGATGTACATGCGCAACCGCCTGAACAATCAGGTGGCTACCGAGGTGCGCGAGCATTTCGGACCGTTGACGTTCGACACAATAATCCAGCGCAACATTCGTTTGGGTGAAGCCCCCTCGCACGGGAAGCCCGTCATGTTGTACGACGCGGCCGCTTCGGGTTCGGTCAACTACCTCAATCTGGCCAAAGAGTTGTTGAAGAAAAACAGAATAAACGGGAAATGAGCATCGGCAGGCGGCCGGATATCCGGCAGGCGATGCGGGAAGCGACGCAACGGTCGGTTCTCTTTTTCATTTAATTACGGATAGTATGAAACAGAAGGGATTAGGCAGGGGATTGGACGCCATTTTCGGCAACGACCACCTCGATGCGAAACTCAAACCGATGACCGAGATGGCTGAAATCGCCGTCAGCGAGATCATTCCCAATCCCACGCAGCCGCGCACGCAGTTCGATGAGGAGGCGCTCGACGAGTTGGCCGACTCGATCCGAACGCTGGGCGTCATTCAGCCCATCACGGTCAAGCGTCAGGGCGACGGGAAATACATTATCATCAGCGGCGAACGCCGCTGGCGCGCCGCACAGCGCGCCGACGTGGAGACGCTGCCCGCCTACATTCGCGAGGTGGACGACGAAAACCTGCACGCCATGGCCCTCGTGGAAAACATCCAGCGGCAGGACCTCAACGCGATCGAAATCGCGCTGGGAATGCAGCGACTGATCGACGAGTGCAGTCTCACGCAGGACGCGCTGTCGGAGAAGGTGGGCAAGAAACGTTCGACCGTCTCCAATTTCCTGCGGCTACTCAAACTGCCCGATGAAATCCAGTTGGCGCTCAAAGAGGGACTCATCTCCGCCGGCCACGCCAAGGCTATCGCCGGAGCGCCCGCCGACAAACAGCTGCATCTGCTCAAACGCTGCATCAAGAAAGGGCTTTCCGTGCGTCAGATCGAAGATCTGGTACGTTCGCTCAACGCCGAACGCACCGCACCGGCTGCCGAAGACGAGGAGTATCCCGAAAGCTACCTGCGGCTGGTGGAGCAGCTCGAACGTTTCTTCTCGCAGGAAATCAGCATCAAACGTTCGAAAAACGGCGGCGGCAAGATCGTCATCGATTTCGCCGACGACGCCGACATTGAAAAATTCCTCAACCGTTTCGCCGGCAACTGACGCATGAAGTTTCGCCCGGGCATACTGGTTCCGTTGCTTTCGGCTTTTCTCGCCGCGATCGTCTGTGTCTCTGCGGTACAGGCCGCAGCACCGCAGACCCCTCCGCAGGGTTCGTCCAGAGGCGGCGCGCCCGTTTCGCTCGAACGGTTCCGCGGCAAGAAAACCGTCGTGCGGGGCGGACGCATGCCCCTGCCCGACTCGCTGCGGCAGGATTCCCTGCAACGCGACTCGATGCGCTATGCGATCGACAGCACGCTGCTCCGCCTCGATTCGCTGGGCGGCGCGTCACTGCCGCAGGATTCGCTGCTGCTGCAACTCACCGGCGGCGATTCGCTGCTGCGCGACACGCTGCTGTTGGGCTCGCTCCGCCGCGATTCGCTATTGCTCGGCAAGAGCGATACCGCACGCGTCGAGAAAAAACGGAACTGGTTCATGAGCGACTCGATGTCGCTGTCGCGCGTCTGCTGGATGTCGATCCCCATACCCGGTTACGGCCAAATCTACAACAAGCAGTACTGGAAACTTCCCATTCTCTACGGCACGTTCGGCGCCTCGCTGACGATGTATCTCCACGAGAACAACAAGTTCAAACCGCTCAAACGCCGTTACGAGGAGCTGACGAGCCTTGAGATGTCGCGCTCGGAAGAGTTGGAAGCGGTGCAGCGCGAAATGATCCGCCACAATACGCGGCGGCAAATCTACCTGATGGCAACGATCGGCTCCTATATCTATTTTATCGGCGACGCGGCCGTGAACTACGCCACCAACGATGTGTCGTCGGTCAAGAAGGCCACGACGCTGGCCACGATCTGCCCTGCCGCAGGGCAGATTTACAACAAGAGTTACTGGAAAGTCCCCATCGTGCTGGGCGGATTCGCCTCGATGATCTACATCATCGACTGGAACAACCGCGGCTACCAGCGGTTCAAGAAGGCCTACCGCCTGCGTTACGAATACGATCAGAAGGTCGAAGCGAACAAGAACGATCCCGAGAACAACCCCAAACCCGACGGCTCTACCGACGAATTCAAGGGACGTTACTCGGCAGACTTTCTCAAGAATCTTAAAAACAACTACCGGCGTAACCGCGACCTGAGCATTATCGCCACAGCGGGCATCTACCTGCTGCAGATCGTCGACGCACACGTCGACGCGCATCTCAAAGATTTCGACGTCTCGGACGATTTGACCATGCGCATCGAACCTTCATTCGACTATACCTACATCGCCGGCACGGGCACTCGTCCGGTAGTCGGTTTCAACTTCATGATTAATTTCTGATTATCCACACCTCACACCCCGATGAAAACCGTTCTGCGACATACCCTCCTCTCGACACTGCTGCTCACGCTTTGCCTCGACGCTTCGGCGGCCCTGCGCAAACGTCCCCGCAAAAAAGCGAAGAACGCACCTGAGGCCGTCGCACCCGACACGGTCTACATTGTCAAATACATCGTCGATACGGTTCACGCTCCGCACCGGCCGATTTCCAGTCGGCAGGGCTGCACGGAGTACTCGCCCGAAGTACGTGATTCGCTCCTTTCGGGATGGTACCGACGTAACGTGGTCGCCTCTTACGACGACTTCTTCGACCGTTACGTAATGGAGGACACGATGGGAAATTACCCCGCGGACGCGACGCCCGATTCGATCTATGCACAGCGGTTACAAGCGCTCGTGTCGCCGGTCCAACTCCCCTACAACCCCATTGTTCGGGGATACATCGCCCGTTACACCAATCCCCGCTACGGCACGATCAGCCGCATAATGGGGCTCTCGCAATACTATTTTCCGCTGATCGAGGAGGAGCTGATCAAGGCGGGGCTTCCCGTCGAACTGCGGGCGCTGCCGATCATCGAGTCGGCGCTCAATCCCACGGCCGTATCGCGCATGGGCGCTGCGGGGCTGTGGCAGTTCATGCCCTCGACGGGCAAACTCTACGGACTGGAGGTCAATTCGCTTATCGACGAACGTTACGATCCCGTACTGGCGACCCGCGCCGCCTGCCGCTACCTGAAGGACATGTACGCCATCTTCGGCGACTGGATGCTGGCCATCGCCTCCTACAACTGCGGACCGGGCAACGTCAACAAGGCCATCGCCCGTTCGGGCGGCGGCAAGTCTTTTTGGGATATCTACGACTACCTGCCGCGTGAAACGCGCGGCTACGTACCTGCTTTCATCGGAGCCTCCTACGCCTACGCCTATCACAAGCAGCACGGCATCGAATTCACCGAGCCGCCTTTGCCGCTGGCCACCGACACGATCCGCGTGACGAAACTCATGCACTTGGGACAGGTCGCCTCGACGCTCGACCTGCCCATCGAGGTGCTGCGCCAGCTCAATCCCCAGTATCGGCTCGACATCATCCCCGCGACCAACAAGCACTATACGCTCGTGCTGCCGCAGCAGTATGCCTGCCGCTACATCGCCAGCGAAGAGGAGATTCAGCGCAAGGATTCGCTCTTCCTGAAAGAGTACATCAATCCGGTCAACATCGCGAAAAAACGCGCTGCAACGAGCGAATACGTCACCCACACCGTCAAACGGGGCGAAACGCTCGGCAGCATCGCCCGCAAATACAGGGTTTCGCAGCAGACGATCATGCGCGACAACCACATCCGCAACGCCAATCGCCTGAGCATCGGTCAAAAGTTGAAAATCCGTCGCCGATGACCTCCCCGAACGATACCATCGCCGCTCCCGCCACTGCCGCGGGCGGTGCGATCGCCGTCGTCCGCATGAGCGGCCCCGCGGCGCTCACGATCTGCGACGCCGTATTCAGGGGAGCGAAACGTGCAAGCGACACGGCAGGCTACACCGTTCTTTACGGTACGATCGTGGACGAAGGTCGTACGCTCGACGACGTACTGGTTACCGTATTCCGCTCGCCGCACTCCTACACCGGCGAAGACGCAGTCGAAATTTCGTGTCACGGTTCTCGGTATATCGTGCAGGAGCTGCTCGCGCTGCTGGTTCGCCGCGGCGCCCGCATGGCAACGCCCGGCGAATTTACCTCGCGCGCATTTTTGGCAGGGAAACTCGACCTATCGCAGGCCGAAGCGGTCGCCGACCTGATCGCCTCCGGTTCGCGCGCATCGCATGCACTGGCCGCCGACCAGATGCGCGGCGGCTACTCCGCCGAGTTGGAAACGCTGCGCGGCGAGTTGCTCCGGCTGACCTCCCTGCTCGAACTGGAACTGGATTTCGGCGAAGAGGAGGTGGAATTCGCCGACCGCGAAGAGCTGCGGCGCACGATGGAACGGATCGGAGCGAAGATCAACGCCCTGACCGGCTCCTTCGCCTTAGGCAACGCCATCAAGGAGGGGATCGCCGTGGCGATCGTCGGCCGTCCCAATGTAGGGAAAAGCACCCTGCTCAATCGGTTGCTCAATGAGGAGCGGGCGCTGGTATCGGAAATTCCGGGCACGACGCGCGACCTCGTCGAAGCCACGCTGAACCTCGACGGCATCCTCTACCGGTTCATCGACACGGCGGGCCTGCGCACGACCGACGATACGATAGAGCGTATGGGCATCGAACGGGCATACGCCAGCATCGCACGCGCTCAGATCGTCGTGCAGGTAATCGACGCGGCCGATCCCGAGATCGAACCTCTCGATCTTCGCCCCGATCAACGCCATCTTCTCGTCGTTAACAAAATCGACCGGATCGACCCGACGACCGGATGCACATCATTGCCCGACGGGGCGCTTCTTCTTTCAGCCCGCAACGGGAAGGGGATGGAACGGCTGCTCGACACGCTGCGCACAGCAGTCGACACCTCGGCGCTCGACGACGGCGAAACGATCGTCTCCAACAGCCGCCACTACGAAGCGTTGCGCCTCGCCCGCACGGCCCTCGACGCAGCCCTTGACGGACTGAACGAGCTTCCCCCCGATCTGCTCAGCGAAGAGATTCGGCAGGTGATCTACCATCTGGGCACCATCACCGGCGAAATTACCAACAACGAAGTCTTGGAACAGATTTTTTCGAAGTTCTGTATCGGAAAGTAAATGCTGATTACCAGTGATTAGTAACGATTAATAACGATTAGGAAGTCGCTCAAAATGAGCGACTTTTGTTTTATCTATTTTCTCATCGACTATCATCGGTGAGCATCTTTTATCAATTTTTTCCGCCCCATTTCCGCCCCGGCGTCAAACGTCGCTTGGGAAAAATCTCCCGGCTCCAATATCGTGGATATTTGGAACGGAGAGAAACGAGCAGCAACGAAGTGATACGAGGAGATACGAAATGGGCGAAAAGAGATATTCGCCAAGTCATTTACAACCTCGGCGAAATTTCGGGAGAAATCACCACTAATATTCTTAAATACATTTTTATGAGCAGCATGATTCAGATTAAAAAGGTATGTCAGTATTGCGGTAAAGAGTTTATCGCACACACTACGGTTACAAAGTATTGTTCGCATAAATGTGCGCAGCACAACTACAAGAAACAAAAACGAGAGGAGAAACTTGAAAAAGTTCTCGAAGAACAAAAACATTCTAATGTTAATTGAAAAAACGGTAAAACCGACCCCTAAAAAAACGGAGGAAGATGCCCCCCCCCTAAAGTTGAAGCGTAAAAAGAGTTCAAAGTTGTTGTCCGGATTAGGGTCTAAAAGGATATGATTCTGCCCGGGTTAAACAACATTTTTTTTGTAGGTCTTGTATCCCGGCTTATTACGAGAACCCCACTTAGTTCTCGCCCATAAAACGGTCGGGATTGTGTCGACCAACACTGCAAATATAACTATTTGTTCTAAAAGAACAAAAGAGTAGTTTTGCAGCCGCAGGCGTCTATCCATAGGCATTTTCAGATTTAGATTTTCTTTTCCTTATCGACTCGCCGAACAGTTCAACGCGCAGCGAATGGTGTACGATGCGGTCGAGTACGGCGTCGGCGATGGGCTTCTCGCCGATCACATCATACCAGTCCTTTACAGGTATCTGCGAGGTTATCATTGTCGAGCGCCTTTGATGCCGGTCTTCGATGATGTCCATCAGTATGCCGCGCGATTGTGCGTCGAGCGGCTGCATGCAGAAGTCGTCCAGGATAAGCATGTCAACCCGCTCGATACGCTTCAAGTCGGCCAGTATCGTGCCTTTAGCCTTGGATATTTTGAGTTGGCTCATCAGTTTGGCCGTACTTGCATACATTACCCGGAAGCCGTCCTGGCAGGCCTTATAGCCGAGCGCTGTGGCCAGATAACTCTTGCCCGTTCCTGTCGGTCCGGTAATGATGAGGTCTTTGTGGTCGCGCACGAACTCCATAGCGGCAAGCCGCTCGACCTGATTACGGTCGAGCCCCGTCGAAGGTATAGTCGACATCATCCAAGGTAGCGTTGTAACGGAACGGGGCGGCTCTGACAGCCCGTTCAACAGCTCTGTTCTTGCGGTTGTCCCATTCGCTGTGAACCAGGTGCGATACGAACTGGTCCTGGGTCATCTTCTCTTTGATGGTGTTCTCCAGCGAGGTCTTAAAAGCGTCGTGCATGCCGAATAGGCGCATCTGGCGCAGTTTCTCTAAGGTTTGATTGTTCATTGATTTATTGGTTTTAGTGGATTATTTGTAATACTCTTTACCTCTGATATTTTCATGTTCAGGCATATCGGCAGGCTCCCCTGGAAGGTCTATCGCCTCGGATTTATTCTAAAGTATATCCTGTATCTCCCGGAAGCTGTACTTGCCGTAGCTGTCAGCCAGTCGGCAGGCCGCTGCCAGACGGTCGGGCCCCACTTTCCGGGCGAAGTTCAGGATGCCCGAACATATTTTGTTGGCCTGATCCTGATAGCGGGTTTTCTCCAGTATCCTGCGGATATAATGCTCCACGTCTTCATGTATGGCGGCAGCCTGCTGGATGAACCGCTCGGGCGACCACTCCATCACCGCGCGATGCTTTGGACAAAGGTGTTCGGTAACGATAGTGTAGCGGTAGTTATGGCGGTCGCGGGTATGATGGGCTATGATGTCGTAGTTGTAGCAGATCTCCACGTCGGCCGCCGTATAGGACAACTGTACTTTCTTGCCGATGTAAGTGTGTGGAACGCTGTAGTAGTGGATATCCTCGTGAAGACGCGCATAGCCGTATTTGTCGACCGTAATCATGATATGCTTCTTCATCTGGTAACGGATCGGGTTCAGAGGCCCGAGAGCTTCCCGTTCTACATCCTCGAAGTAATCCCGACGGGAGTAGTTGCGCCGCGGACGGTTCTGGTTGTTATGTTTCTCAAGAGCCGCACGGATAGCTATGTTAAGTGACCGCAGATCGGGACAGTGTAACGGCTCGATGACAGTAAAGATATCCTTGTAGGTAAGCTTAACCGCATTCTCGATATGGGCCTTATCCTTGGGGCTGCGGGTCCGGGTAGGATATACCGTCACGCCATAGTGTTCGCCGAACCGCTCGAACCGACGACAAGCCGAGTGCCATCAAACTTGTTTGGATGGCTGAGGCGCGAAGGAGGAAAACACTGTTAACTCCGTGTTCAGGATCGCTTCATAACGGCTGGCTTTCGGAACCGCGCTCTTCAGGTTATCCGGAACGATAGCTTTGGGTACGCCGCCGTAATAATAAAAGGCGTTCTCGCAGGCCGAGATAAAGTCTTCCTTGCGCTGACTCTCGACAGCTTCCACATAGGTCAACAGACTGCATCCCAGGATCGCCACGAACACCTCTACTTCGCGGGGTTGTTCACCCGGAGGGTAGATCCACAGCTTGCTGCCCGTATGTCCACGAACAGCTTATCCCCTGCCTTATGCTCCATACGCATCGACGGGTTGCTGATGCGTTCGTAGCGACGCAAGGCGACACGGAACTGCGTCAGACTGTAACCATCCGGATGGGCGGCGCGATAACGCTCCCATTGCTTGTGGCTGGTCATTCCCTTACGCGCCATCTCTTTGCTGGCAGAAGGAAGAAAAGCCTCAAGGGCGTCTATACGGGGATTGGACTCCACCGGAGTCTCCTCGATGCAGAACAGAGCGTAAAGCTCGGCATCGCTCTTGGCAAGAAACTCTTCGTAGCTAATATTCAACGAGTTCCATTTGTTTACATACTTTTTTACCGTGTTGCGCGAGGTGCGGGCCATCTCGGCGATAGCCCTTAAACCCACGCGATCGGTGTACAATCGAATGATCGTGCGTAATTTATTCATTTTCAAAGGTCTGTTAGGCATAGTCTCTGGATTTTGGTTTGCTTTTGATATTCAAGCTAACAAAATCCAACTCCTTTTAAACCTCTGAACAACTACTTTTTACTCAAATCACTGACTGGGTCAGTTTGCTCCGTTTTAGATGGGTCACTTTCGACCGTTTTAAGGTGGTCAATTTAAGCCGTTTTTACCGGGTCAATTTCATCAGTCCCTACTGGGTCAATTTTACCGTGTTTTCCAACATAGTAATTGTACGTATTGGAATTTCCACTCATGCTTATTTCTGTTGAACTTGTTATATCATTCTCCAATATCTGATAACATGTGTCATCGACATTTATTTCATGACTGTCCAACTATGATGTCACACTAATGACATCAATTTTCAATAGAAAAACCTATATCAAGCATTTCTGCAGATATTTGTCCACCAAAGTCAAGCTAAACGCTCTTCTCTGCAATATGAATCGTTCCCGTATTCTTCTCAATTTCATTATACAAAGCTAATCCTTTGGCTGCAAGCAGATATTTCTGTCTCGGATGATTTGGCTTTTCTGGGTAGAGGACCTTGATAAAACCCTCTTGAAAAGCCGGATTGATATAATTCTCCAAAAATGTCGGACGATGTTTCAGACCGACTTTCTCCATCAATACTTTTAACGATAACTGTTCGTTTGACAAAGCTAACAACAAAGCGCGAACTTGTTCGGTTACTTGCACGGCAGGTTGTTCGGTACTTGTACGGTTGATTTGCTGTATTTGTTCTGCTGTCAGTTCTTCCGGAGCATTAACCACCATATATCGATTCCGCAATTCATTAGTTTCACCCAATAGAAGATTACGAAAGAACCGCTCCAAATATTCGGAATTACGCATGATGCCTTTTTGCACGTTTTGGTAGTTGGCACGTACCAGCGCATTACGGAAATACCACGAATGATTGGCGAACAGGTTGTTTGTTACGTCAAAGCCCATAGAACGAAGATAGAGAATCGTGAACACGGCAGTCGTTCGGGTATTTCCCTCGCCGAACGGATGGATTTGCCATAGTCCCGACACAAACTTGGCTATGTGGCTCACTAATCCATTTCTGTCCACTTTTGAATAGTCGAACTGGCGTTCTTGTTCCAAGTCGTATTCGATCGCCTTGCGAAGATCGGGCGCGGAAACATACAACACCGTATCACCACGCAGCACCCATTCCTTTTTAGTAATGTTGTAATCGCGGATTTGTCCTGCAAATTTGAATACTCCGTCAAAAATTCGACGATGAATCGATGTTAACCCAACAAATGTAAAAGCAAAGGTTTTCTCGGTTAGAAGCCGGCGGATGTTGGTTGATGCCGTATCAGCCTCGTGCATTTCTGCATCTTCGGGCGTATGCGATTCTTTTGACAGATAGTAGCTCCGAATAAGTTGCTCGGCTTCGTCGATCGTAATTTCGCCTTCGATGTCTTTGCGGGCAGTCTCGATAAGATAATCGGAAGGTTTCAGCCCATCGACAACCTGCAAGCCGATTGCGGTCTGCCATGCATAACCTTTTTCCCGTTTTTGCGGCTCGCTTTGGCGAATATATTCATCAAAGTTTATCATAAGCGTTACAATATCAGATGCCACCAATTATTCCAATTGTTTCCGATAGACGGAATCTAATGTATTTCCATCCTTGTCTTTCCAAACAAGCCAACCGTTATTGCTGCTTCCGATGCAGAAATCGGCAGCAGTACTAGGACTTGAAAAAGTTTTATCAGAGGTCATTATCAATTTAGCGCCTTTGAACATAGTATATTCACGCAACATCTTTTCGCGCTTCTCCTTCCACTTAAACGAAGCCACCATTTTTGGAACAATTACACTCCCTTTTAGCACGGTAAATCCGTCAGAATTGTAAAAGCCCGTTGCATCACAACCTCTTCCTTTAGTATAAAATAAGTGTTCAACCTTGGGTTTAGCCAAATTGAAAATATTACAACCTATAAAAGACGCCAAAAACTTCACATTCTCGAAAAACTCATCCATTGTATCCAACCGATATTCAGGCAAATTAGGCGCTTTAGGAACTTGCTTGTTATCGCTCAACACGAAAGTATTCGCTTTTTTCGCAGTAACAATCGCCTTATGCTCCAGATATTGCACATCAGCTTTTGTTAAATCAGCATCCTTTGATACGAATATGAGTGCCTTTTGCCAAAACAACTTTTTATTGTCATGGTCTTTCACTCGCTCTCTGAAGTTTTCCGTTTCTCCGATATAAGCCTGAGGCTTAGTCGACTCATCTTCTCCGATCAACATATAAAACGCAGGTTTGTGCAGTTTCCCCTGTTCGTTCAAATAGGCCAAATTTGAACGAGGAATCACAAACATCTTGCAAATCTTATTACTTATAAATGCATACTGGATTCCTTGCGGATCTCCATCTATAAGATATGTCGTTATTGTTTTTTCCATAATTATACACCATAATGTTTTTCTAATCTATCAACTAAGCCATCTACAAGTTGTTTGTAATCTTTAAATCGCAACTGAGATAAATTTCTCAAGTTAAACCCTACGAATTTATCAATATCTTTTTTCTCTTTATTATGGTCTGTATTTTCTTTATACAGTAATATCATATTAGGAATCATATTGTGAGATTCCGCAACCCCCATAGCATAACCAATTTCATGATAAACATTAATATTAGAACTACTCAAATCTGCGATGATTAAACTGCATGATTTAATAGCCTCCAATATTCGATCTTGTATTGAGAAGGAGCTTGATTCAACAGTCCTATCAATACGAATAGGGGTTGCATTTAGATGAATACTCTTATGCTTCTCATTGAATTTTTCTATAGCTCGTGTTATTTTTTCATATATTAATTCGCTTTGAGAATCTCCGAATTGCATAGATATGAAAATCTCATTTTTCTTTGCTTGATATATTTGTTCAAACATCATGATAAGATTAGTCGCAGAATCTTTGGACAAATCATCAGGCTCGGTTACTTTATTTATACCATTGCGTTCTGCCCAATCGATAAATGCCTGCATTTGCATCTTATCTAAAATCGTATAATAAACAAGAGCGCATAAAAACGCAATGTTGCCAAGAGCATCTCGATTAAATGATCTATATACTCCTACTAAAGACGTAAGAGCTTCTAATATTATAGATATATTCTCACAATTTTTTAGATAACGTCGAAGATTAGTCGCCTTATATTCTAAATGGGCTATTTTATACTCCAAGCCTTTATGATCATTTTGCTTAAGTTTTAATTCCTCTTGAAATTGGCTTATTGCTAATTTAAGCTTTTTGTATATGGTCATTTTCTCAAAGTCAGGCTTCTCAAATTCAATTTTCTGGATTTCATCGAACTTTGCCTTGATAATCTTCTCTAAGATATTTATTTCATTTTGGGCGTTGGAAATATCCCTTCTCGTTTTCTTTAAATCAAGTACCCATTCTTTCCTTTGTGGATAAAGAGTTTCCTTTTGAGAGATAAGTAATCTGGCAATGGATAAACACGTTGTCCTATAATAAGAATTAGAGTCATCATTATTGCTTTTAAGCCAAGGGATAGTGTTAAATTGTCCTGTTTTAACAATTTCAATAAGGTCTAAAGCTAATGGATATTCATACCCTAATTTCTCTTTATCAAATGCATTAAGTTCAGATATAATTTTTAGACTAGCTTCTTCTCGTAGAGGTAGTGCTTTAAAATTTATATCATGAAAAATTTTAGCTTCAAAATTGTCTGCATCTTTTGCATCTGAGAGTATAATCGTAAACGGGACAATCTTGTCCGATATGCCTTTTTTGAATAGGCGAGCTTGGTGATCTAGCCACCCTTTTATTTTTTCAGGATCAGTTTCGTCTTTTATTGCGTCTCTATTAGTTACAAACTGATGCCACCAAGAAATATCAGTGATTGCTTTATCAAAAGGTTCCAACCTGTGATTACCATCAACTCTTAGCAGTTTATCTTCTTCTGTAGGATTTATTATCTCAATATACGCATGTCTTGCTCTATCTCGTCCTATAGGTAATCTTTCACTTAAAATGCGAAGCCCTTTAACAAATTCACTACTATTTTTACTGACATCTTTATTGTCACCAATGCTTCTAAGCAATCCTTCATAATCGTTAACTCGACAGGCTAAGGTTATTTCAGGGAAATACGACTTCAAATCAGCTAAATAGTTTACTATATCAACCTTATGCTGATTATTAGCGTCTCGTTGATATGAGTCTGGCTTTTTTGATATTCTTGCAAGACTTAAAATGGGGGCAAATCCACGCAGTACAACGTAAGTCCCAAATGCACTGTATATGATTCCTTCTAATTTTGCCATACTACAAGCTTATTTTATAGTCATTCCGTAAAATGGCTTGAATTTCCAATAAGTATTATTTGACTGTTGAAACTGTCTGAAAGTGATAATAAAAGCTCTTTTAACTCAAGTTTCGAATCTCTTGAGATTTCACTATCAGGTCCTGCTGATTGTATTTTGGTTACAAGAGTAGCTATTTTATTTATACGATCATTTATCTTGTCTGTCGACTCTGAGGATTTATGCTTTTGTTCAACTTCTGAGGAATTATAATATAAATAAATCGGGTTTAGTCGAGATGGGGCTTCTTTGAATAACTTATCGGATTGTTGACATGCAATATATAATCTGGCCATAGCATAGTTTTCACGACCTTCTTGATAGGCATTACAACTCATTTGTAGCATCTTGTAATTGTCTAAGGCCTCCTGATACCAGCTCATAGCATTCTCAACCACACTTGTCTTGCGCTCAAAAATCAACTTGAATAATTCTCTTTCAAATCTCTTTTTTTCTTGGCAAGTGTCTATTATTTTGGTAATAATCAGCGTTATTAGAAAACTTCCTAATCCGACTGCAGCAGTTACCCCAATCATATAAATATCATTCATATCATCTTAATATCATTTTTTCTATTGTTTTTTTTGCATTCTCTAAGATTGAAGAACCCTCGTTTCCAATAGCCTCTGCTTTAACTCGTATATTTTGAATTTCATTGGCAATAGCAGTTTGTGTCTCTATCTTTTCAGGAATAGGAATTAATATCGAGGCAATTTCTTCCAAATTAATATTTGCTCGAGCAACGGGTCGTTTTAGTCTATCTAAATTCAATTGTCCGATTGATGATTTAATCAATTCCTTTACATATTCAGGATCATATCCATCTTTCAGCCGCACCAAAGCAATTGCTTGATTTATGTTTGCTTCTTTATCGGAGTGATAGATACCTACTTGTCCGATCGTAGCTCCGACAATGGCAATCATAATGTCATTATCATAAACCTTAGAGGATTTCATTTGCTTATTATGGATCTCTGGCTTAATATATAATAGCTCGTCAAAATTGATATTCCCATTGATATCAATATCACCACTTCTAATAAATGCAATTCCACTCTGAACGTCTGTATAAGCATCTCCGCCGGCCTTGGGAGTAATACCACTCGTAATCAAAACCGAGATATCACCAAGTTTCTTTAACGGATATTTTGATTTGGCTAATTCTGCAAATGCTTTCTCAAAATATGGGTTATGAAAATATGGATCATATCTTTGACCTATTAATTTTGATATAGGGATAAAATATTTTGTTTCCGAGAAATGACTTCTCTCAGGTAGTTTAATTCCTAAATGTTGAGTTACAGTATTATCAATACTTTTTAATAATTCTTTTGCCTCTTTATCCTTTTGTAATTTCGCATTTTGGGCAGCAGTATAGATATCAACTATTTTTTGCTGAAAAGTTGGAGATGGATATGGGATTAAAAGATTCTCAATATCTGAAGTTTGTAATCTTGGCAAAGTATTGCCCGTTACCAGATGTTTGGTTTGTGCAATAATAATGTTGGAGCGTAATATTATCGCTAAATATTCTGGTAATATATTTGTCGCCTCAAGTATATAAAACTCCGTAGAACTTTTCCCTGAGAATTCGGCTAAATATACCTTATTTAAATATGGACGTAACTTCGAAAATAATATATCTCCTTTTTTAAAGACTGCAGCTGTTGATATTGAATCTTTTATTCCTGGGATATATTCGCCAGTTCCACTTGTGATATTTTCAAGCCCAATATAGACGTCTTCAATATTTAAGCAGGTCGTTACTGTTTTTGCATTTTTTGTAACTTCTTTTAACTTACAACAAGTAATAGTTTTAAGACGTCGAATCATAGATAGACGTTCAGGATGAAATTGTTGAGCATCTAATCTATCTCCGAGACATTCGTCTATATGAATATTATTGATTATCATTGATATTATCCATTATAAATTTATTGATACGAGCAGCAATATTTGGCAATTCTGATCCATTGATTTTCTTCCCTGTTGTATCATATCCAATATTATCAACTACAACCATCATTACTTCATAGTTGTCAGAATATTTACGGATGCGTTCTTTATACAATTCAAGCATCCGCTCTGCCCGCTGCTCCTTATCCAGCCCTTTTTCTTCGCGAACAAGAACCTTAACATCACTTAATGTCTGCTCGAATTTTTGAGTCTGTTCTTTGGAATGCTTTTTTAAGAATAGGACAGACGATTTGACTCCGGCCTTGACATGGGCAAATGTGTGTTGCGGCAATGATACGACAGCCAAGATTCGGAACTTCTCAATCAACCAGTCTCGAACGTATTGACTTGAAGAATTGGTCAAAATTCCGTCTGGAACAACAATTGCAAGATAACCGTTTTCTTCGTTCAAATATTTATAGCATCTTTCCAAAAACAGCACTTCAGTACTTTGTGAAGTCCGCCACTTGTTTTTGTTGTTGTCATCGGCGATTCGATCCTTGATTTCTGTAAATCCGAGATTTTTCTCGAACAGCTCATACTCCTTGTAATATCCGACTTCATCCGCTTTTATCGTCGATCCAAAGGGTGGATTCGTCATTATCAGATCGAAAGTCCCGTCTTGGAAATTGAGATTACGATTCTCAATTTCCAAAGTACGGTTGTTTTTTAGTCCGTCATTGGTGATGATGTTGGTATGACCATCGTCATGAATGATCATATTCATCTTCGCTACGCGCGAGATCTGTTCATTGATTTCAATACCAAACAAATGCTTCTCTGCAAATACATGCCAATAGTCCCGCCATGAAGCACTACCGATTTCATCGCTAAAGATATGATTGGCATCGTCTCGTACTGCCTTTAAAGCGTGTAATAGAAATCCTCCGCTCCCACAAGATGTATCGAGTATTTTCCAGTCTTTATTAACGCCAATGGCCGTTACAATAAACTCAACAATAGGTTTTGGTGTAAAAAACTGGCCGAAATCACCACGGAAGAATTCCCCCATAAAACTCTGAAATGCCAAACCTTTGGCATCGAGATCTGTTTTGGAGAGATTTATATCCTGAAGATATTGAACAACCGTATAAATTTTATGTCTATCCAGCTTTATATCATCCTTGAACACTTCGGGATCTTTCTTTCGTCCATGCTCGTAAAGATCGCGTATGCGCGCTTCAAGTTCGACCTTTGCTTGGTTGTTTTGAGGATCCTCCGGATAATGTATTATCTGAAAGTTATACGGTTGTCCTTTACTTTTAGGATTGTTATCACGCCAGCGTTCGTCCCATATCTTACAAAAGATGAGTTTGTCCAACTCGTCAAAAGCCGTAGTTGGCGCCAATGCTCCACCTCCCCACAATGCATCATGAGCCGACTTAAACTTTTGAATCAATTCACTCTGCGTTCCTTGAGGAGGCTCGGTTACGCCCTTGATATATTTGAAACGTTTAACTTCTCCATCTCTTTTGGGAATATCACTGATGCTGATACGGGAAACGGGAGAGATAGTTGTTATTTCATAATACTCATCTTTGATCCCAGATGTGACCCAAACATACCGAGCGGCTGATGCATGGGCATAACTATACGCCTGATCTACGGCAACCTGAAATTGTCGCTCATTAATATTCTCCTCCTTGCATTCTACAACGATTAGAATTTTGCTATGAGAGTCGTTATACACGAGTATATCCGCTTCTCGAGTTTCAGAACCAATCTGCACAGATTCGTTAACTGAGATATTTGAGGCAGGGTAATCGTAATCGTAGATTAATTTCAGATATGTTTCCGCTTGAACAAATTCCTCGGGATTTTGCAAGCGGCGTTTTGTCTGATTTTTACAATTATAACGAATTACTGTGTTCCCTTCATTGATAATAATATACTTATCTCTAATTCCTCTTTGAAAGAGATCTGAAACCAGTAATTCGTTTATTTCGTCCTGATTCTTAGCCATATATGCGATGTATTAATTTTTACTATCAATCAATTCTTTGGGATCTACTTGAAGGATACGAGCTATCTCGAAAAGCTGTTCAAGACTCGGTTGGCGACGATTGCAGACATAAGCATTTACAATACTAAAACTCTTGCCGAGTTTTTCGGCCAGCCAAGTCTGTTTAATCCCTTTTTCTTCAAGGACTTCTTTTATCCGATTCATATATACAATCATTCCTATCAAATAATTTTTTCATAAAGATATGAAAAAATTTGCGACATATAAATGAAATAATAGAGTTTTCCTCAGTGAAAATAATTATTGGAGGGTGGTAACTCAAATAGATTTTCATTTGGATACTATTAACAGGAAATCGGATATAGATTCTTAATTGTGAACATGTCATGAGGAATCAAAAATTTGTCGTATATCCGCAAACAGTAACCACCTACCAAACAATAATTAGTATAAGGGAATAGGATGGGATAACTCTATGCTAAACTAAATGCCAAACAAATAAAATTCTGCAACTAATAGTTGCAGAATTTTATTTCCCTCAAAGCATATCCTAAGAGAAATCAATAAGGCAAACATTTAAAATTCAACAGACACTGTATGTCATAACTAAAAATGAACTTAACGCTATGCTGACTTTATCCAGCATAAAATAAACTCTTTCTTTAAAGATAGCTAATATGAGAAGAACAACCATATATTAGATGAACTATATGTAAAAAGTCAATATCTACCTGTTCATTTTGGTGATCAAACGTGTAACTATTCTGTAAGGCTTACTCCCCTCGTAAATGCAAATTCTCTTTATATAGTTATGTCGCATGAAAAAAGAATTACTGGCCAAAAGAAAAAGAGATGAGCGTTCTTGCTACCGATGTCCGCCATTTCGACGTTGTGAAGAAAGTTTAGTTTAGAACTTGAATAGATATACAACAAACCAGACTAAACTCCTATGATTGACCTTTTGCGCGGATTACGTTTATTTTTTCCTATCTTTGGGATACATAACCTCTGATATAGGGTAAAAAGCCATTTTATATTTGCTCTTTTTTTCTTTTGACCAGTAAAATCCCCCCCCCAACATATTTTTGAGTACTATAATAAATTGAATATCAGCAATATACTACAACACAACATTTTCTGCATCGGAAAGTGATATAAATAAAAACGATCAATTTCAAAAAGCAGTTCTGTCCGAACAATTGTTCGGACAGAACTGCTTTTTGAAAAATATCGGAACCTAATTCATTTGGAACGCAAGCGTTTTCGCTCACTCACCATCTCATGGAAAAGAGTTCGAGTAATTGGCTTCTTTTCAAGGGTTTTGCCAGAAACGCATTGCATCCGGCGTCGATGGCGCTGACCCGATCGGAGTCGAACGCATTGGCCGTAAGCGCAACGATCGGAATCTCGGTATTGAATTCCCTGATTTTCCGCGTCGCTTCCAAGCCGCTCATAACCGGCATTTTCATATCCATGAGTACGAGATTGAATTTCTCGTTACGAATTCTCTCGACGGCATCCACCCCATTCTCCACACGCGTAAGATCGTAATCCCTGAGGATGTGCCGCACCAATGAATAATTACTGTCGTTGTCCTCGGCGACCAGAATTTTCACCTCGCGCTCATCGATTCCGTCGAGTGCGACGGATTGCGCAGAACGCGGAGAACCGTTTATATCGGCCTGTCCCTGAATACTTATCTCACAAGGAATCCACGCCCAGAAGGTCGACCCGACCTCCGACTCGGAGGTAAATCCGACCTCACCTCCCGCGGCTTCGACGATCGCTTTGGAGATCGCCAGTCCCAATCCCGTTCCCTGTGCAAATTCGTTGAGTTTCTGGAACCGGCCGAATACCCGACCCTGCAATTCCTTTGGAATACCGGCACCCGTATCCTCGACGTAAATCCGAATGCCCTCCCGTTCAACGGAATAGCCCATTTTGATGTATCCCGACTTGGTGCATTTCACCGCATTGGTGAGGAAATTCATCCACACCTGTTTCAGGCGGTTGCTGTCCAGAAAAACCCAGCAGTCGGGACGGGTATTGTCCAACCGGAATTCGACGTCGGGATTCACGATCTTCGGCTGGATCATCAAATACAATTCGCTGCAAATCTGCGCCAGATTCACCTTTTCCGGCCTCCGCTCGAGTATTCCCGATTCGATCTTCGAGAGGTCGAGAATATCGTTGATCAATCGCAACAGCAATTCATTGTTGGATTCGATAATGCGCCAATATTCCGCCTTTTCTGCCGGATCGCTGCTCTCCGCCAACAACTCGGAGAACCCGACGATCGCATTCAGCGGAGTTCGTATCTCGTGGCTCATATTAGCAAGGAAAGCGGATTTAAGCCGGTCGGAAAGTTCCGCCTTTTCCTTCATATCCTTCAACTCCTGCGCCATCCGCTCCCATTCCGTATTATTGAGCTTGATGCCCGTGTAACGGATTACCTGCCCTTTTTTATTCCGTTCGGCCGGAATACCGGAGACCACGAGGCTTTGCCAATCCGAATCCCATTTGGTTCGGGAACGGTAATTAAAATTAAAATCCTTGTCCTTTCTTCGGAACATGCCGTCGAGGTATTCCCGAACGCACGCCACATCCTCCGGGTGGGTTGCGGCGAGATATTCGTCGGGCGAAATGCTCTTTTCCGAATGAAAATCGTTCACAGGATCGTTGAATGCCGTGAATTGTCCGGTTTCCACATCGAAATCCCAATAAGACATTCCGACGCTCTTGAACGTAAGTTCCATTTTGTAATTGCGTTCCCTAAGCTCTTCGTCCAGCTGGTGAAGCTTGGAAATATTCTGCCTGAACCCCGTAAAACGGATGATATTTCCCTCCTCGTCGCGTTCGAAGGGAACTCCGACGGCATTACAGTATTGCCAAGCGTCGTCGTATTTCGTCTGTATACGACAGGAGAAATTGATGGTAAGGTCCTGACCCGAAGCCATCGATTGTACGGCGTCGTAAAAGGAGGAGTGATCCTCCGGGTGAATGACGCCCAGATATTGCTCGGCGGTCAGGAGACGGGTGCAGTCGTAATCGTTGATCGGATCGTTGTAGGATTCGAATTTCCGGGTGCGCACGTCGAAATCCCAATGCACGATGTTGTTGACCTGCATGGCCAGTTCCCGCTGGGCGATCAAATCCTGCGTCTTCTTCGCCATACGCATCCGTTGCGTCACATCCATCTGCGTGCCGACGATCAGCGACTTCCCCCAATGTTCTTTCGAAAGACGCATCCGGCTTTCATAGTGACGGTACTGTCCCTCCCGTTCGTCATAATAACGCAACGTGATCTGTCCCTGCTGAATCTCACCGTTCTTCAATTGCGAAAAAAGCGAGGTCAAGGGAGTATGATCCTGCGGATGCAGCCGCTTGAACAGGGTCTCCAATGTCGTGGCCTCCTTTATGAGGGGATCGCCGTACAGAGGGCTGAACACCTCCGCCTGTATGTCGTATACCCACGAAGACATGCTTGCCGCGTCCATGGCCATTTCCAGATTCTTCTTGCTCTCTTCCGTGCGGAATTCCGCCGCTTTCGTCTCCGTCACGTCGTTCGCCAGCAGAATATGGCCGATAATGGTCTTTGTCCGCCCGTCCCACATGGCCACGACCTTTACCTGATAAATCATGGTGTTCCGGTTGTGGGTCGAGAAGTACTTTTGGTTCACCACATCGAAGTCGTATTCGAACTCCAACACGATATCTTCGCCTGCACGGATTTTCGTTTTAAGCGTGTCATCCATATAGGGGCTGTCGAAGAGATTGACCCTGCTCACGACCGTGCTTCTGTCGTCGATCCCGTACATCCGCAGCGCATGGTCGTTTATGTTCCGCAAAACACCCTGCGTATCGTAGATTTCGATGCCGATCGGCAGATGGGCGTAGATGCTCTCCGCAAACAGACGTTGGCTTTCGATCAGTTCGGATAAGCTTTTCTCAAAATACATCTTTTCGTCCGAATTGGACGCAGATTTGGGTCGTGCCATTATTTATATCGTCATTATTTTAAGACTGTTCCTTTCTATTTGCCGGTCATCGGATTGCAGCGGGTTGCAGCCGGCTTATCGTATGATATGGATCGTCCACCGATATTCCGACGGCGACAGGGCCGTATGCTTACGGAAAAACCGGCTCAACGAAGATTGGTTGCAGAATCCGGTCTGCTGCGCCACGTCTTTGATATCGAGATTCGGATTCCGAAGCAGCGCCTTGATCTCCATGACGACATGATCCGCGATCATTTCATGGGCGGACTGGCCGTTGACTTCCTGTATGACTTTGGTCAGATATGCGGGAGAGATGCACAGGCAATCGGCATAATAAGCGACCTCCCGACGCATTTTATAATGCTCGGAAACCAGCATGGCGAATTTGAAAGCGATGGTTTCCTTATTGGTATTCACGAAAGAGTCCTTTTCGTCGCGCGTTTTCTTCTGAAAATGGACGTAAAAATCCCAGAAATAGATTCGCAACAGATGCAGGATGGTCTCCCGCAGAAAAACAGGATCGTCATTGTCTCCCCGAAAATCGATGACCCTGCAAAACCCGAGATACCGCCTGACCTCCGAATCGCTCAAACGGTACCGGAAATTCTTGCGCATGTAGAAAAAGAAATCGGGAGTCACCTTCCCCAGACCGCTCATGATATCGAGAAACATCTCCTTGCCGACTTTGAAAAAAGTCATGGAAAAGTCGTCGCTGACATCATGGATCGAAACCAGTTGCAGAGGCAAAATCGTTACGATATCGTTCTTGGAAATCTGACTGCGGAGCGAGAAAACCTCTATCACGGCCGTTCCGCCCGTACAAACGCCACAAAAGCCCTCCTCCAGATACGCCCCATGTGCGCCTGCGGGAAGAGCGGAAATATCGGTATCTATGTGAAAGTTATCGCTCATTGCTTTCGCGGCCGCTGAGTTCGGTTTATAAAAGTACAACTCTTATGCTTCAATAGATATTCCAACCTATAAATTGAACGCAAATGGCATAATTCGGTATGAAAAACAGGAATCGCGCCCTCTTCCGCCCAAAAAGGATGCGAGAGCGGTCTGCGCGACGCGCCGGTCGCCGGATCTCCGACGCCGACGCTTCGTCCCGCCAAACAAAAATCACGGCAGTTTTTCAACTGCCGTGATCGAAATTTTCGCACCCGAAACCGACGTTACGGCTTCGGACGGAAAAGAAGGACGATCCGAAAATACGGATCCTCCCCGTCTTCGAAATTAATACCTTCTGCGGTTGTAGCCGCCGCCGTTACCGCCTCCGTAACCACCGCGGCCGCCTCCGTAACCACCCGAAGAACGCTCGGTCTTCGGACGTGCGACGTTCACCGTAAGCACTTTGCCTTCGAACTCGCTGCCGTTAATCTGGTCGATGGCCTTCTGGCCCTCTTCGTCATTGGGCATCTCTACGAATCCGAATCCGCGAGAACGTCCCGTCTCTCTATCGGTAATCACATTTGCCGACGACACTTCGCCGAACTGTGCAAATAAATTCTGTAAGCTTTCGCTGCTTGTACCCCAGCTGAGGTTTGAAACATAAATGTTCATCTGATTTGTAAATTAAATTTGTTATTTATTAACAATTGATATCCGTACTGCGTTCATTCCGCGCGTACCGCGTTCAATCTCGAATGTAACCCGATTGCCCTCGGCAATTTCCGCAGGAGCATTCGTTATGTGAAAAAAGTACTTTTCGCCGTTGTCCGAATCCTTAATGAAGCCGTAACCCTTGGCAGCGTCGAAGTATTCTACGCGGCCCTGAAACGGTATAATTTCATCCGGCTCCGACCGCCGAGGGATCGAAATCTCAATCTGCGACGCATCGATCTCCTCTCTGGGTTTGACATCCGGGGGTGTCGTATGGAGAACCCCGTTTTCGTCCACATACGCCAACATATCTTCGAAATTGCGGCTACCGCTGTTCTGGCGTTCTTCCCTTTTCCGTTGTTTATCCAGTCGCTTGGTTTGTTTGATCTTCTCTCTTTCTCTCTTTCCTGATGTAATTCGTTTAGCCATTTATTAATCTGTTTTTTGCGGATTTTCAAACGTCACAATACGCCATAGAATCAGCGCACGTCGCTCACCGCAAGCATATTACTCCAAACAAAGGAGCTGATAATGACGTCGATTTTGAGAATAGAAAGATTCGCGGTGTACTGCGGAATCGAACTCTTACAAAGAAAGATTCAGAATAAAACTCGATTGTTCCGCCACAAAGATACACTTTTTATTCCGAAATTCCTATTTTCTTGAAAATCTTATGATATCCGGCACGAAAATTTATCGGCAGGATCGCCGACGGATGGAGAAAAGAGGCCTCAAAAGAGATGCGACGGCCGGTATGCCGGCGAATCATTCGCGCCAAAACAACATTTTCGACGTATCTCAGAGTCGGTCGACGTCCGGCGCGATCCCGCGAAAATGTCTATCTTTGCAGCGCCGCTCCTTCCGGCGGATCGGATTCCGCTCATCGCATCGGAGAAAGGCGCGGACGAAAACACCGTCAACCATGATACGACAAACCGAATTCACGCTTCACCCCCGCAGCAGGGGATTTCATCTGGTCACAGACGAGATCGAGGCGAACCTCCCGCCGCTGCCCGCGGCGGGGCTGCTGCACCTTCTCATCAAACACACCTCCGCCGGTCTCACCCTCAACGAAAACGCCGATCCTGACGTTCGCACCGATCTGGCGGCCATCTTCGACCGCCTTGTCCGAGAATGTGAGACCTACTACGTTCATACCTGCGAGGGCGACGACGACATGCCGGCGCATGCAAAGTCCACGCTCGCAGGCGCGACGCTGACCCTGCCCGTCAGCGACGGACGGCTCAATCTGGGCACGTGGCAGGGAATTTACCTGTGTGAATTCCGCAATCGGGCGGCAGGGCGCAAAATCGTTGCGACGATCCTCGAATAATCCGCCGAGTCGTCCGAGGATTCCCGCTCTTACAGCGGCAATCTGATCTTGTTCACGGTGAACTCCATCTGTGAAATATCCCCCACAGCCTCTGGAATGCGGGAGTTGGTGAAATAGAGATACCCGTCGTAAATCGCGAAGGAATCGGGCCAGCAAATATCGCCGCCCTCGGCCAATAATCTAATCTTCGTGCGGCCGGGCTTGAAATAGACGATCTCGTTCCGCTCCACATCTCCCATGTAGAGATACCCCCGCTGATCCATGATCATGCCGTCGGTGGCCGGAGTCCGCATTCGAAAGATCGTGCCCTCGTAAATCCTGCGGCTGATGAGTTGTCCGATCGGAATGCCGTAGAGCGTATATCCCGACAACGCATGGAAAAAGAGGATGCCCTGCCGCCGGTCGATGGCGATCCCGTCCGAATGAACCGTCGCGTCGTAACGCCTGCCGTCCGGCATCAGCCGGTCGGTTTCGGCTTCGGTATAGGGGTGGCGATCCAGCACACGGTAATTCTCGCCCGTCTCGATATCGACGACGATCAGCCCCGGAGCGCCCGAATCGGTCAGAAAGATCTTGCCCGTCAGTTCGTCCACGCGCAGATCGTTGACATAGGAGTCCGAATGGACGGAGTCGGCCAGCCGCAGCGTCTTCACCCATCGGTCGCTCCGCAGATCGTAGATATAGATCGCCGGTATGTCGATGATCTCCCGCATCGAAGGGTTCTTCGTATCCAGCACATAGAGTATGCCTCGGTAAGCCACTACCGACTGCACGCAGACGAACCGGTCGGCGTCGATCGGTTCGCCGTTCTCCCAGCAGTTGGTCTGCGCGTCGGGATAGGGTTTATGGGAACCGTCGGCGAAGACTTCGGCGACGGAATAAGGCACGCCGTCACGCCAACGGGGGAAACAGACGAACATCCTGCCCTTCTCGCAGATCGTGATACCCGTCGCTTGTATGCCCCGGAACGAGGTTACGGGAAGAATGCCGACGCGGTCGGCCACCATTGTTTTCATAGCGGTCAATCGTTTTTATTCCGATACGGCAAAGATAATGCCTCACCGGAGCCGCTTCGCAACGAATCGTTTTCTCACAGGTTCCGCACGCACCCTGAGAAGAAGAGCATCCGAGGCATCAATCTTGCATATCGGATTGGGAATCATACGAATTTCGACCCGAAAAACGTTAAATAGATGCAAATCAAAAAAACATAAAGCTATGGTAACGACAAAATTCAAAGGGATGCCGGTCCGCCTCTGCGGCAAATTCATCGAAAAAGGCGCTGCGGCCCCCGACTTCGAGTTGGTTAAAACCGATCTCGCCACGCTTACGCTAAGCAGTCTGAAAGGCAAGCGCGTCATTCTGAACATCTTCCCCAGCCTCGACACAGGCGTTTGCGCCATGTCGGTGCGCAAGTTCAACCAATTGGCCGCCTCGCTACCCGATACGGTGGTGCTGGCCGTCTCGAAGGATCTTCCCTTCGCCCACGCGCGTTTCTGCACCACCGAAGGGATCGAGAACGTCGTTCCGCTCTCGGATTTCCGCCGTTCGGATTTCGACGAAAGCTACGGCGTGCTGATGGCCGACGGACCGCTGAAAGGGCTGCTCGCCCGTTCGGTAGTGGTCATCGATCGGGAAGGGCGGGTCGTCTACACGGAACTCGTCCCCGAGATCACGCAGGAACCCGACTACGACCGCGCCGTGGAAGCGGCGGAAAAAGCCTGAACGAAATACTTCGGGTGCGGTATGAAATGCCGGTAAAGCAAACGCAGCCGCCCTCGTCTTCCGCCGTTTCGGGCTGCCGGACGATCGGTTGAAAATCGGAAAAGCTATGAATACACCCCATCATACGGTAGCGCTTTGCGGCGCCACGGGATTTATCGGTTCCCACCTGCGCGACCATTTCAACGCAGCGGGCTACCGCATCGTACCGCTGGGTCGGGAGTTTTTCACCGATTCCGCGGCCGGCCGGCTGGCGGATGCGCTCAGCGGATGCGACACGGCGGTCAACGTCGCGGGCGCCCCGATCGACCGTCGTTGGAGCAAAGCCTATAAACGCAAACTTTTCGACAGCCGTATCGGCACGACGCGACGGCTGGTCGCCGCCATGGAACGCACCGATTCGATTCGCTGCTGGATCTGCGCATCGGCCGTCGGATACTACCCTTCGGAAGGATGTTTCGACGACACGGCGGATGCCGCGTCGGGCGACGACTTTCTGGCAGGACTCTGCCGCGATTGGGAGGCCGAAGCATACAAGGCTCCCGCAAGCATCCGTACATCGGTTACCCGTTTCGGCATCGTACTGGACGGTTACGGCGGCGCTTTCGAACGATTGGCCCTTCCCGCCAAACTGGGAACGGCCGTCGTTCCCGGCAATGGCCGCCAACCCTTTACATGGATCGACATCGAAGACCTTTGTCGGGCGATGACGCTGTTGATCGAGTCGCCCGAACTGGCGGGAACCTTCAACTTCGTCGCGCCGCAACACCTCTCGATGGAGGAGGCGGTATCGCTCGTTCGGCGCCACTACAAGGCATGGTTTCAGATACGGGTCTCCGCCCGCCTGCTGCGCCTGCTGCGGGGCGAAGCGGCCGATCTGCTGCTCAAAGGGCAATGCGCGCGGCCTCTGCGACTGCTCGACGCGGGATTCGAATTCCACACGCCCGAACTGCAACTCTTTCTGGAACGGCTGCGGTAAACGGCCCCTTACGATAAAAGAAAAAAGGAGCGGCATCTTGCGAGATGCCGCTCCTTTTTCAGGGTTTATTCCTCCATCGGGCGGAACTTCTCTTTGGGCGCTCCGCATCGGGGGCAATGCCAGTCGGCGGGCAACTCCTCGAACGGCGTGCCCGGTGCGATTCCATGTTTCGGATCGCCCACGGCCGGATCGTAGATCCAACCGCAGACACTGCATTTGTACTTTTTCATAAGGCTCTTCACTTTATTCGTTTTACAACCGGTCGGCCACCTTCTGCCAGTCGACCAACTCCCACCAGTTCTTCACGAAATCGGCACGGCGGTTACGGTAATCGATATAGTAGGCATGCTCCCACACGTCGAGCGTCAGCAGCGGTTTCAGGCCGCGCGTCATCGGATTGCCGGCGTTGGATTCCGCCGCGATCACCAGCTTGCCGTCGGGCTCCTGCGCCAGCCATGCCCAGCCCGAACCGAACAGCCCCACGGCAGCCTTCGTAAAGGCCTCCTTGAAGGCGTCGACCGAACCGAAATCGCGCGCGAGCGCCGCCGCCAGCTTCTCGGGCATCGGCCGCTGGTCGGGCGTCAGCGTAAGAAAGAAGAAGGTGTGGTTCCACGTCTGAGCTGCATTGTTGAAGATGCCTCCGTCGGCCTTGCGAACGATCTCGTCGAGCGGCATCTCGGCGTAAGGCGTGTCGACGATCAACTTGTTGAGGTTGTCGATGTAGGTTTGGAGATGCTTGCCGTAGTGATACTCGAAGGTCTCCTTGCTCATCTTCGGAGCAAGCGCTTCCAACTTGTAGGGAAGCTGGGGCAATGTGTGTTTCATAATCTGTTGATTTTTACTGTTTGACAATGAGTCGGTATTTGTTACTAAAACGGTTTGCATCGCGATTTTATTACATGGATTCTTCACAAGAATATACCCGTTCAGATAGGTCGCGAAGAGAATCCACAACAGATAGGGAGCAAAGAGCCACGCCGCCGAAGGGGTCTTGCGCCGCACCCGACAGATATAGACGGCGACCAGCGCATCGAGCACGACGATGTCGATGAATCCCGCCAGCGGACTGCGCAGGTAAAAGAAAAAGACGCTCCACAGGAAATTGACGGCCAGTTGCAGGAACCACAGCGTCACGTAGCGTTTATCGCCGCGTTGAAGCACGCGTCCCAGCGAAAGGCCCATGCAGATGTAGATAATGCCCCACGCGATCGGAAAAACGATATTGGGCGGCGTAAGCGCGGGTTTGTCCAGCAGAGGATACCACTGCGCGACGGATTCCGTCTGAAGGCTTCCCGCCACGAGACCCGCAATCAGGCAGAGCAGGACGGGAATCACGTAATAAACTGTCTTTTTCATAGGACACGTGTTAAACTGCGACGAACAACCGTGCAAATATCAGGCGGATCGCACTTCCAAGTTAGGAAAAATTCGAATAGGTTGCTACGCTTTCGGAAAGAAAAAAATATCTGTCCGAATCGAATATCGGAAATAGTCCTATATTTGTGCCGTCCGTATCTTGGAAACGGCATCCGATAAACTATGAACGACCTATTCCTGCTGGTGGATCACACCGACGACTGGAAACCCTACTGCGAAACGGACTCCCTGCTGACCGTCTCCGACTACCTCGAACACAAATACGACGGGAAACCGCGGCTGGTCGTCAATCTCAGCCGCGACTACTCCTATAACTCCTCAGGCTACTACGCCTCGCTGCTGGCGCAGGCGCGCGGACACAAAATCCTGCCGGGCGTCGAAACGCTCAACCGGCTGGAAGCAGGACAGGGCGTGCGCATGAGCATGGAGCTGCAACGCCTTTGCCATCAGTGGATCGTCCGCAACGACATCGAAGAGGGGGAGTGCTGGTATCTCACTATCTTTCTGGGCGCCTGCGCCGAAAAAGGATTGGAACGCATCGCCCGCTTCATCTTCGAGAACTACCCCGCGCCCCTGCTGCGCGTGGGCTTCAACACCGGCCGCCGCAACCAGATCGAATCGGTGCGGGCGCTCTCGCTCGACGAACTGACCGACAGCGAGCAGGACACGTTCGCCGCGGCGCTCGACAATTTCAGCAAACGCGTCTGGCGGACGCGCTCGGTGAAACCCGCCCGTTACAGCATGGCGATCCTCTACGACCCCGACGAGGAGTTTCCGCCCAGCGACAGGCAGGCGCTCCGGCGTTTCATGGAGGTCGCCAAACGGATGGGCGTGCACACCGAACTGATTACCGAAGAGGACGGGCCGCGGCTGCTCGAATTCGACGCCCTGTTCATCCGCACCACCACGTCGCTCAACCACTACACCTACCGTTTCGCCCAACGCGCCCGGCAGAACGGGCTGGTGGTGATCGACGACCCGCTCTCGATCATCCGCTGCACGAACAAGGTCTACCTGTGCGAACTCTTCCGCAAGGCCCGTATTCCCGCGCCCGAATCGCTGCTGCTGTTCGGATCGGAGCGTTACACGTTCGAGGAGATCGGCGACCGTCTCGGCGCGCCCTTCGTCCTGAAAATTCCCGACGGGTCGTTCTCGGTCGGAATGCACAAGGTCGCCGATCGGGATGAACTCCGAACGGCGCTCGACGAGATGTTCCGCCACTCGTCGGTCGTTCTGGCGCAGGAGTTCACCCCGACGGAATTCGACTGGCGCATCGGCATTCTCGACGGCGAACCGCTGTTCGCCTGCAAATACTTCATGGCCAAGGGCCACTGGCAGATCTACAACCATGCCGTCACCGGCAAGAATCTCTGCGGCCCGTGGGAGACGATTCCCGTCTATAAAGTTCCGGCCAAAGTACGCGAAACGGCGCTCAAAGCCGCTGCGCTGATCGGCAAGGGATTGTACGGCGTCGATTTGAAGGTGGTCGACGGACGCCCCGTAGTCATCGAAATCAACGACAATCCCAGCATCGACCACGAGGTCGAAGACGAGGTGCTGGGCGACGAACTCTACTATCGCATCGTCAACTACTTCATCAACAAACTCAACCGCATGCATGTCTGACACGACGCATTTCACCGACACAGACTCCGTCGTCATCGGTCCCGCCGCCGCGGACGATCTCGATGCGATCGTCCGCATCGAACAGCGGTGCTTCGCCGACGACGCCTTTTCGCGTCGCGAACTGGGTTATCTCATCGGCTGCGCCAACGGTTTTTTCTTCGTGGCGCGCTGCGACGGCGGCATCGCGGGCTACGTCGCGCTGCTGCGCCGCAGGGGATGCGCCCATCTGCGCATCTATTCGATCGCCGTCGATCCCGATTGCAGGGGCCGCGGCATCGGCGCCCTGCTGCTCGACCACAGCTTCGCCTGCGCCCGTGAAGAGGGATTGCAACGCCTCTCGCTGGAAGTGCGCACGGACAACGAAGCGGCGCTGCGCCTCTACGAATCGCGCGGATTTCGCCGCACGGCGCTCCTGCACGGCTACTACGCCCCCGAAGCCGACGCATGGCGCATGCGCTGCGACTTGGAATAGAGCGAGTGCGGACTTCGCCGGTCACGGGTTCCGGCATCGGGGACTTTTCTCCCGTTTTTTTACTACATTTGTAATCAGAGGCACGGAGCGTGCGCTACAATGAAAACATGGGGAAACGATTACTGATACTTCTGCTGTTGGCGGGATGTCATCTGACGGGGCACACAGCCGAGAGCTACACGCTGCGGGGACGCGTCATCGATCGTCTCTCGCGCCGTCCGATCGCCTACGCCGCCGTGGTCTTGGACGGACAGGGCGACAAAGGGAGTTCGACCGATTCGACGGGGCGGTTCGTCATCGAGCGCGTCCGCCCGGGCATCTACCGGCTGGCCGCCTCCTGCATCGGCTATCGGAGCGCGCTCACGCCCGAATACGTCGTCTCGGCCGCCACGCCCTTCATCGAGATCGAACTGACGGAAGACGCCGCGCAGCTCGACGCCGTGACGGTCACCCCCACGCCGTTCCGCCGCACGGCCGAGAGTCCCGTCGGGTTGCAGGTGATCGGCCTGCGCGAGATCGAAAAGAGCCCGGGCGCCAACCGCGACGTCTCGCGCATCGTCCGCTCCTACCCGGGCGTATCGTTCTCGCCCGTCGGCTACCGCAACGATCTCATCGTGCGCGGCGGCGGCCCGTCGGAAAACGTCTTCTACATGGACGGCATCGAGATTCCCAACATCAACCACTTCGCCACGCAAGGCGCTTCGGGCGGTCCGGTAAGCATCGTCAACGCCGATCTGGTGCGCGAGATCAGCTTTTACACCGGCGCTTTTCCCGCCGACCGAGCCGGAGCGCTCAGTTCGGTGCTGGATTTCCGCCTGCGGGACGGCGATCCCGAAAAACAGGCTTTCAAGGCGACGCTCGGCGCCTCGGAGGTGGCGTTCAGCGGCAGCGGCCACCTCTCGGAGCGGACTACCTACCTCTTCTCCGTGCGCCAGTCCTACCTGCAACTGCTCTTCAAGCTGCTGGGACTCCCCTTCCTGCCCAACTACATCGACGCGCAGGCGAAGGTTAAAACCCGCCTCTCGCCGCACGACGAACTGACCGTGATGGGACTCACCGGCATCGACAACATGCGGCTCAACACCGACGAAAAGGGCGAGGAGGCCGAATACCTGCTCGGCTACCTGCCCCGCATCCGGCAGGAGACCTTCACCGTGGGCGCCGTCTACCGCCACTATGCCGGACGGCACACGCAGACGATCGCCCTGAGTCACAACTACCTCAACAACCGCAATCTGAAATACCGCAACAACGACGCTTCGAGCGAGGAGAACCTGATGCTGCGGCTGCGCTCCGTCGAACAGAAGACGACGCTGCGGGGCGAAAACCGCTCGTGGCTCGGACGATGGACGCTCGGCGAAGGCGTCGAACTGAACTACCGCCGCTACACCAACCGCACGCTGCAACGGCTCTACGGCCGTGAAGCGGAACTCTCCGACTACGACGCCCGACTCGGCATCGCAGGCTGGGGCCTCTTCTTCACGGCCGCCTACGCATCGCAGGACAATCGATTTACCGCTTCGGCGGGACTGCGGGCCGATGGCTGCGACTACTCGGCGCGCATGCGGCAGTTCTGGCGGCAGCTCTCGCCGCGTCTTTCGTTTGCCTACGCGCTGAGCGACGCATGGTCGCTCAAAGGCAGCGCCGGCATCTACTGCCAATTACCGCCTCTGACGGCGCTCGGATTTCGGGACAACGACGCGACATGGGTCAACCGCGGACTGCGGTACATGCAGGTAGCGGCTGCGAGCGCAGGAGCCGACTGGCGGCTGCGCGACCGGCTGATCGTCTCGCTCGAAGGCTTCTGGAAAGGCTACGACCGCATTCCCCTCTCGCTCGCCGACGGCATTCCGCTCGCCTGCAAGGGCGACGACTACGGCACAGTGGGCAACGAACCGCTCGTCCCGTCGGCCGAAGGACGCGCCTACGGCGTCGAACTGACGGCCCGCTGGCAGATTCCGGGTAAGGTCAATCTGGTCGGTTCGGCGACGCTTTTCCGCAGCGAGTACCGCGACGGCGAAGGGGCATACGTCGCCTCGGCTTGGGACAACCGCTATGTGGTCAACCTGAGCGGCACTTACGACCTGCCCCGCGCATGGAGCGTCGGAGCCCGCGTGAGCTGGATCGGCGGGGCGCCTTACACGCCTTACGACGCGGAAAAGTCGGCGCTCGTCGCGGCATGGGACGCGCAGGGACGTCCCTGCTACGACTACGCGCGTTACAACACGGAGCGACTTCCGGCGTTCGGACAGATCGACGTGCGCGTCGACAAAACCTTCTATTTCAGCCGCTGCATGCTGGGGCTCTACATCGACCTGCAAAACGTGACGGCGAGCAAGCTCGACCGCCCCGACGTGTTGGTGTCGACGGGCGTCGTAGAAAATCCGGCAGCGCCCGCCGATCAGCAACGCTATCGTATGAAACAGATCGGTCAATCGAGCGGGACGCTGATCCCGACGCTCGGCGTGACCGTCGAATTTTAACTCCGCAACCATGAGAAACAACCTGCTCAGCGAAAAACTGGTCTACACGGGCGACACCCGCACCCCGACCCACCTCCATCTGGTGCGCTACACGCCGGACGAGGTACACGAATACTCCGCCGACGAAGTGGCGAAACTCGAACCTCAGTTCTCCGAAAAAGGGATGATCTGGCTTCAGGTTCACGGTCTGAAGGAGACCGAAACCGTACGGCAGGTATGCGACCGCTTCGGCATCGACTTTCTGGTGATGCAGGATATCCTCAACGCCGACCATCCGACCAAAGTCGAGGAGCACGAACACTATATGCTCGTGGTGGCGAAGTTTTTCCGCGGCGAAGAGGACTTGCAGGTATGTCTGGTGCAGGGAGCCGATTTCGTGCTGACCTTCATCGAGAGCGAGAGCACGCTTTTCGACGACATTCCGCAGGCGATTAGGGACAATGTGCTGAAATTCCGCTCCCGACCGTCGGACTATCTGCTCAGCGTGCTGCTCAACAGCATAACGGTCAACTACACGACGCTGATCACCAAACTGGACGACGATCTCGACGAGCTGGAGACCGACCTGCTCTCGACGACCGACTGCCGCGATACGGGCGGACAGATTCAGGAACTCCGTCACCGCTATCTCCAACTCAAACAGGCGGCCCTGCCGCTGCGCGACCAGTACGCCAAACTGCTGCACTCCGATTCGGAATTGCTGCACCGCAACATACGGCCCTTCTTCAACGACGTGAACGACCACCTGCAATACGTCGTGCAGCAGATCGACCTCTGCCGCGAAACGCTCTCGTCGCTCGTCGATCTCTACATCTCGAACAACGACTTGCGTATGAACGCCATCATGAAGCGGCTGACGATCGTCTCGACGATCTTCATCCCGCTCACCTTTCTCGTGGGCGTCTGGGGTATGAATTTTCGCATGATGCCCGAACTGGAGTGGGAATACGGCTACCTTGCGGCTTGGGTCGTAATGCTGCTGATCGGCATCTTCGTTTACCTCTTTTTCCGCAAAAAAGAGTGGCGCTGATCCCTCCCGTCACATCGGATTTCCTATGAACTCACTGCGGCCTGTAAATTGCATGACGCAATGCACCGGACAACGTTGTCCGATGCAAAATCTTCCGTCATGCCGAACAACCGCAACCAGATCCTCGTCGATCCGCGCGAGGAATACTATCACGACGCCTACCCCGCCCAGCAGCAGGAAGCTCCGGGGCTCGAAAGCCGCATGCGGCCGCAGCCCGATACCGGCGAGGAGAGCTACCGCGGGCACGGACGACTGCTCGGCCGCAAGGCGCTCATCACGGGCGGCGACTCCGGAATCGGACGGGCCGTCGCCATCGCCTTCGCCCGCGAAGGGGCCGACGTCGCCGTCAACTACCTGCCGGCCGAACAACCCGACGCCGCATCGCTTCGAACGCTGCTCGACGGCGAAGGAAGTCGCCTGACGCTGCTGCCGGGCGACCTGAGCGACGAGGAGTCCTGCCGCGGAATCGTCCGTGACGCAATTCGGGCGCTGGACGGAATCGACATTCTGGTGCTCAACGCCGGCACGCAACACGCCGTCAAGGAGATCGCCCATCTTACGACCGAACAATTGGAATACACCTTCGCGACCAACGTCTTCTCGCTCTTCTGGAGCGTTCAGGAGGCGCTGCCCCGCATGGAGGCCGGCGCCAGCATCATCACCACCTCCTCGATCCAAGCCTTTCAGCCGGCATCGTTCCTGACCGACTACGCCGCGTCGAAGAGCGCCGTGGTGGGGTTCACGCGATCGCTGGCCAAGCAACTCGCTCCGAAGGGCATCCGCGTCAACTCGGTCGCTCCCGGCCCCGTCTGGACGCCGTTGCAGGTGAGCGGCGCGCAACAGCCCGAAAACATCCCCGGATTCGGGAGCCAAACGCCGCTGGGACGTGCCGGACAGCCCGTCGAAGTGGCGCCGAGCTATGTTTTCCTCGCCTCCGAGGAGTCGAGCTACATCACCGCCCAGATCATCGGCGTCACGGGCGGACGTTATATTCTCTAAATCGTACGACCATGACCACGCTCACCAAACACCCCGACCGTCTGAACACCGAAGAACGCCGCGAACTGCCCGACGACGCTTTCGGCATCCCCTCGCGCCGCGAATTCCCGCTCGTCGACGCCGCCCACGTCCGCGCCGCGGAAAGTTATTTCCGTTACGCACCCGAAGCCGACAAGCCTGCTCTGGCACGGCGCATCCTGCATCAGGCGGCGGAGTTCGGCGTCGAAATCCAGAGCGAAACGATCCTGCGCTGGGCGGCACAGGCTGCAAAAAAGTAACGAAGGATCGGCGAAAGCCCCTTTCTTATAAAAACGATCTGTCATGAAATCATTCTCCTTTATCGCCACCACGCTATTGTTTCTCGCAGCCTGCGGCCAACGCAACGCAGCGAAACAAAGCGTGTTGATCGTCACGGAAACCACCGTATCTGACATGCACGACACCGAAGACGCTCCCGATTATCAGGGCACCTATACCGGCGTTTTTCCGGCCGCCGACGTTCCGGGCATCGCCATTACGCTGACGCTCGGCCCGAACGGACGTTACACGGAGATAAACCGTTACTGCGAACGCCCCGACGAATTCACGGAGCACGGCAACTACTCCGTCGAAGGGAGCATACTCACCCTGCAACCCGATTCGCCGAAAGACGAGCCGTCCTACTATCGGGTGGATGAAAACCGCCTCTGGCGGCTCGACAGCCATCAGCAGCCGATTACAGGTCTGTTCGCCGATCAATACATTCTCACCGAATCGACTCCGGCGGCTCCGGCAGGAGGCAATTAAGCGTATATCTCTTCGGTTTTCGCCTGCAAGCAGTCCGGCCCCGCCGATTGAAAAGGGGCTTTTCTACCCGCATCGTCCCGTGCGGAAGGTATGAAACGTATCTTCCGCACGGGATTCCGATTATCCGTCCGCAGGAGAACCGCCGGCGCCGGCGCGCGGATACGCCGACAAAAAACCTCCCGCACGGAATCCGTGCGGGAGGTCGATCGAAGCGGCGCCGAAACGCCGTTCAGACATAGACGCTGCTATTTGTTGTTGTAGGCAGCCATCTTCTCGATGAGCATGAGCACCTTGTTCGAGTAGCCCCACTCGTTGTCATACCACGAAACGACCTTCACGAAGGTGTCGGTCAAAGCGATACCGGCAGCCTTGTCGAAGATCGAAGTGCGGGGATCGCCCAAGAAGTCGGACGAAACGACGGCCTCCTCGGTATACCCCAGAATACCCTTCAATTCGCCCTCCGAAGCCTCCTTCATGGCAGCGCAGATCTCGTCGTACTTGGCGGGCTTCGCCAGATTGACGGTCAGGTCGACAACCGATACGTCGAGCGTGGGAACGCGCATCGACATACCCGTCAGCTTGCCGTTCAACTCGGGAATCACCTTGCCTACGGCCTTAGCGGCGCCCGTCGACGAGGGGATGATGTTGCCCGAAGCGGCACGGCCGCCGCGCCAGTCCTTCATCGAAGGACCGTCAACGGTCTTCTGCGTCGCGGTGGTCGAGTGTACGGTGGTCATCAGACCGTCGGTGATGCCGAACTTGTCGTTGAGCACCTTGGCGATGGGAGCCAAGCAGTTGGTGGTGCACGATGCGTTCGAAACGATCGTCTGGCCGGCATAGGTGTCGGTATTGACGCCGCAAACGAACATCGGGGCACCTGCACGCAACTCCTCGTTCGGATTCTCCTTATCCTCTTTCGAAGGAGCCGACAATACAACGTATTTCGCACCTGCGGCCAAGTGCTTCATGGCCTTCTCGCGGGTGAGGAACAGACCGGTCGACTCAACGACATACTCGGCGCCTACCTCGTTCCACTTCAGGTTTGCGGGGTCTTTCTCGGCGGTTACGCGGATAGCCTGACCGTTGACGATCAGCTGGCTCTTCTCGACGTTGTAGTCGACCGTACCGTTGAAACGGCCGTGCATCGTGTCGTACTTCAGCATGTAAGCCATGTAATCCACCGGTACGAGGTCGTTGATGCCCACTACTTCGATCTGATCGTTGGTGCATGCAGCACGGAACACCAGACGGCCGATACGGCCGAAACCGTTGATACCAATCTTAATCTTTGACATAGTTGTAATTTTTTATTGTTTAGAAAAAACTTTGCTGTTATTTGCGTCACAAAAGTACACACTTTGTATATATTACGCAAATAATTAAGTAAAAAATTTAAGATAACGTCGTATTTCACTTACGCCTTCGCAGCCGTCAGTCGATGGCTTTTTTGGCGCGTTTGGCCATCGCCGAGGCAAAGACGAAATCGTTCAGCTCGCGGTTGTCCGTGTGCAGAATATCCTCCTTGGTGCCCTCCCACCATTTACGGCCTTTGTAGATGTATACAATCTTCTGGCCAATCTCCATCACGGAGTTCATGTCGTGGGTATTGATGATGGTGGTGATGTTATACTCCTCGGTAATTTCGTGGATCAGGTTGTCGATGACGATCGAAGTCTGCGGATCGAGCCCCGAATTGGGTTCGTCGCAGAAGAGATAGCGCGGATTCATGACGATGGCGCGCGCGATGGCTACGCGCTTGGTCATGCCGCCCGACAGCTCCGAAGGATAGAGATTGTCGGCATCGGCCAGCCGCACGCGCCGCAGGCAGAAATCCACCCGCTCGCGTTTCTCGGCCTCCGACTGATCGGTGAAAAGATCCAACGGCAGGCGGATGTTCTCCGCTACGGTCGACGAGTCCAGCAGCGCGCCGCCCTGAAAGATCATGCCGATATCCTTGCGGATGGCTTTGCGCTCCCTGAATCCGAGGCTCGTATAGCAGATGTCGTCGTAGAAAATCTCCCCCGAATCGACGGCATGCAACCCCACCAGACACTTCAGCAGTACGGTTTTACCCGAGCCGCTCTGGCCGATGATCAGATTCGTCTTTCCGGTCTCGAACTCCACCGAGATGTCGTCGAGCACCGTACGCCCATCGAATGATTTGAAGATATGTTCGGCACGTATCATGTCAGCAGGATTTGCGTAAGGATCAGGTTGAAGATCATGATGACGATCGACGAGGCGACCACCGCCCGCGTCGAGGCCTTGCCGACCTCCAGCGAATTGCCCTTGGCGTAGTAGCCGTAGAAGGAGGACACGGAGGTGATGATGAAGGCGAAGAAACAAGCCTTGATGAGCGAATAGACGATCGAATAGAGCTTGAAGTCGTAAAGCAATCCCGAAACGTAGTCGTCGGGAATCATGATACCGGTGAAAACGGCGATCAGCCAGCCGCCGGCGATGCCGATCAGGATGCTCAGAATCGTCAGGAACGGAAAGAAGAACACCGTAGCGATGATTTTAGGCAGAATGAGATACGACGCAGAATTGACACCCATGATCTCCAGCGCGTCGATCTGCTCGGTAATGCGCATCGTGCCGATCTCGGAAGCGATGTTCGACCCTACCTTGCCGGACAGGATGAGCGCCACGACTGTTGAGGAGAACTCCAGAATCATCGTCTCGCGCGTGGCGTAACCGATAATGTAACGCGGGATGAAGGGCGATTCGAGATTGATCGACATCTGCAAGGTGATGACCGCGCCGATAAAGACCGAAATAATGGCCGTCAGTCCGATGGAGTTCAGCCCGAGCGCATCCATTTCGTAGATGATGCGGCGGCGATAGATCGAGAGCTTCTCGGGCCGCGAGAAGACCTTTCCCATCAGGATGAAATACTGCCCGATCAGGGCGAAGAGTTTCGACAACATAAATGATCCGTCCCGGCGGAGAAGCAGCAACGACCGCTTCGTCGCCGTTGTTTTACTTTTTCGGGGTCTGCTCCTCCACCTCCTCGAATTCGACATACTCGCCTACCGAGTCGTTGATCCGTTTTTCAGGGGTGTCGGAAGTCTTATATACCTTCACGTCGCCTTCGCGACGGCGGGAATACCATGTGTGGGTGCGACGCTGCGCGCCCTCCTGCGAAAACCCGCCCTGCTGCTCCATCTCGCGGCGCAGTCGGTTGATACGGTATCTGAACAGAAAGACGAAAACGACGCCCAGCAACAAAATCGTCAGCATAATGTAAAAGATAAAATTGGCGATGCCGACCAGCACCGACGGCGCGGCGACGGCCAGTATCAGCAGAACGAGACAAGTCACGGGGTTGCGGCGAACGAACTCCGTGAGGCCGTATAGAATCCGAGAGAATAATCCCATAACAACATTCACCATTATTCGTGCAAAGATACGAAAAGTCGCGCGCAGAAGCAAACGCAAGTTTGATTATGCCGAGACCGCAGTATCTAAGGCGCAGCCAAAGGTACAAAAATCATAACGAAAAAAACGCAATTCGAGTCGGATTCCTCGAGAACCCACAAAAAAACGTTAACTTTGAACGTTTATTTTCAGAACCGAATGAAAATTTCCGCATCATCTACCCGATCCGCCAATCTCGAACTGCTGCGCATCGTCGCAATGGCCATGATCGTTATGATTCACATTTTGGGGAAAGGAGAGTTGCTGCACGCTCCCGATCTCGGCACGGCCAACAGAGCGGGTTTCTGGCTGCTCGAAACGCTGTCGATCGTGGCCGTCAACTGCTATGTGCTGATCAGCGGTTATTTTCTGAGCCGATCGACCTTCCGCCTCGGCAAATACCTTCGGTTGTGGAGTCAGGTGTTTTTCTATTCCGTTACGCTCTACCTCCTCTATGCGGCGTTTGCCGGCGACGGATTCTCCGAACGGCAATTCTACGCCTCCTGCTTTCCGATCCTCACGACCCGTTATTGGTACGTCTCGGCCTATGCGGCCCTTTACATCGTTTCGCCCGGGCTCAATTTTCTGATCCGCAACGCCTCGCAACGGTTTCTCACCAACACCCTGCTGACGCTCTTTCTGCTCTTCAGTCTGTGGAGCTGGCTGTGGAATCCCTTCTTCGTCATGTCCGGCTACTCGATGCTCTGGTTCTGCATGCTCTACCTCACGGCCGGCTATATCCGCCGTTACGCGACGGCAGCCCGTCCGGCCTCCCGCTATTTCCGGCAGTATCTGCTCCTCTCGCTGGGAACCTATCTGCTGCAACTGGCCATTCCCGCAATCGCCAACGAAACTCTCTATTACAATGCGCCGCTCGTCTACCTCGCTTCGGTGGCGCTGTTCCTCTGCTTCCGCCGGCTCACGGTTTCCGATCGTTGGCAACCCCTCATCCTTCGTCTGTCGGGCCTGACCTTCGGCGTCTATCTGATTCACGAACATCCGCAGCTCCAAACCCTTCTCTACGGCGCATTCGATTTTCACGCCTATGCCGCTTCGCCCCTCGGCATCCCCTACGCAATCGGCTGCGGACTGCTCATCTATTCCGCCTGCTCGATTGCCGAATCCCTGCGCCGGCAGCTCTTCGGACTGCTGCGCATCGAGCCGCGGCTCGATCAGGCGGCCCAATCAATCGAACGACGTTGGGATCATCTCCAAAACCGGATATTCCCTAAGTTTCTAAATTAAGAACGATCCGAAAATGAGAACGAAACACACGAGGCTGTCGCTTTTCATCGGTGCGGTCACGCTCGTATTCCTGCTGGGCGTAACGGCCTTCTTCTGCAAAAGCGTATCGCTGCCCGGCAAGGTAGCCTATCCGGCGGCGTGGCTCGGCGCGGCGCTGTTCGGCCTGCGTGAAAAAGCATGTGTGCCGGTAGCCTCCGCGCTGCTGCTCTCGGCGGCGGGCGACGCAGCCGGAGCAAGCCACCGTTTCCTGTTCCAGATGGCGTTTTTCGCACTGGCCCATATCGCCTACATCTGTTATTTCCTGCGATCAGGCCGTTTCTCGCCGAGCCGGATCGCCGTTGCGGCGATCGTCGGGATCGGAACGCTTCTCTTTCTCTTTCGGAGCATCGTTCCCCACGTTTCGCTGCCGGTCGAACGCACGGGCGTCGCCCTTTACGGGATGGTGATCACCGCCATGCTCCTCAGCGTCCTGTTCTATCGGGGACGCTGCGCGTGGGGATTCCGCTGCGCGGCGCTGCTCTTCATCTTCTCCGACGCCACGATTGCATGGAACAAGTTCGTGGAACCGGTACCCGCCGCCGACTACCGGATCATGACGACCTATTACGCCGCGCAGTACCTGTTCGCCCTGCTGGCTGTTCTGTCAAGCGGCCGCGCCGCAGCGGCTGCCGAACGATAGCCTGTCCGGCGACAACGAACCGCGCCCCTGCCCGCGCCATCCGTTCGAATTGCCAGCAAATCCCGCCTGTCAAATTTCCGATTCCCCGCTTTTTTATCTATTTTTGCACATTCAAAATCCGATACGATATGTTATTGAGCAACCTGACCGCCATTTCGCCCGTCGACGGACGCTACCGCAAGGTAACGGAGCGACTGGCCGACTACTTCTCGGAATACGCCCTGATCCGCTATCGCGTCCGCGTCGAAGTGGAGTACTTCATCGCCCTGTGCAAGTTGCCGCTGCCTGAACTCAAAGAGGTCGATAAGGCCGTCTTCGAGCGTCTGCGCGGGCTCTACCGCGACTTCACGATGGCCGACGCCGAACGCGTCAAGGAGATCGAGCGCACGACCAACCACGACGTGAAAGCTGTTGAGTACCTGCTCAAAGAGAAGATGGACGCGCTGGGGCTGGGCGCCTGCAAGGAGTTCGTTCACTTCGGCCTTACGTCGCAGGACATCAACAATACGGCCATTCCGCTCTCTATCAAAGAGGCGCTGGCAGAGGTCTGCTATCCTGCGCTGAACGAACTGCGCGAAAAACTCGCCGCACTGGCCTCTGAGTGGCACGCCGTCCCGATGCTGGCCCACACACACGGCCAGCCGGCCTCGCCCACGCGGCTGGGTAAGGAACTGATGGTCTTCGTCGAGCGGCTCGACCGGCAGATTGCACAATTGCAGGGCGTCGCCATCGGGGCAAAATTCGGCGGCGCGACAGGTAATTTCAACGCCCACCATGTCGCCTATCCCGCCATCGACTGGATCGGCTTCGCCAACCGCTTCGTCGACGGCACGCTCGGGCTGTGTCGTTCGCAGTACACTACCCAGATCGAACATTACGATAATCTGGCGGCGCTGTTCGACGCATTGAAGCGCATCGATACGATTCTCGTCGATCTCTGCCGCGACATGTGGACCTATATCTCAATGGAGTATTTCAAGCAGCGCATCAAGGCCGGCGAAGTCGGATCGAGCGCCATGCCCCACAAGGTCAACCCCATCGATTTCGAGAACGCCGAGGGCAATCTGGGCATCGCCAACGCGCTCTACGAGCATCTGGCGGGCAAATTGCCCGTCTCGCGCATGCAGCGCGACCTGACCGACTCGACCGTGCTGCGCAACGTCGGCGTTCCGGTGGCTCACACGCTGCTGGCCGTCGCCTCGTTGATGAAGGGACTGAACAAAATCATCCTCAACGAAGAGGCGATGCACCGCGATCTGGAGAACAACTGGGCCGTCGTGGCCGAAGGCATCCAGACCGTGCTGCGCCGTGCGGGCTATCCCTCGCCCTACGAAGCGCTCAAAGCGCTCACGCGCACCAACGCCCACATCACCGCCGAAGCCATCGCCGCATTCATCTCCGCGCTCGACGTCGCGGAAGAGGTGAAAGCCGAACTGCGGGCCATCACCCCCGCAAGTTATACGGGCATCGACTTTTAAACGATCGCCAGACGGCGGACAGTTCGCTCCATCCGCACGAAAAACGGAGACGCATGACATATGCGTCTCCGTTTTTGTCTGCGTCGCAACGTCCCGAAAAGAGACCTTCTGCAAACCGAACCGGACGATCCCTGACGGAACCGCCGTCCCGACAAATATCATCGCCAAACACCCGGAAACGAATTGACCCGACCGATCGACAATACAAGGTAACCGATTCCATTTTCTAGAAGCTCCCGCACAGGAAAAAGCTGAGAATGAAATATTTTCACCCCTATTCCCGTAGGCTTTTGCATTTTTTATCTATCTTTATAAAAGAATAAAGAGTCCGGGGCTATGGATGAATTCAAATACTTCGCGTTTATCAGCTATAACAAAGCGGATGAAAAATATGCGAAACAGCTGCAAAAGCAGTTGGAAGCCTACAACATTCCCCAAGTAATCAGGAGGGAAAAGGGCATTGCGCAAAAAAAGATACATCCCGTTTTCAGGGATAAAACCGACATCGGAGTCGGCGCATTGGAGGAGTTGTTGAAGGAGGAGCTGAAGAGATCCCGTTACCTGATCGTCATTTGCTCCCCCAATGCAGCGCGATCCCGATGGGTGGACAAAGAGGTTCGGGAGTTTGCCGGCATGGGAAGAAGCGATAAAATAATTCCCTACATCATCGACGGTTCTCCCGACACGGCGGCCGACGCCAAACAATGTTATCCGCCGGCTTTAGGAAAAGAAAATCTCGGAATATCCGTTGCGGAATTAGGCCGCGAAAAGGCCTTCATCAAAGTCGTCGCAAAACTGTTCGAAGTCGGATTCGACGATTTATGGAACCGTGAAGCCCGCCGGAAAAGAAAGCGGCGGATCATCGCACTGACAGCTGTGGCCGCATTGCTCGGAGTCGGACTGACGATCTGGAACGGTTATTTCCGGGACAAGGTCGGTTATTATAAGGATTTCGTCCTCGAAGGCGGTGTTCCGAAAGGCGTATACCGACTATCCGCCAATGAAGTCAGGCACAGAAACAGTTCATGGCGGTTTATCTCGCGGGGCGGAAAAGTGAGAAAAATGACGCTCGTCGATTCGTACGGCAGAATCAATTCCGAGGCGACGACAACGGACAATATCAATCTGTTCGGTTCGCTGGAGATGCATTTGATTTACGACGGCAAAGGAAGGCTCAATGAAATAGACGAGTTCGACGCAGAAAACACGCTCCTGTTCCGGCGAACGTACATCGACTCCGCACTCGTCGCCTTCAATGCGGTCAGAGGAGACGATTCATATGGCAAGCCGCATGAAAAATTCTACGAATATTCGAAATACATATTTTCGAACGGATACCTCAACGGGATCATACGGCAGCTGCAAACAAACGACAGTGTAAAACATTATAAATATGCCTACGACGGAAAACGATATCGAAGCGTCGAATTCCGGGGCGCGGATAGGGCTCCGGTAAGTGTCGGGGGAATCAGGGGACTTCGGTTCGAATACAACGATATAGGACAGATTCGGACATTGCATTTCGGCCTGCAGGCCGATACGGTTTCGCTGGCGATGGAGCTGAAATACGACAACGCGGGGAATCTGATCTGCGGGCAATACCGGTCAAACGATTCGACGAAACTCTCCGGTTTCTATTCGTTCGATAAAGTGACATACGCATATGACGCATACGGCAATCTGACCGAAGAGTCTTTTATGGATAAGGCGGGGAATTACGTCGTACCTTCTGGCGGGAATACGCCCTATGTGAATTATGCGAGAAAAACGCTGGAATACGACGATTGCGGCAATCTGACAAGATTGGATTTCTATGATCCGAACAACCGGCTGATCCTTATCGACGATATCGGATCCCCGACCGTCAAATTCGGATACGACAAAAGAGGCAACCGCGATAAAATCGCCTACTTCGACGCCAATGGAGATCCCGTAATCAACAAAAACACCGGATATGCGGCCGTAGAATTCAAATACGATAAAAAGAACCGGCCTGTACGAATCGCATTTTACGACGAATACGGAGCTCTCCGCCCGATAGATGTGGGTGAATCCCAAGCCGCCGTCTTCCGGGACACTTATGATAAAAACGGATTGATCGAATCCGCATTTTACGACGAACGGGAAAAACCGTGCCGAGTCGACGGAGTCGCCAGAACCGTCTATAAATACAAGAATGGGAAATTAATCGAGATGCGGAATCTGGGAGTCGACGGGGAACTTTGCCTGTCGAAAAACGATCGGGTCGCGGTCACGACCTATGCGTATGACGGGAATGGAAATATAGTGGAAGAGTCCTATCTCGGCATAACCCGACAGCCGATCTACAATCAGGCGGGAATTGCGGGTTACCACTATGAATACGACGCGCAGGGCAACATTCGGGAGATTCGCAATTTCGACATTTACGGAAATACATGCGCCGACAGTTACGGGATAGAGGGCCTCCGGCGGAATGAAGCGCTCGAAGATATGGACATCATTTTCTCCGAAATCTCCGATTCTCGGGAAGAGATCGAGTTTAACGACTCGGGAGACACGCTCCGAGTTTACTACATGGATCAAGAGAATAACCCCTGCGTGAACATCGAATCGGGCGTCCATGAAATCCGGTTCGAGTATGACGGCAACCGGAATATGACCCGAAAAGCCCGTTACGATACGAACGGGAACCCCGCGATCGACAAGACAATGGGGTTCTTCCAGAGTATCGACCGTTCCGACGGGGACACGTCGGTCATGACCTACTGGGACGAAAAAGGCAACCCGTGTCTCAGTAAAGACGGAATTTACAAAACGGAGACAAAGCAGGACGGCAGAAACGTCGTACAAACCTATTACGGACTCGACGATAAACCGGCGTATAACGTAAGGTGCGGATACGCCAGAGAAGAGATGACTTTCGATGACAAAGGCAACCTGACGAGATGCGCCTATTACGACGTAAACGGCGAATTATGCGTCCATGAGAATACGTTGGCAGAGGAGGGGCCTTTCTCAAAAAAGGAGATCCGTGAAAAATACGCCGCGGCGGAATTCAAATACGACGCAGCCGGCAATCGAATCGAGGAAGCCTATTACGGAACGGGGAAAAGACCCTTTATTTACAATCAAACCCAAACCCGAATCGGAATCATAAACAAGGAAGTCTCCTTTGGCGGATATGCAAAAAGCAGCTGTCGCTACGATGCGGCGGGAAATTTAGTGGAGCAATCCTACTTCGGCACAGACGGCAATTTGTGCCTCTACAAGCAGTATTTCAGGTATAAGGATTTCTGGACGGAGTCGGAAAGCGGATATGCAATCGTCAGACACGCATACGATTCGAAGAACAACCTGATCAAGACCGCCTATTTCGGAACAGACGGCAAACCCTGCCGGCATTTCGAATATACAGCGGGAATCGATGTCGTTCTGTGCTCTTCGGGATATGCGGAAGTCCGCTACGAATACGATTCTCACGGCAATAAGACCGGCGAATCCTATTATGATGTGAACGGAGAGCCCTATCCCTGTTTTTTTCAGAGAGATGAGCTTGACTCCGCCAAAACCTACAGCGGATATGTAAAAGTCGTATATGCATATGATAAAAGAGGAATTCTGACGAACGAGTCGTATTACGATGCGGAGGGAAAGAGATTATTTTGACGACCATCGCCAGATCCCTATGCATCCGAAGATACCGAGCCCCAAAAATAGTTGAAATATCGTCAATACTATTCAAAACGAAAGGTCTCGAAAAAGAGAATTGTTTATTCTGAAAAAGGCATTACCTTTGTAGCAGTTACCCAAAACATTATCAATCATGACAAAAGCAGAACTGGTAAAAGCAATCGCCGCGCAAACAGGCATCGAAGCCGTAACGATCGCGACCGTGGTCGAACAGATGATGGAGGAGATCCGCCAATCGATGATCGGCGGAGAGAATGTCTATCTGCGCGGATTCGGCAGTTTCATCCTCAAGCACCGCGCACAGAAAGTCGCGCGGAACATCGCCAAGAATACGACGCTCACGATTCCGGCGCACAACATCCCGGCCTTCAAGCCGGCAAAGGAGTTTCTGGATAAAGTAAAATAGACGGATGTCCCGAATTTTACGATTTCTCTTTCCGACGACCCGATATACCGCTCCGGCCTCCCTGTTTCTGCTGGCCCTGCGCATCGTGTTCGGGGTATTGCTGTTATCGCACGGCATCGCGAAGCTCAACGATTTCGCCGCACTGTCGGATGTCTTTCCCGATCCGCTGGGATTGGGCAGCCGGATTTCGCTAATGCTGGCGATCTTCGGAGAGTTGTTTTGTTCGGTCGGATTCATCGTCGGCGCCTTTTATCGTCTGGCGCTGATCCCGATGATTTTCACCATGTGCATCGCACTCTTCGTCGTTCACGGCAACGACCCCTTCGCCACGAAGGAGCTCGCCGTGATCTACCTCTCGGTTTTCGTGCTGATGTATATTTCGGGTCCCGGCAACTATGCGCTCGACCGCCTGATCGCCGACCGGATCCGAGGATAGCGGACGCATCGGCTCCGAAAGATAAAAGTCTGCCCTTCGGTTTTTGCCGAGGGCAGACTTTTTCGTGTGCCGGACAAGACGCGCGTCTATTGTATATAAGGCGTCCCGTCGTTTCGGAGTTTGATTTCGAGCGAAGCGCCCGACCACTGGTTGATCTTGTAATGCGTATCATTGAGCGGTTTCCCCGCATAATCGATGCGCAGCCGCACGTCGAAAGGCGCGACATCGCCGATTTCGCGGGTTTCGGGCAGCGTATGCGGTACGATGTAGAGATACATGACGATATGGTCGCACGCCGCGCTGTGAATTTCGATCTGGCGGTTTCCGGCCGCCGCCATTCCCTCCGGCGGACAGGAGAGATCGCTTCCGACCGGGGCCGCGATATCCTCGGCCGAAGCGAATCCCACTCGGTTCCCGTCCACATCGAAACACCCGCAGATAATCGTCACATTGTAACGCCACCACCCTTCGTAACGGCTGCTCACCTCCACGTCGAAGCCTTTTTCGGTTGACATATTCTCCTGATTTTCGATAAGTAAGTCAATGCAAACTCCGTCCGATTGTGCCGAAACAAAGCCCGCCCGAACCGAAGTTTATCCGAAACAAAGATAGTGCAAACCGAGCGCAAAAGCAAACTTGTTTGCGGTTTGCCGAGGCGCAGCCTATCTAAGCGGGACTTGTTCCCGCAAAGTCGTGCAAGCGGAATATTTGGTGCGCTTCGCGCAAAGCAGTCGATTCCCGCGCTCCGTTACACGTCGCTCGGAATGACAGTTTTTATTTTGTCATCCTCTCGTTAGAGTGCACCTTTCTCAGGGTGGCGGTTTCTGTTTTGTCATCCTGAGGCGGAATCCCTGAAGGATTCCGACGTGGGGATCGACCGTTCGTTAGTCGTATCTATCAATTTTTGTTGTTTAACGCACCAGTCTGTTGCATTGTGAAAACAGCGGAAGGGAAACAGAGGGTCGCCGCTCCACCGAGCTCCTTATCCAATCCCACCCAAAAGGAGCAAATCGCAGCAGAAGGATCGTCGCGGCAATGCATCGGCCGCGCTGCGCGGACGGACTGATACAAAAAGACGAAAAACTTTGTGATTTACTGGAAATATTGTAACTTTGCACGATAAATCCGCACACCGATGGATGTCACGAAACAGTACGCAATCGCTTGGAAAGGGCTGAAAAACGGCTCCTACCGCTTTGATTTCAAAGTGGATGATGCGTTGTTCGAGGCTTTCGGATCGACCGACATCAAAGGCGGCGATCTCACGGTCGACGTGGCGCTCGAACGGGGCGAGTCGATGCTTTCGCTGCAAACCGTCATCCGCGGTACGGTCGTCGTCGCCTGTGACCGTTGCCTTGAGGATTGCCGGCTTCCCGTTGCGTTCGACGGTACGCTGCTCGTCCGTTTTTCGGACGAGGTACACGACTACGACGGCGAGGTGATGTGGATTTCGCCGGCCGAAGGGCAAGTGCCGCTCGCACAGTATATCTACGAGAGCGTCGTGCTCTCGCTCCCCTATCAACGGGTACATCCCGAGGGCGAGTGCGACGCCGACATGCTGCACCGTTTCCGTATCGTCTCGGAGGAGGAGTTCGCACAGATCGAACACGAAGCCGAAGCGCACGACGAAGCCTCGCAGTCGCTCGACGGCGATACGCTGGCACAGCTCTCCTCGCTCAAAGAGGAGTTGGACGGCGAAAAAGAGTAAACGAATAGATGTTGAACTTAAATAATTTGTAACAATGGCACATCCTAAACACAAAGTCTCGTCGACGCGACGCGATAAAAGAAGAACGCATTACAAGGCTGTCGTTCCGACCGTTGTAACCTGCTCGAACTGCGGCGCTGCGGTGCTCTATCACCGCGTATGCCCGGAATGCGGTTTCTATCGCGGCAAGCTGGCGATCGAGAAGAAAGCCGCCGAATAAGTTCGGCCCCTGAATGGGCGCGCTGCTTTGGATCGCGGCGCGCTCTTTTGCACTGAGACCATTACAAACCAAAGACTGAAGCTATGTTGAAGATTGGTTTAGACGCTATGGGCGGCGACTTCGCACCCGAAGCCGCTGTAAAAGGAGCCGTCATGGCATCCGCAGAGATCGGCACCGACACGAAAATCGTACTTTTCGGCGATAAGGAGCGTATCGAGACGATCCTCGCCGAGGAAAATTGTCCGGCCGACCGTTTTGAAATCGTTCCGACGACCGAAGTTATCGAGATGGGCGACCACCCCGCCAAGGCGTTTCTGCAAAAGGCGGACTCGAGCATCACGGTCGGTTTTGCCTATCTGGCCAAGGGAGCCATACAAGGTTTCGCATCGGCCGGCAGTACGGGCGCAATGATGGTCGGTTCGATGCAGGTCGTAAAACCGATCGACGGGATTATCCGTCCCACCATTTCGTCGCTCGTCCCGACGGTCGCAGGGCGTCCCGCTCTGCTGCTCGACGTAGGTCTGAACGTCGACTGCAAACCCGAAGTGCTGTGCCAGTACGGCCTGATCGGCTCCATTTACGCCGAAAGCGTGCTGGGTATCGCCAATCCCCGCGTTGCGATTCTCAACATCGGGGAGGAGGAGACCAAAGGCAACGCCCAATCCAAGGCGGCGCACGAAATGATGAAGGCCTCGGGCCGTTTCAATTTCGTAGGCAACGTCGAAGGTTCGCATATCTTCTCAGGCAAGGTCGCCGACGTGATCGTCTGCGACGGGTTCACCGGCAATGTCGTGCTGAAAATGGCCGAAGGACTCTACCGTATCAACAACTCGCTGGGCGTCAGCAACAAATTCTGGGAAGCGATGAACTACGAGCACGTCGGCGGAACGCCGGTGCTGGGTGTCGGCGCTCCGATCATCATCGGCCACGGCTGTTCTTCGCCCCTTGCAATTCGGAGCATGATTCTCTCCACGGAACATACCGCAAAAGCCGGTCTGACGGAGAAACTCCAGCATGCGTTCAAAGATTAAACTTACACAAACTTAATTTAGATGGGAAAAATCAGAGCTGCAATCACAGGCGTCGGTGCTTACCTCCCGGATTATATCCTCACCAACGAGGAACTGAGCCGCATGGTGGACACCTCTGACGAGTGGATCATGACGCGTATCGGCATCAAAACCCGCCATATTCTGAAAGGCGAAGCGCTCGGCTCCTCATACATGGGCGTCAAAGCTGTCCAGAATCTGCTTGAAAAGAAAAACATGAATCCCGAGGAGATCGACCTCGTCATCTGCGCGACGGTCACCCCCGACATGTTCTTCCCTTCGACGGGAAACCTTATCGCCGGTGAAGCGGGCTGCAAAAAGGCATTCGCTTACGACGTATCCGCAGCGTGCAGCGGATTTCTCTTCGCACTGACTACCGCGACGAAATTCATCGAAACGGGAACCTGCAAGAAGGTAATCGTCGTGGGAGCGGACAAGATGTCGTCCATCGTCGATTACACCGACCGCAAGACCTGTCCCATCTTCGGCGACGGAGCCGCCGCCGTGCTGCTCGAACCCGACGAAGAGGGCTACGGCATCATCGACCACATTCTCCATTCGGACGGAACGGGGGCACCCCACCTCTATATGAAAGCCGGCGGTTCGCGTTACCCCGCATCGGAAGAGACCGTCCGCAACAACTGGCACACCATCACACAGGACGGACAGGCTGTCTTCAAGGCCGCCGTTTCGAATATGGCAGACGTTTCGGTAGAAATGATGGAACGCCACAACCTCACCTCCGACGATATTCGTTACCTCGTACCCCATCAGGCCAACCTGCGTATCATCGACGCCACGGCCAACCGCATGGGACTGACCCGCAACAAGTGCATGATCAACATCGATCGTTACGGCAACACCACCGCCGCAACGATTCCGCTGTGCCTTTACGACTACGAGAAGGAGTTGAAAAAGGGAGACAAACTGATTCTCGCTTCGTTCGGCGGCGGTTATACATGGGGTTCCGTCTACGTAAAATGGGCCTATGACAGCGATTCTGCGAAATAACGGGAAACCTCCCCGATAACGAAAAGGACGATTGCATAAGCAATCGTCCTTTTTTATTTCCCGTTTGCAAGCCGTTCGTCGGAAAATCCCGCATTGGAAAAAATCGCACGCACGAAAAAAGCCGGAGGCTTCACAGCGTCCGACTTCCCATCAATTAATCCAAACAAAACTATTAAAGAAAATTCATAAATTATGAATTTTATCATGATCCTACTCCGCCTCCGGCATTTGCATCGCGCAACCGGCAGGTAAGTCCTACGGCAAATTCACCGCCGACAGCAGGATTCCGTACTATTCTACTTCCCAAACGCCGCCCTTGCCGAACAGACGCTCGAGCCATTCGTCCATGAAACCGCAACGGCAGGCGATGTCGATATTCGAAAAACGGCTGCGCATGTAGGGAATCTTGGCAAACGTGTCGCGGAAACGGGCGCGCGAAACGCCCAGCTGCTCCGGTTCGTAGGGAGCGCCGACCAGTTTCAGGCGGCGGCGCACCTCCTCGAAGGGAATGATCTGCTTGCGAATCCGCTCCTTCAACTCCGGCCATGCAGCCTTGAATGCCGTCAGCTGCCTACGCAGCCCCTCCTTGTCGACGTATTTGTTCTTCGTTTCGATCAGGGCACGGTCAATAAACCCGGGTTTGCCGTCGAAGATGCGCAAAATATCTTTCTCAGTCTCTTCCCACGACTTCCATTTGGCCACGCAGGCGTCGATGTCGAGCGATTCGATCGGCGCCGCGAGCAGCAGTTCGAGCGAAGCGGTCGAGGCCAGCGTACCGATGCCGACCTTGAAACCGTGCGACACGTGCTTGCCTTCGAACTCCAAATCTTCCATATCCCAGAAATGGCTGAACTGGTGCTCCATACCCGACGCCGGACGGCTCGACTTGGCGGCCTGCATCGCAAAACCGCTCAACAGCAGTCCTTCGGCCAGCTGCTCCACCTTCTTCACATCGCCGTTGTAAACGCCTTCGGGATCGCTCAGCGCCTCCTGCAAACCGTCCTGCACCAAGTCGAATGCAAATTGGTCGATCGCCTCCGAACCCACGACATCGGCAATCATCCAGTCGGCGGCGGCCGGTATCTTGGCGATCAGGTCGGCATAGCCCGACGCCGACATCTCCTTGGGGGCCTTGGCCGCGATCTGCGGATCGAAGGTCATGCCGTAGGGCGCCGGACAATCGAACGTCTGCTTGTTGCCCTGATAGGTGATCGAAGCGCCGTAAGCCGTATAGCCGTCCATCGAGGCGGCCGTTCCGACGCACATGTAACGACGGCCGCAACGATGCGCCGTCAGTTTCGTCAGGTCGTTGATCACGCCCGAACCCACGGCCACGGGAATCGCGTCGGTCTTTTTCAGCACGTTTTCCAACTCTTCGACATACGTCCACTCGGCGAACGAGTCGTCGTAACCGTAAACGTGCGGTTCGTCCTGTGCAATGCCGGCCGCTTCGAAATAATTTTTCACGGCTTCGCCGGCGAGACGATAGGTGATCTTGTCGGCGACGACAATGGCCCGTTTTCCGGGAAACAACTCCTTGAACATCTCGGCCGAACGGGGCAGGGCATCGCTACCGATGACCAACGCTTTGGTATCCGTCGTCCGCTGCAAGGCACTCTCAACTTTATTCATCTATTACTTATATTTATAATTTAACGATCTCACCGAATCAGGTTCACAAAGTTAAAAAATTAATTTCATATCCGCAACAATTCGTTTTATTTTTCATCCCTATATTTCGGTATTTTCTTTTCTTTTATCGCCTAATCGGCTATTTTTTCACATAAAACAGTATGAAAAGGAAAGAAACGACAGTCGCAATCATTCGTTCTTCCGAAGCGCCGTTCCGGCGTCGGCGACAAAAACGCCGACCTTTTCTTCGGAAGGAATCCGGCACGGAAACACATCTGCAAACCGAATCGTTTGTTATTTCGAGATTTAATCCATACCTTTGTTTTGAACAACACAATTTTCTTTAACTTCCACACACACAAGACTTATGAAAACTCGCAGTTTTCTATTCATGGCGGCATACGTCCTTTTCACAGGCGTATCCTGCTCATCGGGCGGCACGGACGATCCCGATCCGACCCCGACTCCCCCACCTCCCGCAGACGTAACAATTGACGATCTGAAAATCAAGTCGTTCGAAATTTCGCCCGATGCCAACGAACGCATTTACGGCAAAATCGCCTTCACAGCCGACGCACAAGGGGTTTGGCACGGCGCAATCGAACACTACAAGGCCGATCTTTCGCAGCTGAAAGCGACGTTCGACGCCGTAGCGGCGAAGGTGGCCGTCGCCGGCAAAGAGCAGCAAAGCGGCGTTACGGCCAACGATTTCTCCCGCCCCGTCGTCTACCGGCTCTACGCTACCGACGGCCAATACAAGGAGTTCACCGTGCAACTGAAAAACGGTTCGGGCACCGGACTTCCGATCGTTGCGATTCTCACCGAAGGCAGCGAGCCTATCACATCGAAGGAGAAATGGCTCCCCGGACGAATCGTATTCGATCCGCAGGAGTCGGACTATCCTGCGCTGGCGAGTGAAATAGAGGTCAAGGGGCGCGGCAACAACACATGGCGGCTTCCCAAGAAACCCTACGCCGTAAAGCTCGCCGAAAAGAATTCGGTGCTGGACATGAAAAAGCACAAACGGTGGGTGCTGCTCGCCAATGCCAGCGACCGCACGCTGCTGCGCAACCGCGCCGCGTTCGAGATCGGCCGCCGCACCGGTCTGCCGTGGACGCCCGACAGCCGCTTCGTGGAGGTAATCCTCAACGGCGAATACAGGGGCAGTTACCTGCTGTGCGAACAGATCCGCGTAGATAAAAACAGGGTGAACATCGCCGAGATGAAACCCGAAGACACCGCCGGTGAGGCCGTAACGGGCGGCTACCTGCTGGAATTCGACCGCTACTACGATGAAATCAACAAATTCCGTACGGCGCACCGCGACCTGCCGGTCAACATCAAGGAGCCTGACGAAAAGGTATTGGGCGCCGAACAGCGCAAGTACATCACCGACTATGTCAATCACGTCGAGGAGCTGCTTTACGCCGGCGCGACGATCGACAAATCCTACGCCGACTACATCGACATCGACTCGTTCATCGACTGGTGGATCGTCGTGGAACTGACGCACAACCGCGACGCCCGACTGCCCGGAAGCTGCTACATGTACAAGGACCGCGGCGGCAAGCTCTGCGCAGGGCCGCTGTGGGATTTCGATCTGCAAACCTTCAAGGCGGCAACCTCGTTTCTGCTGACCGAGTACGAAATCACCGATTTCACTTCTCCGCAAGGCGATCGCAGCCTGTGGTACAAGCGTCTGTTCAGCGATCCCGATTTCAAGGCGCGCGCCAAGCAGCGCTGGCAGTCGTATAAGTCGTCGTTCGACGGCATCGCGGACTTTATCGACGCCGAAGCGGAGAAACTGCAACCGTCGGCCGACGTCAACTGGGCGATGTGGACGCTGGAAAGCGGGCCCAATCAGGACGAATCCCTCTCGTGGGAGGAGGCCGTAGCCAAGATGCGCGCCAGCTATCTGAGCCGGCTGCAATGGATGGACAAGGAGATCGCCAAATGGTAGAGGCGGCGGAACAGGACAAAAAAGTACGGCAGGGAATCTCACGATTGCCTGCCGCCTTCGAGAAGAATTGCTCTTCTCCAAAACTACTAACCCAAACTTAAATAAATGAAGAAACCTCACTACATCAGGTAGTTATTCCGATGCAGTTGTCTGTTCTAATCGCAACTCCCGTGCCAAAGGGCATGCAGTCGTAAAAATCGAACGGTTTTGCGGACGAAGGGAACGGAACGGGGCATTTTTCGTGCGACCCGCTTTCAAAATTACCGTCATTGTCGGAACCTGCAACTCCGACGGCGCGTCTCCTCCGAACCGATCGGCCGAAACAGCCCCTGACACGAATAAAAAATCATGCCGCTCTTTTCAGAGCGGCATGATCGTTTTAGCGTGCGTCGACTACGCCTCGCGAAGCGTATCGTAGAAACTCTGCTGAGCGCCTACCAGCATGTCGAGCATGCGAGGCACGACGACGGCGGGTTCGGGCGTCTCGTCCAACAGCACCTCCGTCATCAGGAAAACGCCTTCGCCCATCACGACGGCTTTTACGATCTTCTTCGATACATTGATCTTGTTACAGGCTTCGAGCGCGGCGACACGGTTCTCGGCCGTCACGTCGAAGATGAACGGCATCATGATTTGCAGGAACTGCTTGTCGTCTGGATAGTTGGAAACAACGAAATTACGCATCTGGTATTTGAACCGGATGTCCTTGTCCTCATCGTACTCGGGCACGAGCCCCTGCGCCTTGAGGTAGTCGAAAATCATCTCTTGTGTCGTCATAATCAATAGGTTTTATGGGTTAATTGGTTTGTCGTTTATAGCCGATCGGCGTGCGGGCAGCCTGCCGTTCCAAGCCGGTCATCTTGTCGCGCAGTTTATCGTAATCGCTCAGCATCTCGGTCGAAACCGACGGCCGCATGCAGTCGAGCGTTTCGCAGAGAATTTTCTGCGAGATGGGCACATTGGCGAAAGCCGCCGTAATCGCAGCGTCGTTGACGGCGTAGGCGATGTCGCTCGCCACGAAATTGACCGTCCGCTCCGCCAGCGCCGCACAATCGACCCCTTCCGTGGGACGATCCTTCAAATTGATCTCGAAAAGCGCCCGTCGGGCCTCTTGGTCGGGAACCGGCACATAAATCAACCGGTCGATACGCCCCGTACGCAACACGGCGGGATCGATCATGTCGGGACGGTTCGAGGTGGCGATCACGAAAACCCCCTTCTTTCCGCAGTTGTTGAGCTGCGTGAGGAACTCGTTGACCTCGCCCGACTGCCCCGAATGCAGCGACTCCTTGCGGCTGGGCACCAGCGCGTCGAACTCGTCGAAACAGAGGACGGTCGGCGACTTGGCGCGCGCCTCGTCGAAAAGTTTCCCGATCATCTGCTGCGAACCGTGCACATAGATGCTGGCCAAATCCGACGACTTGACCACCGTATAGTTGAATCCCGTCTCCTCGGCGAACTTCTCGGCAATGAAGGTTTTTCCGCATCCCGGAGGACCGTACAACAACATTCCGTTGGGAATCGCCAATCGGTATTTGAGCGCCCGCTCACGATCCTGCAACACGTTGATCACCTTGATCCGCAGCAGTTGCTTCAACTCTTCCATCCCCGCCACATCGGCAAAGCCGTTGCCCTCGCCCTTGGCGAAGGTCGCACGCGGGGATTCGCCCTCGTCGTCGCCGCCGCGCTGTTCACCGTTGGCCGTAAGATCGTTGCCGGACGAATGCGACTGCTCGGGCTCGCGCTTGGGAGGCGGCATCTTCACCTCCTCACCCTGCAACGCCCCGATAAACTCCTCGGCACGGCCGAAACGGTCGCGGTCGGGCAATGCCAACGCGCGCTGCAGCACCTTGTGCAACTGCTCGGTCATTCCCTCGGGTTCCTCTTCGGGAAATTTGAGACCCGCCTTGCGCGCCTCCCGCAACTCCTCCCTCGCCTCCGAAGGCGATTTCGACGCATCGCAGCTCCATGGCGGACATCCGTAGATCATCTCATAGAGCAGTACGCCGACCGAAAAAAGATCCGACAACTTGGAATAGATACCGATGAAGGTCTCGGGAGCGCGGTAACACAATTCCAGATCGGAGGTCTGGAAATCGGGGCGGCCCATCACCGGATGGGAAAGGTGTCCCATATCGATGATTCGCGGCCGGAGGGGCGCGTCGTCCCCGCAATCGTACATGATATTGCGGGAGGTTATATCGTTATGGATCAAAGTCTCCTCCTGATTGTGCAGGTATTTGAGCCCCTCCAAGATACGGGTCGCCAGCTCGACGGCCTGCGCCACCGGCAACCGGTGTTCGCGGCTCAGCAGTTCGGCCAGCAATCCGCCCTGAATGTAGTCGGTAATCAGGTAGGCGTAGCGCTTGTCGCCGATCGACTCGATGCCCGTACGCCGGCAGGCCACCAGCGACGGATGCTCCAATTGCCCGCACATCTCCACCTCGAAAGGCAGACCGCCCTTCGTAAGCCGCGCGGCGGGAATGCGGTCCAGATCGAAGATTTTCAGGAAGAAGGGCTGTTCCCTGATATCGGAAACGCGATAGGTCTCGGCGCAACTGCCCTCCTTGATAAAAAAACGCACGACGTAACTGCCGGCGAACGTGTCGTTATTCTTTAAGATGCTCATGCGATATTCTCGGGTTAGACCGATAACAAATATAGACAAATTTTTTCAATATTCCAACTTCTCAGCCCCTCTTTCACCGAAATGACCGGCCGGCAGAAAAACGCATGCCGATCCGAATACCGGATCGGCATGCCCTCTCGTCGCACAGCTCGTTACTCGGCCTTGGTGTAAACCACGCCCGAGCCCTCGATCGTCAGCGTCTGCACGCCGCCGTTCTCAGCCAGCACGGCGGTCTGATCCACATCGATCGTCTGCCCGTTTCCAAGGCTCTGACCGTGAAGGATCAGTTTCCCCGCTTCGCCCTGCAACTCCCACGAGGTGTATTGCAGCGTAGCCATATTGATCGACTGCGCCTTGCCCTCGACCATCAGTTCGACCCCCATCACGGCGTCCTCCTGAATCGGATCGGGCATCACCCAGCGGCCGATAGCGTCGGCGTACTCCTCGCTGCAAACGACCTTGGTCGCAACAGGCAACTGATCCGCGGCGGCAGTCTTGTAATCCACCGTCACCAGATTTCCTTCCAGCAGGCCGTACGCCTCTTTGAGATCGGTCGCATCGTCCAAGGCGAAAGTCTGCTGCGCCCCCTCGCTGCCGATCGGATCGACCACCAGCACGTGCATCGACGTCCCTCCGTTGATAAAGCCCGAGACCTGCTTGATCTCAGCCTTCTTGTTACCGCCGCATGCCGCCAACGACACGACGGCAGCCATAAAAAACAATCTTTTCATAATAAGGAAATTATTTCAATGAATAAGAAACGATTACGCTTTCTCCCGATCACAACGCTCGCACGTCAGGATCTTCCACACGCCTGCCGAAAGCGCTGCGCCGACAAACGGAGCGACGATAAAAAGCCACAGCTGCGACAACGCCACACCGCCGGCGAAAAGGGCCGGAGCGATCGAACGCGCGGGATTGACCGATGTTCCCGTAATCGGGATGCAGACGATGTGTACCAGCGTCAGCGTCAAGCCGATGGCCAGTCCCGCGAACGGTCCGGCGCCCCGCTTTGCATCGGTAGCTCCCAGTACGACCAGCACGAAAACGAACGTAAAGACCGCCTCGGCGACAAACGCCTGCAACATCTCCCCCTCGTCGAAGCCGTTAGCGCCCGTCGAGGTCGAAGGGCCGTAAGCGCCCGTCGAAGTCAGCGCATAGAGGATCGCCGAACCGATGACGGCACCGATGACCTGAAAGAGCATGTACATCGCCGCATCGCGACCGCTCATGCGTTTCGAGAGCCATACGCCCAAGGTGATGGCGGGGTTGATGTGACAGCCCGAAATTCCACCGATGGCATACGCCATGCCCACCACCGACAACCCGAATGCAAACGCTACGGCCAGCACCTCGGCCGGAGTGCCGCAGCCGAAAAAGACAGCGGCGCCGCAGCCCATCAATACGAGAACCATCGTTCCCACCATTTCTGCCAAATACTTTTTCATCTCTTCTGTTTTTAAGATTAGGATCTTTTTTGAAGGTACTCATCGATAGCGCGCGCCGCGCGGCGTCCGGCGCCCATGGCCAGAATAACCGTTGCGGCGCCCGTTACGGCATCGCCGCCGGCAAAGACTCCCGCACGCGTCGTTCGCCCCTGCTCGTCGGCCGTGAGGCAACCCCGACGATCCGCCTCCAAACCGCCGGTCGTTGCCGAAAGCAGCGGATTGGGCGACGTTCCGAGCGCCATGATCACCACATCGCACGGCACGTCGAACTCCGAACCCTCCTTCGCCACCGGTCTGCGGCGGCCGCTTTCATCGGGCTCGCCGAGCGTCATCTCGACACACCGCAAGCCGCGCACCCAGCCCTGCTCGTCGCCGAGCACCTCGACCGGATTGGTGAGCATCCGAAAGACGATGCCCTCCTCCTTGGCGTGATGCACCTCTTCGGCGCGCGCCGGAAGCTCCGCCTCCGAACGCCGGTAGACGATCGCCGCCTCCGCACCGAGCCGCTTGGCCGTGCGTACGGCATCCATCGCTACATTTCCGCCGCCCACCACCACGACGCGCCGTCCGACATAGATCGGCGTGTCGTAACGCTCATCGTAAGCATGCATCAGATTGGCGCGGGTCAGAAACTCGTTGGCCGATACCACTCCGTTCAGATTCTCACCCGCGATGCCCATGAAACGCGGCAATCCGGCGCCCGAACCGATGAAGACGGCGTCGAATCCCTCCTCACTGAGCAGCGAATCGACCGTCACCGTGCGCCCGACGATCACATCGGTCTCGATCTCTACGCCCAGCCGCCGCACGGCGTCGATCTCGCGCGCCACGATCTTCCGCTTGGGAAGCCGGAATTCGGGAATGCCGTAGACCAGCACCCCGCCCACCTCGTGCAGCGCCTCGAAAATCTTCACTCCATACCCCATTTTGGCCAGATCGCTCGCGCAGGCCAGTCCGGCGGGACCGCTGCCTACAACGGCCACTCTGCGACCCTTGCGCACCGGCAGAGAAACCTCCGCCGCCGACGCATGTTCGATATTCCAGTCGCCCACGAACCGTTCGAGTTTGCCGATCGCCACCGGCTCGCCCTTGATGCCGAGGATGCAGGCGCCTTCGCACTGCGTCTCCTGCGGACAGACGCGACCGCAGACCGACGGCAGCGAACTGTCGCGGGCGATCACGGCGGCGGCTCCCGCCACATCGCCCTCGTGCAGACGGGAAATGAAATCGGGAATCCGCACCCCGACGGGGCAGGCCGCCACGCAGCGGGGATTCTTGCAGTGCAGACAGCGCGACGCTTCGGTCTGCGCCTCTTCAAGGTCATATCCGTAGCAGACCTCTTCGAAATTGGTCGCACGGATCGCCGGATCCTGTTCGCGCACCGGCACGCGCGGTATTCTGTTCGCCATGATTTACCTATTTATCGAGTCCGATACGACATTGGTGCCCCGCCTCGCGTTCGGCAACAATCGCCCGTGCGCGCGCTTCCTGCGTGCGATACATTCCCTGACGGCGCATCGCCTCGTCGAAATCGACGGCGTGACCGTCGAACTCGGGCCCGTCGACGCAGGTAAAGAAGGTCTTGCCGCCTACCGTCACCCGACAGGCGCCGCACATGCCCGTGCCGTCGACCATCAGCGCATTGAGCGACACGGTGGTTTTCAACCCGTACTCGCGCGTGGCGAGCGTCACGAACTTCATCATGATCATCGGGCCGATGGCCACGCACTCGTCGTACGTTCTGCCCTCGTTTCCGATCAATTCGCGAATCAGCCCCGTTACCATGCCCTTATACCCTTCGGAACCGTCGTCGGTGGCAATGTAGAGATTGCCGGCCACGGCGCGCATCTCGTCGGTATAGATCAGCATGTCGCGCGTCTTGGCGCCGACGACGACGTCGGCCGCGACGCCGTGCTCGTGGAGCCATTTGACCTGCGGATAGACCGGAGCGGTACCCACGCCGCCTGCGACGAAGAGGTAACGTCTGCCGCGCAACTCCTCCGGCGACATCTTCACGAACTCCGACGGATGGCCCAGCGGTCCGGCGAAATCGGCCAATGCATCGCCGGCCTCCAAGGCACAGATCTTACGCGTCGAGACGCCGATCGTCTGCGTCACGATCGTGACCGTACCGGCCTTGCGGTCGTAATCGGCCACCGTCAACGGAACGCGCTCGCCCCGTTCGTCCGCACGGACGATGACGAATTGCCCCGGCAGCGCCGAAGCGGCCACGCGCGGCGCCTCGACCCGCATCCGATAGATTCCGGCCGCGAGCTCCTGTTTCTCTACGATTTTGAACATATCTTCAACTTATCTACAAATTCTACCGTTCGATCACTGCCGTCACGCGCACCGTCAACATCGGATGTTCGGGATCGTCGGTGACAATGCGAATCCGCTCCACCGCCACCCCGTAATCGCACTCCGCAGGGGTGAGTCGAACTCCGACCTTCATCTCACCGCCCGGAGCGATCCGGTCGCCCGGCCGCAGCGTACAGCCGAACACGCTGTTCTCCACCGCCCGCACCGTCAACGGTTGCTCTCCTGCATTGCGCAACGAAATCCATCTCGTCGAAGGTCCTGATGAGCGTTTTATCGGGCCAAATTTAACAATATTTCCGTTTATTTCCGCTCTCGGAGCCGAATTATCGCTGTACAGGAGCGGATTATCCACCGCAACGCCGCTCACCTCGATCCATCCCTCCGCAGGCCGACCGTCGACCGTGAAACCGATCTCGTCGGTCAGCGTTCCGTAGACCCCGCAACCGACGGGCAGATCGTACCCGAAATTCAGCGACGTCTTTTCACCGGGCGCGAACCGCGCCGGCGCGCTCGCGGTCAGCCGACCGCTCCGACGACCGTAACGCAATCGCAACTCGATCGGCCGCGACGAGAGGTTTATCAGCCCGATAGCGCTCTGCTGCGCCGTGCCGTGCCGCACATAACCGAATTCATAACCGGTAGTCATAGCTCGCAGGCCGCCGCCCAGATCGCAGGGATAAAGCTCCTCGTCGCTACGTTCGCGCGGAATCACCCGTCCCGTAATATGCAACCGAACCGGATCGCCGCCCTCCGACGTGAAGACCGAAACGGTTTTATCGAACGATCCGGGCCGGTTCATCGGATCGTAGGTCACCGCAATCTCGGAACGCTCCCCCGGCAGCACGGGCTTTTTCGAATAGGCCGGCACCGTGCAACCGCAGGTTACGACGGCGTCGGTGATCACCACCGGCCGACCGCCTCGGTTCGCGAACGCAAAGCGGTGCGTAACTTCGCCGCCCGCCTCGGGAATTGCGCCGAAGTCCCACGTCGACTCGTCGAATCGCAGCACAGGCATCTGTGCCGCCGAAAACGACGCGTTCAAAATAAGGATAATCGTAAAAATACAAATCGGCAAACGTCTCATCGTCGAAAATTCAAAGCTTTGGGCAAAGATACATTTTTTCTGATTTTTTTGACGGAAATATTTGGCGGGAAATTTATTTTGCTCTATATTTGCACCACCAAACGAGAAAACGTTGTTTATCAATCGATGTTCCCTCTCGTTTGAAAAGATCGGCAAACGGCGTCTGTCTTAGCCGATTGAAAAAGTTCTTCAAAATGCCTGAATAGCTCAGTTGGTTAGAGCACATGACTGTTAATCATGGGGTCCT
>CAJMNH010000009.1 GCA_905214725.1 uncultured bacterium
TAAGCCTGCCGCTAGCGTTCATCCTGAGCCAGGATCAAACTCTCCATTGTATAAAATGTTTTGTTAAATCTTTCGCTCTAATCCCAAAGGTATTGTTTGAAATCACTCATATAGAGTGGATTAAACTAAGCTGCTCAATATTTTCAAAGAACGTCGTTCTATCGTATTATCAGAACTTTTCTCGTTTGTCTCTGCCTCATTTTTTGAAGCGGAAAGCGGATGCAAAGGTAAAACCTTTTTTCGAACTTTCCAAATCTTTTTCAAAAAAACTTTCGAAGATTTTCAAGGCCCTTTTCAGAGCGGAAAGTGGTGCAAAGATAACTCTTTTTAACATCCCTTCCAAATCTTTCGGAAGAATTTTTCGAACAAACTTTTCAGAGAACCCAGTTGCGTTTCAGAACAGATTTCATTTTCTGATTGCGGGTGCAAAGATAAGGCATTCCCTCCGATATTTCCAAACATTTCTTAAACTTTTTTCATAATTATTTTCGCCCGTTTTACACCGCATTATCCGACAGCCGATTACAGGGAAATCGTTTATCGACCTCAGCCGAACTTCGATATATAATATAGGTATCAGTTTTCAGTCGGTATCGCACAAGGAATCATTTGCTGAACGACCGTTTCTCCGCTGAGCCTTCGGGACACTCCCTCCGCCCGAGTCGTTCGGATGACACCGCTACATTATCGAAGCGGCGGACGTGCCGGATGAACTTGATAAAAAACATCGTCAAAGGCTCAGCCGATGACGATGCAAAATGAATTTTCGAGCAGAGTAATCGGGAATCGGCTACTCTTTTTCCAAAGAACGCAGGGCGAATGCATGCGTTATACGGTAAATTCCGTAAGCGAAGAAGGCAAGACTGATCATCGAAACGACGAACAGCCCGTTCCACGCAGGGCTGACAAGAAAAAAGAAGGAGAAAATGATGGCCAACACGGCCAAAATGACGAGCCAACTGCTGTCGGTATAACGGCGAAACTCATAAGCTTCTCCCAACGCCCAGAAGGCGCGGAACAGAATCCAAAAGCCGACGACATAGATCAGCGTCCCCACGACCGATTCGATCGGCATGACCATCAGCATGACGGCCAGCAGCAACTCCATGATTCCCGTGGCGAGCATCCAGCCCCAACCGCGCAGCATATCGCTGTTGGAGGCGGCCAATACGATATCCATGATGCCGTCGACGAGCAGCACGGCGATAAAAAGCATCGACAGCGCGACGAGCGTCGCGTCGGGCGTCACCAGACAGAACACGCCGACCAAGATCGAAAGCAGTCCGGCGATCAACGAGACCCACCAGTATTTGACATGGCGGCTGTCCCGTACAAAGACATTTGTTTCCATACGATTAAGGGTTTTGTCCTTACCCCGAACAAAAACAATGCCTGATCGCAATCGCAACGGATCGCGACCGGACGAGAATTCGAACGGGTCTGGATGCCTTGCTATTTGAAGGGAGAATCAGGCTCCTTGGACATATACCAATAGAACATCCTATCGAGCAGTGACGGCCAGAATTTCTTGACAAAATGCGTCGCGCGCCCCTGAAATTCCATCAGACACAAACGTTTGCGGCGAACGATTCCACGAGCAATAATACGGGCGACCTCCTCGGCCGTCATCATCTTGCCCTCTTCCCGCGGCGTCTCGCCCTGCTGCGAACCGTCAGCCGTAAGCGCTGAAAACCGCACGTTCGAGGCCGTAAAGCCCGGGCAAGCGATCATCACATGCACGCCTTTTCGGAGGTTCTCGATACGGATCGTCTCCAAAAATCCCGTCATCGCATACTTCGAAGCAGAATAGCCCGTACGGCCCGGCAGTCCATGAATTCCGGCTACGGACGAAACGCCCACGATCGAGCCGTGCGCCTTCTGGATATGGGGAAGCGCATACTTCGTACAGTTGACGCAACCCCAAAAATTGACATCCATCAGCTTGTGCAATACGCTCAGATCGACCTCGTCGAACAGAGCCCGCATCGAAACGCCGGCATTGCAAATCAGCACATCCACCCCGCCGAACGTCCCGACCGCCGTATCGATCAGGCGTTTACTGTCGGCTTCCTGCGTCACGTCGCACACCGAATAAGCAGCATGACCGCCCTTAGAGACAATCGTATCGACGCTCTCTTTCAACTTTTCCTCGTGCCGTGCGCCGAGCACGACATTGGCGCCCGCCGCTGCAAAATACTCGGCCAACGCCTTGCCGATTCCCGACGAAGCGCCGGTCACAACCACCGTTTTCCCCTTGAAAAAATCCATATCTTCAAATTGTTATTTCCAATCCGTCGTAAGCCAGTCCGACGCCCTGCGGCAGCAACTCCGAGGTCGCGGCGTGCAGTCCGATTTCGTGCGACATGTGAGTCAGCAGCGCCCGCCGCGGTGCAACCCGCGCGATAAGCGCCAGCGCCTCCTCGACATTGAAATGCGACGGATGCGCCTTGAATCTCAATGCATTGACTACCAGAACTTCCACTCCTTTCAGTTTCTCGACCTCCGCGTCGGAGATCGTTTTGAAATCGGTCAAATACGCCACCGGACCGATCCGATAACCCGTCACTTCGAACCGTTCGGAGTGGTGACCCGAAACAGGCACGATCCGCTCGCCGGCGATATGAAACGGACGCGAAACATCGATTTCATGCAGTCGTATGTCGGGCGCACCGCGGTATTTCTCCATCTCGAAAGCATAGTCGTAATCCTTGCGCACGACGCGGGCCGTCGCAGGAGCGGCATAAATATCCACCGGGCGGATTACCGGCGGAAAATCCACGAAATTGAAGGCGCGCACGTCGTCGATACCGCCCGTGTGGTCCTTGTGCTCATGCGTCAGCAGAATGGCGTCGAGACGGCTTACCCCCGCACGCAGCATCTGGCAGCGAAAATCGGGGCCCGCATCGATCACGAAGCGCGCTCCGCCGTCGGTCTCGACCATCGCCGAAGTGCGCAACCTATTGTCGCGGCTATCCGTCGAAGTGCAGACTTCGCAGCGGCAACCGATCACCGGCACACCTTGGGAGGTTCCCGAACCCAGAATCGTCAGTTTCATTTGAACAAAGATACGAAAAGTCGAGCGCAGAAGCAAACGTCAGTTTGATTATGCCGAGACGGAGTATCTAAGGCGAAGCCAAAGATACGAAAATTCACCGCAAAAGCACCGATAACCTTTCGGAACACTCAGATTTTCAATTTCCGCCACCGGCCGCTACGAATATAGGCATAGGAGAGCGCCAGTGAAATCAGATAGTAAATGTGATCGGCCGTCCAGCAAAGCGCGACATTCGCCCGAATACCGTAGACCAGCCACAGCGTATAGAGCGTGTAGGCCGTGACACAGGCCAGCGTGATGGCGAGCGCCGTGCGCGTATTGCCCGTCCCTGAGACACTGAATTGGTAAATGAAGGCCGGTACGCAAGGCACGATCGTCGTGAGCATGACCCACAGCGACGGCACGGCGGCGGCAATCAGTTCCGCATTACCCGTATAGGCGCTCAGGATCAGACGGGGGAAAGCGGCAAAAAGCAGCGATACGGGCAACACGAAAGCGAAGCAGAGGCGCACCATGCGCCGACACAGTCCCTGCACCCGATCGGCTTCGCCCGCACCGATCAGATTGCCTACCAGCGAACTGGCCGTCGAGGCGAAGGCGTTGACGAAGAGGAAGACCACCGACGAGATGCTGCGCACGATATTCGTAACGGCCAGCGGACGCTCGCCGAGGTTTTCGATGGCCACGAAAAAGATAAACCAACTGATGAAAGCGATCGCCTCCTGCATCATGATCCACACCGAAATGCCGAACACCTGCCGGAGAATTCCCCACTCGATTCCCCGAAAACGGAACAGCCCATACACCCGCCACGCTACGCGCCGGTAGGTGTAAACGACGAAGAAGACGAGCGATACGGCCTCCGAAATGACCGAGGCGATGGCCGCTCCGGCGATTCCGAGCGGCGGAATGCCCCATCCGCCGAAGATCAGCAGATAGTTCAACACGACGTTCGTTAAAACCATCACGACCGAGTTGGCCGTCAGAATACGTGTGTGGGTCGTACCGACATAAAAGGCGCGGAACATCGCCGCAGCAAACGAGAAGAAGAATCCGAACGTCCGATAATCGAGATAGGATTCGGCTGCGGCACGGATCGCCTGCGATTCGATCAACTGGCCGAGCAGCCACGGCGCCAGCACGCGCGACAAGCCGAAAAAGAGAACCGCCATGCCCAGCAGGAACCACATTCCCTGCATGAAGATCGGCCCGATGCCTGCGAGATTGCCTTCACCGTTGCGCCGTGCGATCAACACTTGCGCGCCGATACTGAACCCGAACCCCACCATGAAAATCGTCAGGTAGAAGATACCGGCAATGGCCGACGCGCCCAGTTCGACCTCGCCCACATGACCCAAATAGATCGTGTCGGTAAGGCCGATGAGCTGCTCCATCATCAGGCTCAACAACACCGGAAAGGTTATTTTCAGAATCTGCCGATTGGTAAAACGCATCGTCGTCGAATTTTTGGGGTATAAAGATACGAATAAGCCGAGCGCAAAAGCAAATTTATTTGCATTTTGCCGAGACGGAGTATCTAAGGCATCGCCAAAGTACGAATAAGCCGCGAGCAAAAGCAAATTTCAGTTGCATTTTGCCGAGGCGGAGTAGCTAAGGCAAGGCCAAAGATACAAAAATCGGGAAGAAAAGCCCTGCTTTTCCTCCCGAAAGGGGGTAAGGTTCTACATGAACCTGTCAATACCGGTAGTGCTCCGCCTTGTAGGGGCCGTCGACGTCGACGCCGATGTAGTCGGCCTGCTTCTGCGAGAGACGGGTCAGTTCGACGCCCAGATTGTCGAGATGCAGCCGCGCGACCTCCTCGTCCAAATGCTTCGGCAACCGGTAGACGCCGACCTTCAACTCCTTCTGCCACAATTCCAACTGCGCCAGACACTGATTGGTAAACGAATTGGACATCACGAACGAAGGATGCCCCGTCGCACACCCCAGATTCACCAGCCGCCCTTCGGCCAACACGAAGATCGAATGGCCGTCGGGGAAGGTATATTTATCGACCTGCGGCTTGATCGTCGTCTTCACCGCCGACGACGCGTCGAGCCGCGCCATCTGTATCTCATTGTCGAAATGACCGATGTTGCAGACAATCGCCTGATCGCGCATCCGCTCCATGTGTTCGAGCGTGATGATGTCGCAGTTGCCCGTGCAGGTGACGAAGATATTGCCCTCGGCAAGCGCTCGCTCGACCGTCTTCACCTCGAAGCCCTCCATCGCCGCCTGTAACGCGCAGATCGGATCGATCTCGGTGACGATCACCCGCGCGCCGTAGGCCTTCATCGAACGGGCGCAGCCCTTGCCCACGTCGCCGTAGCCGCAGACGACGACCACCTTGCCGGCGATCATCACGTCCGTCGCGCGTTTGATGCCGTCGGCCAGCGATTCACGGCAACCGTAGAGATTGTCGAATTTCGATTTGGTACAGGAGTCGTTGACATTGATGGCCGGCACGAGCAGTTCGCCCGCCGCCTCCATCTGGTAGAGCCGGTGCACGCCCGTAGTCGTCTCTTCGCTTACGCCGCGCCACTCGGCCACCGTGCGGTGCCATTTCGAGGAATCCTCCGAAAGAATCGACCGCAGCGTATCCAGAATCACCGCTTCCTCGTGCGACGACGGGGCGCAATCGAGCGTCGAAGCATCGTTTTCGGCTTTGTATCCCTTGTGAATCAGCAGCGTTGCATCGCCGCCGTCGTCGACGATCAGGTTAGGGCCCTTGCCGCCCGGAAACGAAAGCGCCATGGCCGTGCACCACCAGTACTCTTCGAGCGTCTCGCCCTTCCACGCGAACACCGGCACGCCCGCCTCGGCAATAGCGGCAGCGGCATGATCCTGCGTCGAAAAGATATTGCACGAGCACCAGCGCACCTCGGCGCCCAGTTCGACGAGCGTCTCGATCAACACCGCCGTCTGGATCGTCATGTGCAGCGAACCCATCACCCGCACCCCTCGGAGCGGTTTTTGCGGGCCGTACTTGCGGCGTACCGCCATCAAACCGGGCATTTCGTGCTCCGAAACCTCGATCTCCTTGCGTCCCCACTCCGCCAACGACAGGTCGGCGACCTTGTAGGGAATCGATTCATCCAAATACATCGTAGTATCTATTTTTAATTTGATTCTGCGGAGCAAAGGTAGCGATTTTCGCACGCATCTCCAACGAATCGCGCAAACTTCCGCACAAGCCGCCCGATCGCGCATTCAATGTTCCGCCAACTGCTTCAAAGCTCGACGCACCAACGCGTCGGGACGCAGCCAACCGCGGTAATAGGCGGCGTTGGCCTCCTTCATCCGCTGCACGGCCTCGGGATGCCGCATCAGGAAATCGACCTGCGCCACGCACTCCGCCGCCGTCGTATAGGAGAGGTAGTTCACACCCTCCCTGAAATCGCCCGGAACCTCATAGGCGAAACGTTCGTTGACGACGGCACGGGCCGCAGCCACATATTCGCCCGTCTTCCAGCCGATAGAGTCCCACAACCCCGTGGAACCGATGCAGATATCGCAGCGGCGCATCAGGCGGAGATACTTGAAGCGATCCGTATACTTCTCCGCGACGATCAGGTCGGGACAAAGCGCGCGCGAAAGCGGCGTATCCGTCACTCCGCCCGTAAAATTTCGGGGATAACGCTCCTTGAGCGCACGGACGATGTCCATTCGCATCCCGTTGATCGCGCGGTTGTGTTCGCCGTCCCACAGTCGCGTAAGGAAAAGAATCTTCAATTTGTCCGAGGGGACTTCTCGCCCCGCTCCGCGTTCGAATTTCTCCACCGTGAAATAAGAGCCCTCTTCCGCATGACGCGGACGGAACAAGGCGATCAGCCGTTTCCGAAGCGATTTGATTTTAGGGGGAAGCGGATTGATCGGATTCTCAGGGCAGGTTACATGGTAATTGAACCCGAGCGGACGGATTTTAGCGCGGACATCCGCAGGGAACATCTCGTTGCGGAACGCCGAACAACTGCGTTTGAAGTAGAGATCGACCATCTGAATATAGTTCGCCACGGCGACCGAATCGAAATTGTAGCCGTCGAGCATGTCGAAGGCGATCTTCCGTCCGCCGATCGTCGCTTCGACCAAATGGGGATGGGGATATTCATCCGCCTTGTCGCAGCCCTCCTCGATCGTGAGCGCGATCTCCCGCCGCCGGGCCAGCAACAGAAATCCCGTCACGATCTGACTCGTATGCGGACTGCGCGACACGAGCCGCAGCCGGACATCGGGACGTTCGGTAAAAACGGAAGCGGGAGAATCGACTTTCATATCTGCATCTCGGATTGAACGGTTTATTCTTCGTCGCGGCAGATTTCGCGACGGTCGGCCTCGATCTGGCGGAATAACTCCTCCACCGAACCGAATTGCCGTTCCGCCCGGACGAAGCGCACCAGTTCCACCCGCAGCCGGCGACCGTAAAGATCGCCTTCGAAGCCGAAGAGATTGGTCTCCAGCAGACGCCGCCGACCGCCGACGGTCGGCTTGTAACCGAGATTCGACATGGCGCGATAGGTGCGTCCGTCCACCTCCACGCGTGACGCATAGACCCCGTCGCGCACCTCCGGTTTCCCATCCACCTCGATATTCGCCGTCGGAAAGCCCATGCGGCCTCCGAGGCGATTCCCGTGGACGACGATTCCTTCGATTACCATAGGACTCAGATTTTCTCCGTGAGTTTCTGTACCAGCCTGAATTGCGAGAAAAACTCCTTGGCAAAGACACGCAGCACCGTATAGGAGGGGATTGCCAACAGCATGCCCACGATTCCCGCCAGCGAACCGGCGATCAGAATAACGATAAATATTTCGAGCGGATGCGCCTTCACACGCTCCGAGTAGAGCGTAGGTTGCAGCACGAAATCGTCGAATCCCTTGATGATAAGCAACGAACCGGCGATTATGAACATCGTATGCCCCGTCGTCATTCCTTCGATAGGCGTCACCACGCCCATAAACACCGACATGACGCCGCCGATAAGCGGACCTGCATAGGGAACGACGTTCATCACGCCCATAATCAGTCCGATAAAGAAAGCGTCTTGCGTCCGCATTCCGAAGAAGATCATCGTAACCGAAATCACGATCATCAGGATGCAGCTTTCACTCAGAATGCCCGTAAAATACCGCATCAGCAGTTGCGATACGGAGGACATCGCCCGCTCGATATTGCCGTGCACGCGCTCCGGGAAGGGCGCTTTGAGCATCGTCAGGAACAACTCGTCGTCTTTAAGAAAAAAGAAGGTGATGAACGAAATCGAGAAAAAAGCGATTATCGCCGAGAGCGTCAGGCTGACGATCGACGAAAACGCCGTATTGATCGTATCGTAGTCGAAAATGCTCTTGAACCACTGGATCAGCGAATCGGTCAGCGAGAACCGCTCGTCGGGCAGGGCGAACAGATCGTGGAGATACTCCTGCATGCGGGCGATCGGCTCCTCGATCGAGTGGAGGACCGAACCGAAATCGAGCGTGGCGAACTGGTACAGTTTGTTGAACACCAACGGCACGAAGAGCGTGCCTGCCACCGCGAAGAGCACCCAGATCAGAATCAGCGTCGTCAGCGCCGCAGCCCAACGGGGGACGCGCCATCCCTTGATCCTCAGCCGCGACAGACGGCACGCCAGCGGATTGAAGATGATCGCCAGCAGAGCCGAGACCAGAATATAGACGACGATCGAACTGAAATACCACACCAGAAACGCCACCGCAGCGGCGATCACCAAACCGACGGTATAACGGGCAAGTGTGGGAGGCGTAATGAGCATCGTTCGTCCGATATGGGATTCCTACCTTATTTCGTTTGCGGTTTCAGCCGTGCGATCGGCGTCTGCGAACCGACGACGGGGTCGCCGATCTCGACCAGCACCTCGCTGTTCTTCGGCAGCAGCACGTCGATGCGCGAGCCGAACTTGATGAATCCGCACACGTCGTTCTGTTTGACGCGTTCACCGACCTTCATATAGGACACGATGCGGCGCGCGATCAATCCGGCGATTTGGCGGAACAATACGTGACGGCCGTCGTCCATGCGCACCACAGTCGTCGTCCGCTCGTTCTCGGTCGAGGATTTGGGATGCCAAGCCACCAGAAAACGGCCCGGATGATATTTGAAATACTCGACCACGCCGCCTACCGGCAACCAGTTCATATGGACATTGGTAATCGACATGAAGATCGAAATCTGCATCATCTCCTCATCGAGATATTCGCTCTCGTGCACCGGCTCGGTCACCACCACGCGTCCGTCGCAGGGAGAGAAGACCAGATCGGCGTCATGGATCTTCACGCGACGCGGCTCGCGGAAGAAGGCCACGATAAAAAACCAGAAAAACAGCATCAGCACGACCAGCACCCACACGAGCGTACCGTTGTCATGGCTGCGCAGCAGATGGTAGATTCCCGTGCCGAGCAACAGACAGATCAATCCGGTGATACCGATAATTTTGTAACCCTCCTTATTGATTTTCATTTCAGTAAAGATTAGTCGTTATACGAACCTGCCGACAAGCAACAGGTAAAGGAACACATAGGGCGCCGACAGCAGCAGCGCGTCGAAACGATCCAGCACGCCGCCGTGACCGGGGATCAGACGCCCCGAATCCTTGACCTGCGAGGCGCGCTTGAACATCGACTCCACCAGATCGCCCGCAACGCCGGCCAAAGCGGCGACAAGCGCCAGACCGCCCCAGACCCAGTAATTCGCATCGAGCGCATAGGCGGCGACGAACCCCGTCGCCACAGCTCCCGCAAGGCCGCCGAAGAACCCCTCCCACGACTTTTTGGGCGAGAGTCGCTCGCATAGACGGTGACGGCCGAAGGTCATCCCCACCAGATAGGCGAACACGTCGTTGGCCCAGATAATGAAAATATAGCACAGCACCGTCGCAGGACGCCACACGCCACCGCCGGCAAGCACCGGAATATAGAGCAGCAACGACAGCGGAACGGCGATATACAATACGCCCAGCACCGTCGCGCCCAAATTGGCCAGCGGCGTGGCGCTGCGGCGGAACAGTTCGCACACAAAGAGCGTCGGCAGCAATAATCCGATATAGAGCAGCAGGTTCAGCACGAGGCCTCCCGCCTCGTCCGTCACCGGCTGGCTGAACTGCCGGAAGACGACGAAATTCAGCACAAACAACAGCACTCCGACTGCCAATCCCATCCACCGCTGGGGCGAGAGGCCCGTTTCACGGGCCAATTTGTAAAACTCCATCTGACCGCCCACGAGAATCAGCAGCAGCAACGCGCCGAAGCTCCATTGCGATCCTAAAACGGCGCCGACAAATACTCCGGCCAATATCAGACCGCTGAGCGTCCGCACCATCAGGTTCTTCATTTTCATTCGTATCTTAAGCTTCGGTTAATTCGTTCGCAGCGGCCTTGCCTCCCGCAGTCTCTTCCGCCTTTCCGTCGCCAGCAGCGGCGCGTTTGGCCGACTGCGCCGACGGTCCCAGAATCTGTTCGATATCCTCGGCATAGATCGTCTCCTTTTCGAGGAGCAGGTCGGCCATCGCATTGATCCGGTCGTTTTTCTCCTCGACGATCTTCCGTGCACAAGCGTAAGCGTCGTCGAGCATACGGCGCACCTCGCAATCGATGTCGCGGGCGGTCTCCTCGCTGAACGGCTTGGTAAACGTATCGCGCGTGCCGGTCGAATCGTAGTAACTGATCGGGCCGATCTTCTTGCTCATGCCGTAATAGGCCACCATCGCATAGGCGGTCTTCGTCGCCCGTTCCAGATCGCTCAGCGCACCCGCCCCGAGCGTTCCGTAGTTGACCTCCTCGGCGATCCGGCCGCCCAGCAGACCGGCCAACTGCTCTTCGAGCGCCTCGTTCGTAACGTGCACCCGCTCTTCGTCGGGCACCGACCATGTGGCGCCGAGGCTCTTGCCGCGCGGCACGACGGTCACTTTCAGCACCGGATCGCATTCGGCGAGCGACCACATTACCGTGGCATGACCCGCCTCATGAATCGCCGTGGCGCGCCGTTCGGCCGCCGTCATCGGCATGTTCCGCTTTTCGAGTCCGCCCACGATGCGGTCGATCGCCGCCATAAAGTCGTCGCGGCCGATGCTCTTCTTGCTGTGCCGGGCAGCAATGAGCGCTGCCTCGTTGCAGACGTTGGCGATGTCGGCGCCCGAAAAGCCCGGCGTCTGACGCGCCAGAAAATCCCGATCGAGGTCTTTATCCAATTTCAGATTACGCATGTGAACGGCAAATATCTCGGCCCGTTCGTGCACGTCGGGCAGCCCGACGTCGATCTGACGGTCGAAACGACCGGCACGCATCAGCGCCTTGTCCAGAATATCGACGCGATTGGTCGCCGCCAGCACGATCACGCCCGAATTGGTCTGGAACCCGTCCATCTCCGTAAGCAACTGGTTGAGCGTATTCTCCCGTTCGTCGTTACCCGAGAACCCCGCGTTCTTGCCGCGGGCGCGGCCGATCGCGTCAATCTCGTCGATAAAGACGATGCACGGCGCCTTCTGCTTGGCCTGCTCGAACAAGTCGCGCACACGCGACGCGCCCACGCCGACGAACATCTCCACAAAGTCCGAACCCGAAATCGAGAGGAACGGCACGTTTGCCTCGCCGGCCACGGCTTTGGCCAGCAGCGTTTTACCGGTTCCCGGAGGGCCGACGAGCAACGCTCCCTTGGGAATCTTGGCGCCCAGATCGCGGTATTTCTCCGGCTTGCGCAAAAAATCGACGATCTCCATCACTTCGACCTTGGCCTCCTCCAGCCCCGCGACGTCCTTGAAGGTCACGCGTTTGGGAGTATCCTTGTCGTATACCTGCGCCTTGGCCTTGCCGACATTCATCAGGCCGCCGCCTCCGGCGGCACCGCCGCCGCGCGACATGCCGCGCATGATGAAAAACCACACGGCGATGATAAGCACCCACGGCAGGAAATTGATCAGCAGATTCATCCATCCGTTCTCCCTGTTCTCATAGGTAAGCACCACGCGATTGCCCGAATCGGCCTCAGCCTTGTCCAGATCCTGCCGGAACGTATCGACCGAACCGATGTTGAACACCAGTTGCACTCCCTCGTCGGGAAGGCGCTTGAACTGGGGCTGCGTCGAATCCCTGCGATACTTCTCGACCGCATTCTTTTTAAGGAACACCTCAGCCACATCGCGGTTCACCACCTCGATCTTCTCCACATCGCCGCTGCGAACCATCCCCTCGACCGTATTCCAGTCGCTGCGCACGGGATCGGTATTCTCCATACCGTAAAGCGAATAGCCGATGATGAAAGCCGCCACCAGCACATAAATCCACATATAGGAGGGACGCGGCATGATCGGATTCCGGTTACCGCCGTCCTTTTTCTTCTTTGCTGTCATAAAATCTCTTTACTCCTCGTAATCATAACGTTTGAGCGGTGCGTCGGCCCACAGCTCCTCAAGCTTGTAGAAGGAACGCAACTCGGTCGTGAAGATGTGCACCACGACGTCCATGTAGTCCATCGCCACCCACAAGCCCGTCTGCTTGCCTTCGACACGCCATACTTTCTCCCCCAGTTTCTCCTCCGCAGCCTGCTCGATGCCGTCTGCGATCGCCACGACCTGCGTGGTCGAATCGGCGTTGCAGACAACGAACTGCGAGCAGATGGCTCCATCGAATCCCGAGAGGTCCAACGATACAATATCCTTACCTTTTTTATCCTGAATCGCACCGACAATTGTCTCTATCAATTCTTTCATATAATAATATTCCGTAATAGCACGCGCTATATTTGCGCAAAGATAGTAAATAAATCGGAAATCGACGAAAAACAGGGACGGAATGAGCGGATTATGACACGCCGCACAAACTGCGCCGCAAAGTGAAAAACCGCCTGCAATCTGCATGGCGGTAACGCGGCGGACCGGCCGGCAGCGAAAAAGCCTCTCCCGCAACCGGCGGAAGGCCTATTTGCGATAGGCGCGGATCGAATCGGCAAGCGCCTTGATAATCGACTGTTTGACGAACGTGCGGCGCACGGCGATGGCGATCTTGCGCGAAGTGGCGCCTTTGGCCAGCATCTTCACGCGGTTGCGATGCTCCTTGGGCACATACTCGATAGCCATCTCGGGTATGATCGTCACGCATTGCGTGCAGTCGACGATACGCATCAGCGTATCGAGCGACCCCGATTCGAAATAGTAGTGCGACGGCACACCGCGTTTGGCCTGACACAATTCGATGACCTGATCGCGCATGCAGTTACCGTCCGAAAGTAGGATCAATTCGCGCAGATCGATGTCCTCGATACGGATGTTCGAACGTTCGTAGAGCGGATTGTCGGGCGAGACGTAAACGAAGAAGCGGTCGTCGAACAACTCCTGCTCCTGAATTCCTTCCCCGCACGTACCGCCCGCCACCAGCGCGGCGTCGATGCGGTCGCGCTTCATCGCATCGACGATGTCGCGCGTCATCAGCTCCTTGACCTCCAGCTCCACGTGGGGATAGTCGTGCACGAAACCGGGCAGAAACTTATGGAGCAGATACGGCGCGACGGTCGGGATGACCCCCAACCGCAAACGTCCCGATATTTCGCCTTTGAGCTCAGCCACCGATTCGCGGATATTGTCGTAGGCGCGCAGCGTCTCACGGGCGCGGTCCAACACCACTTCACCCGCTTCGGTGGCGATCACGGGTTTCTTCGAACGATCGAGCAACACGACGCCCAACTCCTCTTCGAGCGATTTGATCTGCATGCTCAGCGAAGGCTGCGTCACGAAACAGTGTTCGGCGGCCAACGAAAAACTCCCGCAATTGGCAACCGCCAGCAGGTATTCGAGTTGAATGATAGTCATAAACGAAGGAACTTATTCTGTCCGGCAAATATATAAAAAAACCTTATATTTGTCAAGATTACTCGCAGAGAGCCATATTTTTTCTACTTTTGTCCCTTACATATAAAATTATAAAAACGACATACGCTGTTATGGGTAAAATCATTCTGACCGGAGACCGACCGACCGGCAAACTGCACCTCGGCCACTATGTAGGTTCGCTGCGCCGCCGCGTGGAGTTGCAGAACTCGGGCGAATTCGAAAAGATTTTCATTATGATCGCCGACGCGCAGGCGCTCACCGACAACGCCGACAATCCCGAAAAGGTGCGCCAGAACATTATCGAGGTAGCGCTCGATTACCTTGCCTGCGGTCTCGACCCCGAAAAATCGACATTGTTCATCCAGTCGCAGATTCCCGAATTGTGCGAACTGGCCTTCTACTACATGAACCTTGTCACCGTAGCCCGTTTACAGCGCAATCCGACCGTGAAGGCCGAAATCCAATTGCGCGGTTTCGGGGAAAACAACGCCGAGAACGACCTGCAACGACAGGGAATTCCCGTCGGGTTCTTCACCTACCCCATCTCGCAGGCGTCGGACATCACCGCTTTCCGCGCCACGACCGTGCCTGTGGGCGAGGATCAGGAACCGATGCTCGAACAGACGCGCGAGATCGTCCACAAGTTCAACTCGGTTTACGGCGAGACGCTCGTCGAACCCGAAATCCTGCTGCCCGAAAACGCCGCCTGCATGCGCCTGCCCGGCACCGACGGCAAAGCCAAGATGTCCAAATCGCTGGGCAACTGCATCTACCTGAGCGATCCGGCAGAGGAGGTGCGCAAAAAGGTGATGGGCATGTACACCGATCCCGACCACCTGCGCGTGGAGGACCCGGGCAAAGTCGAAGGCAACGCCGTCTTCACCTACCTCGATGCCTTCTGCCGTCCCGAACATTTTGCGAAATACCTCCCCGACTACCCCTCTCTCGACGAACTGAAGGCGCACTACCGTCGCGGCGGCTTGGGCGACGTGAAGGTCAAAAAGTTCCTGATCGCCGTGTTGAACGAAACGCTCGACCCGATCCGCGAACGCCGCCGTTACTACGAGGAGCGCATCGAATGGGTCTACGACGTGCTGCACAAAGGATCCGAGACCGCACGCGCCGAGGCTGCGCGCACGTTGAGCGATGTTCGCGAAGCGATGAAGATCAATTATTTCGGAGATCGGGAATTGATCGCTTCTCAAGCTGCGCTCTACCGCGAGAAACATCAATAACGCCGTCGAAAAGCGACTATGAAACTCAAGGATTTCCGATACGAACGCATCTACGCGCTCTTCTACCGCCTGACGCGCCGGCTGAGCAACCGACAGATCATGATGCTGTTGGCAATGGTCGTCGGTTTGCTGGCCGGACTGGGCACTTACGTCTTCGAAATCCTGCTCTATGCGATCAAGAGTTGTCTGGTCAATTGGTTTCCGGTCGGCCGCGCGCATTTTCTGTTGCTGATCTACCCCGCCGTGGGTATTATTCTGGCGACGCTGTTCGTCAAATACATCGTGCGCGACAACATTTCGGAAGGGGTTACGCGCGTACTCTACGCCATGTCGCGCCGCGATTCGCGCATTCCTGCCCACAACTGCTGGACTTCGATCGTAGGCGGCGCCACGACCATCGGCTTCGGCGGTTCGGTCGGCCCGGAGGCGCCGATCGTACTGACGGGCGCCGCCATCGGGTCGAACGTAGGTCGGTTGGCGCGCCTCAACTACCGCAATACGACGCTGATGCTCTGCTGCGGCGCCGGCGCGGCCATCGCCGCCATCTTCAAAGCGCCGATCACGGGTGTGGTCTTCGTGTTGGAGATTCTGATGCTCGACATCACCGCTTCGTCGGTCATTCCGCTGCTCATCGCCTCGATCACCGCCACGACCATCGCCTTTGTCTTCCGCGGCTTCGATCCGATCATCGCCGTCTCGCTCACCTCGGCCGACGCTTTTGAACTGCAACAGATCCCCATGTTCATTCTGCTGGGCGTATTGTGCGGTCTGATGTCCTATTATTTCACCTCGGTCAACTCACGCATCGGCGCCTTCTACAAAACCATCCGCTCGCAAAGCCGCAAATGGCTCTACGCCGGCATCACGCTGGGCGTGTTGCTGTTCGTCTTTCCGCCGCTCTACGGCGAAGGTTACGAGGGATTCACCTCGCTGATGCACGGTGACACCAAGTCGCTCTTCAACACCTCGCTTTTCTATCGTTTCAGCGACATCGACTGGGTAGTGATTCTCTACATCGCCGCCATCATGTTTTTCAAGGTAGTGGCCATGTCCTCGACCAACGCCGCAGGCGGCGTGGGAGGAACCTTCGCTCCGTCGCTCTTCGTCGGCGCCTTCACGGGCGCCATCGTGGCGCTGGTCTTCAACGTCCTGTTCGGCTGGCAGCTCTCGATCGCCTCGTTCACGCTGGTGGGAATGGCGGGCGTCATGTCGGGCGTGATGAACGCACCGCTCACCTCGATCTTCCTGATCGCCGAACTGTCGAGCGGCTACGGGCTTTTCATCCCGCTGATGATCGTCGCCTGCATCTCGTTCGCCGTCGATTATTATCTCGATCCCGACTCGATTTACACCAAACAGCTGCGTCTCAGCGGCGATCTGCTGACGCACGACAAGGATCAGTCGGTCTTCGTTTTCCTGAAACTCGACGATCTGATGGAGACCGATTTCTACCGCATCAAGGAGACCTTCACATTGGGCGACATCGTCCACATCATCGCCCACGCGCGGCGAAATATCTTCCCCGTGATCGACAATTTCGGCCGTCTGATCGGAATCGTCCAGCTGGACGACCTGCGCGAAGACATGTTCAAACGCGAAAAATGGGGCACGCCGATCAGCCGTTACATGATTCAGCCGCCCGACCGCATTTTCCAACACGAACAGATTCAATCCGTACTGCCCAAATTCGAGGAGAACCACACGTGGATGCTGCCCGTCGTCGACAAGCAGAACCACTATCTGGGTTTCATCTCCAAGTCGCGTATTCTGAACGCCTACCGCGAACAACTGGTCAAAATACAACAGTAAGAACGACAGGCGGCCTCCTTCGAAGGCGGCCGCCTGTCGGCTTGTCTTCCAGAAAACTCAGCGTACCGGAAACTCCGTGATTCGGAGCGTCGTACAGCCGTAAGGGATCAACTCGATCTCCTCCGGTTCGGTCGTCCGGTCGTAACGCGACTGCGAATAGTAATTCACCGGACCGGCAGAACCGTTGTAAGTCGTCCACATGGGCAAACGATACGCCGCAGTACGTATCGACAGCGGCGCATCATTCTGCGTCCACGGATAACGGGCGACGGAATCACGCCGTTCGAACGAAAAATTCGCATCGAGCGCATCGGCTTTCAGCCGCTTCGAATCGAAGCAATAGTTCCACAGCGAAGACGACGTGACCTCATAATAGACATCGCCGTAATCGGCGCGTTTCGCCTCCTCGAACACGCATTTGCGCCATTGCTCCCGCATCCTGAGCGCATAAACGAGCGGCCCGCGCGTAACGACCGCCGCACGGTCGTACCATCGCTCAATGCCGATACGGGCATCGAATTCCGCTTCCAGCCGGTCGCCGTCCGCCCATCGGCGGGCGATACTTACCACGCCCTCTCCCACACGCACCGTCGCGACCGGTTCGCCGTTGACCGTAAAGCGGCTGTCGACGCTCCACGACGGAATCCGCAGACGCAGAGCGAAGACCGCTCCACCCCGTTTGGCGACTTTCCGATCAGGATAGGAAAAGCGGAACACCACCCGTTCTTCGAAAGGATAGTCTGTCTGTTCCTCGACACGAACCTCTTCGCCGCCCGCTATCCGCGCCGTTACGCGCGACGGCGCGTAGACCAACGCCGCCAGTCCGCCGTCGGGCGTCCCGTACCACAGATTCCGTGTCAGCTTGGGCCACCCCTGATGCCAGTTCGAAGTGCAGCAGCCGTAACCGGTCAGCAGGCCGAACAACAGGTCGGTATCTTCATGGGGCGTCGTGAAATTACGCGCCTTGCGTGTAATTTCGATCTGATTGATCTGCTGGTAATACTGACGCGTCATACAGTCGTCGGACACCTGCGTCGGCAGCGCATTGTAAGCGATGCGTTCCAGATAATCGCCCCAGCGGCCCGCACCCGTGATGCGCAGTACCTCTTCGAGCGAAAACATCATCTCGACGGCCGTGCAAAGTTCCGATCCCCGCGTCGGATCGCCGAACTGCAACTTCTCGTCACCTGCCCACAAACCTGTCGGAAAACCGATCGTCAGGCGCAGTTTCCGCACCGCCTCGTCCAATGCCCTCAACTGTTCGGGATCTCCGCTCTGCTGCCAATAGACGGCAGGTTCTTTGAATCCCTGCGCCAGATTGACGCAATGCAACGAGGTCTGCTCCATCAGTTCGTCGCCGTGCAGAAAAATATTCGTCCAGTCGGTCGTCTGCCGGTGAATCAATTCGCCCAGTTCGAGCAGGAATCGCTCGCCCGTAAGGTTATAGAGCCAATAGACGACTCCCAGATTGTCGCCGCCGCGCTGCGCGCCCCAATACGTCCAGTGCCCCAGCGGCTCCTCGGGCAGCCGACGAAGCTGATAACGGAAATAACGCGTCATGAAGTCGATGACGCGCCGATCGCCCGTAGCCGAATAATACTGCTGCATCACTTTCAGCATTACCATCTTGGGCCACCAGTCGCGCGCATTGTCACGCTGCAATCCCCGCTCCGGCGAACGGTCTTCCGACGGGCCGAAATAACCGTCCGGCCGCTGGGAGGCAAACGCCCGTTCGATCCATGGCTGCGTCTTGGCGATCAGGGCTTCGTCCCCGAGCAGATAGGCCAGCGGCAGCAGCCCGTCGATCCAGTAGGGCCCACGCTCCCACGCATCGCCGTCGCCGCCCAACCAAGCATTGCGCGCTCCCATGACCGGCGCATAAAGCGAATCGAGGCGTCCGGTCATACCGTCGCGCATCCGGCACAACTGCTCGCGCAGCCACCCTTCGGGCCGCACGGCGCCGAGCGGAAGCAGCGTATAGGATTTCGGTTGTAAAGGCGCCCGATTTGCGGGTTCCGACTCCTGCGCACAAACGGCTCCTGTTTGCAGAACGGCGAACGCCGCTCCGCAGACAAACGTGTAAAAGAGGTTCATATCGATCAAATTAGGTTCTGTCCGTTCGACGGATGCACGGTTCGCTAATCCATCCCGTCCGTCACGCCTTCACATAGGCATGTTCGATCTCCACGATATAAATCCAGTGGAAATCGTCCGCTTCGTACCAGCGGTCGATCAGTTTGCGGTCCAGAAAACGTTCCGGTCGCATCCGGTCGACGTACATTTTGCGGCATTGCAGCACGAGCCGCGCCTCACCCAGCGCAGGAACTCCGTCGTCGGTGTAGACCGCGCTCAATCCCGCATTGGCGATCTTTGCTTCGTCGCGCCCGCTGTGACTGCCGCAATAGGCAAGCGCTTTACGATAGACGGGATCGAAGAACGAGAGCGTAAGACGCTCCTCGCGTTCCACAAATTCATAGGTGTAACGCTGCGGACGGATCACCACCATCGCCGCGTGACGACCCCACATCTCACCCGCCATACCCCACGACGCAGTCATCGTATTGCATCGTTCACGGTTGCCCGCCGTCACGAGCATCCACTCGCTGCCGATGGCACGGATAAAATTTTCGTCGATGGTCACGACATCGACCTCCTTGAAATTCTGCATGACAAAACTCGTTAAAATTAGGTTGTCTCTTTACCTGAATCGGGGTCGAAAAGCGAACCGGACGCATCAACCATTCTCATATTCTGCGTCGACAAGCAGGTTGCATCCGTTCGCCGCCGCCACGGCCAACTGGTCGCAGCGATTGTTCTCCACCGTCTCGGCATGCCCCTTGACCCACACGAACCGCACGCGGTGGCGACGGTAAACGCGCAAAAAACGCTGCCACAGGTCGGGATTCTTTTTTCCGGCAAAGCCCTTCTTCTCCCAGCCGAAGACCCATCCCTTCGCAACGGCGTCGACCACATACTTCGAATCGGAGTAGACCACCACGTCGCTTCCATCGAATTTCAATGCTTCGAGCGCGACGCACACGGCGGTCAGTTCCATGCGGTTGTTGGTCGTCAGCCGGTAACCGGCCGAAATCTCCTTGCGGAACGGGCCGCTCAGCAGCACAACTCCATAACCGCCCGGGCCGGGATTTCCCAGCGCCGAACCGTCGGTATAGATCGTAATATCCAATTTTTCAACGTTATAAGCGGTTATTCCGCCGCAGGTTTTTCATCGAGCCCGCGAAGCAATTCGGCTGCCCGCTGCCGCTCGGACTCGTCGGACGAGTCGAGCAATCGCGACCACCATGTGCGAGCCTTCTCCCGTTCGCCCCGTTGCAGGTAGAGATAACCGATATTATAAATCAGCACGCCGTCCGAAGGATCGGCAGCCGAAGCGCAGACAAAGCAGTCGAGCGCCTCGTCGACGCGCCCCGCACCGTAATGCCAAGCTCCGAGATTGTTGAGCGCCACGGCGCTTTCGGGGCAATACTCCGCTTCGCAGCGGGCCAACCGTCCGAGCGCATCGGTCGCCTCATCGCTGCCATCGGGCGACGCCACGTCGAAAAGCGTATTTACGTAGTCTTGAAGATAGTCGGCGATCAACTCCTTCGGCGCAACCGGCTGTACGGTCAGATCGTCCGTCGCGATCCACCGTCCGGCGTTTTCGATCGCACGGGCGACAAGCGCACAAAGCGCGTCCGCCATCTGACCGTAACGTTCGGCATAGGCGAAAGCGGCGGCGCGTCCCAGATACATGTCGAGTCGGTCGGGATGCAGCGCGATGCCGCGGTCGATGGCTCCGATCGCCCGCGCAAAGAGCGTCTCGTCGAAAACAATCCGCTCGCCGATGCTTCCGGCCGCATTTCCTGCCGAATCCGTCAAAATAAGCCGTTCGGACGATTCGCCCGCCATGCGGACCGTATCCTGCGCGCCGCGAAGGAGGACTTCCGCCCGACGCGACCGGTTGAGATCGTAGTTGAACCGATCGATCCACAACTGCGCGTCAGCCGGAGCCAACGCCTCCCATGCGGAGAAATAACCGTTCCACGCCACCGTATCCCGATCGTCGGTCGGAGGCCGCAGCCCCTGCGGCTGCGCTGCAACACCCGACGGGAACCACAGGACGACTGCGCCCAGAACGAACCGGACGCAGCACACCGCTTTCCTTATTCCCGTCGCTGCCGAAACCATTATTTCAGACGATTATTTCAACGCCGCGAGTTGTTCGCGGATCGCCGCGATCTTCGCCTCGGCGTCGGCCTTCTTGGCGCGCTCCTTGGCCACCACCGCTTCGGGCGCCGACTGCACGAACCGTTCGTTCGAAAGTTTGCGGTCGACGTTCGAAAGGAATCCCTCGTAATAGGTCAGTTCTTCGCTCAATTTCGCAACCTCGGCCTCGCGGTCGATCCGATCGCCCAGCGGCACGAAATACTGCGTGGTCTTGATGATGAACGCCGCTGCCGCCGGATTTTTCTCCGTAATCCGTTCGATGGCCGACAGATTGGCCATCTTCTCCAGCACGGGAGCGTACTCCGCAGGATAATTCCCGTCGGCGATCACCTCGAGCGTCAGCGCCTCCTTCTGCGGCAGATTCTTCTGCTTGCGGATGTTGCGCACGGCTGTAATGGTCTCCTTGACCAGTTCGAAACGCGCCAACAACGCTTCGTCGGCCGTCTCGTCGGCCTGCGGCTGGCATGCGATCAGGATCGATTCGCCTGCCGCGCGCGGAGCCAGATCCTGCCAGATCTCCTCGGTGACGAAGGGCATGAAGGGGTGCAGCAGGCGCAGCAGCGCATCGAAGAACCCTTTGGCTTCGTCGGCCGTCCGCGGATCGATCGGCGCTCCGTAAGCAGGCTTTATCATTTCGAGATACCATCCGCTGAAATCGTCCCAAAAGAGCTTGTAGAGCAGCATGAAGGCCTCCGAAATACGATAATTGCGGAAATCCTCGTCCAACTCCGCCACGGCGCGGCGCAGCGTCTGGCGGAACCATTCGCCCGCCAACCGGTCGTTGTCGCTCTGGGCGAGCGCCGCGTCCACCGACCAACCGTTGACGAGCCGGTAGGCGTTCCAGATCTTATTGCCGAAATTGCGGCCCTGCTCGCAGAGCGCTTCGTCGAACATCACGTCGTTGCCGGCCGACGACGAGAGCAGCATCGCCACGCGCATGCCGTCGGCGCCGTACTGCGCGATCAGGTCGAGCGGATCGGGCGAGTTGCCCAACTGCTTGGACATCTTGCGGCCGATCTTGTCGCGCACGATACCGGTGAAATAGACGTTGCCGAAGGGCTTCTCGCCGCGATATTCGTAACCGGCCATAATCATGCGCGCCACCCAGAAGAAGATGATGTCGGGGCCCGTCACCAGATCGTTAGTCGGATAATAGTAGCTTATTTCGGAATTGCAGGGATTGCGGATGCCGTCGAATACCGAGATCGGCCACAGCCACGACGAGAACCACGTGTCGAGCACGTCCTCGTCCTGCCGCAGATCGCTCGCCTGCAACGTGGCGTCGCCCGTCTTCTCGCGCGCCAGCGCCAACGCCTCTTCGGCCGTCTCGGCCACCACGTAACCGCCCTTGGGCAGATAGTAGGCCGGAATGCGCTGTCCCCACCACAACTGACGCGAGATGCACCAGTCCTTGATGTTCTCCATCCAATGACGGTAGATGTTCTTGTATTTTTCGGGTACGAAACGGATTTCGTCTTCCAGAACGGCGCGCGTAGCGGGTTTCGCCAACTCCTCCATCGAGAGGAACCACTGCATCGAGAGCTTCGGCTCGATGGCCGCGCCCGTCCGCTCGGAATACCCCACGTTGTTGGTATACTCCTCCGTCTTCTCCAACAGCCCCGCCTCGTGCAGATCCGCTTCGATAACGCGGCGCAGCTCGAAACGGTCCATGCCCGTATAAATCCCGACCTTGTCGTTGATCGTTCCGTCGTCGTTGAAGATGTCGATGGTCTCCAGACCGTACTTCTCGCCCAGCATGTAGTCGTTCACGTCGTGCGCCGGCGTCACCTTCAGGGCGCCCGTGCCGAATGCGATGTCCACATAGGAGTCGCGGATCACCGGAATCGAGCGGCCCACGAGCGGCACCACCACGCGGGCGTCCTCCGCGAGCCACTCGTACCGCTCGTCGTCGGGATTGACGCAGAGCGCCGTATCGCCCAGAATAGTTTCGGGACGCGTCGTCGCCACGACGAGGTATTTGTCCGTCCCCTCGACATGGTAACGCAGATAGTAAAGTTTGCCGTGCGACTCCTTGAAAACGACCTCCTCGTCCGACAACGCCGTACGAGCCGACGGGTCCCAGTTGACCATGCGCACGCCGCGATAAATGCGGCCCTTGCGGAAGAGATCGCAAAAGACCTTGATGACCCCTTCCGTACGAATCTCATCCATCGTGAAGCAGGTGCGATCCCAGTCGCACGAGGCTCCGAGCTTACGCAACTGTTTGAGAATCACGCCGCCGTACTGCTCCTTCCATTCCCACGCGTATTTGAGGAACTCTTCGCGCGTGAGCGACGATTTCTCGATGCCGCGCTCTTTGAGCTTGGCCACCACCTTGGCCTCCGTAGCGATCGACGCATGGTCCATGCCCGGCACCCAGCAGGCGTTTTTACCCTGCATGCGGGCGCGGCGAACCAGCACGTCCTGCAACGTGTTGTTGAGCATATGCCCCATATGAAGCATCCCCGTCACATTGGGCGGCGGAATGACGATCGTATAGGGTTCGCGCGCATCGGGCTCGGAGTGAAACAGTTTGTATTTCTCCCAGTAGTCGTACCACTTCTGTTCGATCTCCTGCGGAGCGTATTTGTCGGCAATCTGCATACGTCGGAATTTTACGTTGAACTTCATTCATCGTTTTCGTCGTTCGGCACAACCGGCGATTCCGGCTCCGCGCGGATCGAAAACGTTTTGTTTTGTAAGGTGCAAAGTTATAATTTTTCCGGGAAAAGTATATCTTTTTCGCAGGGTTCCGCTTCTCCTTCCCGATTTTTCATCTGCCGATAAAATCAAAGAGGCTCCGGCAGTTCATTTTTCGGACGGAAAATTTGGAGGGGAGGGGTAATTTAACCTAAATTTGTAGTTTATAATTCCACTAATTCAAACTTTATGCAATTAAAAACCCTCATGTGCGCCGCGTTGCTGCTGTTGCTGAATGCAGCACAGGCCCAAACGGTTCCCGAAACGACACCCGAACCCGAATTCATCGGAGAAATTCTGACCGTACAGCCCGACGGCGCGACGGCCAAACTCGAAAAACAGGCCGTACAACTCCGCACGCGTACCAACGCCAGCGGCGTCATCTTCGGCATCGGCAAAGCCAAAACGAAACTCATCATCGAAGGGCCGAAAGCCGGCGTACGCCTGACGGCCGGTCAGCCGGTCAGCTTCATCGTGCGCGCCGTCGACAACGCCACCGACCCCATGTCGATCATCAACGTCTTCCGCTTCGAAGCGAAAAAGGACAAACGTATGGCCGAAATGGCCTCGGTCAGCAGTTTCGGCAGCGTAAAATCTAACAAACTGGAACGGCTTTCGTTCACCGGCCGCAAGTACGGAGAGAGCTCCTACCTGATCACCCTCGACGAGACGCCCGCCGGCGAATACGGCATCACCGTTTCGAACCCCAACAACCTCGACGAGAAACAGGTCATCGTATCGACCTTCGCCATCGATTAAACGCCTTCAAGGCCCCTGCAATCCTATACGGCAGCGGAAATCCGCTGCCGTATCTTTGTCCATGCAAGCTCCTCTGCCATCGCCCGATAGTGCCGGTCATACGCTTTGACCGATCCCGAATCGGTCGCCGCCGCGCCGCTCTGCGGCACAAATAGTGTTGATAACTTCTTAACAAGCCAACGACTTATATAAAATATTATAAGAAAAAAAGCGTTATCTTTGTAACTTGATTTTAGGAAGATTATGAGTAAAAGAGATAAAATAGAACTGAAAGAGCTGGAATCGCTGCCCGAAGCGCTCGACGGCAACCACCGCGTCATCCCCATCGTCACCGGTGAGGACGACATGATCGAGGAGGTGGCCGTTCCCGAGGTGCTTCCGGTGCTGACACTGCGCAGCTCGGTACTTTTCCCGGGCGCCATCACCCCCGTTACGGTGGGACGCTCGCGGAGTATGACGCTCGTGCGCGACACCAATGCCCGCAACGGCATGCTGGCCGCCGTCCTGCAACGCGACGGCGACGTGGAAGACCCCAAGGCCGAAGATATGTACCGGATCGGCACGGCCGCCCGAATCATGAAGATACTGGAGATGCCCAACGGCAACCTCACGGTCATTCTCAACGGATTGGAGAAGGTCGAGATCGGGGAATACGTCTCCTCGGACCCCTATTTGCAGGCGAAGGTGACGCCGTTGAAGGATTCGGCGCCCGACGAAAAGAACGTCGAGTTCAACGCGCTGGTAGATTCCATCCGCGACGTGGCGCTCAACATCATCAACATTTCGCCCAACATGCCCAAGGAGGCGATCTTCGCCATCAAGAACATCGATTCGCGGCGCGGAATCATTAATTTCATCTGTACGAACCTCGAACTTTCGGACGAGGATCGGCAGTCGCTGCTCGAAGCGCCGGGACTGCTGGCCCGCGCCCGCAAACTGCTCGAAATTCTGATCCGCGATCAGCAGCTCATCGAGTTGAAGAACGAGATTCAGGAGAAGGTCAAGCAGGAGATCGACAAGCAGCAGCGCGACTATTACCTCCAGCAGCAGATGCGCACCATTCAGGACGAACTGGGCGACGGCGCCGACGCCGAGCTGGACGAAATGCGCGAAAAAGCCAAGAAGAAAAACTGGCCCAAGGAGGTGGCCGAGCTGTTCGAAAAGGAGTTGCAGAAACTCGAACGGCTCAACCCTGCCGTGGCCGAGTATTCGGTGCAGGTAACCTATCTGGAACTGCTGCTCGAACTGCCTTGGAGCGACTGCACGAAGGACAATCTCGACCTCAAACAGGCGCGCGAGCAACTCGACCACGACCATTTCGGACTCGAAGAGGTCAAGGAACGGCTGTTGGAGCATCTGGCCGTCATCAAGCTCAAGGGCGACCTCAAATCGCCGATTCTCTGCCTCTACGGCCCCCCGGGAGTGGGCAAGACCTCGCTGGGCAAGTCCGTCGCCACGGCGCTGGGCCGCAAGTTCGGCCGTATCGCATTGGGCGGCCTGCACGACGAAGCGGAGATTCGCGGACACCGTCGCACCTATATCGGAGCGATGCCGGGCCGGATCATCCAGACCATCAAGCGGTGCGGATCGTCGAATCCGGTGATCATCCTCGACGAGGTGGACAAGATCAGCGTGTCGAATCACGGCGACCCCTCGAGCGCGCTGCTCGAAGTGCTCGACCCGGAACAGAACACCACGTTCCACGACAACTACCTCGATACGGAGTACGACCTCTCGAAAGTGCTCTTCATCGCCACGGCCAACAATGCCGGCAACATCAATCCGGCGCTGCGCGACCGTATGGAGATGATCAACATTCCGGGATACATTCTCGAAGATAAGATTCAGATCGCCCTGCATCACCTGCTGCCCAAGCAGCTCGAAGCGCACGGCATCAAGGAGTCGGAGCTGATACTCACGCCGAAGATCGTCGAGCAGATCATCGCCGGCTACACCCGCGAATCGGGCGTCCGGTCGCTCGACAAGCACATTGCCAAACTGGCTCGTTCGCGGGCCAAGGACATCGCTTCGGAGGAGGCGTTCGCCCCCGAAATCGGCGCGAAGGACGTCGAGCGCATCCTCGGCAAGCCCAAGTTCCTTAACGAGGAGTACGAAGTGAGCGGCATCGTGGGCGTCGTGACCGGTCTGGCATGGACCGAGGTGGGCGGCGACATTCTCTACATCGAGTCGGTGCTCACACCCGGCAAGGGACATCTGAGCCTCACCGGCAACCTGGGCGACGTAATGAAGGAGTCGGCGACCATCGCCTTCGAGTGGGTCAAGGCGCACTGCACGGAACTGGGCATCGACCCCGAGAAGTTCGAGAAGTACGACCTCAACATCCACGTGCCCGAAGGCGCCATCCCGAAGGACGGCCCGTCGGCCGGCATCACGATGGTCACTTCGATCGTCTCGACCTACACGGGACGGAAAGTGAAGGACCGCATCGCCATGACGGGCGAGACGACGCTGCGCGGACGCGTGACCCCCGTGGGCGGCATCAAGGAGAAGATTCTGGCGGCCAAACGCGCCGGCATCACCACCCTGCTGCTGTCGGAGGAGAACCGCAAGGACATCGAGGAGATCAAACCCGAGTATATCGAAGGACTGACGTTCCATTACGTCCGCACCAACGAAGAGGTACTCGGACTGGCGCTCGATCAAGAAGAAAAACAATAGCAGATAAAGCAGGAGTCGAAAGGTTGCGGGACGTCCGTCCGGGTCTTTCGACTCTTCTTTTTGCAACAGGTATGAACCGACTGAAATTTTTGGCCGTCATTCCGGCCCGTTACGCCTCGACCCGCTTTCCGGGCAAACCGTTGGCTATGCTCGGCGGCAAGCCGGTGATCCGGCGCGTCTGGGAACAGGTGACGCAGGTATTCGCCGACGCGGCGGTCGCTACCGACGACCGTCGGATTTTCGAGGCGGTCGAGGCTTTCGGCGGTCGCGCCGTGATGACCTCTCCCGACCATCGCAGCGGCACCGACCGCTGTTGGGAAGCCGTAGAGAAGCTGGGCGGCGACCATGACGTCATCGTCAACGTACAGGGCGACGAACCCTTCATCCACCCCTCGCAGCTCGCAGCCATTGCCCGCTGTTTCGACGATCCGGCCACCGACATCGCCACGCTCGTCAAGCCCTTCACAGAAGCCGACGGTCTCTCCGCATTGGAGAATCCCAATTCGCCGAAGGTCGTGCTCGACGCCGCGTCGCAGGCGCTCTATTTCTCGCGTTCGGTGATTCCCTACCTGCGAGGCATACCGCGCGAGGAGTGGCTTGCGCGCCACACCTTCTACAAACATATCGGCATGTACGCGTTCCGCCGTGAGGTCTTGCGGAAAGTCACCGCGCTGCCCCCGTCGACGCTCGAAAAGGCCGAATCGCTCGAACAGTTGCGGTGGCTGGAAAACGGCTACCGCATCGGCGTGGGCCTCTCCGAAATCGAAACCATCGGCATCGACACGCCGGAGGACTTGGCGAAAGCGGAAAGTTTCCTGCAAAAAAGAGAAGAAAAACGATAAATCCATGCGGCCGGCCCGACGGCGGCCGCATCGTAAACGAATCCGAATATGGCTATCAAATTCATCGCCGGACCCTGCGTGATCGAATCGGCCGAACTGCTCAACACGGTGGCCGCACGTCTCGCGGAGATCAACGGCCGGCTGGGTACGGAGATCGTCTTCAAGGCGTCGTTCGACAAAGCCAACCGCACCTCCATCCGCTCCTATCGGGGCGTAGGGATGGAAAAGGGGTTGCAGATGCTCGCCGACATACGGTCGAAATGGGGGCTGCGACTGCTGACCGACATCCATGAATCGTGGCAGGCGGCGCCCGTGGGCGAGGTGGTCGACGCGATCCAGATCCCCGCCTTCCTCTGCCGCCAAACAGACCTCTTGGTCGCCGCCGCAAAGACGGGGCGCACGGTCAATATCAAGAAGGCGCAGTTCCTCTCGGGAGAGGACATGCGCTACCCCTATGAAAAGGCCTGCGACGCAGGCGCCCGCGAGGTATGGCTCACCGAACGCGGCAACTCGTTCGGCTACAACAATCTGGTGGTCGACTTCCGCAACATCCCCGACATGCTGCGCATCGCGCAGACGGTCGTCATGGACTGCACGCACTCGGTGCAGCGTCCCGGCGCCGCCGGCGGTAAGACGGGCGGCAACCGCGAATTCGTCCCCGCAATGGCGCTGGCGGCCAAAGCATTCGGCGCCAACGGCTATTTCTTCGAAGTGCATCCCAATCCCGACCGCGCCCTGAGCGACGGGCCCAACATGTTAAACCTCGACGACCTCGAAGGGGTCGTCAAATCCCTACTGTAATGGAGCAGTCCAAACAAAACGAAATTCTGAAAGTGGCCCGTGAGGCCATCCGTACCGAGGCCGAAGCGCTCGAAAAGATGGAACGTTCGCTCGACGACCGTTTCGTCGAAGCCATAGCGATGATCCTCGAAAGCAACAGCAAACTCATCATCACCGGAATGGGCAAGTCGGGGCTGATCGGCCGCAAGATGGCCGCTACCTTCGCATCGACGGGCACGCCGAGCTTCTACCTTCATCCGGGCGAGGCCTTCCACGGCGATCTAGGCATGATTTCGAAAGAAGACATCGTGCTGGCGATCTCCTACTCGGGCGAGACGGACGAGGTGCTCAAAATCGTCCCCTTCATTCACAACAACGGCAACCGGCTGATCTCGATGACGGGCAACCCGAAATCCACGCTCGCCGTTCACTCGGACATCCACCTCGACGTATCGGTCGACCACGAAGCCTGCATTCTGCACCTTGCGCCCACGACCTCGACCACCGCGCAGATCGCCATGGGCGACGCGATGGCCATCGCGTTGATGAAGATGCGCAATTTCTCGAGCTGCGACTTCGCACGACTCCACCCGGGCGGCAGTCTGGGCCGCCGCCTGCTGGCGACCGTCGGCGACGTGATGCGCAGCGACAACCTGCCCGTCGTCGGTCCCGACTGCACGGCCAAAGACATGATCCATACCATCAGCCGCTGCGGGTTGGGGCTGATCGTCGTCTGCGAAGGCGACCGGATCGAAGGCATCGTCACCGACGGGGACATTCGCCGCGCCATGGAGCGGTCGGGCGCCGGATTTATCAATCTGCGCGCCGCCGACATCGTGACGCGCAACCCCAAACGTATCCATCCCGAGGAGAAACTCATCGAGGCGGAAAAGATGATGACCCGCCACAAGATCACGTCGCTGCTGGTAACCGACCAGAACGAGCATCTGAAGGGCGTAATCCAAATCTACGATATCAAACTCTGATCGCGGAGCATTTACTGGATAATGAGGGACGGCAGGCAAGCCGTCCCTTATTTTTTCGATACATCTCCGATTTCATCATAAATAGGTATGACAACCTCGCTATTTTTTTCGTATTTTTGTAAGAGTCGAGTTCCACCTTTTCGCCGGCAGGCACTCAGGAACAAACCGCCGCTCTGCGGGAGATATCGGGGAACGATTTATGCAACGGGAATTATACGGACATTCATTTAAATCTTATAAAATTATGAACAAGATCGTTGAATTGTTGGGCGACAAGGCCGAATACCTGCTCTCCCATACCTGCAAAACCATCGACAAAAGTTGTCTGCACCTTCCCTCGCCGCACACCGTCGAGGACGTATGGCTGGCGTCCGACCGCAACATCCGTACGCTGGGCAGTCTGCAACGCCTGCTGGGACACGGCCGGCTGGCCGGCACGGGCTATGTCTCGATCCTGCCCGTCGATCAGGGCATCGAACACACGGCAGGCGCGTCGTTCGCACCCAATCCGATCTATTTCGATCCCGAAAACATCGTCCGGCTGGCCATCGAAGGCGGCTGCAACGGCGTGGCCTCGACATTGGGCGTACTGGGCGCCGTCGCCCGCAAATACGCACACAAGATTCCGTTCGTCGTAAAGATCAACCACAACGAACTGCTGACCTATCCCAACAGCTACGATCAGGTGCTCTTCGGTTCGGTCGAACAGGCATGGGAGATGGGCGCCGTCGCCGTAGGCGCCACGATCTACTTCGGATCGGCCGAAAGCCGCCGCCAGCTGACGGAGATTTCGGCAGCCTTCGAACGCGCTCATGAACTGGGTATGGCGACGATTCTGTGGTGCTACCTGCGCAACAACGCCTTCAAGAAGGACGGCGTCGACTACCACAGCGCCGCCGACCTGACGGGACAGGCCGACCATCTGGGCGCAACGATCGGCGCCGACATCGTCAAGCAGAAACTTCCGACCTGCAACGGCGGCTTCAAAGCCATCGGTTTCGGCAAGATCGACGAAAAAATGTATACGCAACTCTCGTCCGACCACCCTATCGACCTGTGCCGCTACCAAGTGGCCAACAGCTACATGGGCCGCGTCGGCCTGATCAACTCCGGCGGCGAGTCGCACGGCGACTCCGATCTGGCCGACGCCGTCATGACGGCCGTCGTCAACAAACGCGCCGGCGGCATGGGACTTATCAGCGGCCGCAAGGCTTTCCAACGGCCGATGGACGAGGGCGTCAAACTGCTCAACGCCATTCAGGACGTTTATCTCGACCCGTCGGTCACCATCGCCTAAATTTCCGAGCTATGAAACGAATCGTATTGCTCCGCCACGGGCAGAGCACATGGAACAAGGAGAACCGCTTCACCGGCTGGACGGACGTCGATCTGACCGAGGAGGGCGTGACCGAAGCCGTACGGGCGGGCCGGCTGCTCCGCGACGAGGGGTTCACGTTCGGCAAGGCCTACACCTCCTATCTCAAACGCGCAGTCAAGACTCTCGACTGCGTGCTGAACGAGTTGGACGAAGCGTGGATTCCGGTCGAGAAGACATGGCGTCTCAACGAGAAGCACTACGGCATGCTTCAAGGTCTCAACAAGAGTGAAACGGCCGAAAAGTATGGCGAGGAGCAGGTGCACATCTGGCGCCGAAGCTACGACGTAGCGCCCGATCCGCTGCCGGAGGACGATGCGCGCAATCCGCGTTTCGACGCGCGCTATGCCGAAGTACCCGACGCTGAACTGCCGCGCACCGAATCGCTCAAACAGACCATCGAACGAATCATGCCCTATTGGCACTGCGTCATTTTCCCGTCGCTGATGCGGTACGACAGCCTGCTGGTCGTGGCGCACGGCAACTCGCTGCGCGGCGTTATCAAGCACCTCAAACGGATTCCCGACGACGAGATCGCCGCGCTCAACCTGCCGACGGCCGCGCCCTATGTCTTCGAATTCGACGACACGCTGCGCCTCACGCGCGATTACTACCTCGGCGATCCCGAAGAGATACGCCGCCGCGCCGAAGCCGTCGCCCGACAGGGCAGCGCCCGCTGAGAAGGGCCGGAATAGCAACGAAGGGGTCGGATTCTGCGGAATCCGACCCCTTCGTATCATCGTAACGGAATTACAACGCTCCGGCGATTCGACGCACGACAGTCTCGGCGCGAGTATAAAGCAGGGGCAGATCTACCGTCAACAGACGACCCTCTTCGACGGTCAATTCACCGTCGACCACTACCGTTACGACATCGGCCGCCTTGGCGCAATAAGCCACATTGGCCACGATATCGTGACGCGGATGATGATGGGGCTTGTTCGTATCGAGCAGTATCAGATCGGCCAGCGCGCCCTCTCTGACGACACCCAGCTCGCCGGCATGGCCGATCGCGGCCGCGCCGTTCACCGTCGCCATCTTCAGCAGCTCGTAGGCCGGCACGGCGCAGGGATTCATCGTCGCCACCTTTTGCAGGAACGAGGCGTTGCGCATCTCCTCCCACATATCCAGATCGTTGTTCGAACTGGGACCGTCGGTGGCGACCGTACAGTTCACCCCTTCTGCGTGCAATTGTTCGATGGGAGCGACGCCGCTCGAAATCTTCATGTTGCTCGTCGGGCAATGGGCGACGTTCACGCCCCGTTCGCGCAGGATGCGGCGATCCTCTTCGGTCAGATGAACGCAATGAGCGGCGATCAGCCGCCCGTCGAGCAGTCCCAGCGAATCGAGATACTCCACCGGCGTCGCGCCGTAACGCTCGCGGATCATACGCACCTCGTCGAGCGTCTCGGCCACGTGGGTCGTCATCGGAATGTCGTACCGGCGGCAAGCCTCCATACCGCGCCGCAGGTTCTCCGTCGAACAGGTATAGGCGGCGTGCGGCGCAAGTCCCGCGCGGATGCGCGACGAGCCCCCGCACTTCTCGACGAGCGCCGGCAGATCGCGGTCGAACGCTTCGAGTCGCGAATCGAGGTAGCTGGCGCAGAGCAGCGCCCGCATTCCCGCCTGATCGACCGCATCGAAGACGGCCGCCTCCGACCAGTACATATCCACCACCGACGTCACGCCGCCCAGCAGCATTTCGGATGCGCCGAGCAGTGCGCCGACACGGATGTCGTCGTCGGTCTGATGCGCTTCGAAAGGCCATATATGGTCGTTGAGCCACTCCATGAGAGCAATATCGTCGGCGTAGCTGCGTTGGAGGGTCATCGCCATGTGACAATGCGTATTCACCAGTCCGGGCATCAGGATTCCGCCCCGACCGTCGATCTCGCGCACGTCGCGATGCGCCGTGCGCCACGCTTCGGCCGCAGCGGGATCGGCCGTCACCAGTGCGATGCGGCGTCCCTCGATGCCGACATATCCGTCGAAATATTTCGCTTCGTCGTCCGCCGCCGTCATCGGCAGCACCGTACAATTTTTAAACAGTAGCGTCATAACTTTTTAGCGTCTATCGAATTTCCTCTTACGGTAAGGATATTTCGTCCCTCGATCGAGGTGGAAAAAATCTGAATCACTTTGCTGAAAGCACCTTGTTCTTTTTTATGCGGCTCGTATATAATCTTAACGACGCCGCGTTCGCCCGGCGCTACGGGACGCTTCGAAAAGGAGGCTTTCGTGCAGGTGCACGAGGTCAGCACACGCAGAATCACCAGCGGCTCCGTCCCGTCGTTCACGAATTCGAACTCCCGAACCAGATTGCCGCCTTTACGGGGGATATCGCCGAAATCGTGCGTCGTCTCGTAAAAATGGAGGTGTGCGCCTCCCTGCACGCGTCCGGCATAGGTAGCCGCAATCGAATCGGCTTTTATACGGGCTGCGCGCCGTTGCGCCGAGGCCCCCGTCGACAGCAGCAAAGCGGCTGTCAGTAGAATCAGGATTTTACGCATCGTCAGTTCATCTTAAATACATAGGTTATCATACCGCCCTGCACGAAACTCGCACTCTCGGTAAAGCGGGCTTTCATCGCCGCCCGCTTGGCGGCCTCGACCAGCGTGGCGTTGCTCGTCGTCGAGCCCTGCGCATGGAATTCGGCGCTCGTCACGCGTCCCGCAGCGTCGACCGTCACGTCGATAATCACCTTGCCCGTCACGTTGACCGTATAGTCGGGTTTGGGAAGCGCGCCCACCAATCCGCGCCCTTCGAGCCCTTTGTCGAGATTCCCGCTCACCAGATCGAGTCCCGAACCGGTCCCTGACGCCGTGTTGGTCTCACCCTTCGGCGCCTTGGGATTGCCCGTGTCCTCCGGTTCGTCGGGGCCGTCCTTAGCCATCTTGAAAAGCGCCTTGGGATTGACCGTTCGGGTCGCTTCGTCGGAACCCTTCGCTTGATTGAACGACTCCTCGTCGTCGATCTGCGTATGCTCCGGTTCGACGACGGCCGTGCGGGGCGGAACGGGCGGATCGGGAGCCTTCGATTCCTCGAACTCGACGAAAATCGCGTCGCCCGACTGCACGGGATGGCTCGCATCGACCGACACAAAGAGGAACGCCGCAGCCAGCAACGCCCCGTAGAGACCGGTCAATATCCACGCCCAACGGCGCGACGAATGGTTATATGGGTTGTAGTAATGCATAGCGCACCTTTCAGGGCTGCGTGGCCAGAATCAACTTGTAGTTACGGTCTTTGGCGATGTTCATCACCTTGACCACCTCGTCCACCGCGACGGTCTTGTCGCAATGCAGCGAGACGGTCGGATCCTCCTTGCCGTCAAGCCGCACGCGCAACGCCTGCTCCACACCGTCGATACCGTTGACCTTCTCCAGCTCTACGTAATAGTTGTAACCGCCGCCTGCCTGCTGAATCGAAACCGTCGTGATCGCCTTGTCCTTCAACTGGTTGGCACTCTTGGGCAACATCAGTTTCAGCGCGTTGGGATTGATCAGCGTCGTAGCGATCAGCAGAAACAGCAACAGCAGGAACATCAGGTCGGTCATCGACGCCGACGAGTAGGATTTGTCTACTTTCGATCCGTGTTTAATAGCCATAACGTACTATTTTTGAACGGGTTGATTCAGAATATCCATAAAGGCGATCGAGTTGGCCTCCATCTGGAAAACGAGCTTCTCGATCCGCGCCACAAGGTAGTTGTAGCCGAAATAGGCGGGAATTCCGACGATCAGACCGGCGACCGTCGTAACCATCGCCACATACATACCGCCCGCCAGCAACGACATGTCGACCGTGCCGCCGGCCGCGGACATCTCCATGAAAGTCTGCACCATACCGAGCACCGTGCCCAAAAAACCGATCATCGGCGCACCGCCGGCGATCGTCGCCAGCGAAGGCAGTCCGTTTTCGAGCTTCGAGACTTCGAGATTCGCCACATTCTCGATGGCCGACTGCACGTCGCTCATCGGACGTCCCAACCGCTCGATACCCTTCTCGATCATGCGGGCGATCGGCGTGTCGGTCTTGCGGCAGAGATCCACCGCAGCGGCGATCTTGCCGTCGAGGATGAAATCGCGGATGCGGTTCATGAAATTCATATCCAGCGTCGACGCCTTGCGAATGGCCAGAAAACGCTCCACGAAGATGAAGATCGTCACGCCGCCCAAGATCAGCAGCGGCCACATCAGCCAGCCTCCCTTGGTAAACAACTCCCACAAACCCATCCGGGTCGCTTCCGTAGCCGCGCCTTCGGCGGCCTGCAAAAATGTAATCATAGTGTACGTAAAATTATTTATTTAAGTTTTTGTCCGTTTTCCTGCGGTCGGGCGCTGCGGCGGTTCCTTCAATTGCGGAAGTCGTATCGGCCGAAGGGACGACGAGCGACGCCTTGCGTGTCGAATCGGCCGCACGCTGCCGTTCGAGCAGGCGCAGCGAATCGGCGACCTGTTGTTGCTCGAGCAGACGCTGCCGCTTGCGACGGCTGCGGAACTTGTTCTTCAGCCGTTCTTTGAGGTCTTTCAGATTGTTGAAATCCTCCTTGTAATAGATGCCGATGCCGGTCTCCTGCAATCCTTGGTTTTCGTCGAAACGGTCGATGGTCTGCGTGAACCCTTTCAGTTTGAGCGTTCCGGCGCGGTCGATCAGCCACGTGACGTAAGCCTCGCCCATGAAGTTCGACATCTGTTTGTTGACCGCCTGAGAGTTGTCGAGCATGTAGTTGCCCTCCACCTCGACGAAAAGCCGGTTGTTGATGAGGCTCTTCGAGAAGCCGAAATCGACCTCGTCGCCCGAAAGTTCCGACTTGGGCCGGTAGCGGAAAACGATATTGTAATCGTCGGTCGATAACCAGTTCGACAACTGATTCGACAACAGTTCGAAACCGGTGGCGGCAGAAGCCGAAACGCCCAGATTGTTGCCGCCGCCCGAGGTGTCGGAATGGAAGCTGTTGGTCACCAGCAGGAACATAAACTGCTCGGCGATGGCCGACTGCGAATTGAGCGTATTGGCGATGATGGTCTGGTACTCGGCGTCGGCCGTCGGCACCTTCACGTCGAAGGTGACGGTCGGATGGGTCAGCCGGTCGCTCAGGTTGATGATGCACTCGACGGGAACCGCACGGTTGAGATTCATGTCGCCGCCGCCCGAGGAGACGCTCGACCCGATAAGCGGCTGCAACGAGGTCTTGAGTTTGTAGACGGCGTTGATATTGAGCCGCGCGTCGAGCGGCTCGCCCGTCCACTGGATCGTAGAACCGCTTTCGATAGTAAACCGTTTGTTGATGATGTTCTGAAGCGTAAAGAGGTAACTTCCCTCCGTGATGGTATAGTCGCCGTACATCTCGAAAATATTCGAACGGGGGTTGATGTGCAGGTTGAGCGTGCCCTCTCCGCGACCCTTGATGATATCGCCTACCGTCGGATCGATCACGAGTTGGAAATCGGCATTGGGCAACACATTGAGCGTCATGTTTATATCCATTGAACTCCCCTCTATGGCCTTGGGTTTGTGCTTGCGTTCGAACATCAGCTTCTTACGTTCGAGGACGTTCAGCGTATCGGTCTGCTGCTGCGTTTCGAAGGTGATGAAATCGGCGCGCGCGACATTCGACTTGCTCGAAAGCGGCAGGAAGAAGGCCGAATCGTCGGCCGTCGTGGCCACGATGTTCATCCGCACGCTCCCCTTGTCGCCGGCGATGGTCGCCCGCCCCGTGGCGAATACCTTGCCGTAAAAGAGGTCGTTATCCTCCTGTGTGGTATTGAGTACCAGCATCTGTCGGGGCTGCATCGTCAGCGAATAGGAGATGTTCGACAGATGTTGCAGATTGAGATTGAAATCCATCATACCCCGATTGCCCAACACGTCGCTTACCGGCACCTGTTGCATGGACAAACGATTGTTCTCCACTTCGATCGTGGCCTGCGGAACGGTATAGCTCACCTGCGTATAATCGACTTTCGTATGGAAATCCCGAATGCGGATCGTCCCCGACAGGTGAGCTTGGCGGCGCTGGCCGGTGAGCGTCAGCGCAGCATCGGCCGTACCCTGCGTATCGGAGATCACTCCTTTGAGCATCGGATCGAGCAGGCTCATGCGTATGCCGGGAAAACGCGCCTCGGCATAATAGCGCACCGTTGCAGGGGCATAGAATCCCCGTATCAGCGTATCGCGTTTCTCCCGGTCGGTCACCGTCAGCCGCGCTCGGTCATTCTTGAAATCCCACATCGAGGTGAACCGCATCGGCGGCGCAGGGAGATCATTGACCTCAACGCTGTCCATCAGGATGTCGGCCGTAATTTCCGTCCCTTTGAGCGCCGATTTAATCACCGCCTGACCGTTCGTCCGCCCCTCGATGACATAGCCCATGTTCTCGACGATCTGGGTAAACGGCGCAAGGTCGAAATTTTTCAACCGCAACAAAACCGAATCCTGCCGGTGACGCGAGGCTACGCCGTCGACCAGCAACTCCTGATCCTTGTTCATCACCAGAAAGCGGTTGACGACTACGCGCGCCGTATCGATCTGGATGTTACGGGCGAAGATCTGCCACGTCGTTCCCTTGCGGCTGATGTGCGACGGCAACAGGCGCACATCGACCGACCGGCCGCGCTGAGGCGACTGCCGGATCAGCGCTTCAAGACCCAGAAGCGCCGAAACGCGGGCCGTCGTATCGTTGAAACCCGCCGACAGCCGCAGCCGGTCGCTGCGGGCCCCGCCCATGACCGAAAGCTGCGGCATGTGGAACGTACCCAAATAGAAATCTTCGGAACGCAAGTAGACCGAAAGCGAATCCCCGAGATTCGTTGCATTGAGGTTCAGCCGCGTGGCGAGCATCCGCTCGCGTTCGATATACTCCGAAGTCGCTTTGAGCGACAGTTTGTCGTTGGCAGGATTGAACAGGAGCCGCAACTGCGAGCCGTCGGCGATCTGCAAGCCGTCGGACACCGCATCGGCCACCGGCGTAAAGTGCTTGACATCGACCGACAGCACCGAATAGTCGTCCACGACGCTCACGGCTCCCGCGGTACGCTTACGCGACTTCCGCTCGTCGTAGAGCAGCGGGATGTATTTTTCGAGACTCGAACGGAGATATTCGAAAACGGTCTTGTAATCGGTTTTGCTGCGGAACGTCGCATCGGCGAACTCCGACTGCAACGACAGGTATTTGCTGCCGGAACTGTTCTGTCCCGTGAGCGTAAGTTGCGTCGTGCGAAGCGTATCGGTATTGTAACGATAAACCACGTCGTCCACGGCTACCTCTCCGTTCATATCGTCCAGCGTCCGTCCCGAAGCACGGGCTTCGATCAGCGCCGAGAGTACCGATACGCTGTCGCGGCGGTTGAGATGCATACGGGCAAGATCGGCATGGATCAGGTCGAGATCGAAATCATAATGCGGCCGTTCGGGATCGAAACCCACCTCGCCCTGAAAATCGAACCGGAGCGCAGGATCGTCGGCATGGACATGACCGTCGAATGTCTTTTCCGTCAGACGGCCGTTGAAACGCAGCGAGTCATACGCGTAATCGTTGAACTCCAGTTGCGAAACGCTGCCGTCGATGCGCGCGTCGATCGCCCCGTTCCCAATGACTCCGTTCACGCCCGCTTCGCAACTGACGCTCCCCAGATTGCGCTGTCCCAGCACCTCTCCCGCACGAAATCCGTTCACGGCGATACGCCCCTTCAACGGTCGCAACTTGTGGCTGTCGGCAGGCTGCATCGCCAGTTCGGCCGTAGCTGAGCCGGTGGAAGCCGCCAATGCGAACTGCGAACGGAACGAGGATAGCGTTCCTTCGACCTCTCCGGTCAGCTTCAACTCTCCGGCGCGATCCATCGTTTGGAGCGTCTTTTCGGAAAGTTTCTTGCGGGCGATGTTCGCCGCGATCTGGCCGATATCGGCCGCCTCGGTGGTCAGGTCGTCGAACGAAAGCGAAAAATGCGTATGATCGATATCGGGTAATCCCGTCACCTCTCCCCGGGCGTGCATCCGGCTGCTCCGACCGAAAGCCAGACTCTTCAAATCGGCCCTGAAATCGGAGACGACACCGTCGAAGGTAAGGTTGATATCGCGCAGCGTCAGCCGCCAATCGCGCAACTTGGGCGAGAAGTAGGCCACGTCGTCGCTCGAAAGCATCGAATTGCGGATTTCGACGTTCATGCTCACCCGATCCACATACTCCTTGTATTCGGCCCATGAATCGCCCACGATCGAGACCGTGGGAATCGAGACATTGGAATGCGGCGTTACCAGTCGGGCATTCTCCATGCCGATGCAACCGTTGGCCAAAAAGAATTTCCCGCTGAAATTATCGATTTCGAAGCCGCTCTTCTCGCGCGCCGAGAAACGGCCGATCTCGGCGCCTATGGCGCCGCCTTCGATGGTGAAGTTATCGATCACGGCATCGATGTCGCGGATGTCCATATCCGAGTAGTCGATGCCGTATGCAGGATTGCGGTGTTGCTGTTTTTCAAGACGGAATTCGAGATTCTCGACCGTAAGAGCCGAAATCGAGAGCCGGAAATCGCCCTCCTTCTTTTTCTCCTTCTTGCTCAGGCGCGACACGATCTGCTTGACATTCATCATGCCGTCGGGCATCTCCCGAAGATAGAATTTCCCGTCGGTCAGCCGGCCGTGACGCAGGGTGAACCCGTCGCTGAAAATGCCGAACTGCGTGATGAACGCATGCAGCTTCCCGACGTAAAGCAGCGTGTCTCCGCCGTAATCTTCGACATAGAGTCCCGACAGTTTGATCCGGTCGAAAATCCCGATATCCACCCGGTCGATACGAACGACCGTCTCGAGTTTACGCGAAGCGAATTGCGTGGCCTTGCGTACGACAAAATTTTGTACGGAATTAATACTCAGCAACAAAGACAGCGCAAGAGGAAGTACGATCAGCAACAATACCGCCGCCGATAACACTTTCCCCAATATTTTCGTAACTTTGCGCATGGTAAAACATCCGTTTAATCGACAAATTTAACGATTATTCGCCAAAAAAACGAAAAAACAGCGAACAACTATGGATATAACCATCCTCGGCATCGAGTCCTCGTGCGACGATACTTCGGCGGCCGTCATCCGCAATACGACGCTGCTGTCGAACGTCATCGCCTCGCAGGCCGTGCACATGAAATACGGCGGTGTGATCCCCGAACTCGCCTCGCGCGCCCACCAGCAAAACATCGTCCCCGTGGTCGATACGGCGCTCAAGGAGGCCGGCGTAGCTCCCGACGAGCTGGATGCCATCGCCTTCACGCGAGGCCCGGGCTTGCTCGGTTCGCTGCTCGTAGGCGTGTCGTTCACCAAAGGGCTCGCGTTGGCGCACGACATTCCGATGGTCGAGGTCAACCACCTGCAAGGGCATATCCTCTCGCATTTTCTCGATCTCCCCGACCGTGCGCTGCCCCACCCCGATTTTCCCTTTCTCTGCCTGCTCGTCAGCGGAGGCCATACCCAGATCGTGCGGGTAGACTCGCCGCTCGAGATGGAGATCATCGGCACGACGATCGACGACGCTGCGGGAGAAGCGTTCGATAAATGTGCCAAAGTGATGGGGCTCGGTTATCCGGGCGGTCCGGTGATCGACCGGCTGGCCAAAGAGGGAGACCCCGAGGCCTTCCGCTTCGCGCACCCGCATGTGGACGGATTCGATTTTTCGTTTTCGGGGCTGAAAACCTCGTTTCTCTATACGCTGCGCGATGCAGTAGCCGACGACCCGGACTTTATCGAACGGCATAAGGTCGATCTGTGCGCTTCGTTGCAGCATACCATCGTCGAAGTCCTGCTCAAGCAACTCGCTCGGGCGGCCAAGGAGTACGACATCCGCGACATCGCCATCGCAGGCGGCGTATCGGCCAATTCGGGATTGCGCAACGGCGTCGTCGAAGAAGGCCGCAAACGCGGCTGGCGCACCTTCGTACCCGAATTCAAATTTACGACCGACAACGCTGCGATGATTGCTGTGGCGGGCTACTATCACTACCTCAACGGCGATTTCTCATCACTCGACGTATCGCCTGTCGCCCGCATCGAGGAACTGTTATAACCGGAGAAAAGAGAAAAAGAACAATTTTTCAGATGTTTCTTCGATTTTTTATTACCTTTGCCGAAAAGAAATTTCGGCTTAGATAGACGGAGCTTCGGCAAAACCGGATAAATTCGTTTCCGGGCGCGGCTTCTCCTGTCTTTACCCGCAAAACAGGCCTCGACGGGCGTTCATCTTCAGACGCCCGTTTCAGGACTGCCAAACTTTAATTGATCACACATGATGAAATCACTCAAAATCGGCGACCTGCTGGCCCGCACGCCCATCGTTCAGGGCGGTATGGGAGTCGGCGTTTCGCTTTCGGGACTGGCTTCGGCCGTTGCCAACGAAGGAGGTGTGGGAGTTATCTCCTCTGCCGGACTGGGCGTCATTTACCGCGACTATTCTTCCGATTACAATATAGCGAGCATCTGGGGGTTGCGCGAAGAGTTGCGCAAAGCCCGCGAAAAAACGCGCGGCATCGTCGGCGTCAATGTCATGGTCGCCATGTCCAACTTCGCCGACATGGTAAAAACAGCCATTCAGGAGAAGGCCGACATTATCTTTTCGGGCGCCGGACTGCCGTTGAACCTGCCGTCGTTCCTCACCGAGGGATGCCGCACGAAACTGGCTCCGATCGTCTCGTCGGCGCGCGCGGCAAAGCTCCTGTGCGAGAAATGGCTGGCCAACTACGGATACATTCCCGACGCCATCGTGGTCGAAGGGCCGAAAGCCGGCGGACATCTCGGCTACAAGGCCGATCAGATCGAGGACGCGCACTACTCGCTCGAAGAGATTCTGCCGCCGATCGTCGAAGAGGTGCACGCCTTCGAAGCGGCGCACGGCTGCCATATTCCCGTTATCGCCGGCGGCGGCGTCTACACGGGCGAAGATATCTACAATATTCTGCAACTGGGTGCCGAAGGAGTGCAGATGGGCACCCGCTTCGTGGCCACCGAAGAGTGCGACGCAGACCCTGCGTTCAAGGAGAGCTACGTACAGGCCCGCAAAGAGGATATCGAGATCATTCAGTCGCCGGTCGGAATGCCGGGACGGGCGATCCATTCGTCATTTCTGGAAAAGGTAAAAGAGGGATTGAAACGCCCGAAAGCCTGCCCGTTCAACTGCATCAAGACCTGCGACGTCTCCCGCTCTCCCTATTGCATCATGCTGGCGCTCTACAACGCCTTCAAGGGCAAGCTGGAAAACGGCTACGCCTTCTGCGGAGCAAACGCTTGGCGGACGGAGAAAATTCAGAGCGTACGCGAACTGATCGCCTCGCTCAAAAACGAGTACGACAATTTTTCGCTGCGGGAAAAGTTATTTCCCCACAAAGGTTGATCCTTACCGGAATACGACGAATAAACAAAGGAGAGATTTCAGGTCTCTCCTTTGTTTATTTCGTAAAGTTTTCGCTGCATTTCCTCCGCAAACTTCACACAGCACAGAGCGTAAAGAGAGTTTCGGATCCTCGGAACAGACCTTGACAAAAGATTACAGGAATTTCATTGGAAGCCAATCCTTTTCGACGCAAAACGCGATACGACGGATAACGAAGGGAAACCGTATGTGCGCGAAGCCGAAACCGATTCACTCAGGTGAGATGCTGTCCCTTCTTTTTACGACGTGCAGAAATGCCGGAGGATTTCTCGCCGCCGCAACCGCCCTTCGCGCCGATGGCCATTCCCGCCATCAATCCGTTCAAATAGCTCGACGCAGCCACGCGCAACAGATAACGTTCCGCCTCCTTGAAACAGTCGAATTGGCGTAACGTGTCCGATTCCCGTGCTGCACGTAACGCAGTAAAAAAGAGCGAATCCAACGAGCTGCGAAAATCATCGGCTCCTGCGATACGGATTTTGTAAGTTTCGGTCATCTGCAACAGCAGATCCCGGGAACAGGTTTTCATCATTATGCATTTTGGTCCGCTGTGCCACGCGGAAATTTAACGGCCACAAAACACAAGAGCGGCACGGAATCAGCCTTCCCAATATCCTGCAAACAACCTCACGCCGACAAGACGCACACCATCGGTGCGCTGACGGAACGTGTGATAAAATTTATCAGATGCTGAGAACAACTGAAACTCTCGTCTGGATACTTTCAAAATAAGAACGTATGAACATCGTCACCGGTGTTTATATGGGCAAAGTTATGTTTTTTTTCCGTATGCCAACTATCGTCGGCCGAAATAGGCCCTATTCAGATATTTTTCGATCCATCATGACTATCGACTGACTCACAACGAAATATATACGCCCAATTCAAGGATAAAACGAACTGTTTCGAACAGTCCGAACGGTCGTTCGGGCAATCCCGAAGGCCGAAGTCGGGAAAAGCGGGAACGGCGGATCGCACGAAATCGACCGCCTTCGTTACTTGAAACCGACCGAAACACGACGTTCGACGGGATCGACCGCACGCCGTCACTTGTCCTTTTTCCGTTGTTTGATCATCGTTTCGATTTCGCGGATCTTGCCCAGCGTTCCGCGACCGGCTTGATAAACCGCGATCACGGCGTCGCCGCCGGCGCGCGCAACGGCCGCGGTATTCTTCCCGTCGCCGCCTTTGAGCGCATACTCCGCGCCGCCGGCCAGATACACGGAAAGCAAGAGGGTCGATACCTCCGTTTCCAGATTGGAAGTCAGAAACGGCGCGGCCTCTTCACTCAGTTCGAACATCACATCCGCCGTTCCCATGGACCACGCCATGAGGAATGCGCCCGCACGCTGCCATTCGCCGGCTCTCGCCCGATCGTAAGGCGTCGTGCGCAGCCATTCGGCACAACGCAGCACATCGTCGTTGTAACGGGCGCAGTCGGCGGCCGTCTTGATTTCATAGTTGTCCGGCACGGGAGCTTTCTGCGCCGACACGCTCCATGCCGACACGACACAGAGCAAAGTCATCAACATACGATAATACATAGGTTCGGATTTTAGGGTTGTCTTTCAAAATTAGGAAATTCTCCGGCAAAAAGCGATAGTTGCCGGAGAATAAAAACAGATGCCGGAGACTGCTGCGTCTCCGGCATCCGAAACTCGCGTTCGAACCGCTACTCCACGGTCACCGACTTGGCGAGATTGCGCGGCTGATCGACGTTGCGCCCCTTATTGACGGCTACGTAATAGGCCAACAGCTGCAACGGAACCGACGTAAGGATCGGCGAGAGGCATTCGCACACCTCGGGAATCTCGATCACGTAGTCGGCGATTTTCGACGCCACCTCGTCGCCTTTGGTCACCAGCGCGATGATGCGGCCGTTACGCGCCTTGATTTGCTGGATGTTGCTGACCGTTTTATCGTAGATCTTGTCGCGGGGCGCAATGACCACCGTCGGCATGTCGTCGTCGATCAGGGCAATCGTGCCGTGCTTCATCTCGGCGGCGGGACACCCTTCGGCGTGAATATATGATATCTCTTTGAGTTTCAACGCCCCTTCGAGTGCGGCCGGATAGTTGTAACCGCGCCCCAGATAGAGGAAATTCTTGGCATAAGTGAAGATCTTCGAAAGGTCTTTCACCTGCGCGTCGAGTTTCAGCACCTCCTGCAACAACTCCGGCAGGCGGTGCAGATCGCGCGTCACCTGCTCGAACGCCGCATCGGCGACCGTTCCCTTCATGCGGCCGAGCATCAGCGCCATCATCGCCAGCACGGTTACCTGTCCCGTGAAGGCTTTGGTAGAGGCTACGCCGATCTCGGGACCGACATGGATATAGCATCCCGAATCGGTCGCACGCGGAATCGACGAACCGATGACGTTGCAAATCCCGAAGACGAACGCCCCCTGCTCCTTGGCCAGTTCGAGCGCGGCCAGCGTATCGGCCGTCTCGCCCGACTGCGACATGGCGATCAGCACGTCCCTGTCGCTCACGACCGGATTGCGGTAACGGAATTCGCTGGCGTACTCCACTTCGACCGGAATCCGGCACATATCCTCGAAAAGGTGTTTGCCGATCAGGGCGGCGTGCCACGAAGTGCCGCACGCCACGATCAGGATACGGTGGGCATTCAGAAACCGATCCTTGTTGTCGAGTACGCCCGACAGCACGACCTGCTTGCCGTCGGCGCTCACGCGGCCGCGGATGCAGTCGCGCAACGTGCGGGGTTGTTCGAAAATCTCTTTGAGCATGAAGTGGGGATAGCCTCCCTTTTCCAGCTCCGAAATGCTCATTTTGAGCTTCTGGATATTGACTTTCGACTCCTTGTTATCCATGTTGAAGACATGGAGCGACTCGCCGCGGTTGATGACGGCGATCTCGTCGTCGTTGAGATAGACCACGCGGTTCGTATACTCGACGATCGGCGTGGCGTCCGAAGCGATGAAGTATTCGCCGTCACCCACGCCGATCACCAGCGGGCTGCTTTTGCGCGCCACGACGATCTGATTGGGATTGCGGCGGTCGACCACCGCGACGGCATAGGCTCCGACGATTTGGTGACACGCTTCGCGCACCGCCTCGAACAACGAACAGCCGGTATCGGTACGGATGTAGTCGATCAGCTGCACCACCACCTCCGTATCGGTCTCGCTGCGGAACGTATAACCGTGCTGTTCGAGGGCCTTTTTGACGACCGTATAGTTTTCGATCGTGCCGTTGTGTACGATGGCGATGTCGCCCGACTGCGAAGCATGGGGATGGGCGTTCGTGTCGTTGGGTTCGCCGTGCGTCGCCCAGCGGGTATGGGCGATGCCGATCGTGCCGCTGTGATCCTTCGACTCGGCGAAATGTTCCAGTGCCGCGACTTTTCCTTTTGCCTTGTAGATATTGAGTTTCCCCTCGCCCGAAATCATGGCCACGCCCGAAGAGTCGTAACCCCGATATTCCAGCCGATGAAGTCCTTTGATCAATACGGGATAAGCTTCCTTGCTCCCGATATATCCGACGATACCGCACATAGAATCTCTGTATTTTATGAAACCTAACCGCGCAAAGATACGAAAACAGCGACGAAAACTTGCGCGGGATCGTTATTTTTTCGTTACTTTTGTCCACCGGATTAATCATTAACTAAATACCGATGAAAAAAGAGTGGAACGATGTCCGTGAATTTCACGAGAAATTCGGCCATCCCGTCGCCCCGCAGCCGCGCATGGTGGAGCGCGGGCGTGCATTGAGCCGTGGAAAATGGATGAACGAAGAGGTCGCCGAGTTTCTCGTGGCGCAGGATATTTACGAACAGGCCGACGCCATGATCGACCTGATCTATTTCGCACTGGGCACGCTGGTGGAGATGGGCCTCGAAGCCGACGAACTGTTCGATATCGTACAGAAGGCCAATATGGCCAAACTATGGCCCGACGGCAAACCCCATTACAATCCCAAGGACGGCAAAGTCATCAAACCCGCCGGTTGGGAAGATCCGGGCCCCAAGATCAAAGCCTATATCGATGCGGTCATCGCCCGCAAGGCGCAGAAATAGCGATTCAAAACGCAGGGCATAGCCCTGCGTTTTGCGTCGGAGCGGGACTCTTCTATAACCTCAACCGCATGGCGGTATCCGCGACGGGTTCGAAACCCAATCGGCGGTAGAGCGTCTCGCCCATCGGAGTGGCGTTGAGGTCGATCGCCGTGACCCCGCGATCCGCTGCGCAACGGATCGACTCCTCGACGAGCAGCATCGCGTATCCGCGTCCGCGACAGGAAGGATAGGTCATCACATTGAGCAGGGTCGCCGTCTTTCCCGTCGGGAAAGCGGGCCCCGCCGGCCGCTCGGCAAACACCATAAAGGCCGCCGACAGCACCCGCCCCTCCTCCTCGGCCAACACGGCGATGAAATTGCCCGCCGGAATATGCCGCGGGTAATAATCGGCCAACTGCATTCGGATCGTCCGCTTCGCTTCGCCGGATAATGCGGGGTTCATCATCCGCAGGAAATCCAGCCTCAGTTCGACGAGCAGTTCGGTGTCGGCCAAAACAGCCGTTCTGATTTTCATATGCACGCATTAGGGTCCGTATCCGGCAAAGGTAAACAAACCGGCGGAAACCCCCGCAAACGGCGACACTTACTGCACGGCCTTTTCGTAAAATATCCGACGACGCCTCGATAAACCGTCCGAAATTAGTATCTTTGCCGCATGGAGATCAAACGCGCCACCTTCAAATGCAGCTCGCAGCAGCTGTCGCAGATTCCGCGCGACACGCTGCCCGACATCGCCTTCATCGGGCGGAGCAACGTCGGCAAATCGTCGCTCATCAATATGCTCACCGCACACGGCTCGCTGGCCAAAGTCTCGGGCACGCCGGGCAAAACCCGCCTGATCAACCACTTTCTGATCGACGACCGCTGGTATCTGGTAGACCTGCCGGGCTACGGCTACGCCCGCGCCTCGAAGAGCGAGCGAAGCGAATTTTCGAAGCTGATCACCGACTACGTCTTCCGCGCGGAAAAGATGCACTTTCTCTTCGTGCTGGTCGATTCACGCCTCGATCCGCAGGCGATCGACCTGCGATTCATCCGTCTGCTGGGCGAACACGGCATTCCGTTCGGGATCGTCTTCACCAAGACCGACAAACTGTCGCGCAATCAGCTCGAAAGCAATGTCGTCCGCTATAAGAAACAGTTGCTGCAAGAGTGGGAGGAGTTGCCGCCGCTCTTCTTCGCTTCAAGCGCCAAGCGCACGGGACGCGAGGAAATCCTCGCTTTCATCGACAAATGTTTAAAGGATTCGTAAAAAAAAGCCGGAATCGTTTGCCGTCTTTTTTCAGTATGCTTATATTTGCACCGTCAAATCCCTTCAAACTATTATGGCGATACACAAAATCAAGTTCTTTGCCGGCCGCGGTTCCCGCTACTTGGCAGAGAAAATCGTAGCCAGCTACGGTACGAAACTCGGGGAATCCGAGGTACTGAATTTCAGCGACGGCGAGTTTCAGCCCTGTTTTCTGGAATCGATCCGCGGGTGTACGGTCTTCGTCATCCAGTCGACATTCCCCCCGACGGACAATCTGATGGAATTGCTGATGATGATCGATGCGGCCAAGCGCGCTTCGGCCCATCAGGTAATCGCCGTAATGCCCTATTTCGGTTGGGCGCGTCAGGATCGCAAGGACCGTCCCCGCGTGCCGATCGGCGCCAAGTTGGTCGCCAACCTGCTCGTTGCCGCCGGCGTCGACCGCATCATGACGATGGACCTGCACGCCGACCAGATTCAGGGATTTTTCGACGTGCCCGTCGATGCGCTCTACGCCAGCGGCATCTTCGTACCCTATATCGAAAGTCTCAACATTCAGGATCTCTCGATCGCCGCGCCCGATATGGGCGGCGCCAAACGCGCCAATACCTATGCCAAATACCTCCACACGCCGATCATCATTTCGCACAAGGAACGGGCGAAAGCCAACGTCGTAGGCAAAATGACCGCCATCGGCGATGTCGAAGGGCGCAATATCATCATCGTGGACGACATGATCGACACGGCCGGCACGATCTGCATGGCCGCCGACATGCTGATGAAAAAAGGCGCCAAGAGCGTTCGCGCCGCCATCACCCATCCCGTTCTGTCGGGCAGCGCCTACGACAAGATCAACGCCAGCGCATTGGAGGAGGTGATCGTCACCGACACCATTCCGCTGCACGAAGGCGAAGACCTCCACAAATTCACCGTGCTGTCGGTCGCCGACATCTTCGCCGACGTCGTCGAGAGGGTGCACAATTACAAGGAAATATCTTCTATTTTCTTCAAATAGGCCGAAAAGGCAATTATATACTTGACTGTACCAATCGTATGCGAGCGTCATTCTCGCCGCCTTCGGCGTCGTATATAAGTCTGACCCTCCCCTAAATCCCCTCCTCGGAGGAGACTTCGTGCCGCCACCGTCAAAATCGGCGCTTTTGACGGTGGTACATCAAAGTATATAATCGCGGCCGAAAATACCCGTTACAGACATTTACAGAGGGATTTGCATTTCATATGAAATCCCTCTGTTTTTTGTTTTGGTTTTTTCGTATCCTTGGCTGCGCCTTAGACACTTCGTCTCGGCATAATCAAACGAAACGTTTGCTTCTGCGCTCGTTTTTTTCGTATCTTTGGCTGCGCCTTAGATACTTCGTCTCGGCATAATCAAACTTGCGTTTGCTTCTGCGCTCGACTTTTCGTATCTTTGTTAAAACAAACCGATTCAAAACCAAACGAAATGAAAAGACTACTGTTCCTCCTGCTTCTGGCCGCGTTCAGCGGCGGGGTTTCGGCCCAAACCGCCGACGTCGAAGTTCCCGATCTGTCGGCCTACATCCTTACTCCGCCCGCGCCGCCTACGCCTCGCATCAACGGAGCGAAGGTTTTCGGCGCCAGACCCGGCGCGCGATTCCTATTCTCCGTACCCGCATCCGGTGACCGTCCCATGACTTTCTCCGCACAAGGTCTGCCCAAAGGACTCAAAATCGATCCCCAAACCGGACTGATCTCAGGATGCGTGAAAACACCCGGGGAGTATCGCGTCCTAATCTGCGCAAAGAACGCTCTTGGCGAGAACTCTCGCGAACTCCGCATCCGCATCGGCGACCGCATCGCGCTCACGCCGCCCATGGGGTGGAACTCTTGGAACTGCTGGGCAAGAGACGTCACGCAGGAGCAGGTGTTAGCGTCCGCTCGAGCAATGGTCGAAAAAGGGCTCGTAAATCACGGATGGACATACATCAACATCGACGACGGGTGGCAGGGCAAACGTGGCGGCAAGTACAACGCCATTCTGCCCAACGAAAAGTTCCCCGACATGAAGGCCCTCTCCGACGAAGTGCATGCAATGGGGCTGAAACTCGGAATATACTCCACGCCATGGGTCGGAACCTATGCCGCACACATCGGATCCTACTCCGACAATCCCGACGGCGTGAATCAGTGGATAAAGGAGGGGAAGCACAACCAGAATTACAGATATGAGAAGGAGGGCGGCGATTACTGGAAAGACCGAAAAGAGGTATACCGGCACGGACCATACTCCTTCGTCGAAGCCGACGCGAAGCAGTGGGCCGAATGGGAGGTCGACTATCTCAAGTACGACTGGAATCCAAACGACCTCTATCATGTAAAGGAGATGCACGACGCGTTGCGGGCGACAGACCGTGACATCGTATACAGTCTCTCCAACTCTGCCCCCTACGGAGATGCGCCCTTATGGGTGCAGTATTCCGACTGCTGGCGCACAACGGGAGATATTCGAGACACGTGGAAGAGCATCTCTTCCATCGGTTTCGCACAGCAGAAGTGGGCCCCTTTCTGCGGGCCCGGGCACTGGCCCGACGCGGACATGCTCGTCGTCGGACTCGTCGGATGGGGGCCCAAGCTCCACTACACCAAGCTGACCGCGGACGAGCAGTACACACACATGTCCTTATGGGCCATGCTCGCGTCGCCGCTGCTCATCGGGTGCGACATGGCCAGAATGGATGAATTCACACGCTCTCTGCTTTCGAACGACGAGGTCATAGAGGTCAATCAGGATCCCCTCGGCGTACAGGCCGTACCCATCTGGGAGAAAGGTGACCACGTCATTTACGTGAAGCATCTCGAGGACGGGGCGATGGCTGTCGGCTTGTTCAACAAGAGTCTTGAACCCGCCGTCATCGGATTCGGAATCAAGCAGATCGGGTTAAGAGGAGCTCAGACCGTACGCGATCTATGGAGGCAGAAAGACCTTGAAATTACAAACGACAAATTCTCAGCAGAAGTTCCACCACACGGTGTCATCCTGCTGAAACTATATCCCGGTAACACTAAGAAAAACCTTACACCAAAAAAATAACGACCCAAAAAAACACAACTCGCTGAAAAACTCCCTATCGGAGAAATATGCTAAAATGAAAGAAGTGGCGGATTCTTCGGAATTCGCCACCTTCTTTCTTCTTTAGAGCCTACAACACGAAAAGTAAACCGCGCGTTCAGGCAGCGCCGATTTTACCTCCGCTTCGGCTTCTTGACACCTCCCTGTGCTCGCGGAGCAGCAGAAGTCGGCCGACCGCCAAAACAGACGCCCCTGCATCGACAAGCCGGATTATCAGTCAGGCGATCCGCTCCACCAGAACGCGCGGATCCTGTTGCAGCAGTTCGACGAAGGCGTCGCCCTTTTTGTTTTTGCGCGATTGCAGCAGCAAATTCGCCCGATAGATAATTCCCGTCGCGCTGCGTTCGCTCTCCAATTCGTAAGATACGATGCTGTACCCGCGTTTTCGCAGCAATTCCAGCGCATCCTGAATCGCTTCGCGCTCCAAAGCCGAGAAGACGAGCGCCGTACGATGCGCACCTAACCCGCCGAAGATCAGGTTGAGCACCTCCAGCCCCACGAGCGTCAGCACCGTGGCCGCCGCTGCGACGGCATACATTCCCGCGCCCGTAGCCATGCCCACGCCGGCAATCGCCCAAAGGCTCGCGGCGGTAGTAAGTCCGCGTACGATCTGGCGGTGAAAAATAATCGCTCCGGCCCCGATGAAACCGATGCCGCTCACCACCTGCGCCGCAACGCGGCTCGGATCGAGCCGTAACCCGTCGTGTATTGAGATAAACTCTTCGAAACCCCACTGAGACACGATCATAAAGAGCGCGCTACCCAGCGAGACGAGGAAATGGGTGCGAAAGCCCGCCTCCTTGACGCGCCATTCGCGCTCGACGCCGACGACCGTGCCCAGCAGTCCGGCCACGACCAGCCGTAAGATAAATATCCAAGTCATAACCTATTGTTCGTTTGTCGCGCCGTGCAGCATCGCTGCCGGAACGCTATTCCTTCTTCTTGAAAATCACTCCGACGACATAATAGTGCGGCGACAGCCCGACCAGTTCGTCCGTCAGCGCGGGATCGATCTCGCTGGAGCCGCAACTGCGCACGACACCCGCCTTCGGATCGTACCAGCCCGAACTGTAAAAAGCCAACGGGATCTTCACCTCCTCGCCCTCCGCCGCCGAAAGCTTGAAGGGCCGCAGCACATAAAAGTAATGCGGTTCGCCATTCGATTCGCAGCTGCGCAACTTAAGCGGCGCGCTGAACCGCATCATCCCGGGAATATCCACCGTAAGCAGTTTGGTCGAGTCGTTCTTCGGTGAGAAGATCAGCGTCAGGGAACGTCCCCGCACGAAATCTTCAGCCGTTTCGGGCAGGTGGTATTTCATCCGAAACCGGGATTGCACCTCCGCCGGCATCTTTGACAACTGCTGCCGCGTACCGCCCGCGTGCGCTGTGTTCATCCGTTCGGTTCCTGTGCTGTCCGCCTCGTCGATATAGACGGTCACCGCATAGTTCTTCCGCGTAAAATCGCTGAAATCGAAACGCAGCATGTTCACGCCCAGCGCGCCGAGCGCCGCAATGGCATCTTCCTGTTGCAACTCCGCCGATCTCACGTGCAGTTTCTCCTGTGCCGAAACCGTGCCGAAACACAGGCAGGCGGCAACAGTGATCCATAGTCTTCTTTTCATTCGTTCCGGTTTTACGTGTTATGAACAAAGGTAGGTAAAATATCCGACATTCAGTCGTTTCACAGCCTGCCGACAGGATGAATCCCGTTTCGGCGCCTCCGGCCGCAGCGCATCTTTCGAAAAAAAACAGGACGGCGGAAAGAATCTTCGAAATATTTCGTATCTTTGCACGCTATGTTTAACTAAATTACTTTTACGGCAATGCCAAAAATGAAAACAAATGCCGCTGCAAAGAAGCGTTTTACTTTCACCGGCACAGGTAAAATCAAGCGCAAACACGCTTATCACAGTCACATCCTGACCAAAAAGACTACGAAACAGAAGCGTAACCTCTGCTATTCGGGCACGGTTTCGCCGGCCGACGAGGCCAAGATCAAGAACCTGCTGGTTAAATAATCAGTTGAAGGTCGCACTTTTTTATTAACAACGGAGCGAATCAGCCCCGAAGAACGTGAGAGAATCACGTCGCTGACAGCTCTATCAAAAACTTTTAAGTATGCCACGTTCAGTCAACACTGTTGCGTCACGCGCAAGAAGGAAAAAAGTTTTGAAGCTTGCCAAGGGTAACTTTGGTTCAAGGGGAAATGTATGGACCGTTGCCAAAAACACGGTCGAAAAGGGTCTGCAGTATGCCTACGCACACCGCCAGATCAAAAAGCGGACGTTCCGTTCGCTGTGGATCACGCGTATCAACGCCGCCGTCCGCGCTTACGGAATGACCTATTCGGAATTCATCGGGAAAGTCAACGCCAAGGGTATCGCGATCAACCGCAAGGTAATGGCCGATCTGGCGATGAACGAACCGAAGGCATTCGAGGCAATCGTAAAAGCAGTTAAATAGCGGTCTCCGGTCGTACGGCGGTACATCCGCCGGCTGCCGGCGATCTGCGACAAACCGCAATCCGGCCCGTCCGGGGCGAACTGTCGCAAAATCAAGCGGAGTTTCGGTCGCAGACCGTCGCTCCGCTTAACTTTTTCAGAGGAGCCGCAGATAGAGACAGGGCTCCGATACACGCAATTTATTATTGCATAATTGTTCCGAGATCGGTTGAAAACAACCACCATAGTACTTATCGCATATCGAAGAAACCCCGACGATCCCGCCCTCGATCGGCCGACGGATTGAAAAATCCGGCGAACATGCAATATTGCCGTTCCGTCTATCCCCAAGTCTCCCTCTACGACGGATATCCTCCTGAACAACAGGACGGCAAATTATACAATATTTAATTGCATCAATCCCCCTGCGGACTTAATTGCGAACCGTCCGGTTTCCACTTGCCCGCTCGGATTTGTCCGCACTCTCCAGAACCCTCGATTCTCGATGCCCCGAACACCTCCAGATTCACCGAACCGCTCCAATCCCGACACTTTCTCCGCAAACCATCGTCGAATACGGAAAAAGCACGACGCGGCATCGTTATGAACAACTCTGCGTCCCTTGCTCGGACGCCCGACGAACGAATGCCCACAAGCCATTCGGCCGCATGCATCGGCACCAAGAAGGCGTTTTTCGTCGGATAGGTCTGTCCTGCACCATATTTGGTTTGAGAATTGCAACCTGCCCGAAAAACACTTTCGATTATGAATTACGGTATAAGTATTCTGTTTCGCGGCATACCGCTCGCCATGGCCGCATTCTGTTTCGCCTACGGCATCTACATCGTTTCGGCCGGCAACGACCCCGGTCGTCTGACGGCAGGTCCGGTGATCTTCTTCCTCGGCTCGATCTGCGTGGCGCTCTACTGTACGGCGGCCACCATCATCCGCCAGATTATCGGGACCTATAACCAGACGGCGCGCTATCTCTTTCCAATCGTCGGTTACGCATTCGCACTGACGACACTCGTCTGTGGTATTCTGATCGTCTCGTCGGGCGCGCCAGGCGCCTTCGTCACGGGTCATGTCGTCTGCGGGCTGGGACTTATCACGGCCTGCGTCTCGACAGCGGCGACCTCCTCGACGAAGTTCAGCCTGATCCCCAAGAACTCGGCCGACGCCTCGTTCGCGGTCAATCCCGGGGGATTCTCCAAAGGCACGTCGTCGCTGCTGATCGCCATTGCCGGCATCGTGGCGGCCGCGGCTTGGATCTGGGCCTTCGTTCTCTTCGGCACGGGCCCCGACACGCCCCACACCGTAGCGGGCAGCGTGATGCTCGGCATCGCCTGCGTCTGCACCTCGCTTATCGCACTGGTAGCCAGCATTGCGCGGCAGGTGCGCGGAACCTACACCCTGCGGGAAAAATCGAAATGGATCGCACTCGTACTGGCGATGGGCGGCGTGGCGTTCGTCTTCGGACTGATCATGATCTTCGCCCACTGGGGGCAGACGATCGATTTCGTCGGATTCGTACTGATCGGGCTGGCGCTTATCTGCTGGAGCATCTCGAGCAAAGTGATCCTGCTGGCTAAAATCTGGCACGCCGACTACCCGCTGGCCAAGCGCATCCCGATCATTCCCGTCGTAACGGCGCTCATCTGCATGTTCACCGCAGCGTTCCTCTACGAAGAGGCGCTCTTCAAGGCCAAATTCTTCGTCCCCTCGCGCGTATTGATGGGCTTCGGGGCGATCTGTTTCACCCTCTTCTCGATCGTTTCGATCCTCGAAAGCGGCGCAAGCAAGAAATGAAAGGACGTATCGGTTGGAATAGCACGGAATAGAAGGCTGTTGGAAATCGTCTGCCGGACAGCGGCTGAAAGTCAACGGCCAGTGGACGAATCAAGCAGCGAAAACACGGACGGAGGGAATGCCCTTCGTCCGTATTTTCTTTTGGCCGACGAATGGGGCCGACATGGCAGCACAGTTATGGAGCGGATGCCACACGACCTTTCGAATAAAGGATATTCCCTTAACCCCTGAAAGAAAGAGCATACTTCCTGAAAATAAGAATCGAACCTTATCTACTTTTTGGATTAATTTCCTACATTTGCAAACACGTGGAAAAAGGCGCATAAGGACTTCCGATGCGTACGGAAAAACGGAGATTCGGAAACTACGAAACCATACCCAACAAATAGATGTCGGAAATTTCAGCGGCAGCGTTTACAGATACCAAACCGCATTACAATATACTTGACGGACTGCGCGGAGTGGCGGCATTGACCGTCGTATGCTTTCATCTGTTCGAAGCCTATGCGACCAGTCATCTGGATCAGAAAATCAATCACGGATATCTGGCCGTCGATTTCTTCTTTATCCTCTCCGGCTTCGTCGTCGGCTATGCCTACGACGACCGCTGGAAAACGATGACGATAAAGGACTTCATCAAGCGCAGATTCATCCGCTTGCATCCGATGGTAGTCATCGGGGCGATCATCGGAGCCGTCATGTTCTACTTTCAGGGCTGCTCCGTTTGGGATGTTTCGAAAGTATCCCTGACAACGTTGCTGATCGCCACGATCATGAGCGCCTGCCTGATTCCGGCAACGCCCGGTTCCGAAATTCGGGGTGTCGGCGAAATGTTTCCGCTGAACGGGCCGAGCTGGTCTTTGTTTTTCGAATATATCGGCAATATCCTCTATGCGTTCTTCATCCACAAACTCCCGACAAAAGCCCTCTCGCTATTGGTCATACTCGCCGGCTGCGGATTGGCGGCGTTTGCCATATGGGGGCCGTACGGCGACATATGCGTCGGGTTCGCTCTGACTGGCGACAATATGATCGGCGGTTCCCTGCGCCTGTTGTTTTCATTCTCGGCGGGACTGCTTCTGTCCCGTATCTTCAAACCCATCCCCATAAAAGGAGCCTTTTGGATCGGCGGCCTGTCCATCGTCGTTTTAGCGGCGGTGCCGCGAATCGGCGGCAGCGAACATCTGTGGATGAACGGTCTGTACGATACGATCTGTTTCGCCATCTTGTTCCCGCTGATCGTCTATCTGGGAGCATCCGGGAAAACGACGGACAAAACGACCGCCCGAGTATGTAAATTCTTGGGAGACATATCGTATCCGCTCTATATGGTGCATTACCCCTTTATCTACCTGTATTACGCTTGGGTGAAAAACGAGCGTCTCACATTCGTCCAATCTCTGCCCGGCGCCGCAGCGCTCGTTATCGGGTGTACGATATTAGCCTATCTGTGCTTAAAGCTCTACGATGAACCGGTACGCAGATTTCTGACGAAACATCTTTTGCATATGCAAAAATAGTCCCCGCAAAGTCTTGCGGGGAGGGGCTGTTTAAAAGCGGGACGGTCAGTTAAGGCCGTCCCGCGTACATCATTCGTTCACCCGCTCGCGGTGCGTTCGGACCACCCTGCATCCGCAGTTGCGGCAAACGCAGGCCCATTGGGTCGCAACGTTGCGGAAATCCTTCTGAACATATTCACGGCGGAAATGCCGCGTAACGGTCGTCGAAGTCGAGGTCGTATGCGTATAGACGTCGCGCGCATGCAGTTCGCTGCCGTGCTCGACCTCCTGATCGACGCACTCGGGTTCGGAGAGGACATACATCCCGTGACAGTTCGGGCAACGCCCCTCGGAGATCGAGTAGCGCAGGAAAGCCCGCGTCACACGGTAGGAGAAATAGAGACAGATTGCCAAGAAGATCCAAAAGCCCTTGTTTACCGACAGCGCCAACCCGACCGCCACGATATCGAGCATCAGCAGCCCTGCAAGAACAAGCAACGCCCGCATCACTCCGTTGGGTAGCACGCGCACGTAACCTGCGAACAACACCGTATAGGGAAACCACGCAAAGAGGAAAACCAGCCACGTACCGAACAGCACGAGAGCAATGACGGCCACACAGGCGGATAGGATCAGCGAGAGGATACCCCGAACGGCGGCACCTTTGGACTTCCCGTCGCCCGACGGAATATCGTTCACCTCGTTCCATTCGGCTTTGCAGAACTGCCCCTCACCGGTCAGCGCGCGCACCGCCCCGTTGTCGACGATCCATCCGGCCAGCGGCAACATTGACAACATACGGGCATTGCGCTTCACGAGACCCAGCGTATCGGCTGCGACCAGCGTGTCGTTTCGGAAAGTCATCGCCACCTTCGGGGCGATCCTGCCCGTTTCGGTATCCACCACGGAGATTCCGGCGACGGTTACCGTTTCCCCTTTCGAGCGGCGTACATAGGAGGCTACGACCTGCTTCTCGATCTCGTCGAACGTCGGCCCCGCCTCGACGATCCGCCACAGACGACCGACCGTCATCCGCGGACCGGCAGAGACGAACGAAGGAATCCCCAACGCCTGCTCGAACACGACGTCGTCTATTTTGTCGTATACCTTTACCTCCTTCCCCTCTTCGGTTCGAAAAACGAGGTATCCCGCGCTTTTTTCACGGATGCGAGCCTTAAAACGGAGTTTCGCACGCCTTTCCACCGTCTTTCCGCCGCCTTCGGGATGCAGCGGGCTTGCCGCGTAAGCCGTCTCGTTCCCCTTGACGACCTCTTGCGGGATGAATCCCCGATTGCCATCCGACGTCTCGATCAAGAAATGATAGGCCGGCGCCATGGCGAGAATCCGCACGGCGCTGCCCGCACGCAGGGAAACAGCTGCCCGTTCTTCGGCGCCGCCGGTCTCCCCGGGCGTCGGAAGCAGCTTGCAGCCCCGACTCACGACCGCCTCCGCTCCGGCTTCGGAACGACCTCCGTAATCGAACGAAGCGAGCAGCAACGGGGTAATGACGATCAGCGTCACAACAAGCCACCGCCACAGTTTCGCAGGTTTATGACACAGGAAATATTCGACTTCGAGTTTCAGATCCTCGATCTTATCGACAATCGGATTGTCCAGCAAAAAATCGAACATAAGGCCGCTACATTGAGGGTCTGTTACCGCTGTTCACACACCGTTGATAGGTGTCGTGCAACTCCTGCGGCGTACAACGCCAGTAGACGATACGGATCATCCGATAAGCCTCGTCGGCCGGAACGCTCCGCTCGGCGGCAAGCTGTCCGGCCGCATCGTGGAGCAGATCCATCTCCTCCTGCTTTTCGCCCTTGCGGCCGAACCGATGCGCGGCGTCCAGCAGAATCCCGTAAATACGGGCGTCGAACGCCGGATTTTGCGTCAACCCCTGAGCCAGCAGATGAAGCCCTTCCTCCCGTTCGATCTCCTCGGTCTGCTTGCGTTCCAGATAATTTTCGTACAGCTCGGCATTCTCCTTACGCCGTTTCCACCAATAATAGGCGATGCCGGCCACAATCACAAGGACTAAAATGGTCATACTAAAAAGTGTTTGGGTGAGATATGAATGAATACTATTTTTGAATTTCCAACAGCCTCGTGCACAAGATATACATTAAATTTGAATTTACATAAAAAGTCGCGATAATACGATATGAAATCATTCGGAATACCCTCCTATGAAACATGAAACGCAAAGATCCGGCGACTGGCCGAACGATATTTTTCATATCTTTACACCGAACAAATTCCGGCAGCGACGGGCTGCGCCCGATTGGGCGTTCGGCTTGCGCGATCCTTGCCGGTATAATACCATCCGCATGACCGTTACCGAACGACTCTTCGCACTGGCTGACGCCGGCAACGCCGCATTCTCGGCAAAACTCACGCCCGGCATCGATCCCGACCGGATGCTGGGCTGCCGCATTCCGCAGGTCAGACAACTGGCCCGCACGCTTCGCGACACTCCCGAAGCGGCAGCATTCCTCGCCGAACTGCCCCACCGCTATTACGACGAAAACAACCTGCACGGCATTCTGTTGAGCCATATCCGCCGCGACGACGAGGCGCTCGACGCGCTCGAACGTTTTCTGCCTCACATCGACAACTGGGCGACCTGCGACATCACGGCCTGCGGCATGAAGATACTGGGACGCACCCCGACGGCTACGCTGCCCCGCATCGAGCAGTGGCTCGCAAGCCGGCGAACCTACACCGTCCGTTTCGGGATCGTCGCCCTGCTGGCGCATTATTTCGACGACAAATTCGATACGCGCCATCTCGACCTGCTGACCGACCTTCGCAGCGAAGAGTACTATATCGACATGGCGGTAGCATGGGCGTTCAGCGTGGCGCTCGTCAAACATTTCGACCGAACGCTACCCTATTTCACCGAGCGGCGGCTCGGCCGTTGGGCGCACAACAAGGCGTTGCAGAAGGGCCGCGAAAGTTTTCGGATCGACGCCGAACGGAAAAAGCTGCTGCAAAACCTGAAATACTGACCATGCGCCGATCGCTTCGGAAGCGAAATAACGCGGATGCGGCAAAAAATTAGGTCGCTTGGAAAATTTTTGTTATTTTTGTTGCGTTTAGTTGTAATAACAAATGAAAATTCGCGAAGAATACAAGGTTCGGGAGATGGCCGGCGAGCATGTCGTCATCATGCAGGGCCGTTTGGGCGTCGACATGACCAAGATCATCTCGCTCAACGAAAGCGCGCTCTATCTGTGGAATGCGCTTCAAGGCAAGGAGTTCTCCGTCGACGACGTCGCGCGCCTGCTCACCGGACACTACGAGATCGACGAGGCGACCGCAGCGCGCGACGCCGCGGCATGGGTCGAAAAACTTCGCGAATGCAAACTGATTTAACCGCACACGACAGATGAAACTCCGTCAGATGTTCTTCCTCCTCGTTCTGCTGCTGAGCTACACCGGCTCGGTGGGCGGAGACGCATGGATGATCTGGGACCATCTGCATGATTTCCACGGAGTGGAACACGTCTGCCACCACAACCACGGCAACGAGTGCATCGCCCACAGCACATCGGTACGTTGCAACTGTTTAGGCAGCCACAGCGAAGCCGATCATCTGCTCTACGTCTCCTCGAACGGCGACGCATCCCATCGCCAGCAACACATGCCCGTCGCCGTTCTGCCGCCGTTCAGGTTGCAGAGCCTGCCCGACGAGACCGCTCGGCCGGCCCATCCGGCTTATCGCACGCGGCGGAAGATTCCGCTCGACGCAGCACCGCTTATCCTGCACAAAGGGTTGCGGGCGCCTCCTGTTACGGCATAAAACCCATTGTTTCCGACCTGCATGGCTGTCGGGACATGTTTTTATGTCATACAACAGGAATCACACATGAAAAAATCACTTTTATTTCTATCCTTGTTGGGCCTTGCTGCGACTGCAACGGCTCAGGAGATACGCGGCATCGTCACCGATGCCGACAACAACCCGCTCGTCGGCGCTTCGGTCTACTGGGCCGAAACGACGATCGGCGCCAGCACTTCGGCGACAGGCGCATACAACGTTCACCGCATCAAGAACTACGACCGTCTGGTCGCTTCCTATCTGGGTTATGTCAACGATACGATCCGTATCGCCGACGGCGTCGCCGAACAGAATTTCCGGCTCAAATCCGAGGGCGTGGATATCGAAGGCGTCGTCGTGGAGAGCACGCTGGGCGGCAACTACGTCAAACGCGACGGCATCCTCAAAGGCGAGACCATCTCGTTCGCCGGCCTCTGCAAGATGGCCTGCTGCAATCTGGCCGAATCGTTCGAAAATTCAGCTTCGGTAACCGTCGGTTACAGCGACGCCATTTCGGGCGCACGGCAGATCAAGATGCTCGGTCTGGCCGGCACCTACACGCAGATTCTCGACGAGAACCGCCCCATCATGCGCGGGCTCTCGGCGCCTTACGGCCTGAGTTATACGCCGGGCATGTGGCTCAACTCGATTCAGGTGTCGAAGGGCGTCTCGTCCGTAACGGCCGGCCATGAAGCCATCACGGGACAGATCAACCTCGAACACCGCAAGCCGACCGACGACGAACGGTTGTTCGTGAACCTCTACTTCGACGACGAACTCAAACCCGAGTTGAACCTCTCGACGGCGCTGCCCGTGACGCGCGACAAGAAGCTCTCGACGATCGTGCTGGCGCACGGTTCGATGGACACCAAATCCTACGACCACAACCACGACGGCTTCCGCGACCTGCCCGAGGCGCGTGCGATGCACCTTGCCAACCGCTGGCTCTACGCCGCCGACAACGGGCTGCAACTGCGCTGGGGCTTCAAGGTGACGGCCGAAAACCGTTTGGGCGGCCGCATGGGGTACAAGAATTCGATGCGCGACGAGATGCGTCAGAGCGCACTGGACAACGGTTCGCTCTACGGCTCGCAGATCCGCAACCGCGGCTTCAACGGCTACATCAAACTCGGCATGCCGGTCGGCGCCGCCGTCTACGACAAGGACGAGCAGGACGAGATGCGTTCCAACATCGCGTTCGTGGCCGACTTCGACCACTTCAACGAATCCTCCTATTTCGGTCTGAACGACTATGCCGGAAACGAGAATTCCGTGTCGCTCAATGCGATGTACAGCCACTATTTCACCTACCGCTCGTCGCTCATCATGGGCGTCTCCGCCCACTTGCAGTCGTTCAACGAACGTCTGGCCAATGATTTCGTCGATGACGGCCAAATCACGGGACGCAGTTACGATATGGATCACAACGAGAACGAAGCGGGCGTCTATGCAGAGTACACCTACGCCGTAAAAGATAAATTCTCACTCGTGGCGGGTGCGCGCGGCGACTACAATTCGTTCTACGACAAGTACTATTTCACGCCGCGCGGCCATATCAAATGGAACATCACACGGTTGCTGACGCTGCGCGCCTCGGCGGGTCTGGGTTACCGCTCGACGAACCTCGTCACGGACAACATCGGCGCTTTGGCCACCGGCCGCCGCTTCGCATTCGACGGCAATCCGTGGAACGGCGACTACAATTTCAATACGCTCTACCGCGATTTCAACCGCATGGAGAAGGCGTTGACCGTCGGCGGCAGCCTCACCCAGTCGTTCGGGCTGGTCAAGGCCGAGGACGCGACGCTGAGTTTCGACTACTTCCGCACCCAGTTCTACAATCAGGTCGTGGCCGATCAGGAGTACAACGCCTCGGAGGTGATGTTCTACAACACCGACGGCCGCTCCTACACCGATACCTATCAGATCGATTTCAACTGGACGCCCGTCGAGCGGCTCGATATTTTCGCGACCTACCGCTACACCAACTCGTCGATGACGCTCGACCGTCCCGACGGCGGACACGTGCAGGTCGAGCGGCCGTTGGTAAGCCGTTACAAGGCGCTGCTGAACATTCAGTACGCCACGCGGTTCCGCCGCTGGACCTTCGATGCGACGGCACAGCTAAACGGCCCTATGCGTCTGCCTTCGCAGACAGGCGACCCGACCGTGACGGAGCTGTCGCCCCGCTACCCGATCTTCTTCGCGCAGGTGAGCCGCAAGATCAAGAAACTCGATCTCTACTTAGGCTGCGAGAACATCGGCAACTACCGGCAGGAACATCCGATTCTCGACCCTCAACACCCATTCTCCACCTCCTTCAACTCGTCGGTGGTCTGGGGCCCGCTGATGGGGCGCAAGTTCTATATCGGCCTGAGGTGGAACCTTTATTGAATTAACGATTAACAATTACCGATTATGAAAAAACTATTGTTTGTCTGCCTCGCGGCAGCATTGGGTCTGGGCATAAGCTCGACCTCCGCAAAGGATGCCAAGAAAGCATCGACCGTAACGACGGTTTTCAAGACCGACATCGACTGCGAACACTGCGCCAAGCGCATTATGGACAACATTCCCTTCGAGAAGGGGGTGAAGGATGTCAAGGTCGACGTTCCCAGCAAGGAGGTGACCGTCGTTTACGACGCTTCGAAGAACAGCGCCGACGGACTGATCAAGGGCTTCGCCAAGATCCGCGTGAAGGCCGAGGCTTGCGATGCGAAATGCTGTAACGCGGATTGCTGTAAGAAAGCTGCCTGCGACAAGAAGTGCTGCAACGCAGATTGCAACAAGAAAGCCGCTTGCAAAACAAAAGGCGACTGTCCCGCCGCGAAGAAATGCTCCGGCTGCGATCAAAAAACAACCGAGGCGTCCAAATAACCTGCACGCCCCCAAATAAAAGCCGTCCGCAAATTGCGGACGGCTTTTATTTTCATGCAGTAAGAATTACTCGGCCGGAATGGATTCGAGCGGCTCGGCATTCTCTTTGCTCGCCGTAAACGGCTGTTTCAGGACGTGCCCGACTTTGCCGCCGGCATCGACCGCTACGGCCACAACCACGTAATCGCCGCCCCAGTCCACCGTATACGAAAGATTATAGGAAGTTTTGTCCATATTGTATTTTCCGCTGACCAGTGCGCCGGCCATGGCTTCCTCGCTCATCGACGCAATGTCGGCAGCCTTGTAAATATGCGAATACCAGTGCACAGCGTCGCTGTTCGGCGTGATGCGCGCACCGAGCACCGCTCTGCCGGCATAATGTCCGTACCCCGTCGGATTGAGCCGTGCCCAATCGTCGCCGTCGGTAAGCCACAGGTCGGGGGTCGCACTGGCCGCAGACCATGTCCACTCGAGCGTGGTGAAAGGCGACTCGCCGAAAGAGGTCGCAGAAGCCAGTTTCCCCGTCGCCTCGTCGACGCCGAAAGCGTAGACATAGTACTTTGTCGAAGAGGCGAGCGCATTGAACGTATAGGTATCGGGACCGCTGTCGCCCTTCGAACACTGTCCATAGATATAATCCGGCAGCGGATAATAATCGGCATAGTCGCCCAGTTGCTCCTTCCGCTTGTCGATCATCATCTGCTCGAACCATGCCGCGATCTTCGCCTCGTCACGCCCCAAAGTATTGTAGTCGGCTTCGGTCATCACGTTCCAATAGAAGAGTATGCGGGGATCGTGCGGCGTTACCGTCACCTTCGCCCCGTTGGCAGTAATATCGCTTACGGCGAAGTCGAACGAATAGTCGATCGGCTGGAACTTGGGAGTGGTGATCTCCAGAACCGCCACGTCGGTGTTGATCTGCGCCTGCATGTTGACACCCACGGCACAGGCGTAGTAGGTGGTTTCAGCCGTCAGATTCCGTCCACGCGAAATCATTTCGCCGGAAGTAGTGCAAATCTTTATGATATCTTCCAAAGTAAGCGAAGTCGTCGACGTCCACCGCTCCATCATATATCCATAGATATAGCCGGGCCAGTCCTTGCTGATGTCGTCATACCCCTCTTTGTCGACCATCGTATAGAAATAACGTACGGCCGGATCGGTCGGCGTGAAAGTTACGTCGACAGTCGAAGAGGTAAGGTTCTTCGTCGTAATGCCAAACGTGCAATCGACCTTCGGGCCCGGCTCGACGGGCAATGAAGCGAACCGCTCCACGATTACGTCGGTCGTAGCGTCTCCCTCGGCGTCGATTCCGTAGGCATAAGCCACATAGTCGGTTGCGGGAGTGAGGCGCGACGGGTGGAAAGGCTGTTCTCCCTTATAGGCATAACCGGCGATAAAATCGGCCAGCGTCTTCTGTTCGGCGGCGGCATGCTCGGTAAAAATCGCCTTGTTCGCGGCGGCGATCGCCGTCGCATCGAAATCTTTGGCAAAATCCACCGCAGCGATATACATCGTCGTCGCATCCTCGGGATAAACCGTCACCAGCGCATCGCTCATCGTAACGTCCGTAACCTGAATCAAGAACGGGACATAAGCATCCTGCACGACCGATACCTTCACGGCTTCGGCGCCGTCATAGGAGAGCGTTACCACGGCCGTTCGGGGTTCGCCAAGCGGATTTTTTTCGAGGCGGGCCGTTACGGCCGCATCTCCGACCGTCAGCTCCTTCACCCACCCGTCGTCGGTTTCGGCTGCGAGCCTTTTCCCTTCGACAGGATTTTTCACCTCATAGCTAATCGACACCGCTCCGCCCTCGGCAGGAACGGCAGCCGGCGTAGTCGCCGCAATCACCGGAGCGTCGGGGGGGGGAATTTGATCGTCCGTCTTGTCATCACCACACCCTGTAACGGGCAGCATTACGAGGCACAAAGCTGCCGCGGCTAAACGGTTCACTAAATTCTTCATAAGCACATAGATTTAAGGGTTATTAAAAAGGGTTACCCTCAAAAGTAATAAATTCTTTCAAAAAACATTCGCTTTCGCCTTAATAATGTCGTAAACGGCTTATCGAATCGTCGTACAAATTCCTTTTTCAATTATGATTTTTCATTTCCGGCCGTCTTTTTTTATCAGGCAAGCAGACGAATCCCTCCGCCGGATCGAAAAAAACAGTTATCAAAATTTATCAACAAAGACCGATTCTCCGGCATCCACAAAAAAAAGAGCGACAGTTGAAAACTGCCGCTCTTACGTTCCGACCGCACTCTGTCACGCCATCGGACGAACCCGCATCTCGGTCAGGCCCGCCACTTCGCGCGCCAAACGGTCGAGGTCGGTTTTCGTCTCGACCTCTCCGTAGTGATAGGGATAAAAAATCGCGGGGTGCATCGTGCGCACGACTTCGGCCGCCTGATCTACGGTCATCGTATAAGGCTGGTTGACAGGCAGGAATGCCACGTCGATCTGTTTGAGCGACAGCATTTCGGGCGTGGGTTCGCTGTCTCCGGCAATGTAGATGCGCGTACCGCCCAGCGTAAGCACGTAACCGCAATCCTCACGCTCCTTGGGATGGAACTGCAAATGGCCCTCGGTGGTATTGTAAGCCGCAACCGCTTCGATATGTATCCCCTCGAAAGGATCGGCGACGGCGCCCGGCGTCATCGTATAACAGTCGAAATCGAAAGTCTCGGCCGAAGTCTTGTCACAGACGACGGCCGTCTGCGGGGTCATCAGCAGTTCGACGGCCGCACGATCGAGATGGTCGTAATGGGAATGCGTGATAAGCACCACGTCGGCCTTCGGCAAATGCGCATAATCGGCATAATCGCCGACAGGATCGACATAGATGCGCCGCCCGTCGAAATCGACGGCCAGCGAAGCGTGTTTGAAAAACGTGAAGGTGATCGGCTTCCCGTCGCGGGCCGTCACCGTATCGGCCGGATAGGCCGGAGCCTCTTTTTTCTTGAACAGCGAGATCATAAGCTTATAATTTTAGTCGATTCCTGACCAAGATACAAAAAATCTGCTAAACCGCCTACGCCGCATCGGCGATAATTCCGCCGATCGGTCGTTTCGACAAAAAAATGCACGGAGCTTTGTCTCCGTGCATTTTCAAATTTCGGTGCAGCGGCTCGACGCCTCCGCATCGAACGCGCCTCCTATTTCTTATAACTTACGACCAAAATCTTCGATGAGCTCCAGAACCGTTCGGGATCGGTGATGACCAGCTTGTAGACCACTTTGTCGGCATTCTCGATCAATTCGTAGGAATCCTCGGGATGCGGCGTGACGACCGTCGCTTTTTTCTGCTCGACGAGCACTTCGGTCAGCGTGCGGGCGTCGCCCTTGATGAAATGGTCGAAATCCCGCAGATCGTTGACCGTGAGCGTCCGTCCGATAAAGCCCTGCTTCGAGAGAATTCCCGAATCGCGCAACGCTTTTTCCACCCCCACGATGTAGTAGACCGTATTGAGCCGATCCTCCAATTGAGTCTTCTCGCCGGAGAGGTTCTCGACTTCGGCGCTGCGGACGGCAACCTCGCCGGCAAGCGTCTCCACTTTGACGCCCAACTGCGACAGTTCGCCGCGCAGCCGCTCGATCTCGCCCTGCTTCTCGGTCAGCTGGACGTTGAGCCCCCGAATCATTTTTTCAAGCCCTTCGATACGCAGGTTGGCCTTACGCAACTGCGCCGACGAACGTTGCAGCGCAGCGATCTTCTGCTTGTTCTGCTGCAACAGACGGTCGATGGCGGCGATATCGGCGTTGATCTCCTCGATCGGACGGCGCGCCCCCTCCTCGTTGCGCGAAAGCGAGACCAGATTCTCGCGCGTCTTGATCTGCGCCAGATTCTCGGAGATGGCGTTGATATCGGCAAAAACGACCTCGATCAGCGAATCTTTCGCACGGACCACCGTTGCGAGCGAATCGCGTTGTCCCTCGGTCTGTTCGACGACCTGACGGCTCACGCACGATACGAGCGCACATGCGGCGCAGAGTATCAATAAAAAGATGTGTTTCATTGTTTTAAATGATTAAACGTATCATAACGGCGCAAAGATAAGTAGAAAAGCGACAGGCTGTCCGAAAAAATGACACCGTGATCGCGGTCGATGCGAAAAATCGTACGCGGCCGCGCAGATCGTCGCACTCCGCCGAGCGAAATCCGGTGAAAATTCGTTATCTTTGTTCGTCATGCAACCGTTGGACGACATACGCGCCGAACTGCTCGGCATTCTCAAACGCTACTGGGGCTACGACAGCTTCCGCCCCGTGCAGGAGGAGATCATCCGCTCCGTCTGCGACGGACGCGATACGCTGGCGCTGATGCCCACCGGAGGCGGCAAGTCGCTCACCTATCAGGTGCCGACGATGCTGCGCGAAGGGTTGTGCATCGTCGTCACGCCGCTGATCGCCCTGATGAAGGATCAGGTCGACCGGCTTCGCCGGCTCGGCATCAATGCCGTGGCGATCCATTCCGGCGTCACGATGCGGCAGATCGACATCACGCTCGACAACTGCGTCTACGGCGACGTCAAGTTCCTCTACGTCGCCCCCGAACGGCTCGTTACCGAGGCGTTCCGCCTGCGCGTAGAGCGGATGCAGGTGTCGCTGATCGCCGTCGACGAAGCGCACTGCATTTCGCAGTGGGGCTACGACTTCCGCCCCTCTTATCTGCGCATCGCCGAACTGCGCCAGCGGCTGCCGGAGGTTCCGGTGCTGGCCCTCACCGCCTCGGCGACGCCCGTCGTGGCGGACGACATCATGCAAAAACTGCATTTCGCCGAGCCGCACATTCTGCGCAGCTCCTTCGCACGGCCGAACCTCTCCTACGCCGTGCGGCACGACGAAGACAAGAACGAGCAGTTGCTGCGCGTGGCGCGCAACGTCGCAGGAAGCGGCATCGTCTACGTGCGCACGCGCGAAGGGTGCGAACAGCTTACCGAATTCCTGCGTGACGAAGGCATCGGCGCAACGTACTATCACGGCGGGCTGGCCAACGCCGAACGCACGATCCGGCAGGAGGAATGGCTTGCGGGCCGCAGCCGGATCATGGTCGCCACCAACGCTTTCGGCATGGGGATCGACAAGGCCGACGTGCGCTTCGTCGTCCACTACGCCATGCCCGATTCGCTCGAAAGTTACTATCAGGAGGCAGGCCGCGCAGGCCGCGACGGACGGCGGGCCTACGCCGTGCTGCTCGTCGCTCCCGACGACGCAGACCGCGTGAAACGCCGTTTCGATCTGCAATTTCCACCGATCGAACAGATCCGCGACATCTACGAAAAAGTCTGCTCTTATCTGCAAATCGGTATCGGCGACGGATTGCAGGCGTCGTTCATCTTCAATATCCACGACTTCTGCGCCAAGTTCCGGTTCTATCCAGGCAAAGTGCTCAGTGCGCTCCGGCTGTTACAGCAGAACGGCTATCTGACGCTCACCGACGAGATGCGCAACCCTGCGCGCATTCTTTTCTGCATCAGCCGCGACGACCTCTACAAACTGCGCGTAGTGCGCAACGACCTCGACCACTTCATCCGCACCGTGTTACGGCTCTACGACGGAGTATTCACCGATTTCCGCCCCATCGACGAGCAGGAGATCGCCACGGCGAGCGGCTACAAGGTGGAACACGTCAAGGAACTTTTCAAACGGCTGTGGCAGATGCGCGTGATCCGTTACGTCCCGGCCAATCAGGCTCCGATGCTCTTTTTCGACTGCGAGCGGCTGCCCACGGCCGACCTCTATATCGCCCCCGAAACCTATCGCCGGCGGCTGGAACTGACCGAAGAGCGCTTCTCGCACATGATCGCCTACGCCGCCAACGAGACCGAGTGCCGCAGCATGCAGCTCGAACGCTATTTCGGCGCCGCCGATCCCACGCCGTGCGGCGTATGCGACATCTGCCTTGCAGCCCGCAAACGGGAAAAGCAGGCGGCTGCGACGCTCGACGGAGAGATTCTTCAACTGCTCGAAGCCGAACCGCTTACGGTCAAAGAGCTGGCGGCGCGATTCCGCTGCGACGCCGCGCAGGTGTTGGAAGCTGTCGAGCAATTGCAACGCGAAGGTAAAATTTCGACGACGGAGAGTGGAAAACTCGCAATTAATCGGTAACTTTGTATCGCTTGAAAGAATTTTCATGGAAGAGCATACGTTTCAACAGACCATTTCGAACGAAGATACCGCAAAACTGCCCGCCGCGCAGTTCGCAGGACCGATCGTCATCGTCGACAACGAGAAGAAGATCGAAGCCGCCTGCCGCGACTTGGCGTCGTCGCCCGTGCTGGGCTTCGATACCGAAACGCGGCCTTCGTTCAAGGCGGGCGTCACCTATCGCGTCGCCCTGCTGCAACTCTCCACGCCCCGCTGCTGCTATCTGTTCCGGCTCAACCGTATGCGTTTCGAAAAACAGATCGTAAAGATCTTGGAGAACAAGGATATTCTGAAGATCGGCGCCGACGTGGCGGGCGACATCCGTTCGCTGCACGCTCTGCGGCGGTTCCGCCCAGAGGGGTTCGTCGACCTGCAACAACTGGCGCCCGATTGGGGCATCGAGGAGAAGAGCCTGCGCAAACTCTCGGCCATCGTGTTGGGCAAGCGCGTCTCGAAAGCCCAGCGGCTGAGCAACTGGGAAGCGACGCAACTCACCGAAAAACAGATGCGCTACGCCGCCACCGACGCTTGGATATGCCCCGAAATTTACCGTACGCTGCAACGCACGCTCAAACCGAAAAGCAAATGACGACCCATCCCCGTATTTTCCTGCGCAGAGGCAAAGAAGAGTCGCTGCTCCGCCGCCACCCTTGGATCTTCTCGGGCGCGATCGGACGCGTGGAGTGTTCCTCGGATACGATCGCCGAAGGGGAGTTGGTCGACGTCTATACCGCCGCCGGAGACTTCATCGCACGGGGTCACTACCAGATCGGTTCGATCGCCATTCGGGTGCTCGCCTTCGAAGAGGAACCGATCGACGAGACGTGGTGGCGGGAACGCATCCGCTCGGCCTACGAAGTACGGCGCACGCTCGGTCTGGTCGACGGAGCCGAGACTACCTGCTACCGGCTCGTTCACGGCGAAGGCGACTCGCTGCCGGGACTGATAGTCGACATCTACGGCACGACGGCCGTCATCCAGTGTCATTCGGTGGGAATGTATCGCTCGCGAATGCAGGTCGCGGAGGCACTCGCCGCGCTCTACGGCCCGCGTCTTACGGCCATCTACGACAAAAGTTCGCAGACCGTCCCCTACAAGGCCGGTCTGAACGCCGTGGACGGGTACCTGATGGGAAAAGCCGCATCGCCCGTACAAGAGGTGCTGGAAAACGGTCACCGCTTTCTGGTCAACTGGGAGGAGGGGCAGAAAACGGGCTTCTTTCTCGACCAGCGTTGCAACCGCGAACTGGTGGGTCGCTACGCCGCAGGCCGCACCGTGCTCAACACCTTCTGCTACACGGGCGGATTCTCGGTCTACGCCGCCGCGGGCGGCGCGAAGGAGGTATGCTCGGTCGACGCATCGGAACGCGCCGTGCAGTTGGCCGACGAGAACATGCGGCTGAATTTCGGCGACGGATTTCCCCACACGACGCTCGCCTGCGACGCGGTGGAGTACCTCAAAGAGATCGGGCCGCGCTACGATCTGATCATCCTCGATCCGCCCGCCTTCGCCAAGCACCACAAGGTGCTGGGCAACGCCATGCAGGGCTACAAACGCCTCAACGCGCGGGCGTTGTCGCAGATCCGGCCGGGCGGCATCCTCTTCACCTTCTCCTGCTCGCAGGCCGTGTCGAAGGAGCTGTTCCGCACGACGGTCTTCTCGGCGGCGGCCATCGCCGGACGGCGCGTGCGCATCCTGCACCAACTCACCCAACCGGCCGACCACCCGATCAACATCTATCACCCCGAAGGGGAGTATCTCAAAGGCTTGGTGCTCTATGTCGAATAAACCCGCCGACAGCCAGCGGATCGACGTCGTCACAGCATGGCTCGACGCGGCGGGCATCGCCTACGACCTCTATTTTCATCCCGCCTCGCCTACGATCGAACTGGCGAAACAGCATTGGCGCGCCGACGGATCGAAGCACTGCAAGAACCTCTTTTTCCGCAATCACAAAGGCAACCGCCATTATCTGGTGTGTTTCGACTGCGACCGCGATCTGGCCATTCACGACCTCGAAGCGCGACTGCATCAGGGTAAACTGTCGTTCGCCTCGCCCGAGCGCATGATGCGCTATCTGGGGCTGGAAGCGGGATCGGTATCGCCGTTCGGCCTGATCAACGACGCCGAACACCACGTCCACCTCTTCCTCGACCGCAACCTGCAACAGTGCGCATCGCTGAGTTTCCACCCCAACGACTGCCGCGCCACGGCGGTCATCTCCCGCACGGAGTTCGAACGCTACTTGGCGCTGGCGGGAAACAGTTACGAGTATCTTGATCTATACGAATAAATCCGAAACCGAATAGGACATCGCCCCAACCGATGAAGCAAGCCGTAAGGCTTGCTTCATCGGTTCTTTTTCGAACAGCTCAGTAACCCCAAGCAGTCACTTTCCAACCGCCTTGCCGTTTGAGATTCATCACATGCACAGAGGCCACACGACCGTTTCGTTTCTGCGAAGGGTCTTTCTTGGGATAATAGAACACCACGATCTTGCCTATCCCCAGATCGTCGTCGAGCACCTGCATCTCCGAATTTCGAATCAGATGCAGTCGCTCGGAATCCCCGCGCCAGTTCCGATCCTGCCGTCTGGCTTCATCCTCGTCGAGGAGTTGCAGAATCGTCGAACGGTCGCCCGAATAAAGGGCGATCAGAAACCGCTTAGCGACCGACGACGGGGTTTGGAACAGTTGAGCATGGCACTGTATCGCCGAAAGGGCGAACACGGCAAGCAAGATAAATAAGATTTTTTTCATAGCAATACGAACATTATATACGAAGCAGGTTACCGCCTACCCTATTACATAATCAATCTGATTGAAACCTACCGCTATTCGTGACAGGCTCTTTCGTGTCGACCGCCACCCGACAGAAACAACTGCAAGGCAGGCGATCGTATCCATCGGATGGCGGTCGATCGAACATTACAGATTGAAATAGGTCGGAATGCCCGAAACCTTCGCCGTGTGCGTATAACACCCCTCCCAGCTGTTCGTTCTCCGATATTGGGGATTGGACGATATGGGCCACCCTGTCTGGTAGCCCCATCGGGTCGGTGTAGAAAGATAGTAGTTTCCACGCTCCTGAACCAAATGCATCGTATAGCTATAAAAACCGCCGTTGAGATCGCTATGATATACCGTTATTTCACGCACGAATATCAGGCCGTCGGATTCACTCGCATTCGACACGGAAACGCACTCGGCGGAATCGGAAGCGCAGACATGCAAACATCCCAGCGTCAGCACCATAAACAATATTGCCAGTTTCTTCATTTTCGGATGCCCTCATACGTGTCGGGCGCAACGTTTACATTACGATAATCGAGATTGTTTCGTTTGTCCTGACAATAGTGTACGCACATAAAAAAAGCGCGGACAAAACTCTGTTTTATCTGCTTTTGAGGTCTTCGACTACCTATCTACCAAATAAACGAGTAAAGCCCACGCCGTGCAGCGTGAGCGTCATCGCTTTACTCTTTGGTAGATTGAAATTGTCGAAGTTTCAAAAGCAAGAATACAAGCTAAACGCTTTTTCCCAATATGTCTAAAATATGCGTACCGAACGCATCATCGCATCATAGGCATTCCTATTATTAATTAGACTTTGTACAAATATACGTCATCTATTCGTAAATCAAATACTTTTCTCTGATTTTCTCGAACCGTTCTACGTCGGGCTGCCAGCGGGCCTTGATCTCGGCGGCCGAACGACCGTCGAGAATCATCTCGCGCACCCAACCCGCGCCGATCAGCTTCTCGAACATCGGGGTGAAGAACGCTTCGCCCATCCCCAATGCCCGATAGGCGTCGATCACATAATCGAGCGTCAACCCCTTGGCGAGTATCTCCTCGCAAGGCTTCGCACTCAGATCGACGCCGTGGCACAGACGGCCTTCGAGCGGCGGATGCTTCGCGCCGGCGGTCGGGCGGGGCGTAAACGTAAACGCATAACGGTCGGCCGGCAGATCGGGATGGCCGTAGATCTCGAACGGCTTGTCGGTGCCGCGCCCCAGACTCACGACCGTCCCCTCGAAGAGGCAGGTCGACGGATAGAGATAGATCGCGCGCTGCGTCGGCAGGTTGGGCGACGGCGCGACGGGCAGTTCGTAGCGTGTGGCATGAGTATAGTTGCGGCAGGGAACGACCGTCAGCTCGCACGGCTTCGCCCACCCCTCGCCGACGGCCATACGGGCGATCTCGCCCATCGTCAGACCGTGCACGACGGGAATCGGCAACGCGCCGACGCCCGACTTGTATTTCATGTCGAGCACGGGGCCGTCGATATACGATCCGTTGGGATTGGGTCGGTCCAGCACCACCACCGAGCGACCGAAATCGGCGCAGGCGTCCATCATGCGCAGCATCGAAATATAGTAGGTGTAGAAGCGCAGCCCTACGTCCTGCATATCGACCAACAGCACGTCGAACGAGCGCATCGCCTCGTCCGAAGGGCGGCGCGTGCGGCCGTCGTAGAGCGAACGAATCGGCACGCCGGTACGTTCGTCGACCGAACTGGCAACATGCTCGCCCGCATCGGCCGTGCCGCGGAATCCGTGCTCGGGCGAAAAAATACCTGTCAGTTGCACGCCGCTGCGATGCAGCAGATCGACCAGATGTTCGTCGCCTACGCGCGAGGTCTGATTGGCCAATACGGCTACGCGCCGGCCGCGCAAAAGCGGAAAGTAGGCGGCCGTATCGGCCGCACCGACCAGCACTTCGCCGGTCGGCGCAGCGGCGGCCTCTCCACAGAAAAAGGCCAGTAACAGGCCGACGAAGGCGAATGACAGCAGCGGTCTCTTCATCGTTGCGGGTTTTTATCGTTTCATATCTTCAATGAGCGCATCGACCATCGTGCGGCAATGCGACTCGGCGCACGTCGAATAACCCTGTTTCAACTCGATGGGCGCTCCGACAACCGGCCATTTCACCCCTTCGGCGAACTCCGCCATACGACGCACGGCGGCGCCGGCCCATGTAAAGGAGCCGAAGCAGGCGAAACGGCGGTGCGGAATACAACGCTCCGCAATCTTGTGCAGCAGCGCATCGACCGGCGGAAAGAGCTGACCGTTGTAGGTCGGCGAACCGACGACGAGCGTGTCATAGCGGAAAATATCGCGCAACACCTGCGACACGTCGGCTGTCGAGAGGTTATACACCACAATGGGCTTTACCCCTGCGGCGGCCAGATCGCGGGCTACGGTCTCGGCCACCTGCTCCGTATTGCCGTACATCGAGCCGTAGGCTATGACCACGCCCTGCTCGCCCTCGTAACGGCTCATCCTGTCGTAAAGCGCGACAACCCGTTTTATCTCGCGCCGCCAGACGGGGCCGTGCGTCGAACAGATCATGGCGATATCCAGCGGGGCGATCTTTTGCAACGCGCGCTGCACAGGCTGGCCGTACTTGCCCACGATGCAAGCATAGTAGCGGCGCATCTCCTCCCAGAAGGGTTCGACATCGAGTTCCTCGTCCATAATGCCGCCGTTGAGCGCGCCGAACGTACCGAATGCGTCGCCCGAAAAGATCGTCCGCTCCTCGGCGCACCACGTCGCCATCGTCTCGGGCCAGTGCACCATCGGAATCATGCAGAACGAGAGCGTCAGACCGCCCAGATCGAGCGTATCGCCCTCCTTCACCTCGACCGTCCCGTCGATGATGCCGTAATACCCCTCGACCATCTGCAACGTCTTGGCGTTGCCGACGATCCGCACTTCGGGATAAACCTGACGGACGGCCGCGATCGACGCCGAATGGTCCGGCTCCATATGATTGATTACCAGATAATCCAACGGCTTGTCGCCCAGTCGTTCACGGATATTGGCCAGCAGGCGTCCCGTGAAGCAGGCGTCGACCGTGTCGATGAGCGCCGTCCGCTCTCCGCAGACCAGATAGGCATTGTACGATACGCCGAGCGGCAACGGCCACAACGCCTCGAAAAGATGCTTCGTGCGGTCATTGACCCCGACATAGAAAATACGATCCGTTAGTTTTGTCAGATCCTTCATAACGAATATTGCAATTTATTATCAAATACTGTTTTATCCTTCGACCGTCTATGCTTCGGCGCCGAACTCCATCAGGTAGGCCTTGATGAAGTCGTCGATCTTGCCGTCCATCACGCCGTCGACGTCCGAAGTCTGGCACCCCGTGCGGTGATCTTTCACACGGCGGTCGTCGAAGACATAGGAGCGGATCTGCGAACCCCACTCGATGCGTTTCTTGCCCGCTTCGAGCGCCTGCTGCGTCGCCATGCGCTTGTCCAACTCACGCTGGTAGAGCTTGCTGCGCAGGATGCGCAGCGCATTCTCGCGGTTCATCAGCTGCGAGCGGGTCTCCATGTTCTCGATCAGGAACTCGACGGGTTCGCCCGTGTCGGAATCCTTGCCGTGATAACGCAGCCGCACGGCGGTCTCGACCTTGTTGACGTTCTGACCGCCCGCGCCCGACGAACGGAAGGTGTCCCATTCGATGTCCGACGGGTTGACGACCACCTCGATCGAATCGTCCACCGCCGGCGAGACGAAGACCGACGCAAAGGTCGTCTGACGTTTGTTGTTGGCATTGAACGGCGATAGACGCACCATACGGTGCACGCCGTTCTCACTCTTGAGATAACCGTAGGCGTAGTCGCCCTCTATTTCGAGCGTGCAGGATTTGACGCCTACCTCGTCGCCCGCCTGATAGTCGAGCGTCTTGATCTTGTAGCCGTGCGCCTCGCACCAGCGGGTATACATGCGCAGCAGCATCGACGCCCAGTCGAGCGCCTCGGTGCCGCCGGCTCCGGCGTTGATGTCCAGAATGGCGCCCATCTTATCCTCGTCGCGGCGCAGCATGTTGCGCAGTTCGAGCGCTTCGATATGCTCCATCGTTCGGGCGTAATGCTCATCCATCTCGGCCTCGGAGATCACCTCCTCCTTCAGAAAATCGGGCATGAGTTCCAAATCCTCGACCTCCTTTACGATGGCGTCGTAATCGGTGATCCAGCTCTTGATCGCCGCAACCTTGCGCAGTTGCTCCTGCGCATGCGCGGCATCTTCCCAAAAGTCGGGCTCTTGGGTCTTCTCCTCTTCGTTCTGTAAATCTATGCGCTTCTGAGCGATGTCAAAGACACCTCCCCAACGCATCCTGACGTCTTACAGCCTCTTTAATCTGTTCTGCTAAAACCATAATTCCCGGGCTTGAAATTGTATGGGAACAAAGGTACAAAAACTTTTCCAGAAATCGTCGGCGCAATTTTCTTTTCGCGTTCCTCGTCCTGCCCGCAACGCCGACGGAGGTCCCGAACAGGAGCTGCCGGATGCCAGTTTGTTTTTTGCGTCCGGAGATTTTACGAAAAAAATTGTAACTTTGGACGCCGGACGAAATATGAGCATGCATGATTTCCCAGCCTAAATACGACATCAACGATAACCGCGCGGTCATCCACCGACTCAACCGCGGCGACATGACGTGCTTCGAGGCTTGCTATAAATTCTACTATCGCGGGCTGTGCAGTTTCGCTTCGCGCTGGGTTCCGCTCTCCGTCGCCGAGGACATCGTGCAGGATACGATGCTCTACATCCGGGAAAACCGAGACAAGCTGCTCGAAGAACTCTGCGCCCTACGGAGATGCGCCCTTATGGGTACAGTATTCCGACTGCTAGCGCACAACGGGAGATATTCGAGACACGTGGAAGAGCATCTCTTCCATCGGTTTCGCACAGCAGAAGTGGGCCCCTTTCTGCGGGCCCGGGCACTGGCCCGACGCGGACATGCTCGTCGTCGGACTCGTCGGATGGGGGCCCAAGCTCCACTACACCAAGCTGACCGCGGACGAGCAGTACACACACATGTCCTTATGGGCCATGCTCGCGTCGCCGCTGCTCATCGGGTGCGACTTGGCCAGAATGGATGAATTCACACGCTCTCTGCTTACGAACGACAAATTCTCAGCCGAAGTTCCGCCACACGGCGTCATCCTGCTGAAACTATATCCCGGAAACACGAAGAAAAACGTCGCTCCCCAGAAATAACAACCACAAAAACACAACTCGCAGAGAAAGAAAAACAAAACTCGCTGAAAAACTCCCTATCGGTGAAATATGATAAAATAAAAAGGAGAGGGCGGGTTTTCAACCCGCCCTCTCCTTTTTATTCTTAGAGCCTCTGCAAAAAAATAACACGGAAAATACGACCACGTCAGGCAGCACCGACTTTACTTCCGCTTCGGCTTCTTGACCCCGCCCTGAGATCGCTGTGCAGCTTCCTGCTGACGCATCAACTCCTCGTAACGCAGCTGAAACTTCGACTTTTTCTTATTCTTCGCCTTATTGGCATTGGCCTGCATAACGGCATGGATCTTTCCGTCGTCCACCAATTTTCGAATCAGGAAGGTCTGGGCGATGGTCAGCAGGTTGAACAGCAGATAGTAGTAGCACAAGCCGCTCGAATAGTCGTTGAACCAGCAGAGCATGAAGATCGGCATCATATAAACCATCATGAATTTCATGCCCGCCATCTGCGGCTGCGCCGCAGCGGTCTGCTGGTAGCTGACATAGGAGAATCCGAAGGTCGACAACGCCATCAACAAAGCGAACAAGCTCACATGGTTGCCATAGAAAGGAATCGAGAAGGGCAGATTCAGAATGCTGTCGTACGACGAGAGGTCGTGCGCCCAAAGGAACGCCTGCCCACGCAACTCGATCGAAGAGGGGAAGAAACGGAACATGGCGATCAGGATCGGGAATTGAATCAGCATCGGGATACAACCGCCCATCGGATTGATGCCCGCCTTTTTGTAGAGGGCCATCGTCTCCTGCTGTTTCTTCATCGCGTCGTCCTGCTTGGGATACTTGGCATTCAGGGCGTCGATTTCCGGTTTGATCAACCGCATCTTGGCCTGCGAGATATAGCTCTTGTAAGTCAGCGGCGAAACGATGAGTTTGATGAGAATCGCCAGAATCAGGATGATCCAGCCGAAGCTCGAAATGTATTGCCGGAGGAAATCGAAAACGGGAATCACCAGCCAGCGGCTCACCCACCCGATAATGCCCCATCCCATCGGAATCAGGCGATCGAGCAGCAGCGTCTGTCCTTGCGCGTCGTCGATCTTCTTCAATACGGCGTATTTGTTGGGGCCGAAATAGAACGAAAAGTCATACTGCTCGGTCTGCGACGTATAAGGTACGGCCATCGACGCCGAGAAGGCTTTGATCAGTCCCGAATCGGGCGACGCGGTATCATACCCCACGTCGGCGTAGAGGAAATCGTTCCGCGCAATGAGCACCGACGAGAAGAACTGCTGTTTGAAGGCGATCCACTCCACCGATGAAGAGATCTTCTCCGCTTTCGCCCCCTCGCCCATCGACAGATCGTCGATCGACCCTTCGCCCGGAACGCGGTAGGCGACCGTCGTGTACATATTCTCGTTCTTGAAACCGCGCTCGTTCTGGTACGAGGTATTGCTCCACGCTATGCCGATGCTGCTCTGATTGGCCATATAGGGGGCCATGTTCACCATGCGTACCGTGTAATCGACCAGATAGTCGCGCGAAGGCTTCGCCTCGTTGTAAACCACGTATTCATACTCCAACACCGCGTCCGCCGCCACCGAAAGCCGCATGCGGACGATCTGCGCCGTGTCGGTCCGAACGACCGGATCGGCCGTGAAGGTATAATCCGACGTATTGACTTTCACGTTGTTCAGACCGTTCTTGATAAAGAACGACAGGTCGAACTTCGCGCTTTCGGGAACGAACATCTCGATCGGCTCGTTGCGCTCGCCCTGACGACCGTAACGCGTATAGTCTTTGAGCGTTACCGCCTGCACGATTCCCCCGCGCGTCGAAAAAAGCACTTTCATCACGTCGTTCTCGACCGCAATCTGCCGCGGCTCCGCATTCTTGGCCGTTGCGAGCCAATCGCCCAACACGGCCACTTCGCGCGCCAACTGCGTCGAATCGGGCGTTGCGACGCCGAGCGATTCGGAGACCGGCGCGGCGACAACCGCCGAGTCGGGCACGACGGGCTGCTTCATTTCGGGATGAGCGGCCTCGTAAGCCGCCAGCTCCTCCTGATATTTCTGCTGTTGCTTTGAACTGTAAATCGTAAATCCGAAAAAGACGATACCGATAAGGACGATGCCTATGATTGATTTTTTATCCATTCAAACTTTCTCGATAAAAGAGAGATTAGTTACCACTGTATTTCAACGCCGCAGCCACGAAGGCCACGAACAAGGGGTGCGGCGTCCGCACCGTACTTTTATATTCGGGATGGTACTGCGTACCGACGAACCACGGATGGTTCTGCAATTCGACGACCTCGACCAGTCCCGTCTCGGGATTGACGCCGGCGGACAGCATGCCGTGCGTCTCGAAATCGGCGAGGTAGTCGTTGTTGAACTCGTAGCGGTGACGGTGACGCTCGACGATATCGGTCGCGCCATAGGCCGCAGCCGCTTTCGAATCGGGCCGCAACTGACAGGGATACCCGCCCAGACGCATCGTACCCCCTTTGGCCGTCACGCCCTTCTGCTCCTCCATCAGATCGATGACCGGATGTTTGGTCGAAGGCTCCATCTCGGTCGAGTTGGCATCCTTGAATTTCAACACGTTGCGGGCGAATTCAATCACGGCGCACTGCATTCCCAGACAGATGCCCAAGAACGGCACGCCGTGCTCCCGGGCAAATTTCACCGCCGTAATTTTCCCCTCGATACCCCGATTGCCGAAGCCCGGCGCCACGAGAATTCCGGCCATTTTGCCCAACGTCTCCTCGACATTGGCTTCGTCGATCTTCTCCGAATTGACATAACGCAGCTTGACCTTGCAGTCGTTCATCGCGCCGGCATGGATAAACGCTTCGCTGATGGACTTATAGGCGTCGGGAAGTTCGGTGTATTTTCCCACCAGCGCGATTTCGATCTTGTGGTGCGGATTTTTGATCTTCTCCACAAAAGCCTTCCACTGCTCCATATCGGGTTCCCGATCGGCCGGCAGATCGAGTTTCGAGAGTACCACCTCGTCCAGATGTTGATTGTGCATGCGCAACGGCACTTCGTAGATCGTAGATACGTCGATCGACTCCATCACGGCGTTCGCATCGACGTTGCAAAAAAGCGCCACCTTGCGACGCAACCCTTGCGACAAGGGATGCTCGGTGCGCAGCACCAGAATATCCGGCTGCAATCCGTTCTCCATCAGCGCCTTGACAGAATGCTGCGTAGGTTTGGTCTTCAACTCGCCCGAAGCGGCCATGTACGGAATCAGCGTCAGATGCACGAGCGCCGTATCGCGGTAACCGAGCGCATAGCGCAATTGTCGTACCGACTCGATGAAGGGCAGCGATTCGATGTCGCCCACGGTGCCGCCCAGCTCGGTGATAATGATGTCGTAAACCTTCTGCTGAGCCAGCAGCTGAATGCGCCGCTTGATCTCGTCGGTGATGTGGGGAATAACCTGCACGGTCTTACCCAGATAGTCGCCGCGACGCTCCTTTTCGATAACGCTCTTATAGATTTTGCCCGTGGTGACGTTGTTGGCCTTCGAGGTGGTGATCGACGTGAACCGCTCGTAGTGCCCCAAATCGAGGTCGGTCTCGGTGCCGTCTTCGGTCACGTAGCACTCGCCGTGCTCGTAGGGGTTGAGCGTACCGGGGTCGATGTTGATGTAGGGGTCGAGCTTCTGGATGGTCACCGTATATCCCCGCGCCTGCAACAGGCGGGCGATCGATGCCGCGATAATGCCTTTGCCCAGCGAAGAAGCCACGCCGCCGGTCACAAAGATGTACTTCGGTTTTTTGAGTTTCATATCCTCCTTTGAACGTATATTGTCTGAAAAATTTTCCGTTACAACTGTAAATTCCATCGTTTCCGCCCGCCGCGCTTTGCATCGTCAGCAGGCGCGACCTCGACTTCCGCCGGAAAACAGCGGCCTATGCTTCGTGATCTTCCTGCTCCTTGGCCGCCTCGCGGTCGATCAGTTTCACCTTCTCGATCGTGTCGGCCATCTCGCGCTTGGCACGCGCAATTTTCTCCTGCACGTCGGCGATCAACGCTTCGGCGCCCTTCGAATGGGCGAAAAATCCGATGTTGTTCTCCAACAAGGCGATGTCGGACTCCAACTGTTTCACCTTATTGTAGAGGCGGTCGCGTTCGGTACGGATCCGACGGTCGCCCGACGCCTTGAAGGCCGAGACTTTCTCGCGGAACCGCGACATCGAACGATCGCGTTCCGAACCGCGCAGCACTGTAAAGAGCGCATCGACGCACTCCTTGTAGCGCTTCTGTATTTCGTCCTTACGCTTGATGGGCACGAACCCAATCTCGCTCCAACGCCGCTGGAACTCCTTGATCATCTCGAATCCGCCCTCCTTGACGTCCGCAGCGGCCATTTCGTCCAAAAGCGCCAGTTTCTTCGCGAGGTTTTCCTCGTGCTCGCCGTCGACATCGGAGAAGTGGGCCGCCTTGCGCTCGAAGAACTTGTCGCACGCCGCGCGGAATCGTTTCCACACCTGATCGGAATAGCGGCGCGATACGGCGCCGATCTCTTTCCAGCGGGCCTGCAAAGCGATCAGTTCGTCGGTCGTCTTCTTCCACTCCTCGCTGTTCTGCAACGCTTCGGCCGCCTCGCACAACTCGTTTTTCAACTGGAGATTATGCTCCATTTCGGTCTTCACGTCGGCGTAGAACCGGCGTTTGGCCTCGAAAAACTTGTCGCATGCCGTACGGAAGCGCTCGTAGATCCGCGTATTATCCTTTTTCGGCGCGAAGCCGATGGTCTTCCATACCTTCTGAATCTCGAGCAGACGGTCGCTTGCTTGGTTCCACTCCTTGCGCGTGGTATAAAGTTGCTGCGCCAGCTCCTCGGTCTGTTCGCAAAGCCCCGCCTTCAGTTCGAGGTTCTTCGTCTGCTCGGCCTTGATATTCTCGAAGAAGGCCTGATGTTGTTTGTTGATACGGCTCGACGCCTCCTTGAAACGTTCCCAAAGCGTCTCCTTGAACTCGTTGGCCACAGGTCCCGTTTCACGCCACTCGTCGTGGAGCTTCTGCAATTTGTGGAACGCCTCGACGATCGACGGTTCCATCACCAATGCCTCGGCCGCCTCGCACAAGGCGATCTTCTGCTCGTAGTTCTTCTTCAGGTCGAGATCGCGCAGCTCCTTGTTGATCTTGATGAAATTATAGAAATTCTCGACATGCAGGTTGTAGGTCTCCCAGAGGTCTTTGACATGCTGCTGAGGAACGAGTCCCGTCTCCTTCCAGCGCTGCTGCAATTCACGGAATTTGTTGAACGTATGATTGAGCGTTTCGTCCGAATTGACCAAATCCTTCAACTCCTCGATAATCTGCAACTTGATTTTCAGATTGGCCTCCTTTTCGGCGTCGAGCGTCGAAATAAACTCGTCGCGCCGACGGCGGTACTCCTTAAACAGATCTTTAAGCCGCAGCTCCTGCGCATCTACCGGCGCAACGAACTCCGTTTCATCGCCCCCAGCCTCGACAAAGGCCCGACGCTGCGCCTCGACCTCGGCGCGATGTACCTTGTAAAACGCTATTTTAACGGCTTCCACCACGCGGCGCAGCGACTGCACCGGCTCCTCGTCCAGCATCTTGGCGAACAACGATACCATCTCCTCCTCGTTCTTACCGGCGAAAAGCGCATCCGACGAATCCGCAGCGTCGTCGTTCTCCTCCTCCGTAGACTCCTCTACGTCGAGTCCCGCGCTCCGGGCGTCCAGAGCGGCCTCCTCATCGGTAAAATCGACCCCTTCGGCGGCAGGCGCGGCAGCAGTCTTCTCCACGGGCGTTTCCACCGGAGCGGCAGTAACGACCGGTTCCTCAACGGGAACTTCGACCGGAACGGCCGCAACGGGTTCCTCGACAGCAGCCTCAACCGGAACGGCTGCTTCGGACTCCGCTTCGGCAGGAGCTTCGGTCGGAACTGCGGCAGCGGCAGGTTCCTCTGCGGGAACTTCGGTCGGAACGGCGGCGGTTACGGGGGCCTCGGCCGGTTCTTCTGCCGGCACGGCAACGGTTACGGACTCCTCTACGGGAGCTTCGGAAGCGGACGTTTTCTGCACATCTTCAGCACTGCTGACTTGTTCCTCGGGAACAGACGGGTTGGTGATTTTAGTAGCCATCTTACGCTAAGTTTTGATTAACCATAATATATACTCGCGCATATACATCTGGCAAAGATACCATTTTCAGTAGATTTTCACAATTTTTTTCGGGATTTTAACTATCTTAGCGGGAAATTAGCGACGTTTTCGACAGGTAAGGTCAGAGACCGCTTACCGGCTATGCCGGACGCCGAAAATGAAGACGAAAATTCACACATCGATTATGAGCCACCGCATCCTGTTAGTCGACGATGAAGACGACATTCTGGAATTCGTCCGTTACAACCTCCAGCGCGAAGGCTACGAGGTCTTTACCGCCCGTGACGGAGCCGAAGGGGTAACCCGCGCGCTCGAAGTGCATCCCCATCTGATTCTGCTCGACCGGATGATGCCCCGCATGGACGGACTCGAAACCTGCCGTCGGCTGCGCGAACACGACGAGTTGAAAAATACGATGATCGTCTTTCTCACCGCATTGGGCGAAGACGAACACCAACTTACGGGATTCGCCGCCGGGGCCGACGACTACATTGCCAAACCGATCAAGATGCACATTCTGGTCAGCCGTCTGAAGGCGATTCTCAAACGCATCGGCACCGCCGAGGCGTCCCCGAAGGGCTCGAACAAAATTATCATCGACCCCGCCCGTTACATCGTTAAACGCGAGGGAAAGGAAATTTCGCTGCCGCGCAAGGAGTTCGCGCTGCTGGCGTTGTTGATGTCCGAGCCGGGACGGCTTTTCACTCGCGAGGAGATCTACTCCCGCGTATGGGGCACGGACGTGGTGGTCGGCGACCGTACGATCGACGTCCATATCCGCAAACTGCGGCAGAAAATCGGCGAGGAACACATCATCACCGTCAAAGGCGTTGGATACAAATACGAAAAGTAACGGATCGGAACGAAAGAATCGTTCCGTCCGATTTTTTTGTAAGGGTTCCGTCACTTGACCGGCCCTCCGTTTCCCGCGATTTCAAAGCGGCGGAATTTCGCCGCTTCGTCCCCCGTTTACCGTAATTTTCCGATTCGGACAATTTATGATCCGAAGCATCGTTTTTTAACAAAAAATCGTTTATATCTCGGAAACTTTCATTATTTTTGACAAAAATCTGAAAAACAGTAATTAAACAGAACAATAAACATGGTTATCTTAGTACTCAACTGCGGCAGTTCCTCTATCAAATATCAGGTGATCGACATGGAACAGAGCGGCAGTACCTTACTGGCCAAAGGTTTGGTCGAACGCATCGGGCTCAACGACGGTATTCTCACCCATAAACCCGTCGGACGGGAGAATTTCGAACTGCACCGCGCCATTCCCGACCATACGACCGGCATCCGGCTCGTACTCGACGCGCTGACCGATCCGGCGCACGGCGTCGTGAAATCGCTCGACGAGATCAAAGCCGTGGGACACCGCGTGGCGCACGGCGGCGAATTCTTCCCCGAAAGCTGCATCGTGGATGAGGATGTAAAGCAGAAGATCCGTTCGTTGTTCGAGATCGCGCCCTTGCATAATCCGGCCAATCTGGAAGGCGTTCTTTCGATTGAAAAAGTTCTGCCCAGCACTCCGCAGGTGACGGTTTTCGACACCTCGTTCCACCAGACCATTCCCGCGATGAACTATCTCTATGCCCTGCCCCACGCCTACTACGACAAGTATCGGGTACGGAAATACGGCTTCCACGGCACGAGCCATCACTATGTGGCGCGAGTGGGCGCACGTCTGGCCGGATTGGATTACGACCGTTCGAAAATCATCACCTGTCACATCGGTAACGGCGCTTCGGTTACGGCTGTTTTGAACGGCAAGTCCTACGATACGTCGATGGGCTTCTCCCCGCTCGACGGGCTTGTGATGGGCACGCGCTGCGGTCAGGTCGACGCTTCGGCCATCACCTTCATCGGCGCAAAAGAGGGCATGAGCTTCTCCGAACTGGACGAGATGATGAACAAACGGTCGGGCGTGTTGGGCCTGACCGACCTGTCGAGCGACATGCGCGACATCGACAAAGGCTACAACGAAGGGAATCCCCGCGCCATCGTGGCCCGCGATATGTACTACAACCGAGTAAAGAAATTCGTGGGCGAATATGCCGCCGAAATGGGCGGCGTCGACTTGATCGTCTTCACGGGCGGCGTGGGCGAGAATTCGCGCGAGTTGCGCCGGTCGGTCTGCGCAGGGCTCGAGTTCATGGGCGTGGAGTTCGATCCGGCGGCCAACGACGTGCACGGCGAGAATAAAATCCTGTCGAAACCGTCGTCGCGGGTCAAGGTCGCCGTGATCGCCACCGACGAAGAACAGATGATCGCCACCGACACCTATAATTTGGTCAAACAGCTCAACTGATTATCCGAGCCGTTCGGCGCCCGACCCGCTGATGTCGGGGCAATGAAATCGCACCGACCGGCGCAGCGAAACCCCGAAGGTCTTTCCGCCCGTCGAACGCAACGGATACTATTGAAAACAAACGATTAATACCGATATACTGCAATGATTACAAAACTCTCGCAAATCGTCGAGGAGGCTCAGAAAAAGGGCCGCAAACGTCTGGCCGTAGCTTACGGTCAGGATTCTCACACGCTCAGCGCCGTTTACGACGCATACAAGGAGGGGCTCGTCGAGCCCACCATCTTCGGAGACAAACAGGTCATCGAGGAGGTCTGTCAGGCGGAGGGAATCGACAGTTCGATCTTTAAGATCGTCGATGTGACGAACGACGAAAAAAGCGTTCGTCTGGCTGTCGCCACCGTCGTATCGGGCGACGCGGACGTGTTGATGAAAGGGCTCGTTTCAACCGACAAATACATGCGCGGCATCCTCAACAAGGATGCGGGTCTCGTTCCACCCAAAGGCGTGCTGAGTCACGTGGCCATTCTCGAAATGCCGTCGCTTCCCAAACTGCTCTGCATCTCGGACGTGGCGGTGATTCCCGCACCCGACTTCAAGCAGAAAACCGTATTGATCCGCTACCTCATAAAGGCCGCCAACCTACTGGGAATCAATACGCCGAAGATCGCCTGCATCGCCCCTTCGGAACAAGTGCTGCCGAGCGTGCCTTCGTCGACCGAAGGAGCCATTCTGGCCAAAATGGGCGACCGAGGACAGCTGGGCGACGCCATCATCGACGGTCCGCTGTCGTTGGACGTCGCGCTCTACAAGGCGGTAGCCGAACACAAGAAGGTCAAGGGTTCGGCCGTTGCGGGCGACCCCGACTGCCTGCTCTTCCCCAACATCGAATCGGCCAACGTCTTCTTCAAGTCCGCCACGCATTTCGGCGGCGCCGAATTGGCAGCGATGGTCACGGGAACGAAAGTTCCGTGCGTGCTCACCTCGCGCGGCGATTCGCGTTTGACCAAGATGTACTCCATCGCGCTGGCCTGCCTCGCCTCCCGTTAACCGTATAGCCGAACCTGACGACACACGCAATCCCGACCATGAGCTATATCATTCTGGCGATCAACCCGGGCTCTACCTCCACGAAGATCGCCGTCTACGAAGATACGCAGCCGATTCTTACGCTCGCAATCAGTCATTCCGCCGAAGAGATCGCCGCCTTTCCGACCATCGGCAATCAGTTCGAGTGGCGGAAAAACCTCGTTCTCAAATCGCTGCGCGAACACGGATTCGACATCCGCACGCTCTCGGCCGTCATCGGACGGGGCGGACTGATCCACCCTGTCGAAGGCGGCGTCTACGAAGTGAACGAAGCGCTGCACGACGATCTGATCCACACCCGTCGGCAGCACGCCTCGAATCTGGGCGGCCTGATCGCACAGGAGATCGCGGCCGAAGCCGGCGTCAAGGCCTATATCGCCGATCCGGTCGTGGTCGACGAAATGATCCCTTACGCCCGTATCTCGGGACTGCCCCAACTGCCGCGCGAATCGATCTTCCACGCCCTCAATCAGAAGGCTATCGCACGCCGATATGCCCGTGAAACAGGCCGGAAATACGAGGAGCTGAATCTGATTATTTCACACATGGGCGGCGGCATCACCGTAAGCGCGCACCGTCAGGGACGTGTGATCGACACGACCAACGCCCTCAACGGCGCAGGGCCGTTTTCACCCGAACGCGCCGGCACGCTGCCGCCGGGACCGCTGATCGACCTCTGCTTTTCGGGGAAATACACCCGCGAGGAGTTGCAGAAGCTCATCAACGGACGCGGCGGCCTGATGGCGCACCTCGGCACGACGTCGGTTCCTGAAATTTTGCAGCGCATCGACGACAACGACTTGCAAGCGATGCTCGTACTGCGCGCCATGTGCTACAGCGTGGCCAAGGAGATCGGCGGCATGGCCATTGCACTCAAAGGCAAGGTGGACGCGATCCTGCTCACCGGCGGCATCGCTCACAACAAACGGCTCACGGACTTCATCTCCGCCCACATCGACTTCATCGCGCCGGTCTTCGTCTACCCGGGCGAAAACGAGTTGGAGGCGCTGGCCCGAAACGCGCTGGCTGTCCTGCGCGGCGACTGCGAGGCGAAAACCTACTACAAAGAGAGCGTCACGGCGTAAGTCATACCTTTCGAAAAGAAGCGGCAGAATCTTTGACTGATTCTGCCGCTATTCGTTGAAATCGGGCCGAGAAAATCAGCGCACTTTATTCCGTAATTTGCGAACGATCGCCAGCGTCTCGCGCAACGCTTCCAGACGGAAGACGGCCGCCGCGCCGACGAATACCACGACGCCTGCGATCAACTGCACCATCAGGCGCAGCCCCAGCTGCAATCCCGTGATTCGGGGCTGCACGCCCCACACTACCGCTCCGTACATCAACGCCGTAACGGCCGCTATAGGCAGCAGCGTCCGCACGAACCGCCAGACGGAAAGCGTACAGAGACGCGTCGTTGCGACCAGATTGAGCACCAACTCCATCGCCGCCATGGCCACCATTCCCCAGACGATCGCCATCACGCTGTGCGGGATGGTCACCACGAGCACGCCCGTCATCAGGATACGTTTGACCACCTCCAGCCGTACTACCACGCGCCCGTCGCTCAGGGTTTTGAGTACGTTGTAGGCGATCATCGCCAGCGGCGTGAACAACCCCACGAGACACATCGCTTCGAAATAGGGAACCGTCGGCATCCACTTTTCGCCCAACAGCAGAGCGAAGAGGTCGGGCGCAACGGCCGAAAGTCCCGTCATCGCGGGAAACATCAGGAAAGCGACGATCATCACCACCTGCCGGTAGCTCTCGGCGAATTTGCGGGGCGTGGCCGCCAGTTTCGAAAAGGCCGGAAAGGTGACGTTCTGCACCGACTGCACGGTCGAGGTGACGGGCAGTTCTTCGAGTTTCTGCGCCTGATAGAAATAACCGAGCAGGTCGGTCGAATAGATTTTACCGATAAAGAGTTGCGCTACGCGGTTGTAGATCGATGCGATCAGATCGGTCGCCATCAGCCGCAGGCTGTAAGGAGCCATTTCCCGCAGCGGACGGGTCGACGCCCGCTCCGCGCGGCGGGGTCGCCAGTCGCTGAAAAACCACAGCAACGCCGCCCGTACGGCAATCGACGACACGCGCTGCCCGACCAGACTCCACACGCCGCATCCGGCCAGCGCCATCGTCACGGCCAGCACGCCGCTCACGAGCGATGCGACGAAGGTGATTTTCGACAACAGCGCGAAACGGAACTGCCGCATGAAGAGCGTATTCTGGATCACTCCCAGCGCATTGACCGGCACCAGCAAGAAGAGCACCGGCGCGATACGCGCCAGAATCGGGCGTTCGTAAAAGGCCGCTATCGCCGGAAAAACCGCAACCAACACCGCATAGACCACCCAAGAAATGACGATATTGAAAAGAAAGACCGATTTGTAGTCGCCCTGTTCGGGGTCGCGTTTGCGAATGAGCATCTGCGAAAAGCCGCTGTCCACGACCACCAGCGCCAACGACGAAAAAAAGGTCATCAGCGCCATCAGTCCCACGTCGTCGGGCATCAGCAGTCGCGCCACGACGATGCTTACGACCATCTGCAACAGAATGGTTCCGAGCTTCTCGCCCAGACTCCACGCCACGCCGCTGGCGACCTTATCACGCAACTCCGAACCCATGCCGGTCTATTTCAGCTGCGCCTGACGCTCTTCGTTACGGAGCTTGATATCGCTGATTTTGGCGATCTCGATGTAGGAAGCGCCGCGCACGGCGCCGAAACTGCCGCCGATGGCAACGACCATATCGTCGTCCTCCAATTCCAGGTAATGCTGATTGATGAACTCCATCGCATCGCCCAAAAAGTGATAGGAATCCTCCTTGCTCTTGCTGCGAAGAATCGGCATGATGCCGTAGGAGAGCCCCAGCAACCGCTGCGCCTGCAACGTATAGCAAACCGCAATGACGATCGTCGTCGGGCGGAACGCCGCAATATAGCGGCCCGTGCGCCCCGTCAGCGTATCGAGCAGGATGGCCCGAATGGGCAGATTGGTCGAGGCGCGCACCGCAGAACGGGCGATCTGCGCCGTAATCTCATGATTGACCGATACCATGTGGATATCGATAAAAGGCGTCGAATAGGACTCGTCGCGTTCGATGGCCTTGGCGATACGCGCCATCGTCTCGACCGATTCCACAGGGTAACTGCCCGAAGCGGTCTCGTCGCTCAGCATGACGGCGTCGACCCGTTCGTAGATGGCGCTGGCCACGTCGCTCACTTCGGCGCGCGTCGGGCGCGGCGAAGCGACCATCGAATAGAGCATCTGCGTGGCGATGATCACCGGCCGTTTGGCCGCGATGCACTTGTCAACGATCATGCGCTGCGTAATGGGAATCACCTCGGCGGGCAGTTCGACGCCCAGATCGCCGCGCGCCACCATGATGCCGTACGACGCCTCGATAATCTCGTCGATATTGTCGATCCCCTCCTGATTCTCGATTTTCGAGATGATTTTGATGCCGCTCCGCTTGCCGTCCAGAATCTCCTGCACGGCCTCGACGTCGCGCGCACTGCGCACGAAGGAGTGGGCGATGAAATCGACGTCGTTGTCGACGGCCCACTCGATATACATTCGGTCCTTTTCGGTCACCGAGGGCAGATTGATCGCCACATTGGGGACGTTGACGCTTTTGCGAGAACGCAGCGTGCAGTCGCGCATCACGCTACAAACCAGTTCTTCGGCGGATTTCTCTTCGACATGCAGCTCCATCTCACCGTCGGCGATAAGCATCGAAGCGCCTACCGGCACGTCGCTTACGATGTGTTCGACATTCATGTAGATTACTTCGCGCGTCGAAGGAATGTCCGCCTGTACGCTCGTGCCGCGTACCTTTACGCGGTCGCCCGCCGTGAAACGGATCCCGTCGGGATAGGCGTCGTCCATGCGCGTCACGCGGATTTCGGGGCCTTTCGTATCGAGCATGACGGGAATCGAGTTCGAAACGCTCCGCACCGTCCGAATGATCTGGGCGGCATTTTCCAGCGAAGCATGCGCCGAATTGATGCGTACGATGTTCATTCCCGCTTTATAAAGGCTTCGCACCAACTCCTCCGTACAACGCTGCGCCGAAAGCGTCGCCACTATTTTCGTTCTTTTAATCATAAACACAACCTAATTTTCAATTTTTACAATGCGCCCCGACAACTTTATTTCAAAGGGATATTCGGCAGAATTGCCGATCACGTATTTCGGGAACACGGGCCCCGTCACGTGAGTTCGGTGTAATTCCATGCCGAAAGCCCCTGCGTCGGACAGTCTATTTCTTACGTACGTTACCGTTCCGCAAAAGAAGTGCCTCGACGCCCAACCGGTAGGAATCGAGCCCGAAGCCCATGATCGATCCCCGCACGACGGGGGCCAACAGCGACACGTGGCGGAACTCCTCGCGGGCGAGAATCGACGAAATATGCACCTCCACCACCGGCGTCGCAATGGCTGCAACGGCATCGCGCAACGCCACCGACGTATGGGTATAGCCTCCGGCATTGAGCGCTACGCCATCGTAACGGCCTTCGCTGCGATGCAGGGCGTCGATCAATTCTCCTTCGACATTCGACTGGAAATAATCCAGCTCGACATCGGGAAACGCCGTCCGCAACTGCGTGAGATACTCCTCGAAAGTAACCGATCCGTAGACCGCCACATCGCGCCGCCCCTGCAGATTGAGGTTGGGGCCGTTCAGAATCAAAATCTTCATCGCCATCCTTTTTTGGAACAAAGATAACACAATCCCGAAACAAAATCGCATAAATTCGTTTCCGCCGGAGCTCCGGCGAGCCGAGCCGAACGTTATCCTCCGCAAAGATACGGTTTTTCCCGATATTTCCATTTTTTCTCTGACCCAATCCGACACGGCCGGGCGCCCGGCCGGCCAAACGGATGCTGCGGGTAACAAACCGATCGTAACGATCTATTCCGATCTCCCATTTTTCCACGAAATAGTTGCCGATCGGAATGCAAAAAGCGCTATCTTTGTTCTATGACCGAATTCGAACTGATCGCCCGCATCGGGCAACTCTTCGCGGAAGTGCCCCGCAACGGTTTCGAGGAGCCGGGGGACGACTGCACGGTGCTCAGCGTCGGAGGAGGCGAGTCGCTGCTCCTCTCCACCGACCTGCTCACCGAAGGTATTCACTTTCTGCGCGGAACCACGCCGCCCTATGAGTTGGGTCGCAAGGCCCTCGCGGTCAACCTGAGCGACATCGCCGCCATGGGCGGACGCACCGTAGCGACGCTACTGTCGGTAGCGCTGCCGCCCGATGCCGCGGGCGAATGGGCCGAAGCATTCCTTGAAGGTTACCGCGATCTTTCGAGCGAGGAAGGCGTGACGCTCGCCGGAGGTGACACGACCTCGTCGCGCCGCGATATTACAATCAATGTCACGGTCATCGGCCGTGCGGCGGACAGCCATATCAAACGCCGCAGCGCCGCTCTGCCGGGCGACGTGATCGTCGCGGCCGGCCGGCTCGGCGCCTCGGGAGCCGGACTGCGCGATCTGCTGGCCGGCAATTCCGACACGCCCAACGCCCGCATCCACAATGCCCCCGTCGCACAAACCGCCGAAGGCGTGTGGCTCGGCGGACGCACGGAGGTACACGCCATGATGGATCTCTCGGACGGACTGGCTTCCGACCTACGTCACATCATGGAGCGGTCGCATGTCGGAGCCGCGATCGACGTCGAACGGATTCCGGTGGCCGACGGTTCCGACGTGGTAACGGCCGTAACGGGCGGCGAGGATTACAAACTGCTCTTCACGGCAGCTTCCGAAGCGTTGCCGGAACTCTGCCGCGCCTTCGAATCCCGCTTCGGACACCCGCTCTACCCGATCGGCGCCGTCACCTCTCCCGAAGCGGACGGAATCGTCTGGCTCAATCACGGCGAGCGGATACGAACCGATTGGCACGGATACGAGCACAATGCCTGAAAACAAATTCTGCCAGAAAATATTCTAAAAAGTCGCCGTTTCTTTTAAAAAGAGGGATTAATTTCGTACCTTTAAAGTCGTAATCCTCTCGTTATGAATGCCTCTAAACAGCTCCTCTTCGCTGCGATTCTGGTTCTGCACGGATGTTCGCCGACGGTCAAACTGACGAATCGTGCGCCGCAACCGCCGATACCGGAAGATTCGGTGCGTATCCTGCAAACCGCGGAATATCCCGATTCGGCCCGCAAGATCGCCGATTTCAGGATACGACCTCCCCGAATGCGGGGAACGGCGCGGCGCGCCGCACGCGACATCACCCGCCCGCTGCGACGGGCTGCAGCGCGCAACGGCGCCGAATTGGCCATTATCCGGCAAAGTTCGACCATACGATTTCTATGGGGACGCCAGCATATCGCGGCAGGAACACTGCTTACCACCCGAAACTGTAACGCTCCGCTCTATGCCGCAGATTCGATCCTCCCCGATCATTACAGCGAAGGCGAGCGACGACGAGCTGTACGGGATCAACGACAACTCGACGAATTTCAGAAACGGCGCGAGAATCTTCGTGCCGACCGCCGCGCACCGGCGCACGCTATCACGCTGGCGGCAGGCTATTTACGCGGCTGGACCACACTTGAAGCCACAGGCATACCATGGCACCGAAACAGACATCGTGCATGGAACATAGAAGCGGCTTATACTTATACGCATATCGCTCGTGCCAGTTTCGGATTGCGCTATTTGTACAGTTGTGACGGCGACTCTAAAATGAATGAAATCAGCCACTCGGACGCAGGGTATTGGCAACGCCGATTATTCGCCACGGGAGGCCGGAACAGCGTACACTACATCGCACCCGAAATAGGCACCGCCCAACGGTTCGCCCGCAAAAAGCTACTACTGCGCGAACGGATCGGAATGGGTGCAGGATTCATTCGCATCAGGGAATACCATGATACGGGATTCGGACTACACGCCAACGCTGAACTCGAATACCGTATTACACGACGTATCGGACTGCGGCTGGGAGTTACGACATTCGCCATCGTGAAGGGAGAAGATTTCCTCGAAACTTTCGAGGATGACAGCATCTACATCACGCTCTTGCTTTCCGCCGAAAGCGGCTACAAGGAGGCGAGATTCGGCGGCACGAACTACACCTTCGGCATAAACATCGACCTCTGATCCGGTCCTCCGTTATCACCCGTTCTTTCTACCGGACGGACGGTTCCCGCAACGTGTCGCACTGCACGGCTTGGGGAACGAAACGGCGGCGCAGCGAATCGCCGGCAACGCGCGAGATGAAACTCCAGCGCGTAAGAATGGCCGCGAGCAGCAATACGACGCTCAACAACATCAGTTTCTCCTGCAGCGAACGCGCCCGCCACCACGATAAAAGTTTCATGAGAGTTGGAATTTATTGCGCAAAAAAACGTACCTTTGAATTATATTTTTCACCTTAACGGCAAATGTACTAAAAAACCGTAAAACGATATGAAGAAAACCGTAAAACTGAACGATAAGACCTTCGAGGTGATGATCCCCTCCCAAGAGATCGATCAAGCCGTGACCGCCGTCGCCGAGCGTATCAACGCCGACTACGGAGACAAGGAGTGTCCGATTTTCATCGGGGTGCTCAACGGAGCGTTCATGTTTATGAGCGATCTGATCAAGAAGATCGATTTCACCTGCGAAATCTCGTTCGTCAAGCTCGCCTCCTACGAAGGAACCTGCTCGACGGGCAACGTGGAGTGCCTGCTGGGACTCAATGGCAGCATCGAAGGCCGGCATATCATCATCGTCGAAGACATCGTCGATACCGGCAAGAGCATTGCCCACATGTTCGACGACCTCAAGCGTCGCAATCCCGCCAGCGTGGAGGTCTGCACGCTCTTCTTCAAACCGAACTCCTACCACGAGTCGCTGCCGATCCGCTACCGCGCGCTCGAAATCGGCAACGAATTCATCGTAGGCTACGGACTGGATTACGACCAGTTGGGCCGCAACCTCAAGGATATTTACGTCGTAACGAATGATTGACATCGACCCCGCATTGTTCGAAGGCGGCCGCAAGCTGCCGCTCGTGGAGGACTTCTACACCATTCAGGGCGAAGGCTTCCACGCGGGCAAACCCGCCTATTTCATCCGTCTGGGCGGATGCGACGTAGGTTGCCGCTGGTGCGACGCCAAATATACGTGGAATCCCCGCCGCTACCCGCCCGTCGACGTGCAGGTCGTCATCGACCGCGCATTGGCCTGCCCGGCCCGCGCGATCGTCATTACGGGCGGCGAGCCGCTGCTCTACCCGCTCGACATTCTCACGCGGACCCTGCACGAAAAGGGCTTGCAGATTTTTCTCGAAACATCGGGCACACACCCATTCAGCGGCTGTTTCGACTGGGTATGCCTTTCGCCCAAGCGGCAGCAACCGCCGCTCGACGAGGCGTTCCGGCGGGCGCACGAACTGAAAGTGATCGTCGAACGGGAAGACGACCTGCGCTGGGCCGAGCAAAACGCCGCGCGCGTCGCCGCCGGCTGCCGGCTTTACCTCCAACCCGAGTGGAGCGTCTACGAACGCGTGATGCCGCTCGTGGTGGAGTATGCCAAAGCCCATCCGCAGTGGAATATTTCGATTCAGACCCATAAATTCATGCATATCCCTTAACGCAGATGAAACCCGGCATCGGACGCAAATTCTGGATCGGAGCGACGCTTCTGGTTATCGTCCTGACGGCCTTCGCCGCAGGCCGCAACCTGATCCACGCCTTCAAAATCCGCAGTCAGATACGGGTACTGGAACGCGAAAAGGCGCTCTACGAAGAGAAGATCGCTCGCGACAGCACGCTCATCGAACAACTCAAACAGGACGACTACCTCGAACAATACGCCCGCGAGCACTTCCACATGCAGCGCAAGGGCGAAAAGGTCTACATCGTCAAGTAGCGACCGTAGCAAAAACAGACGGGGCAGCGAAAACATCGCTGCCCCGTCTGTTTCCATCCACACAAAGATCTACACCAGCCCCGAAAAGCCCATGAAAGCCATGGCCAGAATGCCGGCTGTTACCAGCGCGATCGGCGTGCCGCGGAACGCTTCGGGCACATCCTCCAGTTCGAGCCGCTCGCGAATGCCGGCGAAAAGCACCAGCGCCAGCGCGAAGCCCAGCGCCGTGGAGACCGAATAGACGACGCTCTGCAACAGCGTGAACTCCTTCTGGATCATCAGGATCGCCACGCCCAATACGGCGCAGTTGGTCGTGATCAGCGGCAGGAAGATACCCAATGCCTGATACAACGACGGAGAGAGTTTTTTGAGCATGATCTCGACCATCTGCACCAACGCGGCGATCACCAGAATGAAAACGATGGTCTGCATATACTGGATTTGCAGCGGATCGAGAATGTAGGTCTGAATCGACCACGCCACGAGGGCCGTCAACGCCATGACGAAAGTCACGGCCGCCCCCATGCCCATCGAGGTCTCCACTTTGGACGATACGCCCAGAAAAGGACAGATGCCGAGGAACTGAGCCAGCACGACGTTGTTGACGAAGATGGCTCCGATGATGATTGCGAAGTAAGATATCTGCTCCATGACTATTTCTTGGCTAATTTGTTAAACACGACCATCAGGTATCCCAACACGAGGAATCCGCCGGGCGCCAGCACGAACACCAGCGGCATGTAGTCGCCCACGCCGAACGAGTGGCCGAATATGGCGCCGCTGCCCAGCAGTTCGCGGATCATGCCGATCACCGTGAGCGACAGCGTGAAGCCCAGACCGATGCCCAGACCGTCGAGCGCCGAATCGAAGGCGTTGTTCTTCGAGGCGAACGCCTCGGCGCGCCCCAGAATGATGCAGTTGACGACGATCAGCGGAATGAAGACGCCCAGCGTGGCGTACAACGCCGGCACGAAGGCCTGCATCAGCATCTGCACGACGGTCACGAACGACGCGATCACCACGATGAAGGCCGGAATGCGCACCTTGTCGGGAATCAGGTTCTTGATAAGCGAAATAACGATGTTCGACAGGATCAATACGGCCATCGTGGCCACGCCCATACCGAAACCGTTGGCCGCACTCGTGGTTGTTCCCAGTGTGGGACACATGCCGAGCACCAGCACGAAGGTGGGATTCTCCTTGACGATCCCCCTGAGGATCAGTTGCAGTTTATTCATTGTCTCCTCCTTTCTGAGCGTCATCGCCCGTTTGCGCGGTTGCACCCGATGCGGAATCGGTCGTTGCAGCGGTCGTATCGGTTGCTCCCGAAGCCGTATCGGCCGCAGCGCTCGTGGCGCCCGAAGCGCCGTCCCACGACTCGCCCACCGTCTGTTTGTAAGCGGCATAGGCGCGCGCCATCGCATCGACATAGGCGCGCGACGAGATCGTGGCGGCCGTCAGCGCATCCACATCGCCGCCGTCCTTCTTCACGGCAAGTTTCATCTCACCCGGATTCCGGCCTTCGAAGCTGGCGAAGAGCGGATTGCCCGCATCGGCCATCTTCGTTCCCAGTCCCGGCGTCTCGGTCTGCTCCAACACGTTGACATTGAGCACGCGCCCCGTAGCGTCGAAACCTACCATCAACTTGATGACGCCGCCGAATCCCTTCTTACTCATCGTCTCAACGGCATAACCCACGATCGATCCGCCCGAATGGGCCGTGTGCACGGCCACAGGCAATTCGTCGAGCGTCAGTTCCGTCGTCTCGGTCTTATCGAAGGCCGGCAGCACGGCGCGCAACGCCGCTTCGGTCGCCGCAGCCTTGGCCTGCGCGATCGGCTCGACGGTAATCATATTGACATAGCCCACTCCCGCCGACGCGACGAGCGTGATCGTAAAGAGTACGGCTACCATATTTACAAGTGTACTTTTCATCGTCGTCCTACTGCTTTTTCGCGCCGAAACGCTTGGGTTTGACAGATCGATTGATCAGCGGCACAGTGGCGTTCATAATCAGAATCGCAAACGACATGCCCTCGGGATAGGCGCCCCACAGACGGATGCACATCGTGATGATGCCGATACCCATGGCATAGATCACTCCGCCGCGCACGGTCATCGGAGAGGTGGAATAGTCGGTAGCCATGAAGACTGCGCCCAGAATCGCGCCGCCCGCCAGCACGTGAAATGCGGGAAACTCATAGAGCAGACTGCCCGTCCAGCCGCGGCCGAGCGCCACGAAGAACGCGAATGCCGCCATCGTCACGAGGATCGTCACCGGTATGTGCCACGTGATGACCCGCCGCCACAGCAGGTAGACGAAGCCCGCCAGCAACGCCAGCGCAGCCACCTCGCCCAGCGAACCGGGAATCGAACCGAAGAGCATGTCCTGATAGTCGATCGCCGAAGCCGATACGACTCCGAACTTGACCGCCGCCAACGGCGTGGCGCCCGAGAAGGCGTCGGCTACGGCGCCGGCCGGCTGCGGAAAAGAGGTCATATAGGCAGGATAGGCGATCAGCAGGAAAACGCGCCCTACCAACGCGGGGTTGAAAGGATTCCTGCCCAGACCGCCGAAGGTCATCTTGCCGATGGCGATAGCGACGAAAGCTCCGATCACGACGATCCACCACGGAATCGACGCAGGGAGGTTGAAAGCCAACAGCACGCCGGTTACCACCGCCGAAAGATTGCCTACCGTGCAAGCACCGCGAAGTAGAAAGCGCTGAATCAGGTATTCGAACACGACGCAGCACACCACCGACAGCGCCGTGACGCCCAGCACGCTCCAACCGAAGAGCAACGCCGAGACGACCAGCGCGGGCAGCAGCGCGATCACCACGTCGCGCATGATCTTCGTCGTGGACTCCGCACTGTGGACATGCGGCGACGGCGCGACAAAAAATTGATTTGCCATAGATTATCTTGTTTTTGTTTTCTTCGTTTATTTTTTCGGAGCGTTGGCCGCCGCACGGGCGCGAATCAACCCCATCACCCGCTGCTTGCCCAGCCGGATGTAATCCAGCAGCGGCAGATCGGCCGGACAGGTAAACTGGCAGCATCCGCACTCGATGCAACTGGTAACCTCCTCACCTTCGAGACGCTCCCACAACTCTTTGCGCGAGAGTTTCGAAAGCAGATAGGGTTCCAATCCCATCGGACAGGCCTGCACGCACTTCGCACACTTGATGCAGGCGCTCTCCGCACCGCGCCGCGCTTCGGCGCCGCTGAGCACCGTGACGCCCGAACACCCCTTCGTGACGGGCGAAGCGAGGTTGACCATCGCACGTCCCATCATCGGGCCGCCGTTGAGAACCTTCACATCGCCTTCGGGCAGGCCGCCCGCCGCATCGAGCAGCGCCGAGATCGGCGTACCCATGCGCACGAGGTAGTTCGACGGCGTTTTCATGCCCTTACCCGTAACCGTTACGATCCGTTCGACGAGCGGCTTGCGCTTCTGCACGGCTTCGTAGACGGCTACCGTCGTCGAAGCGTTGCACACCACCGCCCCCACGTCGATCGGAAGCCCCGGAGGAGGCGGAACCTGACGGCCCGTCACGGCGGCGATCAACTGTTTCTCACCGCCCTGCGGGTACTGCACCCGAAGCGGCGTGACCCGCACGCCCTCATAGTGTTTCGACAACTCGCGCAGGAAGACGATGGCGTCGGGCTTGTTGTTCTCGATGCCGATCTGCGCCTGCTTCACGCCCAGCGCACGCATCAGAATCGTCGCGCCGACCATCAGTTCCTCGCCCTTTTCGAGCATCGTACGATGGTCGGAGGTAAGATAGGGTTCGCACTCCACCCCGTTAATAATCAGGAACTCGGCCTTCTTTCCGGGAGGAACCGACAACTTCACGTGCGTGGGAAACGTCGCACCGCCCATGCCGACGATGCCGGCCGCCTTGATCCGTTCGAGAATCTCTTTGGGTTCGAGCGCGCATTCCCGCACCAGATCGGGCGTAAGATCGATTTCCGGCGCCCACTCGTCGCCGTCGCGTTTGATCGTAATCATCATCTGGCGCAACCCCTGCCCGTTGGGTTGCAGGTCGACGGCCGTCACCGTACCCGAAATCGGAGCGTGGATATTGGCCGACATGAAACTCGCGGCTTCGGCGATCAACTGCCCCGCGAGCACTTTGTCGCCTTTGGCGACTTTCGCCACGGCCGGCGCGCCGATATGCTGCGCCAACGGAATCTGCACGACATCCGGCAACGCAAAGCGTTCGACGGCGACAGCCCGCGACAATTTGTTATCCGACGGATGGACACCGCCGATGGGAAATGTCTTCATATAACTCTTTCCTGTTTGATTATTCACTCTTAGGCGACTCCCCGGCGTCAGGTTTCACCGGCGCGGGTTTCACAGCGGCGGTCGGCGCAGCCTTCGGTTCACGCGGCAACGGTTCCATGCCCGCCAGACGAATGGCGCCCGTAGGACATTCGTTTACGCACTTGCGGCACAGCTTGCATTTCAGCGGATCGATATAAGCGAGGTTGTTCTCCACCGTAATGGCGTCGAACGCACAAGCCTTGACGCACTTCCCGCAGCCGATACAACCCGCCTTGCAGGCTTTCATGACGACCGCGCCCTTGTCCTTCGAAACACACGACACATAGACCGCCCGATGTTTGGGCCACCGCTTGCGCAGTTCGATGATTCCTTTCGGACACGTCTTGACGCAGGCCCCGCAGGCGGTGCACTTGTCGGCGTCGACCACCGGAAGACCCGTCGCGGGATCTATCGAAAGCGCATCGAATTGACATGAGGTCACACAGTCGCCGAAGCCCAGACAACCGTATGCACAATCCGTCTCGCCCACATAGAGCGAAGCCGCCACGGCGCACGACTGCGCACCGTCGAACGTATTCGTGCGGGGACGTTTCGCACAGGTTCCGCCGCAACGCACCGTCGCGGTCTGCGCCTCCTTCTCGGGAGCCGTCTTGCCCAGATACACGGCGCACTGTTTCATCACGTCGGCGCCGCCTACCGGACAGTATAACTCGGAAATATCCTCGCGTTTGACCAGCGCATCGGCCATGCCCCGGCAACCGGCGAAACCGCAGCCGCCGCAGTTCGCGCCGGGCAGCATTTTCTCCACCACATCGATGCGGGGATCTTCCTCGACCCTGAACTTCTGAGCGACGAAATAGAGCACGATCGCCGCCAATACGCCCAGCACGCAAAGCGTCAGGATTGTATAAAGCAATACTTCCATTATTGTTTATGAATTTTGAAATGAATTTTCTTCTCCAACCGGTCTCGGAATGCGTACAGCGCGACATAATAGAGGCCAACGGCCCCCAACGACGTCAACGCGGCCGCACCGTCGCCCCATCCGGCGAGCGACGCCGCCGCGAGTGCACCCAATAACACGACAAAAGGCACGACATAAGCCCATAAGACCGCTGTCATGCCCATATTCCGTTCCACCGAAACCACCACGCGTTCCCCCGACGTATACGCCGAAGCGTCGGACGTCGCGACCTCGATCCGTTTTCGGGTCGATTCCCCCATTCCGCACGCCATGCGCGCGTGACAGGCGGCGCAAGCGCTCTGCGCCGTCAACTCTACCTCCACCACACCATCGCACACACACAAAACCGTGGCGATATGTTCGACCGGACGCGCCATCGCCGCTTAGTCGCCGTACTTGTTCGTAAGCGGCAGGATGCGTTCGTGGCCGAAAGCGCAGGCCGAAAGCCGCAGCACGGGCGGAAACTGGTAACGTTTCTTCTCGTTGCGCATCACCATCTGGTGAATTTTCTCCACCACCTCGGCATCGAAGCCCGCATTGATGATCTCCTCGCGGTGCTGCCCCTCCTCGATCATGCGGAACAGGATGGCGTCCACGACTTCGTAGGGCGGCAGAATATCGCTGTCCTTCTGACCGGGATGCAGCTCCGACGACGGCTCCTTCGTGAGAATGCTTTCGGGGATGACGTCGCCCTGCAGCTTATTGATATACCGCGCCAGATCGTAAATCTCTCCCTTGTACAGGTCTCCCGTTACGCTGAAAGCGCCGGACGTATCGCCGTAGAGCGTACAGAAACCGAGCGCATTTTCGCTTTTGTTCGAGGAGTTGAGCAGGATATACCCGCATTTGTTCTGCAAGGCCATCAGCATGACGGTACGCAGACGCGCCTGAATATTCTCTTCGGTGGCATCGAACACCGTACCGCCGATAACGGGCTTCATCGTATCGACGACAGCCTTGTAAGCCTCCGTAATAGGAACGACGTCGTAATCGATCTTCAGGTTGTCCGCCAGACAACGCGCATCGACCACCGAATGGTCGGACGAAAACTGCGAGGGCATCAGCAGCGCTTTGACATTCTCTTTGCCCAACGCGTCGACGGCAATACAGGTTACCACCGCCGAATCGATACCGCCCGAAAGACCGATAGCGGCCTTCTTGTATCCGTTTTTCTGGAAATAATCGCGCAAACCGCAGACCGCAGCCGAATACATCATACGCGTACGGTCTTTGTAAGTGGTATAAGGCACCGGAATAGGGCTGTGCTTCGCCTTGGTGTCGAAAATAGCGAAATCCTCCTCGAAGCTATTCAGCAACAGTTCGATCTCGCCGTCGGCGCCGACCACGGCCGACGTACCGTCGTAGACGATCTCCGTCGATCCGCCCACCTGATTGATCAGCATGATCCGCTTCGACTCCACATACGCCAAGTCGTGCATCACGTTGTAACGATAGGTCATCATCCCCTTGCCGTAACGGCGGGCGTTGATGCTGAGGATCAGATCGACCGATTTGTCGAAATTGGAGGTGCGACTCAGGTCGTCCCCCACGATAACGGCCACCTTTTCGCCGCAGATGTTGATCGTCTCATAACCGCTCCCCGGGACCAGAAACCCCATCTCGCGGCGTGCGGTGATGAACCGTTTGCTCACGCAACGCTCGACCTCACCATGCTGAATAACCGCCGCGGCGCTCACCGTCCCGCATTCGGTCAATACGGGAACGCCCACGACGGCCGCGATCCGGCCGCAATGCGAAGCGATCTCGTCCAACGCCTCCTCGCAAAGTTCGATAAACGTCGTTTTGCACAACAGATCCAACGCGGGCGTACCGCTGAGAGCCTGTTCGGCAAAAACGACAAGATCGGCGCCTTCGGTCTTGGCACGCTCGATGGCATCGATGATTTTCGACTTGTTCCCTTCAATGTCGCCGATCGTGTAATTCAACTGAGCAAGAGCGATTTTCATCTATCAGGAATTTTAATTTTCTAATATAGTGGTAGCAAAGGTAAGGATTATTTGGAGAAAACGGTACGATTTCCCCCGAAAATATACGGATCGAAGACTTTACGGAAATAAAAACGGAACCGTTTCGCGACGCCGGATCTCAGGATACGATCCCGAAAACCCCTATCTGAAAACGCCGTTCCCTCAGGAGAATCCGATGTATAACATAACGGAGGCTTTGTTCCGATGGGAACAAAGCCTCCGCTGTACGGGAATATCCAAACTACTCTTCCGCGCTATCGGGATCCGCAACCAAGATGCGGCCGCAGTATTCGCAGATAATGACCTTTTTACCCTGACGAATATCCGCCTGACGCTGAGGAGGAATACGATTGAAACAACCTCCGCAGGCATCGCGCTTCACGGTCACTACCGCCAATCCGTTATGGACGTTGCGGCGAATCCTGTTGTAGGCCGCGAGCAGACGCTCATCGATCTTAGCTTTGGCGACATCCGCCTGCAGTCCGAACTCGGCGACCTGCGAAGCGGTCTCCTCCTCGATACTCTTCAATTCGCCCTGCTTCACTTCCAGATCGGCGCTCCGGTCGGCGACAATTCCTTCCGTCTCTTCGAGTTGCGCCTTCTTGGCCTTGATGCCGGCAGCATACTCCTTCAGACGCTTCTCGGCCAACTCGATCTCCAACTCCTGATACTCGATCTCCTTGGTAATGGCGTCGAACTCGCGGTTGTTGCGCACGTTGTTCT
>CAJMNH010000010.1 GCA_905214725.1 uncultured bacterium
TTTCGCTCGGAATGACAATCCATTGACAAGGGTCGGATTTTCGGAATGACGGTTTATTGGCAATCGCGCAAGCGTTTTTGTCATCCTGAGGAGGAATCCCGTGGGGATTCCTCCTCAGGATCAACCGTTGTCGGTTTGGTGCGTCAGCCTGTTGCACGGCAGATCTTCCGCTGTGCAAAGGATTGCGCAGATAAAAGATGCGCGTTTTGCAAATCGCCCGATCAAAAACAAAGCGAAAACGCCGCACGGAGATTCCGTGCGGCGTTCATTCTCGAACAGTCGAAAATTACTTTATGCGCTCCACGTACTCGCGGGTGCGGGTGTCGACGCGAATTTTGTCGCCCGTGTTGATGAACAGCGGCACGCGCACCGTGGCGCCCGTATTGACCGTAGCGGGTTTGAGAGAGTTGGTCGAAGCCGTATCGCCCTTGATGCCCGGCTCGGTATAGGTCACCTCCATATCCACGATGGCGGGAAGTTCGGCCGAAAGCACCGTCTCCTTCTCGGTGTGGAACATCACCTCGACGATCTGGCCGTCGGCCATCAGGTCGTAGTTGGTGATGAGCGCCTTGTCGATATTGATCTCTTCGAAGGTCTCGGTATGCATGAAATGCGCCCCCAGATCGTCTTCATAGGTAAACTGGTAGGGACGCCGCTCCACGCGGACGAACTCCAACTTCGCACCTGCGGAGAAGGTATTGTCGAGCACGCGGCCGTTTTCCAGATTCTTGAGTTTCGTACGCACGAAAGCGGGTCCCTTACCGGGCTTTACGTGCTGGAAATCGACGATCTGGAAGGTTTTGCCCTCCAGCTCGATGCAAGCACCGATTTTGATATCAGCGGTTGTTGCCATAAATGTATCGTTTTACATGATTAGTCAGTAGCGCACAAAATTACAAAAAAAATCGGAAATGCAAGATTTCGAGCCGAAAGTTCCTCGCAGAAAGGCTGCGGTTCCGTCTTCGAGAAGGCGGGATCAGGGGCGGCCGTCACCGGCCGGAGAAGCCGGTTCGACATCCGCGCCCCACTCGTAGCGCGCCGCGGAGGGACAGACGAGCGAGACGATACGCTCGGTGACCGTCGCGCAGAGCGATTCGATTTCGGCAGGCCGCGAGTAGAACGACGGCGCGGCGGGAAGCACGACGGCGCCGCACTCGGCAAGCGTCGTAAGGTTCCGCAGGTGAATAAGCGACAGAGGCGTTTCGCGCACGACCACGACCAGCCGCCGCCGCTCCTTGAGCATCACGTCGGCCGCCCGTTCGATGAGCGTCTGCGACACTCCCGAAGCGATCCGACCCGCCGTGCCGACCGAACACGGCACGACGATCATCGCATCGTAACGCGCCGAACCGCTGGCGGGCGGAGCGAAGAGGTCGCGATTGTCGTAACGGACGAATTTCGGATGGTCGGGAAGCGCAACGCCCTCGTGCGCCATTACCTTCGGCGCAAGATCGCTGAAAATGAGCGCCACGGACTCCACGCAGTCGAGCGCGGCGAGACGTTCGGCGGTCTGGCGGGCGTAAACGGCGCCGCTGGCGGCGGTGACAGCAAGAATCAGTTTCATAGGCATTCTGGAGACAAATTTAGCAAACGTCCGGCAATTTCAGACACAATTACAGCAAAATGAATATTTTTTTATACATTTGCAACATAACAACAGTTAATCTAAAGGTTAGTATAGTATGAGATTCGAAAAAATTTTGCTGGCAGCGGCTACCCTCTGCCTTGTTTCTCTGTCTCCGGCCTGCACCGACGACGATCCCGCGACCGATCCGGGGAAAACCGAAAGCCCCGAACCGCCGCAGGGGGGGGGGTGATGAACCCGAAGAGCCGGATGAACCCGATACGCCGGATACGCCCGTGCTGACGGAGGGCGTGAAGAGCGAAGGATACTACAAGGGCGACTATCACGACGAGGGTACGGGCAACTATTGGATCAACTTCACGATCGACGACCCGACCGATCCCGAGGGGAACTATATCCTCTGCCTCGATTTCAACGGTTCGCTGGCGGCCGATCCCGATTTCGCGCAACTCTCCGAGGGGGACTACCCGATGAACGACGGGAAGTCCTATCCTGCCGGTACGCTCAACGGCGACGGCGACACGTATGTAGCGCATCACGACGAAGACGGCGATTTCATCTATTCCGAAGCACAGAGCGGTTCGGCCCGGATCGAGCTCGTCGACGGACTCTACAAGGTGACCTGCACGCTGACGCTCGACAAGGACGAACCCTATACCTTCGAATATTACGGCCCGCTGGCTTTCTACAACCGCACGCTGGACGGCAATATGAGCAACTTGACCGAGGACGTGGAGCTGCACTTCACGCAGGGCATGGCGATCTATTACGGCGATATCTACGAGATGGGTTCCGACGCGTGGAACGTCTTGCTGGCCGAAGCGGACTACGACCTGAACGTCAATTACGGTCAGGGCGACGCGGTTCAGCTGGCATTCAACGTTACGAACGGCGCAGGCGACGACATCCCCGACGGAGAGTACACGCTGCTCGACGCCAATACGGCCGAAGAACTACCAGCAGGAACGATGCTGGCGGGCATGTACGATTCCAACTACGGCGGGTACTGGGGCTGCTGGTTCTACTCGGTACGGCGTCTGGTCGAGGCGCGTCTCGACTCGGGTACGGTGACCGTGAGCCGCACGGGCGAGATCTACACGCTCAAACTGCAACTCAAAGACGGCGCAGGCCGCAACGTAACGTCGACCTACACGGGCAAGCTGAACCACTATACGGACCTCGAATAGGGGTTCCCGCAGTATATGCGTTACGGGCCGTTCTCGGAGATGAGAACGGCCCGTAATTTTCAGAATCGGAAAAGACGCCGCATCGCACGGATCGCAAGACGGATACAGTTCTCGCCCGCTCATAAATTCAAGACGCCGTAATCGACGGCGCAAACGGGTTACAACTCAATCGTTTTGCATTTGAGCCCCATCGCCCGAATGGCCTGAAGCGTACGCGGCAGGGCGTAGCTCATGTTGCGGAACGACTTTTCGGAGTCGTGGAAGACGACGATCGAACCGCCCTCCAGATAGCGGGTGACGTTGCGCAGGCAGGTGCGGGGCGAAAGCGCGCGGTTGTAGTCGCGCGAAAGAACGTCCCACATCACCAGCTTGTAACGCTTGGCCAGCGCACGCGCCTGCGCCGGCGTGATACGGGCATACGGGGGACGGAACAGTTCGGTGTGGAGCAGGTCGTTGGCGAAATCGACGTCCTCGATGTAGCGTTCGAGGCTCATCCCCCATCCCTTCTGATGGGAGTAGGTATGGTTGCCGATGCGGTGACCGGCCTCGAGAATGCGCCGGTAGAGATCGGGGTACATCTCCACGTTCTTGCCCAGCACGAAGAAGGTCGCTTTGGCATCGTACTTGTCCAGCGTCGAGAGGATCCACTCGGTGATGCCGGGCGTAGGGCCGTCGTCGAAGGTGAGGTAGACGGCCGACTTGTCCTTCATCTCCCAGATGAGGTCGGGCATGAGCCAGCGGATGAATTTCGGCGGTTTGAGGCGCATGGAATATCAGGAAACAATCAGCATGCAAATGTAGGCAAAAAATGCTACCTTTGCAAAAGTAAACTTATGCTCGGACAGACGGCGCAGCGGCGCACCCGAATAAATTCGGCGCTGCGCCCGCACGGTTTCGGCACAAAAACAAAACAGGGAAAGCGATGAAAAGATTTGCAAAACTGGCCGTCGTGCTGGCGGTCGCAGCGTCATGTTTCGGCTGCAAGGCGTTCCGTACGCTGGGCGATCAGCGGATCAATGCGCAGGGCGCGCCCTACGAACTGATCGTGGTGTGCGACCAACCCGAATGGCAGGGGATACTGGGCGATACGCTGCGCAGCATTCTGACCGAACCGGTCGTGGGACTCAACCAGCGGGAACCGCTCTTCGACGTGCTGCGCGTCCTGCCGGGCGGATTCGAAAACCTCGTCACGCGCCATCGCAACGTCCTGCAAGTGCTCGTCGACGCGGAAGTCAAGGAACCGGTAGCCGCCGTGCAATACAACCTCTACGCCCAACCGCAGATCGTCATGACGTTGCAGGGGCCGACCCAGCAGTCGCTCGTAGACTATCTCGGTGCGCACCGCGAAGAGCTGCTCTATGTGCTGGAAAAAGCCGAGCGCGACCGCACGATCGACTTCGGCCGCAAATTCCCCGATCAGTTCCTTTCGGGAACGGTAAAGGAGTTGTTCGGCATCGATTTCAACGTGCCGCAGGGATACAAGCTGCGTGCGAAAGGCGACGATTTCCTGTGGGCCTCGTACGAATTCCCGCAGGCGAGTCAGGGATTCTTCATCTACTCGTATCCCTACACCGGCAAGCAGGCGCTGACGGCCGAAGCGCTGACGGCGGCACGCAACAAGTTCGCCGCACGGATTCCCGGGCCGTCCGAAGGTTCGTACATGATTACCGCCGACGTCTACGATCCCGACTACCGCACCTTCCGGCTCGAAGGCAGGCTGTGGATCGAACTGCGCGGCTTCTGGGACGTGAAGAACGACTTCATGGGCGGGCCGTTCGTGAGCTACACGACCGTCGACACGGCCGCAGGCCGCGTGCTGACCATCGACTGCTACATCTATTCGCCCAAGAACCACAAACGCAACTACATGCGCGAACTGGAACACCTGCTCTACCTGATCTCCGTGCCGGATAAGACCGAGGCTCCGGCGCAAAAGAGCAAGTAGCATCGTGTGTTCGGCTCTGCCGGAAAACCCGCTTTTCCACCACCGCCCGAAACCGTTTGTTCCGGGCGAAACAATTTTTCGTTTTGTTTTTCGTTAAATAATACGTAACTTTGCGCGACTGTGGAGTATTGTACGCGGAAACAAACCTAAGGATGAAAAAAATCTTATTCTATCTGCTCGGCTTCGTCGCTCTGAGCGCCTCCCTGAGCGGGTGCAGCGGCATTAACCGGCTGATCAAAGGCGGCGATCCCGAAGCGATCTACGCCAAGGGCATCGAGCTGTTCAACGCCGGAAAATGGAGCAAGGCCATCACGCTTCTGGAAAACGTCGAGCACTACTACTCGGGAACGAGTAAGGCCGACACCCTTTCGTTCTACATCGCCCGCGCCCATTTCAAGAACCGCAGTTACGACACGGCCTCGGAGTTGTTCGACACCTACCGCCGCACCTTCGGCCGCAGTCCTTTCATAGAGGATGCGGAAGGGATGTACGCCATGTGCTTCTACTATCTCTCTCCGTCGCCGGAACGCGACCAGACCGTCACCGGACAGGCGATCATCGCCATCTCGGAGTTCATGTCGCGCTACCCCAACAGCGAAAAGTACGAACAATTCAAGGAGATGCGCGACGAGTTGACCGGCCGCCTGCACGACAAGGAGTTTTTCAACGCCTACACCTATTACAAGATCGGCAAGCACAAATCGGCTATCGTAGCGCTGAAAAACGCCTTGAAGAAGTTCCCCGAGACGCCGCACCGCGAAGAGCTGATGTACCTGATCGTCGGATCGGGCTACGAACTGGCGCACAATTCGGTACAGCGCAAGCAGGCCGACCGTTACCTCTCGATGCTCGACTCCTACTACTCGTTCATCGCCGAATTCCCCGAATCGACTCACCGCAAGGAGTTGGACCGCATGGCCAAGGAGGCGAAGGATTATCTGGCTAAGAATCAAAAAAACGATACGCAAGATGGAAATTAAAAAGAACATCCCCAACAACACCATCACCCGCAAACTGGTGGATCTGGACCGCGAAACGGGCAATATTTACGAAACGGTGAACATCATCGCCCGCCGCGCCAACCAGATTTCGGCCGAACTGAAAACCGAACTCAACCGCAAACTCGCCGAGTTCTCAACGACGACCGACACGTTGGAGGAGACCTTCGAGAACCGCGAACAGATCGAGATTTCGCGTTACTACGAGCGTCTGCCCAAACCGGCGATCATCGCTACGGAGGAGTTCCTCGACGGCGAGCTCAGCTTCAAGGAGGGCGCGCAGGCGGAGAATTAACGAACAAGGGCGCAAGCCACCCGCTTCCATGTTGAAGGAGAAACACATCCTACTGGGAATCACAGGCAGCATAGCCGCTTACAAGGCGGCTGTGCTGTGTCGTTTATTGAAGACGGCGGGCGCCGAGGTGCGCGTGGTGATGACTCCGCTGGCGAAGCAGTTCATCACGCCGCTGACGATGGCCACGCTGTCGAAAAATCCTATTCTGGTCGATTTCTTCGATCCTGAAAACGGCGCATGGAACTCTCACGTGGCGCTCGGCGAATGGGCCGACTGTTATCTCGTCGCTCCCGCCACGGCCAACACGCTGGCCAAGATGGCGCACGGCGTGGCCGACAATCTGCTGCTGACGACCTATCTGTCGTCGCGCGCACCGGTGGTCGTCGCGCCGGCCATGGATTTGGACATGTACGCCCATCCCGCAACGCAGCAGAATCTCGATGCATTGCGACGTACGGGCGTGCGCATCGTCGAGCCGGGCAACGGCGAACTGGCGAGCGGACTCTCGGGTAAGGGCCGCATGGCCGAACCCGCCGAAATCGTCGCCTGTCTGGAGGAACTTCTCACCGAAAAAAAAAAGAGGCTGCAAGGTAAGCGCTTCGTCGTAACGGCGGGCGCGACGATCGAAGCCATCGATCCGGTACGCTACATCAGCAACCATTCGTCGGGCAAGATGGGTTACGCCATCGCCGGCGAACTGGCGGCGCGCGGCGCAGAGGTTCTCCTCGTCACGGGCCGCACGGCGCTGCCGACACCCAAAGGCGTCAGACGCTGCGACGTCCTCTCGGCCGAAGAGATGCACCGCGCCGCAACCGAAGCCTTCGAAGGCGCCGACGGAGCGGTGATGTGCGCCGCCGTAGCGGACTACACGCCCGAAACATGCGCCGACAGCAAGATCAAGAAAGGCGACGGCGAACTGACGATCCGTCTGCGCCGCACGAAGGACATCGCCGCAGAGCTGGGTCGCTGCAAAGGCGGCCGACTGCTGGTCGGATTCGCATTGGAGACCGATAACGAAGAGGCGCACGCACGCGAAAAACTCCGACGCAAGAATCTCGATTTCGTGGTGCTCAACTCGCTGCGCGACGCCGGCGCCGGATTTCGCGCAGACACCAACAAAGTGACCTTTATCGATGCGGCCGGCAGCGAGGCGCAGCCGCTGCTCTCCAAACAAGAAGTGGCCGCCCGCATCGTCGATAAAATCGAAACGCTGATAAAAAAATAACGCCATGCTTCGTCGCCTGTCGGTCAGTAACTACATCCTCATCGACGCCCTCGAAATCGAGTTCGACGCGCACCTGAACATCATCACGGGTGAGACAGGCGCGGGAAAGTCGATTCTGCTGGGAGCGCTGGGACTGTTGCTGGGCAACAAGAACGAGGGGGCGACGCTGCGCGACATGCAGCGCAATTGCGTAATCGAAGGAGTTTTCGACATCGCGGCTTACGGACTGCGCCCCTTCTTCGAGCAAAACGACCTCGACTACGCCGACGAAGCCTTCGTACGACGCGTCATCACCCCCGCAGGCAAGAGCCGCGCCTACATCAACGACCTGCCGGTACAGCTCGCGCAGCTGCGCGAGTTCGGCGGCCGGCTCATCGACATCCATTCGCAGCATCAGAACCTCATTCTCGCCTCGGAGGAGTTCCGCGCCGAGGCGCTCGACACCGTAGCGGGAAACGGCGGACTGCTGGCGAAATACCGCGCCAAATACGGGCGGTTGCAGGAATTGCAGCGCACCTACGCACGGCTGCATGCCGAGGCCGAAGCGGCCCGACGCGACGAGGAGTGGCTCCGTTATCAGTCGGAGGAGTTGCAGGCCGCCTACCTGCGGACGGGCGAAGTCGCCGAGTTGGAGACGGAGCAGGCCGTGCTGGCCAATGCAGACCAGATCGGCGAGGCGATCACGATGGTGCGCAACGCATTCGACAATGACGAAATCGGAGTGCTGGCGCAGATCAAGAACGCCGAGGTGGAGATCGGACGGCTGCGCGACAGCTATCCCCGCGCCGCAGAACTCTCCGAGCGGCTGCGCTCGACGCTCGAAGAGCTCAAAGACATCGCCGCGACGCTCGCCGAGGACGGCGAACGCATCGAGACCAATCCCGAACGGTTGCAGAAGGTGGACGACCGCCTCAACGCGCTCTATACGCTCTGTCAGAAACACCGCGTGGCCGACGAAGGCGAACTGATTGCGTTGGCCGACCGCTACGCCGCGCAGCTCGACGCCATCACCCACTCCGACGAGGAACTCGCGGCGCTGCAAGCCGGAATCGCCGCCGAACGCAACGAGGCCGAGCTGCTGGCATCGGAACTTCACCGCACGCGCGAACAGGCCGCACCCGCCTTCGCCGAACAGATCGTTTCCACGCTCGTTCGGTTGGGAATGCCCGATGCCCGTTTCGAAGCGGCGGTCGTGGACAACGGCGCGTTGACGCCGAACGGCCGCGACCGGATCGAATTCCGTTTCTCGGCCAATCGCACCGCTCCGCCCGCCGCCGTCGAACGGATCGCATCGGGCGGCGAGTTGTCGCGCGTCATGCTGGCGCTCAAAGCGTTGCTGGCACGGCGGATGCAGCTGCCGACCATTCTTTTCGACGAGATCGACACGGGAGTTTCGGGCCGCATCGCCGATGCGATGGGCGAGATCATCTGTTCGCTGGCGCAGACGATGCAGGTGGTGGACATCACCCACCTGCCGCAGGTGGCCTCGAAGGGTTCGACGCATTTCGTCGTCTACAAACGCGACGGCGAAACGCTCATCTCGCGTCTGACGCCCGACGAACGGACGACCGAAATCGCCAAGATGCTCTCGGGAAGCGAAGTTACCGAAGCGGCTATGACGCAGGCGCGCATCCTGCTCGGAAAGAACTAATTCGAAAACGTAAAACGAAACGGCATGAGACCTTTACGAGCCTCATGCCGTTTTTGTTATTGTTCCGCGGAGATTTCGGAACCCCGACGAACAGGCGGTCCGACGGTGACGATGCTGTCCACGATAAACTTCGTAAAGCCCCGCCACGGAAGAGCGCCGAAGTACTCCTTGTAATGCAGTTCGAGCGTGCGGCCCCCTTGCAGCATCAATTCGCGGGCGAGCTGGGGATTTTCGACCGAAAACTCGAATTCATAGGACTGGATCGATCCGGCCGCCTTGGAGCGGATGCCGGTCTGGATCAACTTCCCCTCATAGGTCTTGAAGAGAACGCCCTTGTAAACGACATAGTTCAACTCTCCGCTCTTCACGCCCTCGCCGAAGACGAAAAAGAACCGGAAATAGAATAATACGGCCAACACGACGACAATCGACACCGTGATGATACCCAAATGCTTTTTCATAGTTTCTTCGTTTCGCCCGCCACGGCAGGCACCGTCACAAAGATATTCATTTTACGCCATTTCCGGTCACCGAAGCCCGAAGATTTCGCTCAAATGAAAAATGACGGGAACCATCTCTGCCGAAACGATCCCCGTTTTCCTTTCCGAGGCGGCCGTATGCCGGTCGCTACGAGACTTAAAGCGCGTTGACGTGGAGTTGCAGAGCGCCTTTCAGATTGCCCGCCTTGTTCTTGTGGATGATGTTGTGCTTGGCCAACTTGTCCAGCATCGACGTTACCTTGGGCAGCAACGCTTCGGCAGCGCTCTTCTCGCTGGTACTGCGCAGCGCCTTCACGGCATTACGGGCCGTCTTGTGATACAGACGGTTGTGCGCACGCTTGGTAAGCGTCTGGCGAATCCGTTTCTTGGATGACTTATGGTTTGCCATAATTTCGTTTTTTTATTTATTTCACTTTTTGTCAATAACCAAATACGGCCGTAGCCGCTCTCGGATAGGTCTCTAAAAACCCGCTCCTGCAACGTCAATCACCCGTAAAGGTCGCCCGACGCCGTTTCGCCGAATCGGCGGGGTTTCAAGTCGCCTCCCCTCTCCGACGCCGGCGGCCTTGCGGCCTCTCGTTGTAGCCCATAGCAGAATCGAACTGCTCTTTCAAGAATGAAAATCTTGCGTCCTAACCGATAGACGAATGGGCCTACTCGCCGCTATTTCCGCCTCGCGGCGTACTTTAGCGGTGCAAAGATAAGCAAAAAAGCGATCGAAACAAAAAATGGAATGAAAAAATTGAGAATTTGACAACTTTCCATGTTCAATCGTCAGATAATCAACGCGCTATTCGAACGATCGCAACGCCGCGAACAATCTACCGCCGTACTGTCACCGTGCGCGTGACGGCGTCGAAGGCCACCGTTCCGCTGTCGAAAAGCCGTTCGATATGGCCGCTGCGGATCATTTCGTCGGTCGGCAGGAAATACAATTGCGGCGGATCGATCAACGCTACGGCGTCGCACAGCGTAAGGGCGATGTCCAGTTCATGCGTCGAAAAGAGAATGCACTTCCCCTCGTCGCGTGCCAGCCGGCGCAGCAGGGTGCACAGCTCGTACCGATTGGGCATATCGAGAAAAGCCGTCGGTTCGTCGAGCAGGATCACCGGCGTATCCTGCGCCAAGGCGCGCGCGATCATCACGCGCTGCGCCTCGCCGTCCGACAGACGATCCATCGGTTTCGCGGCGAAATCGCTCATTCCCACCAACGCCAAGGCCCGGTCGACGATCGCGCAGTCTTCGGGCCGGAGCCGCCCCAGCCAGTCGGTATAGGGCGCGCGCCCCAACCCTACCACATCGCGGCTGGCAAGATTGGCGATACGCACCTTCTCGGTTGTGACGAAACTCACGACCTGCGAGAGTTCATGCGCCGGCGTCGCGCTCAGCGAACGGCCGCAAAGCCGGATCTCGCCCGACAGCGGCGCTTCGAGGCCCGCTATGGCCCGCAAAAGCGTGCTCTTTCCCGTGCCGTTGCGGCCCAGCAAAGCGACAAGCTGCCCGCCGCCGATGGCGGCCGTGACCTGCTCCAACAGCACCCGACGGCCATATCCGATGGCGATATCCCGCAATTCGACGTGTGTCATACGATATTCTTATTACGCACCACCACCCATACCACGATCGGAATGCCCATCAGCGCCGTAAGCGTATTGACCGGCAGGGCCAACTGTTTCGAGCAGAGGTCGCAGACAAGCAGCATCGCCGCGCCGAGCAGCATCGAGGCAGGCATCAGCACGCGGTGGTCGGCGCTCGCGAAGAGCATCCGCGCCAAATGCGGCACGGCCAACCCCACGAATCCGATCGGGCCGCAGAAAGCCGTCACCGTACCCGACAGCAGCGTCGTGGCCAGAAAAATCAGCGTGCGCGTACGTCCGACGTTCAATCCCATCGTGCGGGCGTAACGTTCGCCCAGCAACAGAAGATTCAGCGGTTTGAGAACTGCGAGCGTCAGCCCCACGCCGACCGCCGCGGCCGGCACGAGCAGCGTCAGCTGCGGGGTCGTCACGTCGCCGAGCGATCCCATCGTCCAGACAACGAACGATTTGAGCGCCGCCTCGTTGCTCATGTATTGGAGGATTTCGACGAGCGCTCCCACGGCCGATCCGAACATCATGCCCAAGATCAGAATGACCATGATATCCTTGATGCGCCGGCTGACGGCCATAATCAAGAGCAGGATCAACGCCGATCCGATCCATGCGGCGCCCGCCGTACCGACGCTCGCCAACAGCGAATGTCCGGCAATACCTACGAGCGGAGCGCCCAAGAGAAACAACGCCACGCCGAGGCTCGCGCCCGAACTGATTCCCAGCACGAAAGGCCCTGCCAACGGATTGCGGAAAAGGGTTTGCATCAGCAGGCCGCTGGCCGCAAGCGAGCCCCCCGCCAGCACGGCGACCACAGCTTTGATCAACCTGATTTTGAGAATGATATCACGGGACATCGGATCGCACGGCCCGCCCGTCAGCAACGCCCACACCTCGCGGCCGCCCACACCGACCGATCCCGACGTGAGATCGCACACAAAGAGTACGACGACGGCGATCGTGAGCAGGCCGAAAAGAATTCCCCTGCGGATTTCGAGGGAGGCGTTCACTTTTTATAAAATTCTTCAGACAAAAGTAGTAAATATTTCAGAAAATAGTTATCTTTGCACCGCAAAACCGGTTCACGGTTTGTACCACACACCATCGGGGTGTAGCTCAGCCCGGTTAGAGTACACGTCTGGGGGGCGTGTTGTCGCAAGTTCGAATCTTGTCACCCCGACCAAAAATTTTCCCCGAAAGCCTCTGCAAAAGCAGGGGCTTTACTTTTTGAATAAAACGCATATTGTCTGCGTTTTACGCATTGCATCCGGCTTTTGCAAACAGCTCCTGCTAAGAAGGGCGACGAACGACAAAAAGGGGCAGAGTCCGAAAACTCCGCCCCGAATTTCCTCCGTTTCGTACGGAGAGAGACAATTCCTATTTAAGAATCTTGTAGGTAACCTTACCGCTCTTCACGGCCCACGGATAGGCCACCTCGACATGGATCGTCACGTCGATATCCTTCTGCAACGAAAGGTTATTGAGATTCGAGAAGACGATCTGACCGGTTGTCCGATCGATCTGCACGTAGCTACCGAGCGCCGACGAAGCGTCGAATCCGTTGTCGGCATAGGTGATCGACGTGCTGACAACGCGGATCGCATCCAGTCCGAAGACAACGGCATCGTTGGGACGAACGCCTGCTGCGAAACCGTTGGTGTCGTCGCCCGTAATCCACGGATCGGCCAGCGTCGCGTCATGATCGATCAATTCATAACCTTTGCCGTCGTCGGCATCGCGTACGTCGTGCAGCGAAAGCACCTGACAGATATTCTTCGTATAGGTCGCCTCGGCCGTGCGGGTGGGAATCTCGACGATCTCCGCCTGCGTAAACGAACGGATCGGGTCGAACTTGTTGACTACATACGATGTATAATCATTCACGGCTTTGAAGGCGTTGCTGATGACGATGCCGTCGATCGAAAGCGTACCGGCCACAGGCACAGATTCGTTGCGACCGTAATACGAAAGTTTGTTAGCCACGATCTCGATGCCGTCGTGGGCAGGTGCCGTCGCGGGAATCTCGTAAGCGAAGACGAGCTTCTGCGCGGCGATCTCATCGGCCGATACCGACACCCACGCACCCTGCGCATCCTTCTTGACGATCGTGAAGGCGGATTCCAGATCGACGTCGGCCACCGAGAAGTTCGTGATCGCACTCGATGTAATTTTCGGCGTCCAAAGGCCCTTCACATCCGACTGCCACTTGCCGTCCTTGTTATATACCCAAGCGTCGACATGCTGTGCGGCATAGGCAGGAATCTCGACCTTTGCTTCGCCCTTGACATGGATCGGAAGACCGTAGTTGGGGATAAGTTCCGTGTCGAAGACAAACGTATCGGCGTCGGTTTCGACATCGGTGCGGTTGACCTGCATGTAGGAGGTCATCTTACCGTCGTTGAGTACGGCGATGCGGGTGATCCCTGCGGGATTCGTACCGTCGACGAACCAGAAGTTCTTCTCCAACGTCCGCTCGCCGCAGACAGCCTTGTAGAAGACGTTGGCACTGTTGGGCGAGCCGCCCTGATACTCGCGGTTGAGCGACGAGGCCAGCTCGGCGGCATCCGCGAAGTGATCCTTCACCTGCTTGTAGAGCTCTTCGGCGACGGCGCTCTTCTCGGCGACGAAAAGCTCTTCGGTCGCATCGTATGCAAGCGTAGCGGCGGGAAGCGTATATTCGATCTTCTCGGGCAGCGCGACGAATTCGGCCGTGAAGGCGAGCGTCACCTGAATGTTCTCGAATTCGCTCGACGCCTCGACGGCGTAGCTCTTGCCGAAGGTGTAACCCGAAACGCGCAGCGTATACCCCTTCTCGGCGTCGTAAGCCACAGGAATCACGTTCACGTTCCCATCGACGGCCTCAGTGGGTTTGCCGTCCGCATCGAGTTCGACGGCTTTCACTACGGCGCTGCCGCCGGCATTCCAATAGGTCACGATATTTTCGCCCGTGATGTCGGCGGGAAGGGTCGAAGCGGCGACCTTGAGTGTGAACTCCCGCTCCGAACCGTCATACTCGCCGCCGGTGTTGTAAACCGTCCAGAAATCGGAGTACGTCCAATAGTATTTCAGCAGATCGAGCGTCACGCCGCGCTTGGTCTTGACGATGGTCACACGACTGTTGAAAGTCGGATTCAACTCGCTGTATGCGGCAGCGACGGTATAGGCGTGCTCGGTAAGCAGATAGTTGTTGCGCGTCGTCTTATCGACGGCGATCAGCCTGACCGTCTCGTCGCAGAGGTCGGCGGCAGCGTCCGCAACCTCGAAATTACCCTTGTCGACCGACTCGAACGCCGTGCCGTCGGCCTTGAACGCCGTGCTCGCGCAGGCGGCGACGGGCGCTTCGAAGGCATAGCCCATGCCGGCGAGTTTTTCGAGGTCATAGTAGGCTTCGCCGTCGGTAAACCAGAGTTTGTAGCCTTTCATCAACTCGACGACCTGATCGGTATCGTCGTAAGGAATCTCGTAAGCGACTTCGTCGCCCGCCTCGCATAATTTGTCGGCATCGATCGAACCGTCCTCCTTGGCAGGAGCCAGCACGACGGCCTTCACCTCGGCGCGCGCCGGCGTGAGGTTCACGTAATCAGAAACCACATTGGCCGAATAGTCGTTTTCAGTCTCCTTGTCGTAAGCCTTCTGCACGCGCAGCGCAACGCTGTACGAAACCTTGCCCGAGAAGAAGTCGGGTGCGAAATCCGCGGGACGCACCGTCACGACGAAGCGGCCGTTGCCCGTCTCGTCGGCAGCCAACGCCTCGATATTCAGCGCGGGAACGGCGGCGCGGGTCTTCACCTGCTCCATCTCCAGCGAGAACATTGCGGGGTCGGCAGTCCAAACGGCAACGAGCTGTGCGGCGGCCTCGACAGGGGTGACGCGGAAGGTCATCTCGACCGTACCGTTCGCCAGCAGAACGGGGTCTTCGCCTTCGGGAACATAGTAGAGCGCGTTGACCGAAGCCTTGTGATCGTCGTAAGCCGGAACATAGACGAGGCTCTGGATACGGCTCAGCAATCGATCGACATCCAACCGCAGGCCGTCGATCAGGTTCTTCAGATCCTGCATCGTCCCCTTGTATTCGCCTGCCACACTCGAAATCGCACCGGCGATGGCTTCGTTGATCGCTCCGCCGTTGGCAAGCGCCTTATCGATGCAATCCGCCACACCGGAGGTGAAAGCGGCATTCGACGCATCGTATTTGATCTCGGCGTTTTCGAGCGCTTCGAGCCGGCTCTTGATGTTGGCCAGCGAACCGTCGGCGTCGGGGTTGCCGTTGAGCGCGTCGATCTGTCCCTGCAAATCCTGAATCTCGAGATCGAGCGCGTCCTTCGCGACAAAATTATACCCCGCCAGAATCGGCTTCATCGCTTCGCCCAACGAGTTTTTCATCGCCTCCTCACTCTTGCGGATAGCCTCCTGCATGGCCTGCAACGTCGGATAGTCGGCCAGATCGGCAGTAGTCACATAACCTTCGAGCGTCGAAGCGAGCCCTGAGGCCGAAACATAGTTGACCTTGATCTCGTTGAGTAACTGCGACAGACCTTCGACCGTCGCTTTGGTGGCATACGTCGCCTCCGCGTCGCTTTTGAGCAGATAACCGGCAAGCGACTGCTCCACTTCATCGAGCTTTTTCTTCAGATCGGAGCCGGCGCTTTCCAACGCGGCGATCCGCGTCTCCAGTTTCGTCTTTTCGGTCTGGAGCGTCTCGATCTGCGACTTCAGCGCCGCCACGTCCGATGCGGACGCCGTCTGAGACAGCCGCTCCTGCAACGTCCCGATTTCGTCGGCCTGAGCGGCGGCTTTGCTCTGCAATGCCTCAATCTCGCTCTTCAGGCTCGAATCGACCCCTTTCAACTGGTCGACTGCGCTTTGCAGAGATTGCATCTGCTTCTCCACAGAGGCGATCTGCCCCGTCGTCAGCTCGTCGATCCGGTTGTTCAGACTCGTGATATCGTCATCGTAGTCCTTACAACCGACTCCGGCTACCATTGTTCCGATAAAGAACAACGATAGGAGTTTACGCAAAAATTGTTTTTTCATAATGAAGGAATTAAAGATGTTTTTTAAATGGTTAAAACTTCGTGTCTTTTCGATCTCTTTTTACTGATTCTATGATAGTTATAATTACCCACTTACAAGGTTTAACAGATACTTCCGTCGAATTGTTAGTATCATATATGATACGCGTGATGCAAAGATATATGAAAATCTTTGCAATACAAAACTTTTCGTAAAATTTTTCGGGATGCCAATTGACTATACAGAAGAAATCAAACTTATTGCACTAAGAATCAGAGCACTAAGGAAAGCAAGAAAGCTTACGGTACAGGAGTTGGCCTACCGTTGCGACATCGAACGTTCGAACCTGAGCCGTATCGAGACGGGACGTTCAAATCTCACAATCAAAACGCTTTGCATTATCTGCAACGCTCTTGACGTACCGCTTCGGGCTTTGATCGAATAGGCGCCGAACGTCGAGCCGTTTTATCGGATTATACCGCAGTCCGGCGTCGAGCAGGAACGACGAACGCGAACCTTTGACAACTTTTTTTTAGCTCCAAGACGGAAAAAGTCTCCGATTTGTCGCCCTATATAAATAATCGGTATCCCTTAGGGGCTTGTCGGTCGGGCCTCCGTTCAATCGAAATTCAGCCGCCATTCGCCGGGGAAACCGCATGCATTATCCGGCTAAGTTTACACGGAACTCCCCTCTTTGCGCGCCGATCCGGCTGAGTTGTCGATCGGAAACCGAGAATTCACCACCACGACGCTATTCCTGTCTCCTCCCCTGTGGCAAATCTGCGATCAGAAGCTCTCTCGAACCGTTTATCGCGATTCGTAGGAAGAGAAGTTTTCATTCAGTTCAGGTTATGCAATTATAAATTTAATAATACAATATAATATTTCATCCACCAACAAACGGAACTTTGCTTGTTTCAGCAAACTAGTTTTCTGAACTTTATATGATTAACAAAGTAATAATAGAACCATATGAAGGAATCAAAAGAGCGGCTCAGCTATCTCAAACAAGCCGAGCGAGTACAATACATCGCCACTCCCCTCATTCGCGAAGGGAGGTATCCGCTTTGGAAAATTCACACCAAATTCGTGATCGAGGAAATTCCCGTGAGTCAGAATACGTTTCGCAAAATGCTGAAAGAGGATGTTTCGAATCTCAAAGAGAAGATCGAAGCGTACCGCAAACAGCAGGAACAGCAGCATGATCGGGAAGTAGAGAAGAAGCGGCGCAAACGCATTAAATAGAAGCCGGACAAGCAGGCGCAACGAAATGCGCCGCCCTGTTTATAACTCCCATAACACGCTTCATATGCCGGCCTCCTCCGACGGACGGATACGGCGACCGCAATACGACAACGCGGAACGGTCCGTCTTTTTGCGCCGAACGCCGGACTGTTCCGCGGGGCGGAAGAATGCACGACCCGCCGCAAGAAAAAACGGTCGGAGCAGAAGATTACTGCTCCGACCGTTATCGGAATCGTCAAGCCGCACCTCGAAAGACCGTGCGACCGCTGCCATGCTATTTATATCTGATCCACGGAGCGTTTTTGTCGAGCCAGTTCTTGACCTCGACGGCACGGTCGCTGTTGAGCGCGTCGGCGCCCAGATAGGCGCCCCGCATAAACTCCTCGGGCGACTGACCGGGCCACAACGAAACATAGAGGCCGGCCTTATGCGCCAGATCGACCATCGCCTTCGACGTTCCCTCGATGCGGCAGCCCAGCCGTTTGACGCCCATGTCGATCGCCTCGAGAATCGTCTCCTCGCAGATCGGCTTGGAGATGATCAGCAGCAGATCGACGTCGGGATGCAACGAGCGCATCATTTTCAAAGCGCGCTTGTCGCTCGACGTGAACAAATAGAGCGAATGAGCCGGCTTCTTGGCCATCACCGTGTTGTAAACCTTCTCGCAATACTCGCGCAGGCGATCCTCGGGATAGCTCTCGACGGGTTTCGTCTTCATCTCGAACTCGATGTAGACGTTGTCCTTGTCGGCGAAGAAATCCACCAGCTCAGGCAAGAACATCAGGTCGTTGCCCTGATTGGTCTTGACCTTGCGGACTTCGTCGGCCGTCATCGTCTCCACCACATGCTTGCAGGGAGTCGTGCGCGCGAGCGTTTCGTCGTGCGTGATCAACAGCTCGCCGTCTTTGGTCATGCGGATGTCGGTCTCGAAACCGCGCAATCCCGCCGCATAGGAGGCCTTGAACGCCGGCAGCGTGTTTTCATCATACTCGAAACGGCTTCCGCGGTGCGCAAAGAGCTGAATAACCTGATCCTGAGCAAGCGCATCGGCCGCTCCGGCGAGCGCCAACGCGAAGACGCCCAATTTCAAAAAGAAGTTTTTCATCGGTTTATCTGGTTTTAGTTGGTTTCGGCAGCATCGTGTTCGTAGCCGTCGCTCTTGGTATTCCACATCGAGAGCAGCACTAAGAATCCGAGCACGGCCATCGCAATCATCGTAATGAAGACCCACCGCCAGCCGAAGTGGTCGGAGATAAAACCGAATCCCCAGCCGGAGACGACGACGCTGACGTAGCTCACCATGCCGACAACGCCGTTGGCCGTCGAAGCGGCCTTCTTCGTGGCGTGGTTGGAGGCGATGACGCCGATCAACGCCTGCGGGCCGTAGATGAAGAAACCCGCGATGGCGAGCATCATCAGCAGAACGGTCGGGCTGGTCGACGCCGGCAGGGCGAAGAAGAGCGAGATGAAGAGAATGACGCCCGCCATACAGAAGACGCAGGTACGCTGCGACCGACCGCCGAAGAATTTATCCGAGATCCACCCCGCGAGCAGCATGCCGGTGATACCGCAGACCTCGAAGATGGCGACCGTCCAGCCGGCCATCTCGGAGGAGAGACCGCGCGACTCCTGAAGGAAGGTCGGGCCCCAGTCGAGCACGGCGAACCGGACGATATAGACGAAGAAATCGGCGATGGCCAACCCCCAGATCATGGGATTAAGGAATACTTTCTTGCGCAGGAACGCTTTGAATTCAGCCGACGAATCGTGCTCGTCGAGCTGCGTCTTGGTTCCCTCCAATTCGGGCAGTCCGACCGATTTCGGCGTGTCGCGCAGGGTGACGATAATGAAGATTATGCCCAGCACCGCGATGGCCGCCGGAACCCAGAAGGTCCACTGCCATGCGCCGACGTGTTGCAGCGCATTCGTAACATACGCTTCGGCCGCAGCCGGATCCATCTTATCGGTAATATTGGCGGTGTTCGCGGCGATGCGCTCGCGCATCACGGGGTCGCCCGACATGTCGTGTCCCGTATGTCCCATCAGATAACCGCACAGAATGGCGATGATAAAGGCTCCGATGGAGTGCGAGGCGTTCCAGATCGACATTTTTGTAGCCAGCTCCTTCGGCGGCACCCAGTGGGTGATCAGACGGTTGCACGGAGGGAAGCCGCAGCCCTGAAACATATTGTTCAGAATCAGCAGCACGCCGAAAAGGATAACCAGCGTATGAATGAACCTCGTACCGTAGGTCTCCCCCGTGATCCATGCGACGATGATGGCGCCGCAGCCGAACAGGATGTTGATGACGGTACACACCGAGAGTCCCGTCACCATGTGCCAACGGCCGTTGGTACGGTCGGCCAGCACGCCGTTGACGAACTTCGACACGCCGTAGATCAGTCCGACGAGGGTCATGATGATGCCGAACGTCGTCTTCGAAATTCCGTATTCGGCGGTAAGTCCCGGGATGGCGAAAGAGAAGTTCTTGCGAACGAAATAGAAAATGGCGTATCCGATCATCGTTCCGAGGATCGTCCGCCACTGCCAGTATTTGAAACGTTTTGTCTGTTCCGGTGTCATAAGCCTGTCGATTATGCGATTTCCCAAGCGCCGCCCTTGCCGAAGACGCGTGCAACCAATTCATCGTAAATACGGGCGCGCTTGGCCAGATCGAGCAGGTTGATGCGCCAGCGCAGCAGCTGCGTAAAATCGACCATGGAGCGCAGTTGTTCGCGCGAAACGCCGATCTGCGAAGGATCGGTCGGCGCACCGACCGCAGCGAACAGGGCGCGCATCTTCTCGAACGAATAGCACTGCGCCTGCAACTTGGCCTTGAATGCAGGCCAGTTCTCCTTGACACGGGTAAGTTGTACGCGAACGGTCTCGGAATCGTTCCACTTTTTCGTGATCTCGGTATACCCCAGTTTCGGTACGGGGAAATTGCGGAACAGATCGAGGGCGCGTTGCTGCTCCTCCTCGAGCGAGGGCCATGCCGCTACGCAGGCGTCGACGTCGAGCGTCGAGAGGTCCATCTTGAAGAACTCGTCGAAGAAAGCGCACATCGTGAGCGTTCCGATCGCCACCTGAAAACCGTGCGACTGGAATTTGCCCTCGTAACGGTGGTGCGTCATATCGAGCACGTGACTGAACAGATGTTCGGTACACGACGCCGGACGGCTCGATTTGGCCACCTGCATCGCGATGCCGCTCAGCGTCAGGCCGGCGAAGAGCGACGCGATTGCCTCCGGTTTGCCGACGGCCACCCCTTGGGGATCGGCGAGCATTTCGTCCAGATCGTTCATGAATACATTCCACGCAGCAGGGATAATCGGCTCCGTACCGAACAGGTCGGCGATCATCCACTCGGCGCCCGCAGGAATCTTGGCCGCCAGATCGGCGTATCCCGCCGCAGTCATCTCCTTCGGAGCGGCTGCCAGCACGCCCACGTCGGCCAGAATCACCAGCGGCGCGTGCGTTTCGATGTTCAGTTTGGCGCCGTCGCGCGAAACCACGGCTCCCGACGACGAATATCCGTCGACCGACGCAGCCGTAGCGACACAGAGATAGGATTGATCGTGATGAAACGACGCGAGTTTGCAAAGGTCGTTGATGACGCCCGACCCGACGGCGACGATGACGGCCCCCGTGCGGTCGAGCATCTTGTCGATCCGCTCAACGTACGGCCAGTCGGCATGAAACTCCTCCTCTTCGAGGAGGAAACGCTCGCACGGGATACCCGCCTCGCGCATATATCCGTCGACGGCCTCGCCGGCGGCTTTCCACGTATTGTTATCGGCGACGATTACCGCTTTCCGGTTCGGGAAATACTCCTGAAAAAGAGCCGGAGTACGATGGAGAACGCCCTCGCCAAGTTCGAATGCTTTCGTATCAGTTGCGATTTTTAAAGCATCGAGAATACATTGCGTATTGTCCATTAAGATTTATGAGTTAGAAGTTATTGTTTCAGGTTACAAAGTTACAAAAACCACGGGGAATATCAAGTTTTCGAACCTATTTTTACGATATTTATTTCCCAAAAGCCGTCCCGCCGCTTCGAAACGGCCGGACAAGTCAACTTCAAGCACATTTATCGGAAATGATCTTTCCAGATATTGAGCTTTCGAAAATCGAAACAAACCGTAAATTTAGCCAGAACTAATTTCGAATTCATTCCGATTCTGAAATTTCGCGAATCAGCCGGTCTCCGACAGATTCGCACAGCCGGTCTTTTCGAATCAGGAGAAACTTAGCGATCCGTCATAGTCACAACCGCTCTGAACAGCCCTCTTTTATTTATTTTACGGAACGCCTACCTATTCAAGTAGTCCGCAACTCATTTTTATCGAAAAATAGTTGCATCTTTAAAAGTTAAATTCTACTTTTGTAAAAGAATTCGAAAGAAAATAGAATTCAAACGAAATCTCTTGCAACCGATACGAGGACAGGCAACGGATGGAGCAGAGGGAGGCACTCAGGTGCTGTTCCATCCCGGCAGAGGCCCTTATCGCAACCGAATTCGGGAACGGCATTCGGGTAAACACGCAATGATCGAAACGGATTTCGTCTTCCGAACGAAACGGACGTTATACCTATAATATAATAGATTAGATGAAAAATACGATGAAAGCGCTCAATCTGCACGCTGTCGGCGATCTGCGTTACGAAGAGGTGCCGATGCCCGTGCGCGAACCGGGAGAAGTACTGTTGAAAATACACGCCTGCGGAATCTGCGGGAGCGACCTACCCCGCGTCTTTACGAAAGGAACCTACCATTTCCCGACCATCCCGGGCCACGAATTCGCCGGAGAGATCGTCGATGCCGACGACAAGTCGCTCATCGGCCGTCGCGCCGCCGTCTTCCCGCTGCTGCCGTGCCGCAAATGCGAGGCCTGCCAAGTGGGAGAATACGCGCAATGCGGCGATTACGACTATTACGGTTCGCGGCGCGATGGAGCTTTTGCGGAGTACATCGCCGTGAAGGAGTGGAATCTGGTCTTCTTCGACGACTCGCTCTCCTACGAGGAGGCTGCGATGTGCGAACCGGCCGCAGTCGCGCTCCACGCCATCCGACAAGCTTCGGTAGGCATCGGAGACACCGTCGCCGTATTCGGAGCGGGCCCGATCGGCATCATGCTGGGATTGTGGGCGAGGACGGCGGGAGCGTTCCGCGTCATCCTGTGCGACATCGATCGGACGAAGGTAGAGTTCGCCCGAACACTGGGTTTCGACGCTGTAAACTCACGGGAAAACGATCCGGTCGAGTACATCCGCGCACAGACCGCCGGCCGAGGCGCCGACGCCTGTATCGAGGGGGCCGGCGTGGCGCAAACGTGGGAGCAGGGACTCAAAGCGGTCAAGAGTTTCGGCACGGTCGTCTGCATGGGCAACCCCGCCGGAGACATGACGTTGACACAGAAAGGTTACTGGGAAATTCTGCGCAAACAGCTCACGCTGAAAGGGACCTGGAACAGCAGCTACAACGACGTATGCAACGAATGGCGCACGGCGCTGTCCGCCATTGCATCGCACCGCATCGACGTTCGTCCGCTTATCTCGCACCGTTTCCCGCTGTCGGAGGCCGACAAGGCATTCGGCGTCATGCGCGAGCGCAAGGAGTTCTTCAACAAAGTAATGTTTATCAACGAATAGCTTTTCCGCCTCGTCCGAAAACCGACACGTACGGCAGAGACCGATTCCGCAAAAGGAAAGGTATCGACCGCTGTCGGAACCGGAAAACGAGTCGAACAGCACACACGCAACAAGTATGGCCAAAACCGAAAAACTACTGCACCGCATCGACGAACTGGAACGTGAAACCGGCGTTCGTCGCACCCTCTTCGCCGCCTGTCCCAACTCGACGGCCGTCATCAAGGCCTCCTTCAGGGCTGCCAAGCGCAACAACGCGCCGATCTACTTCGCCGCGACGCTCAATCAGATCGATTGCGACGGCGGTTACACGGGCATGCAGCCCGACGAGTTCGTAAAACTCGTGCGCATGGAAGCCGCCGCGGTCAATTTCGACGGCATCTACATCGTAGCGATCGACCACGGCGGCCCGTGGCTCAAAGACAAGCAGCGTACCGAGAAGTGGCCGACGGAAGCTGCGATGGAGGGGGTGAAAAAATCATTCGAGGCGGCAGTACTGGCGGGTTACGACCTGATCCACGTCGATCCGACAGTGGACATCAACGTACCGGCCGGCCAGACGATCGACATCCGGCTCGTAGCCGCCCGCACGGTGGAACTGATCAAGCATACGGAGAACTTCCGCCGCGCAAAGGGCCTGCCCGAAATCTCCTACGAGGTCGGAACCGAAGAGGTACACGGCGGATTGGCCGACGAACGTACGTTCGACACCTTCATCGCCGAGCTCAAAGCGGGACTGGCGCGCGAGGGACTCGCCGACGTATGGCCCTGCTTCATCGTGGGCAAGGTAGGAACCGATCTGCATACCACGCTTTTCGATACGGAGGTCGCACGAAATCTAACGGCAAAGGTCCGGCCGCTGGGCAGCTACATCAAAGGACATTATACCGACGGCGTAAGCAATCCGCAGGACTATCCGCTGTGCGGCATGGGCGCGGCCAACGTCGGACCGGAGTTCACGATGAGCGAATACGACGGACTGGCCGAACTGGAACTCACCGAGCAGAAGCACTTCGCCGAAGGACGGATCGCCATGCGCTCGCGCATCACCGAGACGCTTACCCGATTGGTCTGCGCATCGGGCCGTTGGAAGAAATGGCTGTTGGCGGACGAGGAAGGCAAAGCGTTCGACGCACTGAGCGACGAACGCCGCACGTGGCTCGTCAAGACCGGCTGCCGTTACATCTGGCAGGAACCCGAAGCGCTGGTAGCTCGTCAGCGACTCTACGACAATCTCCGCCGCGTGGGCATGGACCCCGAAGAAGTGGTACTCGGACGCATCGAACACGATATGGACAAGTACTTCTACGCATTCAATCTGGTCGACCTTAACAAGTTACTGTAATGACCGTAAAAGAGATTCTGAAACAATGCCAACGCGACCGGACGGCCGTACTGGCGACTAATTTTTACAACTTCGAGACCCTCACGGCCGTCATGCAGGCCGCACGGAAGATGCAAGCGCCCGTGCTGCTGCAACTCACGCGCAGTTCGATCGACTACATGGGGCTGAAACAGGCCGTCGGGATGGGTCGTCAGGCACTCGCCGACTACGGACTCGAGGGGTGGATTCACCTCGATCACGGCGGCTCGGTCGAACTGGTCGAACAGTGTCTCGACGCAGGGTTCGATTCGGTGATGATCGACGCCAGCGAACAACCGTTCGAGGAGAACGTCGCCACGACCCGCCGAGTCGTGGAACTGGCGCGTCCTTACAACGTGAATGTCGAGGCGGAACTGGGCTATGTCGCAAAACTGGGACAGACACAGGGCGGCGGATTTACCACGCCCGAAGAGGCTGCACGATTCGTACAGGAGACCGGCGTCGATGCACTGGCCGTCGCCATCGGTTCGGCGCACGGCTTCTACAAGCAGGCGCCGAAGCTCGACATCGAACGGCTGGCGCAGATTCACGCCGCGACCGACGTCGCGCTAGTGCTTCACGGCAGTTCGGGCATCCCCCACGACATGGTGCGCGAAGCGATCGCCAACGGCATCGTCAAGGTCAATCTCGCCACCGAGATCAAGGATAATTTCATGCGTGCGCTCAAGGGCGTATTGCTCGAAAGCGAGGAGATCGACCTGCGCAAAGTCTTCCCTAAGGCCGTAGCACCGGTCGTGGATCTGCTCTGCGAAAAATATCGGATGGTCGGCAGCAGCAAAATCAAGTAACTATTAATTTACATTTGACCTACTAACAAAGAGCAGGCTCCCGAATTCGGGAGCCTGCTCTTACGCAACTTATAAAGATTCAATTACCGTTGGGACCTGCATAAAATAGAGCAGCACATCAAAAGATGTGCTGCTCTAAATTCATTATCAGACTAGTGAGCGAAACCCGTAAAGTCGGTTTGGAAAATATTCGACTCATAGACATTTGTTTTGCCACTTGACGGAATTGTCTGCGTAGCGCGAACAACCCAGTTCTGTTCTTTGGCAGGATCTCCGTTCGGAGCTTTGACATACCAATAGTGCTCCAATGCTTTCGTCCATGATGTAGTATTCTTATTACATACATTGAAGAAGAACGAAACGACGCACATATCAGCGAGACTCGAAGTCACACGTTTCATCGGCGTCGAGACTCCATTTTGAACCAATTCCACCTTCCAGTTCGAAGGATCATCGTTCCAAATCGTAACGACAAAACAATTCGCAAGTCCCGATTGACCCGTTACCTTTATATTCGCACTGCCCCCGGTGCCACCACCTGTCCACGTATACGAATAATTTCTGGATCCCGTATAGACAGCATTGCCATTATAAACACGCATTTGCGCTGTTTCAGGAAGGTTGGTACCTTTTGCAATCCAGTTGTCTACACTTGCTCCTTTGATTTCATAGATACTGTAACCATTGGGCGCACCGTCGACATTCAGATTACTCGACCACCAACCGCCGCAAGCGGCGCCATGAACATGCTCGTAGATAGGTAATCCGCCCTGACATTTATAAGAATTATGAATATAATTCTGCGGATAGTGCGTATGGCCGATCATAATATGTGCCTCCTTGAATGATGTAAGCAAAGTAAGCACCTCTCTATAATAGCTATCCTGATTGACATTTGCACCGCCGGAAGTACTGCTATTGCGGAACGGGATATGACAGCAAAGGAAAACGAGTTTGTTGGCCTTATCTTCGACCAAAGAGAGATCAGCCTTAAGCCATTCGTACTGCGCCTGTGAAAAGCCGGCATTATACGTCCATGTCGAACCACTGGTCGTAGTACATATAATATTGTCCATTACTACAATATGCGCTTTCCCGCGATTGAATGAATAGTCGGTAGGACCTAAGTGATCAACATAGTTACCCGTGGCCAGAAAATCGCTCGACTTGGAAGCATCATGATCGTGGTTACCGATACAGTTGAAAATCGGCAGATACGTTGAACCAATTTGGCAGTTAGACATGGTTTTCACCATGGGATCCCACTGCACGACATTGTCAAAGGTAATATCGCCTAACGTAACAGCATAGGCATTCAGGTACTCGCCCTTCGCTTGCGCAGAAGTCAGTGTCGAACGAATATCTAACATGGTTTCGTTTTCAAAACGCTTAACGTCCGAATCGGTCTTACACTGCGGATCGCCGATAGCCACCAACGTAAAATTCTCCTCGACAGATGCGAGCGGTTTCAATTGGAAATCGTTACGATTCTGCTTGTTGCGATCGATCGTCGTGGTCGAATAGAACAAGGGCAGCTTGTTTGTCGGATTAAGATTGACCTCATAGTTAGCCGGAGTCGTATAGTAGACTTTGCGACAATACCGATTCGCCATGAACTGATAAACACCGTTGGCATCGGTCGTAGTATACGTAAAGCCATCGGTCACGGGAACACCCGCAATTCCTTTTCCTGTATCAGCATCCGTGATAAGACCGATAAGATTATTACCAGGAACAATCTTCGTACCGTTGATTTCGTCAATAGTCCCCGTTTGATTACCACCACCACCGCCAGGATTCTCTTCGTCATTGGAACTTGAACAAGCGACTCCGCACAGCAGTGCCGCTGTCATGAACAGATAAAAAAATTTTTTTAACATTAGTATAGCATCATTAAAATGGTTCCCCAACTTACGGAAATACATCTCTGTAATTTCTGATTTGGAAAGATACGGAACCTTCGGAAAAAACCAAAGATTCCGTATCCTTATTCATTCTAAATCTTACGATTTAGTCATCCCAACCATAGTTCTGACCGAGATCAGGATTCAGTGTAAGCGCCGTAATAGGAATAGGATGTACATACATCTTGTCTTCCCAATTGAGTGCGTAATTATAGATCACGTAACCGCTGCTACCTCCCGTCAACGTAAAGTTGCTGTTAGAAGTCGAAGTGCCTATCTTATAAGAAGTTGCAGATGTACTTGTCCACCCGGAATACTTGGTTCCGTTAAACTCAAATCCGTTCTTATAATCATCGGCCGACAAATAGATGCCTTTCCATCCCTGATTGTTATAACGTCTTACAATCAAGTTGCCGAGTTTCCAACGATACAGATCATCTACACGCAGACCCATCTCCATGATCAACTCCGTAGCACGTTCACGACGAATTTCAAGAAGCGTGTTCGACAGCGTAATAGGAGAATCGGCATAATAGTTTTTCAACCATGTATCCTCCACATAACCGGCATCCTCGGGATAAATATTCGTCACGCCGGCACGTTCACGCAAAGCACCGACCGTCTGATTCCAAATCTCCTTGGACATCAATCCCAGCTCAGCCTTAGCCTCGGCATAATTGAGCAATACCTCACCCAAACGAAGAATCGGAAGCGAATTTTCAGCCTTACCCTTCGAGTAGTTCTCTTCACGCTCGATGCTCCATTTAATGAACGAATATCCGGTAAAGGTATACGTGAAGTTGATGCTCTTGAGCTTCGTTACACCAGCATTAGTCTGATAGGTGTGTCCGGGACCATGAACGGTCTGAATCAGACGCCAGTCTCGGTTCGTAAACTCATTGGGCAACGAAACTTCATCGGTCGTGATAGGCTTACCGTCAAGCGTAAGGAACATATCTACCAAATCTTTCGTCGGAGAATACTGCTGACCATAGGTGCTCGAGTTGAAGTTCCACGTCAATTCATTGAAGACATTGAGCGGATCGCCTGCCATCTCACGCGCCCAGATCACCTCATTAGTGGTTTTCGGGTCCATGGATGTGAAAACCGTACGGAACGCCGTCGAAGGATCCCCCTTATACAACGAGAATCCGCTGTCAGTCATCACCTCCTCAGCAGCTGCTGCTGCCTCCCTGAGGAAATCGTCGGCCGATTCGTACTGACCGTTCCACGGTTTGTTCGTCGACGGATTTACCGAATGATACTTACGATAAGTACCTTCGAAAAGACAAACACGCGATTTGAAAGCCAAAGCCACCCATTTGTTAATCACGGTACGCCCCTTTACATACTTATCTGTACTCAAGCAATTTTCGCATGCAAAATCCAAATCTTCAAGGACTTTGCTCATCACATATTCGCGATCATCACGAGGCATATAGAGAGCGTCATCATCTTTCGTGAGCACACAGTCAATCCAAGGCACATCGCCGAAAGTCTTAATTTTTGCATAGTAAAAATACGCACGCCAAAAACGAGCGACGCCCTCATAGTGGTTGTAAACAGGAACATCGACAACATCCTTGCAACGCACCATGTTTTCCAGCATATAATTGGCTCGGCGAATATTGTTCCAATCACCGACAGCCCAACCGCCCTGCTTTGTCGGATTCCAGATACCGGGACGATAGTAGTCCGAAGAGGTTTTAGTCGCAACGAGGTCACAATATGCATCGCCCAAACCGATCGTGCTTTCCGACGGACAATACGAATTCAACATGCCGTTAGCATACAGAAGCAAATCGGTCTCACTGCTGAACCACTCCTCCGCGCGCACTTTATCAATCGGGTCGCAATCGAGGAAATCCTCACAAGAAACGACCGTAAAGGCCATTGCGGCTCCTAAAAATAATTTTACGATATTTGTTTTCATAATCATTAACGAATATTAGAAGGTGATATTCAAACCGATCGTAACCGTTTTCAGCATCGGGTAGCTATAACCCTGACCAACGCCCGACAGACCGAAAGTAGTGCCGAAGTCGCTATCACCATTGGAGATTACCTCCGGATCGAACAACTTTGTATGCTTGTAGATCGGCGAGTGCGTAAAGAGGTTTTCAGCCGATACATAGATCTTCAGATTCTCGATATGAATCTTGCGCGTCATCTCCTTCGGGAAAGTATAGTCGATGGTGATGTTCTTCAGACGGAAATACGAAGCATCCTGCATATAGTAGTCGTTCTCCCATGTCAGCGGGCCAACGTTACGGTTAGCAGAGTAAGCCACCTGACGGGTATAATACGGTTTTGCGGAGGCATTGGTTACCACCCAGTTCGGCGTACTGTAATCCATCAGAACAGCATCCGTCGTGTGAATCGTCGGCAGGTAGCCGTAAGGACGGTTGTACATACCCCAGAAGAAACCGGATTCGCAACCCGGATACCAGTCACGCTGACCGACGCCCTGAATAAAGAGGCTCAGGCCGATACCATTCCAGTTAGCACCGAGGTTGATACCATACTGATAACGCGGAGCCTGATTGCCGATACGCTCCAAATCGCCGTGATCATCCAACGTACCGTTACCGGTGTCGATCTTACCATCGCCGTTGACATCGACGAATTTCAGGTCGCCCGCATAGGCGCGGAAATTCGAACCGTTCTTGTGGAACGTATCAATCGCCCAGTTATCTGCCTCCTCGTTGCTCAGGAAATAACCTGCCGTACGGAAGCCCCAGATTTCGCCCAGCTCCTTGCCGGCATAGTAGTTAAGAATATCACCGTTGGCATTGTAGAAATCCTTCACCCATGTACGGCTATCCCAAACGCTAACTTTCACATTGTAGTTGAACGGTTTGCCGCCGACTTTGAAACTGTCGCGCCACGAAAGCGAAGCCTCCCAGCCTTTGGTCTTCAACGAACCGTAGTTACCTTTCGGCGAAGCGTAACCAAGGATCTGAGGATAATCGGGACCATTGATCAGCAAGTCGTTAGTGTATCGCCAATAGTAGTCGCCAGAGAACGACAGACGGTTGCGGAGGAAATCCATATCAAGACCGATATCGTAAGTCGTCACGGTCTCCCACGTCAAGCCCGAGGGAATAACATTCGGAATCGAGGTATAAGAAACCTTGGAACCATCCAACACGATGCTCGATTTATCTACTCCCATCAACTCCATAAACGAATAAGGATCGATCGAAGCATTTCCCAGTGAACCCACATTGGCGCGGATCTTGAAGTTATCCAACCAATTGCGCGACCACTTCATCCACGGCTCCTCCGACAGACGCCAACCAACAGAACCCGAAGGGAAGAAACCCCAACGCTGATCGGCAGGGAAGAGCGACGAACCGTCGTAACGTGCCGAGAATTCGAAAATATAGCGGTTCAGCAACGTATAGTTGATACGGGCGAATACACCGACCAAACTCTTGTCGTAACCGTCATCATCGACTGCATATTCATCACTGTCCATCAACTCGAAACTCGGAGTCTGGTAGTTGAGCAGTCCCCTACGCTGGAGGTAGAGACGACGATAGTTGGTCTTTTCGATGTTCCAACCGCCGACAACGTTCAAGTTATGATTCGTACCCAGTTTAGGCGTCCATGTCAACACAATGTTCGATGCCACATAATCCGTATTGTAACGCCAATCCGACTTGTAAGAGGTAGAGTTATATTCCTCAGGAGCATTCGGAGCGGAGTAACCTTTCTGAATATCCGAAATACGTACTTGATCCGAACGAATCGCCTTGTAGGTGAAATCACCGCGGATTTTCAGCACGTCCTTAATCGGTTCGATGTTCAAAGCCGTCGTGGTAATGACATCCAACTTGTTGTTCTCCTGATACGAACTTCCATCTTGGAATGCACCGTACATAACCGATGCACCATAGAACGTCAACGTTCCATCCTCGTTATAAGGAGTATAAATAGGCTGACCGCGGTGCTCGAACTGGCGCAAGATAGGCTGGCTACCGCCGGCTACCATCGGTTGGTGATATTTACGTTTGAAAACCGAAGTGTTGTTCTCAAGCGTCAGCCACTTGGTGAGCTTGATATCGCCCTTGGCACGCAGGTTATAGGTCTTGAATTCCTCGTCGCCAATCTTATAAACACCACCCTGATTATAGTAACGACCAGTCAGTGCATACGACACCTTGTCGCTCGAACCGCTGATGCTCAGGTTGTGCGTATGAGCGGTGCTGTAATCCTTGTAGAACATATCGAGCCAGTTGGTGCTACCATAATAAGCGTAGTTTCCGGCATCGGTCATACCGTAAGGATTCGTATCACCTGCCGCCTTACGACGACGGAATTCTTCGTGATAAGCCGCCGAATAGGTATCGCTACGGTTATTGACATTACCGGGAAGCTTACCGCTCGACGTCGGAGTACGAGAATCGTTCTGGAAGAAATCTACGAAATTGTCCAGCCACTGCAAACCGTCGGTCACCAGATTATCCTCCCAGATCACCGTACGGCGATTGAGCGAGAACGAACCGTTGTAATTGACACGGATATTGTCTTTAACGGGTTTCTTGGTCGTAACGAGAATCACACCGAATGCACCACGGGCACCGTAAACGGCAGCCGACGAAGCGTCTTTCAGCACCGATACGGTCTCGACATCTTCGGGGTTGACCGTAGTCAGATCACCCTCGACGCCGTCGATCAACACCAGCGCGGAACCGCCCTGACCGATCGAGTGGTTAGCTCCTCCGGCATTGGTCATCGACTTACGAGTGGCATACGAAGTATTGCCGCCACGAATGTAAACCTGACCCTGATGAGTCGGCTTACCGTCGACCTGAATAATGTTCAAACCGGGGACTTGGCCTTGTAGAGAACGAGTAATACTGGAATTGGTACGACCCTCAAGAGCTTCTCCAGAGAGGTTCTCGACGGCACCTACCAGCTGCGTTTTCTTCAGCGTACCGTAACCTACGACAACGACGTCGTCGATTTTCGTATTATCTTCTGAAATGGCAAAATTGACAGCCGTGCGATTGCCGACCGTAACTTCCTGAGATTTGTAACCGAAGAACGTACATACCAGCACGTCGCTCGGCTTTGCTTTGATGCGATACGAACCGTCCGCATCGGAAATGGTACCCACCGTCGATCCTTTGACCATGATCGCTGCACCTGCAAGCGGGCTATTGGTCGTGGCGTCGGTAACGGTACCAGAAATCGTTTGGCTCTGTGCAAAAACATTCAATGATATAAGCATCATCAGACAAGCAAGAGCACACGTGAACACACCACGCACAGCAAACTTTTTACTGGGGGGGGGAAGTAAGACGTGTTTCATTCTAATCTTCTTTAAATAGTTCCAACATTTTAGTAATTTTCAGGTCGCTCCCATTGCCGCCGTATCATGGCAGGACAGCATTTGTCCGTCCAAAAAGGCTTTCAGATGGGAACGGTTGCGAGTTTGGATCCTCTGAAAATAATCGAATAATGGTTTTAAGGAAATGTTTGGATGGCTTTCTGGGTCGTCTTAATTTTCGTTTAGGTTGTTAAGTCAATGAATTAGGGGTTTTTACTTATTTTTTATAAAAAAACTTTTATGCAAATATAATAAATTTCGAATTCAAACAAACAAAATCGGATTTTTTTTTACTCGAAACCTAATTTAATTTCGGCTCATACTCGAAGGGAAAGAGATTGTAATATATAACACGCTGATATGATGCAAATTACCCCCCCCCTACACTTTCATACAAGAAATTAAAAACTTAAAAGCCAATGACTTTCGGTTTCTTTCAACTGCTTTCAGTTTTTCCGATTCCTTTCAATTGCAATCGCAACTCTTTTTGTGTTATAAACCCGCCCTATTATATAATTTGACTTTCGATATGATTTGTCTAACGGTAAAATTTAGAAAAACATTTTTTTTGAAAAAATTTTGTTTTTGAAAAAAAAAGTATATATTTGCATTGCAAGTTTGGAACAAAGGCGCGAAACCGATTCGCACCTAACTCTTAATAAATTGAATAATGTGGATTAAGGTTCGCTTAAGAAGCGACGCCTTGATTTATGTTATTTTTTGTTTATTATCTAACAAACAGTTCAAGACAAACTTATGAAAATCAATAAAATGCTTATAGCGGTTCTCGCTATGTTAGCTGTTGTTCTGAGTAGCTGTAAAGACGATGATCCGACAGTCGGTATCGATTCCGGCATGCCGGCTCCTTTTGATTTCGTCTACGACGAGATGGGCTCTTCGAACACGGCTATTTCCGTCTCTTGGAACGCCGAACAGGCTATTGCAGCCGGAGCGACCTCGTTCACGGTTCAACTTATCAAGTCCGTCGATGCTGTCGGAGATGTCTATGACAACGACATCAAGAAAGGCGGTATGTCCACTACGATCGATGCCAGTGCCAATCCGCACGATCTCTGCACGTTCAACGGTCTGAAAGCCGGTCGTATTTATTATGTACGTGTACGCGCTAACTATCCCCGTTCGGTCTACTCAGACTGGGTATTGGCTTCCGCGGCCGGCGCTCCCGCACGTATTAAAGTAGGTAAAGGTATTGTTCCCGAAAGCGAAGGCCCCGATGCCGCCCTCATGGTTCGCATGGGCACCATCTCGGAGTCTACGGCAATCGTCGAGTGGTCGACAACCTCATTTGCTGATAACGACGCCGACAAGAAAAACGCTTACACGCTCGAAATCTTCGAAGACGCAGCTCTTTCGAAACTCAACGTTAAATGGACCTATGGTGCCAACAATAGCATTTGGGCTGGTGGCACGAAGTTTATCCTCACGGGTCTGACCCCCGGCACCAAGTATTGGGCCCGCGTTACCGATACAACGAACGACGAGGTGGCTGAAACTCTTGAATTCCAAACCAATGCTTCGCAGGCAAAAGCAATTCCCGCAACGGCTGCTGCCGGCGATATCATTCTCTACGAAGATTTCCGCGACCTGCTTTGGGGCGGCGATCTGTTCTACAGTGCAGCCGGTTATTCCGCTACCGCACGTAGTTCCGCGACTGAATTCTGGAAAGCGACAGGCTCCGATCCTCTTAACAGCGTACCGGAAGCCGGATTCTATTTGGTCGACCGAAGCGTCGAAATGGGTATGTTCAATACGGTCGGAAAGGCCCTCCCCGCAACCAGTCTGAAAGATTGGGGATTGATGGCAGAAGACAATACGGCGGGAGCCATTTGCGCTCGTCCGGGACAAGTCAAGATGGGTGCTTCCAGCAAATGCGCATGGATTTGTACGCCTGAACTGAGCTGCCTGACAAAACCGGCAACCATCGAGTTGACGTTCAAAGCAGCGCTTTACGGTACCGACCCCGGACAAGCCATTATCGAAGTTCTCGACAAAACGACAAAAGCTGCCAATTTCTTCATTACCTATGAAGACCGTTTTGTAGCAGAGGAGTTCTCTGTTGAAAGTCCGTGGAAAGAATACAAATTCACGATCAGCAATGTTACGAATACTTCGCGTATCGCCATCGGCGGTAATCGGAAGGGCGTAGCAGGCCAGCATCGTTTCTACCTCGATGACATTCAGATCAAGGTGATTTCCTATGGTGAGTTGACCGCTCCCGATGCTCCGGCCAAACCGGAACTCACCCCGACCGACAAGACCATTATCGTTACGTGGGACAAGGTGAGCCGTGCCGACGGCTATACGGTTGAGTATAAGAAGACCGCCGACGCCAATTGGACGGTAGCTATCGCTAAGACCGCCGAAACGACCTACACGATCGAAGGTCTCGATTTCGAAACCGCTTACGACGTTCGCGTTAAGGCGTTGACCGGCGATCTGGCTTCGGAGCCTTCGGAGGTTGCACAGACCACGACGCTGGCCGAGATCAAGAAACTTGGTACTCCGGAGGTAACCGCCGCTCCCGGTCTGGGCTGGGTAAATCTGAAATTTGCACCGGTGCTTAATGCTACGGACTATGAAGTTTATTCGGGTGAGACCAAGATCGACAGCAAGATTATGTCGGAAGCAGGCGCCGAAACGGTCATCGTATGCGCTTACGGCATGTCGCTCAACGCACCTTATACCCTCAAAGTAAGGGCCATTGCCGACGGTATCGAATCTTCGGATTTCTCTGCCGAAGTTTCCGGCACGACGGGCAAAATCCAACAACTTACAAAGAATGTAGGTCCGACTCATGTGAGTGTAAATTGGGACGATGTTTCCGGTTATGATTATAGCAAAGAAGGCCTTGAAGTAAATGAAATCATAAATGGTACGACGCTAAAAAATTACACAGCTGCTGCCAAAAGAGGTTATTACATCGAACTTGCCGATAATCAAGATATGGCGAACCCCATTTATTCATGCTATTGTTTGGATGGTCAAGCTTCCGCCAATGGTTCATTCGGTGGTAGTTCATGGTACGGAAAAACTAATAGCAAAAATCTTGTACCGCCAACGTCTGTTACGTTAGGGCAATTGAACCCCAATACGACTTATTATTTCCGAGTAAAGGCTGTGGCAGGATACACATTCAGTGCATTCTCAGGCACCGTTGTACTGGATTCTCCCAATGGAGCATCAGAGTTCTCGCCAGCCGTAGCGCTTCAAACGGAAGCAAAACATACGGCAGGAACTAACGAAATCCTCTTCCAAGGCTTCGATGATATCACAATGCAGTGTGACTTTATCAATACGGCAGCAGGTCTGACTCCGTATGTAGGCACCGCCGGTGCTGACAAAGCCGCCATCACGAATCCTCATATGGGTAACTGGTGCGCTTATCCGTTCGCAACCTCGCACTTATTGAGTACATGGGGATTTGTAGAAACGGCCAATTACATCGACGGCCAAGCAAAGCATAATACATGGACGAACAGAGTCGGAACGGCCAAATCCGGTTCGTTGGAAGGCTGGTACATCGGCGATCAGGTATCTCCGCATCAGGGATACGTCAAGATCGGCACCAGTTCGAATTCGAATTATTATCTGGCTACGCCGGCCCTCAATAGTCCGTTACTGGACGCAGGAGGTACAAACTGCACCTTCTCGTTCAAAGGCTGCCCGTTGATGACGGATCCGCTTACGGTAGATATCGAAGTTTACCGTGCGGCGACTCAAACCTTCGAAACCGTCCAGAGCATCACGATGGATTCTGCGCTGAATGCAGGTTGGACTACAACCGATTATGTCGCAGAGTACAAATGGACGACTTACTCGGTGGATATCACGCTCCACCCCGGTGATAACGTGGCTATCGTACCTACGAATAAGAACCGTATCGCTGTCGACGATATTTTGATTGTCACCAAGTAACCGGTTATTTACAAAGTCTTTTTTAAAGAGGCCGTCCATAGGACGGCCTCTTTTATTTTCCGGTTTTCCGGCGCGGGATTTGCAGACAAAAGAAAGGCTTGCCCCCTTTTAACCCGCAAAACAGCCTATGAAAACCACCTATCTGGGACTGGCGATCGGCTCGCCGGTCGTCGTGGCCAGTTCGCCCTATACGGCGACGCTGCATAACATCGAGCAGTGCGCCGCACACAGTGCGGGAGCCGTCGTGCTGAAATCGATCTTCGAAGAACAGATCGTGCGGCAGGCCGCTTCGCTGGAATACGCCACGACTTACGCCGACGCCGACAGCTACCTGCAACGCTACCTCGGCGACGATTACATCCGTCGTTACTTGGAATTGATCGAAGGCGCGCGCAACCGAACCGAAATTCCCGTAATCGCCAGCATCAACTGCATCTCGCTGAGCGACGAATGGGTCGCCTACGCAACGTGCATGGAACGCAGCGGCGCCTCGGCGCTCGAACTGAACCTTTTCCTGCCGCCCGCCGACCCGCAGCAGACGGCCGCAGCGGTCGAACGGAACTATCTGCAAATCGTACAGCGCGTGGCGGAAGCCGTCTCGATCCCCGTTTCGGTAAAGCTTCCGATGCGTTTCACCAATCTGTTCAACCTCGCCGAAGGGTTGCTCGGGCGCGGAGCGCGGGGCGTTGTGCTCTTCAACCGTTATTTCGAACCGGAGATCGACATCGAACGTCTCACGCTGGTCGCGGGCGATCCATACAGCCAACCCGCCGAGCTGCGAAACGTATTGCGCACGACGGCGCGCTGCACAGCCGTAATCCCGCAACTGGAGGTCGCCGTCTCGGGCGGCATCCACACGGGCGACGCTGCCGTCAAGGCTTTGCTCTGCGGCGCACAAGTCGTACAACTTTGCACGGCGATCCACAACGAGGGTTACGGGATCATCCGCCGCATTTGCCGGTTCATCAACGAATGGGCCGACCGTCACAATTTCTGCTCCGTCGAAGAGTTCCGCGGGCGCATGAACCTGCGCCATATCGCCGACGCACAGCTTTACGAGCGCGTGCAATTCATGAAATACTATCCCGACACGCCGGAATAAAAATAGAGACGGGGAACCGACCGCAACCGCCATTTCGGAGAGATCCGAAACGCCCGCTTCGACAAAACGGGGCGATTTCCACGCTTCGCCGAGCTCGCCGGAATGACGTTCGCACTCCTCTCCGAGCTTAATTCATACGGGCAAAAAAAGATCCAGGGATTCGGCAGAACCGAATCCCGGGATCGCTATCAATACATTACAACGTTTTCGTTAAGCCGAGCGCAGAGCCGAACTTTGTGCGGACTATGCCGAGGCGAGAAAACGAAGACCAAGGGTCAGCGTTTTCGTTAAGCCGAGCGCAGAACCGAACTTTGTGCGGACTATGCCGAGGCAAGAAAACGAAGACCAAAGGTCAGCGTTTTCGTTAAGCCGAGTGCAGAATCGAACTCGTTCGAGTTTGCCGGGGCGAGAAAACGAAGAAAAAATTCAACGTTTATTCTTCCGCTACGACGGTGAACTTGATCACGGCCTTCACCTCGCGGTGCAACTTGGCCGAAGCCTCGTATTCGCCGACGTTCTTGATGGCCTCCACCGAAATCGCCTTGCGGTCGATCTCGACGCCTTTGGCGGCCAAAGCCTCCGCCAAATCGGCTGCGGTCACCGAGCCGAAGATCTTGCCCTCCTCTGCCTTCATCGAGATCGTGAGCGGCAGATTGGCGATCTTTTCGGCCAGCGCCTGCGCGTCGGCCAAAATCTTGGCGTCCTTGTGGGCGCGCTGTTTCAGGTTCTCGGCAAGCACCTTCTTCGCCGAAGCGGTCGCGGCCTTGGCGTAACCCTGAGGAATCAAGTAGTTATTCGCGTAACCGGGCTTCACGTTCACGATGTCGTTGACGTAACCCAGCTTCTCCATATCTTTCAAAAGAATCACTTCCATGTCTTGCTCCTCCTTGATTATTTCATACAATCGGTTACGAACGGCAGAATCGCAAGGTGGCGCGCACGCTTCACGGCCTGTGCGACCTTCTTCTGGAACTTCTGCGAAGTACCCGTCAGGCGGCGGGGAAGAATCTTACCCTGCTCGTTGAGGAACTTTTTCAGAAACTCACCGTCCTTATAATCCACGTACTTGATGCCGAGCTTCTTGAAACGGCAGTACTTTTTCTTCTTCACGTCGACCGATACCGGATTGAGGTAACGGATCTCCGATGTCTGTGCTTTGTTCTCCTGTGCCATGGTTACTCCTCCTGCGATTTGTTAGAAAGTTTTGCGCGACGCTTCTCCGAATACTCGACAGCGTACTTGTCCTGCTTGAACGTGAGGAAGCGAATCACACGTTCGTCGCGGCGATACTGGGTCTCCAGCGTGTTGATCAGGGGACCTTCGCCCGTGAACTCCACGAGGAAGTAGAAACCGGTGGTCTTGTTCTGAATCGGGTAGGCGAGCTTCTTGAGGCCCCACTTCTCCACATTCACAATCTGACCCCCGTTCTCGGTGATGACACCTTGGAATTTGTCAGCGACCTCCTGAACCTGAGCCTCAGAGAGAACCGGCGTGACAATGAAAACGGTTTCGTAATTGTTCATAATGATGAAAAATTAAAATTAATTGTGCTTATTAGCGGGGCAAAGATAGTGATTTCTTATAAATTACCAATACTCCGCAGCGGATTATTTTCACTTTTGCCCGCATCCCGTCTCTTTTTCGGCCAGCAGGGCGTCGATGGCGGCCGTCGCCGCTTCGAATTTTGCGGGACTCGGAGCGTCGAGCGTCACGAGGCGGCCGTCGGGCGCGATGAGCGCGTAGGTCGGAAAACCGGGCAGATCGTATTCGGCCATCGCCAATGCAGAGGCCGTATCGGGCAGGAAATAATTCTCCCCCAGATGCGTCAGACCGAATTCGTCCATGAATTCGAGCCATGCCTTCCGGCGCGATTTCAGACAGAGCGCGACGAAGCAAACATCGTCCGAACCGGCATAGTGCTCACGCAGAACCGGCATCGCCCTCTTGAAAGCTTTGCGGCAGAACCCGCACCACGTCGAACAGAAATCGACGTAAATTACCTTCCCCGGATGACGGGCCGCCAGCGTCGAAAGCAGTTCGCAGTCGGGCAGCGTATCGATCCGCCCCTCCGCATCGCACCGCAGCACGCCGGAAAGCGGCACGGCGCTGAATGCCGGACGTTCCTCCGCTCGTTCGCGCACCAACGCCGCATAAGCCGGATCGACGAAACAGTCGGCCATCCGCGCCGTGAGCGTTGCGCCGTTCGCGCGCATGCCGTCCACGCAGTCATAGAGCAGGTAGTCCCGCAACCTGCGGCCGATCTGCGGATCCGCATCGAGCCGCGCGGCAACGGCTGTCAGCGTCTCGGCCGACGCGGCGCCCGACCAGATCGCCTCGGTCTCGTCGGGACAAATCGCGCCGAGGTAATACCCGATGCCGGCCGAATAGTTGATGGCGGAGATCATGTTGCGTTCCAGATCGAAAATGTCGAACATCGGATCGGTGAAGATCGCCCGCCAAGCCGCCGGATCGAGTTCGTGGTTCCACGTCTGCACCATATCGATGTCACGGGCTGCCGCTTCGCGCGCTTCGGTCGGAAGCCGGCGCGCGGAAAGCGAATCGGCGACCATCTGCCGGTAACGTCGGTAGCGCATCAGATACTCCTGCGGATCGCCCTCTACGGCAGGGGCCTGCTCGCACAGCCTCTTTTTCAGGCCGGCGACCGTTGCAAGCGCATTGTTGGTGCGGGCGCGGTCGCCCGAAAAGCGGATCGCATCGGGATCGCCGGCGAGCATCCGCGTCGCATCGACGGTCACATAGACCGAGTCGCCGGGGGAGACGAGCAGATCAAAAAAATCGCCGTATACGCCGGTCATACCGGTCGTGTAGGCCGTTCGGAATACGAAACGGAACTCGCCCGACTCCGGCGAGATGCGGGCGGCCATGCGGCTTTTCGCCGCAAAGGGATCCTCTACATTGAGCAGCAGCGCTCCGGGCGCCTTTTCGGAAAGATTGACGACGCGTCCCGCCACGACCGTACGCTGCGGTGCGACGCCGCTCGGCTTGCAAGCGATAAACGGCAACAATAGCAACGCCGCAAGTCCACGGCAAATCGGATTCAATTTCATAGGTAGATTTTTTGAGTTTTAAGGCCGGCCACAGTCGGCGGATTGCAAGACAAAAGTAATGAAAAAAGTCCGAAAAATATCGATTTTTCGGACTTTTACTATAATCTATCTTTAAATCACTTGCAGGCGTCGACGACGCGGCGGATACGGTCGAAAACCTCGTCCATCGACCCTACGCCGTCCACCTCGAAATATTTGCCCTGCTTGGCGTAGTAGGCGCCCACGACATGGGTCTGGTCGCGGTAGACCTCGATGCGGTTGCGGATGATCTCCTCCGACGCATCGTCGGCACGGCCCGAATCCTTGCCGCGCAGCAGAATGCGATGCACCAACTCCTCTTCGGGAACGTGCATGTCGACCATCAGCGTCACGCCCAGCCCATGCTTCGCCAGAATTTTGTCGAACTCCTCGGCCTGAATCGTCGTACGGGGAAAGCCGTCGAAGATGTTGCCCGCAGCGTCGCGGTGCTCGGCCACATAGTTGGCGATCATCCCGATGACGATTTCGTCGGGCGCCAGACGCCCCGATTTGATGTACTCCTCCATGCTGCGGCCCAGCTCGGTTCCGCGCGCGATCTCGGCGCGGATCACCTCGCCCGTCGAGACGTGGTTGATTCCGTAATGCTCCTTCAGACGTGCGGCCTGCGTCCCCTTGCCGCAACCCGGCGCACCAAATAATACGATGTTCAGCATAGTTTGTGTTAGTTTTTTCACAACGGCAAAAATAGTCTATTTTCCCGAAAACGGCAAAGTTTTTTAAAAATTATAATATCTCGTTCCTTTCGAACGGAACGACGGCGCCGCTTTCCACCGGAAAGACCGGCAGGAGAGCATTTCCGACGATGTTCCCCCGCACGATCCGAAGGGACATCCGCCCGCTCCCGAACGACGGGCGAACAGCGACTTTGCGAAACGACAAAGTTTTCCGTACTTTTGTAAAAAATCACGAACACATGGAAAAGAGAAAAAATACGCAGATTGCCGAACTGGGAGAATTCGGTCTGATCGATACGCTTACGAAAGAGTTCGCCGTCCGTAACCGGACGACCCTGCGGGGCGTGGGCGACGATGCGGCGGTCATCGCCGCCGGACGCAGCGAAGCGGTGGTCGTCTCGACCGACCTGTTGATGGAGGGAATCGATTTCGACCTTACCTACTTTCCGCTCAAACATTTGGGCTACAAGGCGGTCACAGTCGGCGCAAGCGATATTCTGGCGATGAACGCCACGCCCGAGCAACTGTTGCTGTCGCTCGGGGTATCGTCGAAATTCTCGGTCGAAGCGTTGCAGGAGTTCTACGCAGGAGTCCGCCTCGCCTGCGAAGAGCTGAAAATCGACCTCGCGGGAGGAGACACGACCGCCTCGATGACAGGACTGGCCGTCAACATTACGACCGTAGGCCGCGCCAAGCGCAACGACATCGTCTATCGCAGCGGCGCAAAACCCAACGACCTGATCTGCATCACAGGCAATCCGGGAGCGGCCTATATGGGCCTTCAACTGCTCGAACGCGAAAAACGCGTCCTGCGCGACGTGGAAAATCCCGAACCGCAATTCGCCGGTTACGAATACCTCCTCGAAAAATACCTGAAACCCCGTGCCCGCCGCGACGTGACCGCCGCGCTGGAGACAGAGAAGATTCGTCCCACGGCGATGATCGACCTCTCGGACGGACTGGCCAGCGACCTGATGCAACTGTGCAAAGCTTCGGGTTGCGGAGCGCGTATCTATCTGGAACGGATTCCGATCGCACGCCAGACGCATCGGCTGGCCGAGGAGATGCATATCGATCCGGTCGTTGCGGCGCTCAACGGCGGGCAGGACCACGAACTGCTCTTCACCGTGCCGCTGGCAATGCAGGAGCAGGTGATGCGGCTGGGTCTGATCGACGTCATCGGCCACATCACGGCACAGGAAACGGGATGCTATCTGGTCACGCCCGACGGCAGCGACATCCGCCTCAAAGCCCAAGGATTCAAGGAAGAGGCATAACGCCGTCAACGGAAATCGCAAAGAGCGCGCCCCGCAGCCAACGGTTCTTTACGCTCGGATTCCGTTCAGTCGTATGTAAACTTCCGGTTGAGGCCGAGCGAAAAACAACTCAGCTCCTCCTGCGAGGCACGACGGCAGGAGAAATATCCCGACGGCAGCGGCGACCATAAATCGAACCGGTACATATCGCTCGAACAAACGGCCAGCAACACGCCGTGACGACGGTCGTGCCGCTCGAAGATTCCCCACAATCCGCCCGAAGGATTGACCGCCGGAAAGAAGAGATAAAGCTCTCCGGGTTCGAGGCGCGTAAAATCATAAATTAGCGTTGTAACCATAACTTTCCCTATAAATAATACAGGGATGAATTTCTTTTTTTTCGTTCAAAATTCCAACCGAAGCACCAACTTTTGCCAGAAATAAAGCGCTCGGTTTGAAAAAATCACTATTTTTGTTCGAAATAACTACGTACTCCTGCCATCCCGGATTTTTTCGCCGCAGTTTTACAACCGATCCGGCGAGTGCCCGTCCCGCACGTCGTCGATCGGTAAAGATGGAACACGGTCGGCGGGTCATGCCGGACGCAGGAAACGACGGTTGAACGCAAACGAGAATGAAACACCCCTACATCCCGCAGCCGATCGACGTCAGCCACATCGAACTGCCTGCAGAACTGACGCCTCTGGAAGAGGCGCTCGCACGTAACGTTCACGAAGTGTGGGCCGCAACCCGTATCGCCCAAGGCTGGCGTCACGGGCCTGAACGCAACGACGCCCGCAAGGAGCATCCCAGTCTGATCCCCTACGAAAAACTGTCCGAAGAGGAGCGCGTCTACGACCGGAAAACCGCTCTCGAAACGCTGAAACTGATCGAATACCTCGGATTCGAAATCCGAAAACGCTAACTCCGCTTAAAAAATCGCCGCACATGATACGACGCCTGTGGAAATTCCTCAAACTCACCTTCGACCGCTCCTTCTCGGGCGCCAGCTGGAAACAGATCACATGGCTGTTCTGCATTCTGGCGATGGTGCTGGGCTTCTCGCTCTGGATCAAAAGCCGCTACTCGCTCGAACTGCACGACATGCGCATTCTCGAATTGCTGCTCGACCCGGGATCGTTCGTATTGCAGGAGGGCGATCCGGTGGGCTACGAACGCCTGCCGCTGCTGGCGCTCACCTTTCTGGGGGCGATTTTCTTTACCGGAGGACTGATTTCAGTCGTTTCGAACATCCTCACGGGACGCATCGCCCGTTTCCGGCAGGGTGAGATCCGCTACCGTTTCGACGAGCACATCGTCCTGCTAGGGGCCAACGACACGGCCGCAGGCCTGATCCGCGAACTGCACGCCGAGCCGGAGAACCGCCGCCGCGACATCGTTCTGCTCACTCAAACCGACGTCGAACGGCTGCGCAGGTCACTGCATACGCAACTCTCGCCCGCCGAAGAGCGGAGGCTCATCATTCTTCACGGTCAGCGCGACTCGCGCGAAGAGTTGGAGCATATCTATATCCACCGAGCCGATCGGGTCTTTCTGCTGAGCGACGACGGCGAACAGGAGCACGACTCGGTGAGCATCAACGCATTGATTCAGATTTCATCGATTCTCGACAAGGAGCGTCGCCGCACGCCGCTTCCGTGCCACCTGTCGTTCGAATACCAAAGTTCGTTTCAGGTCTTCCAACTGGCCGATTTCGAGGAGACCGAACAAATCCACATCCACTTCTCGGCAACCAACTTCCACGAGAACTGGGCGCAGCGCATCTTGGTGTCGGGATGTTGCAACTGCAACGGGAAGATCATCCGCTATCCGGCGCTCGACCGCGACGGCATAGGGCCCCAAAGCGACCGTTATGTCCATCTGATTATCGTCGGCATGAGCCGCATGGGCATAGCGATGGGCGTCACGGCAGCCCATATCGCCCACTATCCCAACTTCGTCACACAGGGAATCCGTACGCGCATCACCTTCATCGACCCCGAAGCGGGACGGGAAATGGACTTTCTCAAAGGACGCTACGAAGCGCTTTTCCGGTTGTCGCACCACACGCTGCGCAAGTCCGACGGATCGGGCGGCGAGACGGTCTGCGTCCACGCGCCGCAGGAGGACTTTCTGGATGTGGAGTGGGAATTCATCGAGGGCGGCATCGAATCGCCGTACGTGCGCAAGCTGTTGAAAGATTGGACGGCGAATGAAAAAGCCATTCCGACGCTGGCCGTATGCGGCAATTCCGCACCGGAGAACGTCGCCGCAGCCCTCTATCTGCCTCAACAGATCTACGACCGGCAGATTCCGATCTTCGTCTATCAGAAAGAGACGGCCACCATTCTCGAAATCGCCCGCCGTTCCGATCGTTACCGGACCGTATATCCGTTCGGCATGATGAGCGAGAGTTACGACGCCACGTTGAAACAACGTGTCAGCAAGGCGATGCGCATCAATTACACCTACGAGAGCTACTATCGCGAACAGGAACTCGCCGACAAGGAACAGCGTCCCCTCGACCCGGAAAAGATCCTGCCCGCCCATTGGCCGGACAAAGAGGTGCAAAAGGCTTGGGAAACCCTTTCGCTGGCGTTCCAATGGTCGAATATCTACGCAGCCAACGCCATTCCGACCAAACTCCGTTCGCTGGGGATCGCTCCCGATCATCCGCGCCGGCTGGACAAAACAGAGGTGGAATCGACGGCCCGCGTGGAACACAACCGCTGGAACATCGAACGGCTGTTGATGGGCTACCGGCCGGCAACCGCCGCCGAACGGGATCGCGCCTACGCCGACAAGAAATACAACAAGATACTGAAAACCAAGCGATTCATCCACATAAACATCGCGCCTTACAAAGATATTCCCGAAGCGACCAAGGAGATCGACCGCATCTTGACGCGGTATCTGTACCGCATCGAACAGTAATCCGCCGCCCAACGGCACACAGAGCCGAAACGCTGTCTGGCGTTTCGGCTCTGTACGTTCATACGCACAAATCCCGACCCCGCTTAGAACCGCTCATCCAGCCCTCCGAACCGGTTCGAAGAAAAGTTTTTTCAAAAAATTAGTACTTTGTATTGCAAAGTATAAATATTCGTATTATATTTGCAACAACAGAGTAATTAAAAATAGTTAGATACAACCCCAAAAACAGGACCGCTATGAAAGAGACTGTAAACGTCAACATCGCCTCGCAGGCCTTTACGCTCGACGATGACGCCTACACCACCTTGCGCCGTTATCTGGACGAGATTCGCCGACGGCTGCCGCAGGAGGATAACAATACGATGGAGGATGTCGAAGCGCGTATCGCCGAGATTTTCCGCGAACGGCTTTCGTCGCCGATGATGGTCGTATCGCTCGCCGCCGTTCAATACGCCATGGCGCAACTCGGACAGCCCGATGAGTTCGGCGAGCGTCCGACCTCCCCTATGGACGACTCATGCGACAGCGCCGACGCGCCGAAACCCGCTTCGAAAAAACTCTACCGTTCACGGAGCGACCGCGCTATCGCCGGCGTCTGCGGCGGACTGGCCGATTATCTTCGCGTCGACCCGCTCGTCGTCCGGCTACTGACGCTCTTCCTGATCCTTTTCGGCGGCCTTTCGATCTGGATATACATCATTCTCTGGCTGGTGATACCCGAAGAGCCGCTCGTTTTCAATCTCCGTAAATAATTCTAAAAAGATAACGCTATGGCAGAAGACAATGTAAAAGCCCAGATGCGGAAAGGCATTCTCGAATACTGCATTCTCGCGATTCTATCGCGCGGCGACTCCTACGCCCCGAAGATCATCGCCGAGTTGAAAGCGGCCGAAATGATCGTAGTGGAGGGAACGCTCTACCCGATTCTGACCCGCCAGAAAAACGCAGGACTGCTCACCTACCGCTGGGAAGAGTCGCCTCAGGGGCCTCCCCGCAAGTATTATACGCTCACCGAGAAAGGTCGTGAAGCGCTCTGCGCGCTCGATCAGGCGTGGATCGAAATGGTACAGCAGATCGACGTGATTCGGCACGGCGGCAAATCGACCGAAAACCGATAAACCCGACAACAGAATGAAAAAGATTCTCTATCTCTTCGCCGCGGTTGCGCTAAGCCTTACGGCGGCAACAGACGGCATCGCCCATAATATCGGCGGCAAAAAACAGTCTACGTTCTCGATCGGAAACGGAAAGGAGCGCATCGAGGCAAGCGGAAATATCGTCTCCGAAACGCGCAAAGCCGCCGCGTTTCACGCCATCGAAGCCGGTCCGGCCGTCAAGGTCGTCGTGGGCGACTATCCCGAAGGGGAAGTGACGGTCGAAGCGGACGACAACATTCTGAGCTATGTAAAGATCGACGTCGAAGAGGGCCGGCTGAAGATCGGCTACGCCACCGAGAAGGTTACGCTTTGCGATCCCCACGCCACAATCTACGTATCGGCGTCCGGCGTCACGCAGCTCAAGGCCCAAAACGCCTCCAAAATTATCACGAAGGTTTCGCTGACCGGCGACAATATCCTGCTGGAAGCCGACAGCGCCTCCAAGATCGAAGCTTCGGTAAACGGCAACTCGTGCGAAATCAAATGCAACTCGGTGGCTAAAATCACGGCCGCCGTCGTTGTCGCCTCGCTCACGGCCGAAGCCGACAGCGTCGCCAAGATTACGGTCAAGGGCAAAGCGGACAAATGCCGGTTGAAAGCGGTCAGCGTCGCCAAGATCGACGCCAGCGGCTTAGAGGCCGGAGAATGGAAAACCGAAGCTTCGAGCCTCGCCAAGATCTCGCGCTGAGCATTCGAAAAACATCCCTGATCAAACCGACAATACCATGAAAAAGACACTCATCCTCTTCCTCGCGGCGGTTGCATGCGCAATCACCGTTCCGGCCGTCGCCGCCCGCCACAAAACCGTCAAGGGCAGCGGCAAGATCGTCACCGAAACCCGAAGCGTCGGGGCATTCCATGCCGTCGAGGCAGGCAGCGTCGCCCGCGTCTTCGTGGGCGACTATCCCGCAGACCGAGTGACCGTCAAAGTCGACGACAATCTTCTCGCCTACGTGAAGGTCGACGTAGACAAAGGAGAACTCAGAATCGGATTCAACGACATTTCGGTACAGGACGCCAACCTGACCGTCTACGTTCCCGCCTCCGGCGTCACGCAATTCAGAGCCACAGGATTGGCCTCGTTATCGCTCGAAACGCCGCTCGAAGGGATCACGCTCGTGAAAACCGGCGGAGCCTCCAATTTCACCGCCATGAATTCGCTGAAAACCCACGACGCGACCCTCGAATCCAGCGGAACGGCACGGATAGTCGCCGAATCGCTGGCAGGCTCCGTCTCGCGCATCGCGGCTATCGGAGCCTCTGCAATCGACCTGACAGGGCAACTGACAGGGCGCGATGTTGCGATCCAAACCTCCGGTACAAGCAGGATCGCAGCCGAATCGACACTTGACTGCGGCAACGCTGCAGTCGAAAGCAGCGGCTCCTCCCGAATCGCGATCGGGATCAAATGCACGGGTTGCCGGATAAAAACCAGCGGTACCGCCAACACGACAGCGACGCTCGACGTGACAACACTCGATGTCGAGAGTTCCGGCAATACCGGAATGACCCTCAGCGGAACAGCCTCCTCCTGCCGCATCAACGCCGGCGGAACCAGCCGCATCGACACGACGCGACTGAAATCGGATCTCTGGAATACCTCGGTCGGAAAATACGCCATATTCAGACAATAATGCCTATGAAACGCATCATTCTTTTTTCAACACTCTTCGCACTGCTCGGTTTCATCCCGACAGAAGCTGTCGCAGGCATACGCACGATCAAGGGATCGGGCGTCATGCGCACCGAAACCCGTGAGGTAGGAAACTACACGGGATTGAAAGTCTCCTGCGGCGTCGAAGCGACGATTACCGAAGACATCCCCGGGAAACTCGTCGTCGAAGCCGACGAAAAGATCATCGCCTATGTGAGGACTTCGGTCGACAAGGAGGGCACACTCCATCTGACCCTCGATCCGAAAGGGATCAACAACCGCAACTGCGACGTCCGTATCAGCGTTCCGAAACCCGAAACGCTGCGGAGCGTAACGGCTTCGAGCGGCAGCAAAGTAACGAGCCGGACCGTCGTAACGACAACGACGCTCAACGTACGGGCTTCGAGCGGTTCCGAAGTCGAAATCGCCTTCGCAGGCGACGGCTGCGTGCTCTCGGCGTCGAGCGGCGCCGAAATCAAAGCCAATCTGTCGGTCGGCCGATGCGCCATCGAAGCGCACAGCGGCGCCGAAGTAAACGCGAAAGGCAGGGCTGCAGCGTGCAAGATCAGCGCCATGTCGGGCGCCTCCTGCAAAGCCCGCAACCTCGTGACCGAGCGCACCGAAGCCCGCGCATCGTCGGGCTCCACGATCCGCATCACCTGCAACGAAACGCTCGAAGCCGACGCTTCGTCGGGCGGAAGCGTCTCCTACTGGGGCGACTGCCGGCTCATCAACGACAAGAAGAGTGTTTCGGGTTCCGTTTCCCATAAACAATAAAGCTTTATGAAAGAGGTCAAAAAATGCAGTATCTCGGGCATCTCCTTTACTCTCGACAACGATGCCTATACCCTCCTGAGCAACTACCTCGAAAGCCTCAAGGTAACCTATGAAGGGACAGCCGACGGCGACGAAATCGTCGCCGACATCGAAGCCCGCATCGCCGAACTGATCCTCTCGCGGCAGGAGAACTCCCGCGTGGTGGAGGTCCCGCTGCTACGGGAGATCATCCGGCAGATGGGAACGGCCGAGGATATCTCGTCCGAGAGCGACGCCGACGCGGGCAAAAAACACCCGCGCATCCCGCGCCGTCTCTACCGCGACACGGAAAACGCCCGTTTGGGCGGCGTCTGTGCGGGTTTGGGACGTTATTTCGACATCGACGCCACGTGGGTGCGGCTGACGTTGTTCGCCCCGTTGCTGCTGCTGATTCTGGTCGAGGTATTTCCCTTCTCAAGAGCGCTTTCGTCGTTCTTCAGCAACTTGTTCGGCGTCTTCGTGCTGGGTTATTTCATCATGTGGTTCGCCGTGCCGGCCGCCCGTTCCGCGCGACAAAAGCTCGAAATGGAAGGCGAACCGATCACCGTCCGTTCGATTCGGGAAAAGACCGCACAGAACGGGGAGACGAACAACGATGTGAAATCGATCGTCGCCCGCGTGATCTACGCCCTCGGACAGTTGGCGCTGGTCGTCATCAAACTCTTCATCGGCTTCTTCGTCTTCGTGCTGACCTTCGCCGCCTGCATCCTGCTTATCGCGCTCTTCGCCCTCCTCTTCGGCGACTTGTCGGGCAGCGGGACGCTAACCATCGCCGGCTGGGTCATAACGAGCCGTATAATGGGAATTACGGCCTTGCTGACGGTGTTGATTCCGCTGCTGCTGCTCATCTACGTCCTGCTCTGCCTGATCGCTTCGCGCAAACCCAGCGGCCGCGCCACGCTCATCGTCTTCCTGCTCTGGATTCTGAGCATCGTCACGACCGGAGGATTGGCACTCAGAGAGTTCGGCGGCAACGGGCAGCACGGCCTGCATAATCTGATCGAAGAGGTCAGCGGAGAGTTCCGCGATCAGGACTCGGACGATATGCAGGTGTGGATCGCCTCCGACACGGTGGCCGTCATCGAGACCGAACCCGTACCGGCCGCTCCCGCCAAGAGCGATTCGGTGCGCCGCATCACCGTCAAGGGCCCGCAGAAACAGCGGGTCGACATTCGCATGACCGAACACAGCGTCGACATCAATTTCGACGACGCGAGTTACGAATAACGGCGGTCGTAACAGACTGTTGCAGCGAAACGGGAAGCCTCCTGAAACGGCTTCCCGTTTTGGCATAAAAAAAGCTGTGAAAAGAGGCGTATTCATAAATAATTTTACTAACTTTGTCCCGAAGTGATAATACCCTTTTCGCTATGGCAGCTATCAAATGCATCGGTATCCTGACCTCGGGCGGCGACGCTCCGGGCATGAACGCCGCCATTCGTGCCGTTACCCGTACGGCCATCTACAACGGTTTCTCGGTCAAGGGAATCCTGCGCGGATACCGCGGTCTGGTAACGAATGAAATCGTCGATTTCCACTCCTCTTCGGTGAGCAACATCATCCAACTGGGCGGAACCATCCTCAAAACAGCCCGTTGCGAAGAGTTCAAATCGGTCGAAGGCCGTCAACAGGCCTTTGAGAATTTGAAGGCCGCCGGCATCGACGCGCTGGTGGTCATCGGCGGCGACGGTTCGCTGTCGGGCGCCAACATTTTCGCACAGGAGCACGACATTCCGATCGTGGGGCTGCCGGGAACCATCGACAACGACTTGGGCGGAACGGACGCCACCATCGGCTACGACACGGCGCTCAACACCATCATGGAGGCCGTCGACAAATTGCGCGACACGGCGTCGAGCCACGAGCGGCTCTTTTTCGTCGAGGTGATGGGGCACACGGCCGGTTATCTTGCGCTGAACGGCGCAATCGCCACCGGTTCCGAGGCGGCGATCATTCCCGAAATGGATACGGAGGTCGACCAACTGGCCGAACTCATCAGCCAAGGTTTCCGCAAGAGCAAGAACTCGGCGATCGTCATCGTGGCCGAAAATCCCCGCACGGGCGGCGCAATGGGACTGGCCGAGCGCGTAAAGAAGGAGTTCCCGCAGTACGATGCGCGCGTCACGATTCTGGGTCATATCCAGCGCGGCGGCTCACCCTCGGCGCAAGACCGCATCCTCGCTTCGCGCATGGGGGCCATGGCCATTCAGGCGATCATGGAGGGACAGCGCAACGTGATGATCGGCATCCAGAACAACGAACTGGTCTACGTGCCCTTCTCGCGCGCGATCCGGCACAACAAATCGATCAATCGGGATTACGTGAATCTCGTGAAGATCCTCTCCATGTAAATTCGCACAATCCCCAACGACGGCAATCAAAGAAAACGATCGGATGAAACGTGTAATCGGCATCGGCAACGCCCTGACGGACATGCTGGTCAATTTGGAGTCGGACTCCGTACTGAAAAAATACGCGCTGGAGAAAGGCTCCATGTCGCTGGTAGACAGCAAGCTGCAAACCGAGATTTCGAAATCCGTCGCCGGATTGCCCTATTCGCTCTCGCTGGGCGGTTCGGCCGGCAACACGATCCGCGCGATGGCGCGCTTGGACTGCGAAGTGGGATTCATCGGTAAAGTCGGCCCCGATACGACGGGCGACTTTTTCGAGCAGGCGCTCGAGAATCTCGACGTGAAGCCCTTTATTTTTCGCGGCAAAGAGCGTTCGGGCAAGTGCGTGGCGTTGATCTCGCCCGACGGAGAGCGTACGATGATCACCCATCTGGGCGCGGCGCTCGAACTGACGGCGGCCGATATCACGGCTGAAGTCTTCGACGGATTCGACTGCATCTACATCGAAGGTTATCTGGTGCAGAACCACGAACTGATCGAGCATACGGCCCGTCTGGCCAAACAAAAAGGCTTGCAGGTAGCCATCGATCTGGCGAGTTTCAACGTCGTCAAGGAGAATCTCGACTTCCTGCGCAATCTGGTCGAGAAATACGTGGACATCGTCTTTGCCAACGAAGACGAGGCGATCGCCTTCACGGGCGAGGACGAGCCGATCAACGCCCTGCAGGTCATCTCGCAATTGTGCGAGCTGGCAATCGTCAAGATCGGCATTCGTGGCGCGCTCATTAAACACCGGAGCGAAGTGGTGCACGTCGGCATCATGGCCGCCGCCAAACGGGTCGACACGACCGGCGCCGGCGATTTCTATGCCGCAGGATTCCTCTACGGCATGTGCGCCGGATTGTCGCTCCGGCAGTGCGGCACCATCGGCGCGATCACGGCGGGGAAGGTTATCGAAGTGGTCGGCACGACCTTCGGCGAGGAGGCGTGGGAGGATATTTTCCGGCTCGTGAAGAAGGTGCGCAACGAGCGTTATCTCTTTTAGCAATTTCGGCGGCGGACGAACGCCGTCATCTTTATAAGGTTACAGGTTTAGGTTAGGAGGGTACCCCCCCCACATTCATTCGGAAAGGGCTCGCAAAGCGCCCGAACGCGAAGTTCGATGAATTCGGCATCGGGCCTCGCGGCATACGACAATCAAATCAGTCGGTTCGGTGCCGAATTCATCGAACTTTTACAAAAAAACACCTCAATTATGGAGAAAGAAGCACAAAAATTTGTCGATGAGTTCATGGCCGGAATCATCGCCAAAGACCCCGGTGAACCCGAGTTTCATCAGGCGGTAAAGGAGGTTGCCGAATCGCTGGCGGAGTACATCGTCATGAACCCCGTCCTGAGCAAGATGAAGGTGCTCGAACGCATCGCCGAACCCGAGCGCGTCATCATCTTCCGCGTGCCTTGGCTCAACGACAAGGGCGAGATCGAGATCAACCGCGGTTATCGCGTACAGATGAACAGTGCTATCGGTCCCTATAAAGGAGGTATTCGGTTCCACCCGTCGGTGAACCTCTCGATTCTGAAATTCCTCGCTTTCGAGCAGACCTTCAAGAACAGCCTCACGACGCTTCCGATGGGCGGCGGCAAGGGCGGTTCGGACTTCAATCCCAAGGGTAAGTCCGACAACGAGGTGATGCGTTTCTGCCAGTCGTTCGTCACCGAGCTGGCGCGCCATATCGGGCAGGACACCGACGTTCCGGCGGGCGACATCGGCGTCGGAGGTCGTGAAATCGGATTCATGTTCGGGCAGTACAAGCGCCTGCGCGACGAATTCACCGGCACCTTCACGGGCAAGGGCATCGGCTGGGGCGGCTCGGCGATGCGCCCCGAAGCGACGGGCTACGGCACCTGCTACTTCGCGCAGGAGATGCTCGCCACGCGCGGCCTCTCGTTCGAAGGCAAGACGGTCTGCATCTCCGGTTCGGGCAACGTGGCGCAGTACGCCGCGCAAAAAGCCACGCAGCTCGGCGCCAAGGTCGTAACGCTCTCCGACTCGTCGGGCTACGTCTACGATCCCACGGGAATCACGCCCGAAAAACTGGAATACGTCATGGAGCTGAAAAACGTCTTCCGCGGACGAATCAAGGAGTATGCCGACCGCTATCCCGAAGCGACCTATTATCCCGGCAAACGCCCGTGGAGCGTAACCTGCGACATTGCCATGCCGTGCGCCACGCAGAACGAACTCAACGGCGAAGAGGCCGCACAGCTCATCAAGAACGGCTGCATCTGCGTCGCCGAAGGCGCCAACATGCCCTCGACGCCCGAAGCGATCAGACTCTTCCAAGACCACAAGCTCCTTTACGCGCCGGGCAAGGCGGCGAACGCCGGCGGCGTGGCTACGTCGGGACTGGAGATGAGCCAGAACTCGATGCGCCTGCACTGGGAGCCCGAAGAGGTCGACGCCAAGCTCCACTCGATCATGAAGAACATTCACGCCGTGTGCGTAAAATACGGTACCGGCCCCGACGGCTACATCAACTACGTGAAGGGCGCTAACATCGGCGGCTTCATGAAGGTCGCCAACGCCATGCTGGCGCAGGGATGCTGCTAAGCAATTCAAACTTAAACCAGAGACGGAGCCGGCTGAATATCAGCCGGCTCCGTCTTATCAGTCGGTAACGAGACTCCTTCATCGTGAAAACACGGCGATCGGATCTCATCCCTCCATCCGCATCGCAGCAAATACCGCCGATTCTCAATCCGTTATGACGAGGTCCATCCGCACGTCATGCGGTTCGACGGGCAGGTCGTCCACCAGCTGATGCGCATAACAAACACCCACGCGGAAACCCCCGAAGGCGACCTGCCCCAAATAACGGTCGTAGTATCCCTTGCCGCGCCCCAACCGCCGGCCGTCGGCCGTAAAAGCCACGCCGGGACAGACCACGAGATCGATCTCGTCGGGCGGACACGGCCGTTCGCCCTGCGGCTCCAAAATGCCGAAAGCCCCGAAGACCAGCGCCTCGGGACGACAGGCGTAGAAACGCATCGTGTCGCCCTCGACACGGGGCAACACCACACGCCGCGTCTCGGCCCAACGCGCCAACGCCGCGTCGGTGGCCGGTTCGTCAGGCAGCGCGGCAAAAACGGCGACGGTTCGCGCCGCACGGAATTCAGGCAGCCGTTCGACCGCCGAAAAGATCGCCGCCGAGGCCGTCAGCCGCTTGTCGGAATCCAACGCGCGGTTGAGCCGGCGCATCCGTTCCCGTATCTCTTTTTTTACCATATTTTAGGTATTTTATCCGATAATTTCCGATCGTTTCGTATTGTTATTCGACAAACAATACCTATCTTTGTGGCACTTGTAAGAAATCCTTAACAAAAATAAACAAAATTCAAACATTATGAGCTGTTTTCTGACCAATTCGTCTCTTGGCAAGAAATTGGTAATGAGCGTTACGGGTTGTTTTCTCGTGCTGTTCATCCTCTTCCACATGTCCATGAACCTCGTCGCAATCATCTCGCCCGAAGGCTATAACATGATCTGCGCGTTTCTGGGCGCTAACTGGTATGCGCTGGCAGGTACGGTCGTGCTGGCCGCCGGCGTACTGATCCACTTCGCCTACGCCCTGTGGCTCACCTACAACAACTACAAGGCGCGCGGCACGCAGCGTTACGAAGTGACCGTCACCGAGCCGGGCGTGGACTGGGCGTCGAAGAACATGCTCGTACTGGGCTGGATCATTCTGGGCGGTCTGGCGCTTCACCTCTTCAACTTTTGGGCCAAGATGCAGCTCGTGGAGATTATGGGCGGCCACGCCAACTCGCTGGGTCTCCACCCCGCCGACGGCGCCGCGCTGATCCGGTACACCTTCTCGCAGTGGTACTACGTGGTAATCTACCTGCTGTGGTTCGCCGCACTGTGGTTCCATCTCACGCACGGCGTATGGTCGATGTTCCAGTCGGTAGGCTGGGCCAACGACATCTGGTACCCGCGCCTCAAAGGATTGGCCACCATCGTCGCCTCGATCGTCTTCCTCGGCTTCGCAGCGGTCGTCGTGGTTTATTTCGTTCAGAGCATCTGCCCGTGCTGCGGCGGCGTATGTTAACTTTTCGCATTAATTAAAAAAACACCCGATATGGCTTTCAAATTAGATTCCAAAGTTCCCGCCGGCGAGCTCGCTCAGAAATGGAGCAACCACAAGGCGGCCATCAAAGTCGTAAGCCCCGCCAACAAACGCAAACTCGACATTATCGTCATCGGTACCGGTCTGGGCGGCGCGTCCGCAGCCGCTTCGCTCGGTGAGCTGGGTTACAACGTCAAGGTATTCTGCATTCAGGATTCGCCCCGCCGCGCACACTCGATCGCCGCACAGGGCGGCATCAACGCCGCGAAGAACTACCAGAACGACAACGACTCGGTATACCGTCTCTTCTACGATACGATCAAGGGAGGCGACTACCGCGCCCGCGAAGCCAACGTCTATCGTCTGGCCGAGGTTGCGAACCTCATCATCGACCAGTGCGTCGCTCAGGGCGTGCCTTTCGCACGCGAGTACGGCGGTCTGCTGGCCAACCGTTCGTTCGGCGGCGCGCAGGTATCGCGTACCTTCTACGCCCGCGGTCAGACGGGCCAGCAGTTGCTGCTGGGCGCCTACGCCGCGCTGAACAAGGAGATCGCCGCAGGCTCGGTGAAGAGCTATCCGCGGCACGAAATGCTCGATATCGTCATCGAAGAGGGCGAGGCGCGCGGCATTATCGCCCGCAACCTCGTAACAGGCAAGCTGGAGCGCTTCGGCGCGCACGCCGTCGTGCTGGCTTCGGGCGGTTACGGCAACGTTTTTTTCCTCTCGACCAACGCCATGGCGTCGAACGGCTCGGCCGCCTTCCAGTGCTACCGCAAGGGCGCCGGCTTCGCCAACCCCTGCTTCACGCAGATTCACCCCACCTGCATCCCCGTACACGGCACGCAGCAGTCGAAGCTGACGCTGATGTCCGAATCGCTGCGTAACGACGGCCGCATCTGGGTTCCCAAGAAGATCGAGGACGTGCAGGCGATCCGCAGCGGCGCGAAAATGCCGTCGGAAATCGCAGAGGAGGATCGCGACTACTATCTGGAGCGCCGTTATCCGGCCTTCGGCAACCTCGTGCCGCGCGACGTGGCGTCGCGCGCCGCCAAGGAGCGCTGCGACGCAGGCTTCGGCGTGAACGAAACGGGGCTGGCCG
>CAJMNH010000011.1 GCA_905214725.1 uncultured bacterium
CCCTCCCTGCGGCGTTGATATGCAATGTAAGATTGCAATGCCGCAAATAAAAAAGCAAGGGCGCAGGTGTAATTCCAACGGTCGGCTTTGCAGGGCCTTATCCGGTAATTATCCTTACGCCCAAGCCGCCTACGGCGCAAGGCCGCAGGCATAGCAAGGGTTTCAGACAAATTTACACCGGATTCGAGTAATCTGCAAATTTACCGTTGGCATAAAGGTTTGTCCTAACCTTTCAAATATATTATGACTATTGAGTCAATTTCCTATACAAAGTTAGCATAATTTCTGCTGTTAGATGATAAGTAATATTTGCAAATATATATAAATAATCGGCAAAGTATTCGCGAGTATGCGCAAAAATATTGATTTGGTTATTTTTTTGCATTCATGGCCAAAAAATCGCGATACTACCTCGACCGAGAATTTGTTGACAAAATTGCACAACGCATAAAAGAGTTGCGCAATGGACATGGCCATACGCAAGAATACTTGATCGATAGAGTTCATTTGAGCATTAACAGTTATGAAACGGGAAGTAAGATTCCTACTTTAATGTCAATTCTAAAAATTTGCGAATTTTATAAAATCACCCTCGACGAGTTTTTCGCCCCACTGAATTATCCCCCGAAAGAATAAGCCGATTCTCGGAACGGAAGGCTAATGTTTCAATAAAAAATTGCAACAACGATTTGTTTCAATGCCAATATCGGCATTGAAACAGGCCGATAGCGCTCGGTCTTAGGATATTGGCTGTCCCTCCCCTGCAATTATTGCAATATTACATTGTGTAAATTTCAAGAATATTTCGATAAAACCGTTCCTTTGTTAATTTTACAACATCGCCCTTGTCGAACTCGTCGCTCCGCTGAATTATTCTCCGAAAGTATAAAACCGATTCTTGGGCCGGCCGGCAGATTATACAATAAAAAATTGTATAACGATACCGAAAGCGACGGTTTTCCGTTTCTGAATCCGATAAGAAAATATCTGTAAGGCCTTAAAATCTTACAGGCATTTGTCCGGTTCCGTACGGAATCATACGAACCGGATGAAACCGAGTTCGTCGATCCTTATTTTGTGTAAGTCGCTGATTGACCGGTTGGGAATAGGTCGTGCGCCGCTTCGAGCGTCATCGCCTTATTTTCGGACGCCGTTATGGCTTAAAGAATGTAGACGACGATCAGTCCCTCGCGCAGTTCGAGCCGCATCGGAATCGGTTCGCCGCCGCGGATACGGCCTACGACCTTGCCCGCCGTGAAGTCGATCCGTTCGACTGCGAGGTCGCGCAGCAGGTCTAACTCCGGCCGTCCGGCATATTTGTAGAGCGTCTCCTTCGCGCACCAGACGACGCCCGCCGTGCGGGGATCGTCGCCGAGCGCGGCTTCGGCCGGAGAGAGAAATCGCGATGCCGCACGGGTGAAATTGCGGGTTTCGGGTTCGATGTCCACGGCGCAGGGGCGGTCGGAGATCGTCACGGCGGCATACCCGCCACCATGCGAGACTCCGATCCGCCGCGGGTCGTCGAGCAACAGGGGCGCGCCCGCTGTGTCGTAAACGATGCGCACGGCCCCCAGTTCACGGTAGACGACGGCGCGCCACGTGAGGTATTCGGCCTGTCGGCGGGGCGGAAAAGCGGCCACGGCCGCCCAATCGTCGTCGGTCACCCGCCCGCGCAATTCGTCGGGCGGAATCAGCGGAGTGAGGATGCAGCGGGCGGTCATGGTTCTTGGATCGATTCTAAGGTGAAAAGCGCGAAGATTCGCTTTTGCGCGGGGTTATTCGGGCAGGGTCACCTGCACCTTCTCGATGCGGCGGCCTTCGATGGTATGGGCCGTGAAACGCATGTTGTGCGTCGTCACGACGTCGCCCTTTCTGAGAAAGTCGCGCCGGATTTCGAGCATCAGGCCTGCGAGCGTCTCGGCATCGCCCTTGACGTCGGCGAACGTATCTTCGGGGAGTTGCAGGATGCGTTCGAAATCGCCGATATGGGTCTTGCCGTCGAAAAGGTAGTTGCGTTCGTCGAGTTTGGTATAGGCGCTCTCTACGGCGTCGCTCTCGTCCGAAATCTCGCCGACGATCTCTTCCAGAATGTCTTCGAGCGAGACGATGCCCATTGTCGAGCCGTATTCGTCCACGACCACGGCCATGTGCACTTTGTTCGACTGGAACTCTTCGAGCAGATCGTTGATCTTCTTATGCTCGGGCACGAAATAGGCCTTGCGCAGCAGTTGCTGCCACCCGAATTCGTCGCCGTTGTTGATGTAGGGCAGCAGGTCTTTGACGTAGAGGATGCCCTTGATGTTGTCCAGATCTTCGTCGTAGACCGGAATGCGCGAGAAGCCCGAGGCGATGATGCGTTCCTTGACGCTCAGGTAGCTGTCGCCGATCCCGACGGCCACGACGTCCACGCGGGGTTTCATGATCTCCTGCACCTCGGTGTTGGCGAATTTGACGATTCCAGAGAGCATGTTGTGTTCTTCGGCGGACGAAGTGTTGGTCAGGTCGACGGCGTCGGCCAGTTCGTCGAGCGAAATTTCGTTCTTCCGTGCGGCGTGTTCGCTGATGGTGCTGCTCGTACGGATCAGGATGTAGGAGAAGGGGCGCATCAGCCAGCGTAACATCAGAATAAATCGCGCCACCGTGCGGGCGAACCGCAGCGGACGGCTTTGAGCCAGCACTTTAGGGATGATCTCGCCGAAGAGCAGCAGCAGGAAGGTGGCGATGACCGATTCGAAGAGGAACTGCATGCCGGCCGACCCGAAGGTAAAGAGCGCATCGATGATGCGTGCGGCCAGAATGACGATGCAGATGTTCACCAGATTGTTGACCACCAGAATCGTTGCCAGCAACTGATCGACGTTGCCGAGCAGCCGCAGAATCGCGTCGTTCGACGATTTCTCGGGATGCGCCTTGATTCCCCGAATATCGTGCGGCGTGAGCGAAAAGAACGAAGTCTCGGCGCCCGAAACAAGGGCCGAGACCACCAACAGACACACCGTAATCGCTCCCGGCAGGAGCAGACCGATGTCTACGGGGTTGAGTGTAACCAGACTGCCTTCCAAATTCGTCTATTTTCGTTTTGCACTGCTTGCCGTCCCTTAGTCGAAGAGGGAACCGCCCTCCTCTTGTGCAGGCTTCGCTGTCGTGTCGACCTCCTCTTTGAGCACCTCTTTGCGGCTGCCCGAAGACTCGACGATCAACTCGGCCTTGCGCGTCCGATAGGCCGGTACGGCCAGTTGCGCATCGATGTTCTTGTAGCGCGTCGGCCGTTCGCCCAGCATCACCTGCGTCATGGGGCGCAGCGTCGGCACGGGGCGCGGCTTGATCGGTTCGAGCACCGTACTCTCCTCGCGGGGCTGCGCGACGATGGTGTCGGCGGGCGAAAGGATCGGTTTTACGGGACGTTCGATCGCCGCGCCGTCGAATCCCGTCGCCACGACGACCAGTTCGATCCGCCGTTCCAATTGCGGTTTGACGCTCGTGCCCCAGATGATATTGGCGTCGTGTACGGTGCCGTCGGGGGCCTGCACGCTGGCATGCGACTGGATGTATTTCAGAATCTCCATCACCTCGTCCAGCGCCAGCGAATCGGCGTCGGAGGTCGAGATGTTCAGCAGGATATTTTTCGCGCCCGATATGAGCGTATGGTCGAGCAGCGGCGATTCGAGCGACGCGCGGGCCACTTCCGTGGCGCGGTGCTCACCCTCGGCCGTAGCCACCGACATGTGGGCGCGGCCGCTGTCGCGCATCACCTTCGAGACGTCGGCGAAATCGACGTTGACCATGTCGCTTTCGACGGTGATGATTTCGGCGATGCCCTTGGCGGCCGATGCGAGGATGTCGTCGGCCTTGCCGAAAGCCTGTTTGAGCGAGAGGCGGCCGTACATCTCGACGATGTTTTCGTTGTTGATCACCAGCAGCGAATCGACGTTGCGGCTCAACTCCTCGATACCCCGAAAGGCTTGTTCGTAGCGGATCTTGCCTTCGACGGCCAGCGGCGAGGTGACGATCCCGACGGTGAGGATGCCCATTTCATGCGCCAGCTTGGCGATCACGGGCGATGCGCCCGTGCCCGTGCCGCCGCCCATGCCGGCCGTGACGAAAAGCATGCGCGTTCCGGCGGCTTCGAGCCGGCGGCGGATGTCGTCGAGCGATTCGATGGCCGCCTTGCGTCCGTTCTCGGGATCGTTGCCGGCGCCGAGTCCTTCGCGGCCCAGCTGCACCTTCTCCTCGACGGGACTGTTGTCCAGCGCCTGCGCATCGGTGTTGCAGACCATGAACCCGACATCCTTGATGCCGAGGTCCCACATATGGTTTACGGCGTTGCCGCCGGCGCCGCCGACGCCTACCACCATGATTATCGAAGATTTATCTTTTGCCGCAGCAATTTCGTTCATCAGATCGTCACTCATAATTCCTTAACTCTTTTTCCTTGGGCGTTCGTTCCGGCTGCCGATCGAAAGCATTGCATCTCGTTCCTTTTTTCTGCGCTCGGCCGAAATCCGTAAGCGGCTTCTGCGCTCGCTTGTCGAAACCGGTTATTTCCGACCGTTGTTTTTCACCGCTTCTTCCCGATCCGGCAGGCGGTGCACGCCGGTTATTCTTCCTTCGGCGGGTTTTGGCCTTCTTTAAATCTCCTCGTCCTCCGACCCCGTGAAGAAATCGTCCAGACGGGTACCCAGCGATTGTTTGAGTTTGTCGAGCAGCCCCCGCTTTTGGCGGTGCGCCGTCTCCGGCGTCCCGGTTGTCTCTCCTTCGGTCGTATTCGGCCCCTCCGTTGCGCCGGTTGCGGCAGAGACCGGAGGGGTGGCCGGTGCGGGTGCGGCGACGGGCCGCGGAGGATAGGAGGGTTGCGTCGCGGCGCCTGCGGCCGATTTCCCGATGCCGGAGTAAGGCGTCGCGCGGGGAATCGTCGGCCCTGTGGGCTGTCCGGCAGCCGCCTGTCGCGGTACGTCGGTCACGGCGCAGTCGCCGTTTTCGGAGCCGCAAAGCAGCAGCCCGATCGCCGTGGCATAGGCCGGTGAGGCGGCGCACTCCTTCGACGTTTCGGCTACCGCCTCTTCGGCGCTGCCGATTCGCACTTCCATTCCCGTCACGCGGCGGAACAGTTCATCGATATGTTGCAGCTGCGCCGAACCGCCCGTCAGCACGATGCCGTAAGCCAGCTTGTCGCCGAATCCCGAATCCTTGATCTCCTGCGCGACGTACTCCGCGATGTCGCGGGCGCGAGATTCGATCACGACGGCCAGATTGCGCAGCAGAATGTCCTTGGTCTCCTTGGCCGTGCGTCCCTTCACGCTTACCATTTTGTTCTCGGGCGCCAGTTCGGCCACCGCCGACCCGAATTTGCGTTTGAGGCTGTCCACATGGCGTTCCAGAATGCCCAGCGTGCGGATGTCGTTGTTGATCGCCCCCGCTCCCATCGGGATGGTTGCAATGTAGCGTGGCACGTTGCGGTAGTAGACCGCCACGTCGGTCACGCCGCCGCCGATATTGACCACGGCGGCGCCTTCCTCCTTTTCGTCCGAAGAGAGGACGGCTGCGGCCGTCACCAGTGCATTGGCGTACATTCCCAGCGAACGGATGCCCAGCCGTCGCAATGCCAGATTGAGCCGTTCGATCGGAGTCTTGGAGCAGAGAATGAAGTTGAAGGTCGAAGCGAGCCGCTTCCCGAACGATCCTACGGGGTCGGCCACCTCCTGATTCTCGTCGACGAGGTAATTTTGCGGAATGCGCTCCATGATGGTCTCGTCGTCGGGCGCCTGCACGTTGCGCATGCGGTCGAAGAGCGCCTCGACATCGGTGCGGTTCACTCCGTTTTGGGGATCGGAGGTGAAGACGTGGTCGGTATGGCGGGCGCAGCGCACGAAATCGCCCGAGATGCCGGTATAGGCCTCGGTGATGCGGATGCCCAACTCCTCGCCGACGGCCTCGACGGCCGCCTTGATGGAATTGCTCACCTGCTCGATATTCGTAATCATACCCGCCTTCACTCCCTGCGAGGGTTTCGAGACGATGCTGCGGATGACCAGACCTCCCTCGGCGTCACGTTCGGCGACGGCTACCACGACGTTCGACGATCCCAGATCGATTGCGACGATGTAATTCTTCTTCTCCACGTTTGTCAGCTTTGTTTTCAACGGGCGTTTACGTTGCGGGCGGCCTTTTTCGCCGCTCGCTCGTAACCGCCCTATTTTGTGCACACCACTTGTTCCTTGTATTTGACGTTGATCGTGCGGTACGCTTCCCATCCGATATTCCGCAGTCCGCGGCGGTAGAAGGTCAGCAGTTTCGCAAGTTTCTCTTCCGCGCCGTCGGGGCCGCCGAAGATCACCGTATGACTACCTGTGCGGGGCACCAACTCGATCTCGGGCGCACCGCCCGGGCCTTTTGCAACAACGATCTGGACGATCTCCGATCGCCAGAAATCGTCCTTCTCGACGAGCACCACAAAGTTAAGCAGTTTCAGGAAATCTTCGCAGTTTTTCCGTAACTTTTTTTGTTTTTCCGCTTCGGCCGCCTGTCGGGCGGCTATTTTATCGATCCGCTCCTGCAAGACCCGCGCCGTATAGCGGTATTTGCGGCGCAGCTGCGCCTTTTTTTCGCGCAGCTCCTTCACGCGCCGGTCGAAGTTCTCGCGGCGTTCGAACCACCCTTTTTTGATGGTCATGCGGCGCAGTGCCTTGATGTTCTCGTCGTTCTCGCGTTCGGCGCGGAAAAGCGGATATTTCTCGCGTTCGATCTCGGCGATGCGGGCGTTCGACGCGGCGATCTCGCCGGCGATGTAGTCCGTTACCGGTCCCGTATAGGATGCAGGGACGGGCGGCGTATAGGAGCCGGTCATGACGGGGACATAGAGCGCCGACGACTGCGGGGCGGCAAAGAGGTATCCTCCGTCGGTCGCGTAAGCGTTGTATCCGTCGAAAAGCAACCGGACAATAGGTTTGCGCTGGTTTACCGTGATGTGCAGCGCGCCGCCGTAGTCGATCGAAGCGGTGGCGTCGGCCACGAATCCGTTGCGCAGGATCAGCGCCTCGATGGCCCGCAGATCGACCTCTCGGGCTGCGGATCCCGTGATCTTCAGCCCGCTGCGGGCGATCCATTGCCGCACCATTCCGCTTGTGACGAGTTGTCCGTAGGACGAACTGTCGGCGATCTCGATATCGAGTCGTTCGACGACGAGCGTCTGCCGGTGGGTGCGCACCCTCACGGCCGAGTAGACAATATACCCGGCAACGGCTGCCCAAAGCAGCCCGATGAGCGTGTATCGCAATGGTCTGGGCATCGGTCAGGCCTTTTTGCGTAGTGCGTCGGCCAGCGCTTCGCAGCAGGCGTCGATATTGCCCGCTCCGAAACTCACGACCACGTCGGTATCCATTTTTTCGAGGGTTGCCGCCAGCGTTTCGCGCGCTGCGATGCGGCACGGGACGGTGACCAGCTCGGCGATGATCTCGGAGGCGATCCCTTCGATCGGCTCCTCGCGCGCCGGATAGATCGGCAGCAGCACCACCTCGTCGGCATGCGACAGCGCTTCGGCGAATTCGCGGTAAAAGTCGCGCGTGCGGGTGTAGAGGTGCGGTTGGAAGATCGCCGTCAGACGTCTTCCGGGGAACATCTTTCGCACCGAGGTGAGCGTTGCGGCCAATTCGCGCGGGTGGTGGGCGTAGTCGTCCATGTAGACCTGCCGCGGCGTGTTGACATAGAATTCGAAGCGGCGTTTGACGCCCGTGAAAGCAGCGAGCGCCCTGCGCAGCCGGTCGGCGTCGAGCGTTTTCCCTTCGGCGCGGGCGGCGCACCACATGGCCGCGACGGCCGCCACCGCGTTTTCGATATTGACCCACCCCGGGATGCCCAGCGTGCAGTCGGCGATCACGCCCGAGGGCGTTACCAGATCGTAGCGGTAGTGTCCGCCTTCGAGCAGCCGGACGTTGCGGGCATAGAAGTCGCAAGGGATGTCGTAAGCATAACGGTAGACCGTGACGGCGTCGTTGCGCAGCGCCACGTCGACCCCCGATTTGAGCACGAGCGCTCCGCCCGGACGAATCCGCTCGATGAACTGGGCGAAGGCCTCCTTCACGGCTTCATAAGTGCCGTAGATGTCCAGATGGTCGGCGTCGACGGCCGTGACGACCGCCACGTCGGGCTGCAGCCGCAGGAACGAACGGTCGAACTCGTCGGCCTCGACCGCGAGTCTCGGCCCGGAGCCCAGCACCAGATTGCTGCCGAAATTCTTCGAAATGCCGCCCAGAAAGGCGCTGCCCGCCCCCTCTACCGCATGGTTGAGCCATGCGATGAGCGTCGAGGTAGTCGTCTTGCCGTGCGTGCCGGCGACGGCCATCACGTATTTTCCCGCCGAGAGATGTCCCAGCATCTGCGAACGTTTCTCGACGGTGAAACCCTGCGAGCGAAACCAGCCTAGTTCGCGGTGGTCGTCCGGTACGGCGGGCGTATAGACCACCACGGTTCCTTCCTTTTGCCGGAAAGCGGCGGGTACGGCCTCCGCGTCGTCCGTATAGTAGACGGCGGCTCCTTCCGCTTCGAGCGCTTCGGTCAGCGCCGAGCGGGTGCGGTCGTAACCCGCCACCTGCTTGCCTTCATGCAGGAAATAGCGGGCCAGCGCGCTCATGCCGATGCCGCCGATGCCGATGAAATAGATGCGTTTCATATCCATTGTTACCAGATCTTTTCGATTTCGTTGACGATCCGCTCCGCCGCGTCGGGTACGGCCAGCGCGGCGATGTTGCGGCTCAGAAGAGCCAGACGCGCGGGGTCGGCCAAGAGTTCGCCCGCCGTCTCCATCGCCCGTGCGGGCGCTTCGGCGTCGGCGACCATCACGGCCGCGCCCTTCTCGACCAACGCGCAGGCGTTTTTGGTCTGATGATCTTCCGCCACGTTGGGCGAAGGAACGAAGAGCGTCGGTTTCCCTGCCAGACACAGTTCAGAGACGGAACAGGCGCCGCTGCGCGATACGACGACGTCGGAGGCCGCATAGGCCAAATCCATCCGGTCGATGAAGGCCCCCTGCCAGACGTCCGGTACGGGGTGTTCCGCCAAAAAACGCTGCATCTCGGCTTCATAGTATTTGCCTGTCTGCCAGATTACCTGAAACGGCGGCCGGAACTCCTGCCGCGCGAGCCACGCCTTCATCGTCTCGTTGAGCGTGCGGCAGCCCAGCGAGCCGCCCACGACGAGCACCGTGGGGCGCGAAGCGTCCAGCCCGAAATAGGTCGATCCCTCCTGCCGGTCTGCTTCGGTGGCCTGCGCGAAGCGTCCGCGCAGCGGGTTGCCCGTCGTGACGATCCGTTCGGCGGGAAAGAAGCGTTCCATACCGTCGTAGGCTACGCAGATGCGCCGCGCGCCGCGCGCGAGGATCTTGTTCGTCAGTCCGGCATAGGAGTTCTGCTCCTGAATGAGCGTCGGAACGCCCGCCCGCTGCGCCGCCCACAGCACGGGCCCCGAAGCGTACCCGCCGAAGCCCACGACGACGTCGGCCCCGAATTCGCGGATCGTCCGCCGCGCGCGGCGGACGCTTTTGAGCACCTTGAAAGGCAGCGCCAGATTCGACAGCGCGAACCGCCGTTGCAGTCCCGCCGTGGGCAGTCCCACGATGCGGTAACCCAGCGCCGGAACTTTTTCCATCTCCATCTTGCCCTCGGCCCCCACGAAGAGGATCTCCGCTTCGTCGCCGAAACGGCTTTTGAGCGCTTCGGCCACCGCTACGGCAGGGTAGATATGGCCGCCCGTGCCGCCGCCCGAAAGAATCACCCGTTTCATCTGTATTTAATTTTTAATTCTTAATTTTTCATTCGGTTACCGTCCCCACGACTCGCGGTCGAGCGAACGGTAGGTAATCGCTTCGGCGATGTGCGCCGTACCGATTTCGGCCGCTCCGGCCAAGTCGGCGATGGTGCGCGCCACCTTCAGGATGCGGTCGTAAGCCCGCGCCGAGAGGCTGAGCCGTTCCATCGCCCGTTCGAGCAACGTACGCGCTTCGGTGTCGATGCGACAGTATTCGCGCAGCATCTTTGCGTTCATCATTGCATTGGTATGTATGCCTGCGATGTCCCGAAAACGATTGCGCTGCACCTCGCGCGCCCTGACGACCCGTTCGCGGATCACGGCGCTCGATTCGCCGCGCTCGCCGGAGGCCATCTCCTGAATCGATACCGGCGTCACCTCGACGTGCAGGTCGATGCGATCCATCAACGGGCCGGAGATGCGTCCCAGATAGCGGTGAACGCTTCCCGGCGGGCAGGTGCATTCGCGTGCGGGATGGTTGTAATAGCCGCACGGACAGGGATTCATCGCCGCCACCAACGTGAAGTTGGCCGGATATTCGACGCTGTAACGCGCCCGCGAAACCGTAATACGCCGCTCCTCCAGCGGTTGCCGCAACACTTCGAGGACGTTGCGGCCGAATTCGGGCAGTTCGTCCAGAAAGAGAATGCCGTTGTGTGCCAGCGACACCTCGCCCGGCTGGGGCGACTGGCCGCCGCCGATAAGCGCCACCTGCGAGGTAAGGTGATGCGGCGCACGGAAGGGTCGTTCGGCGAGCAGCCCCTTGTGCCCTGTAATCTTTCCTGCGACGGAGTGTATCTTGGTCGTTTCAAGCGCTTCTTCCAGCGTTAGCGGAGGCAGGATCGAAGGCAGACGGCGGGCGAGCATCGTCTTGCCCGAACCCGGCGCGCCGATCATCAGCACGTTGTGTCCGCCTGCCGCAGCGATCTCCAACGCCCGTTTAACGGCCGCCTGCCCCTTGACGTCGGCGAAATCTTCGGCGTAACGACCCGCCTCTTCCGAAAAGTCGGTCATGGCTGCCGTTGCGGGCGGGATCGACGCATCGTCCCGCAGGAACGCCACGACTTCGCCGAGCGACGCGGCTCCGATCACCTCCAACCCTTCGACTACGGCTGCTTCGCAGGCGTTGTCGCGCGGGACGATCAGGCGTTGCAGACCCTCTTTGCGGGCTTTGACGGCCATCGGAAGAACGCCGCGCACGGGTTTGAGCGTCCCGTCGAGCGACAGCTCTCCTGCGAGCATCGTTCCCGCGAGCGATTCGGGCGAAACCTGCTCCGTGGCGGCCAGAATCCCCACGGCGATCGGCAGGTCGAATCCCGCCCCCTCCTTGCGCAGGTCGGCGGGCGCGAGATTTACGACCAGTTTCTTGCCGGTCATCCGCAGTCCCGTGTTTTCGAAGGCCGAGCGGATGCGCTGCTCGCTCTCCTTGACCGCATTGTCGGGCAGTCCGACCAGAAAGAGACCCAACTGTCCCGCCGCAGTGACGTTCACTTCGACGGCAACTGTCACGGCGTCGATGCCGACGATGGCTCCTGCTGCGGTACGGACGAACATGACGTTAGAAAGGAACCTCGTCGCCGAGCGGACGGGGCGTGATGTCGAATTCGGTGGAGACCATCGAGGCGGGGCCGGGCGTAATGCCCTGCGTGCCGTTTGCAGGGCCGTTCGAGTCGCTGCTGTAATCGTCGTACTGCTGACCCGGCGAGGGTGAGCCGCCCGGCAGCAGGTCGGCGTCGTCGATGTCGGCGAAGCGCGCCTGATCTTTCAGGAAGCGCAGTTTGACGTCGGTCACGGCGCCGTTACGGTGTTTGGCGATGATCAGTTCGGCCATTCCCGCCGTGGGCATGCCGTTCTCGTCCTGATTGATGCCGTAGTACTCGGGACGGTGGATGAACGCCACGATGTCGGCGTCCTGCTCGATGGCGCCCGACTCGCGCAGGTCGGAGAGCTGCGGCCGTTTCGAGCCGCCGCGCAGTTCCGTCGAGCGGTTCAGCTGCGAAAGGGCGATGATCGGTACGTCGAGCTCCTTGGCGATGGCTTTGAGCGTGCGCGAAATGAACGACACCTCCTGCTCGCGGTTGCCGCCCTTGGCGGCCTGCGGGCCGCCGGTCATCAACTGGAGGTAGTCGATCATGATGATCTTGATGTCGCTGTGTATCTTCAGGCGGCGGGCCTTCGAGCGGAATTCGAAGACCGACAGCGCCGGCGTGTCGTCGATGAAGAGTTTGGCCGCGCCCAGCGGTTTGGTGGCCGATTCGAGGTGGCGCCACTGTTCGGGCGTGAGCCTTCCCAGTTTGAGGTCGTTGCTCGGAATGCCCGTCTCGGCCATCACCAGACGCATCATCAGTTGATGCGCCGGCATCTCGAGCGAGAAGAAGGCCACGCCCTGCTCGTGGTCGACCGACATGTTGCGCGCCATCGTGAGCGTGAAGGCGGTCTTACCCATCGAAGGACGGGCGGCGATGATGACCAGATCGGAGGATTGCCAGCCCATCGTCACACGGTCGAGCGCCATGAAGCCCGACGGAACGCCGTTGAAGGCGCTCTTGTTCTTGGCGTTCTCCTCGATCTGCGCCAGCGTGCGCGCCAGCACGTCGGCGGCCGACTGCACGGAGCGTTTCACGTGGCCTTCGGCCACCTTGAAGATCTCCTGCTCGGCAAAGCCGATCAGATCCGTCACGTCGGTCGATTCGTCGTAAGAGCGGCGCTGGATTTCGGTCGCCGAGCGGATCAACTCCCGCTGCACGTACTTCTGCGCCACGATTTTGGCGTGGAACTCGACGTTGGCGGCCGACCCGACCTTCTGCGTGAGCTGCGCCAGATAGGAGGCGCCGCCCACTTTTTTCAGCTCCTTCTTGACTTTGAGCCGCTCGGTGACGGTGTAGAGGTCGATCGGTTTCAACTCCGACGACAACTCCTCGATGGCGCGGTAGATCAGCCGGTGCTCTTCGGTGTAGAAGGCGTCGGGGGAGATGAACTCCTGCACGGTGATGATCGAATCCTTTTCAAGCATCAGCGCGCCCAGCACGGCCTCCTCCAACTCGACGGCCTGCGGCGGGATGGTGCCGCCCACTTCGGCCAGTGCGGCGTAGGCTTCGCGGTTGCGCGCAGCCGGATTATTGTTCTCTTGTGACATGGATATTCGGTTTCGGATTCAAAAATACGCAAAGCAACGCAATAATCAAAAAAGGCGGGGCGAAAGTTTGTCGATTTCTATGTTTATAACATAGAAACGGTCTGCCCGAGCCGTGTTGTCGGCGGGAATGCGCTGTCGAAAAAAGAATCGGATTTGTCGATAAGTTTCCGGCCGGAGGATCGATTTTATCCGTCGAGTCCGAATTCCCGCTGCGGAACGGCCAGCACCGCCACGCTCAGGCGGCAGTCGGGCGCGGCGCGCAGGATCGTCTCGGCGCACGAAAGCAGCGTGGCGCCCGTGGTGAGCACGTCGTCTACCAGCAGGATGTGACGGCCGGAGAGCCGTTCGGGCCGGCGTACCGTAAAGATCCCTGCGACATTGTCCCACCGTTCTTCGCGCCGGTGCAACGCCTGCGCGGGGTTGTTGCGGCTGCGGCGGACGCTGTGCCGGTCTACGCCGACATTCAGCGCGCGGGCGATTCCCTCGGCCAGATACTCCGCCTGATTGTAGCCGCGGCGCAACCGTTTGCGCCAATGGAGCGGCACGGGAACGATCAGGTCCACCGAATCGTACAGGCCGCTTTCGGCCAGACAATGCCCGTACCACACGCCCATGTCGCGCGCCAGCCGCCATGCGCCGTCGTACTTGAAGCGGTGGATCAACTCCCGCCAGCCGCTGCCGGGGATGAAATAGAGAAAGGCCGAAGCCTGCTTGACAGGCAGCATTGCCGAGAGCCGTTCCCACAGGGGGTTATAGGTCGCGTAGCAGAATCCGGTGAGCGGTACGGCGTAACGGCATCGGGTGCAGACTACACGGCTGCCGGGCGGCATCTCGCCGCCGCAGACCGGACACCGCACGGGAAAGAGCAGCCGTCCGACGCCGTGCGCCGCGTCACTGAGGATCGACATCGCAGCCGACCGTTATCGGTTTGAACGCTTTGCAGCCGAGCGTCTGCCGCAGCACTTCGCGCAGTATCTGCCGCGCGCGGGCGGCAGAGGCGCCGCTCTCGATTTTGAGCAGGAACTCGGTAAGGTACTCCTCGCGGATGCGGTCTACGGCCGGCGCGACAGGGCCCATCGCGCGGCGGCCGAAACGATTGCGCAGCGCCGCGGCGAGCGCCGCCGAGGCGCGGTAGAGCAGATCGCGGTCGCGATGGCGGAGCGTCAGGCGGATCAGCCGCGCATAGGGCGGATAGGCGAAGGCGCGCCGTTCGGCGAGCTGCGTGCGCGCCATCGCCTCGTAATCGCCCGTCGCAACCTGCCGGATGACGGGGTGTTCGGGTTCCGAGGTCTGGATCACCACCTCGCCCGCCGCGTCGCGCCGTCCGGCGCGGCCGGCCACCTGCATCATCAACTGGAAGGCGCGTTCGGCGGCCCGAAAATCGGGATTGAAGAGCAGGTTGTCGGCGTTGAGGATGCCCACCAGCGAAACCCGCGCAAAGTCGAATCCCTTGGTAATCATCTGTGTGCCGACCAGAATATCGCTCTGTCCGCTTTCGAAGCGGGCGACGATTTCGTTGTAGGCGCGTTCGGAGGTCGCCGTGTCGCGGTCGAGCCGTTCGATCCGCGCTTCGGGGAAGAGGCGCGTCAACTCTTCCTCGACCTTTTCGGTGCCGAACCCCGCAGGGGTCACTTCGCCCGCCTTGCATGCCGGACAACGGGTCGGAACGGCCTCCGTATGGCCGCAGTAGTGGCATTGAAGCCGGTTGTCGCGCTTGTGATAGGCGAGCGTCACGTTGCAGTGAGGGCAGCGCGCCGTCCAGCCGCAGGCGCGGCATTCGACGTAGGGGGAGAAGCCGCGGCGGTTCTGAAAGAGCATCGTCTGCTCGCCGCGGGCGAGCGTCTCTTCGATTTTATCGAGCAGCAGCATGTTGAAATGCGTCTTGCGTTCGTTGCGCTTGACGGCGCGCAGCGTGTCGGAGACGATGATCTGCGGCGGCCGTGCGTCGCCGTAGCGTTCGTCGAGCGTCGCCAGCCCGTATTTTCCGCTCAGCGCGTTGGCGTAGCTTTCGAGCGAGGGAGTGGCGCTGCCCAGCACCGTGTGCGCATTCCACAGCCGTGCCATGACGACGGCTGCGTCGCGGGCGTTGTAACGCGGTTGCGAGTCGGTCTGTTTGTAACCCGTGTCGTGCTCCTCGTCCACCACGACGAGTTGCAGATGCCGCAGTGGCAGAAAGAGCGCCGAGCGTGCGCCGACGACCAGTTCCCCGCCGTCGGAACGGGTGAGCCGCAGGTAGTTTTCGGTGCGGCGCGCCAGCGTGAGTTTCGAATGGTAGGCCGTGACGCGGCTGCCGAAGATGCGTTCGAGCCGCGCGATCAACTGCGCCGTGATGGCGATTTCGGGCACGAGCAGCAGCACGTCGCCGCCGCGGGCGAGCGCTTCGGCGATCAGGTGGATGTACAGTTCGGTCTTGCCCGAGCCGGTGATGCCGTGCAGCAGCACGGCGCGCCGTCCTGCCGTAAAATGACCGTGGATCGCGTCGAGGCAGGTTTGTTGGGCGGTTGTGAGTGTCGGGAGCTGAAAGCGGATGCCGCTGCGTTCGACGCCGCGAACGCGGCGGGCGAGCGTGACGAAGCCTTTCTTTTGCAGCGCGGCGAGCGTCGCGGCGTCGGCCGCGAGCAGCCGGCGGGGAATCTCGTCGGTCGAGATGCGGTCGCCGCCGCCGGCCGAAGCGATTTCGAGCAGTGCGGCGTACTGACGCGGCGCGCGGCGCGCGAGCCGATCCATCGTTTCGTTGAACCGCTCTTCGTCGTGCAGCGTAACGTCGAGCTTCACGTAGAGTTCGGTGCGGGGGCGGTACTCGCGTTCGGAAAATTCCTGCTCGCTGTTGCCCGACGGCTTGATCGTCTGCGGCAGGGCGAAGCGCATTACCTCGCCCAGCGTGCACATGTAGTAGTCGGCCATCCACTCCCACAGGGCGCGTTGCCGTGCGTCGAGCAGCGGTCGGTCGTAGAGAATCCGCGAGACGGTTTTGATGCGCGGAAAGTCGGGTTTCCGGTCGTGGATACGCCAGACGATGCCCGTGTAGATGCGCCGCGGGCCGAACTGTACGGCAACGGCCTGTCCTTCTGCCGGTTCGAGACCGTCGGCGACGGCGAACGTGTAGGCGGGTTGCGCCAGCGGCAGGACGATATCGGCGTAACGCTCGGTCGCCATCGTCAGTGGAGTTGGGTCAGTTTGCGGAACCCTTCGCCGTAGGTGCCCGAAACGGAGGCGATGGTGACGAAGGCCTTGGGGTCGATATCGCGCGCCAGCCGCAGGATGTGCCCCGCATCGCGTTTGTAGCAGACGACCATCACGATGCGGATTTCATGCCGCGAATAACCGCCCGTGGCGTCGATAAGCGTCACGCCGCGGTTGGCCTCGTGCAGCATCGCTTCGGCCATGCGGTCGTAGTCGGCCGTGACGATGAAGATCTGGTTCGACTGCTGGCTGCCCGCCATCAGCAGGTCTACCGTCGTGCCGACGACCACCGTGACGATGTAGCCGTAGACGACGTCCGAGAGGTGATAACCCACCAACAGCGTCGAGCCGATAATGACGATATCGCTGTATATGATGACTTTGCCGTAGGCGACGCCCCAGTATTTGTGGAAGATTTTGGCGACGATGTCCGTTCCGCCCGTTGCGCCGCCCGAAGTGAAACAGATGGCCATGCCGGCGCCCGCCAGCAGGGCGCCCAGAATGATCGTAAGCAGTTTGTCGTCGAGTCCCAGCACCTCGCCCACGGGAGGGTAATGCGCCATGAAGTAGGGTTCCATCAGGGACATGAAGCCCGATGCGACGATGATGCAATAGAGCGTTTTGAATCCGAAATTCCATCCGACGGTCAGGCCGGAAATAAGCAGCAGAAAGGCGTTGATCGCAAGGAAGATCGTACCGATGCGGATGTCGATCCCCCACATCTCGAACGCCGTGTGGCTGAGGATCATCGAAAGACCCGTGCCGCCGCCTGCGGCCACCTCCATCGGCTTGATGCAGGCGATCCACCCGAAAGAATAGATCAGCAGACCGGCCGTCATCAGAACGTACTCTTTGACGGTTTTCAGCAGGTTGGCAGCGGTGAAGGTTCCCATTCGGTTATCGGTTGGCGGGTCGTCGCGGCGGACGACTCCGGTTAGCTTATTTTTACGGCCCGCAGGCCGGTCGTCAGACTTTGTTGAGGGCTTCGAAGCCTTTGCCGTAGACGCCCATGACCGAACCGACGGAGATGAAGGCGTCGCCGTCGACGTTGCGCACCAGTTTGAGCATCTGCGAGGTTTCCCGCTTGCGGCAGACCACCACGACGACTTTGATATCCTCCTTCGAATACCATCCCATCGCGTCGAGGATCGTGGCGCTGTGGCGCGTGGTGGAGATGATCTGATCGGCCATCGCCTCATAGCGGCGCGTGAAGACGAAGATCTGGCTCGACTGCTGGTTGCCGGCCTGAATCACGTCGACCGTGTAGCCCAGCACCGCCGTGACGACGAAGCCGTAGATGACCGAATCGACGCCCATGTCGCCCACGAAAAGCGACGAGAGGATGATCATCGAATCGACGGTCATCACGATGCGGCCGTAGCTGATCGTCTTGTACTTGTTGACGATCATGGCGATGATGTCCGTGCCGCCGGTCGAACCTCCCTGTCGGAAGCAGATGGCGATGCCGATGCCGGCGATGATGCCGCCCAGAATGACCAGCAGGATGCGGTCGCTGACGGGGTTGAGCGCGAAGAGCGTCTGTCCGGCCGGCGTAACGGCGGCCAGCAGCGGTTGCAGCACCGACATCGTAATCGAGAGCATGGCGATGCAGAAGATGGTCTTCATGCCGAAGTTCCACCCCACGATCGTGCCGCCGATGAGCAGCAACACGCCGTTGACGATGAGCGTCAGCATGCCGATGGGCAGTCCCGTGATGTGGTAAAACAGCAGCGACAGACCGGCCGCACCGCCGCCCAGCGTATTGGCGGGCATGATGCAGGCCAGCCACCCGAAGGAGTAGATAAACATGCCGAAAGTCATCCAGACGTATTCGAGAAAAGTTTCGGCGACGGCCTGACGGTTTACCCGGGGTCTTTTCATGACAGCATACGATTAACGTTGCAAAGATACGAAAAGTCGAGCGCAGAAGCAAACGTAAGTTTGCTTTTGCCGAGACCGAAGTATCTAAGGCGCAGCCAAAGGTATAAAAAAATCGCCTTGATGCGCATTTTTTTCGGCCAGTCTTTTTTCGAGCATCCGCCACAGAACGTCGCCGCGCAGATTGCCCCACGGCCGCCGGCAACGGATGCGGGGCGGCGTCTGGCCCGCGATGCGTTCGACGGCGATGTCGGGGCGCAGGCGGCGCAGGATTTCGGCCACGAGATCGATGTACGCGTCGGCCGTCCAATTCCGAAACCGTTCGGGGTGTTCGGCGTACAGGTCGGCCATGCGCGTGCCGTCGACGATTTGCAGTTGGTGGAATTTGATGGTTTGCAGCGGCAGTGCGTTGATGATCTGCGTGCGGTCGATCAGTTCCTCTTCGCTCTCGTCGGGCAGTCCGAGGATGAAGTGCGCGCCTGCGGCGATGCCGCGCTCGGCCGTCGCCTCGACGGCCCGCTGCGCCGCTGCGAAGTCGTGCCCCCGATTGACGGCGCGCAGCGTGGCGTCGGAAGTCGATTCGATGCCGTATTCGACGCAGACATAGGCGCGGCGGGCGAGTTCGGCCAGATAATCGAGCTTGGCCGCGTCCACGCAGTCGGGGCGGGTGCCGACGACGATTCCTTTGACATCGGGATAGGCGAGCGCCTCTTCGAAAAGCCGTTCGAGCCGTTCGAGCGGCGCATAGGTGTTGCTGTACGACTGGAAATAGACCAGAAAGCCGGTTTCCGTCGGAAAACCGCGCCGGTGGAAGGCGATTGCGTCGTCGAGTTGCCGCCGGACGCTATGGCGCGGATTGCAGTAGGCGGGCGTGAAGGTTTCGTTCGAGCAGAACGAACAGCCGCCATGCCCGACCGTCCCGTCGCGGTTGGGGCAGGTGAACCCTCCGTCGACCGGAAGTTTCTGCATCGGCCGGCCGAAGGTGCGGCGGCAATAGGCCGCATAGCTGTGGTAAGGTCGCGCGTCGTCCCAGAGATGCATACTCGATTGAAAATTACGGGTTGAATCAAGAAAGGCCGCCCGTATGACGGGGAAGCCTTTCTTCTTTCACGGTCGTTGTCGAACGTTTCTTAAAAATTCCAGTCGCTCGTATTGTACGTGTCTTTCGGAGCGTTGGGGACGTTCATGAAGAATTTGTGTCCGGTCTTCGCTTCGAGATCGGAGACCCGCATGAAGATCCCCTTCGACTCGAACTGGGAGGCCGGAGTCACAGCGCCCTTCGTATAGGATTTATGCTCGATGAACATGGCGATGCATTGCAGCTCGTCGCGCGTGCAATTTACCACCCATTTCTTGCCGGCGCTTCTCTTTGCTTTGAGCAAAACGGTGAAATAGTGGGTCGGAATCGTTGTTCCGCTCACCTTCTTATTGGTGTTGGCCCAATAACAGCCGACTACCTGATAGCAGGTGTCGGTCAATCCGCGCCACTGCTTGTCCACCCAGTCCTCGGCGGTGTTCCACTGGCCGCCGCCGCCGTTGAAATAGTCGTTTTGGCCGAGCTGGGGCCCGATGTTCGAGAAATACATCACTTGGCTGTTCGCCTCGCGGCTCACCAGCCGTTCGGCGGAACCGAGCATGTGTCCGCGCGTATAACCGTCCCATTTTCCGACTTGCGTGTAATTCAGGTCGGGATCGTCCTTGTAGGAGTTTTTCCGTTCGACGTTTTTCTTGGCATAGGCGTCGTGCAGCGGTGCGGCGACCCATACGGGGCAGAGTTTCGATTTGCTGTAACAAGCGGTGAAGTTGCGGGCTTTGGTCCCGTTGTTCATGTCGCATTTGTGATCGACGTAGAGGTAGTCGCCGTTCGACACTTCGCTCGGCAATTCAGCCCAATCTTTGTTGCGGGTGTTGTTGTCGGGAGGCGTCACTCCGCTCGATTCGGTGGTGAAGGAGGCCGCCGCGCTGCGCCATGTTTTCGACGGGGTGGCGACGTAAGCTGTGACCTCGTAGGCCGTGCTTTCGCTCAGGCCGGCGAAGGTATAGCGCAGCGAAGTCGTCGCCGTGCCGCACGACTGCTTGGTCTCGGCCGTCGCGCCCGTCTTTTTCAGGAAGAAGCCCGCGTCGGTGACCTGCTCGTCGCCCTCGTGGGTATAGGAACAGGCGGCGGTGGCCGAAGAGGCGGTTTTATCCGACACGGTCAGGGTGCTGAAAGCGACCTTTTCGTCGGGCGTCGGCTCGGGCTCCTCTCCCTTTTCGAGTGTGGTGAAGGCGATCGCGTCGCTGCGGAACGTATGGCCGCCCGCAATCACGTAGCAGTAGAGTTCGTAATCGGTTTCGGGGATAAGGCTGCTCAGCGTGCAGGAGGGTTCAGTCGACCGTTCGCAGACGACCGTCACGGGCGCACCCCCTCCCGCGGGCGTACAGACGAAGCCGTTCTCCTTGACCAGAAAACCGCCCAGATAGAGATACTGTGCCGAGAATTCGGCCGACGTGGCCGCCGCAACGGCTTTGACGTTCGAGAATTGACAATCCTCGCGGGGATCGGAGGGAGAAGGTCCGTCGCCCTGCGTGTCGCTGTCGTTGCAGGATGCCGCCAGAAGCAGAATCGGCAGCGTGAAAATCAGAAAAAAGCGTTTCATCGTATAACTGGGAAAAGTATAGTTTTATTCTTTGTTCTTCGAGTCGATCCAGATCGTCACCGGCCCGTCGTTAATGAGTTCGACGGCCATGTCGGCGCCGAATTCGCCCGTGCGGACGGGGCGGCCGCTCTCGGCGGCCAGCGCTGCGACGAAGCGTTCGTACATCGGTCGGGCGAAGCCTTCGCCCGCCGCACGGATATAGGAGGGGCGGTTGCCCTTGCGCGTCGAGGCGTGAAGCGTGAATTGACTCACCGCGAGCAGTTCGCCTCCCGTTTGCCGCACGTCGAGATTCATCACCCCCGCTTCGTCGTCGAAGATGCGCAGACGCGACGCCTTTCCCGCCAAAAAGTCGATATCCTCCTGCGTGTCGGCCTCCTCGACGCCGACGAAGAGGAGCAATCCCGCTCCGATGGCCGAGTGCAGCTCGCCGTCGATGGAGACCGAGGCGCGGCGGACGCGTTGGATCAGCAGGCGCATGGCGAATCGGCGTTCTGGGCGAAGAAAGCCCACAGGTTGTCGGCGGCGGGGACGGGTGCCGTGATGCGCACCGGCTCCCGCCGGACGGGATGCGTGAATTCGATCGCCCGCGAATGGAGCGAGATGCCGCCGTCGGGGTTCGAGCGGCGGGCGCCGTATTTGAGGTCGCCCTTGATCGGGCAGCCGATCTTCGAGAGCTGGGCGCGGATCTGATGGTGGCGTCCCGTGAGCAGTTCGACCTCGACGAGCGTGTAGTTGGTCGAGGCGCCGAGCGTACGGTAGCGCAGCCGCGCCTCCTTCGCTTCGGGTTTCGGCGCGTCGTAGGCGCGCGAGCGGTTGGTGCGCCCGTCGCGCAGCACCCAGTGGCGCAATTCCCCTTCGAGCGGATCGGGACGCTGTTCCGTGACGGCCCAGTAGGTTTTGCGGATCTCGCCCGAACGGATCATTTCGTTGAGCCGCACCAGCGCCTTCGAGGTCTTGGCGAAGAGCACCGCGCCGCTCACGGGGCGGTCGATGCGGTGCACGACGCCGAGGAACACCTCGCCGGGTTTGGCGTCGCGGCGTTTGATGTACTCCTTGATCTGATCTTCGAGGGCGCTCTCGCCCGACGGATCGGGCTGCACCAGATCGCCGCAGCGTTTGTTGACTACCATGAGGTGGTTGTCTTCGTAGAGAATATCTTCGGGCGTAAACATTTCAGAGCTTGAAGGTGAAGGGGAGCAGTTTTTCGGCCGTATCGACCACGCTGGCCGTGCCGCCGCCCGACATGACGATGCGCATCGGCCGGCCCTGCCGTCGTTCGACGTCGACCATCACCTGCCGGCACTGGCCGCAGGGATAACATTCGCGTTCCGAAGGATCGGAGGCGATGGCGAGCGTCTCGATCGGATCGTCGGGAAAGTTGGTCTCGACGTAGAAGAGCAGCGACCGTTCGGCGCACAATCCGGCGGGGAAGACCTCGCTTTCGAAGTTTCCGGCGCGGAGCACCTTGCCGCTCGAAAGCCGTGCGGCGGCGCCTACCCTGAATTTCGAGTAGGGAGCGTGCGAACGGCGCGTGGCGCGCTCGGCCTCGGCGACCAGTTCGCGGTCGGCCTCCGGCAGTTCGGCCGGCGAGGCGTAGTGCTCGTAATCGCAAATGAGTTTCGTCTTCATAGGCACCTCCTCTTAAAAATTAGGTGGAAAAGTTTGTAAAGATAAAAATATTTTTTCGAACTGTTCGAAAAAGAGTCGGATTTTTTAAGTACTTATCGTTCGGTTTGTCGGGAAAATTTCATTTGAGCGCGAATGCCGCATATTATAAAACACAACAGCTGCAGAAGTTGTCGATGTTCGTTCAACCGGCGCAAAGAGGTTTATCTCCTCGCAGCGACATAAACGGCCCGGCGCTTGTACCGCCGGGCCGGATCGAAATAGAATGTCAGAAAGTTCGGCGACCGGCGTTATTCGAGCACGAATTTGGCCTGTACGCTGTATTTGAGTTTAATGGTCTTGAAATCCAGACCGGCGGCTTCGCTCGCTCCTGCGGCAGCGTCGTCGGCTACCGCAGCTTTCATGCTGCGCGCCACGAAGACGTTGCCGTAGTAGGGCACGATATCGTTGTTCGAGTCGTAGATGTAGAAACACTTGCCCGCTTTCTGTCCGATAGCGCCGGCGAGCGTCTGGGCGTTGGCCTGCGCGCTCTTCATGGCGGCGATGCGCACTTCGTTCTTGTACTGATCCAGCTGCGAGTGGGTCACTTTCTCCATCGAGACGTTGGAAATGCCCTGATCGCTGAGCGATGCAAAGACCTGCGCCACCTGCTCGGGCGAGTTCAGTTTGAGCTGAAACTGTTTCCATGCCAGTGCGTTGCCCTTCTTGAAGTATTCGCTCGACAGATCCACCACGCGGAGCTGCTTCTGCGTGTCGACGCCCAGTTTTTTCAGAGCGTCGAGCATGGCGCGCTCCTGCGTGTCGATCGAGATTTTACCTTTCGAATCCTTCTCGTTGATCGTAATCGAGAGGTAAAACTCGTCGGGAGTGATCTCTTTTTCGGCTTGACCCCAGACCTGAATGTAGCTGGCGTCGAACTTGGAAGGCTGTTCCTGCGCCGCTGCGGGAAGCGCCAACAGCACGACCGCAGCCATCAAAATGAGTTTTTTCATATCGTATTTCCGTTTTAGGTAACTCCTTTACAAATAAAACGCCGTATTGTGCGGAATCTTGCATGAAGAGGCGATAAAATTAACGATTTCCGGTAGGCGGGGCCTGCGGCTGGATGTTTTCGGGTGCAGCGGCAAAGACCATTTATTTTCAGTGTTCGTATCTTTCGCAGGCCTTCGTCCTGCCCGAATGCACTGCGAAAATAGCGGAAGAAGTGACGACAGCAGCGCGAGCGCCCGGAGCGGGTGTGCAAAACAGCGAAGTCTTTTGTGCCCGCTCAGCGAGCGCAGGTGTCGACACCCGCTACTTTTCGCCGTGCTTGATTTTTAGGTGCTTTTGGCTTGATCCAAAAGCACAGGAAAAGAATCTGTGAGAAGAAAAATTTTCCGATCGATTCTTCGGGAAGCATCCCGAACCTTCGATTCAGAGATTTCCTGCGAGCAGCAGGTTTACCACCTTTTTTCACCAAAAGGTGGAGTCAAAAGTGTCCGCAGGGCATCTTCGTCGGGATCGGACAAAGCCTGTCACTGAGCGATCACGCAAGATCTACGCCGTTGCGGTGCACTTTTGTGCACCGCAACGACTGTGACGGCTCGGCAAAGTCCGCAAGCGGTCTCTGCGCTCGCCTGCGCCCATCGTTTGAGCACGATCGCTCCGTGCGTTCCCTCCTTTGCCCGATCTGTTTCCTCCTCCGGTGCAAGGCGGAATTTGCGGTGCGCTGCGCGCAACCATGATTTTATTTGCCCCTCTGCTACCGCCGCACCAGCTTCACCACGTTTTCCACGTGGTGCGTGTGGGGGAACATATCGACGGGCTGCACGGCTTCGACGCGGTAGGCACCGTCCAGCAGCGCCAGATCGCGCGCTTGCGTGGCGGGGTTGCAGCTTACGTAGACGATCCGTTCGGGGGCGGCGCGCAGGATCACGTCGATCACGGGTGGGTCGACTCCCGCGCGCGGCGGATCGAGGACAATGACGTCGGGGCGGCCGTTGGCGGCGACGAACGCGTCGTCGAGCACCGCTTTCATGTCGCCGGCGTAAAAGACCGTATTGCCGATGCCGTTGAGCGCCGAATTGACCTTCGCGTCGGCGATCGCCTCGGGGACATACTCTATTCCGACGACCTTCGCGCAGCGCGCGGCGCAGAAGTTGGCGATGGTTCCCGTGCCGGTGTAGAGGTCGTAGAGCGTCTCGCCGCCGGTGAGCGCGGCGAAATCGCGCGCGACCTTGTAGAGTTCGTAGGCCTGTTCGGAATTGGTTTGGTAAAACGATTTGGGACCCACCTTGAATCGCAGGCCCTCCATCTCTTCGAGGATGTGATCCTTCCCGCGATAGAGGACGGGCGTAAGATCGCCCAGCGAGTCGTTCCACTTGGTATTGACCACGTAGAAGAGCGAGGTGATTTCGGGAAAACGCTCCGCCACATGCGCCATCAGCGCCTCGATGCGGGGCGAATCCTCCTCGCCGAAGACGACGATGGCCATTACCTCGCCCGTCGAGGCGGTGCGGACGATCAGATTGCGCATCAGCCCCGTGTGCTCGCGGATGTTGTGGAACGAGTAGCCGTGTTCCAGCGCAAAACGTTTGATCTCGTTGCGCAGGGCGTTCGACGGTTCGGGTTGCAGCCAGCAGCGTTCGATGTCGAGCACCTTGTCGAAGAGGTTGGGAATGTGAAAACCCAGCGCGGGCGCGGGTTCGATGTCGCCTCCGGCGGCGATCTCTTCGTAGGTCATCCAGCGGCGCGGCGCAAAGGTGAACTCCAGCTTATTGCGGTAGAACTGCGTACGTGCGGAAGGCAGACAGGGACGGATCGCGGGCAGTTCGATCTTCCCGATGCGGGTGAGCTGGTCGCGCACCTGCTCCGTCTTGAAACGCAACTGCTCGGCGTAGGGAAGGTTCTGCCATTTGCAGCCTCCGCAGACCCCGAAGTGGGCGCAGAAGGGTTCGGCCCGCAGCGGCGAGCGACGAACATAGCGCACGACCGTCCCCTCCATGAAGCGGCGGCGTTTGTTGCGTACTTGCACGTCGACCACGTCGCCCGGCACGGTCATCGGGACGAAGACCACCTGATCGTTCCATCGCCCCATCGCCTTGCCTTCGGCGGCGAGCGTCGTAATTTCCAGCCCTTCGATAAGGGGATAGTTCTGTTTTCTGCGAGCCATAACTCGGAATTTTGTCCGGCAAAGATACAATTTATTTGAGAAGAGTTCTCGCCGAGATGGGCGCTTTTACACCCGAAAAGAACTTGCCGTCAAAAAGAAGATGGGAAGCGATTTATCCCATAAAGAAATGTTTAGGGTATTTGAACCGGCACGAATACGCATAATTGATTTTTTGCAGAAATCGTAAATCCGTCGTATCTATGATTTTAGAAATCTTCAATCTTCTGTAATCGAGTATGGGGACCCAAATGAACGCATATACGAAAATCCATAACATGCATATTGCGCCGTTGCGTATCCAACCCCTATCGATCCCGATCAGAAGAACGACGAGCGGCAATAGACAAAACAGATGGTGTAATATCAGGTTTTTCATTCCCGTTCTCCACAATTAATATTATTCAATAGGTTTTAAAGTCTGAAATTTCAGGTTTTGTGATGTAAATATAGATAATATTCAACTGTTTACAATGATAAAATCAGAATTCGGACGAATTCGTTATTCTTTTTCCTTCCGGTCGGTCTTGTGCCGGCGCGTCCGTTCGCGCCAGCCGCCCGCCCAGAAACCCAGCAGGAAGGGCAGTCCGACGAGTACCGCGACCAACAGAATGATCCATAATACGACCTTGCCTATCAGTGCCGGCAAGGCGTCGAGCGCTTTGGCGACCGCTTCGTCGAAGGCTTGCTGCGCCTGTGCGATGATCGCTTCACGCTCGGTGGAGACGTAGTGTTGCAGCGCCATGCGCTGACGGTCGATATCGGCGAAGGCGTTGTCGACGCTGGCGTTGAAGGTCGCCATCGCTTCGGCGAGCGCCGCGTTCAGTTCGGCGGTTATCTCGCGCGAAACGCCCGGCAGATCCTCGGCTACGGCCGTCAAGCGGTTGAAGTCGCGTTCGAGCGAATCGAGCTGCATGGTCAGCCGGTCGCGCAGGCTGTCCTGCCGGAAGCGCAGTGCGATCAGATCGCCTGTCCAGTCGAGGGCGTTGGCCGTCTGCTGCGTCGTACCGCCGATGCGGTCGCCCATATCGGCCATCACCTCGGCGATGGTTCCTACCGGATAGGCGGCCTCGATGCCGTGGGCGCGCAGAAAATCGACCCAAGGGAGCATTGTCCGGTCGGGTTGTACCTCCCCGTCGGGTGCGGGCTGGGGTTGCGCGGCTACGAACTGTTGCATCAGGTCGTAGCGTTCGGCCGTCAGCAATTCGGAGGCCAGATGCCGTGCCTTGCGATGAAGCCGCGACGCCGTGCTGCGAGCCAACGGCGATCCCTCGCCGAAGAGCAGCGAATCGGGACGGCGGGCGAAGAGCGAGTCCATGTTGCGGTAGAGCATCCATGTGTCGAGCAGGGCCAGTTCGGGCGCCTGTTGCATGGCGGCGTTGACGGCAGCGCGCGTCGTGCGGAGTTTCCAGCGGATTGTCCGCCGCTGAATCTCCGCGTCGTCGCTGCCGGCCGCGATCGAGTCGGCTGCGGCGGCTATTTCGTCCGAGGCTTCGTAGTAAAATCCGCGTGTGAGCAGGCGCGTGCGCGTCTCCTCTTTCGAGAGCGGTTCGCCCGTCGAGATCGAGAGGCGCAACAGCGAGCAGCCCGTCAGCAGAAACAAGGCCGCTGCGGCCGCCGCCCAATGATATCCTCGAAAATGAAGCATGATCGTATCGTTTGGTTTTTACGTGTCAACATCGTTGGGCCAGAGATATTCCCTTGTACAAAGATACGAAAAGTCGAGCGCAGAAGCAAACTGGCGTTTGCTTTTGCCGAGACGAAGTATCTAAGGCGCAGTCAAAGATAGGGATTTTCCGATCGTTTGCGCAACTTCCGGGCCGAAAGCGCCGGTTTTGGCCGCAGGGACGGGATCTCCTGTTTTTTTCGTCTGTTTTTACCCTTCCCGCTTGTCTGTTTTGATTAAGATTCCTACCTTTGAATTAAAATTTACAGGTATGGCATATTTTCAGGTCGAGGGCGGCTACCGTCTTCACGGCGAAATCACCCCGCAGGGGGCCAAAAACGAGGCGTTGCAGATTCTCTGCGCCACGCTGCTGACGCCCGAACGGGTCGTCGTGCACAACGTGCCGGAGATTCTGGACGTCATGCAGCTCATCGACCTGCTGCGGGCGATGGGAGTCGAAGCGGAGCGCTTGGCGGACGACACCTATGCGTTCTGCGCCCGCGAGATCGACCTCGACTACCTGCTGACCGAGGACTATCGCCGCCGCTGTGCGCGGCTGCGCGGTTCGGTGATGCTTATCGGGCCGCTGCTGGCGCGTTTCGGCGTGGGATATGTTCCCAAGCCGGGCGGTGACAAAATCGGCCGGCGGCGGCTGGATACTCATTTCATCGGTTTCCAGAAGCTCGGCGCCAAATTCGATTTCGATGCCGCCGAAGAGTTCTTTTCGGTCGACGGCAAGGAGTTGCGCGGCTGCTACATGCTCTTGGACGAGGCTTCGGTGACGGGTACGGCCAACATCGTCATGGCCGCCGTCATGGCCAAGGGGACGACGACGATCTACAACGCCGCCTGCGAGCCCTACGTGCAGCAGTTGTGCCGCATGCTCAACCGCATGGGCGCGCGCATTTCGGGCATCGCCTCGAACCTGCTCACCATCGAGGGCGTCGATGCGCTCGGGGGGACGGAACATACGTTGCTGCCCGATATGATCGAGGTGGGGTCGTTCATCGGCATGGCCGCCATGACGCAGTCGGAACTGCGGATCAAGAACGTCTCCTATGCCGATCTGGGGATCATTCCCGCGCAGTTCGCCCGCATGGGCATCCGCTTCGAGCAGTGCGACGACGATATCTGCATTCCGCAGCAGGACCATTACAGCATCGAATCGTTCATCGATGGTTCGATCATGAACATCGCCGACGCGCCGTGGCCGGGACTGACGCCCGACCTGCTGTCGATCTTTCTGGTGGTGGCCACGCAGGCCAAGGGATCGGTGCTGATCCATCAGAAGATGTTCGAGAGCCGTCTGTTCTTCGTCGACAAACTGATCGACATGGGGGCGCAGGTGATTCTGTGCGATCCTCACCGCGCGACGGTCATCGGTCACGACCATCGCATCCGCCTGCGCGCCACGCGCATGTCGTCGCCCGATATCCGCGCCGGCGTGGCGCTGCTCATCGCGGCGATGAGCGCCGAAGGCCGCAGCACGATCCAGAACATCGACCAGATCGACCGCGGCTACTGCAATATCGACGGCCGTCTCAATGCGCTGGGCGCCCGCATCACCCGCTGCGAGGAGTGCGAGTAGAAGGAGGCGGGATAAGTCTGCCGCGACGGGAAAGATTGCACAAGCACTGGATCACAAACCGTATGGCAGACGAGTACTGAAATACCTCTGAAAGAAGCCCTCCCTTTGTCAACTGCGTTACAAGCCGAGCACATCCGCTTGCGGAATACCGAGGTGCCGCAGCGGAAACCGAGCGAAGGGAGTATGAGGAAGGAAAGCCCCTCCCTTTGTCAAAGGGAGGGGACAGAGGGGAGGGAATTTCAATACTGAAACATAGTCCGTCGTGGCGTTCCGGTATGTATGAACAAGAAACGAAATCGTAAAACAAAGATAAAAGAATTTAACTGACTATGTTTCTGGAGAATGCCAGTCAGAAAGGGTGGATCGAGGTGATCTGCGGGTCGATGTTCTCGGGCAAAACCGAGGAACTGATCCGCCGCCTGCGCCGCGCCCAGTTCGCCAACCTGCGGGTGGAGATTTTCAAACCCTGCGTCGATACGCGCTACTCCGACGAGGAGGTGGTCTCGCACGACGCTCACGCCATTCGGTCGACGCCGGTCGAGTCGGCGCAGAACATCTTGCTGATGACCTCCGACGTCGACGTGGTGGGCATCGACGAGGCGCAGTTTTTCGACGAGGGGATTGTCGACGTGTGCCGGACGCTGGCCGACAACGGCGTGCGGGTGATCGCCGCGGGGTTGGATATGGACTATACGGGCAGGCCTTTCGGCCCGATGCCGGCGTTGATGGCTACGGCGGAGTATGTCACGAAAGTGCACGCCATCTGCGTGCGCTGCGGTAATCTGGCGCACCATTCGCACCGCCTGACGGCCGACGAGAAACAGGTGATGCTGGGCGCTCAGGACTCTTACGAGCCGATCTGCCGCCATTGCTTCGCGCAGCTCAGGGCGGAAAAGAAGTGAATATCCCGCTGATAAAGAAGGGTTGCGGTCTCATTTTCTGAGACCGCAGCCCTTTCATCGTATCGTTATATCGGATTCTTACAACGCTTTGAGCGCAGCGATGAAGTCGGGGAATGCCGCCCAGAGGTTTTCGGTTTTAAGCCACAATTCGCGCGCCTGCGCCTGCGGGGTGGGACGTTCACTCTCGATATCGCGCAGGTAGGCTTCGTCGGCCGGATGCTCGGCGGCGGTGAACTCTTTGTAATAAGGCGCGAAGTGGTTGCGGAGCCGGATCGCTTCGCCGGCGGGCAGTATTCCGTGCCGGCGGTATTCCGACCAAAGCGTTAGCAGCGGTTTTTCGGGGTATTTGTCCGAGACGTCGTTGATCACCTCGTCGAAGGCTTCGTAGTCTCCCAGCGCCACGTAGTCGAAGGCCAGCAGCCATGTCGCCTCCTCGTGATCCTCGGGGTCGAGGTCGAGCAGCAGTTCGAGCATGGCGGCAGAGAGTTCGAAGTCGTCGATCAGGAAGTGATCGACAGCCGAGCGATGGAGCAGTTGGAGCGCAGCCCGCGTGTTGGGATGCGCCCATTCGAGGATTACCTCCTCGTTGTCGGGAATCAATTCGGTGAGGTGCTGGAAGGCGTGAAAGCGCAAATTGCAGGCTTCGTCGACCGCGCCGCGCCGTTGGGCTTCGTCCGAAAGGCGGAGAATGCGTGAGAAGTCGTAGTCGCCCCGCCCTTCGATTTCGAAGGTTTGATCGGGAGTGGGTTTAAGAGTTGCTTCGGCCATCGCGGCGGAGTTTTAACAGAATGATACAAAAGACGATCACGGTCGTCAGACCCGCCAGCAAGTAGGCTGTCGGACGGTTCTCCATACCGAAGAACTGGCCCGAGACGAAGACGAACGACGCGCAGATAAAGGTCATGAAGAGGGCGGGCAGCAACGCCACGAGATAGTTGCGCTTTGCGGTGAAGAGCCATACGACGACGGCCCACAGCACGATGGCGGCGAGCGTCTGGTTGGTCCATGCGAAATATCGCCACACGACGGTGAAATCGACCCGCGTGATGAGGTAGCCCGCGACGAAAAGCGGTACGGCGATCACAAAACGCTTCCACGGCGTGCGTTGCTCGATGCGGAAGATGTCGGCGACGATCAGCCGCGCCGAGCGGAAGGCCGTGTCGCCCGAAGTGATCGGGGCTGCGACGACGCCCAACAGCGCGAGAATGCCTCCTGCGATGCCCAACGTCGTATTCGAGATGATGTTCACGGCCCATGCCGCGCTGTTGCCGTTGGCGGCCAGCGCCTCTGCGAGCGCGTGTGCGCCGCCGAAGAAGGCCATGGCGACGGCGGCCCAAACGAGAGCGATGATGCTTTCGGAGATCATCGCGCCGTAGAAAACCGAGCGGCATTGGCGTTCGTTGCGTATGCAGCGTGCCATAAGCGGCGACTGCGTGGCGTGAAATCCCGAAATGGCGCCGCAGGCGATGGTGATGAAGAGCGTCGGTATGATCGGTACGCTGCGGGGATCGAGCTGGGCGTTCGAGAGTGTCGTCAGTTCGGGGATGCGGTAGGGGCCGAAGAGCAGTACGCCCAGCAGTGCGAGCGCCATGAGGATCAGCGCCGCGCCGAAGATCGGATAAATTTTGCCGATGATCTTGTCGATCGGCAGCAACGTAGCTATGAAATAATAGGCCAGAATCAGCCAGACCCAAACGGCGTGCGGAACAGAGGGCGCCATGCCGCTGAGAATGTCGGCGGGGCTGAGCAGAAAGACTGCGCCCACCAGCACGAGCAGCAGCACCGAAAAGAGGCGCATGAACTGCCGTATGCCGCCGCCCAGATAGCGGCCCGCTACTTCGGGAATGCTCAGACCGTCGTTGCGAACGAGCATGACGCCCGACAGAAAATCGTGCATCGCGCCCATGAAAATGCCGCCCAGCGTAATCCACAGAAAGGCGACCGGCCCGAACGCCGCGCCCAGAATGGCGCCGAAGATGGGACCCGTGCCGGCGATGTTGAGCAGCTGGATCAGGAAAACCCGTCCGCGCGGCATGGGTACGTAATCCACACCGTCGAAGAGCCTTTCGCTCGGGACGGCATGGGCGGAATCGATCGCTGCGACCCGTTCCAGATAACGGCCGTAGGTAAAATAAGCGACGATCAGCACCGTGAGGCAGACGAGAAAAGTGAACATCGACGATGAAAATTTCTTGCGAAAATAGCGAAAAAATAATAAAATGTACTATCTTTGCAGCCGAATTCAGAATTGGATTGCCGAAATAGCTCAGCGGTAGAGCACTTCACTCGTAATGAAGGGGTCCCGAGTTCAAATCTCGGTTTCGGCTCGAAAATCCGAAAATGCCGCAAGGCAGGAGACGGAACGAAAAAGCCTTACATAATTTATGTAAGGCTTTTGTTTTTAATCGCTCGACGAAGCCGCAACGTCTCTCCGCCGCAGTAGGTTGCGCGGATTCATTCGGAACGCCGCTGTTCTTTTTCAAGATATCGTCGGTATTCGACCGGCGTCACTTTGATGAACTGGGGAACGTATTCATGCCATGTGTCGAGCATCCGGCGTCCGATGACGCTGTTGGTGTGATTGACATGCGCAGCGATCAGCCGGTGGAGTTCGTTCCGGTCGGCGGCATTGTCCAGCAGGGTCAGCTCGACCATCTCCATATTGCAGTAGTAGTCGAAATTTCCCCGGGGGTTCCAGACGTAGGCGATGCCGCCGCTCATGCCGGCTGCGAAGTTGCGTCCGGTTTGCCCGAGTACGACCACGCGCCCTCCGGTCATGTATTCGCAACCGTGATCGCCGACGCCTTCGACGACGGCGGTGACGCCGCTGTTGCGCACGCAGAAGCGTTCGCCGACGCGTCCGTTGATGTATGCCTCGCCGCTCGTTGCGCCGTAAAGCAGGGTGTTGCCGGCAATGACGTTGCCTTCGGCGGCAAAGCGCGATCCGGCCGGCGGTACGACAATGATGCGGCCGCCCGAAAGCCCTTTGCCGAGGTAGTCGTTGGCGTCGCCTTCGAGACGGAACGCGACGCCCGGGCACAGAAACGCCCCGAAACTCTGGCCGGCGGAGCCGCGAAACGTTATCGAAAGCGAGCCGGTCGGGATGCCTGCGCTGCCGCACGATCGGGTGATATACCCGCTGAGCATCGTTCCGACGCTGCGATCCGTATTGGCGATCGGAAACGCCTGCGCGATCTTTTTTCCGTCGTTGAGGATCCGGTCTGCCAACGGCAGCAGCTGCCGGTCGAGAACTTCGTCCAGCGCGTGCTCTTGCGGCAGGCGGTAACGGATGTCGGCGTCGCCGGTAGTCTTGTGCAACAAGTGCCGCAGGTCGAGTCGCGAGGCGGGGCTTCCGGCCGGCATTTTGCGTTGGCGCAGCAGGTCGCTGCGGCCTATCAGGTCATCGAGGCATTTGTAGCCCAGCAGCGCCATGCGACGGCGGATATCTTCGGCGAGCAGGCGGAAATAATTGACCAGATGATCGGCCGTGCCGGTGAAACGTTTGCGCAGTTCGGGATCCTGCGTCGCCACGCCCATCGGGCAGGTATTGGTGTGGCATTTGCGCAGCATGCGGCACCCCAGCGCCACGAGCGCTGCGGTGCCGAATCCGTACTCTTCGGCCCCCAGCAGGGCGCTTACCAGCACGTCGTGGGCGCATTTCAATTGTCCGTCGGCTTGCAGACGTACGCGGCCGCGAAGCCGGTTGCCTACGAGCGTCTGCTGAATCTCCGCAAGTCCGATTTCGACCGGTACGCCGGCATATTTCATCGAATCGGCGGGACTGGCGCCCGTGCCGCCGTCGCATCCGCTTATCAGGATTTTGTCCGCCTTGGCTTTGGCCACTCCGGCGGCAATGGTTCCTACGCCGCTTTCGGCGACCAGTTTCACGCTGACGGAGGCTTCGGGATTGATGTTTTTCAGGTCGAAGATCAGTTGCGACAGGTCCTCGATCGAATAAATATCGTGGTGAGGCGGCGGCGAGATGAGCGTGATGCCGGGGATCGAGTGTCGGGTGCGGGCGATCATCTCGTCGACCTTGAAGCCGGGTAGCTGGCCCCCTTCGCCCGGCTTTGCGCCCTGTGCGACTTTGATCTGTATTTCGTCGGCGTTGACGAGGTATTCGGCGTCGACGCCGAAACGTCCCGAAGCTACCTGCTTCACCGCGCTGCGCAGCGACGTACCGTCCGGCAGCGGGGTGTTGCGGGCGGGGTCTTCGCCGCCTTCGCCGGTATTGCTCTGGCCTCCGATGCAGTTCATGGCTGCGGCGATCGTCTCGTGGACTTCGCGGCTGATTGCGCCGAACGACATGGCTTCGACGACGAATCGCCGCATGACGGCTTCGGCAGGCTCGACCTGTTCCAGCGGTATGGGCGCTCTGGGGCTTACGATCTCGATCGTATCGCGCAGGAACATCGGCGTGTCCGCATGTTCGGCGTGACGGGTGAATTCCGCGAACTTTTCGGGATCGCCCGACTGCGCCGCAGCTTGCAGCGAGAGCACCGTCGCCGGATTCCATCCGTGTAGTTCGCCGTCGCGGCGGTAGGCGTAACGGCCCGTATTTCCGAGCGGCTCGTCGGCGGAACCGGGGGCGAAGCCAAGCGCATGCATGGCTGACGCCTGCCGGGCCACGTCATCCAATCCGATGCCGCCGATCGACGAAATGCCTCCGCCCATGTAGCGATCGAGCAGTTTTTCGCTTACTCCGAGCGATTCGAACAGCGTTGCGCCCCGGTAACTGCGGATGGTCGAAATGCCCATCTTCGACATGATTTTCAGCATGCCTTTGTCCACGGCCTTGATATAGTGCCGTTCTGCGGCTTCGAAGTCGAGTTGCAAAGCTCCCGATACGACCATCTCTTTTAGAATGGCGAAGGCCATGTAGGGGTTGATGCCGCTGGCTCCGTAGCCCATCAGCAGCGCGACGTGCATCATTTCGCACACCTCGCCGCTCTCGACGATCACGGCGATCTGCGAACGTTTGTGGCGCGATATCAGATAGTGATGCACGGCCGACATTGCCAGCAGCGAGGGGATGGCGGCGTGTGCGACATCGACTTTGCGATCGCTGAGGATTACATAGTTATATCCGTCGTCCACGGCTTTTTCCGCCTTGCGGCACAACCCGTCGAGCGCCTTTTCGAGCGCTTTCCCGTCGCCTCCCACCGGAAAAAGCATCGGCAGCGTGATCGTGCGGAAGCCTTTGTATTCGAGGTTGCGCAGAATATCCAGATCCCGATCCGAAATGATCGGCGAGGACATCATCACCACTTTGCACAATTCCGGCGAGGGTTTCAGGATGTTTTTTCGGACGGCGCCGATATAGCTCGTCAGCGACATGACCATCTCTTCACGGATGGAGTCCATCGGCGGATTGGTGACCTGAGCGAACAACTGGCGGAAGAAATCGAAGAAACGCTGCGGTTTTTGCGACAGTACGGCTATCGGCGTGTCGTCGCCCATCGAGACCAGCGGTCCGGCCGAGGCCGTGGCCATCGGTTTGAGGATGCGGTCGATCTCCTCCCGATCGTAACCGAACGTGCGCAGGAGCTGCGGGTAGTTGTCCACCTCGTGCGTTACGCTCCGGCCGCTGGTGATGTGTTTCAGGATAATGCGGTTGGCGTGCAACCACTCGTCGTAGGGGTGTTCAGCCGCCAGCTGGCGTTTGATTTCGTCGTCGAACAGAATCTGTCCCTGTTCGGTGTCGACCATCACGATTTTTCCCGGTTCCAGACGGCCTTTCGATTCGATGTCGGCGGCCGGAATATCCAGTACGCCCGTTTCGGAGGCGATGACCATCAATCCGTCGCGCGTGATGAGGTAACGCGCGGGCCGCAGACCGTTGCGGTCGAGCATGCCGCCCGCATAGCGGCCGTCGGAGAAAATAATGGCTGCGGGGCCGTCCCACGGGGCCATGAAGATCGAGTGGTATTCGTAAAAACTCTTCAGCTTTTTCGAAAGCGGGTTCTTCTCGTTGAAGCTTTCGGGAACGAGCATCGCCAGCGCATGGGGCAGCGACATGCCTCCGCGCAGAAAAAATTCGAGCGCATTGTCGAACGAGGCGCTGTCGCTCATCTCCGGCTGGATGATCGGACCGATGCCGCCGTCCGTGTTGCCGGCGAATTCGGGATGGAGCACCGCTTCGCGCGAACCCATCCAGAGCCGGTTGCCGCGGATGGTGTTGATCTCGCCGTTGTGTCCGATCAGGCGGAACGGCTGCGCGAGGCTCCATGTCGGGAAGGTATTGGTCGAAAACCGCGAGTGAACCAGCGCGATGGCGCTCGAAAAATAGGGGCTTTGCAGGTCGGTGAAATAGTGGCGCAGCTGGCGCGACGAAAGCATGCCCTTATAGACGATCGTGCGGGTCGAGAGGCTGGCGATGTAACAGCTCCGCTTGTCGCGGATGACCGATTCGGAGAGTCTGAATTCGATCCGTTTGCGGACGACGTAAAGCATCTCTTCGAGCCGTTGCTGGTCGTCGCAGCCGACGATGAAGAGTTGTCGGATATCGGGTTCCGTGGCCGCCGCGTCCGCGCCGAGTACCGAACTGTCGACGGGAACGTTGCGTGTGGCCGTCAGCCGGAGGCCCTGTTCGCTGACCACCTCCGTCACCAGCTGCATGAAAAGCCGCTGATCGTCGTCGTTGCGCGGCAGGAAGACCATCCCTACGCCGTAGCGGCCTTTTTCGGGAACGGGAATGCCGTTCAGCAGGATGAATTCATGGGGGATTTGTACCAGAATGCCGGCTCCGTCGCCCGTTTTGTTGTCCGAACCCTCGGCGCCGCGGTGCGCCATGTGTTCCAGAATACACAGTCCCTGCTCGACGACCGAGTGGTATTTGTTTCCGTTGATATTGATGACCAGTCCGACGCCGCAGGCGTCATGCTCGTTCTCCGGACGGTACAGACCTCCGTTCGACATAAAATGTTCTCTATTCATAAGGCAACCTAATCTAACCGCTACAAAGATAACGATTTCTGATAAAAACAGATAATTTTCCGTATTTATTTTGAAATTATTTTAATAATATATATCTTTGCAACCGAGGCAAAACTGTAACGGGTCATGCGAAACACCTACACGGATATACGCAGAAGTCGATGGTCGGTCACCATCGAATCCGCCGCCTCGCGACAGCGCTGACATAACGCCATAGGGAATTCACCCTATGGCGTTTTTCTTTTCGGACGTGCCGTGCAGTCCGGCGGTCGAGCGTTGCAACTTCGGAATTTCCTGATAATTCCCAAACCCAATTCACATAAATTCTATCTATGAAAAAAATCGAAGCTGTCATCCGTCGAACGAGGTTCGAGGAGACGAAAGAAGCCTTGCTGGAAAACGGCGTGGAGTGGTTCTCCTATGTCGATGTCAGGGGCTCGGGCCATGCCCGCAACCGCAGGGTCTACCGCGGCGTAATGTATGAGACCGACATTATCGAACGCATGATGCTGATCCTGATCGTCCGCGACGAACTGTGCGATAAGGCCATCGATACGATCATCCGTACGGCCCGCACGGGCGAGATCGGAGACGGACGCGTCTGGGTGTCCGATATCGACCACTATTACAGCATCCGTACGGGGCGCTGCGACGAGCTGATCAACCGGAAGCGTTCGCCGGGCGAAGCGGCGGAGACGGCGTCCGGCGAATAAAGAATAGACAGAAAAAAGTTAGGTTAAAATTTAAGGTTATGGAACATACATTGGACACGATGGCCCGCATCGACGGGCTCGTTTCGGCCGTAGACACCGTTTGGGTGCTGCTGGCTGCGATCCTTATCTTCATGATGCAGATGGGATTTGCCTGCGTGGAGGCCGGTTTTACGCGGTCGAAAAATACGGCAAACATTCTGATGAAAAACCTGCTCGACTTCAGCTTCGGGGCGCTGCTGTTCTGGCTGCTGGGATTCCGGCTGATGTTCGGCGCCGACGCGTTCGCCGGCCTGCTGGCCAATCCGTTCGAGCCGGGGGCGGCGATTCCCGCCAATATTCCGCAGACGGCGTTTCTTCTTTTCCAGACCATGTTCTGCGCAACGGCCGCCACGATCGTATCGGGCGCTATGGCCGAACGTACGCAGTTCAAGGCCTACTTCGTCTATTGCATCTTTATTTCGGCGTTCGTATACCCGTTGTCCGGTCATTGGACGTGGGGCGGGGGCTGGCTCTCTTCGCTGGGATTTCATGACTTCGCCGGTTCGGCCGTCGTACACTCTGTGGGCGGCTGGCTGGCGCTCGTAGGAGCGGCGCTGGTAGGCCCGCGCATCGGAAAATACAAGGACGGCAAACCTCGTGCGATTCTGGGACACAATCTTACGATCGCGACGCTGGGCGTCTTCGTGCTCTGGATCGGCTGGTTCGGATTCAACCCCGGCAGTACGGTGGGCATAGCGACTCCCGAATTGCAGCAAACCGCTTCGTCGGTCTTTATGAATACCAATATCGCAGCCGCCACAGGCGCACTCACCGCGTTGGCAGTCGCATGGTTTCGTTATGGAAAACCTTCGTTGTCGCTGTCGCTCAACGGCGTGCTGGCCGGATTGGTCGGCATCACCGCGGGCTGCGACGTCGTGACGCCCGCCGGCGCGGCGGCAATCGGCGTCCTTTGCGGCGCGGCGATGGTCTTTGCCGTGGATTTCTTCGATGCGGCGGTGAAGGTCGACGACCCCGTAGGCGCGATTTCGGTACACGGGGTTTGCGGTTCGCTGGGAACTGTGCTGACCGGATTGTTCGCCGCCGAGGGAGGCTTGTTGTATGGCGGAGGGTGGCGGATGCTCGGCATTCAGTTCCTCGGCGCGACCGTCTATGCCGTATGGGCGGTCGTTTGCGGTTTCATCCTCTTTTCTGCCATTCGCCGCACGCTCGGTCTGCGTGTCGACCGCCGTGTCGAAGAGGATGGGCTCGATTACTACGAACACGGGGAGACGTCGTACAATGGCTGACCTTTTCCGATCGGGCAGTCAGAAGCAGGCGGGGGACCGGTCGATCCCCTGCCTTGCCATGGCGTCGCGGTCTGCTGCACGCGACAGGGGCGGTGCGTTGTCGTTCCGGCCGGCGGTTTCGGGAATAATTTCATGCGGGCGGTGATCCGTATTCCGAATAGTTTTTTTATCTTTGTCGTCTAAAACCTGCCCGATGGTCGTGCATGGAGCGCCCGAACGAATGTGCTCCGTTGTTTGTTGCGGCCTTGGGTCTCAAAACCGCCGTTCATGGGATTCGACGAGATAAAGAACATTCTCTATTTTCTGTTGCAGGGCGTGGGCGTGGGCATCGCGGCTTCGATCACCGTCGGCCCTGTCGCCGTACTTTGCATTCAGCGTACGCTGAGCAAGAGCCGCCGTTCGGGATTCGCATCGGGGCTGGGCGTAGCGTGCGCCGATACGCTCATGGCGATCTTCGCCATGCTCTTTTCGACGATTCTGCAACGTTCGATCGAGGCCAATAAAATGATCCTCAGTGTGGTGAGCGGAATTATCGTGGTGATTGTGGGCGTTTACATCTTTCTGCAAAACCCCGTAACGCAGATTCGCCGCAACCGTGTGGGCAAGACGACGCTGTGGAAGGATTTCGCCTCGATGTTCGGCATCACGCTGACGAACTTCATCTATGTGATTCCCTATATCATGATCTTTTTCACGATGTTCAAGGTCTCGACGCTCGGTGTGACCGACGTGGGGAGCCTCTTCGGGGGATTACTCACGATCGCGGGATTCCTCGCGGGCGCCGTGACGTGGTGGTTCGCGCTGACCTTCCTGCTGAACCTGTTCCGGCATCGATTTCGTCCGCGCCACATGCTGACGATCAACCATGTGGCGGGAATCATCATCGCCGTGCTGGGCATCTATACCATTCTGTCGAATTTCATCAATATCCTGCCCAATGTGCACTGACCGAGATAGGGACAAGAAGATCGTCATTGCCATCGACGGTTTTTCGTCGTGCGGCAAATCGACCTTCGCCAAGGCCATCGCCCGCCGTCTGGGATATATCTTTATAGACACGGGGGCGATGTACCGCGCCGTGACGCTCTATGCGCTCGAACACGGGGCCATCCGTTCGGGGATGGTCGACGAAGAGGCCGTCGTGAAGCTGCTGCCCGAAATCTGCATCGACTTCCGCTTCAATCCCGAGCGCGGAGCCAGCGACATTTATGTCAATGGAGACCGCGTCGAGGGGAAGATCCGCACGATCGAGGTGAGCAACTGCGTGAGCGCCGTCAGTTCGATTTGCGAAGTGCGCAGCAAACTGGTGGCCATGCAGCAACAGATGGGGCGCAAACGGGGCGTGGTGATGGACGGACGCGACATCGGCACGACGGTCTTCCCCGACGCCGAACTGAAAATCTTCATGACCGCGCAGCCCTCGGTACGGGCGCAGCGCCGTTACGACGAATTGACCGCCAAGGGCGACGAGGTGTCGTATGAGGAGGTTTTACAAAATGTTCTTTCGCGCGACAAGGCCGACATGACGCGCGCGATCTCGCCGCTGCGCAAGGCCGACGACGCCGTCGTGCTCGACAACAGCTACCTGACCGTCGCGGAGCAGATGGAGTGGTTCGAGAAGGAGTTCCGCAGGGCTGTCGGCGGCGACCGGTAGCGAACCGGTGCCGGCCGGAGTGCGGCGCGGCGTTTTTTGTATTGAGCAATCGCTTTCATTATGCGAGTGGAGATCGACGATAAATCGGGATTCTGTTTCGGCGTCGTGCGCGCCATCGACAAGGCCGAACGGGCGCTTGCCGCTTACGGTACGGTCTACTCGCTGGGCGATATCGTCCATAACCGCATCGAGGTGCAGCGGCTCGAAGAGCTCGGACTGCGTACGGTGACGCATGCCGATCTGAATCGGCTGGGCGGACGGCGGCTCTTTGTCCGCGCCCACGGCGAACCCCCTTCGACCTTTGCGTATGCCCGTGAAGCGGGCGTGGAGGTGATCGACGCCACGTGTCCCGTAGTCGCGAAGTTGCAGGAACGGGTGGTCGAGGCGCATGCCGAAATGAAGCCGGTGGACGGTCAGGTGGTGATTCTGGGTAAGCGGGGGCACGCCGAGGTGGTGGGGCTGACGGGGCAGGTGGCAGCTCCGACGCTGGTGATCGAAGGCGAGGAAGACCTCGCGCAGATCGATTTCTCGCGGCCGGTCTATTTTCTGTCGCAGACCACGCAGAGCGTCGCTCTTTTCGCGCGACTGACCGATGAGATGCGCCGCCGCGCCGCCGATCCGGCGCAGGTCGTAGCGCACGATACCATTTGCCGGCAGGTGGCCAACCGCGAAGGGCATCTGGCGGCGTTCGCGCGGCGCTTCGATGTGGTGATCTTCGTTTCGGGACGTAAATCTTCCAACGGAAGGGTGCTGTACGAAGTCTGTCGGGCCGCGAATCCGCGCACCTATCAGGTCGAAGAGGCTGCCGAACTGCAAGCCGGCTGGTTCGAAGGGGCCGAGTCGGCGGGTATCTGCGGTGCTACGTCGACGCCGCGATGGCTGATGCAGCGGGTGGCGGACGCGATCGGGAAAGCGAAGTTCGGATCGGGGCGAACCTGAGAGTCCCCGAAGGCTGTTCCGCCGGTTCTTCTGCGGATCGAATCTTTGCCGGTCGCTCTTCGGGAGGAATTTCCGCAACGGATGAAGACAATTTCAATTTCAAATAAAATCAGATCGTTATGAACTCGCTCGTTCGCTCCGTAAAATATTTCGTACACCTCTGCGTTTTGTGTGCAGCGGTGATTCTGGTGATGTACGTCGCCGGACTGTTGGCCGTCGCCCCGGGTGAATTGCCCGCGCTGCTCTTCGCTTCATGGCGGGGGTGGGTGCTGATGGCGGCTATCGTGATTCTCTCGGCGGCCTATCCCTTTACGGGTTTCGTCACGCGCCGCGTGGAGGGGTACCTCGAAGAGGATCGCGAACGGATCGTAAACGCTTTCCGCGCCGAGGGGTTCGAGCTTTCGGGAGAGGACGGGGAGGGGATGACTTTCCGCGCCGCCAATCCGTTGCGGCGGTTGTGGCTGCACCTCGACGATGAGGCGCGGGTCGCCCAGTTCGGACAATGGATCGAGCTCAGCGGTCAGCGGCGCACGGTGGTGCGGGTCGCACCCCGACTCGAAGCCTACATCGCCGCCAATGCACGGACGAAAGAATAGGATGAAATGAAACGAATAGCAAAATATCTCTTGACTGCGGCGGCCGCGCTGTGCGGCGCCGCCCTGCTGACCTTCGCCGCGAAAAACGACTTCGGGTTGGCGCGTAACATGGAGACGCTCATCAACATGATGCGCGAATTGTCGGTCTACTATGTCGACGAGGTCGATGCCGACCGCCTGATGACGGATGCTGCCGAGGGGATGGTACGCCGCCTCGATCCCTATACGGTCTATATGCCCGAGGAGGAGATGACCGATTTCCAGTTCCTCACCACCGGCAAGTACGGCGGCGTAGGCGCGTTGATCCGCAAGAAGGGCGACGACGTGGTCGTGGCGCAGCCCTATCGGGGATTTCCGGCCGACCGCGCCGGATTGCAGATCGGCGATAAGTTCGTCGAGATCGCAGGGAAGAACGCTCGGGGAATGACGACCGAACAGGTCAGTTCGCTGCTCAAAGGCACGCCCAACACCAATGTGACGATCAAGGTTGAGAAACTGCTTACGGGCAAGGTCGAGGAGATCAAACTGCGCCGTGAGCGGATCGCTATTTCGGGCGTGGGTTACGCGGGGTTCGTCGCCGACAGCATCGGATATATTCAGCACCGCGACTTTACCGAGGGGTGCTACGAGGATATGCGGGCCGCGCTTGGAAAATTGCAGAAACAGGGTCTCAAAGCGCTTGTTCTCGACTACCGCAACAACGGCGGCGGCATTTTGCAGGAGGCGGTCAAGATCGTCTCGATGTTCGTCCCCAAGGGAACCGAGGTCGTGACGACCAAGGGGCGTACGGAGCATACCGTCTACCGTACCCAGTTGGAGCCGATCGCGCCGTCGCTGCCCATCATAGCGCTCGTGAACGACGGAACGGCTTCGGCGGCGGAGATCGTCACCGGATCGTTGCAGGATCTGGACCGTGCGGTGCTCATCGGGCAGCGCACCTTCGGCAAGGGGTTGGTGCAAACGACCCGACCGCTGGGTTATAACAGTTTTCTGAAGGTTACCACAGCCAAGTATTACATTCCCTCGGGGCGTTGCATACAGGCCATCGACTACTCGTCGCGCGACGAGAAGGGGGCCGTGAAGAGCGTGCCCGACTCGCTCATCCGCCAGTTCAGCACGCGCGGCGGCCGCAAGGTCTACGACGGCGGCGGCATCATGCCCGACGAGCGCACCGATCCCGAATACATCAGCCGTTTCGCCATGACGCTCTATGCGATGGGATATATCGACGATTTCGCCGACCTCTATTTCCGCGAACACGGCGTGCTGCCGATCGATCCCCGAACCTTCTCGCTCACCGACGCCGATTACGAGCGTTTCGAGCAGTTCATGGCCGACAAGGAGGTCAAATACGAGTCGGACACCCGTCGGGCGCTTAACCGGATCAAGGAGGCGGCCAAAGCCGATCTCTATGAGGAGTCGCTCGCCGAGGAGATCGAAGCCATCGAGGCCGGCATCCGCGACGACAAGGCGACCAACCTGCAGACCTATAAGAAGGAGATTCTGGAGACGCTCAACGGGGCCGTCATCCTGCGTTACAGCTATGCGGAGGGGGTTACGGAGCATACGCTCACGGAGGATAAGGAGGTGCATCGGGCCGTTGCGTTGCTGGACGACGGAGCGGAATACGCCCGCATTCTGCACGAACAGGATACCGTCAGGAAATAAAGGATGCGCGCATGGTACGCCGGTCGTTGAAATATCTGCTCAACCGCTATACGCTCTCGTTCCGTAACCGGATCGTGGTGATCGTCGTGGGAATGGTTATCTGCCTGCTGTCGCTGATTTATACCAATCGGATGGCGCACGACCTGCGCGAGAAGGAGCAGCACGATGTCGAGGTGTGGGCGCACGCCATGGAACAGGCCAGCCGCGACGCCTTCGGCGGTTCGGTCAACGACCCGTTGATTCAGGGGATCCTTTCGAACCGCAACAACATCCCCTTCATCATCACCGACGAACGGCTCAACGTCATTCAGGCGCACTTGGTGCCGCGTGAAGTGCTGGATCATCCCGACCGGCTGCGGCGGCAGATCGACCGTTTCACGGAGGAGAATCCTCCGAAGCCGGTCAACTACTGGTGGGGGCCCGAACACCGGCATATCATCTTCTACGGTAAGTCGAAACTGCTCAAATCGCTCTATTTCTTTCCCTACGTACAGCTGGGCGTCATCATCTTCTTCATTTTTATCGGGTATATCGCTTTTCGTTCGTCGAAACAGGACGAGCAGAACCGCGTGTGGATCGGTCTGGCGAAGGAGACGGCGCATCAGTTGGGGACGCCTACGTCGTCGCTGCTGGGCTGGATCGAGTATCTGCGCAGCCAGCCTGTCGATCAGGAGGCGGTCGAGGAGATGAACAAGGATCTGACGCATCTTTTGAAAATCGTCGACCGCTTTTCGAAAATCGGCTCCGAAACGGTGCTCCAGAAGGCGACCGTCAACGAGGTGGTGGGCGAAGCGGTGATGTATTTCCGCAAGCGCATTCCGCGCAACGTGACGCTCGGCTACAACGGGCTGGCCATCGCTCCGATCGAGGCCAACATCAATCCGGCGCTCTTTGAATGGGTGGTCGAGAACCTGATGAAGAATGCGCTCGACGCTTTGCAGGGACACGGCTCGATCGACGTGAATCTCTCGCTGGACGACCAGCACGTATTTATCGACGTGAAAGATACGGGCAAAGGCATTCCCAAAAGCAGCTGGAAACGGATTTTCGAACCTGGGTTCACGACCAAAACGCGCGGATGGGGACTCGGGCTGTCGCTTTCGCGCCGCATCATCGAGGAGTACCATAACGGTAAAATCGCCGTCGTGGAGTCGGAGCAGGGGAAGGGGACGACGATCCGCATCACGCTCAAACGGCTTTTCGACGTATGATTGCGTTGAGCGATCTATCGGTTTGCGCCGATTCGTTTGCGGCGAACGGAGCCGTGGGGCAACCGACGGAGAGCGCCGTGCATGCAGCGGGTTCATTTGTCGATTCGCTTGCGACGGCAACCGATGCGCTGGCTCGTCTTCCGGCTGATTTGCCGGTCGCTTTTCCGCAGGTGGAACCGCTTTCGGCGGCCGAACGGGCGCTGACGCTCGGCGGATGGCTCAGCGACTGGTCGGCGCGGGCGTCGGCCGGCATTTCATCGTTGGGGGATGCAGCCCGAGCGACCGCTGCGGAGTTGTTCGGCGCAACTTCGACCCTTGCCGACAGCGGGCGTGCGGCGGTACAGGCGGCAGCGGCGCTATCCGACTCGGCCGTCTATCAGGTCGTCGTATTGTTGCTGGCGGCCTCCTACCTGTTGCTGCTCTATACCAATTACAGCGAAGTGCGGATGTTGGTCGATAGTTTCGGTTTCGGCCGCAACGCAGGCCAGCGGGCGTTGCAGAAACGCGGCGTGATCCACAGTCATTTCCTGCGCCGCTGCTGTGTGCTCGGCATCGTAGGGGCCGGCGTGCTGACGGTGCGGATTTGCGATAACTGGTTGCCTGCCGGTATGTTCGACGCGCTTTCGCCGCTCTGGTGGCAGGGTTTCTGCGTGGCGGCCGTGCTGGCGATCGAGGCGATCGTGTTGGTGCAGACGATTGCCTTGTGGTGCATCGGGCAGGTGACGCTCACCCAGTCGTTCGTATCGACTCTTCTCTATGTCAAACAGTTCCATTTTGCGCTGGGGATATTGGCCGCCCTGCCGGTGATTTTGCTCTATGCGCTCTGTCCAATCGGTTCTGGATCAGGATGGTTATACCTCATCCTTACGTTGGCGGGAATGATTATATTGCTATTTCTCAGAGAGATTCATTCACTCTTTGTTGCAAAAAATATTTCGAATTTACATTGGATTTTGTACCTTTGCACCATCGAAATAGCACCGGTGGCATTTGCGGTGCTCATGTTGGTAAAACACAGTTAAGATGAGTGTAACGAAAGTCAGTAGGATCCTTGTCTCTCAGCCGCAGCCGGTTGTCCCCGAAAAGGCACCCTTTTACGAGTTGGCGCGCAGGCATCATATAACGGTCGATTATCATCCATTCATTCGTGTTGCGGGGGTTTCGCTCAAGGAGTTCCGGCAGCAGCGGGTCGAGATATTGAGTCACACGGCCGTGATCTTCACATCGCGAACGACGGTCGACAGTTTTTTCCGTATCTGCGAAGAGGCGCGCATCACCGTGCCCGAAACGATGAAATATATCTGTCAGACGGAGGCCGTGGCGCTCTATCTGCAGAAATACATTGTCTACCGGAAACGCAAAATCTCCTTTGCCGACGGTTCGTTTACCAATCTGATCGAGTTGTTGATCAAGCATAAGGAGGAGAAATTCCTGCTTACGCTCAGCGAACCCCACAAACCCGATCTGCCGGAGACGATGGCCAAGTTGAAGTTTTCGTTCGATCCGGTGATTCTCGCCCGTACGGTGGCCGCCGACACGGAGGGGATCGATATTCATTCGTACGATGTCGTGGGCATCTATTCGCCTTCGGAGGTGAAGGTGCTTATCGAGCAGTTCGGTAGCGATCTGCCGACCATCGCCACGTTCGGCGAAGGGACTTTGCGCTGTGCGATCGAAGCGGGACTGACCGTCAAGATCAAAGCTCCGACGCCCGAGGCTCCGTCGATGGTCAAGGCGATCGATATTTATGTCAATCAGGTGCGTGCCGGCAAGGAGGTCGAGACGGCGCAGTTCGTCGAGGACAAGCAGAAGGAGGAGTTTATCCGCTCGCAGCAGCACAAGCTGGCCAAGAAAAGCCGCACGCGTCGCCCCTCTTCCGGTAAGAAATAACCAACGGACGTCCCTGCCGCCCGTTTCAACCGATACGATGAACACCACGACATCCCATACCCTGCCCCGCGCCGAACGGCTGCGTACGCTGGGAGCGATCCGCCGTCTCTTCGGGTCCGGCGAATCGGGATTCGTCTATCCGTTCCGTTACGTCTGGTTTGCCGAAGGGGATGAGCAGATGTCCGCCGAGGTGCTTTTTTCCGTACCCAAGAAATTTCATAAACGCGCCAATCGGCGCAATCTCGTGCGCCGCCGTACGAAGGAGGCTTACCGGCTCAACAAGGAACGGCTCGTGGGGTGCGGCAAGTCGGCCGCCGTGGATGTGGCGCTGATTTACTCCACGAAGGAGATCGTCCCTTATAAAACCATCGAACATGCGCTGCACCGGATTTTTCAGCAAATTGTGGAGCGGATGTAAGTATGCGGCGACTCTGCCGCTGATCGTCGTAGTGAAATTCTATCAACTCTGCATCTCCCCCTTTACACCGCCGTCGTGCCGTTTTACGCCGACCTGCTCGCAGTACGCCGTCGAGGCGTTGCGCAAGTACGGGCCGCTGAAAGGAAGCTGGCTGGCGGTTAAACGGCTGGCGCGCTGTCATCCGTGGGGCGGCAGCGGGTACGATCCCGTGCCGTGACAAGCGTAATGGGAAGTTGTAAACGGGAATGTCGGCGTTCCCGTTTCTCGGTTTGAAATACCGACTGACAAAACCATTGTTTGACAATTGATTATAGCTCCCGGATCGCCTTGTAGGTGGTTTGGAGCATCGCCTTGCCGTCGCGTAACTGTGCGGCCGTGCTGTCGGGCGAAATCACGCGCCCCGACGTGCAGTCGAAGATCGTCGCGCCGCCGGCGTCGGCCATGCCGAATCCGTTGTTGAAACACCAGTAGCCGAACTTGGGGCGTGCGGGATCGAAGATGTCGCGGCTGAAGCGGAAATCGCCGTGGTCGATTCCCAGCTGCGTAAGCAGCGTGGCCGCCAGATCGCTCTGCGAAGCGTAGGTCTCGACTACCGTCGGACGGCGCACTGCGCCGCCCAGCCACAACATCGGAATGCGGTGGCGCAACACGTCGCTGTTGGCGATGCCGTAGGGATAGGGATAGGCGTGGTCGGCGATGAGGATTATCAGCAGGTCATCCCATGCGGGCGTTTGGCGGACGCGCTCCACGAAATTGCCCAGACAAGCGTCTGTGAAGGCCATGGCGTTGAGCATCGGGTCTTCGAATTTTTCGAACGGCACGTCGAACGGCTCGTGGCTCGAGAGCGTCAGCATCGCGGCGAAGAAGGGTTGCCCCGTCTCCGCTTCGGAGAGTACGTGGTCGGTAAAGGCCTCCGTCACCACATCGTCGGCATAGCCCCACTTCGAAGTCGGGGCGTCGAAGTGCAGGTCCTTCTGCCAAACCAGACGGTCGAAGCCCGTGCCGTAGAGGTAGGAGGCCGTGTTGGTGAAGTTGAGGTCGCCGCCGTAGAGGAAACTCGTCGCGTAGCCTACGCTCCGCAGCGAACGGGCGATCGACGGCAGCCGCTGGCTTTTGACCGGCAGTTTCATGACCGACATCTTGGTCTGTGCGGGGAAGCCGCTCAATACCGCCACCGTGCCGCGGTCGGTGCGGAACGAATTGGCGAAGAGGTTGTCGAAATAGACCCCTTCGGCTTTCAACCGCTGAAAATTGGGCGCTACGGGTTCGCCTCCGACGTTCTCGTCGACCGTCGACCGTCCGAAACTCTCGACCAGAAACAGCACGATATTCGGCCGGCGGGTACGCAGCAACGTATCCGCTTCGGTCGATGCCGGAAGATCGCCGCGCAGCGGTTCGAAGATCGCCGCACGCTCCGTCTCGGGGAAAAATTCGTATTCGTAGAGCGCCTTGTCGCCGTCCGATAAGGTCGAGAGGAAAGAAAAGAGCGGATTAACCGCCGCATGATTCAGAAACATGTTGCCGCTGAAATAGACCTTCGAGACATTGGCCGTGGCTACCGACACGCCGCCGCGAATCGGCAGGAAGAGCGCCCCTGCGAGCAACAGCATGCCCAGCGTGTTCCACACCGGATGCGCCGGACGGCGTTTTGCCTCGAAAAACCGCAGCAGGCCGAGGTAGCACCACGCCATGCCTGCGAAGACCGCCGCTGCGACCAGCAGTTGCAGCAGGAGCTGTCCCGCCGTGACGCTCGCCATCGCCTCTTTGGGCGAAGCGAGATATTGCAATACGGAACTGTCGAGCGGGAAGGCCCAGTATTCGTAAAGGGCGAGGTTGCCGGCGAATACGACGGCCGCGACGGCTGCGATAAACAGGAAATAAATCTTCAACACGCTGCGGCTCCACCGTCCGGGGAGCCAGATGGCGGCCAGTGCGACTAGGAGCGGCAGTGCGGTGATATATCCTGCGACGGTCAGGTCGAGTTTCAGTCCGTTCCAGACAACCAATGCCAGTTCGACGCCCGACGCCTGTGCAGCCTGCGCGTGATACCACAGCAGGAAGAGCGGTTTCTCGAGCGCCATCAGCAACAGACTCGCCGCGAAGACGGCGGCAAGAAAGAGGATGTTTCGTTTCATGGGTTCTTCATCATCCGTATCTGAACCGAGAGGAGAGATGCATTTGCGCCGTCCCTCCTCTCGTTCCAAGCGTTTACAACTTTTCTCCGTAAGCCAGATCGCCCGCATCGCCGATGCCGGGAACGATGTAGGAGCGTGAAGTCAGCTCCTCGTCCACGGCTGCGCACCAGAGCGAGGTGGTGGCGTGCGGCATGTGACGTTGCACGTAGTCCACGCCCTGCTCCGATCCGATGATCGACGCCACGTGGGTGTAGGCCGGCATGCCGCCCTTTTCGATGAGCGCTTCGTAGACCAACGCCGCCGAGGACCCCGTGGCGAGCATCGGGTCGACCAGCAGCATCGTCTTTCCTTCGAGACTTCCGCACGAGATGTATTCGACCTTTACGGTGAACGTTCCGTCCTTCTTGCTTTTGCGATAGGCCGAGACGAAGGCGTTCTCCGCATTGTCGAAATAGTTCAGAAATCCCTGATGGAACGGCAGCCCCGCGCGCAAAATCGTGGCGATGACGATTTCATTGTCGTAGAGCGGTACCTCGGCTTCGCCGAGCGGCGTCTCGACCATGCGGGATGTGTAGTGGAACCGCTTCGAGATTTCGTAGGCCATGATTTCGCCGATGCGTTCCAGATTCCGACGGAAGCGCATCGAGTCGCGCTGGATTTCGTGATCGCGGATTTCGGCGATGAACTTGTTGAGTACGGTGTCCTGCTGGTTCAGAATGTTGATCTCCATAATTTGGCGGTGTTAGGTTCTTAAGTCAGTAGAGAAAGTTGTTGAAGGGATAGCGTCCGGCGTGGACCTCGCGTACCATGCCGTAGAGATCCTGCCGGAACTTGTCGATGTTGATCCGCTGCTTGGCCGAGAGGAAGATGCAGGGGGTGTTGGCCTTGGCGATCCAGCTTTGTTTCAGTTCGTCGAGCGAACGGTTCTCAATGGTAGGGGGCGTCAGGTCGTCGTCGGCCTTCTCGATCCACGTATATGCGTCGATCTTGTTGAAAACCAGATAGACCGGTTTGTCGCCCGCGCCGATCTCCTGCAAGGTCTGTTTCACCACGGCGATCTGATCCTCGAATTGCGGATGGGAAATATCCACCACGTGCAGGAGCAGATCGGCTTCGCGCACCTCGTCGAGCGTCGATTTGAACGACTCGATCAGCTCCGTCGGCAATTTGCGGATGAACCCTACCGTATCCGACAAAAGAAAGGGCAGGTTGTCGAAGACCACCTTGCGCACCGTTGTGTCGAGCGTGGCGAAAAGTTTGTTCTCGGCGAAAACTTCGCTTTTGGCGATGAGGTTCATCAGCGTCGATTTCCCTACGTTGGTGTATCCCACGAGCGCGACGCGTACCAACTGTCCGCGGTTGGAGCGTTGCACGGCCATCTGGCGGTCGATCTTTTTGAGGTCTTCCTTCAATTTCGAGATGCGGTTGCGCACGATGCGGCGGTCGGTTTCGATTTCGCGCTCGCCGGCGCCGCCGCGCGTTCCGGTACCGCCGCGCTGCCTTTCAAGGTGGGTCCACAGACCGGCCAGCCGAGGCAGCATGTATTCGTACTGCGCCAACTGCACCTGCGTCTTGGCATAGGCCGTCTGCGCGCGCGAGAGGAAGATGTCCAGAATCAGGCGCGTGCGGTCGAGCACGCGGCAGGGCATCGCCCGCTCGATGTTGCGGGTCTGCGCCGGCGTCAGTTCGTCGTCGAAGATCGCCACGCCGATGCCGTTCTCCTCGCAGTAGGCGGCGATCTCTTCGAGTTTGCCCGGCCCGACGTAGATGCGCGACGAAGGTTGCGGCAGCCGTTGGCTGAACCGCTTTACGGTCACGATGTCGGCCGTCTCGGCGAGAAATTCCAGTTCGTCGAGGTACTCCTCGCTTTGGCGCAGTTCCTGACTGTCGCGAACGACTGCGACGAGCACCGCGCGTTCGCGTTCCGCCTGTTCGGTCGGAACGGCCGTTTGTATGTTAGGTCGTTTATTTTCTGTCATAACTTAATTTGCGTTGCATTGAAAAAAAGGGTATCCCTGTGAGAGATACCCTTGTTCGTTGATTCAGGTTCCGGGTGTCGGACGGATACGGATCGCCCGCCCTTCTCCGGTGAAGGTCTACTGCTGGATGCGGAATTCCACCGGCAGGGTGTACCTTACACGCACAGGCTGGTTGCGCTGCTTGCCCGGCGACCATTTCGGAGATTGCTGCAATACGCGGATTGCCTCCTCCGAAAGCGAGCGGTCCGGCGTCTGGAGCACCTGAATGTTGGTCAGACGACCGTCTTTCTCGATCACAAAGGTCAGCACCACCTTTCCCGAAATTCCGTTTTCCTGAGCAATGGCCGGGTAACGGACCTTGCTCTGAACCCAGTTACGGAAGTCGTTGAGCGAACCGCCTTGGAACGAAGGCATGGTCTCGGCAACCAAGAACGGCTGCTCCTCATCGATCTTCTCCTCCTCGACGGCTACCTGCTGTACGATCTCCACATCGTCCTCGAACTCGGCGAAGTCGACATTGGTCGTAATTTTGGTATCGTTGGTCACGACCTTCAGAATATCGGTGATCACGGTGATCTCCGTCTTCTTGGGGGGCTCGGGAGGTTTCTGATCCTGACGGGTAATCTCCACGATCTCCTCCTCGACGGGTCCGCTGTTCAGATCGAGTTTTTCCATTTTTTGCTGCGAGGGCGTCCAAGCGAACGCAACGATAACGGCGCCGAGTGCAATTATCAAACCAATCTCGAGCAGAAGACCCCGCTTGTTCTGGAGGTCGGCTTTCGGTGATTTCTTGATTTCCATTATTCTGTTTTTTAATTGTTATCCAGTCGGTTGGCGCAGTCCCCGCACGGTTCGCCGCCGCTGCATCGGCGGGGTCGGCGAATCTGTTGCGGCGACCTTATAGTCCGCACCACACCACAAATATAGAAAGAAAAAATCAAAAACGGATCGTTCGGAGGAAAAAATAGCTGTTTTTTATCTACTTTTGTAACCGGCGAGGGGGCATGGAGGGCTCTGCCGACGCTGTATTTGTAAATGAGGCTCCGATTTTTGCCGGACGCGGTCTTTTGAACGGATTTCGCTTGCCGCCGCCGAGTTCCTTCTATACGGACTCTCGCGATTTGTTTATGGAAAATCTCTACGGGAAAAATATTGCCGAGTTGCGCGCTCTCTGCGAAGAGTTGTCGCTGCCGCGATTTGCCGCCGGTCAGATCGCCCGCTGGCTCTATCGCAGGCACGAGACCGATCCGGCGGCAATGACCGATTTGTCGGCCGCGGCCCGCGCGCGGCTCGCAGAGCGCTGCGACACGGGGCTTTCGGCGCCCGTCGGGGTCAGCACCTCGTCCGACGGGACGAAGAAGTATCTGTTCCGCACCTCGCAGGGACATTTTATCGAATCGGCCTATATTCCCGACGGCGACCGCGCCACGCTCTGCGTTTCGTCGCAGGCGGGGTGCCGCATGGGCTGTCGGTTTTGCGCCACCGGCCGGCAGGGATTGCAGCACTCGCTCTCTGCAACCGAAATTCTCAATCAAATCGAGTCGTTGCCCGAACGCGACCGTTTGACCAACGTCGTTTTCATGGGGATGGGCGAGCCGCTGGACAATACGGTCGAGGTGCTGCGTGCCATCGAGGTGCTCACGGCCGAGTGGGGTTTCGGCTGGTCGCCCACGCGGATCACCCTTTCGACGGCGGGGATCACGCCGCAGCTGCGAAAGTTGCTGGACGAGACGCGGGTGCATCTGGCCGTGTCGCTGCACAACCCTTTTTCGGAGGAACGGGCGGCGATCATGCCCGTCGAACGCGCCTATCCGATCCGCGAACTGGTCGACGTGCTGCGCGGCTACGATTTTACGGGGCAGCGCCGCGTGTCGTTCGAATACATTCTGATGGAGGGGCTCAACGATTCGCCGCGTCATCTGCGCGAGTTGTGCCGGCTGCTCAACGGTTTGCGCTGCCGTATCAACCTGATCCGCTTTCACCGGATTCCCGATTCGCCCTATTTCTCGCCCGACCGCGCGGCGATGGAACGTTTCCGCGACACGCTATCGGCCAAAGGGATCACCACGACCATCCGCGCTTCGCGCGGCGAGGATATTCAGGCGGCCTGCGGTCTGCTGAGTACTTGTAGGCAGGAAGAAGAGCGGGACGACTGATGACCGAGCCGTTTCTTCTTCCCGATTTTTCGCAATGCGGAATTAGGGTGCGCTTCGCGCAAGCAGTCGATTCCCACGCTCCGTTTCACTCCGCTCGGAATGACCGTTCTGATAGTGTTATCCTGAGGAGGAATCCCGAAGTGAAGTTTTGGATTTCCTGAAATTCTCGCCGGCCATTCTATTTTCTCAGGCAGCCGATTTGCAGGAACGGTAATTTTTCACTATCTTGTGGGTAGTTAGTAAATTGCAAAGGCCATGAGAAAAAATGGAGGGGGGGGGCATTTT
>CAJMNH010000012.1 GCA_905214725.1 uncultured bacterium
CAGCTCAACGGTTTTCAAGACCGCCGCAATCGACCACTCTGCCATCTTTCCGGGGGCAAAAGTAGCACCTTATTTTCATTTTACCAAATTCCCGACGGGAATTCGCCGCTCCGTTTCGCCGGGCGGATCGATGCGTGCGGCGCGGCAAAACGGCCGCTTTTTCCCGATGAAGCGAAGACGGGAAGGTCGTTCGCCGCGTTCCATCGCCGACGGGAGAATCCGTGCGGCGGAAAAGATGCCGAAGTCGCTTGTTTTCGAAATTTTTATTAACTTTGTCCGTTACGGTTAGGATTTTGAGACAAAGAATTTTGTAACCTTTATACCCTCTCTGCTATGAACAAATCTCAGTTGGCGGAGGCTATGGCCCGTGAGGCTCGGCTTTCGAAAATCGATGCCATGAAGGCGCTCAATGCGTTTATCAAGATCGCAGTCGAGACATTGCATGCGGACGAGAAGATTCTGTTGACCGGTCTGGGGACGTTTACGACTTCCCGTTATCCCGAACGTATGGGCCGCAATCCCCGCACGGGAGCGCCCGTACGGGTTCCTGCCCGCCATGTCGTGCGGTTTCGTCCGTCGCGCATGATCGAGGATTGAAGCTGCGGGTCGGCCGATCCCGAAAAAGCACTATCTTTGTCCCTTCTCCGAACGCAGAGGATCTGATCTGTTGAAACTATTGACGAAACGTTGTCGCTATGCCGCAAATTTCCCTTCGGGCCTGTGAAATGCCCGAGTCGCCGATTCGAAAGCTCTTTCCGCTGGCCGAAGCTGCCAAAGGGCGGGGCGTGAAGGTCTATCACCTCAACATCGGCCAGCCCGATCTGCCCACCCCGCAGGTGGGACTGGATGCGATGAAGCGGGTCGACCGTACCGTACTGGAATACAGCCCCAGCGACGGCTACCGGTCGCTGCGCGAAAAGCTGGTCGAGTATTACGCCCAATACCAGATTCGCCTGACGGCCGACGACGTCATCGTTACGACGGGAGGTTCGGAGGCGGTGCTCTTCGCCTTCATGTCCTGTCTCAATCCGGGTGACGAGATCATCGTGCCCGAACCGGCCTATGCCAACTACATGGCTTTCGCCGTCTCGGCGGGAGCCGTAATCCGGCCCATCACCGCCTCGATCGAGGACGGTTTTGCGCTGCCTTCGGTCGAGAAGTTCGAAAAGCTCATCAACGAACGTACGCGCGGCATCCTGATCTGCAACCCCAACAATCCGACAGGTTATCTCTATACGCGCCGCGAGATGATGCAAATCCGCGATCTGGTAAAGAAATACGACCTCTTTCTCTTTTCGGACGAGGTCTACCGCGAGTTCATCTACACGGGTTCGCCCTATATCTCGGCCTGTCATCTGGAGGGAATCGAGCAGAACGTGGTGCTGATCGATTCCGTGTCGAAACGCTACTCGGAGTGCGGCATCCGCATCGGGGCGCTCATTACGAAGAATCGGGAGCTCCATGATGCCGTGATGAAATTCTGTCAGGCCCGCCTGTCGCCGCCGCTCGTGGGACAGATCATCGCCGAAGCCTCGATCGACGCGCCGCGTGAATATCATACGGAGGTGTACGACGAATATATCGGGCGGCGAAAATGTCTGATCGACGGTCTGAACCGTCTGCCGGGCGTCTATTCGCCCATTCCGATGGGGGCGTTCTATACGGTGGCGCGGCTGCCGATCGACGACAGCGACCGTTTCTGCGAATGGTGTCTGCGAGAGTTCGAGTACGAGGGCGAAACCGTGATGCTGGCTCCGGCCTCGGGTTTCTACTCCGATCCGGCATGCGGCCGCAACGAAGTGCGCATCGCTTATGTCCTTTGCCGTGAAGAGCTGCAACGGGCGATCCGCGTGTTGGGCGAGGCGTTGAAGCGTTACCGCCGCGAGGTGATGGGGGAGGAATAATCTTGTCTGTATATAAGGAAGAAACGGAACCGCCTGACGGTTCCGTTTTCCGTTAGGCCGGAGTTGTTGTCGGAACAGGACGGCGAGGAAATTTCCCTTTTCGACCAAATGTTTACTTATATTCCAGATTTTCGGAAATAACGACCAAATTATTTGCCGACACAGCATTTAATTCCTATTTTTGCGCCGGATTTTTACCCCGAAACGGGAACTGTTTCAGGGTGTAACACATAAAATCAGTTCGAATGAAAAAACTTTTGACGCTTCTGCTGGCCGTCGCTGCGGCGACCGACCTTTCGGCCGAAGGCTATCAGGTGAACAACCTTTCGACCCGTCAGACGGGTATGGGCCATGTCGGCACGGCCATGAAACTCAATTCGGAATCCATCTTCTTCAATCCTGCCGCCACGGTGTTTCAGGGTTCGAAATTCGACCTGTCGGTCGGCGCGGCGGGAATCCTCTCCTACTGTACCTACACCCCTTCGCCCACGATGGAGAACGGATTGTATGCAGGCAATCGTCCCGAATGGAAGTCGGACAACAAGATGTCGACGCCGATCTACGCCTATTTCAACTACAAGCCCGCCGATCGTTGGGCGGTCGGCGTGGGTTTCTTCACGCCCAACGGTTCGACGATGAACTGGGGCGACAACTGGCCCGGCGCGCATCTGGTGCAGGAGATCAATCTGGCGGCTTATACCGTGCAGCCTACCGTGTCGTTCAAAATCTGCGATCAACTCTCCATCGGTGCGGGGTTGATGGTGACGTGGGGTAATTTCGATCTGTCGCGTTCGATGCTGCCCGTCGGAGAGAACGCCACGACGAAGATGATCGCCGGAGGTTTGCAGCAAGTCGCTTCGCAGTATAACGCCGCCGCTCAGCAGTATGAGGCGGCAGGCGACGCCGCCAAGGCCGCCGAGTACAAGGCGATGGCGCAGGGCGCCACCCAAAGCGCCGCTACGGCGTACGACAACGCCTTGATTTCGGCCAAATTGGAAGGCGATTCGAAGGTGGCCGTAGGCGTCAACGCCGGCATCCTGTGGGACATCAATCCCGAATGGTCGCTGGCCATGAGCTATCGTTCGCGCATGAACATGAAGGTCAAGACGGGGCACGGCACGCTCGACTACCGCGATCCCTTCGTACAGGCGGTGCTCGAAGCCTCGAAGATGATTCCCGGGCTGGATCAGGGAACCTTCTCGGCCGAACTGCCGCTGCCTACGACCGTGACGTGGGGCGTCAGTTTCCGTCCGGCGGTCAAATGGGAGTTCGCCGTCGATCTGCAATGGGTCGGCTGGTCGGCTTACGAGGCGCTCAACGTGGAGTTCAATGAAAAGGAGCTGGGCATCGACCCGATCTATTCGGTCAAGAACTACTCCAATACGCTCACGTTCCGTTTCGGCGCCCAATACCGCGCCTGCGACTGGCTGACGGCCCGTATGGGTATGTATGTCGACGAAAGCCCCGTGAGCAGCGACTACCTCAATCCCGAGACTCCGTCGATGACGAAGGTCTCCTATACGGCGGGTCTGAGTTTCCGTCCCCGCAAGTATGTTTCGATCGATCTGGCCTACTGCTACGTTTCGTCGGCCGATCCCGAGCGGACCGGTTCCTATCCCATTTACAGCTATCAGGACAATACGAAACTCGAATCGATCTTCTCGGGCAACTACAAACTCCACGCCCACGTTCTCTCGTTCGGTTTGGGATTTAATTTCTGAGTTCGCGCCGCTTTTTTGCGAAAAAGAGCTATCTTTGCGGAGCCTGCCGTTCGACGGTCGGGCTCCGCTTTTTTCGGCGCTGCCGACGGAGCGCCGAAAGCGGGGCGGGTGGCGAGGCTCCATAGTTCAAGGGATAGAACGAGGGTTTCCTAAACCCTAAATTCGCGTTCGAGTCGCGGTGGGGCTACTTTGAAAGCGGGGAAGAGTTGTGCGGTTCCCCCGCTTTTTGTATTTTTGCCGCCGGAATAAAAGAGAATCCGATGACACGACTCACTATTTTCGATCTCGACGGGACGCTGCTCAATACGATCGGCGATCTGGCCGTCAGTTGCAACGCCGTGCTGGCGCTGCGCGGACTGCCGCAGCATAGCTACGAAGCGTATTGCGGTTTCGTAGGCAACGGCATCATGCGGCTGGTGGAGCGTGCGCTGCCCGAACCGTTGCGCACGCCCTTTACGGTCGACGCCGTGCGGCGCGATTTCGTGGCGTACTATCTTGCGCATATCGACGAACATACGGTTCCCTATGAGGGGATTCCCGAATTGCTGGCCGAGTTGCAGCGGCGGGGCGTGCGAATGGCTGTCGCATCGAACAAGTTTCAGGCCGGCACGGAGAAACTGATCGGCCGCTATTTTCCCGCTATTCGCTTCGACGCCGTCTTCGGTCAGCGGCCCGATGTGCCGCTCAAACCCGATCCGGCGGTCGTCGGCGAGATCCTGACGGCGACGGGCGTCGCCGCCGGCGAAGTGCTCTATGTCGGAGATTCGGGCGTGGACATGCAGACGGCCGCAGCGGCGGGCGTTCGTTCGGCGGGCGTGACGTGGGGATTCCGCACGCGTGCCGAATTGGAGCAGAGCGGCGCGCAGCACATTGTGGACCGCCCCGAAGAGTTGCTCGGATTGCTGTAATCCGTTCCTGCTTTTTCCACGCGGTTGTGTTCCGGTTTTACGGAACCGGACGAAGACCGAAAGAATTTTGTCTGTTGACTATCAATAAAAAACGGAATCTCCGAGAGATTCCGTTTTCGTTTTGTATGTCCGATGTTACGATTGGCAGTATTTATGTACATCGTCGATCGTGACGGTGTCGCCGCTGAGGATGATGAGCCGTTCGATGACGTTGCGCAATTCGCGGACGTTGCCGCTCCACCGCATTGCGGAGAGCGCCTCCATGGCGTCGGCCTCGATCTTTTTGGGCGGAATGCCGTAGGCGGCCGAGATTTCGTCGACGAAGTGCTGCGTCAGTTCGGGAACGTCCGAAGAGCGTTCGCGCAGGGGCGGAACGCGGATCACGATGACGCTCAGGCGGTGGTAGAGGTCTTCGCGGAAGTTGCCCTTGGCGATCTCCTCACGCAGGTTCTTGTTGGTGGCTGCGATGACGCGCACGTCGACGTCGATGTCCTTGTCGCTGCCCACGCGGCTGATCTTGTTCTCCTGCAGGGCGCGCAGCACTTTGGCTTGGGCGGCCAGCGACATGTCGCCGATCTCGTCCATAAAGAGCGTGCCGCCCGAAGCCTGTTCGAACTTGCCTTTGCGTTGCTTGATGGCCGAGGTGAAAGCGCCGCGTTCGTGTCCGAACAGCTCGCTTTCGATCAGTTCCGACGGAATGGCCGCGCAGTTGACCTCCACGAAAGGGCCCGAAGCCCGTCTGCTTTTGGCGTTCGACGAACCGATGATGGGCTGAACGGACGAAGCGCGCGTCCGGCGGGCGCGGCCCATCGCATGCGTGGACATGCGTTGTTTCGGCAGCGTCGTCTCCGTCGGGGCATCCTCCTGCGAGTAACGCCGCAACGTGTCGTAGAGCCTGTTGATATCGGTCGGTATTTGCAGGAAATCCATTGCTCCGTCGCGGAATGCGGCCACAGCGCGCTGGATCTGGTTGTCGCTCGCGCCCGCGAGGACGATAAAGGGAATTCCGAGCGGCGAAGCATTGCTGCTGTCGTCGGTGAGGACTACGTCGAATGCCATTTGGCGACACATTTCGGAAGCCTCCGAAATATTGTCGGTGGCTTCGATGGCATAACCTTCGTATGCGAGTCGTTCGCCGAGCGTCTTTCGCATACTTTTTGAATGGTCTAAAATCAAAACTTTTGTCATGGTTATCGTAGAATCTCTCGAATTTTGTTTACATTTGTAGCCAAATTAGTAAAAATTTTCAGGCAAGTCAAACTCTTGTAAGTTTGGCGCAAACGCTGTCAAAGAACTTTTTTTACCATTAAAAATTCGATGTATCCTGTCCGAACGGAACATTGTTCCGGCTCTCGGGTCGTCTGCGCGAATCAAATCCGTTATGAAAAAGAATTATAATTACACCCGCTGCAAACTTTTCCTGCCGGAGTACGGGCGGCACATCCACGAGATGGTCGATTCGTTGCTCGAAATCGAAGACCGACGGGAACGTACGAGGCAGGCCAAGGCCGTCATCGCCGTGATGGGAAATCTCAATCCGCTGCTGCGGGATACGGCCGACTTTACGCACAAATTGTGGGACCATCTCTTCATTATGTCTGATTTCCAGTTGGATGTGGACTCTCCCTATCCGCGGCCCTCGCGTCAGGACCTGACGATCACGCCGCGAAGGATGCCCTATTCGCAGCGGCGTATTCTTTTCAAGCATTACGGCAAGTATGTGGGCGAAATGATCCGTTCGCTGGCCGGAAAGAGCGCTTCGGAGGTGAGCCGGACGGTCGATAATCTGGCGCGTTACATGCGTGCCAAGAGCTACGAGTACAATCAGGAGCATCCCAATAACGAGGTCATCATAAAAGATATAAAGCAAATGTCCGGCGGGAACATTTCGATAGACGAAACTGCTATCAATAATCTCCGAAGCGACTATAAACAACACTTTACGGCCCACCCCCAAAAAGGGCCTCAGCGCGCCGGCGGGCGTCCCGTACAGAAAGGCCGTAACAATCCGCGTGCCCGTCAGGGCACCTATCAGCAGAATCATCAGGGACAACATCAGGGCTACACTAAAAATGGCCGTTCGTACAATTCGACCAAATAATTTTGCGTTATAAGGCAAAAAAGGTTATATTTGTAGTTACGAAAAGTTTATTTGCAGCAGCGTTTTCCGCGTCCGGTGAGGTTCGAATCAGGTCGATTCCGCATCCGCCGAATGAAAACATTCGTAAAAAAAACTTTTCTGCGCTTGCCGGAGTCCGAATAAATTCGGTTCCGCGCTCGCTTGACGAAAACGTTGTTTTATGACCTTTTCTGCGCTCGACAGAGCATGTGAACCGCTCTGTCCTCGCTTAACGAAAACGTTGATTATGACATTTTCTGCGCTCGACAGAGTATGTAAACACACTCTGTCCTCGCTTAACGAAAACGTTCGAAAAATGGAGAAAAGCAAGATAGTCATGGGGATTCTGGCGGCTGCGACGCTCGGTGCCTGTCAGTCGTCTAAGGTGAAGATTTCGGGTCGTCTGGTCGGTGCCGACGCCCGGCAGGTCTACATCGAAGAGGTATCCTCGGGCAGCAGAATTCCTTTGGTCGATTCGGTATCGCTCGACGATATGGGGAATTACCGGTTCGAATTGAAAAACGTCGCCTCCACTCCTTCGCTTTACACTATTTCCTATAACGGCGAGACCGTCCCCGTACTGATCGAAGGCGGCGATCGTCTGACGGTCAATTCGGTCGGCAGCTTCGCCCGTAACTATACGGTCGAGGGAAACGAGGAGTCGGCGTTGCTGCGCGAATTCAATCTCGCATACGTCGAAGGGGCGGAACGGCTCAACGACATCGCCGCGGCCTATGCCCGCAGCGGACAATCGGAAGAGGAACTCAAACGTCTTGCCAAAGCCTATTCGGAGGAGTATCAGCGCATCAAACGCGCGCAGATCACCTTTATCGTGGAACACAAGGCGTCGATTGCGGCGGTTTATGCGCTCTCTCAGCGTTTGCCGGGCGACCGCTACCTCTTCAACGGTCAGGGCGACGCCGTTTATTACCGCACGGTGGCCGACGCGCTGGAAGAACGCTATCCCAAGTCTCCCTATCTGGCGTCGCTGCATGCCGAGATTTCACGCCTCGATGCGTTGCAAAATCTCTCGGCAACCGTTGCCGAAGCGGGATTCCCCGATTTGGAGATGACCAATATGTACGGTAAGAAAGTGCGGCTTTCGTCGCTGAAAGGCAATGTCGTGCTGGTCGATTTCTGGTCGCCCTCGCTGGGCAACAGCAACGCGCTGAACGCCGACCTGAAACAACTCTATGAAAAATACCACGACGTCGGTTTCGAGGTTTATCAGATCGCTGTCGAAACGTCGAAACCTATGTGGATCAATACGGTACAGGAGCAGTCGCTGCCGTGGATTTCGGTTTGCGACCTGCGCGGCGAAGCTTCGCCGTCGCTGACGATCTACAACATCCGTAAACTGCCGGCCAACTATCTGATCGACCGTAACGGCGACATCGTGGCCAAGGATCTCTACGGAGTTTCGCTCGAACAACAATTGGAGAAGCTGTTGTAGGGGCGATGGTTTACTTTGCCTCGGATATTCATTTGGGAGCCGGCGATCCGACGACGGCGCGGCGTACCGAACGTCGTTTTACAGCGTGGCTCGACGACGTTTCCCGTGATGCCGATGCGATTTTTCTGCTGGGCGATCTGTTCGATTTCTGGTTCGAATACCGCAGGGTCGTGCCGCAGGGATTCACCCGTACGTTGGGAAAGCTGGCCGAGTTGACCGACCGCGGCGTACGAATCGTCTTTTTTACCGGCAACCACGATATGTGGGTGGGCGACTACCTGCAACGCGAGTGCGGTGTGGAGATCCACACTTCGCCGCAGGTGGTGGAACTGGCCGGCAAGCGTCTTTTTCTGGCGCACGGCGACAATATGAACATCGATCATCTGCCGTGGCTTAAATTTATGAACCGCGTTTTCCGGTCACGGACGCTGCGCTGGCTCTTTTCGTGGGGGGTGCATCCCGACTGGGCCGTGAAGTTCGGCAGGTGGTGGAGCGGTCATTCGCGCAAGTCGCACAGCGAACTGCGCGACCAAGGCGTAACCGAGCCGTTGATCGCCTACGCCGGCGAACGGCAGCGGCGCGATCCGGTCGACTACTATATCTTCGGGCACATGCACTGCGCGCGCGATTACGCCGCCGACGGCCTGCGCGTCGTGCTGCTCAGTTCGTGGGACGCACCGGCCTATGCCGTTCTGAACGATGCCGGAGAGTTGGAACTCAAACGATTGTAACGTCATGAAACAATACCTCGACTTGCTGCGCAGAATCTGCAACGAAGGCGTCGTGCGGGGCGACCGAACGGGTACGGGTACCAAGAGCGTTTTCGGCCACCAGATGCGTTTCGACCTGCGCGAAGGATTTCCGCTGCTGACGACCAAAAAAGTTTTCCTCAAGGGGGTGATTCACGAGTTGCTCTGGTTTTTGCAGGGCGATACCAATATCCGCTATCTGGTTGAAAACGGCGTCCATATTTGGGATAACGACGCATATCGTTATTATAACGAGTTGTGCGTACGCCACGGCGTGCTGCCCGTCGACCGCGAAACGTTTCTGGCTGCGGCGGGCGAGGAGTCGCCCATAGAGGGGTATCGTTTCGGCGATCTGAACCATGTTTACGGCTGGCAGTGGCGCAGTTGGGGCAAGCCCGACGGCGGAGCGGTCGACCAGATCGCGCAGGCGGTCGATACGATCCGCCGCAATCCCGAGTCGCGGCGCATCATCGTGTCGGCGTGGAACGTCGCCGAGGTGGACGAGATGGCGTTGCCGCCTTGCCACGTGTTATTCCAGTTCTATGTGGCCGAGGGGCGGTTGTCGTGTCAGTTGTACCAGCGCAGCGCCGATACGTTTCTGGGCGTGCCGTTCAACATCGCTTCCTATGCGTTGCTGACGCTCATGATGGCGCAGGTGTGCGATCTGGAGCCGGGCGATTTCGTCCATACGCTGGGCGATACGCACCTCTATTTGAACCATGTGGATCAGGTGGCCGAGCAGCTGTCGCGGGAGCCGCGCAAGCTGCCCGAGATGCGGCTCAACCCCGCCGTGCGGTCGATCTTCGATTTCCGGTACGGGGATTTCACCCTCGAAGGATACGATCCGTGGCCGGCGATCAAGGCTCCGATGTCGTTCTGACGACCGGAGCGATTGTTAATTTTTAATTGCTGATTATCCATTGATTTCAATTATCGTAGCCGTTGCGGAAAACGGCGTCATCGGAGATAAGAACCGGCTGTTGTGGCACCTGTCCGAGGATTTGCGCCGCTTCAAGCGGATCACGACGGGGCATCCCGTCATTATGGGCCGTAAAACGTGGGAGTCGCTGGGCCGGCCGTTGCCGGGCCGCGCAAACGTCGTCATCTCGCGGCAGGAGCTGTCGCTCGACGGTGCGCAGACGGCGCATTCGCTCGATGAGGCCTGCGCGTTGTTTTCCGCCGACGAGGAACTCTTCGTCATCGGCGGCGCGCAGATCTATCGCGAAGCCCTGCCCGTAGCCGATCGGTTCTACCTGACGCGCGTGCACCGCGCTTATGCCGGCGATACCCTGTTTCCCGAATGGAATCCCGACGAGTGGCGGCTCGTCGAGAGCGAATCGTTCCCCTGCGGCGAGCGGTATGAGTGGCCCTTTACGTTCGAGACCTATGAGCGGAAGCGATAGTATGCGGATAAAAAGCGAAACCTAACCTTAAAACGATATGATGAAAAAGTTATTCCTCTTTCTGTTTGCGCTCTGCCTGTCGTCGGCTTGGGCCGATGCGCAGCCCGTGATCGAAAAGCAGGGCTCGAAGAGAGATCCCTTTACCTTCGTTCAGATTGCCGACCCGCAGTTGGGCTTCTGCGACAAGGGGCAGGACTGGCAATGGACCGTCGAAAATTTGAAGGCTACCGTCGCGCGCGTCAACGAACTCAAACCGGCTTTTGTAATCGTGAGCGGCGATATGATTCATAATCATAAGAGTGCGCAGCAGGCGCAGACCTACCGCGAGAACATTCGGTTGATCGACAAATCGATTCCCGTGTTCCATATCCCGGGCAACCACGACATGCCCAAGTACGAAGCCGGAGCCGTGGCGAAGTATCTCGAAGAATACGGCTACGACCGCTTTGCGTTCACGTATAACGGCTCTGCGTTCATCGGGCTGAACAGCAATCCGATGGTTTACGACAACGAGACGGCGAAAGCCGATGCCCGGATTCAACTCGCGTGGTTCGAGAAGCAGTTGAAGCGGTACCGCAAGTGCAACCACATCTTCGTGTTCACCCACCATCCGCTCAATATCGCCGCAGGCAGCGTCGTGGAGCACAAGTCGGCCTACGACGAACCTTTCCGTACGGAGTATGCCGAGTTGATGAAAAAATACGGCGTGCGTGCGATCTTCGCCGGTCATACCCATATCACGGAGCTGACCGATATCGCCGGTATCCCGATGATCATTGCGGGAGCGTCGAGTTATCCGCTTTACGGAGGCTATACCGGAATCAACGTGGTCGACGTCACTCCTGCCGATTTCCGCAGCGAATTCGTCGCCAACGATCCTTCCGACGCAAATATCAAATTACACTGATCGGAAGCGGCTGCATACCGCTTGTCCGGCTCCGCTTTTCAGCGTGGAGCCGGATTTCTTTTCGGCGGGACGGATTTCAAAAATAGGTATTTATACTGTTTCGTATTTTGTGCGTTACCGGTAACTTTGCCTGATGCAAAGTTGTCGGTTATGAGTCATTATTTCGAACTGCTGATGGAGGACGTCCGCTTCCGCGAGGGGCTGAAGTCGTGTATGAATTGCGGTATCTGTACGGGCGTCTGCCCTGCGGCCGAGTTCTACGACTACGACCCGCGCCAGATCGTCGCCATCGTCCAGACGCGCGACGAGGAGCAGATCGAACGCCTGCTGAAAAGCGATACGATCTGGTTCTGCGGCGAGTGCATGTCGTGCCGCCCGCGCTGTCCGCGCGGCAATACGCCGGGGTACGTCATTCAGGCGCTGCGCACGCTGTCGCAGAAACTGGGATTCTTCGTCGAGAGCGAGAAAGGCCGTCAACAGTTGGCGCTCAAACGCACCATCGGCGAGAACATCCTGCGCACGGGCTATTGCGTAACGCCGAAACTCGTCGCTCCCGAACTCCATCCCGAGCAGGGGCCGGTCTGGAGCTGGATCTATCGCAACGACCGCGAAATCTACTGCCAGTTCAATCCCACTTACGATCAGCCCGGGCCGGGCGCCGTGCGCCGCATCGACGACGCCACGCTCGGCGAGCTGCACCGCATCTTCGAGGTGACGGGCGGCACGGCGTTCTTCGACCACATCGAGAGCTGTTCCGATCGTAAGGCGCGCGAAATGGGTTACGACGGCGCCGACCAACGCTATTTTATGGACGTATTCACCCGAAATTCGCAGAACCACGATGAATAGAAGCTGGAAAGAGTATCAGAAGGAGATCGCCGACGACCGGTATTACTACGTGCGCAGCTGCATCCGGCAGAATTTCTTCCCGGGCAGCGAAAAGGCCTTTCTGGACATTATGCACGACGATCTGGGACGCGATTGCTTCGACGATCCGATCCACACCTCCTGCACGGGCATCGGCTATCACTCCGACATCGTGCCCTTGGAGACGATCATGACCGTCGTGGCGCGGCAGTTTGCGCTGATGGGCGAGGCGGGTTACGAAAATTTCATCTCGTCGTGCATCACCTCGTTCGGCATCTACACCGAGATACTGGCCACGTGGGAGGAGTTTCCCGAGACCGAGGAGCAGGCGCGCGAGAATCTGTTCAAGGCGACGGGCCGCACGCTGGTCAAACCGAAGAACCTCGCCCACACGTCGGACGTGATTTTCCATCACCGCGAAGCCATCGCCGCGCGGGCCAAACACCGGCTGGTGAACGTGCTGACGGGCGAGCCGCTGCATGTAGCGGAACACATCGGGTGCCACTACGCCAAGCTCTTTCCCAAGTCGGGCATCGGCGGTTCGGAGTTCCCCTACGTACTGGCCGGCATGGTCGAGTCGTGGGGCGGCCGGTGCGTCGACTACCCCGAGCGGCGGCATTGCTGCGGCTTCGGCTTCCGCAACTATCTGGTGCAGGCCAACCGCGGCTATTCGGTGGCCAACACCCGTAAGAAATTGGAGAGCATGGCTCCCTGTAAGCCCGATTTCATCGTCGCCAACTGCCCCGGCTGCGCGATGTTCATCGACAAGTGGCAGTACACGATCGCCGAGATGGAGGGTACGACCTACGGCGAGAACGGCCACGGCATTCCGGTGCTCACCTACGAGGAGATGGCGGGTCTGGTGCTCGGATACGACCCGTGGGCGTTGGGCATGCAGATGCACCAAGTCGATGTCGAGCCGCTGCTGGACAAGATGGGCGTCGAGTACGATCCGGCGGCCAAGTATTTGGGAATGAATGGAAAATATATCGGACAACCTGCATCGGTCATTGTCAATTGCGGTTCGCAGGATACGATCTACAATATCAAACAGTGATGGGAAAACGCGTAATCATCGTCGGCGGCGGTATCGCCGGCATGCAGACGGCATTGAAACTCTCCGCCGAGGGCGTCTCGGTGCTCCTGCTGGAACGCGAGTCCGACTTGGGCGGCAAGCTCACGGGCTGGCACAAACTGTTCCCCTCGTTCACGCCGGCGCATGAGGTGCTCGACGAACTGCGACGGCGACTTTCGGCGAGTCGGGCCGAGGTGCGGACGCGGTGCGAGGTCGTCGGCGTGGCGCGCGACGGCGTGACGCTGGCCTCCGGCGAGCGATTGGCGGCCGACGCCGTGGTGGTCTCCACGGGCTTCACCCTCTTCGACGCCCGCATCAAGGAGGAGTATGGTTACGGTATCTACGACAACGTCTATACGACCGTCGACGTCGAGCGCATGCTCAATGAGGGGCGCGTAGCGTTGAAGGACGGCTCCGCTCCGCACCGCATCGCCTTTCTGCATTGCGTCGGCTCGCGCGACGAGAAGGTCTGCCAGCACCATTGTTCGAAGGTGTGCTGCATCACGGGCGTCAAACAGGCGATGGAGCTCAAGGAGATGTTTCCCGAAGCCGACGTCTTCAATTTCTATATGGACATTCGCATGTTCGGACCCGGGTACGAGGAGATGTACCGCGATGCCCAGCAGCGGCTCAACATCCATTTCGTGCGCGGGCGTATCTCGGAGGCGAGTCCGACGCTCGACGGCCGCGTGCAGATCAAAGCCGAGGATACGCTCACGGGCCGTCCGCTCAAGATGTCGGTCGACATGCTGGTGTTGATCGTGGGGATGCGCAGCAACGCGTCGAACGCCGTCTTTGCCGCCGAGGCGGGGTTGCAGGTGCAGCCGAGCGGGTTCCTCGCGCCGCGCGATGCGTTCCTTCACAACGTCGAGAGCGGCGTCGAGGGAATTTTCTACGCCGGTGCGGTGACTGCGCCCAAGAACATCGGCGAATCGCTGTCGGAGGCGGCTGTGGCGGCCGACCGCGCAGCGGAATACCTGAAACGAGCATAAGACGATGGCGACGATAAATTTCGGATTCGGCATCAACAAGCCGCGCGTGATCGATCTGGATCGCAACAACCTGCGCAAGAGCGACGAGATTCTGCGCGAGATGCCCGAGTTGCAGACCTGCATCGGCTGCGGCGCCTGCACGGCCTTGTGCACGGCGGGCAATCTCACGTCGTTCAACTTCCGCAAGGTGCACACGCTGGTGCGTCGCGGCGAGTACGAAGGAGCCTACGAGGAGATGAACAAATGCATGTTGTGCGGCAAGTGCCGGCTGGCCTGTCCGCGGGGGATCAACACGCGCGGCGTGGTGATGCTCATCAAACGTAAACTGGGGGATTTTTAAGGGATGAAGTTTTACGCACCGTTCTGTCTGCCGTTTCTGATCGGCGCATTGGCGATGGCCGCTGTCCTCGTTTGGAAATACGTGGTGTGGTTCGCCGAACTGCCGCGTGCGGATAAGAAGCGGGTGTTGTTCGGCATTCCTACGACGCGGACGCTCGGCGCCGTCGGCGAAGTAATCCGCGAATGCCTGCTGCACCGCCGTATCTTCCGTGTCAATCCGTTGCTGGGCTACATGCATATGTCGCTGGCTTTCGGGTGGTTCCTGCTCATTGTGGTGGGGTGGGTCGAGACGGTCGCCTATCTCGGCCTGCGGTGGGTTCCGTTGCAGGGGCATGTCTTCTTCAAATATTTCGCGCCGACGCTGATGCTGCGCGACAAACCCGTCTTCGATTTTCTGATGGACCTGCTGCTGCTCTTCGTCCTCTCGGGCGTGGCGCTGGCATGGGGCAAACGGTTCTATTCGCGGGCGATGGGCATGCGCCGTACGACCAAACACGTGTTGGGCGACCGGATCGCCCTTTCGGCGCTGTGGTTCGTCTTTCCGGCGCGTCTGGCAGCCGAAAGCATCACCTGCGGCATCTACGGCATGGGCGGGTTTCTCACCGGCGGGCTGGGTTCTTTCTTGGCCGACCACCTCGGCCGTTCTACGCTCGTCCTGCTCGAACAGGGGGCGTGGTGGTTCTACTCGATCGCGCTGGGCGTTTTCTTCGTCGCATTGCCCTTTTCGCGCTACATGCACATCTTCACCGAGATTCCGCTTATCTTCCTGCGCCATTACGGCGTGCGTTCGCGCGAGAAGGAGTCTTCGGCCGACCAGTTTCAGATTCAGGCCTGCTCGCGGTGCGGAATCTGTATCGACCCCTGCCAGTTGCAGAGCGTATTGGGCGTCGACGACGTGCAGTCGGTCTACTTCCTGCGCGACCGCCGCTACGGAATGCTGACGCGCGAAGTGGCGCAGAACTGCCTGATGTGCGGCCGCTGCCAGACGAAATGTCCGGTGGGCATCGATCTCAATACGCTGCGGCTCAATTCGCGCGACACGATGCGCAATACTCCCGACGAGCGGCGGTACGATTATTTCAAAGGGCTCGACCGCTCGGAAGGCGAAGGCAAGGTGGGCTATTTCGCGGGCTGTATGACGCTGCTCACGCCGCGCACGATGACCGCCATGGAGCGCATCTTCGCCGCCGCAGGCGAGGAGGTGTGGTGGGCCGACCGCAACGGCGGTGTCTGCTGCGGCCGGCCGCTGAAACTCTCGGGCGAGACCGATTCGGCACGTCGCATGATGGAGTACAATACGCAGCTCTTCCGCAAGCACGGCATCCGCACGCTCGTCACGTCATGCCCGATCTGCTTGAAAGTCTTCCGCGAGGAGTACCGGCTCGATGGCATCCGCGTCATCCACCACTCGCAGTATATCCTCGATTTGTTGGCCGCCGGTCGGCTGACGCTGGAACGCGGCGCGACGAGCTATGCCTACCACGATCCCTGCGAACTGGGGCGCGGCAGCGGCATCTACGACGAACCGCGCCGTGTGATCGAGGCGGTGGGCGCGCTGCTCGAACCGGCGCATACGCGCGAAGACGCGCTTTGCTGCGGTTCGTCGGTGGCCAATACCGCCATCTCGGACGGTGATCAGGTGCGCATCGCTGCGTCGGTGACCGATGAACTGACGGCTACGGGCGCCGACGCGATCGTCACGGCCTGCCCGCTGTGCAAGAAGGCGCTCGTGCGCGGTACGACGACCGAGGTGTGCGATCTGGCGGAGATCGTGGCTAAACGGATTCGTTGAACCGTCCGCCGGCTTTCGTTTGGCGGGGTTGCCGTGGGGCATTTGTACAGTCGCAGGCATCGGCTCGTAAGCGGCTGTACGGCAGCCGGAAGCTGGCGTGCGGGTGGAAAAGTTCCGATTTTATTTGGCAGATTCGAAAATTTGCCTTACCTTTGCACTCACAAAAGCGATAGATCGGGGGTTTCCCCATCGACGATACATCGCGGGATAGAGCAGTTGGCAGCTCGTCGGGCTCATAACCCGGAGGTCGGAGGTTCGAGTCCTCCTCCCGCTACCAAAGCGGACAACTCACAAGAGTTGTCCGCTTTTTCTTTGTATATGGTTTTGTAATCCGTTGTTATGATGCAGAATATGTCATTTTCATATGAGGACGATATCGGTATCGGCGGCGGATGGAGCGGCCAAAAGGGCGGTTCGAGGGTTAGAGGTTGTCGTCGTCAGCGAGCCGCTCGATTTTCTTTGCGACTTTCCGGCCGATCAAATCGCTGATAAGACCGATCGTTACATCTTTATAAAATGGGTCGAGGATGCAGTTCCATAGTGTACGATCCCGTTTCCAGATCAATAAAAACAGGGGGGGGCGGTGGAATGGGGCCATCGCGAGGCTTGCAAATACTGCCGGTTGTTGTAGTGGATTTTCCAGCCGTTTGCCTCCAGCAGTTCTATGATTTTAGCTTTGTGCATGTCGTCGTTGCACGCTATGCGGAGTCGTTTATGTTTCAGTTTACGCGATTTAAACAGATAAAGGTAATAGCTGACGGCGAAACAGCATAAAGCGGATAACCATTTCCGATCCGGTGTGCCGTGCAGACAGTCCGCAATAAAGAAGTAAAGTTGTAAGAGGCCGAAGACGAGAAACAGAATGGCGAGAAAATGATAGTTCACCCATTCGATCGAGAAGAGTTTCAACTCAATGCGATCGCTTTTTATCTTCATCATTTGGCATGTTAGCTGGTCTGTAAATCAAAGTTAATGAATTATATCGAAATACGATCTTCAAAGGATGGTAAATAGTTTTTCTATTGTAATTTTTCGCTCTCGTTTGGGAATCTATCGGGCTGTATGCGTCGTGGGCGGATATTCGTTTTGAAAAACAGCGTGAAAAAGTTTGAATTATGATTTGAAAAGTTCATCTTTGCGAAAACGGAAGAGTTATGCGTAATCGGATTTTCGGGTGGATCATGGCGGTGGGATTCGTCGTTGGCGGCGGGGAGGTTGCGGCACAGGAGCCGCTGCGGCAAGGGCCGCAGGATCGTGTTCGTCTGCGCTTCGATGAAGTGCGGCGCGATACGCTGGCCGACGCACCTTCCGCGACGACTGCGAACGGACTGCCCGCTGCCGGAAGGCCATTCGTCTATAAACTCAATCGCAGCCGGGCGTGCGGTGAAGAGGCCTACGAACAAGTGACGCTGTGGAATGTCCGGCGCGTGCGTGTGAAGAATCGCAGGATGCGACTCTCGGACACGACGCGGCGCGAAAAGGTCAGACTGCTGAAATTCTTTATCGAGCGGGATCGCCGTAAGGGCGCGCGGCCGCATCTGCAAGGCAATGTCGCGGGATATACGTGGAGCGCGACGAGTCTGGAAGGCGCTCGGCGGCGGAAACGGGCGGTGCATATCCGCACCTATACGCTGCGTGCGGAGTACGATTCGCTGCGCCGAGCCGGCGGCATCGACCGGTCGGGGAGGGTTCCCGACGCGTTGTGGCACGCCTTGTCGCCCGACGCCCGTTATGTGCTCGACGGCGTCGAAGTGCCCGGCAGGGTGTTTCAGTTCGCAGACGGGCTGATTCTTCGCTCGCTCGATATCTTTCCCGACTCGTCGAAAACCGCCGACGGACGGGCGCTCGTCGCAGGACGGACCTATGCGGACCGTGCGCCGCTGGTCCTGATCGACGGTGCGCCGTCGACTGTCGGAGAGTGGCTGCGGATGTGTCGGGCGAACGTCTTTTCGTTGGAGGCGGAGGTTCCGATGTACTATTACTATCTGCTTCCCGTCGAAGCGGTCGAAACCTTCGGTCGGCGCGGTAAGTTCGGCGCCATTTGTATCGAATCGACGCGGTGACCGGCGAATGAAAATTTCATAAAAAATAATCGGGACCGTCGCGGATTCCGAAAAAAATTCGTACCTTTGTCCCGATATCGGGAAGCCATGTACAAAGACCATCCGAACATATCCGTTTCTTCCGCACTCCGGCGGCTGAAAGGTAATCCGTCGGATTACGACGCTTGCGGGCTTCTTATTTTCCAATTTAAAGGGTAACTGTTTTTCAGTTACTCTTTTTTTATGTACTCAGATGAAGAGATTGTTGCAGGGTGCCGAGGTATGGCGTGACGGAGGATTCGTGCGGGCCGACGTGCTTGTCGACGGCGACCGGATCGCAGCCGTGGGACTCGGTTTGCCGGCCGAAGGGTGCGAGGTCGTGCCGCTCGGGGGGATGAAGATTCTCCCGGGGCTGGTCGATGTTCACGTGCATCTGCGCGAACCCGGATTCACGGCCAAGGAGACCATTGCCACGGGTACGCGCGCTGCGGCGCACGGCGGCTATACGACCGTCTGCGCGATGCCCAACCTCTCGCCCGCTCCCGATTCGCCGGAACATTTGGCCGTCGAGCTGGAGGCGATCCGCCGCGACGCCGTGGTGAAAGTGCTTCCCTACGGCTGCATCACCCGCGGACAGAAAGGGTGCGGAGACTTGGTCGATTTCGAGGCGTTGAAGGCCGATGTCGTCGGGTTCTCGGACGACGGCCGCGGCGTGCAGGAGGAGGCGCTCATGCGCGAAGCGATGCGCCGCGTCGCGCGTACGGGCCGGCCGGTGGTCGCCCACTGCGAAGTCGACGCCCTGCTGAACAAAGGATATATCCACGACGGCGCGTATTGCCGCATGCACGGTCATCGGGGCATCTGCTCCGAGAGCGAGTGGCGGCAGGTGGAACGCGACATCCGGCTGGCCGCCGAGACCGGCTGTCAGTACCATGTCTGCCACGTCTCGACCAAGGAGAGCGTCGAACTGGTGCGCCGCGCCAAAGCCGCCGGTTTGACGGTGAGCTGCGAGACGGCGCCGCACTATCTGGTGCTGTGCGACGAGGATTTGCAGGAGGAGGGGCGTTTCAAGATGAATCCGCCCCTGCGCAGCCGCGCCGACCGCGAGGCGCTCGTGGCCGGCCTGCAAGACGGGACGATCGAAGTGATCGCCACCGACCATGCGCCCCATACCGCCGCCGAAAAGGCGCGCGGACTCGCCGGCAGCGCGATGGGCGTTGTGGGACTGGAATGCGCCTTTGCCGTTCTGAACACCGCGCTGGTGAAACGGGGCGTCATCTCCTTCGGGCGGCTGGTCGAAGCGATGTCGATCGCGCCGCGCCGCATCTTCTCGCTCGCAGGCGGACTCATTGCCCCGGGCGAGACGGCCGATCTGACGGTCGTGGACACCGAGCGGCCGTCGACGGTCGATCCCGACCGGTTTTTCTCGATGGGGCGCAGCACTCCCTTTGCCGGAATGGAGGTGCGGGGCGAAGTGCTGCTGACGCTGGCCGAAGGCCGCGAAGCGTACCGACACGAGACGTTGAAAAAATAAACACAATATATGAATATGAAACCTTATACGAAGAAAATCGTTCTGGAGAACGGACTGGAATTCTACGGGTACGGCTTCGGGGCGGACAAGGAGGCGATCTGCGAGATCGTGTTCAACACCTCGATGGTCGGTTATCAGGAGATCATGTCCGATCCGTCGTACACGGATCAGATGGTCGTGATGACCTATCCGCTGATCGGCAACTACGGCATGACCGACGAGGATTACGAGACGAAGAACCCGACCATCGGCGGTATGATCGTGCGCGAGTACAACGACTCGCCCTCGAATTTCCGCTACACGAAAACGTTGAGCGAGGTGTTCGAGGAGCACGGAATTCCCGGCATCGAAGGGGTCGACACGCGCATGCTGACGCGTATCATCCGCAACGAAGGCAGTCAGCGGGTGATGATCACCTCGGTCGATACCCCCCGCGAGGAGGCGCTCTCGCGCATGGCTGCGACGCCGTGGCCGCACGACATGGTGGCGCGCGTGAGTTGCCGCAAACGCTGGATGTCGCGCGTGCCGAACCACAAATACGACGTGGTGGCGGTCGACTGCGGCATCAAATACAACATCATCCGCCTGCTCAACCGCGTGGGCTGCAATGTGACGGTCGTACCCTACGACGCCACGGCGGAACAGATTCTCGCCTTCCGCCCCGACGGCATCGTTCTTTCGAACGGCCCGGGCGATCCCAACGACGTGCAGGGGGTGATCGAACTGGTTCGGCGGCTGCGCGGCAAGTTGCCGATCTTCGGCATCTGCATGGGACACCAGCTCATCTCGCTGGCCTATGGCGCCAAGACCTTCAAGATGAAGTTCGGCCACCGCGGCGCGAACCATCCGGTGAAGAATCTCGTAACGGGCAAGATCGAAATCACGAGCCAGAACCACAGTTTCGCCGTAGACGTAGCGTCGCTCGAAGGAACGGGACTGGAACTTACGCACGTCAATCTGCTGGACGGTACGGCCGAGGGCGTGGCTTGTTACAAGGATAGCGTCTTTTCGATGCAGTATCACCCCGAAAGCGCTTCGGGACCGCAGGACAGCGCCTATTTGTTCGATAAGTTCACTAAAATGATGGAGGATTGGAAAAATGCCTAAGAGAACGGATATCAAGAAAGTAATGGTGATCGGCTCGGGTCCGATCGTGATCGGTCAGGCCGCCGAGTTCGATTATGCGGGTACGCAGGCTTGTCTGGCTCTGAAAGAGGAGGGTTACGAAGTGATTCTGGTGAACTCCAATCCCGCGACCATCATGACCGACACGCACATCGCCGACAAGGTCTACATGGAGCCGCTGACGCTGGAATATGTGGCCAAAATCATCCGCTACGAGCGTCCCGACGCCATCGTGCCGGGACTGGGCGGTCAGACGGGTCTGAATCTGGCCGTGCAATTGGCCAAGAAGGGCGTATTGCAGGAGTGTCAGGTCGAGATTCTGGGCACCTCGTTCGAGAGTATCGAGCAGGCCGAGGATCGCGAACTGTTCAAGGAACTGTGCGAGTCGCTCGGTGAACCGGTGCTGCCGTCGCATATCGCCAACAATATGGAGGAAGGCATTGCCGCCGCCGAAGAGATCGGCTATCCGGTGGTGCTGCGTCCGGCCTTCACGCTGGGCGGCACGGGCGGCGGGTTCGCCGACAACCGCGAGGAGCTGGAAGAGCTGATGCGCAACGCCCTGATCCTTTCGCCGGTGCATCAGGTACTCGTCGAGAAGAGCATCAAGGGTTACAAGGAGATCGAATACGAGGTGATGCGCGACGCCAACGACACGGCCATCTCGATCTGCTGCATGGAGAATATCGATCCGGTAGGCATCCACACGGGCGACTCGATCGTGGTGGCGCCCTGCCAGACGCTCACCAACCGCGAGTTTCAGATGTTGCGCGACAGCGCGCTCAAAATTATCCGCGCGTTGAAGATCGAAGGCGGCTGCAACGTGCAGTTCGCGCTCGATCCCCTGTCGTTCAAATACTATCTGATCGAGGTCAATCCCCGCGTATCGCGTTCGTCGGCGCTGGCTTCGAAGGCGAGCGGTTATCCGATCGCCCGCGTTTCAGCCAAAGTGGCCGTCGGGCTGACCCTCGACGAGATACAGATCGCCAATACCCCCGCTTCGTTCGAGCCGACGCTCGACTATGTGGTCACCAAAATCGCCCGCTTTCCCTTTGACAAGTTCTGCGACGTGTCCAACAAACTCGGCACGCAGATGAAAGCGACGGGCGAGGTGATGTCGATCGGCCGCACGATGGAGGAGAGCCTTCTCAAAGCGGTGCGTTCGCTCGAGACGGGCGTCTGCCATATCTATCACAAGAAGTTCGACGGCATGTCGAACGACGAGATGATGAACTACATCCGCGAAGGCACCGACGACCGGCTCTACGCCATCGCCCAGCTGATTCGGGGCGGCGTGGATCTGGCGCTGATCTACAACAACACCAAAATCGACATGTTCTTTCTGGAAAAGTTCAAGAACATCGTCGAGATGGAACAGCGGGTGGCGGCGCATCCCTTCGACGAGGCGACGCTGCGCGAGGCCAAGCGCATGGGCTTCGGCGACAAATATATCGGTAAGCTGTGGGGCGCTACGGAACACGAAATGTATCGTCTGCGCGAGAAGTGGGGGATCTTCCCCGTCTACAAGATGATCGACACCTGCGCTTCGGAGTTCTCCTCCTACGTGCCTTACTTCTACTCGACCTACGAGCAGGAGAACGAGTCGGTCGTGAGCGACCGCGAAAAGATCGTCGTGCTCGGTTCGGGGCCGATCCGTATCGGTCAGGGCGTGGAGTTCGACTACTCGACCGTGCATGCCATCTGGTCGATCCGCAAGGCGGGTTACGAGGCCATCATCATCAACAACAACCCCGAAACCGTCTCGACGGATTATACGTGCAGCGACAAGCTCTATTTCGAGCCGCTCACGGTCGAGGACGTGATGAACGTCATTCACCTCGAAAAGCCCAAGAGCATCGTGGTTTCGCTGGGCGGTCAGACGGCCATCAATTTGGCCGAACCGCTGGCGCGGCTGGGCGTGCCGATCATCGGCACCGACGTGCAGGCGATCCGCAACGCCGAAGACCGCGGCTGCTTCGAGAAGATCATGGAGCAGCTGGGCATCCCTCAGCCGCAGGCCGAGGCCGTGACGAACATCGCCGACGGCGTGGCGGCCGCTACGCGCATCGGCTATCCGGTGCTGGTGCGTCCGAGCTATGTGCTGGGCGGCCGCGCCATGCAGATCGTTTCGAACGAGGAGGCGCTGCGCCACTATCTTCAAACGGCCGTCGAGGTCAACGACGATTCGCCCGTGCTGGTCGACCGGTATATCATGGGCAAGGAGTTGGAGGTCGACGCCATTTGCGACGGAAAGGATGTCTTTATCCCCGGCATCATGGAGCATGTCGAGCGGACGGGTATCCACTCCGGCGACTCGATCAGCGTCTATCCCACCTTCAGCGTCTCGCCCAAGGTCAAGGAGAAGATCATCGACTATACGGTCAAACTGGGTCTCGAAATCGGTATCGTCGGCCTCTATAACATCCAGTTCATCTGCGACGGCCATGACGAGGTCTACGTCATCGAGGTCAATCCCCGCTCGTCGCGCACCGTTCCCTTCCTCTCGAAGGCTACGGGCGTGCAGATGGCCGACATCGCCACGCAGGTAATCTTGGGTCACAGTCTGCGCGAGCAGGGCATCGCCGAGGTCTACGGGCACGAGAAGCAGCGCTGGTTCGTCAAGGCTCCGGCCTTCTCCTTCTCGAAGATTCGGGGCGTGGAGTCCTATCTCTCGCCCGAGATGAAATCGACGGGCGAGGCGATCGGCTACGACGACAAACTCACCCGCGCGCTCTACAAGGCGTTGCAGGCGTCGGGTATGAAGGTGGCCAACTACGGCACGGTGCTGCTCACAATCGCCGACAAGGACAAGGAGGAGGTGCTGCCGCTGGCGCGCCGTTTCTACAACCTCGGCTTCAACATCGAGGCGACCTCCGGCACGGCCGATTTCCTGCGCCGGCACGGCTTGCGCACGCGTCTGCGCCGCAAACTGTGCGAAGGTAGCAGCGAGATCATCGAGTCGCTGCGTCAGGGACACGTGAGCTACATCATCAACACGATCGATCTGGATCAGCACAACACGCGTCTCGACGGTTATGAGATCCGACGCACGGCCGTCGAGAACAACGTGACGCTCTTCACCTCGCTCGAAACGGTGAAGGTGCTTTTGGACGTACTCGAAGAGATTACGCTCTCGGTGTCGACGATCGACGCGAAGTAATTTCGATTTCAGGCGGCACCTGCGGCACATCCCTTGTCCGCTCCGAACGGGACATACGGCAAGTGCCCCGTCCGGCTCGGACGCACGATATACCGCATCTGCCTGCCTGAAATCAAAATTCAGAAACAGAGTTATGTACAAGAAAGCAATCTATACCCTCCGCTCCAACGAACGGCTGACGCCCGCCGTATGGCGCATGGTGCTCGAAGGCGATACGCAGTGGATCACGGCGCCCGGACAGTTCGTCAACGTCGAACTCGACGGGTTGTACCTGCGCCGTCCGATCTCGGTGTGCGATTGGGACGAACGGACGCTCATGCTGATCTATAAAGTCGTGGGCGAGGGTACGCAGCAGATGGCCGCCCTGTCGTCCGGCGCGCGGCTCGACCTGCTGACGGGGTTGGGAAACGGCTTCGATATCGCAAAAGGCAGTCGCCGCGAGTTGCTCGTAGGCGGCGGCGTGGGAGTTCCCCCGCTCTATGCTCTGGCCAAACGGCTGTTGGCCGACGGTCGCGAGGTCGCGGTCGTGCTGGGGTTCAATACTGCCGCGGAGGTCTTCTACCGCGACGAGTTCGCGCAGCTCGGCTGCCGCGTCGTGGTGGCGACGGCCGACGGAACGCAGGGCGTGCGGGGCTTCGTGACCGACGCGATTCGTGAAAGCGGCGTGACGTACGACTATTTCTATGCCTGCGGCCCGCTGCCGATGCTGCGCGCCTTGAGCGAAGCTACGGTATGCAGCGGCCAGTTGAGTTTCGAGGAGCGCATGGGCTGCGGCTTCGGCGCCTGCATGGGGTGCAGCTGCAAAACCAAGTACGGCAACAAGCGCATCTGCAAGGAGGGGCCCGTATTAACGAAGGAGGAGGTGATATGGTAACGGATACGACTGCGCGCGACCTGTCGGTCGTGCTGAGCGGCTGGCGGCTGGACAATCCGGTCATTCCCGCGAGCGGTACGTTCGGGTTCGGCAACGAATTCCGCGACTTTTACGACATCAACGTTTTGGGAACCTTTTCGTTCAAGGGAACGACGCGTGAACCGCGTTTCGGCAATCCCACGCCCCGCATCGCCGAGTGCACGGCGGGGATGATCAATGCCGTGGGGTTGCAGAACCCGGGCATCGACGCCGTGATCGCCGAGGAGCTGCCGCGTCTGCGGAGCTTCTTCCATAAGCCGGTCATCGCCAATATTTCGGGCTTCTCGGTCGAGGAGTACGCCTACTGCTGCGAACGCATCGACCGTGAGGAGGGCATCGGACTGATCGAGGTCAACGTCTCGTGTCCCAACGTGCGGCACGGCGGCATGTCGTTCGGCACGTCGCCCGCGTGCGCCGCCGAGGTGACGCGGGCGGTGAAGGCCGTGACGACCAAACCGGTCTACATCAAGCTTTCGCCCAATGTGACCGACATCGTGGCCATCGCCCGCGCCTGCGAGGAGGCGGGCGCCGACGGCCTGTGCCTGATCAATACGATGCTCGGCATGCGCATCGACACGATGCGGCGCAAACCCGTCATTGCCAACGTGATGGGCGGATTTTCGGGCGACGCGGTCTTCCCCGTTGCGCTGCGCATGGTCTATCAGGTGGCCTGCGCCTGCCGCATTCCGGTGATCGGCTGCGGCGGCGTCAGTTCGGCGCGCGACGTGATCGAAATGATGATGGCCGGCGCGACGGCGGTCGAAGTGGGTGCGGCGAATCTGAAAAATCCCTATATTTGTAAGGAGATCATCGAGGCGCTACCCGCCGAAATGGAGCGGCTGGGCATCGAACGGCTCGCCGACATCGTCGGCTGTGCGGCGCGGTGAGATCGAGAGCGAAGCGGATAGTCCCAACGACGTAACCCGATCGTAATGAAACGAGAAGTCGGTTTGAAGGAATTTTAAGTACATTACATCTCGTCGCTTCGGCGGTCGGGGATGTGATGAGCAGGAACGAAAACGAAAGAATAGGTAAGGATGTTTCCGGTTGTTAAGCCTTCCTTAACAGTCGCGTCGCCAGCCGAGCGCACCCGCTTGCGGGATGCCGAGGCGCCGCAGCGGAAACCGAGCGAAGCGAAGGTAAAGGGAGGTTTGGAGGGATTTTGAGTACATTGCATCTCGTCGTTTTGGCGGTCGGGGATGTGATAAGCAAGAACGAAAACGAAAAACAATAGATAAAGATGTCTCCGGTTGTTAAGCCTCCCTTAACAAAGGGAGGTTTGGAGGGATTTTAAGTGCATTACATCTCGTCGCTTCGGCGGTCGGGGATGTGATAAGCAAGAACGAAAACGAAAAACAATTGATAGAGATGTTGACACGAGATGTAATCATAGCCTGCGATTTCGCCAGCGCCGAAGCGACGTTCGCATTTTTGGACAAGTTCAGGGACGAACGGCGCAAGCCGTTTCTGAAGATCGGCATGGAACTTTACTACGCCGAAGGGCCTTCGATCGTGCGCGAGATCAAACGCCGCGGCCACCGGATTTTCCTCGATCTGAAACTGCACGACATCCCCAATACCGTTAAGAAGGCGATGGCGGTGTTGTCGCGGCTGGACGTGGACATGTGCAACGTCCATGCGGCCGGAACGGTCGACATGATGCGTGCGGCCGTCGAGGGACTGACCCGCGCGGACGGCACGCGGCCGCTGCTGATCGCCGTCACGCAGCTCACCTCGACGAGCGAGGAGCGGATGCGCGGCGAACTGCTCATCGACGCGCCGATCGGCGAGGTGATCGTCAAATATGCCCGCAACGCCAAAGAGGCGGGGCTGGACGGCGTGGTCTGCTCGCCGTTGGAGGCCGGAATGGTCAAGGAGGCGTGCGGCGCGGAGTTTCTCACCGTAACGCCCGGCGTGCGCTTTGCCGACGGCGACGCGGGCGATCAGGTGCGCGTCACCACGCCAGCCCGGGCCCGCGAGATCGGTTCCGATTTCATCGTCGTAGGGCGGCCCATTACGGCGGCTCCCGATCCCGTGGCAGCGTACCGCCGTTGTGTGGCCGAATTCGTCGGCGCGGAATGAAATATGCAGGACGAGGAACGATAATCTCGTTTCTCATTCGAAAATTTAAGACCTATGAAACCGGTAAAACTCTTCTACCTGAAAAACTGCCCCTTCTGCCGCAAGGCGCTACGCTACATCGACGAGGCGAAAGCGGCTCATCCCGAACTGGCGGCCGTCGCGATCGAGATGATCGAGGAGTCGGAGCAGCCCGAGGTGGCCGACGCCTACGATTACTATTACGTTCCGACCTTCTATGTGGACGGCGAGAAGGTGCACGAGGGCGGCGTCTACCCTGACGAGGTGGAGGCGATTTTGCGCAAGGCGCTGGCGTAGTGGCGGCCCGTTTTTCCGCTCCCGAATGCTGTCCGACGCGCGACGACGGCCTGATCGGCCGGCTCGTCGACGTGTGGGAGGCGTCGGTGCGAGCCACGCATGACTTTCTGGACGAAGCGGATATTCGCCGCATCCGTCCGCAGGTGGTCGGGGCGTTGCGGGCGGTGCCCGATCTGAGGATCGTGCGCGACGCTTCGGGTCTTCCGGTCGCTTTTATGGGTGTGGAGGGCCGGCGATTGGAGATGCTCTTCGTCGATCCCTCCTGCAGGGGCATGGGCGTGGGCACGGCGTTGGTGCGCGAGGCGATCGGACGCGGCGTGAACGGCGTGACGGTCAACGAGCAGAATCCTGCGGCGCGCGGGTTTTACGAACATCTGGGATTCGTCGTAAGCGGCCGCAGCGAGCGGGACGAACAGGGCGGACCCTTTCCGATCTTATACATGAAACTGAAAGACGTTTTCATCAAGCCGAGTGCAGAGCCCGCGCTTGCGCGGCTCTGCACTCGGCTTGATGAAAACGAAGAGTGAAACTCAACGATAACAACAAACTTATTATGGAGAAAGCCATAGCAAAAGATCTGCTTTCGATCGGCGCGGTATTCCTGCGTCCCGAGCAGCCGTTCACGTGGGCAAGCGGTATCAAAAGCCCCATTTACTGCGATAACCGTCTGACACTGACCGCCCCCGAAGTGCGCAAGCATGTCGAGGCGGGGCTGGCCGAGATCGTCCGCACGAAATTCCCCGAAGCCGAGGTGCTGATGGGCACTTCGACGGCCGGTATCGCCCATGCGGCCATCACGGCGACGATCCTCGATCTGCCGATGGGCTACGTGCGCAGCGGACAGAAGGATCACGGCCGCGGCAACCGCATCGAGGGCAAACTCGAAAAGGGGCAGAAGGTCGTGGTGATCGAAGACCTGATCTCGACCGGCGGAAGCTGTATCGAGGTGGTCGAGGCGTTGCGCGAAGCGGGCGCCGAAGTGCTGGGCGTAGCCTCGATCTTCACCTACGGGATGCAGAAGGGGTTGGATCGTCTGGCGGCGGCGAAGGTCGTGAACTATTCGCTGTCGAATCTCGACGTGCTTGCAGAGGTGGCGGCCGAGGAGGGATATATCCGCTCCGAGGACAAGGCGAGGCTGATTGCCTTCCGCAACAACCCTTCGGACGAAAGCTGGATCAACAAATAATTCGAAGAGGCTTATGCGTCATCTGATTGAACCCACCGATCTGTCGGTGGCCGAAACCGAAGAAATTATCGATCTCGCGCTGGACATCATCGCCCACCGCGAAAAGTACAGCGAGGCGTGCAAGGGCCGCAAGCTGGCGACGCTCTTCTACGAGCCCTCTACCCGTACGCGTCTGAGCTTCACCTCGGCGATGATGGAGTTGGGCGGCAATGTCATCGGCTTCTCGGACGCCGCGTCGTCGTCGGTGTCGAAGGGCGAGACGGTGGCCGACACGGTGCGGGTGATCGCCTGCTTCGCCGACATCATCGCCATGCGCCATTTCAAGGAGGGAGCTCCGTTGGTGGCGTCGCAATATGCCGGCATTCCGGTTATCAACGCCGGCGACGGCAGTCACGCCCACCCCACGCAGACGCTTACGGACCTGTTGACGATCAAGCGCGAACTGGGGCGGTTGGACGACCTCACGATCGGCTTCTGCGGCGACCTGAAATTCGGCCGCACGGTGCACTCGCTCATCAAGGCGCTGTCGCGCCGCACGGGCATCAAGGTGATCCTGATCGCCCCCGAAGAGTTGCGTCTGCCCGATTATTTCCGTCACGAGGTGTGCGACAAGTACGGCGTGCCGACCGTCGAGGTGCGCACGATGGAGGAGGTGATGCCCGAATTGGACATCCTCTACATGACGCGCGTACAGAAGGAGCGTTTTCTGGACGAAGAGGAGTTCGAACGGGTGAAGGACAGTTTCGTGCTCACGCCGGAGAAACTCGAAACGGCCAAGAAGGAGCTGGTGATTCTCCATCCGCTGCCGCGCGTCAACGAGATCACGCGCGCGGTCGACAACGATCCCCGCGCCGCCTATTTCCGGCAGGTCGAAAACGGCAAGTTCGTCCGCATGGCGCTGATCTACACGCTGCTTCGGTGGGCCGGCGAACGGGAGGCGGCCCCCACGCCGCATTTCGCCGAATCGTATGTCGTCAACCGGCTGCACTGCCAGAACCGCCGTTGCATCTCGGCGACCGAAGACGTCGACCAGCTTTTCTATGAAGTCGACGGCGAACCGGACAGCTACCGCTGCGCCTATTGCGAGGCAAAACTGCGCGAATAGCGGCGGCGAGGCCGTTTCCGAATCGGTTTCGGCCGGCAGGAAAACCTTGTCGCACTCGACGGAATGTTGATAAGATTGTTTATAAATTTATTTATTATAAACTTCGGTTTTCCGTAAAAAAGGAGCTATCTTTGTATCGTAAATAAGAAGAGACTACGCCATGTACGCTTTTTGGTTACAGCAGAATCAGAAAGGACGATACTCGAAAGGGTACGTACATCGCTCGTGTGCTCGAAACTGATGGAGAAAAAACCGCCGTGACGTATCGTATCGCGGCGGTTCTTCTTTTCGGATGCGGAGTTCGTACAGGCGTGTGACACAGCCGTGAAGGAGTGTCGGGCGATTGCCGATGCGCCGTCGTGGAATCGTTTTTCGAAAGAGGGAAGAGTTCCGTTCCCCGCAAGGTAAGAAACGTGGATAATACAGCGATAGAAATGAATGCGAAAGTAGGAGTCATCATGGGTTCGACCAGCGACTGGGAAGTCATGGCCGCCGCCGCCGAGACGCTCGAAGCGTTCGGCATCCCCTATGAGAAGCGGGTCGTAAGCGCCCACCGTACCCCCGACCTGCTGGTCGAGTACGCCAAGACGGCGCGCGAGCGCGGCATCGAGGTCATCATCGCCGGCGCGGGCGGAGCCGCCCATCTGCCGGGCATGGTCGCCAGCATGACGCCGCTGCCCGTGGTGGGGGTGCCGGTCAAGTCGCGCGCCCTGAACGGACTGGATTCGCTGCTGTCGATCGTTCAGATGCCCGCCGGCGTACCGGTGGCGACGGTGGCGATCAACGGCGCGAAGAACGCCGCGCTGATCGCCGCGTCGATTCTGGCATTGTCCGACGGGGAGGTGGCCGCGCGGCTCGACGAGTTCCGTGCGCGGCAGACCGCCGATGTTCTGAAAGCGGAGTTGTAACGATGGACGGAACGACGACGAAAACCATCGGCATTATCGGGGCGGGCCAGCTGGGGCTGATGCTCGCCGAGCAAGCGCACCGATTGGGAGCCCGGGTCGTGACGCTCGACCCTGCGGCCGACGCTCCGGCCGCGCGCGTTGCCGACGAACACATCGTGGCGTCGTACGACGACGGCGCGGCGCTCGAAGAGTTGTGCCGCCGCAGCGACGTGGTGACCTACGAATTCGAAAACGTCCCGGGCGAGGTGCTCGTCCCGCTCGTGGAACGCTATAACATCCCGCAGGGATTTCAACCGCTCTACGACTCGCAGGATCGCCTGCGCGAGAAACGCAACGCCGTCGCGCACGGTCTGCGGACGCCGCGCTTCGCGCCGGCCGACGACCGCGCGTCGCTCGAAACGGCCGTGCGGGCTGCGGGCGGCTTTCCCTGCGTCTACAAGACCCGCACGCTGGGATATGACGGTCACGGACAGGTCGTGCTGCAGTCGGCGGCGGATTTGGTGAAGGTCGAACCCTATTTCGGCAGGCCGGGCATCGTCGAGGAGTTCGTGCCTTTCGATTTCGAAGTGAGCGCCATCGTGGTCGACGACGGGCGGGAGACGATCTGCTTCCCTGTGGGGCGCAATGTCCACCGCGACGGAATTCTCGATCTCTCGGTCGTGCCGGCCGCGATGCCCGAAACGCTGCGCGAGCGGATCGTCGCCCAAAGCAAACGTTTTATGCGGGCGTGCGGCTATCGGGGAATTCTGGCCATCGAATATTTCGTCAAGGGCGACGAAATCTACTTCAATGAGATGGCTCCGCGTCCGCACAACAGCGGTCACTGGACCATCGAAGGGTGTTCGACCAACCAGTTCCGCGAACTGGCGCGTTACCTGCTGGGAATGCCGTTGGAGGAGCCGCGGCTGGCGGCGCCTGCGGTGATGAAGAATATCTTGGGGCGCGATCTGGCGGCGGCCGAAGCGATAGCCCGCGAAGGGCGGCCGGATGTTCATGTCCACCTCTACGGCAAGCGCGAGAGCCGTCCTCTGCGCAAGATGGGACACATTACCTATGTCGGCATGAGCGGCGAGCGGTTCGCCGCGGAGTGGGCCGCGAAATTCGAATGATCGGCGGAGGCCGTCGGGGCTTCCGAAGCAAATAACAAAGAGAAAGAAGAGAGCTGAATATATGAAGAACTACCGTATTTTCGTCGAGAAACGTCCCGGGTTTCGGGTCGAGGCCGAGAGCCTGCAACACGATCTGAACGAGAACCTCGGGCTGCATCTTACGCAGCTGCGCCTGCTGAACGTCTACGATCTGTTCGGCTTCACGCCCGAACTGCTCGAAGCGAGCCGTTACAGGGTTTTCGGCGAGGTGCAGACCGACGAGGTGACCGATGCGTGCGATCTCGAAGGAGTGAAATTTCTGGCGGTGGAGTATCTGCCGGGGCAGTTCGACCAACGTGCGGCCTCGGCCGTGGATTGCGTGCGGCTGATCGATCCCGAAGCCGACGTGCGCATCCGCTCGGCGCGTCTGCTCGTCTTCGATGCCGCAACGACCGACGAGGAGGTGGCGCGCGTGCGCAAATATTACGTCAACGCCGTCGAGTCGCGCGAAAAAAATCTCGCCGTGCTGAGCGACATGGAGCAGGCCGAGGTGAAACCCGTCGAGGTACTCGCCGGACTGCGGGAACTGACCGACGGCGAATTGGCCCCTTATTGCGCGAAGATGGGACTTGCGATGAACGCCGACGATCTGCGCGAGGTGGTGAATTATTTCCGTTCGGAGGGGCGCGACCCCTACGAAACCGAACTGCGGATTCTGGACACCTATTGGAGCGACCATTGCCGGCACACGACCTTCACGACGGAGCTGACCTCGATCACGGTCGACGAGTCGTTCATGCGCGCCGAATTGGAGGAGTCGCTCGACCTTTACCGGAAGATCCGCCGCGAACTGGGCCGCGAGCGGAAGCCTCTCTGCCTGATGGATCTGGCCACGATCGGCGCCCGCTACCTGCGCAAGCTCGGCAAACTGGACGATCTGGAGGTGAGCGAGGAGAACAACGCCTGCTCGATCTTCGTCACCATCGACGTAGACGGGCAGCCCGAAAAGTGGCTGCTGCAATTCAAGAACGAAACCCATAATCATCCCACCGAAATCGAACCCTTCGGCGGCGCTTCGACCTGTCTGGGCGGCGCGATCCGCGACCCGCTGTCGGGGCGCAGCTACGTCTATCAGGCGATGCGCGTGACGGGTGCGGGCGATATCTATCTGCCGGTCGGCGAGACGCTGGCCGGAAAATTGCCGCAGCGGGTCATCAGCCGCAAGGCTGCGGCCGGTTATTCGAGCTACGGCAATCAGATCGGTCTGGCCACGACCCACGTGCGTGAAATCTACCACCCCGACTATGTGGCCAAGCGGCTTGAAGTGGGCGCCGTGGTGGGCGCCGTGAAGGCTGAGAACGTGCGGCGCGAAACGCCCGTTGCGGGCGACGTCGTGCTGTTGCTGGGCGGTCGCACGGGGCGCGACGGCATCGGCGGCGCGACGGGTTCGTCGAAGGAACACAACACCAAGTCGCTGGAAACCTGCTCGTCGGAGGTGCAAAAGGGAAATGCGCCGGAAGAGCGCAAGTTGGAGCGGTTGTTCCGCCGGCCGGAGGTGACGCGTCTGATTAAAAAATCGAACGATTTCGGTGCGGGCGGCGTCTCGGTGGCCATCGGCGAGCTGACCGACGGACTGGACATCTATCTGGACCGCGTGCCGACCAAATACAGCGGTTTGAATTCGACGGAGCTGGCCATCAGCGAGTCGCAGGAGCGCATGTCGGTGGTGGTCGAGAAAGAGGATATGGAGCGTTTCATGGCCTATTGCTGCGAAGAGAATATCGAAGTGACGCATGTGGCCGATGTGACCGATACGCGCCGCATGCGGATGTACAATCACGGCAAACTTGTGGTCGATCTTTCGCGCGAGTTTATCGATTCGGCGGGCGCCAGACACTATGCCGAGGCCGAAATCGGCGCCGTCGAGCAACGAAATCCCTTCGTGCGCGAGCCGAAGGGGACGACGCTCGCCGAGCGTGTGGAGGTCGATCTGGCGGACGACAACGTGGTTTCGCAGAAGGGGCTGATCGAACTGTTCGACTCGACGATCGGCGCTTCGACCGTGCTGCTGCCCTTCGGCGGCCGCACGCAGGGTTCCGAGACGCAGGTTTCGGTGCAGAAGCTTCCGACCGACGGGTATACCGACGCGGCGAGCGTCATGGCCTACGGTTACAACCCCTTCCTTACGTCGTGGAGCCCCTATCACGGCGCGGCCTACGCCGTCGTCGAAGCGTGCGCCAAGGTCGTGGCCGCCGGTGCGCGCTACGAAGGGATGCGTTTCTCGTATCAGGAGTATTTCGAGCGCATGCACACGGCCCGCTCGTGGGGCAAACCGCTTGCTGCGTTGCTGGGCGCACTCAGGATGCAGGTCGAACTGGGCCTGCCGTCGATCGGCGGCAAGGATTCGATGAGCGGAACCTTCCAGCAGATCAACGTGCCGCCCATGCTGATGGCCTTCGGCATTACGACCGTCGACGCGCGGCGCGTGATCTCGACCGACCTGAAAGAGGCCGGACATGCGCTCTACCTGTTGAAACATACGCCTCGTGCAAACCATATGCCCGACACAGGGGCGCTCAAAGCCTTGTGGTCGTATGCCGCCGAGCGGATTGCCGCCGGAGAGATTGCGGCGGCCTATGCCGTCGGTTTCGGCGGCGTGGCCGAAGCGCTGGCGAAGATGGCCTTCGGCAATGAGATCGGCGCCGAGGTCGCGCTGCCGGAGGAGGCATTGTTCGCCTACGACTACGGTTCGATCGTCGTGGAGAGCTCGGTCGAACTGAACGCTCCCTTCGCCGTGCGGCTGGGCCGGACGACGGACGACGACGCACTGACGATCAACGGCGAGCGGATGCCGCTCGATGCGTTGCGCCGCGCCAATACGGAGCGGTTCGCCAAGATCTACCCCGATCGCGGCGTAAACCATACGACAGTTGTGGAGACGACGCCCGCACCGCGTACGTTCGTCTATGCAGGCAAGGCGGTGGAGCACCCCGTAGCCTATCTGCCGGTCTTCCCGGGCACCAACTGCGACTACGACACGGCGCGCGCCTTCCGCCGCGCCGGCGCCGAAGTCGAGAGCACGGTCTTCTGCAATCTGGACACCGAGGCGATCTTCCGTTCGATCCGCGAGATGAAGGAGCATATCCGCCGTTGCCACATCTTCGTGCTCAGCGGCGGGTTCTCGTCGGGCGACGAGCCCGACGGAAGCGGTAAGTTTATCGCCAATGTGCTGAACAATAAGGATATTTCGGCGGAAATCCATGCGCTGCTCGACCGTGGCGGTCTCGTCTTGGGCATCTGCAACGGTTTTCAGGCGCTCGTCAAATCCGGTCTGCTGCCTTACGGACGGCTGGGCCGTGTGACGAAGGCGTCGCCCACGCTCTTCCGCAACGACATCAACCGCCACGTCTCGCAGATCGTCACCACGCGCGTGGCTTCGGTCGCTTCGCCGTGGCTGAGCTCCTTCGCGGTGGGCGATCTGCACCGCATTGCCGTGAGTCACGGCGAGGGCAAGTTCGTGGTCGACGAGGCGCTGGCGCGCGAACTGTTCGAACGCGGACAGGTGGCCTTCCAGTATGCCGGAGCCGACGGTCACGCTACGGCCGAAGCGCCCTGCAATCCCAACGGCTCCTATTACGCCATCGAGGGCATCGTCTCCGAGGACGGGCAGATTCTGGGCAAAATGGGTCACACGGAGCGTTACGAGCAAAACCTCTTTAAGAATATCTACGGAGAGAAGCGGCAGCCGATCTTCGAGAACGCCGTGGCCTATTTCCGCAAACGAAACTAACCCGAACCGACAAAATATGAACCTGAAAAACGCGTTAATCAGTTTTACGGCCTTCGTCGCCATGGTTGCGGCGATCGTCCCCTGCGCCGCCAAACGTCCGGCGGACACCGACCTGCGGCTGCTCTACTGGAACATCCAGAACGGCATGTGGTCGGGGCAGGGCGACAATTACGACCGTTTCGTGGGGTGGGTGAAGGAGTTCGACCCCGATGTCTGCGTGTGGTGCGAGGCGCAGTCGATCTATACCTCGGGCACGGCCGATGCGATGGCTCCGGCCGACCGCTATCTGGTCGACAACTGGGGCGAGCTGGCGGCGCGTTACGGCCATAAATACTGGTACGTGGGCGGTCACCGCGACAACTATCCGCAGGTGATTACGTCGAAATATCCGATCGAGAACGTCGAACGGATCGTGGGCGAGGAGCCCGACAGCGTCGTGACGCACGGCGCGGGGTGGGCGCGCATCGAGAAGAAGGGGCGCACGATCAACATCGTGACGCTCCACCTGTGGCCGCAGCCCTACGCTTACCGCGCCGCCGACCGCGAGGCGAGCCGCGCCAAACGCGAGGGCGACCATTACCGCCGCATGGAGATCGAATACATCTGCCGCCATACGATCGCAACCGAACCCGATGCCGCCGATCAGCTCTGGATGATGATGGGCGACAACAACTCGTGGTCGCGGCTCGACAACTGGTTTTACAAATACCCCGCGGACGATTCGCGGCTGCTGGCGCAGGACTATGTGCTGGAAAATACGCCTTATGTCGACGTGATCGCGCGGCGGCATCCCGGCGAGTTCCATCCGACGATGCATTCGCCCAAGCGCATCGACTTCATCTATTGTACGCCGCGTCTCTGCGACTGCGTCGTTAGGGCGGAGGTGATCAAGGACGACTACGCCGAGCCGGTGCGCGATCCGAAGAAACTGTCGAATTTCTGGCATCCGTCGGATCACCGGCCGATCGTGGTGGATTTCGATTTGAAAAAGACGAAAAAATAATAACTTCAAAACACATAACAAACTATGAAACAGCTCGAAATGCTTTACGAAGGTAAGGCCAAACAGGTTTTCCGCACGGACGACGACGATGTGATCCTGATGCATTACAAGGATGCCGCCACCGCTTTCAACAATATCAAGAAAGCGACCATCGAGGGCAAAGGCGTCCTCAATAACAGGATTTCGACGATCATCTTCGGCTATCTGAAGGAGGCGGGCGTTCCGACGCACTACATCGAAACGCTCAACGAGCGCGACCAGCTGTGCCGCCGCGTGAAGATCATTCCGTTGGAGGTGATCGTGCGCAATATCGTAGCCGGTTCGATGGCCAAGCGTCTCGGTCTGGAAGAGGGCATCAAGCCGTCGAACACGATCTACGACATCTGCTACAAATGCGACGAGCTGGGCGATCCGCTCATCAACGACCACCATGCCGTAGCGTTGGGCGTCGTGACCTACGACGAGCTGAAACAGATCTACGACATGACGGCTAAGATCAACGAGGTGCTGACCGGCCTCTTCGACCGGATGAACATCACGCTCGTGGACTTCAAGATCGAGTTCGGCCGCACGTCGGACGGCGAGATCGTGCTGGCGGACGAGGTGTCGCCCGATACCTGCCGCCTGTGGGACAAGACGACGAACGAGAAACTCGACAAGGACCGTTTTCGCCGCGATTTGGGTCGTGTGCGCGAAGCCTACGAGGAGATTCTCGCCCGTCTGGAGGCGTTGAAAAAATAGAAGGGCCGCGAACGGCGGGAGACGATTCCCGCTTCGGTTCCGTTTTCGGATTTTGAAAAAACAGGATGAATCACGATATGGATAAATTGCCTTTCGACGAGTTGCACGAAGAGTGCGGCGTTTTCGGCGTTTTCGGCGTCGACGATGCGCCGGGAATCGTTTATTACGGCCTGCACGCCTTGCAGCACCGCGGACAGGAGGCGTGCGGCATCGTTTGCGCAGACGAAGGACGGCTTTCGTCGGTCAAGGGCGAGGGGTTGGTGACCGAGGTCTTCAACGGCGACAACCTCTCGACGCTCCACGGCCGGATGGCCATCGGCCATGTGCGCTATTCGACCGCCGGAGGCGGCGGCCGCGAGAACGTACAGCCCTTCGTCTTCCATCACCACACGGGAGATTTCGCATTGGCGCACAACGGCAACCTCGTCAATTCGCGGGAATTGGTCCGCTACTTGGAGGATAAGGGAAGTCTCTTCCACTCAACCTCCGACAGCGAGGTGCTGGCCCATCTGATCAAGAAGGAGCACAGCTCGGAGCACCGCATCTTCGCCATCATCGATGCGCTCAACATGCTCGAAGGCGGTTTCGCCTTCCTGATCATGACCGAGAATCGTCTCTATGCCTGCCGCGACAAGTACGGACTGCGCCCGCTCTCGATCGGCCGGCTCAACGACGGCTGGGTCGTCAGCTCCGAGACCTGCGCGCTGGACATCGTCGGCGCGGAGTTCGTGCGCGACGTCAACCCGGGCGAGATCGTCACCCTCGATCACAACGGCATCCGCAGTCGTGACTACTCGATGTACAAACGCAACTGCATGTGCGCGATGGAGTATATCTATTTCGCGCGTCCCGACAGCGACATCGAGTGCTGCAACGTCCACGCCTTCCGCAAGGAGTCGGGACGGCTGCTCTTCGCGGAGGCTCCGGCCGACGCCGACGTGGTGATCGGCGTGCCCGATTCGAGCCTGTCGGCCGCTATCGGCTATTCGGAGGCTAGCGGCATTCCCTATGAGATGGGATTGATCAAAAACCGGTATATCGGCCGCACCTTTATCCAGCCGTCGCAGGCGATGCGCGAGAAGGGCGTCAAGATGAAGCTTTCGGCCGTGCGGAGCTTGGTGGCGGGCAAACGCGTGGCGCTTATCGACGACTCGATCGTGCGCGGCACCACGTCGCTGCGTATCGTGCGCATGTTGAAGGCTGCCGGAGCGACGCAGGTGCACGTGCGCATCGCATCGCCCAAGATGACCCATCCCTGTTTCTACGGCGTCGATACCTCGACCTGCGACCAGTTGATCGGTCACCGCTGTTCGGTCGAGGAGATCTGCCGCCAGATCGAAGCCGATTCGCTGGCCTACCTCTCGGAAGAGGCGCTGCTGAAAGCCGGCAATCGCAAGGAGATGTGCATGGCCTGTTTCACGGGCCGCTATCCCACGGCGCTCTATGACCATGCGTCCGAAATCGACTGCAAGGACGATAAAAAGTGTTGAGACAAGTCTGTGCGGAGACAACCTCTCCGGCACGACGATGAATGACAAACGAAAAACCGAAAATCAATATGGCAGAAAGTTATGAGAAGGCCGGCGTGAATCTCGAAGCCGGTTACGAGGTGGTCCGCCGCATCAAGAAGCACGTCGCTTCGACCGCGCGTACGGGCGTCATGGGTACGATCGGGGCCTTCGGCGGGATGTTCGATCTGGCGGCCCTCAAGGTCAAGGAGCCGGTGCTCGTAAGCGGCACCGACGGCGTGGGAACGAAACTCAAACTGGCCTTTGCACTGGACAAGCACGATACCATCGGCATCGACGCCGTGGCGATGTGCGTCAACGACGTGCTGGCGCAGGGCGCCGAACCGCTCTTCTTCCTGGACTATGTGGCCGTAGGGCATAACGAACCGGTCAAGATCGAAGGGATCGTCTGCGGCGTGGCCGAGGGCTGCCGTCAGGCGGGCTGCGCGCTCGTCGGCGGCGAAACGGCCGAGATGCCGGGCATGTACGAAGGGGGCGAGTACGACATCGCGGGATTCACGGTGGGCGTCGTCGAGCGCAAGCGGCTCATCGACGGATCGAAGGTCAAGGCCGGCGACGTGCTGGTGGGAATCGCCTCGTCGGGAGTTCACTCCAACGGCTTTTCGCTGGTTCGTAAGGTGCTGTCGGACAACTCGCTGGAACTGAACAAGGTCTATCCCGAACTGAGCATCCATACGCTGGGCGAGGTGCTGCTCACCCCGACGAAGATCTATGTGAAGCCGGTGCTCGACGTGATCCGTCAGTGCGACGTTCACGGTATCAGCCACATTACCGGCGGCGGCTTCGACGAGAATATTCCCCGCATCCTGCACGAAGGGCAGGGAATCGAAATCGAGGAGGGAACATGGGAGATTCTGCCCGTATTCCGTTTCTTGGAGAAATACGGCAAGATCGCTCACCGCGAGATGTTCAACATCTTCAACATGGGCGTCGGCATGGTCATCGCGCTCGACGAAAAGGAGGCGCAGAAGGCCGTCGACATTCTGTCGTCGCACGGCCAGCGGGCATCGGTCATCGGACGCATCACCGACTCCGAAGGGGTCGTCATCCGATAGCATGCCGATGAAACGGATCGCAGTTTTCGCCAGCGGCGAGGGAAGCAATTTCGAAGCGATCGCGGCTGCCTGCCGGCAGGGCGAGATCGCGGCCGAGGTGGCGCTCGTCGTGTGCGACCGCCCCGGAGCGCGGGTTGTGGAGCGTGCGGCGGCGTACGGCGTCGAATGTTTCGCTTTTGCGCCGAAATCGTACGCCTCGAAAGCCGATTACGAACGCGAGATCATCGCGCGGCTCGATGCCGCCGGCGTCGAGCTGGTCTGTCTGGCGGGCTACATGCGGATTCTCTCCGACGTGCTGCTCGGAGCCTGCGGCGGGCGGATCGTCAATATCCATCCCTCGCTGTTGCCCGCCTTCAAGGGGGCGCACGCCATCGAACAGGCCGTGGCTTACGGCGTGAAGGTCTACGGGGTGACGATCCATTGGGTCGACGCCGCGCTCGACGGCGGGCGGGTCATCGCGCAGCGGGCTTTTGCCTACGACGGCGACGACGTGCAGGAGGTCGAACGGCGCATCCACGAGGTGGAGCATAAATTATATGTGGAAACAATCAGTAAATTAGTAAAGGAGATCGAATAAATGAGGGCATTGATAAGTGTCAGCGATAAGACGGGCGTCGTCGATTTCGCAAAGAATCTGAAGGCATTGGGCTGGGAGGTGATCGCCACGGGCGGCACGATGAAACTGCTGCGCGAGAGCGGCGTCGAGGTGCTGAACATCAGCGACGTGACGGGCTTCCCCGAAATCTGCGACGGACGCGTCAAAACGCTTCATCCGGCTGTGCACGGCGGCCTGCTGGCGCGCCGCGACGTCGAGGAGCATGTCGAGGCGTTGCGCGCCAACGGCATCGAGTTCATCGATCTGGTCTGCGTGAATCTCTATCCATTCCGTCAGACGATCGCCAAGGAGGGCGTTACGCTGGCCGAGGCGATCGAGAACATCGACATCGGCGGTCCTTCGATGCTGCGTAGCGCGGCCAAGAATTTCCGCGACGTGACCGTTGTCTGCGATCCGGCGGATTATGCCGCCGTCCTCGACGAGATGCGCGCTCGCGGCAATACGACCTCCGAGACGCGCCTGCGTCTTTCGGCCAAAGCCTACACGCATACGGCGGAGTACGATCGCATGATCGCCGCCTACATGCGCGCGCAGGCGGGGCTTCCCGAGAAGCTGTTCCTCGATTTCGATCTGGTGCAATCGCTCCGCTACGGCGAGAATCCTCATCAGACGGCCAAGTTCTACCGCTCGGCCGAGGAGGTTCCCTTCTCGCTGGCGCATGCCAAGCAGCTCAACGGCAAGGAGTTGTCATACAACAATATTCAGGACGCCAATGCCGCGCTCAATATCGTGCGCGAGTTCGACGAACCTTTCTGCGTGGGACTCAAACACATGAATCCCTGCGGCGCCGCCGTGGGCCGCGATGTTGCGGATGCGTGGACGAAGGCCTATGAGGCCGACAAGGTGTCGATCTTCGGCGGCATCGTCGCCGTGAACCGCGAGGTGACGCGCGAGGCGGCCGAGTCGATGAAGCCGATCTTTTTGGAGATCATCATGGCGCCCAAATTCTCGGAGGGTGCGCTCGAAGTGCTCGCCGCAAAGAAAAACCTACGTCTGTTGGAGGTCGATATGACTCGTACCAACGTGCATCCGATGCAGTATGTGAGCGTCAACGGCGGCATGCTGGCGCAGGAGTTGGACGTCGAGACGAAGCGGGTCGAGGCGTCGATGACCGTTACGAAGGTTCGTCCCGACGAAACGCAGTTGCGCGATCTGGATTTCGCATGGCGCATTGTCAAGCATGTCAAGTCGAACGCCATCGTGGTGGTGAAGGAGGGGCAGACGGTCGGCGTCGGCGCCGGACAGATGAACCGCATCGGCTCGGCTGAGATCGCGCTCAAGGAGGCGCAAGCCAAAGGCGTGACCGAAGGACTGGTCATGGCTTCCGACGGCTTTTTCCCCTTCGACGACTGCGTGACGCTCGCCGCGGCGAACGGCGTCGCTGCGATCGTGCAGCCCGGCGGATCGGTGCGCGACGAAGATTCGATCCGCAAGGCCGACGAGACCGGCGTGGCGATGCTCTTTACCGGTATGCGCCATTTCAAACATTAATGCGCCTGCATTAATGTTTGAAATGATCGAATGGCGATAGTTGTTGCTTATATAGTCGGTTTACCGGTCTTGGCAGTTGTAGTCACGGCCTGCGGCCGTAGTTGCCGGTCTGACTCACCCTCAAATCCCCGCCTCGGCGGGGACTTCGAAACGGCGCGAGCAGGTTTGAAACGGATTGAAAAAATACGATTGATAAAATGAAGGTTCTTGTAGTGGGCGGCGGCGGCCGCGAACATGCCATCGTCGATGCGCTCGCGCGCTCCGCGAAGGTCGGTAAAATCTATTGTGCGCCGGGCAATGCCGGAATTGCGGCTCAGGCCGAATGTGTCCCGATCCGTGAGACGGAAGTGGAGGCGCTACGCGATTTCGCGTTGGCGCACGGCGTCGAGTTGACGGTCGTGGGGCCCGAAGTGGCGCTGGCGGCGGGTATCGTTGACTGTTTTCGTGCGGCAGGCCTGCGCGTCTTCGGCCCGACGAAGACCGCGGCGCGCATCGAGTCGTCGAAAGAGTTCGCCAAGAAGCTGATGACGAAATACGATATTCCGACGGCGGGATTCCGCGCCTTCACTTCGTATGAGGAGGCGCGCGACTACGTGGCGTCGCGTCCGTTGCCGGCGGTGCTGAAATACGACGGTCTGGCGGCCGGCAAGGGCGTGGTCATTGCGCAAACGATGGAGGAGGCCGATCGGGCGTTGCGCGACATGCTGCTCGACGACCGGTTCGGGCATGGAAAGGTCGTGGTCGAGGATTATCTCGAAGGCCCTGAATTCTCGTTCATGTGTTTCGTCGATCACCGACGCGTCTATCCGATGGTGCTGGCGCAGGATCACAAGCGGGCTTACGACAACGACGAAGGGCCCAATACGGGCGGTATGGGAGCCTACTCGCCGCTCCCCTTCGTTACGGGAGAGGAGGAAAAATATGCGCTGGAACAGGTCATGCAGCGTACTGCCGACGCGATGTGCGCCGAGGGATGCCCCTTCACGGGCGTGCTCTACGGCGGCCTGATGAAGACCCGCGACGGCATCAAGGTGATCGAGTTCAACGCCCGTTTCGGCGATCCCGAAACCGAGGTGGTGCTGCCGCGCCTGAAGAGCGACATTGCCGACATCTTCTCCGCCGTGGCCGACGGCTGGGCGCTGGAGCGTCCGATCGAGTGGCACGATTTCGCTACGGTAGGCGTGGTGCTTGCCTCGAAAGGCTATCCCGGCAGTTATGAGAAAGGGGCCGTGATCGAAGGGTTGGATCGGATCGACGGTGCGGTCTACCATATGGGTACGGCTTTGAAAGAGGGCCGGATCGTGACGGCCGGCGGTCGGGTGGCGATCGTCGTCTGCACGGCGCCGACGCTTCGCGAAGCGTTGGACAAGTGCAATGGGGAAGTAGATAAGGTGCGGTGCGACAATCTGTTTCATCGTACGGACATCGGTCGAAAAGCAATCAAGTGAACTTATGGCAACGATAATCAGCGGAAAAGAGTTGTCGGCCTCGTTGAAGGCCGAGATGGCGGAACAGGTGAAAGGCTTTCCCGCCAAATACGGACGTGCGCCCCATCTGGTTGTGGTGCTTGTGGGCGACGATCCGGCCAGTGTGAGTTATGTGACGGGCAAGGCCAAAGCCTCGGCCGAGGTGGGCATTCGCAATACGACGATCCGCCGGCCGGCCGAAACGAGCGAATCGGAGTTGTTGCAGCTCATCGAAGAACTGAACGCCGACGAGGGGGTGGACGGCATTCTGGTGCAGCTGCCCCTGCCCAAGCACATCGATGAAGATCGGGTGATCGCGGCGATCCGCCGCGAGAAGGATGTGGATGGATTCCATCCGCTCAATGTGGCGAATCTGTGGTTGAAACAGCCCTGCACGCTGCCTTGCACGCCGAAGGGAATCATCAAGATGCTGCACCGTGCGGGGGTGGAGATCGCCGGCAAGCGCGCCGTGGTGATCGGCCGCAGCAATATCGTGGGGCTGCCGGTGGCCAAACTGCTGCTCGACGCCAACGCGACGGTGACGATCGCCCACAGCCGCACGAAAAACCTGCCGGAGGTGACGCGCGAAGCGGACATTCTGGTCGTGGCGATCGGCCGGCCTCGTTTCGTGACGGCCGATATGGTTCGTCCGGGCGCTGCAGTGATCGACGTGGGCGTCAACCGCGATCCCGCGACGGGCAAATTGTGCGGCGACGTGGACTATGCGGCCGTCGAGCCGTTGGCTTCGGTCATTACCCCCGTGCCGGGAGGCGTGGGGCCGATGACGATCGCCTGCCTGATGGAGAATACGATCGAGTGTTTCCGTTGCAAGATGGAGCGGTGATTCCGCAGCAAAGATCAAAGAGCCGGAACGCAACGCGTTCCGGCTCTTGTTTTCGATACGGACGGCGGTCAGTGCTCCATGTCGTGCAGGTAGATTTCGAGCGCCCGCACCGAGATTTGGATTTCGCGGATGGAGACGCCGAGCGATCCGATCAGCGCCAGCAGGCCCGCGCCGAATACGTATGCGGCGACGAGTTGCAGCCCGATGTAGAGCAGAAACATCGTCACGACGCACAGAAACAGACTGGCGATGCCCAGAATCTGCATGGCGCGCGTAAGATAAAGCCGTCGGCGCAGATTTTCGATCTGGGCGGCCGTCAGATCGGAACGGTGCTGAAGATACTGCGCTTTGAGCGTACGGATCAGTTGGGCGTAGGACAGAAACCGGTTGGTATAGGCCAGCAGGATCAGCGAGATGGCGGGAAAGAGCAGTGCGGGAACGGTGAGCGTGAGTTCTTCCATAAGGGATGCGATATTAGTGTTGACGGTGTAAAGATACGGAAAATCGCCGGATTCCGTTGCGACGGGACGAGCGGCGGCCAAGAAATGCCGGATTTTCGTATCTTTGGCTTTGCCTTAGATACTCCGTCTCGGCATAATCAAACTTACGTTTGCTTCTGCACTCGACTTTCCGTATCTTTGTAATGATTCCGGCTGCGGAACGAAACGGGCGCACGGAATTTCGGTAAATGAAAAAATACGAAAAGGAATGAAGCGATTGCTTGTTTTATTGTTCGCATGGCTGCCTGTCGCGGTTGCGGCGCAAAGTGCGCAGGATTCGGTGGCGATAGCCGCGATCCGGTGGGATACGTGTTGTGTACGGCCGCATTTGGTGGCTGTGCGGGCGCAGGCCGAGCTCTTCGGTGCGCCGCAGACGATTTCGATGGTCAAATACGACGCGCGACGTTACCGCACCCGCATCGTGCAGCCGGATTCGCTGACGCTCACTTCGACGTTGGCCGAAGCGGCGAGCGCCGTAGCGGCCGTGAACGCCGGCTATTTCAACGTGAAAAAGTTTGTCCCTTCGACGTTCGTGCGTGTCGGCGGGCGGACGCTGGCTGCCACCGAAAAGCAGGAGTTGTTCCGCGTCAACGGCGTGGTGGCGGTGAAAGGCCACCGCGTGCGGATCGAACCGTATGTTCCGGCGGACGACGACCGTCTTGCACGGCGTTACCGCGATGTGCTGGCGGCCGGACCACTGTTGCTGTCGGGCGGCGAGGAGCTGTCGTATGCCGATCGCAAGGGCGGCTTCTGGGGCAGGCATCCCCGATCGCTCGTCGGCGTCACGCGGCGGGGTGAGGTGGTGATGATCGTCGTGGACGGGCGCTTCCCGAAGGCGGCGGGCATGACCATCGGCGAACTGGCTTATCTGGCGCGGCAGTTGGGACTGCATTCGGCGCTGAACCTCGACGGCGGCGGTTCGTCGACGCTCTGGTGCGAGGCGGTGGGCATCGTCAACTATCCGTCGGACAACCGGCGGTTCGACCACGCCGGCGAACGGCGCGTCACGAACTGCATCGCAGTCGTGGGGAAGTAGCTCCCTTTTTCGAAATCGATTTTAGGGCCGAAGCAACTCAGTTGCTTCGGCTTCTTTTTCATACCGCTCTCCGTTTTTGCCTGCGAGACCCTTTCTGCCGGCGCGTGTGAAGATCGGTCGGGAGCGGACGAAAATGTTGTGAGAATAGCGTCTCCGATCTGTCGAACAGGATTAATTCGAATGCTTAATGAAAAAATAAAATGCTGATAATTAGTTAGATGTGCTTGTGACTGGAAATTATACTATTCTAAAAGAGATAACGACAGCTTTTTTTTACTATATTTATGATCGATTCTCATGTAAAAGGTTAGGTTACAGTTGCTTCTGTGCAGATAGGGGAGAATCGTACGGCATTATTTACATAAGTTGGAACTTCCATTATTATTAATTCATAAAATCAGTGTTATGAAGAGAGATTACTATGAAGCTCCGCAAGCGGAGATTTTGCAGATCTTGCTGGAAAAGGGATTTGCCTCGTCGCCGTGGGATGATCCTGCGTATGACAATTTCGATCTTGTCGAAGGAGAGGAAGACTCCGAGTTCGCTTAATATTTAACCCTCTAAATCTGTATGACTATGAAGAAGATATACTCAAAGGCCATAATGGCGGCTTTTGTCGCGGTGATCGCCGCTGTCGGCGCATCGTGTTCCTCCGACGAGGAGGCGTCCGTTCCCGAATCCGATGGAAAGGGACTTACCGAAATTTCGCTCGTCGTACCCCCCCCCGTTGCCGATGAAGGCAGCCGTACGACGCTGAATCCTACGGATAAGATCAAATGGAATGAAACAGATAAGTCGCAATTGGGGCTTTGGTATTCGTATTCGGATGCGGATTATTTGTTTCATGGTGCTTTGGCAAGCACATCGATAGAATTGTCCCAAAGTAGTAAATCTGCCAAATTCGGCTTTTCATCAGCTAAGTCGATTAATGCCATTTATTATGCCTTCTATCCTTACGATGCTTCTTTTTCACGTTACAGTCTACCTTTTTCCGTGGCTAACGAACAGATACAAGTCTCAGCTGGCGAAACGACTTATGGTTCGGCTTCCGTACCGATGATCAGCGATAAACTTGAATTGGGGACGGAGGTTACAGTAGACGGTACGGATGCGAGCATCGTATCTAAGATGCATATCCTGAGCTCAATCATCGCATTCTACGTTTATGATTCCGCCGGCTCTGCCGAAGAGGTTAAATCCATAGATATCACATCGACCAACGGCAAATATCTGGCTGGCGATACCAAGATCGATGCTACTGCGTTGACGGATCAAATTCCCGCTTTAACCGGAACAACGTCCACCGTCTCTGTTTCATTGACCAACTTTTTCTCTTTGCAGGGCGTCACAGCAAAGGAACAGAGTGCACCTATCTATTTATCGGTCGTGCCCAACGAAGGAGTTGAGGGGAAGATCAGGGTTACGACTGATTTAGCCGTCTATATTTTCCCCTTCTCGGCTCCTAAAACTTTTTCTCGTGCGGAAATGAAAGATATGTTGCTCAATTTGTCAAGTTCGAAGGCGGAACGTATTGCTTTTGCGGATATGGTTACGCCGCTTATCAACCTTACGATGCTCGAACGTACTGCGAGCGGATCATATAATAATACGGTTTTGACGATAAAGAAAGGTAACGATGCCGTTGCAGGATTCTATGCGTTGACAACTCCCAAATTAAATGCAAACTTAACGCGAGCCGAAGTTTTGGCCGGTGATGTTTATCATTTCGGCGACACGGATAATGATTTGTTCAAACTTCAAGCGGACGGATCCGTCAAATATTATAAAAGGGTTTATCTGTATAGCCCGAGTCAATTTTCATTCGGAGTAATACCTTTCGACGAATATGGTAATTATGGCGAACTTAAAGGCGATTCTGGTTATGGCAATTCGACCAGAACGACAACGTTGAATTTGTAAAATTCAGTTAATATACAAAGGCTTCGGTCCACCTAAGGCCGAAGCCTTTTTTGTAAATGAGGTCTTGTGCCGTTTGAAATAAAGTCCATGTCGTTAAAAGACACTTACTGTTAATTTTTTCACAATAAGTTTGGTTTTCCCGATGGAAAGGGTTACATTTGCAACGGTGCCGGATGGCGACAGGCTGTCGGCAACACCCGAACGGAAGGAATAATTCATTGATTCAATGAAGATTCCGAAGCTCTTTCTCCGCCGGAGAATCTCGCGCAGAACGGGAGATTCCAATGGATCCGGCCGACGGCGGATGCGGGAGCGGACCGAATAAGTGCCATGTGAGCCGGATCTTGAACACGATGCTATGGAAGCGATCAATCTGATTGTATGGGGCGCCTCGGAGGCGCTGGTCGAGACGACCGCGCGCAAGTACGCCCTGCAGGTTACGACGACATTCGATATTCCCGTCGCCGAGCGCAATCTCTTTCACTGGACGGATTGCACGGTCGAGGATCTGGAACGTTTTTCGAAGGCGTTTCATGAAGGCGGTCGGCTGGTAGATGCGGTCATCGTCTGCGACGACAGCGAACACCCGCTGCTTTCGGCGGTCTCCTATTATTTCGACCAAGCGAGTTTCTTCACGCTGCACGTCTCTTCGGACGACGAACGCACCGACGACCAGTTGCAGCGCATCCTCAATTCGCTGCGACCCAAACGGGTGATAAACAACCGGTCTATCAATGCTTTATAGACAGCGGCAGGGAGCTCTGAAAAACTTTTTCGGAGCTCTTTTTAATTTTTGTGAAAAATGACTGTTAATTTTTTCACATTATCAAAAATTTTACTAATTTTGCATCGGGAAAAAGGGCTTGTGCGAACTGCGATTTTTGCGGATGCGACTGTCCGAAAATTCCCGGATTAAGTTAGGAAAGAGGTTTTAATAACAAATACAATTATGGACAAAATGGATTTGAAAAAGTACGGCATCACCGGCGTTACGGAGATCGTGTACAATCCGTCGTATGACGAGCTTTTCCGCGAGGAGACCAAGAAGGGCCTGCGCGGTTTCGACAAAGGCGTTGTAACCGACATGGGCGCCGTGAACGTGATGACCGGCGTTTATACCGGCCGTTCGCCCAAGGACAAGTTCTTCGTGATGGACGAGACGACGAAGGATACCATCTGGTGGACTTCGCCCGAGTACAAGAACGACAACAAGCCCGTAACGAAGGCTGCATGGAAAGAGTTGAAGAAGCTCGCCGGCAAGGAGTTGTCGGGCAAGAAACTCTACGTGGTGGATACCTTCTGCGGCGCCAACGAGAATACGCGTCTGAAGATTCGCTTCATCATGGAGGTGGCTTGGCAGGCGCATTTCGTAAAGAACATGTTCATCCGCCCGACCGACGCCGAACTGGAGCAGTACGGCGAACCCGACTTCGTGGTGCTGAACGCTTCGAAGGCGAAGGTGAAGAACTACAAGAAGCTGGGTCTGAACTCGGAGACGGCCGTTGTCTTCAACCTTACGGAGAAGATGCAGGTGATCCTCAATACGTGGTACGGCGGTGAGATGAAGAAGGGTATGTTCTCCTACATGAACTACCTGCTGCCTCTGAAGGGCATCGCTTCGATGCACTGCTCGGCCAACACCAACGCGAAGGGCGAGACGGCGATCTTCTTCGGCCTGTCGGGAACGGGCAAGACGACCCTTTCGACCGATCCGAAGCGCGAACTCATCGGCGACGACGAGCACGGCTGGGACGACGACGGCGTATTCAACTTCGAGGGTGGCTGCTATGCCAAGGTGATCAACCTCTCGAAGGAGAATGAGCCCGACATCTGGAACGCGATCCGCCGCAACGCGCTGCTGGAGAACGTGACGGTAGGCCCGAAGGGCAAGATCGATTTCGCCGACAAGTCGGTGACCGAGAATACCCGCGTGTCGTACCCGATCTTCCACATCGAGAACATCGTGAAGCCCGTATCGAAGGCTCCGGCCGCCAAGAAGGTAATCTTCCTTTCGGCCGACGCATTCGGCGTGCTGCCTCCCGTTTCGATCCTCACGCCCGAGCAGACGAAATACTACTTCCTCTCGGGCTTTACGGCCAAGCTGGCGGGTACCGAGCGCGGCATCACCGAGCCTACGCCGACCTTCTCGGCCTGCTTCGGCGCGGCTTTCCTGTCGCTGCACCCCACCAAATACGGCGAGGAGCTCGTTAAGCGCATGAAGAAGGCCGGCGCCAAGGCCTACCTCGTGAACACGGGTTGGAACGGCAGCGGCAAGCGTATCTCGATCAAGGATACCCGCGGTATCATCGACGCCATCCTCGACGGCTCGATCGACAAGGCCAAGACCAAGAAGCTCCCGATCTTCGATTTCGAGATCCCGACCGCGCTGCCGGGCGTAGATCCGAAGATTCTCGATCCGCGCGATACCTATAAGAAGGCTTCGGAGTGGGACGTCAAAGCGAAGGATCTGGCCGAGCGCTTTACCAAGAACTTTGTGAAGTTCACGGGCAACGAAGAGGGCAAGAAGCTCGTCGCCGCCGGCCCGAAGCTCTAAGCCGGCCGCTGAATTCAGGAGGAACGGGCGTGGCGCGCGTTCGGCCGTCCGCAAGCCGCTGGTGTTTGTGTTGTTGGTAGGTGAGTGCGGTTTCGGACGGGGCTGAGCTTCGGCGAAGAGAACGTTCGTTACACTCGTCGGTCCTCCTACTATCGGATGCAGGTTGGAAAATCTTCGGATTTTTCAACCTGCACTTTTTATCCGCCGGCGCATTCGCATCTGTGGCGGGGAGAAAGCGGGGTGCGCCTCGCGTCGGATTTCGTCCGACGTTTCCGTCTCCGGCCCATGGGGATCGCCGTCGTATGTTTCGGTTTGCCTTCCGCGTCGGATGCGTATCGGTGCAAATCGGGCGAAAAAGAATATTTTTTAGGTGTTTTCGAAGAATTTTTGTATAATTGTAAATTGAAATTTCTATTTCTATGGTGAAACGGGCGAACAATCTGCGCAAGGTATCCATTGCACGTCTGAAACAGGAGATGCAGGATACGGTTTTTCTGTCGGACGATTTGGCGATTACGACCATCGATTATCTGCGCAATCCTACGTCGGAGATTCCGGTGTCGCTCGACGGTTTCGCCGCGATGATCATGATGAGCGGGTCGGCGGTGCTCTCCATCGATACCGAAACGTACGAGGTGCGGCCCAACATGCTGGTCTTCTTCCGTCCGGGCAGCATCATCCGCACGATCAAATGTTCGTCCGATGCGACGGCCTATCTGGTCGCCTGTTCCAAGGCGTTCGTCAGCGATATTCAGGTCGATATTTCGGCGTCGCTCCCCATCCATATGCGTTTCGGGCGGAAGCCCTGCCTTCAGGTGACCGAATGCGACGTGACCGAAATCCGGCAGTTCTTCCATCTCATCAAGACCATCATCCAGAGCGACAAGGAGCGGTACCGCAAAGAGATCATCCATACGCTCTTCACGGCGGTCTTCTACCTGATTACCGAGTTGAACCAGCGCGAGCAGGCGAGCGAGCAGAAGCAGGGGCGCTGCGAGGTGCTTTTCGACCAGTTCATGCAGCTGCTGGGCGAGTACAACAAGCGGGAGCGCAACGTGAGTTTCTATGCCAAGCAGATGAAGATCACGCCCAAATACCTCTCGTCGGTGGTGAAGGAGGTGAGCGGCAAGACGGCGGCCAAGTGGATCGACGAGTCGGTCATCTTGGAGGCGAAGTCGCTGCTGAAATATTCGGGCATGAGCATTCAGGAGATCGCCTACCACCTCAATTTCAGCACGCAGTCCTTCTTCGGAAAGTATTTCAAACAGCATACGGGCACCTCGCCTTCGCGTTACAAACGCAAGGGATAGGGAACTCCTGCCTCCGTCGCCGATGGGGAAAGGGGTTCGGACGATCCCCTCGATCCTCTGCGCCGGTTCGGCAAGCCGGCGTTCAGTGAGCGGCGGCGGGATTGCAGGGCGATGCCGCCGGTGGCGCCGATTCGTTTTGGAAACAACCCAATTAAAAAAAATAGTTATGGAAAGAGGAAACAACACACATGAAACGGGCGCAACGCCCTCCGCAAATGAAAGAAGCGCGTATGCCGCCCCGACGGTCGTGCCGTTCGAGGTCGCTCTCGAACGGGGATTCGCTCAAAGCGACAGCAGCATCGATCCGATCGGAGATCGGGAGTGGTCGTAACCTGCCCGCCGGAAAAAACGTTTAAGTCGAACAAAACAAAACCTGTAAGATGAAAACCAACCTGTTTTTTACCCCCCCCCTCTTTTTGGCGGCCGCGCTGTTTGCCGCTGTCGGATGCAGCGACGAGGAGTCGTACGTCGCCGATCAGCCCGCTGCGCAGGGGGAGACCGTACAACCCGCTTTCCGCGCCGAACTCGGTCGTGACGAAGGCAAGACGAAGACGACCCTCACGCACGAGGAGGGCGGGTTCCGCGTGGAGTGGCGCGGCGCGGACAAGTTCCCGTCGGATTGCGATTTGATCGGAATCGTCGTCACCGCAGCCGATTCATACGCGCCGATCACAGGAGCCGCCAATATTCCCTACCGGCCTGCGCTTTCGGCCGCTGTTTCGCCGCTCGAAGCGGTGAATGCGGCGGTGGAGGGGCTTACCCGTGGCGCCGCCTATGATTTCTATGCCTACTATCCCTATAATGCGTCGCAGCCATACCTTGCTAATCTGGACGTGGCCGCGCCCGATACGCGGAGCCAGACGCAGGCTGCGCCGGACGATCTGTCGCATCTGGCTGCGCTCGACGCGCTGCTCGGGATCAAAAAGGGGGTCGTGATCCCCGAAGAGGGCGTTCCGCAGGTCGGTTTCGCATTCGGCCACCGGAATGCGATCCTGCAATTCTCGATCGCCAATGGCCGGAGCGAAGCGCTGATGGTCAAGCAGATTAAACTTGCAACGGCGGATGGAACGGCCGGCATATCGTGGGCGAGTGAGTTCTCCCTGCTCGCTATTACCAATGGTGGTGGCGCGAATCTTAGTAATCAACGTCTTACTATCGGCAGTCCGGTCGCCCTTTCGGGCTCCGCGTCGCAGCGGTTCTGGATGGCCATACGGCATCAAACTTTTATCGGGGGAAAGCTGCTTGCCATCGAGGTGACCACCGACAAGGGAACCTACCGGATCGAGAAGAGTGCGCCGGCAGAAGGCTTTCTGGGAGGCTGCAACTACACGCTCGACCTGACGATTCCCCAGACCGCCGACCCTGCGAAGGGTGAAACGTGGACGGACTTGTAGCCGCTTCGGCCGCAAAACGGGTCTTGCCCCTCGAAGGGTTCCGCCCGTAGGGGCTTGGAAGCAATGAAAAATCCCGCCGCTGTAAAAAGCGGCGGGATTTTCATTGCCCGCAAGGCCGGCACAACCGCCGTCGGCCGTCAGTCGCGCAGATAGGCGCCTGTCGTGCGCAGTTCGGCGCGCAGCGTCTCCACGTCGAGGTCGGCGGGTTGCACGCCCGCCTTCAAGGCCAGCCGCGCGGCGCGGCCTGCCGCTTCGCCGAGGGCCATGCAGGTCGACATGA
>CAJMNH010000013.1 GCA_905214725.1 uncultured bacterium
CATCGACTTCTGCAACCGGAAATATTACCGGAACGAGCTGCTCATCATGACCGAATCGAAGGGCGGCCATCCCTTTACGGTCCTGACGACGACCGCCTCGAAAACCTACTCCCATAACGGCCAGATCTACAATCAGCGCCAGATCGACGTCACCTGCGACTGGATCGGGAAACAGCGTGCGGAGCCGGAGCAGATCGGCGTCATCTCACCCTACCGGTATCATGCGCAGGAGCTGCGGCGATGCCTGCCGCCGGGAGTCGAGGCCGACACGATCCACAAGTTCCAGGGACGGGAGAAGAATACCATCGTGTTCCACACGGTACGGTCCGAAATCACGGCGTTTCTGGACGATCCGAATCTGATCAACGTGGCCGTTTCACGGGCCGTCGCGCATCTGGTCGTCGTCAAGACGGAAGGTATGCGGATCGCCCACGGGTCGGACATCGGCGATCTGCTGCGCTACATCCGTTTCACGTGCGACGACGTCGATTCGGTCTTTATCACCAGCCCGATCCGCTCGGTTTTCGACGTGCTGCATACGGAGTATGCCGCCATGCGGTTCGCCTCCGATGCGAAACGCGAATCTCCGGCCGAACGGATCGTCGAACAGCTCATCGGACAAATTCTCGCCGAGGAGGATCGGTTTTCCGCCATCGGGGTCCACCGACACTACCGGCTGTATGAGCTGGTCGGACGGAATGTCGAGCTGTCCGACGAGGAGCGCCTCTTCGTCCGCCGCCGCTCGCATCTCGACTTTCTGCTCTACAACCGGATGGACAACACGCCGATTCTGGGAATCGAGGTGGACGGCGTGGTCTACCACCGTTTCGACAAGGTGCAGGTCGCCCGCGACCGGTGCAAAAACGACATCCTCGCCAAGATCGGCCTGCCGCTTCTGCGTCTCTCCACGGACGGCAGCAGCGAAAAGGAACGGATCGCAGGTGCCCTCGAACAGGCCATGCAGCAAGGGTGAGTTCCGAGCGGCGACAAACCCGCAAGGCGATCAGAGACCGACAGGGTACAGCTCGCAAATAGCGATAAGCAGAAAACTCACGGACAAAGCCGCAAGACCGAAGGGCGAATAATCCAATACATAACAATTCCCCGACAGACCGAAATTATCATGTTTATCCGACAGCCAATCCGTTAGTTGTTTTCACTCCACATATCGCACTGCCTCATGATCGTATTCAGGGCATCTTCCTGCCCCTCGGGAGGATAATTATACTTCTTGAGTAGCCGTTTCACAATCCGACGCATACCGGCACGGGCGCTCTCCTTGAGGTTCCAGTCGATCGTCTTGTTGCGACGCAACGCATCGGTCAATTCCCGAGTAATGGCGATCAACTGTTCATTCGTGTAGAAATCGTGTACAGCTTCGGGTTTAATTAACGCATCATAAAATGCCAACTCTTCGCCATCTAAATCAAGAGCCTTATCTGTTTCTTTACCAGAAGCAATCTCTTGAGCGATTTTCAACAACTCTTGAATTACCTCCTCATTGGTCAACAATCCTTTGAGATAATTGCTCATGGCACGGGACAGAATCTCGGAGAATTTCTCGGCGCGGACCGTATTGGTATGCTGATAGATTCGCACCTGCTCGGCAATCAACTTACGCAACAGTTCGACGGCAAAATTTTTCTCTTTCATCCGGGAGATCTCTTCGAGGAATTTCGGATCGAACAACGAAAACTCCTCCTTGACGTCGGAGAAGAGGTTGATTACACCATCGCTCTTGATGCTTTGTTTAAGCAACTCGTTGATCCGTTCGTTGATTTCGCGCAACGACATCTTGCCCTTGCCCTCGATGCGCGTCAACAACGTGCGCACGGCTTCGAAATAGGCCGCTTCGATACGCTGTTCGTAGTTCAGCAAACTCTGACAGAGCGACAACGCCTGCCGCAACAGCAGAGCCTCTTTGATAAACAGATTCTTTGTCTCCTCGCGTTCGGGAGCTTGCAGAAAATCGGCCCCGCCGCTGATCGCTTTGGCCCGCTCCAGATCGGATTTACCGAAAAAGATTGTATAATCGAACCCGTGCAACAAATCACGACACACTTCCAATCTCTTCTGAAACTCGGGATAGGCCGTTTTCGACACGTCGGGATCACCGTAATTCTTGCGGTCGCGGAGCGTATAGTCGCTCATCGCTTTCTTCAACGCTGACGCAATGCCGACATAATCCACCACCAGTCCACCCTGTTTGTCACCGAAGACACGGTTGACGCGCGCAATGGCCTGCATCAGGTTGTGGCCGGCCATCGGCTTATAGACGTACATCGTCGCCAGCGACGGCACATTGAATCCGGTAAGCCACATATCGACCACAATCACGATTTTCAGCACGCTGCCATCGTCTTTGAACTCTTTTTCCAACTCCCTTTTACGGGCATCGTTCCCGATAATCGGACGCCAATCCTCGGGATCATCATTACCCGAAGTCATTACGACGGCCAGTTTCTCGCTCCATGCCGGACGCATTTCTAGCAACCGGCGATAGATTTTGATCGCAATTGGTCGCGAGTAGGCCACGATCATCGCTTTACCCGTCTGTTCGTATTGGCGGTTCTCCTCGTAGTGTTTTACGATGTCTTCGCACAATGAGCCGATGGTTTCGTCGGCCCCGAGAATCGAGTCGATGCGCCCCAGCTCTCGTTTGCTCTTATCGATCGCGTATTCTTCCGCCTCGGCGGCCATCGCATCGTATTCGTCGTCGATGCGACGCAGGGTCGCTTCGTCGAGTTTCAGGTTGATAACACGGCTTTCGTAATAGATCGGTCGCGTTGCACCGTCCTCCACCGACTGCGTCATGTCATATACATCGATATAATCGCCGAACACCTCTCGGGTCGATCGATCCTTCAATGCGATAGGAGTTCCGGTGAAGCCGATATAGGTCGCATTGGGCAGCGCATTGCGCACCAGACGAGCCGCACCGACAACGACCTTCGCCTGTGTCGTACCGTCGGGCATGGTCACCATTTTCACCTTCTCCTCCAATCCGTATTGGCTGCGGTGTGCCTCATCGGCTATAACCACGATGTTGCGGCGCACGGAGAGTGGTTCATCGCTCTCCTCGAATTTCTGCATCGTCGTAAAGAAGATACCATTCGCCTCGCGTCCGGCCAACAGCTCTTTCAAATGAGCGCGACTCTTAGCTTGGACAGGGTTCTGACGCAAAAAGTCTTCGCAGCGGGCGAACTGCCGATAGAGCTGCCCGTCCAGATCGTTGCGGTCGGTCAGCACGACAATGGTCGGCGACGACATCGCCTGCTGCAACAACTTCGAAAAGAAGACCATCGAAAAGGACTTGCCACTGCCCTGCGTATGCCAGAAAACGCCGCCTTTGCCATCTGTCCGTGCAGCTTCTATCGTCGATAGTACCGCCTTGCGCACGGCGTAGAACTGGTGATAAGCTCCCAATATCTTCGCGCTTTGCTTCCCGTCTTTTGAGAAACACAAGAAATTGCGTATCAACTCCACCAGCCGCACCTTGTCGAACATCCCCCGAAACAGCACGTCGAACCCGGCATAACTCCGATCCTCCATCGAACCGTCGACCGTTTTCCACTCCATAAAGCGGTCTTCTCCCGCCGTAATCGTACCGGCTTTGGTAATCGCTTGGTCGCTCATCACACAAAACGCATTGTAGATGAACAACGACGGAATCTCCTGCATATAGTTCCGAAGCTGCGCATAAGCCTCCGAAACATCGGTATTCTCGCGCGAAGGAGATTTCAACTCCACCACGACCAACGGCAGACCGTTGACGAAGACGACGATATCCGCCCGCTTCACCGATCGCTCCTCGACCGTCCACTGGTTCGCTACCGTAAAATAATTTCGCAACGGCGTATCGTAATCGACGAGCCGCACGAGTTCCGAACGCTGCTCTCGGCCGTCGAAACAGTTGACCGCGACCCCATTCTGAAGATAATCGGTAAACTGCTCGTTCTTTTGTACCAACGAACCGCCCTCGTAGGTCCGGATCTTCGTGATCGCCTCCTCGATCGCCGCGGCAGACAAGGACGGATTCAGCTCCTGCACCGCCGCCCGCAATTGCTCCATGTAGATCGGCTCCGTATAATCGCGCGCGACCTCCGGCCCATAGATATAGTCGTAGCCCAACTGCTCGCGGAACAGCTCGATTATCGCATTTTCAAAATTGGCTTCGGTGAAGTGCATTATTTTTTCAGCTTTTCAAGTTCGGCATATGCCGTTCCATCTGTTAATTTATGATATTGTTTTAAGGTTTTTTCTAATCCAAATACAAGTTCCTGCTGTACATAAGAAGGAATGTTAGTTAAATCTTCTCCGTATAAATTATGAACAAAGTTTATTTCTTCATGGCATCTCTTTTTTTGGAGCTCAATTTCTTCATGGCTTGCTGCAGCTCTATCTAATATAGAGTTTACGCGAGTATAAATACCGTTGTAATAATACATTCCTTTGTAATCTACTGATTGTTGAAGTTTTGTTTTGATAAATAATTGTTGTTCTCGAATACGATTGGCTACTTTGAAAAAATTATCGACATTTTCGAAAGATAATTGCGATATTTTACCAACAATTAAATGTGAAAATTTGTTCCAATTGTTTTCTTCAAAAATGATAGTTGAATAATGTAATGGCTTTTCTTGAATGCGTCTATCAACAATTCCCTCAGCGAGCAAATACTCAATGTTATTTTCTATATCTCGTATTTGAAGTGTTAAAATAGTAATAGCATTACGCAATTCCCTCCTCTTTTGAGCAAAATAAATCCATAAAGTAATACATGCTGTTGCTATTAAGATACATGTTTGAAAAAGAGTAGAATTCCAAAAACTTTCCATATAGTTATGTTTTTAAAATTAGTTTAATCTTTAATTGTTATTTCTCTATCCATCAGTTTAGGTAGCAGGGTGTCGCGCAGGGCGGAAAGGTTGTAAATCTGTGCAGTATTATTCCTTATTGTAGTGAAGATTGGGTTTGTGATTTCATTGAATGTACCTAAAATATCAATAGTTGGAACCAATACTCGGTATCGCTTAACTATTCCAACATTGAGATTTTGTTGTGCTGCACCAGATGCTAAATTATTTAAGTTAATTCGTTCCGATAATAGAAGTAGATACAAATAAGCATATCCAATTTCTTCCTTTGCAATAACACCTACTGCAGCCTGATTACATGTCGATTCTGCTGTGAGGATTCCAAGGCGTCCAACAGTTGGCGACGCATATATTGCCATTAAAACTGTATTCTCTGGGAATAATTTTGCAGCAGAATTTTTTAATGCTATTTCTGATATATGTTTTTCGCTATCAAATAGAAATCCGTCTTTTAATTCTTTTGTTGTGAACCATCGGATATCTCCATCGTAATATGATGCATCCAATGATCTTGGAGTTCCTCCAGACGCTATATATGAGGCTAAATCTTCTATACTATTGACTTTCCACTCTTGGGGAATTTTTCCTAATTCGGAATCGACAAAGGGGCCGTCGCGGAAGGGTTCGAAATCCACAAACCACGATTTGAAGAGGGCCTGCGCCTGCTCTTCCAAATTCGCATTGATCCGCCGATTCAATTCGATTTTATCATCCAACGCCCCCAAAATCCCCGCAATCCGTTTCTGCTCGGTAAGCGGCAGAAGATTTATTTCGAGATTTTCCAAAACGGGCTGCTGCACACGCTGGCGACCGGATGAACCGACCATCGACTTGATGGCGATATTACGAAACCAAGGACTTGTCACAAAGTAATAGACGAATTTACTGTCCGTAACACCTTCGATGCTCCGGAAGACGATATATTCGGTCGAGCCAAAGCCAACTTCCCCATCGTCGAGAATCGAGACATAAGCCGTTTTTCCGTTTTCCAAACAAGGAGTGATCCGAGCCATCAACGTATCGCCATTCCGAAATTTAGCGCCCCCCGAATAGACCGCCAATTCATAACCGGAAATAGCTCGTGTAAACGGTTGCAAATGTTCCATAGCTATCTTTTTGGCAATTGCTCCTTTGGACAATCGTTCCACAGGATTGAATTGCACAACATCTGACAGCTTATATGGGTTCCGCTCGTTCCTCATTATGCCGTTAACTCAAAATTAGTTAAATATACCTGTCGAATAATATTATCGGTTATCACATTTTTCACTCCGTAAATACCGAATGGAACACGACGAGAAATTTCAACCAACTGTTTAAATCTCTCTTTTGTTATAATTTGCGAATCCTTATAATATATGACATGCGATTTATGATACATATCCACATATTCTATTTTTATCAAATCCGTAAGCGTTACGGATTGGACAGATATGATTGGGTCATACGGCGTACGAAATTTCCAATGCAAAATCCCCATATAAATTTCTTTTACTCTTTCAAGCAACAGGTTGCGGTCTTCAACTTTGAATTTATAAACATCTAACTCGCCATTGAGATTAAGCGTACTTAATCCAAATCGTTCATAGTATTGGACAGGATGACAATATATATATTGTTTATATTCGCCCATTTGTTCCAATTTTTCGGTTTGGATTATAACCATTGAATAGATAGTAGATTTAATGGGGGTTGAAAGGACACTTCCTTGATTGGATATTATTAGTTTACCGTCTGTTCTTGTAAATTGAAATGACGGTTGATGTTCTAATTGCTGGGCATTTAGCTGTTCTTTTTGTAATTGGTGCTGTTTGTATAGCATACGAGCTGTTACTATTGCAGTAAAAACAGATGTAATTCCAAGTAGAATGTTACCGATAGCGCCCCAATCCGCAAGACTCATAATTTCTATAATTTATACCCGATGCTTGCCAACTGCCGGCGGATCTCCGCCTCCAAATCGTGAGATTGCTGGAACAGCTCCGACAATTCGCCCGTCAGCCGCTCCATCTTCTCGGGGAAGGGCTCCGAATCCTCCGCTTGCTCGGCGATGCCGACATAGCGTCCCGGCGTCAGGATAAAGTCCTGCGCCACGATCTCCTCCATCGTTGCCACCGCGCAGAAGCCTTTCTCGGCCTCCAGCTGCCCCTCCGAATAGGCCCGGTAAGTGTCGGCGATGCGCTGGATGTCACCCCGCTTGCCGGATTCCTCGCAGTCGGTCAGCTCGCGCAGCTTGCGCGTGACCATCGTACCGAGATTGCGCGCATCGATAAACAGCGTTTTACCCTTTTGTTTTTTATCCTTGTTGAAGAACCAGATCGACACGGGAATCTGTGTCGTATAAAACAACTGCGGCGGCATGGCCACGATGCAATCGACCAAATCGGCTTCCACCAACTTACGGCGAATCTCACCCTCGCCGCCGCTTTGGCTCGACAGCGAACCATTGGCCAATACGACACCCGCTCGTCCCGTCGGGGCGAGGTGGTGGATGATGTGCTGAATCCATGCGAAGTTGGCATTACCATTAGGAGGCGTACCGTATTTCCAGCGCACATCGTCGGCTAACTTATCCGCCCCCCAGTCACTGAGGTTGAAGGGTGGGTTGGCAAGCACGAAATCGGCCTTCAGCGTCGGGTGGCAGTCGTCGAAAAATGTGTCGGCATTATATGGCCCGAGATCGGCTTCGATACCACGGATAGCAAGGTTCATCTGGGCCATCTTCCAGGTCGTCGGGTTGGAATCCTGCCCGTAGACTGAAATATTGTTGATATTGCCGGAATGGTTCAGAATGAACCACGCCGACTGCACAAACATACCGCCCGAACCGCAGCAAGGGTCGTAAACACGACCTTTATAGGGTTGCAGCACGTTTACCAAAGTTTTGACAATGCAGGCCGGAGTATAAAATTCACCAGCAAGTTTTCCTTCAGCCTCGGCAAATTTCGAAAGACAATACTCATAGGCGCGTCCCAGAATATCTTTCGAGTCGCCATGTTCGTGCATCCGGATATTCGTGAACAGATCAACCACATCGCCCAATCGGCGCTTGTCGAGTTCGGGACGAGCAAAATTTTTCGGAAGAATACCTTTCAATCGCTTATTCTCCTTTTCGATTGCTCGCATTGCATTGTCTATCACCAGACCTATTTCGGGCGAGTGCGCCTCGGCCGCAATCCGCTCCCAACGGGCCTCAGCAGGAACATAGAAGATATTTTCGGCCGTATATTCGTCCTTGTCCTCCTCAAACCCTTCGTCCTCGGCGACAAGCTGCCGGTATTTCGTTTCGAACTTATCAGAAATATATTTCAGAAAAATAAGCCCTAATACAACGGACTTATACTCCGATGCGTCGATATTGCCGCGCATCTTGTCCGCTGCTTTCCAGATCTCTTTTTCAAAGCCAATATCGGCCGTATTCATTGTTGCCATTATGCAATATTTTATGTAAAGATACAAAATTCTTCTAATTATCCTTATTGATAAGATTCACTACTACCTTCGTCATCACATCCTTCTCCTCGGTGCGGCTCTCGGCGGTCAGCAGCGTCAGGGCGACCAGTATATTGTCGTCCAAGAGGCGCGAGCCGTCAGCGCGGTAGAGAATCCGGTTATTCTCCAAGAATCAGAGGAACAAGAACGCCGCGATGCGCTTGTTGCCATCGCTGAACGAGTGGTTCTTAACCGTCAGCTAGAGCAGGTGGCCTCCTTCTCTTCGATGTTCGGATAGAGATTCTGACCGCCGAAGGTTTGGTAAATCGCGCCCATCGCCCTCTCGAAACACGTGGTTCGTGTGCATGGTAATATTCTGCGGGGTCGTCTGAAACAACTCCGCCATCTGCGCCTGCGTCAGCCACACGCTGTCGTTCTCCATGCGAACGTCCAACCGGATCTCGCCACCGGCCGTCCGGTAAATGATAATCTCGCCTCCGTCCATATGAACAAAAGTAGGAAAATCCGCCTATATCTCCAAAATTTCCCGCATTTGGATTTCTCAGCGGAAATGACAATCTTTGTATTGTCCTGCAAGGAGATACGGCGTCGCAGGCGAAACGGGCAGACAGGCGCAAGACCGTGCAAAATGGCGGTAGGCGATGCGGATGCAGAAGCTGAAAGATGTCGCAATTCGTTGATATACATCGGGCTTACATTTGTGCAGAAGTACCTTTATCCGCACAAAAGAGACCCTTCGGGTCTCTTTTTTTGTTGCCGGTTCAGCGCAATAAAAAAAGCGAATCGGCTGTATGTCAATTTTTTATAACATCCATGAATTTTTGCTCTGCGCAACTGAAAGCGTCCGAGAGGCGATCAAAAGTCCGTAATGCTCGGTTCGCAAACAGCGACATTTCGAAGTTACAAACAGAGACAGAGAGGCCAAGCGAAAAAGATCCTCAAAGAATTGCCTTACGGATTATATTCCGATCTTTACGTATTAGTGTCCCGTTAAAATCGGGACACTAATATATTTACAAACATAATTTTCGGTGAAAACGCCGCTGCACAAAGAAGCATCCGTTTTTCACTATTTCGTTTGATCCGTTTCGGCATTCGGCACGAGCAGCTACCACGACACCTTCTTAGTATAGAGGTTTCCGAACCTGTCCGTAACGCGCACCTCGCCCTCGCGGACACCCTCCGACGGTTTGATTCGGAACATGTGGAACGAATTGATAGGCTTGCAGTATTTGCGCGTCGTTTTGTTCGTCACAGTGGCGTAGAGATCGACATAGTCGGGATCCAACGCATCGTGAGCCTCCATCTCACCGACCTTCACGCCATTTTCCCACCATTCGACAGCGCCCCATTTGTTATCGTGCGCCCAAATGTTGGCCATCACGTATTCGCCGCCGGTGCGCATCGGGGGATAGACCTTCATCTGGTCGTTACGATCCTTGCCGCAGCAGAGATAGTACCATGAAACCTCCTCGCCGTCGACATCGACGACGAAATAACCCTGCGGCGTGCCGTCGTTGTTGAGCAGGCGGTTCAGGCGCAATGCGCCCGTGGACTTGGTGACGGTGATCGAGGTGAGATTGTCGATATTGTAGTTACGTTCGGGTTCGCTCGTATAGAGATAGGTGTGGTGGTTATGCCCCGCCCACGAATAGACATACTTGAAATCGAGCAGCGCCTTGCTGTAAGCGGCGAAGTTCTTGTTGCGGCGCACCATGGTCGTCTTTTTGTTGAACATCTGGGCATGGGCGCAGATCATGATGATCTTGTCCTTAGGCACGTATTTCAGATCCTCGGTCAGCCAGTGCACGGTCTCGTCGTAGAGGCCGTGGCGATACGACTCCTTGGCATCCTTACGGTCGTAGAGTATGTCGTCGATGAAGATGTAGTGCACGCGACCGATATTGGCCGAATAGCACGTAGGCCCCAGATGCATCTCGTAGTGCATCGTGCCGAGCGAGTCCTTCAGCAATGTGGTCTGGTCGTGGTCATGATTGCCGATGACATTGAAGGTTACCATGTCCACGCGGTCGGTATTATGCAAATAGACGGGATAGGCCGTCAACTCGTTATAGATCACATCGCCCAACTCGATGCCATAGCACGGCGTGGCGATGCTCTTGCGTGTCTTGATGATGTCGGGAATCACCACGTCGCGGTAGGCCTCCGCCGAATTGTCCCAAAAGAAATCCTTGATCTGAGGGTCGCCCTGCACGATGAGCGTGTGGTGGTCGGACGACTCCTTGCGCGGTTCGAGCACAAAATCGGCCGTAAAGGTCTCGACATAGCGGGGAATGCGCTTGAAAGGCGTCGGTAGACTGTGGCGGGCGGGTATCTCGTACTCGGCGGGCACCGACAGCATGATGAAATGGCGGTTTTTAAGGTCGCTCGTCATCGTATAACGGCCGTCAGCATCGGTTTGCGTACAGTTCAGTCCGTCGCTGACGACGGCTCCCGCGACGGGGCTGCCGTCGGTCGATGTAACTCGACCCGACACGTTGGGGGTTTGCGCATACACGGCACATGCCGCCGCGAGCATCGCAAATAATATAGTGAATCGTTTCATCTCTGTCTGAATCTTTATTTTGTTCCGTTCCAATAGTAACAAGGTTTCACTTCGCCGACTTCGGCATTGTTACGCTCGGTATTACGTCCGAGTACGAACATCTCGAAGTTTTCGGCCGTCACGCGCTGAGCCTTCTCGCGCCCCTGCGACGGAGTGCCGACGGCGCCGCCGACACCGCAGCCGTCCACCCTGTCGGTGGCATTGCGACTCTCGGCCAATATCGATGCCGTGAAGCCGAAGCGGCCGCAGACCACGCCGCCGTTGCGGCAGTCGGTGATAGCGGTATACCGTTTGGGGGTCTGCGTCGTACCCACGATGCCGCCGGCATTGCCGCTCCCCTTGAGCAGTACATCGCCGTTGTTCACGCAGCCGTACATGTCGCCTACCTCGAACAAGCCGCTTATGCCGCCCGCCACCGACGCCGAGCCGTCTACCACGCCTTCGTTCACGCACTCCTGGACATCGCAGAACGACGCCAGAGCCATGATGCCGCCGATACGGCCGGCCTCGCTGTGGACGGCTCCCGCGTTGGAGCTGAAACGCACGACAGCATTGACGGTCTCGTTGCCGGCGATAAAGCCGCACAGACCGCCCACATGTATGCCGCGGGCGCTGTTGTAGGTGTTGGCGGCATATCCGCACGACACGTCGCCCTCGTTACGACACTCGACCACGGCAACAGCCCACTTGGCATCGCCCTTGGCGAAAGCGTTGCCGAGGATACCGCCGACAGCCGTACGCCCTTTGGGGCTTTCGCCCGTAAACTTCACGGCGGCCTTGTTCAGGCATCGCACCGCCACGATCGGACGTGCGGCCTGTCCGACGATGCCGCCGACCGATCCGCCTGCAAGTCCCGATGCCGTGACCGCAGCGTAATTGACGCAATCGCCGACAGTCACCGCGGAGTGCATCGAACCGGCGATGCCGCCCACCATCGTGAAGACGTCGCAGCGGGTGATAACCTCGCCGAAATTGTCGCTGCAAACGATGTCGCCCTTGGTCAGGCCGCAGATGCCGCCCGCCTGCAATCCCTGCGGGACGTCGGACTCGGAGATCGATTTGGCCGCCACCGTTACGTTTCCGCGATTGGTGCAGAACTTGACCTTGGCATACGTGTTGCTGCCCACGATGCCGCCGACGTAGTTGTTGGGAAAAGCGCCGCTGAAAGTCACCATACCGTGATTGTTGCAATAGCCGATAAAGGCGCAGGAGAGCGGTCGGTTGGGGCTGCCGCCGACCACGCCGCCGAGGGCGATGCCCGCACTGCGGTTGTCGAGGTTGCCGCCGAAATTGCCCGACGACGAAATATTCCCGTAATTGTCGCAGTTTATGACAACGTATTTGTTCATTCCGCAAATTCCGCCCACGTAATTAGCCAGCAGCGATTTGCCCGAGCGGTGCGAAATCTGGCCGCGGTTGGTGCAACCGTCCAGCGTCCCGTGGTTCACGTCGGCGATGAATCCCGCGTAGAACTCCTCCGCGCCGTTGTCCGTGCACTTCATCGAACACGAAGCGTCGATTGTAAGGTTCCGCACGACGGCCTTTTCCGAGACGATATGGAAAAGCCCGGCAGCCGTTTTCCAGTTGGATATCGAATGGCCGCCGCCGTCGAAAACGCCGTCGAAGACGGCTATCGGCGCAAAGTCCTTTACTTTGGCCATGTCGATGTCGGCCGTAAGGCTTATTACGCCCTCGCGGTCGGCCCACGGGGTGATATCCTCGCCGGCATTGGCAGCAGTTGCGAACGCCACCAACTCCTTGGCCGAAGATATGCCCTCGGCCATGGCCGTCCCGACCAGCAGCAGCGCCGAGACGAGCGATAACATTATGATTCTCTTCATTTGCTTTGTATGGTTTTGAGGTTTTTGCAATTTACATAGCCATATCCGACGTCGCCACGGAACTCCAGTCGAGCGAAGCGGAATAGCGGCGACCGAAACGGTCGGTAACCTCGACCGTGCACGAGGTCGCCCCGTCCGATGGCTTGATGCGGAACAGGTGCTTGACATTGGTGTCCGGCTTGAACTCCTCCTTGGCGAGGTTGCCGGGTTTCGAGTTGCTCAGATCACAACAGTCCTTGTACGCTTTGTCGTAGCTCTCGAAATGAGCCATCGGCCTGCCCGCTACGGTATTTTTACCGTTGTCGGTATAGCGTACGCTACCCCACAGAGCGTCCCACGCCCAGACGTTGGCATAGACATAGCCGTCGCCGTAGTCGGTCGGGGAGTAGACGCGCATCTGATAATCATCGCCCAGACCGTTAGGCACGCCCAACTGGTTGCCGCACGGATGATAATACCATTCGATCTTCTCGCCGTCGACATCGACAACGTAATATCCGCGCGGCGTCCCGTCGGAGCAGACCCACTCGTTGAGCCACAAGGCCCCCGTGGCGCGCGCCACGATATGCCCCTCGATATTGCCCAGCCGGTTTTCGCCGCTCTTGGAGTAGACCTTGTTGAAATTGAGATGCGAATGCCCTGCCCACGAATGCACGTACTTGTACTCCGAGAGCTTCTGGGCGTAGAGTTTGCCGTTCTTGTCCACATCGACGGGGTCTTTGCCCGGCTTGCCGAACATCGAAGAGTGCGAGCAAATCATGATCGTCTTCTCCTTCGGGACGTATTTCAGGTCGTTGCACAACCACGTATAGACCTCGTCGGAGAGACCGTCGCTGTATCCGCCTGCGCCGTCGCCCTTCATGATGATGTTGTCCAGACAGATGAAATGGAGTTTGCCCAGATCGAACGAATAGTTCGTAGGGCCGATATTCTCTTCGTAGGGGCGTATGGCCTCATCGTCGGTCGGAGCCTTGGTATCGTGGTCGTGGTTGCCGATGACGCCGAACATCGGGAACGAAAGCGTCTTCACGCCCGAGCGGTAGACCTCCCACATGTTTACGTCCTCGTGGGTCAGGTCGCCCAAACCTATGCCGTAGACCGGACGATCCGTCATCGTCGCGCGCAGCCCGTTCATATCGCGGCACATATCCTCGAACATGTCGATGGAGTGGTAGGCGAACTTATCGTAACCTCTGTCACGGGCGCGTATCTGCGGGTCGCCCACCATGAAGACCGTATAGCGATCCTCATTGTCACGGCAGCTGCGCAGGTGGAATTCGGCGCAGAACGAGGTCGAGCCTTCGGGTATGCGGTTGAAGAACTGCGGCAGTCCCTCCTTGGATTCGATTTCGTAACCCGACGGGACGGTAACCGTCACGAAACGGCGTTTGGAGAGGTCGCTATCGAACCAGAAATGGCCGTTGCAGTCGGTTTTGGCAGTTTGCAGGCCGTCGCTCACGACGATCCCTTCGAGCGGGTTGTAGTAATCGTCGAAGACGACTCCCTTTATGTTATAACCCGCCTTGTCGGGGACATCGAACGGGTCATTCGACCCCAATTCGTTATTGACGTCGGTACATGCCGCAAACGACAGCAGGGCAACGAGCGTATAAAAGAATCGTTTCATCTCTCAATCATTTCATTGTGGGGCAGGGAGGCATCACCCTCGCCTGCCCCTGTGTCTGACGGCGCGAAGTCCCTACTCCTCGCCGTTCCAGTAATAGCTGCCGTTCACCGTTGCGGTCTCCCCGCTGCCGACGATGCCCTTCGCGTAGTTATCGGCGTCGAGCGTCAGGATCAACGTCTCTGGATTCTCGGTAGCGCCCAGATAGAACGAACCCCCGACACCGCAGTTCGTGACGGTAGTCGTTCCGCCGTCTATGCCCACGATCATGCCCATGCCCGAAAGGTTGTCAGGTGTCACTATGACAGGTACACCTTCCGAATCTTTAACTCCTTCGTTCCGAATAAGCGTGGCGTAAGCCTTGCAGTCCGAAACGGACGACACGCCCGTAACGTATGCCGCAATGCCGCTGACCCCGATCAATGAGGAGCTCGACGCATTGTGGCTGTAGATATTCTTGGCCTTGACCGTACAGCCCGCGATCGTCGAGTTCTCCAGCGTTCCGGCAATGCCGCCTGCGAAGTGGGGGCCGCTGCCCTCGATTCCGCCCGTGAAACTGCTGTCGGAGACGTCCGAGAAACGGGCATAACCCACGATGCCCGCAGCGCCCGAACGCTTGCTCTCGACCATGCCCGAGCACGAGCAACCCGCAATCGTGATGCGGTCGGCTTCACCGGCGCCCAATGCGCAGCCCACGATGCCGCCGCCATTGGCCGCCGCCGTGGGATCGTCCCATGTATTGTTGTACTGGTAGTGGCGTACACCGGCCGTCACATGGCAGTTCTCGATGGCGGCCGCAGCGCCTTTGACAGCGCCGACGATACCGCCCGTGGCCGAGAAAACGCCATTTTCCTTCGCATTGGCATTGTTCACGTTGATATATGCCGTGCCGTCGCAGTTCTTCACCTCGACAGGATGTTCCGTATAACCGAGAATTCCGCCCGTGAACGACGGCAGAACCTTAAATCCGTTATCGGATGTCGCAAAGCCTATTTCGGCGTTATTGGCGCAATCCTCGTACACATGGGGAAGTTCGGTCGGTTTGTAGTTGAGGCCGATAATGCCGCCCACGAAGATTTTGCAAATGCCTTTCGTCAGCAAACGGTTGTTATTCAATCTCAGGCTGCCTTCATTGATACACGACGAAGCGCCGCACTCCACCGAACCGGCGATGCCGCCGACGGCGTAGTAGTTGAACTTCGATTGCAGATCGATCGTAACGCCGCCGGCATTGGTCAAGTTCGAAAGCGTGGTTCCGGGATAGGCATAACCCACGATACCGCCAAGGCGCAGATATGCCCCCTCGATGCTTTCGACACCGCTGACCGTGACGGCGCCGCGGTTGGTCGTCGCCGCATCCGAAACCGTCTGAGCCTTGCCGAACGAGCCGTAAACGCCGCCGACCGTAGCCAGAGTGGCTCCACCGTCGATATGAATCGCTCCTTCATTCACGTTGCCGGAGAGCGATTCCGCAGCATTTCTCACAAATCCGCAAACGCCGCCGACATTGATGGTGCGCGGATCGGAACCCTGATTGACCGTACCTTTGTTCGTGCAGCCGACGATGCTGCCCTCGCATTGGCCGATCACGCCGCCGAGATGCTCCTGATCGACGACGGCGGCGTTTTCGGAGTTCAGCTTGCGCTCATACTCGGTCGTAACCACGGCTTCGACCTCGTTGGTGCAGTTGCTGATGCTCTGTCCGCCGAAAACCGTTCCGGCGACACCGCCGATGCGCGTCTCCCAATAGAACGACGTCGAGCTGACGGCGCCGCGGTTGGTGCTGCCCGAGATAGAGCCGCTGTTCTGCCCCGATACGCCGCCGACAAAATTCGAACGGTTGGCCTGAGCTTTGTTCACCGCCTTGCTGTTGGAAATAACCGCACCCTTGTTGATGCAATCCTTGATTACACACGTGCCGTTCGACGAACGCCCCACAACGCCGCCGACGCAGAGGGTCTTGACGTCCGAAGAGTTGGTAACCGTACCGTTGTTGGTATTTCCGTAAACTTCGGCAGTATCTTCCTCGACACTGCGGTCGAACGTACCGAGGACTCCGCCGACGCAAATAACCTTATCGGGAGCCTGACCGTTCGCCGACACGTCGCCGTTGTTTTCGCAACCGCTGATACGACCCGTGCGGTAGATGCGGCCGACCAGTCCGCCGACATAGATGTCGAAGCCGCTCGTACCCGCATAAGAGACCTTGGCGTTATTCACGCAATTCTCGACGACACCGCGACCCATGCCGACAAGCGCGCCGAGGCTCATTTTGTCTTCGGGCGACAGGGTGTTCGCAAACTCGCACGAAGCGTCGATCGTGACGTTCCTGATCACCGACTCGCCGAGCGTGAACTTGAACAGAGGCCATGCCGATTTCAGGTTCTTGATCGAGAAGCCGCGTCCGTCGAACGTACCGTTGAAAGCATTGCCGAGGTCACCGACACCGATACCTTTCCAGTCCGAAACCTCGGCCATGTCGATGTCGTTCGCCAGATAGTACGAACCTCCGAGTATGCCGTTGGCTACGTTTTCGGCAAGCGCGAGCATGTCGGCGGCATTCCTGATCTCGGTCTCGACGACCGTTTCGGTCGGAACGAACGCCACGGCAGGCATCGCCAGTATCTCGCCGGCAGCGACAATCTGCTCTTTATCGCTCTTGACACGCATGAGATGGCCTTCGGTATCGACGATTTCGACCGTGAAGCCCGCAGCAAAGGTCTGTGCCGGAACCGCTATGACGAACGCTTCGGCTTCATCGCTGAGGGGGGGGGTCGCCTCCGTGCCGCAATTGAGCGTCACGCTCCGGCAGGTCTCCTCGACCTCCGCCTCAGGAATCGTCAGCGCCGACTGCCCGTAATCGATCTCGAACTCGCCGCAGAGAGGCTCATGCGAGTTGCCGTAGAACCGGATGCGATCCACGGTATTGCAGCCCTCGGTACCCTTCGTCAGCCGTATCTTGACAAACCCGCACGCATTTTTCAACACAACCGACGACGTCTCGCCGCGTCCCACGAGCACAGCGGACCCTTCGGCAAACGACGCCCCGTTGCGGATCTGCTCCGCAGGCAGCATGACCTTGCCATCGGCATATGCCGACGCGGGATAGACCACCTCATAGGGAGGGTTGATAACCTCGTTCACGGAGAACGTCGCGGAGCCCGCGCCCTCCTCGACATCCGCGAGCGTATTGCTCTGACGACCGTTGACGGCGATACAGTCGCCGTTCGACCAGTAGACCTTGTACTTGCCCGTAACCCCGTCCTTGTCGCCGAGGTGGGTTCGCGTGCCTTCGAGGGCGGCGGTCAGTTCGGTTTTTCCGTTTACATTAGCGACATCTTCCGAAATGTCAGTGGTGCATGAGCTCAGCATCACAGCCGCCAAACTCAATGCTATAAAAATCCTTTTCATGATTTTCAGTTCATTTGAAGTTCGACTTCCGTTACCATTCACTTTCCTTCTCCGCTATCTCTTCGGGCGAAAGATCCCACTCCTCCTCGCTAGCGGCGAATCCCGCCTCGATGGATACCTGCCACCATTCGATTTCGGGAGAATGGTATCCCGTCTGCATGTTGTTCATCGTATAAAGTTTTGGTTAGTAGTATTTTTTCAACTGGCGTTTACTCTTGGCCGTTCCAGTAGTAGCACCCGCTCGGCACGACGTTGCCGTCGCCGACGATGCAGCCGCCGAAATTGTCGGACGTAACCGTCATGATCACGTTCTGAACCTTGCCCGCCGAACCCGTATTGAGCGTTCCGCCCACGCCGCAGTCGCTGATGGTCGAGCCCGCCACCGAAATGCCCGCGATCAGGCCCATACCCAAATGCGTCTGTTCGTTGGCCGTCGAGCCCACGTTCTGAATCAGGGTGGCGAAAGCCTTGCACTTCGAAACCGACGACTTGCCGTAGAGGTATCCGACGACTCCCGCCGACGGGAAATAATTGACGCTGTTGAAGCCCAAACTGCTGTGGCTGTAAATATCCGGCGATTTCACGATGCAGTCGGTCGCCGAGGCATCGCTCAGGCAACCTGCGATACCCGCCGCGAAGTGGGGACCGCTGCCGACCACGCTGCCGGTGAAACGGCAGCCCGACACGGCTGCGTACTTGGCGAAACCGACGATGCCCGCCGCCGTCGAACGCTTGTTTTCAAGCGTACCCGAATTCGAGCAACCCGAAATCTTTACGATGTCCGACGAACTCTCGCCGACGGCACAGCCGACGACACCGCCGCAGTGGGACATCTTGAACGGATCCATGTCAATATTGCGGTTGTAGGCATAGTTGCGGGTATCGACCGTAACGGTGCAATCGGCTACTTCGGCAGCCGTCTCGACAATGGCGCCGACGATGCCGCCCGCCGCCGAGAACAGGCCGTCGTACTTGTTATTGGCGCCCGAAGAGTTCACGTAGCCGTTGTTTTCGCACTTCTTCACCGCAACGGGCGTCTCGGTGTAGCCGAGAATGCCGCCCGAGAATGCAGGAAGGATATTGTAATCGTTCGACTTGGTGCCGATTCCCACTTCGCCGTCATTCACGCAGCCCGAATAGGTGTTGATGTCGCCGGTTACGTTGCGGCCGGCGATGCCGCCGAAGTAGATTTTGCTCGACGTGTTCTTCAGCAGCACGCCGTTGTTAATCATCAGCTTTCCCGCGTTTTTCGAGTCGGAGATTCCGCACTCGGTCGAACCCGCGATGCCGCCGACGGCGAACGTGGTGAAGTTCGCCACCAGATCGGCGGTGATGGCGCCCGTATTGGCAAGCGACGAGAGCGGCGACTCGGAATCGACATAGCCGCCGACTCCGCCGAGATTCAGGCAGGTCGAGTTGTCGGCAGCCGTCTCGATATTAAGCACCGTGATGGGGCCGCTGTTCGAGCTGTTCTTGTCGGAGTCGCCCTGCACGGCGCCGAATCGGCCGTAGAGGCCGCCGACCGAGGCATATCTTACGCCCTTGATGGCCGCTGTGGCGTCGCCCTGCAAATCGAGCTTGGCGACATTGACGTTGTTTTCGGCCTCGCCGTCGGCAAAAACGCCCGCGATACCGCCCATATAGAGGTATTGCTGGTTCGACGACGAAATCATCGAGCCGCGGTTGGTGCAGCCCTTGATGCTGCCCGACTCCTGATAGCCGGCGATGCCGCCGGTATACTCGCTGTAAACGGCGTCGCCGCTGCGATAGAGCGTAGTGGACACGGGCTGTGCATTTACGCACTCCGATACCGCCGCCGCGGAGTATCCCGCCACGCCGCCGCAATAGACCGTGCGCGAGGCGTCGGTGCTGACAATAAGCAGTTTCTCACCCGTCGAGCAGTCGGTCAACGTTCCTGAAGCCACGCCTGCGATACCCCCGATGCGCAGAGCCGACGAGCTTCCCGAGATACGGGCATAAGCGTTCACGCTACCGTTGTTTGCGCTCGAAACGATCGACGAAGCCTCGCCGAGACTCTTGCCTGCTATGCCGCCGGCATTGAGGCTCGCGTTCGAGGTGACGCTCTGCTCTACGGTGAACGAAGCCTCGTTTTTGCTGTTGCGCACGGCGCCGTTGTCGAGCAGGCCGACAATGCCGCCGAAGCCCGTTTCGGCCGAAGCGTCCAAATTTTCAACCACCACGGCGGCACGGTTCACGCAGTTGTCGATCATGCCGCACGATACGCCCGCGATCACGCCGAACCAGCTTTCGGAAGCCACGCTGCCCGAGAACGTCATCGAACAGTCCTCATCGACGATGATATCCTGAACCGTGGCGCCGGCGCCCACATGCCCGAAGAGCGGCGCATCGCCCTTCCACGCCTTGATAAGCCAGCCGTTGCCACGGAACACGCCGTCGAACGGACGCGAGGCGGTGCCGATCGGCGTCCACGTTTCGACCTCGCTCATATTGATATCGGAGAGCACGTTCACGAGCACGCCGCTCTCGTTTTCAGTAGTCCAGTAGGAGATGTCGTCGTTGGCGTTCCACGCCTCGGCGAACATCTTGAATCCGGGTCCCGTGACGATGCCGCCTGCAGGCACGAAGTCCTGCGTGATGGCGGGCAAAGCGATGGATCGGCTGCTGTCCTTGACGGTGAACTCGACAATGCATTCGCGTCCGGCCTTCGTGTCGCTGAGGTTCTTGCCTATCCAGAATTTGTAGACCGTGTTGAAGCCGTCCTCCGCCGGAGTTTCGGTGCACTGAATCCAATAGGGAGCCTCGACCTTCTCGATGATGCCGAACGGAGCCATGACCTCGAACGAGACATTGCCCTCGGCCGCCACATCGATCTTGCCGTCGGCAGTCATAGCCACCTCGCTGCCAAACTGGAAGACCGTGAACTCGCCGTTGTAGCCCTCGGCCGGAATCAACTGCACGGCTCCGTAACGCGGCTGCTCGCCGGTGTTGGCGTCGATGCTGACGTGCATGACGGTCGTGGTCTGGCCGGACTCGTCGACCGTCGGCGTACCGACCTTCTCGGCCTCGATCCAGTCGGGGGTTTCGATCGTCCACTCCGAGGCGGTGCGCACCTCGACATCGTACGAAAGCGTCTCGTTGGAGCCCAGAACCCTATAAACATCGCTCATGATGAAGACGTTGCCCGCCTGATCGACCTCGATTTTCTGGGTGTAAAGACCCGCCGTAACGGTCAGCACGGCATTGCGCTTGTCGAACGAGTCGTTTGACTCGACCACGATCTCGACTTCGTCGCTGCCCGTATGTATCCTGTCGGAATCGACCTTGCACCACTCGCTGTCGGACGAAACCCGCCAGTGGATCGTCTGTACATTAAAAGTAACCGCCAGTTTCACGGTTTGGCTCGCGCTGGTAATACCGCGCGTCATGTCCCACGCGGGTACGGCCTCGATCTTGAGCGACGAAGGGTCTTGCTCGACGCTGTCGGTCGAGCAAGACACGGCCACCGATACCGCCGCCATCAATGTCAAAATATATTTTTTCATAACTGCAATCGATTATTCTTCTTTTCTCTTCTGGTTGTGGTCAGCCCACCACACCTCGGTTTTCATGTTGTTCACTCCGCCCAGCCAACCGTTGACGGCCTCGCTGTAATTGACGGGGTTGCGGAACTCCTCGTCGGCAGGATAGAGCAGGCGGGTCGGCAGCACGCCGTCGTTGCCCGCAAGCGACTTGACCGGCATATCGGGATAACCCGTGCGGCGGTAGTCGCACCACGACTCTATGCCGACCAGAACGGTCGAAATCCATTTCTGGATCATTATGCGTTCGAGGGCAGCATCGTCCCTGAGCCCGTCGAGCGACACCAGCGGATTCGAAAGGAACGCCGATACGGCCGACTCGGCGGCATCGGGATTCCACTCGTAGACCGACTCGGCGACGGCACGGTCGTAGTAGCTCTTGGCCGTTCCCGATATCCACTTGCGATGCGCCGCCTCCGCCCATATGAACCATATCTCCGAGAAGCACATGATCGAGAAGTGGTCGCGGTTCTGTATCAGGCCGCGGTTGTAGTGGGCTACGATGTCCACATAGGGTATGAGTTCCTGATAGGTAACTTGCGTGGGCGCGCCCACGCGTTTGTTGTCGAAATAGTAGCTCAGGCGAGGGTCGGACATAAGCACGTTTTCGTCGTCGTCAAGCACATACATCTCGTTCATCAGGCGTTCGCAGATCATATTGCTGTTCCAGCTGCCGGCACGCCACGAGAAGAATGGGGTCTGCTGTGCGGTCACCGCGTCATCGAAAGGCACGTCTGCGGCATCTTCGCGGCTCTCGAAAACCGGATAGTCCGCCGGATAGGAGAACATCTGGTTGAGTTTCGACACGGCGAAGAGGCTCTCGGTCTCGACATCGACCTCGTCTTTGAGCGCCACACGCATCAACAGGCGCAGATAGATCGAGTTGCCCAGTTTGCGCCATTTCTTGATGTCGCCCTTGTACATGTAGTCCTCCGAGGGGTCGAAGTTGGTCTTCGATTGCGACAGCAGCGTATTGGCCTCTTCGAGCAACCCGAACATATCGCGGTAGATCTCCTTCTGGCTGTCGTAGCGGGGCGTGAACTCCGTGCCGCCCGAAGTATATCCCTGCAACGCCTCGAAATAGGGCACGTCGCCATAGGCGTCGGTCAGGGTGGATATGGCGATGACCTTGATGATGTAGGCAATGGCCAGCGCCGCATCGTTTTTGTCCTTCTTGGCCTGTTCGAGCATCGCCTGCGCATTGCCGCCGACCGAATAGAAGTCGTTCCAGTAACCCGCCGCAACACTGTTCTGTATGCGGTAGTTGCTGATCTTGTCGGCGTTCTGCTGGTGGCCGACCGTATACTGCATGAGCTGCGAGGTCAGCGTGAACGAACGGTTGATCATGCGGTACTCGTAGTTGAAGACGGTCGGTTGCACGAACGTGGTCGCCGTCGTATTCTGAACGGCGTTCTTGTTTATGTTCATCTCTTCGAAACGCGAGCACGAGGCCATGACGGCAACCGACGCGATCAATGCGGCTATCGAATATTTCATCTGTTTTGTTCTCATAATCATCACTCTCCTCTGTTAGAAACTTATCTTCACGCTGCCGCCGAACGTTGCCGTTCCGGGCATCTGCAACATCTCGAATCCGGGAACCACCGATGCGCCGCGCATGAACGCGCCTTCGGGATCCCAGCCCGGGAACTTCGACCAACAATAGAGGTCGCGGCCGTAGACCGACAGCGACAGCCCCTTGATGAACTTGCTCTTTGCCAGCAGCCGACGCGGGAATTCGTATTCGATGCGAATCTCGCGCAGTTTGAGGAACTCGGTGCTGACGAAGTTCTGCTCACAGTTTTGGAAAGCGTATGCCAGACCGTAGTACTCGACGATATCGGCCGTCTTATGGGTATTGCGAATGAAGTTGCCGTCGGGCAGCTGGTTCACTCCGTCGAGAACCAGTCCGTTGTAACGTCCGGCAAGCGTAAAACTGCCCTTGCCCCGCGTACCGAGGACGGAGTTGGTATAGGAATAGACGTTTCCGCCGTGTTGGCCGTCGAATGCGATCGACAGAGTCAGGCCTTTCCACTTGACGCTCGTGCCGAAGCCTCCCTTCCAGTCGGGCGTACACTCGCCGATATACTGCAATTCGTCGCTGTACTGGGGATAACCGTTCTCATCGACGATGATCTGTCCCGACACGTTCGTGATGCTGCCGTCCTTCTCGACGATGTACGCCCCTTCGGGAGCGCGCTTGTAGCCCAGTCCATACATCGCCGAGAGCGAGCCGCCCTTGTAGGCCGTCATGTAGGCGTGCGAAGAGTACGAAGCCACGATCCACGAATCGACGCCCTCGCCCAGATCGACTACCTTGTTGCGGTTCTTCGACCAGTTGATATAGGCCTTCCACTGCACGTCTTTGGTCTTGATGAGCGTACCGGTGACCTGAAGTTCCCAACCGTAATTGCGAATGGTTCCGGCGTTGGCGAAACGCTTGGTCACGCCCGAGGCCGAGCTGACCGGCATGTTCACGATGAGGTCTTTCGAGGTGTTGTCGTAATACGCCAGATCGATGCCCAGTCGGTTGCGGAACATTCGCAGGTCGAGACCCACCTCCCACGACGAGACGATCTCGGGTTTGAGGTTGGCGTTGTTCATCGTGCCCGGTATCTGGTAGTTGCCGGCGAAATCCGACGATGAGAGATAGTCGGTCGTTCGGTAGGGCTTGGTGTCGTGTCCCACCTGTGCAAAACTGCCGCGCAGTTTCACCAGATTGACGGTATTGCGCGCCGCGCCGAAGTCGATGAGTTCGTTGAGCAGCACGCTCGCCGATACCGACGGATAGAAATAGGAATTGTTGTTCACAGGCAGCGTGCTCGACCAGTCGTTACGACCCGTGATGTCCAAGAACACGGCATCGCGCCACGAGAACTGGATCAGGCCGTAGAGGCTGTTGGTCTGAAGCTCGTAGTCGTAGATGTTGGGTTTGACGCGCTCTACCGAGTTCGCCAGCGAGTAAACGCCGGGCTGTTTGAGCTGCTCCGCCGTTAGGGTCGTTTCGCGGAACATGCGGTTGAGGATGCTGCCGCCGAAATTGAGTTTCATGTTGAACCCTGCGCCCAGCTTGCGGCTGTACTTGAGCAGAAAATCCATGCTCAGCTGCAACGAGCTGACATTGCCTTCGCGGTACATGCCATAACGTTGTGAATAGGAGCTTTTGGGCTGGCGCATGGAGCGGTGGTCGCGCGAAAAATCGATGCCGCCGCGCAGCATCAGGTCGAGACCTTTGTAGAGATGCAGGTCGAGCGACGTGTTTCCGAAGACACGGTCGCGGTCGAGCGTATTGAGGCACTCGTATGCCACGAAATAGGGGTTGTTCTTGGCGCCCGTCAGGTTGGCATTCTGCTGCACGTCCGGCTCGATCCAGTAATCGCGCGCCCAGTCCATGTTAATGTTGGGCGCCATGCACCACAGCGAGTACATGACCGACGCTTGGCCGTAACCCATCTGCGGCAAGTTGTCACAATCGCGGCGGTAGTAGGTGATCGACGTATTCATCGACAGCCAATTGTTGATCTTGTTGTGCGAATTGAGCTTTATCGACTGGCGCATGGCAGGCGAGTTGGGTGTAATCGACTCGCCGCGCGTGTCGGATATCGAGAGCCTTATCGAATTGTTGCGGTTGAGCTTTGCCGACAGCGACAGCGAGTTGGTCGTCGTCCAGCCCGTTTTGAAATAATCCTTGAACCAGTTGCCGTAGCTGACGAACGGGGTCTTGACGCGCAGGCCGTTCTGATCGACGCCGATACCGCGTTTCTCGTCATAGAACTGGTAGTAAGGTGTGCCGTCCATCTTGGGGCCCCACGACGTGGCGTCGGTGGTCGTAACCTCGTCGCCGTCGACCGGTTCGCCGTAGTGGAAGGTATCGTGTCCCTTGGTACCGCCCTGTCCGTAGACATACTGCAAGTCGGGTGAAGTATTGACGATCTCGGCGACGAAATTCGACGAGAAGGTCACGCTGACGTTGCCGTCCTCCTTGTCGCCCGACTTGGTGGTGATGACGATGGCGCCGTTGGCGGCCTCCGAACCGTAGAGAGCCGTGGCTGCAGGCCCTTTCAGCACCGTGATGTTGTCGATATCGTCGGGGTTGACGTCGCCCGTGCCGTCGCCGTAGTCGATGGCATACGCCGACTCGCCCATGCCCGACGAGGTATTGAACATCGGCACGCCGTCGATAACGAACAGCGCCCCGTTGTTGCTCAGGTCGAGCGACGACTCGCCGCGAAGCGTGACGCGCATCGAGCCACCCGCGCCGGCGCCCGTCTTCTGCAATGTCAGACCGGCAACCTGCCCCGTCAGCCCCGAGAGCCAGTTGGTCGAGGTCGTGGACGATGCGAAGGCGTCGCCGTCGACCTTGGTGGCGGCGTAACCGAGCGATTTCTCGTCGCGTTTGAGACCCAGAGCCGTAACGACAACCTCGTCGATGGCCTGCGCCTCGTCCACAAGCGTCACGTCGATGGTCGATTTGCTGCCCACGAAAACGTCCTGCGTCTTATAGCCGAGGAAACTGAACGACAGTTCGTCGTTGGGGCGCGCCTTGAGCGCATAGGAGCCGTCGGTACCCGTCACCGTACCCGTGAGCATGCCCTTGACAATGACGCCCACGCCGGACATCGGTTTGCCCGCCTCGTCGCGGACGACGCCCATTACGGTCGCCGCCTTGCCCGACGGCGCGGAGGGCTGCGCCGCGGACGACGGAGCGGCCGTGCCGACTTCGGCGGCAACACCGGACTTCGACTCCGTTGCCGAAGTAGTCTCGGACGATGACGGACGCGCCGCCGAACGCTCCTTCTTGATCAAGATTTTGTCGCCGCGGAATTCATAGATCAACCCTTTTCCCGCAAGCACCTTGTCGAGAGCCTCTTTGACTCCCGAAGACGTAACCGCGGCGGTCACGTTACCGGCATTCTCCACCAACTCGTTGTTGTAGAGGAACGTATAAGATGTCTGGGACTCGATTCTCTTCAACACCTCAGCCAACGGCACGCCGCTGACGGACAAGGTTACCGTCGAGAGTTGCTGTTCCGACAGGACATCGAAAGCGAAAGCCGTGTCGGCCGTCGCCAATGCCAACGTTGCCAACACGCCGACCGCAAAGCGGCGGAACGAGGAGCAACGAATTCTCAACTTGTCTAAGTTTGCCATTCAATCAATTATTTCGGTTAATTAGTAAATGTACACGGTAGCTTTCAGGCATGCGGTCTCTTCGATACGAACAGCGCAAGGATGAACGAGAGTGCCGACGCCGCGATCCAGAAAATGACGGCCGTGTCGAAGTCGTAACGCGTGACGCCGTCGACGACCGTCTTGCCCGAGTTGATGAGCCAGCCGCTGATGATGTCCTGCAATCCGGCTCCGACGTAGCTGGCCATTCCGACGATCCCCAGCGCCGCACCCGTGGCTTCGCGCGGCACGATGTCGATGGCCATCAGCCCGCCGAGGAAGCAGATCAGCACCCCGATGGCCATGCCGAAGAGCACCATGCTCAGCAGATTGACGAACATGCTGTCGCCTGAATAGAGAAACAGGCACAGGGCGACGGTATTCAGCACGCCGAACCCGAATGCCAGCACGTTGCGGCGGCCGTGGAACAGCGTGTCGGACAACCATCCCGAAAAGACCGTCCCGACGATGCCCAGCAGGGCGTTGACCGAGATAACCTGCGTGGCCGCGGCCAGCGTGTATCCCTTGACCTCCTGCAGGAACAGCACGCCCCAGCCGTTGATGGCATAACGCGAAACGTACATGAAGGCGCTCGACAGGGCCAGCACCCAGACAAAGGGATTGCGGAGAACCGAACGTTGCAGTTTAGAGGTCGAACCGTGATTGGGATTCTGCTCGGGGGACTCCTCGCCGGTCAGCGTTTCGATCGGAGGTAGGCCCTTCGATTCGGGAGTGTCGTGAAGCAGGAAGACGATCACCAGTATGCCCAATACTCCGGCCACCGACGAGCCGACGAAACCCCACTGCCAGCCGAAGATGCCGACGACGGCCCCGACGAAGAGGAACGATAGGAACTCGCCGAGGTTGTGGCTGGCGCTGAAAAACCCGTAGTAAGTGCCGCGCTTGCTCAGGGGATACCAGCGCGACAGGGCGATGATCGCCGGAGGCGCGCCCATCGACTGCGACCATCCGTTGACGCCCCACATTACGGCGAAGACGATGAAGAGCGTCATGTTGCCTATCATGCCCACGCCATTGGCGAAGCCCAGCGCCCCGACCAGCAGGTTGGCGACGGCCGAGACGCAGAGTCCCGCAGCCATGAAACGCTTGATATTGCTGTGGTCGGAGAGGAATCCGTTAACGAATTTGCCGATGGCGTAGGCGAACAACAGCGCCGAGCCGATGATGCCCAGTTGTGTGGCGTCGAGCGCCCCGCTTTCGAGGATCGGTTTCTTGACCACATTCAGGCTCGTGCGGCAGACGTAATAGAGGCTGTAGCCGACCGTACCGGCGATGAAGCTCTGGAAGCGGAGCTTCTTGTAAAGTTTCATAAGCGCTTCGTCATCGCCTCGGAAAGGGGCCGACGGCCTGCTTTTACGGAAGAAAGAGAGTGGGTTCATTCGGTTGTTTGCCGCTGGTTTTTCGGTATTCAAAATTATTCCATAAAACGACATAAATAACGGTATCGTTCGGGAAAGTAGTCGCACAGAGGTTTTAATCTGTTCGAAATGAGCAATATGACGTTCTGTTCCGTCCGTAAAATAGTAGATAGAATTCCGATTCGGCGTGCGATACGCTCACGACTTTTTGTCCGAACGACGGTCGGTTCCTTGTTTGGCAAGCCTGCGGGGCGGAGGCTGGAATCTACTTTATTCGAAGTCGACCGAAAGCGTAATCAGCTGCCTTATAATATTTTGCAACGCAACAAGAGCTCTATTTTTCTCTCGAGACTGAATTCGAAGCGCTTTATGGAATAAATTTGCGAATTGATGAACTGATAAATTCCATTATCGCCGATCGTACCATCCGGCATGATTTCGAAAAAGAACCGGACTTCGATCCCAAATCTCACCCGCAATGAAAAAGTCACTTGTGTTTTTATTATTTGTTTTTACGATGCAGTTCACCTATGGACAGCAGTTTCATGTGGCATCCTACAATGTCCGGTATGCCAACCCGACCGATGAACAGCGAGGGAACGGATGGAGCCGACGATGTCCGGTCATCTGCGATCAGATCGCCTACGAGTCGTTCGACCTGATCGGCATGCAGGAGGTGCTTAAAACCCAATTCGACGACTTGTCGGAGAGATTGTCGCAGGATTACGGTTGTTTCGGGGTCGGCCGCAACGACGGTAAAATGTCAGGGGAGTATGCTCCGATATTCTATAAAAAAGATCGCTTCATCCTGCTGGATTCCGGCTGTTTTTGGTTGTCGGCAACTCCCGACAAGCCGAGCGTGGGTTGGGATGCGAAATATCCGCGTATCTGTGTATGGGTACAATTACGGGATCGAAGCACCGGAAATACCCTATATTTTCTGAATACGCATTTCGATCACGTCGGAGAGCAGGCTCGGCAGGAGAGCGCCCGCATGATCGTGGAATGGATCCAAAAGCATTCCGACCAATGCGAGACGATTCTGACCGGAGATTTCAATGTAGATCAACGCAGTGCGAGCTATCACGAACTCGTAAAGGCCGGGATTTTGGCGGATTCTTTCGAAGTGGCAGGCGCTCGTATGGCTACGACCGGAACCGTCAACGGCTTTAATCCGCAAAGATGGACCGACCAACGTATAGATCACGTTCTGGTCACTCGAGGCATCGAAGTCCTTCGCTACGGTTTGTTGACGAACCTTTATTGGACGTCGGATCATGCGGGAAATCGGGAAGCTCGCCTGCCGTCGGATCATTATCCGGTCAGCGTATATCTGAAGATCCTGTAACATCTATTCTACGAGAAATTTGCTGCCTATTTTCCGATTGACAAGCCCGTATAAAATTTAATGATATTATAGAAGATATGAAAAATGCCATTACAGGTCTTTTGATGGTCATCGCATTGGTTTCATGCAGGCCTCATCGAGCCAGTCAGGAAACGATGTTCGAAACGGACAGTCCCGAAGTGAATGAAGCATGGGAATTGGCCGTCAAGACGGTCCGTTACAATACGCGTGACGGCATTCTGGCAGCGGGAGCCGATTACGGCGGTGAATGGACCCGCGATGTGGCCATCAATACATGGAACGGAATGGATCTGTTCATGCCCGAGGTGATGGAACACTCTCTATGGCATGTGACTGACGGAAGGCAAACCATCGGCCATCAATATTGGGACAAGATCATTTGGGTCCAAGGGGCATATCATCACTATTTGCTGACCCGTGATATAAACTTCCTGAAAGAGGCGTATGTTTGCTCGGCCAATACGATGAAGCAGCTGGAAGCGGAGGCCTATGATCCAAGCTACGGTCTGTTTACAGGTTCCTCGGTATTTAATGACGGCATATCGGCATTCGAGGAGCCCATTTATGACGTTTCCAAACCGGATCTTTCAGGCGTTATGAAACATAATACACGGAATATAAAGTGTTTGAGTACGAACTGTGTCTATTATATGGCGTATAGGGCTTTGAATGAGATGCACCGGATATTAGAAAAAACCGAGCACGCCGAGTATGCCCGAAAGGCCGAAGCGTTGAAGCAAAATATCCGTCGGAATTTCTTCAGTCCGCGGGGAAAACTATATTATGCCATCGACGAACAAGGCGGGGTTCATAAGCACCAAGAGGCATTGGGAAATGCGTTTGCCATTCTTTCCGGTGTGATAACCCCTCTGGAAGGACACTTGACCTTGATCCGAAACGAAACGACCGAGTATGGGGTACCTTCGATCACACCGATATTCAAGCGATTTTCCAAAGAGCGCCCCGGACGGCACAATCGTTTGATTTGGCCGTTTGTCAATGCCTTTTATGCCGAAGCGGCCTTGGTGACGGGCGACTGGGATATTTTCGAACATGAATTCAAGGCGATGGCGACATTGGCGTTGGATGAAGATAAAGGGAATTACGATTTCTACGAGATATTCGATCCCGAAACAGGTAAACCGGAAGGCGGAAATCAGGCAGGTCGCGCCGTATGGCATTCCCGTCGGCATCAGACATGGTCGGCAACAGGGTACATGTCTATGATATGTCAGGGCATCTGCGGACTTCGTCCGAATTCAGACGGTATGGAAATCCGGCCCTATATGCCGGAGGGGATCAGTCGGCTATCTATGAAAGGGCTGAAATTCGGGGAAATGATTCTCGATATCGATTTGCAGGGACAGGGCGACCAAATCGTCGATTTCCGAGTTAACGGCCAAAAATCCGCAAATCATTTCATTTCGGCGGACAAGACGGGTCGGCAGCATATCGAGATTCGATTGGTCCGACCTCGATTCCCGTAATCGTGTCGGCGTTGCACACTTCTACATGAAAGCGGTGCGGAGAAATCTCCGCACCGCTTTCTCTGCGTTCGAGAATAGATTCTCGCATCTGACTGTTTGACCGTGAAATAACTTTTGTATTTTCTATTCCGCGTCGGATCATTTATTCGTACCGGCACGTTCACTGCCGATTTTTCGTACTTGGGTTTCGAAATCGTCGCGCGAGACGATGGCGCAATTGCGCACTTTCGTGCGATAATTGTATATGGTAGAGATCGAGCAGCGCAGGAATGAAGCAATCTTGGCGCTGTCGGTGATGCCCAGACGCAATAAAGCGTAAATACGAAGCTCTCTGTTCAAGAGATGGCCGGATTTGGGTATGATTTGTTCGTCCTTTTTCAATAGCGCATTAAAATCAGTGACGAAATTGGGGTACATACCTAAAAATATATTGTCGAAATGGTTATACAGTTCGTCTATTTCGAGTTCGATTAACTTATTTGATTTCAATTGCTTGAAAAGCTCGTCCATTTGTTGGTTCATGGCCAGCCGATTCAATGATTTGCGGTAGGTTTCGAATTTGTTTATGTAGTTCGAATGCAGGTCGAAGAACTGGGTGATATACTGTTCTTTGACCATATTTGATTCGGTAAGCAGGTTGTTCGTTTCAATGATTTCCCTGTTCTGCTCCGTCAGTCTGGCGTTGCTCTCGGATAATTTTTCCTTGATCTTGAATATGTTTTTCATCTGTTTGAGTATCTGTATCATAAGCAGAATAAGACACAAAAACAGCAGGCTGATGAGTATCAGAGAGCCTTGAAGTTTGCGTTTTACGGCGGCCTCTTTGTCTCGGAACGAGGCGTTGATTATCGAATAAAACTCTGCCATTTGCGTGGTGCGGAGTTGCGCCCCGCCGAATACCGCGTCTTCGATGGCGGACTGGATGTATTTGAAAGCGCGCTTTTCATCGCCCTCGTCGAAATAGATAAGCGCAAGATTTTGAAGGGCGGACGTCTCCTTGATGGCGCACCGAATATCCGTTATGGCGGAAATAGTGTAGTATTTCTTGGCCAGATCGAGTCTGTTCATCCGTTGGCAGAGTTTGGCCATCTGATGATTCGAGCTGGCGTAATCGGGAGTGTCCTTCGGTGTTTGGGCGAGCAGGTCGGTCAGGATGCGTTCGGCGATGGCGTAGTTCGACGGATCATTGCTGTTCATAAGCGATGTCACTCGATTCGAACGATATGTTCTGGATTGAGGGTCGGCCGCTTTCATCAGCGAATCACGCAGAGCCGTCTTGATGTCATGGAATTTGTTCGAATAGCTGGCCAAGCCATAGTGGTCGTAGAACTGGATGTAGACTTCATAATACCTGCTGAGCATATCTTCGGGAAGCTGCGAAGGATCGATGGATTTCAGAACAGCCTGAGACTCAATATACTTTCCTGAAAAAGAGTATAATGGAGCCAGTTGTAGCAGCGATTGATATATTTTGCGAGTGGATTTGAGCCCGCGGGCGATTTCGAGATTTCGTTCAGCGTAGAACACCGCCGAATCAAGGGTGTATTTTCGGTATTCCGTATAGAGTTTCAGGTTTATTTCGTACTCGTGTTCCGCGGAGAGAGAATCCTTCCTGAGCATCTGTTTCACCTTTTCGATAGTTCGGTCTTTCTCACGGATGAACGATGCTTTGTTGTCAATAGCACGGTCCAGATAATCGGTCAGTTTGTTCAGTTCGTTCTGTTTTTCACCGTAACAACCGGAAAGTCCGATTAAACAGGTTAGCAAAACAATGTATCGGAACCTTGTTTTCGCAAGCGGCATATCGAGTCTCATATCTTAGGAGTTTTTATATTTGATGTCGTTCGTAATACGAATCAACATAGTCCGATTGATTTACGAACTTTAATGAGAAGAATCGTATCTGATATAAACATGGTATTGTTTGCAATAGATGGTTCTTGACAATCTATACTCTATCGACAAAAAATTAACCGATCTTTCAGCCTACCTATTTCGTCTTTAGACAAACCTGTAACAATCGCTTTTAATGTATCCTGATATTTTTATCACTCATCCAAAAAACGAGACTAATTAAGACCAATTACTGTTTTGCCAACTCAATTATTCTTATTGATCAAATTCACCCCGACTTTCGTCAACACCTCTTTCTCCTCGGTGCGGCTCTCGGCGATCATCAGCGTCAGGGCGACCAGCGTGTTTTTGTCCACGAGGCTCGATCCGTCGGGGGTGGGTGGTAAATGATAATCTCTCCTCCGTCCATATGAACAAAAGTAGGAAAATCCGCCCGCATCTCAAAATTTCCCCGCATTTGAATTTCGCTCCGAGAATCGCTATCTTCGCATTGTCATGCAAGGAGATACGATCGCGAAGTCGGCCGAGTTGCCGATGCGACGCAGAACAGTGCAAAAGCACGGTACGCGATACGGGAATCGAGGCGGAGAAAACCGTTACAAACGATTGAGATACATATAGGTTCGCTTTTTTGCAGTCGTTTTCTCGCCTCGGCATAGCCCGAACAAGTTCAACTCTGCCCTCGGCTTAACGAAAACGTTCGTTTTGTGCGCCAGCACCTTTATCCGAATCCGACAAACAGCCCATAACTATCAACTAATTACGCAAAAAGCGCCCGAAAAGAAACCCGATTTTGGCCCTTCGGGTGCTTTTTTGTTGCCGATTTTGCTTCCCTGCAACCAAAACGACAATAGCGATAAATACCTTTCCAAAAACTAAAAGGGCATCACAACAAATCACTAGATGCGGAGCCAGTCGTCGTCCCGCCGCCCTGTCAGCGCATCGTCATACCGATGTAGACCCCGATGAAATAGGGGATCAGCCACACGCACCAGACGAACACGCTGAACCGGCTGAACTTGCGGCGGGCTTCGTCCGACCCGACGGCATAGGTCTGCACGGCCCATACGGCATGCACCAGCATCAGCACGACGGCAATCGCGCCCGTAACGGTATGGATACGATCGTGAGCGCCGGTCACACGGGCGATGTGCTCCATGAGCGACGTACCGGCGACATCGGCGCAGATACCGAGACAGAACATCGCTACATGCCACAATTTCAGTCCGCGCTGGAGCCGTTCGCCCCACACGCCGACCGTATAGAACACAAGCGCCGAAGTGATGACCGCGACGGCGGGAATCAGCAGGCTTTCAGGAACGGTAACAGTCATAACATCCGATTTTCAGACGCAGGCGGCAAGAATGGTACCGGAGCCGCGTCGTCCGAACCGTCGGACCATACCGCACCGTTCCGTTAAATCGCCAACCGTCCGATCCGCCAGATACAGTAGCCCAAGTAGACGGGCGTCACAAAGAAGCCGATCAACATCGAGAGGGCCACCTTTATCAGAAAATACCAGAAGATCGCCTCGACGGAGAACCAGACGAAGATGAAAGGACAGAAGCGGTTGATAAATTTCCAGCCTCCGTAGACGCTCATCAGCATATAAGCTCCGAAAAGGCGGTCCGGCCCCATGAACTCCGCATTGTACCCGATCACGAAAAGAAGGGCGCACAACAGCAGAGGTACGATGTATTCGCGCAACTCCCGTCTTCGCCGCGCCGCATTGCATTCGGGACAAATCGGGATCGTAAAGCGCGTCGCGCACTCCGAACAGAGCCCTTTGCTGCAATCCGCACATTGGGCGACCGCCTCTCGGTCGGGATGGTAGAAACAATTCATAATCGTTTATTTTCAACAGCCATTTCTCCCGTTCGGCATAAACTGCAAGCAATCCACACCGATCGTATTATAACTTTTCGGGCCGCTTATCTATAAGAAATAAAGCGTCACCAACGGCCACACCTGCATCCCGACGATAACACAAACGGTCAACAGCAACGAATAAATGTTCCAACAGACAAGCCGTAGCAGGCCCAGAAAAATCTTCAATGCGATTCCGAACAGAAACATCGCAATAGCGGCGCCGTAATAAACGGCCACACCGCCAAGAACGGCCATCAGCAACGCGCTACCGAATCCCTCACCGATCCATGTCGCAATCACGCCGATACCGAAGACGAGCCATGCGCCGAAATAGAGAATGAGCGCGGCATTATCGGCCAACGACTCGAAATTCTCCGCAAGCCAGTTCCCGATGTTGACCACGAAACCATTGGCCCTGTTCCATAAACTCCCGCTGCCGCCGGAGTAGGCATACTCCGAAGTAAAAGAGGTGCAGGATCTAAAATTGGGATTCTTCAGCCTGCCGTACTTATCGAATTCGGCCATCTCTTTTCTTCTTCGAATAGGGAACGACGATACTTGTTGTCACCTGCAACGGATAGGAGAAGATTTCGGCCTGCACGCCGCCGATCCGCGTGTCGTTGGTATTGCAAACGAGGGTATACTGCGTCAGGTGCGGCAACAGCCGCTGCGTGTAACCCGCCTCATCGCGATTCAGGAGATCGATCGCCAACTTCACGGCGATGATCGTTACGAAATCGATATCGGCCGATATTCCCGGTTCGAACGCCGCCTTGGCCAGATCCTCTTCGGTCGTGTAGAACCTGCGGTTCTGATTAACCCGCCCCGACAGGGCGCCCGTCACCTCGACGAAATCCTCGTAATCGGGCGTACCCGCAGGCAGCGAATAGAAAATCTCACCGGCGAAAGCTCGTTCCCAGCAACCGATCGACATGAACGGCATCCCCTTCTGCCGTGCGAAACCGCTGGCATAGAGATCGCCTTCGCGATTATCCGCGCCGCCCACAACGATCGTATTTCCGTCGCAGAAGGCCGAGAGCACGTCGATCGGCACATCCTGCACGGTCTTGTTCTGCACGACCACCTCGGCATACGGATTCACCTGCAAGATACGATCCCGCAGCGCTTCTGTTTTATACCTTCCCACATCGTACAGCCCGCATTGGTGCCGGCACAGATTATGATACTCCAACGTATCGTTGTCGATAAGCAGGAAACGACCGACGCCCGCCTTGGCCAGTTCGAGCGCAAAAAGGCTGCCCACCGATCCGCAACCGATGAAAACCGCTCCCTTTTTCAGCATGATATCGGATTCGAGAATCCCCGTATTGCGTGAAAAAAGATCCAATTTGAGAGAATAACGTTCCTGACGCACTTCACGACAGGATCCGATCTGGACGAACCGAAGCCGGTCATCTTCCCAATATCCCACAACAGCGTCCGCTTCGGGAAGGTCGCCTCCCTCGGCGGCATATAGCCCCTTGAAGAGCACCGAAGCACACCACTCGACCGCCTCGTGTACGAAATCGTCGGCTGCCGACGCTGCATCCGTCGGAAGGGCGTATCGCTGCGAGGAGAGCTCCTCCGTCAACGCACGCTCGAACCGTACGGCAAACTCCGCCGTTTCCGCCGCTAACCGCCCTGCATCGAGCGACGGCCGCCGCACCCCGCGCGCAGCGCCTCCGAGCGAAGCCCGAAGCCTGTCGGCGACATCTTCGGGTGCGACATCGGCGGTCTCGAGCGGACGCACCTGCGGCCGCAACTCTTCACGGATGCAATCGAACGGATTCAACGGCAGAATATAGCCGATCGCATAGACGCGCAGCGGGTCGATTCGGGCGGCGGAATCGACGGGCGGCACATTGTAGCTGTTCGTATTTCGGACATAATACCCCTTCAATCCGCCGACGCTTCTCCGTTCGACGAGCCGAACGGGCAAGATGATTCGCGGCGGCCTTTCGGCTGCCAATTTCAGATCGTTCATAGCTTCGATTTCATCAGTTTTCTGCAAATCCGACCGAATTCCGTCACCGCATCGTTTATCGTAAACGCCTGCGCGACATCATCGCCGACCGCATTGCATTGCCCGCCGGACGAAATCGCACCGGCGGAACGTCCGTCAACCTCCGGTACGGGCAACTCGGCGGCCGACGTAAAACGCAGTTCCAGCAAATCTTCGGGAATGATCCCGTCATCCACGCTCCACTCCGTCTTCGTATAAGCGCCCTGCCCGTCGACATGATACATCGTCAGCCGCATTCGGGGATCGCAGTTAACCAGCCCCGAAATGGCGCCCCATGGATTCGGACGGGCAAACAGGAGGTTCGTCTCGTCGTCCGTCGACGAAAAGACATCCATACTGCCCGGATGGCGATGCCACAGTCCCAGCAACTGCAAATTGCCCTTATACTGTTTGGCAACGACGTTCGAAAGGTAGTTGATAAAGGTCGCGTCGTATTCGAAATAGGCGCTCCGGTTCACGGTTTCGATCCCCGGAGGGATGGTCTCGACGACAATCCAGATTCCATTGTCGAGCACATAACCGATGAAAATACCTCCGGTTTCGAGCGGGTGCTTGTCCAGCGTCTCGGTGACGATCGCATTGAACGCGCGACGGGAAAAGACGACGTGTCGCATGGCTTTCGCTTAAATGCCCTCCGGCTTGTTGAACAACTCCTTGCTCAAATCGCCCGTCATCACCAACTCCAACGCCGTAAGCCACTTGACCGCCCACGTCAGCGTCTGCACGGCGGTCGTCTCGTAAACGGTCTGATAACTCATGTCCGAAGCCCGCGTGGTGCAGAGGAACGTACCGTCCTGCTCGTCGTAAAGCAGATGATGCGGCCGCCAGCCCAACGCATCGATTACCATGTCGATGTCGGGTTTCAGCAACACGACGCGCACCGACCCGCCCATATGCGGCGCCGGATGGTCGTTGTTGTAGATCGCCGCGATTTCCCACGGCCAGCCGTCGGGCAGAACGCCGATGCGCAACGATCCGTGCCAATAGTAGCGTCCGTCGCTCATTTTGTGCAGCTTGAATTGCGGGAAAAAGCGGTTCATTCCCTCGATCTCGTCGCGCAGACGCTGCGGTTCGCGTTCATACCATTGATAAGCTGCCAACTTCCCGGGCTGCGTCACCAACTTGGTCTGCTCGTCGCCTTCGCCCGTCACGTTGCCTTCGGAATTCAATTCGATCGGCTTGCCGTCGCGCAGCTTCTTGGCCAGCTCTGCGCGAATCTTCGCCGCCGCATCCTCCTCCGACGCCAGCTTCCCGGGCTGCGTCACCAATTTGGTCTGTTCGTCGCCTTCGCCCGTTACGTTGCCTTCGGAATTCAACTCGATCGGCTTGCCGTCGCGCAGCTTCTCGGCCAGCTCCGCGCGAATCTTCGCCGCCGCATCCTCCTCCGACGCCAATCTTCCCGCCGGAATCACCAGTCTGTCCATAATTTCAATCCAATTTAGATTTCCCCGATCAGCGATCTTCGATCGCTCCGGCAAATAGGTTCTTTTCAAAGTTAATTATTTCATCCTGTCCCTCCAAATATTCGGCGCTCTTTTTCACTACGGCTTCAAGAGGGATGCCGAACGAACGAGATTGCGCGGTTTCGAGTTCCCAACGGTCGGATACCCGCCGCGACACCGTCGCAAAGCAAATCGCGCGATACGTTGGGAACGTATCGCGCGATTCATCGGATCTCGAGCGGTTACCACTCGGAGGGCCACTCGGGCTCCCAACCGCCGCCACCGTCATCGCCACCGCCGTCACCGTCACCGGCTGTCGCCTCCACCTTGTACAGGGAGGTAGTCGCAGCGCCCATATAGCCGAATGCGAAGAGGTAATACGTCTCGCCGTCCACGACGGCATCGCCCGTATATTCGGCCGAGCCTTTGAACGGCGCGGGCGTCGAGATCAGTCCGGCATTGTTCTCACCCATGAAGCAGTTCATCATGATCAGCTCGCCGGCCGATGCAATCACGTCTCTCATGAACTCGTCGTCGCTCGCGAACTTCTCGTAATTGCTCTTCTTGACGATACCCGTATAGTAATACTCGGTGTCGATCGAAGGCTTCACGCCGTACTGGAAATAGTAGAGTTTCCCTCCAAAGAAATCGTTGGGATCCTTCTCCGAACCGGGCTTGATATCCTTGATTTCGAGCGTCATCGACGAAGGTTTCACGGCCGTCGTTTTCGCCGTAACGGTCCCGACCTCCGTGGTACGGACACCCTCGTCGCTCACACCGAAGACATAGACCGTATAGTCGGTTTCGGGCTTGATGATCGTGATGCCCAGATCGCGGCGCGAGTGGAGCGTCTTGTCGCCCGTGAAGACGCGCGGATCGGTCTTCCAATCGACCGGCGGCATGAATCCGTTCTGGAAAGCCACCTCGTCGTCGGCCACCTGCGACGGGGTCATGTTCTTCACGTCTTCGGTCGCCTTGATCGTCACGAAATAACGCGTTTCAGCCTTCGAAGGCTTGACATCGATGTTCATCAGGATCGAGTTGACGTCGGCCACCGACACTTCGAACGTGCAGTCGTCGGTAATGGCGACCGCCTCGGTTTTGAAGAGCGTTTTGGTGAGTTTCGTGCAGGCCGATACGCTGTTGTCGATACCGAACGCCAAGGCGTAGTACTCGGTGTCGGGCAGCAGACCGGTAACCTCCACCGAACCGGCGCCCATGCGTACCGACGCTACCTGATCGAGTTTCGAACCGTCGCTGCCGATGCCCATGCGGATCACGCCCAATGCATTGTTGATCACCTGATCGTCATCGTTTTTGAACATATCCTCGTAATTCGACTTCAAGACATAGCCCAGATAGTAATAGGTATACTGATCGTCGGGGGCGCCTTTCAGCGTCGCCGTCGTCTGCTTCTTGTCCTCGACCGTGAGGTTGAAGTTGATCTCCTTCAGGCCGTTGGTCTTAACGAGCCTTCTCACCAGAGGAGTCGTAAATTCGCCCTTCGTGTCGATACCGTAGGCATAGAGATAGTACTCGGTATCCATCTCCAGTCCGTCGCGGTTCATCTTCTGATCGTCGGGATTCCAGTCGCCGAGCAGAAAATCCAGATAGTCTTCTAGCGAAGTGAACCAGCTGTCGGGATCCAAAGCCTCCTCTTCGAGTTTTTTAAGTTCCGCTTCGAGGAACTTCTCCGGCGTTCCGATCGCGTCGTATTCGCTCTTCTTGACCAGTCCGAAAAGGAACGTCTGCGTCGGATCCTTCATTTCGAATTTGGCCTTGATCGAGGCGACGGTCAGCTCGGTCACCTCGATCGAGATTTCGCGTTCGTCCTGCACCACCGTGACCGTCACCGACTCGGCGCCCGGATAGGCGACCGTCACCGTCGCCGAGCGCGTCAGCTCCTCACCGACGTTTTCGTCAGCTATGAAATCGATCTGTCCGGCCGTTTCGTTGTTGAAATCATGCAGCCATTTCTCGTCGCTTCGCGCCACTACGGTTTTGCCCTCCACAGCGTTCGCCACCTCATAGGTCAGCGTGACGGTTTGGCCCGCAGCCGCTACGTTGACCACTCCCAAAGCGTTGTTTTTGATCGTCAGAACGGGAGCGTTCCTCGGCGTATCGTCATCGGTCGAGTCGTCGCCGCATCCCGAAAAAATAAGGGGGGGGGTCAGCAGCAACGCCAAAAGCGTAAATAATTTGATTTTTTTCATATGATAAAACTTAAATGTGGTTGTCCGATAATTCGCATAAACTATCGACAAAAGTAACTATTTTATGCATATCTGCAAACGTCGGCACGGATTCCGCCCGACAAAAAACTTACTGTTTTCATCGAAACGGCGCATCCGACGAACAGATTGTCATACAAATCGCATTTTACCAATGGATTACGAACCCATACGGTCGAACGGGTTCGACTGTGATTTTTTTGGAAATCGCACATTCCGTCGTTGTCCGAATCGTGCGACGACAGATTTTCGCACAAATCAAAGCAGGATCACGGCCCGTTCGGGCGGCATATTGCGCCCTTCGGGAAGCTGTACGCGCAGCACGTGCTCGGTCTCGACCGGCTCGCCGTTCTTGGTCGCAGGCGACCATTTAGGAGCTTCCGCCACTGCATTGACGACCTTGCGGCGCAGCCGTCCGTCGGTCGATTCGAGCAGGTCGGTCAGCTCCGCCGTACCGTCGCTGCGCACCTTGAAACGATAGACGACCCGTGCAACGGGATCGGTCGGATCCCATTTGATACGACGGGCGATATAGCGATCGAACGATATGCTGTCGGCTGCAAAAACCGCCTTTTTATCATATTTCAACGTAATGAGGATCACACCGTTCGATGCCGCGTCGCCGTAGCGAGCAATGGTCTGTTCATCGGCCGGCAATTGTTCCATGTGTTCGATCTCGGCAGGCGGAATCTCCCGAAAAGCGTCCCCGACATAGGGTTCGCCGTTAACGATGTAGACGGGTCGCCGTTGCTGCGCGGCGAGCGGCAACGCGGCAATGGCCAGACAAAAAAGGAATATCGTACGTAATTTCATGCGAATCGGAATTTACCTTCGTGATTTAACGAGCGTTTTCGATAAGCCGCGCGCAGAGCCGAACTTGTTCGAGCTGTGCCGAGGCGAGAAAACGACTGCAAAGAAGCAAACGTACGACGCGGCCGAATATTGTCTATTCGGAGTCGGTCTGGACATGCGTGGCATACCCCTCCCACTTATCGAGCACGGCGCGGAAATCGGCCGGAAGCTCGCTCTCGAAATAGACCTCGCGCCCCGTCGTGGGATGGATGAAGCCCAAACAGCGGGCGTGCAGCGCCTGCCGGGGCAGCAGCGCAAAACAATTTTCGACGAACTGGCGGTATTTCGAGAAGGTCGTCCCTTTGAGAATGCGCGCGCCGCCGTAACGGGCGTCGTTGAAGAGCGGAAATCCCTTCCACGCCATATGAACGCGGATCTGGTGCGTACGCCCTGTCTCCAACCGGCACTCCACGAGCGTCACGTAGCCGTAACGCCGCACCACGCGCCAGTGCGTCACGGCATGCTTGCCCTGCTCCCCGTCCGCAAAGACGCACATTTGCAACTTGTCTTTCGGCGAACGGCCGATATTTCCCTCGATCGTCCCCTCGTCCGTATCGGGATTACCCCATACGAGCGCATAATAGCGCCGCATGATGGTGTGATCGAAAAACTGCTTGGCCAGACGGGCGTGAGCGCGTTCGTTCTTGGCCACTACCAGCAGACCCGACGTATCCTTGTCGATGCGGTGCACCAATCCGGCCCGCAAATCGCCCTCCTGAAACATCGGCAGCGTGCGCAGATGGTAGGTCAGCGCATTGACCAGCGTTCCGTCCCAATTGCCGTGGCCGGGATGAACGACCATGCCGGCAGGTTTGTCGACGATCAGTAGGTCGTCGTCTTCATAGGGAATGTCGAGCGGAATATTCTGCGGCACGATCTCCACCTCGCGCTTGGGATAGGGCATCACGATCGTGATGCGATCCAGCGGCTTGACCTTGTAGCTCGATTTGGCGGCGCGGCCGTTGACGAGCACGTTGCCGCTGTCGGCCGCCGTCTGAATGCGGTTGCGCGAACAGTGCTGCATTCTCAGCGTAAGGAACTTGTCGAGCCGCATCGGCTCCTGCCCCTTGTCGACGTCGACCGCGAAGTGTTCGTAGAGTTCGTCGCCCTCCTCCACTTCGCCGCCGTCGGCCTCGGCCTCGCGCAGCAACAGCTCCTCCTCCTCGGACACATCGCCGCGTCGCGGCTCCCCGCCGCAATCCGCACCCCCGTGTCGCAGTTCTTCGTCGTATCGTCCGCGCGATTCGGTCATCGTCTAAAAGAAATTATCCTCCTCGGAGGTTGTCGCGGCACCGCGCTGCAACTCCTCGGCATGACGGCGCACCTCGGCTTCGGCCAGCGAGTCTATAAGTTCGGCCTGCCGGCGCTCCCGTTCTTCGGCCAATGCCTGCGCCTGTTTGTCGGAAGCCGCATTCTCGCGTGCGACTTTCTCCGCGTCGAGCGTCAGGCGCAACCCCACGTCGGAACCCAGCACCGTCGCATACCCCTGTATGGGCTGCTGCTGATAAACGCGGGCGTCCTTTTGCGTCAGCAGATCGATCCCCTCGTCGAAGACGACCGACCCGACGTTGAGCCCCTGCTCCCACAAACGGCTCTTCGCCTCGCGCAGCGACACGCCGATCACCTTCGGCACGACGACAACCGACTCTCCCTCGGCCGCGCCCACATAGAGCGTCACGCCCGAACCCATTTCGATCTGCAATTTCGTTCCGGCCTCGACCGTCCGTCCGCCGACCCGCTGCTCGAGTACATAGTTGGTGGCCATATCGGGCCGGTAGATGAGCCTGTCGATCTCCAACCCTGCAATCTCCAGCATGTTTTTCGCCTGCCGGAGCGACCGGCCCGCCACATAGGGTACCTCGACCTTCTTCTGCGCAAAGGAGTTGATCGTCACATAGACCGTGCGACCGCCCTTGACCTGCGTTCCCTCGTGCGGCAGTTGGTCGAGCACCACGCCGCCGTCGTAGGTCGGGACGTACAGCGAATCGTTGACCCGCAGTTCGAGATGGTTGCGACGCGCCAACCGCCCCGCATCGTCGAGCGCAAGCCCCGTAAAGTCGGGCACCGTGCGGTGCGAGCCGTGGCGCGTGCCGATCTGCATGGCGAAATGGGCCGCGAGCAACAATACTGCGACGACCCCCGCAATCAGCGCCAGATGATAAAGGTAGGGATAGCTTTTGAGCCGCTTCCAATATTCCGAGAACAGGTTCATAATGGCATCATAGTTCGTTATACAACGTATCGCGTTCGACCGCCCGCAACCCTGCGTGACGGACGATGGCCTGCATTTCGTCGATGGTCATGCGGGGACGCCGGTCGTCGGCGCCCGCCATCGAGTAGATTTTCGTCGAGTCGTCGATCGTCCCGTCGATGTCGTCGGCCCCGAAGGCGAGCGCCAGTTCGGTGGTCGCCTTGCCGTACATCACCCAATAGGCCTTGATATGGGGAACGTTATCCAGATAGATGCGGCTCATGGCCAGCATCCGCAGATCTTCGACCACCGACACTTCGCCCACCTCCGACATCGCATTGCCGTAGTTGCGGTATTTGAGCGGGATGAAGGCGTTGAAGCCGCCCGTGCGGTCCTGCAACGCGCGCAGACGCTCCAGATGGTCGATGCGGTGTTCCGGCCCTTCGATATGCCCGTAAAGGATCGTGGCGTTGGTTTTGATCCCCAACCCGTGGGCCGCCTCGTGCACGGCCAGCCACTCGGCGGTGGAACCCTTGTCGGGACAAATACGGGCGCGGATCTCCTCGTCGAAGATTTCGGCGCCTCCTCCCGGTATGGCCTCCATTCCCGCTTCGCGCAGTCGCCGCAACCCCTCTTCGAGCGAGAGTCCGGCTCGACGGATCATGTACGACAGTTCGATGGCCGTAAAGGCCTTGACGGTCGCTTCGGGCAGAATCGCCTTCACGCGGCGGATCATGTCGACGTAATAATCGAGATCGTGGTCGGGATGAACGCCCCCCACGATATGCACCTCGGTCATCCCCTGTCCCGCATGAGCACGGGCGATGGCCTCGATCTCCGCCATCGAATAGTCCCACGCTTCGGGATCGCCCTTCGGACGGCGATAGGAGCAGAACCGGCAGTTGAAGACGCAGCGGTTCGTCGGTTCGATATGGAAATTGCGATTGTAGAAGACCTTGTCGCCGCTCACGGCCCGTTTGCGGCCGTCGGCCAACTCTCCCAACAGCCACAACGGCGCCTCGCGCCAGAGGGCAAGCGCTTCGGCGGGAGCGATGCGTTCGGCCGAACGCACCTTGGCGGCAATCTGTTCCAGTTCGGAAGACATTATTTCGGTGCTTTCTTATAGAGGTAAATGGCGATGAAACAGTAGATGATATTGGGCAGCCACATCGACAGCCCCGTAGGCAGCGTGCCGCTCTTGGCGAACTCCTCGAAGAAGCGCATCAGCAGGATGTACGAGAAGCAGAGACCCACGCCCAGCCCGATGTGCAGTCCCGTTCCGCCGCGCACCTTGCGCGACGAGAGCGAAACCCCGATGAGCGTCAGGATAAACGTCGAGATCGGATAGACATAGCGGGCGTGCCGTTCGACCTCGATAATGCGGATCGAATCCGAACCTTTCTGGCGCTGCTGTTCGAGGAAACGGTTCAGCTCGCCGATCTTCATCGTCTGAATCAGCTCGTTGATGCGACCCAGCTCGCTCACATCCAAATTGATGAGCGTATCCAGATCGCGATGCTGTTCGAAGCGCTCCATGCCCAGCGAATCGAATTCGCGGGTGATGTAACGCGACGCCCGCCAACGTTTGGTGGCGGGGTCGATCTTGAGATCCGCCGCTTCGAGCGACGCGGTCATTTCATTGTTGCGGAAATGTTCGAGCGCCAGATACGCCGCCTGATTCGCCGTGGCCGAATATCCCCGGATATAAGCGAAGACGCCCGGTTCGATCTGGCGGTAGATATGGCGGTTGACCGTCGCATGCTCGCGTACGCGTTTCTTGATGTATTTCATCTCGAAGGCGACCGAAGCGCGCTGAGACACGGGGATCACCCACAGGTTGAGCGACAGCGACAGCGAGGCGATCAGCAGCGCGCCGATGAAATAGGGCCACATCAGCCGCCGGAACGACATGCCGCCCGACAGCATCGCCACGATCTCGGTCTGGTAGGCCATCTTCGAGGTAAAGAAGATGCAGGCGATGAAGGTGAACAGACCGCTGAACTGGTTGATGAAGAAAGGGACGAAATTGAGGTAATAATCGAAGATGATGGCCTGCACGGGCGCCTTCATCTCGGTGAAGTCGTCGATCTTCTCGACATAGTCGAAGAGCACCACCACCACGATAATCATGGCGATGGCGAAAAGGTACGTTCCGATGAACTTTCGGATGATGTACCGGTCGAGGATTTTAATGCCGGGCCAAATCTTCATAGTTGACAATTGACAATTGACGATTGACAATTAGACCGAGCCCTCCCGAAAATTTCATCGGGACGACGGGTCGCCCTGTCAATCGATTCTGATCATATCTTTGCGACAATTCCAATCGTTCGTTATTAATTGTTAATTGTCAATTCGTTAGAGTCTGCGCCCCAGTTTCGCCACGGCGGCCTCCTTCCACTCCTTGAAATCGCCGGCGAGGATATGCTCGCGCGCAGCGGCGACCAGACGCAGGTAGAAGGCGATGTTATGCAGCGAAGCGATCTGGGCGGCCATCATCTCGCCGCACGCGACCAGATGGTGCAGATAAGCCTTCGAATAGCGGCGGTCGAAGGTCGTTCCTTCGGCGTCGACGGGCGAAAAGTCGTCCTCCCATTTCTTGTTGCGGATGTTGATCGTCCCTTCCCACGTGAAGAGCTGCCCGTTGCGGCCGTTGCGCGTGGGCATCACGCAGTCGAACATATCCACGCCCCGCTCGATCGCTTCGAGAATATTCGCCGGCGTGCCGACTCCCATCAGGTAACGGGGTCGGTCGGCGGGCAGGACGGCGTTGACCACCTCGATCATCTCGTACATCACCTCGGTGGGTTCGCCCACGGCCAGTCCGCCGATGGCATAGCCGTCGGCGTCGTATTGTTTGACGTTCTCCGCCGCACGGGCGCGCAGATCGGGATAGGTACACCCCTGCACGATGGGAAACAACGCCTGATAATGGCCGTATCTGGGCTGCGTCCGCGCATAACGCTCGAAGCAGCGATCCAGCCACCGTTCGGTGAGCGCCAGCGATTTGGCGGCATACTCGCGCGGGGCGTCGCCGGGAGGGCACTCGTCGAAGGCCATCATGATGTCGGCGCCGATCGTCCGCTCGGTGTCGATGACGCTTTCGGGGGTGAACAGGTGCTTCGATCCGTCGATGTGCGAGCGGAAATGACACCCCTCCTCCTTCAACTTGCGGCAGTCGGCCAGCGAAAAGACCTGAAAGCCGCCCGAATCGGTCAGCATCGGTCCGTCCCATGTCGAGAAGCGGTGGACGCCGCCTGCCTCTTCGAGAATTTTCATTCCCGGACGCAGGTAAAGGTGGTAGGTATTGGCCAGAATGATCTCGGCCTTCGCTTCGTCGCGCACGTCGCGATGGAAGATCCCCTTGACTGCCGCCGCGGTTCCGACCGGCATGAAGATCGGCGTGCGGATCACGCCGTGGTCGGTCGTAATCTCCCCTGCGCGGGCTTTGGTGCGGGAATCGGTATGTCGGAGCGAAAATTGCATCATAATCGTAGGGAAGCAATCGTTCCATGCACCGGCGTTTTCGATTCGGTCTTTCGTCCCCGACCGCTGTCGTTCACGGCCAGAGGCCGCGTTTACAGATCCGGCCCCGAGATTCCCCTCCTCCGAGGCGACTTCGGTCCGGCACCCGACGAAGCCGTAAAAATCCGACCGTCGGCACACCGAGCTGTGTAATTGCGTCGTACAAAGGTACGAATTTTTGACGGTTTTCGTATGCCGGAAAAAGAAATCTTACCGTGTCGCGCCGATTCGCGATTGTTTTTGTATCTTTGCCAAGATAAAACCTCGGCTTAATCGTTAGATGGACGGAGCTTCGGCAAAACCGGGTAATCTCGTTTCCGCTCCCGACTCGTACGATCTTCGCAAACCATTATGGAAGTCACTGAAATGACGCTTTGGGAAATCTTCATCGCCCACTACGGCTGGCAGGGCGCCGCATTGGCGGCGGTGCTCGTCGTGCTGCTGTGCGTGCAGCTCTGGTACTACCTCTTCGCCTACGGACGCATTCCCGGCTACCGGAACAACCGCCGCCGGCAGGTGCTCGACGCCGAGCCGCCGCTGTCGGTCATCATCCCCATGTTTTCGGAAGATGCGTGTTTCATCGAGGAACGGCTGCCGCTGATGCTGGCGCAGGAGTACTCCGACTTCGAGGTGGTAATCGTCTACGTGGGGCGCGACAACGACTTCTTCGAAGACCTGCTGCGCATCCGGCAATCCTTCCCGCGCGTCACGGCAACCAAGATCGAGCAGGACGCCCGTTTCCCGATCTCGACCAAGATGGCGCTCAACGTGGGCATCAAATCGGCGCACTACGAACACCTGATACTCACTTCGACCGACGTGCGCCCGCTTTCGGACCGCTGGCTGGCGCTGATGGCCAAAGGATTCCTGCGCGGCGACGTCGTCGTGGGCTACTGCGGACTGGAACGCAAAGCCGGTCCGGCCAACCGCTGGATGCGCACCGACCGCATGATGGAATCGGTGCAGTGGCTCGCCCGTGCAGTGGCGCGCCGGCCCTACCGCGGCATTCGCTACAACATCGGCTTTACCAAAAGTCTGTATTTCGATGCGAAGGGGTTCAATCATCTCAACATGAACATCGGCGAGGACGACCTTTTCCTGCAGCGCATTCTGCGCGACGACAACCTGAGCGTGGTGCTCTCTCCGCGCGCATCAGTCGTACAGAGCGTCTGGGGCGGTCTGGGCTGGTGGACGCGGCAGCGGCGTTTCTACGGCGCGGCATGGCGTTATTACCCGCTCGCCGCGCGCAATTTCATCCGCTGGGAACCGGGCAGCCGGCTGCTCTTTTTCCTCGCCGCCGCAACGGCGATGGCCGTCATGCCGCTCGAATACAAACTGGCAGCCGCACTTCTCGTCCTGCTGCGTTACGCCGTCGTCTTCACCTCGATCTGGCGCATCACCAAACGGCTCGGAGAGAAGGGGTTGCGCGGCGCTTATTTCATCTATGACCTGCTGAGCCCCTTCTATGAAATACTGGTGGCGCTGCTCTGTCTGCGCCGCGACGACCGCGTATGGAGATAGCCGACTACATCGTTGCCGACGACCGGCAGCTGACCCGACTGGTGCTCGACGGAGACACTGCGGCGTTCGAATACCTCTTCGACCGCTACCGCGACGCCATCCACCGGCTCTTCCTGCAACGCACGGGCAGCGCCGAGGATGCCGACGATCTGTTGCAGGAGACCTTCATCAAGGTCTATATGAACCTCCACCGTTACAGTCCCGAATACACCTTCGGACAGTGGCTCTACACCATCGCCCGCAACACCTTTATCGATTACGTTCGCAAGCGGCAGGACGACCTCTCGATCGACGAGAAATTCTCGTCGCCCGTCTCGAACACCCCGACGCCCGAGGAGAGCGTCATCAATTCACAGCAGCGTCTTCAAATCGAACACTGCATCGCGCGGCTGCCCGAAAACTACCGCAAGCTGATCCGCATGCGCTTCTTCGACGAATACTCCTACGAGGAGATCGCCGTCAAGCTGTCGCTGCCGCTGGGGACGGTCAAGACGCAGATCCACCGCGCCCGCGAGCGCATGTGCCGGTTGATTCTTGCCAACGACAAGCAATAACCGTCATGGAACACCTTCTGAACTATTTCCCCGGCCTCACGCCGCGCCAACGCGAACAATTCGCCGCGCTCCAACCGCTCTACGCCGAGTGGAACGCCCGCATCAACGTCGTCTCGCGCAAGGATTTCGACCAGCTCTACCTGCGCCACGTACTCCATTCGCTGGCGATCGCACGCGTCTGCGCGTTCGACGCCGGCGCGCGGGTGCTCGACGTCGGCTGCGGCGGCGGATTTCCCTCGGTGCCGCTGGCGATCCTCTTTCCCGAAGCGCGATTCACGGCCGTCGACTCGATCGGCAAGAAGATCACGGTCGTGCGCGCCGTCGCCGATGCGGCAGGCATCGCCAATCTCGAAGCGCGCAACTGCCGCGCCGAGCAACTCTCGGAACGGTTCGACTATGTCGTCTCACGTGCCGTGACCGATATGGCGACCTTCGTGAATTGGGTCTGGCCCCTACTCCAACGCGGGCGGCGCGGCACGCTGCCCAACGGCATCCTCTATCTCAAAGGCGGCGATCTCGGGGAAGAACTGTCCCGCACCCGCCGACAGTGGACGGAATATCCGATCTCCGACTTTTTCGACGAAGCGTTCTTCGAAACGAAAAAGGTAGTCTACACAGCCCGCTGATTTTCACCCGACCGTTCCCGCAAAGCGTAGTTGCGCTGCCGCCCGAATCGCCGTGTTCCTTCCCGACAACGGGGCCCTTTCAATCGCCACCTCAAAGGCGGTTTATGCCGTCAATCTGCAATACACTTCGACCGTTGCCGGATGATTTTCCCCGTCTGGGTTACGCCCTCGATCGTCACCTCGTAGTCCGCCGGTGCATCGGAGGTGTAGAACTCGACCGTAGCGCGTCCCTCTTCGTCGAGTCTGACGGCGGGATTCCAGTAGAGCGTCGTGCGGTAATCGAGGACAGTCGCAAGACGGCTTTTCTCGGTGGGATAAGCCGGAGCGTAAAACTCGGCGGGGGTTTGATAACCTAATGGGGTCTGCACGCTCATATCGGGCAAAGCCGTCGCAGCATACGCCTCTGCCAGCGCCTTTCCTTTCTTCATCGTAATGGCGATAATGCCGCCTTTGAGATTCGTCCCCCAGTAGCTCGTCTGGTTGCGGTCGATCAGGTCGATTCGCGCCACCTGCTCGATCGGGTAATACAAGCAGTCGGGTACATTATCAAGATCATCAGTGTATTCGATTTGTTGTTTAACTCCTTTATTTTCCCTTTCGAAACGGGTGTTCAGATCATCTTTTCCTGTCTTTTCACTCCAAACATGAAAACTCGGTATCGCGATGTAACGCGTTGTTATTTTGTCGTTTTTATCCATTTTGCCCGATTTCCAGTTTGCGCTCTCTCCGACGACATCTTCCGTTTTACTCAGCATCGCGACCGTTTCCTCCAACCGCCCATCGACCATAAACGCAGGTTTGTGCCCTCTGTACAGTACGCGCCGCCCCATGACCTGCATTCCGGGCATCTTCTCGATAAAGTCGAGGATCGTACCTGCGCTTACCT
>CAJMNH010000014.1 GCA_905214725.1 uncultured bacterium
CGTTTGTCGATCTTCGAAATCTTGGCGCGCACCTTCACCGCCCCGCCCCGCAGGCCGTCGTTGTAACGCGACACGTCGATCATGCCGCCCGTCGGAAAATCGGGATAGAGCTGGAACGTCTCCCCCCGCAGATGGGCGATGGCCGCATGGATCAACTCGTTGAAGTTATGCGGCAGAATCTTCGACGCCAAACCCACGGCGATGCCGTCGGCGCCCTGCGCCAACAAGAGCGGGAACTTGACGGGAAGCGTCACCGGCTCCTCTTTGCGGCCGTCGTAGGAGAGCATCCACTCGGTGGTCTTCTTGTTGAAGACCACATCCAACGCGAATTTCGACAGCCGTGCCTCGATGTACCGGCCCGCAGCCGCCTCGTCGCCCGTAAGGATGTTGCCCCAGTTGCCCTGACAGTCGATCAGCAGGTCTTTCTGTCCCAGCTGCACCAGCGCGTCCTTGATCGACGCGTCGCCGTGCGGATGGTACTGCATGGTCTGACCCACGATGTTGGCCACCTTGTTGTAGCGGCCGTCGTCGATCACCTTCATGGCATGGAGGATGCGCCGCTGCACGGGTTTCAGACCGTCGCCCACATGCGGCACGGCACGCTCCAGAATCACATAGGAGGCGTAATCCAGAAACCAGTTTTTGTACATGCCCGTCAGCTTGCGCACGCCCCCCGTTTCGGAGGTAAGGCGCGCGTAACGGCCCGGCGCCGCAGGCTGCGCGGCATCGTCTTCCGACGCAGCGGCCTCTGTCGCTCCGACGGTCTCTTCAGGCCCGATCGCAGGCTCGTCGTTGGGATATATCTCTTCGCTCATAGTCGTTTAATTTTCAATCCGATAGTCGGCAGGAAACCCGATCCGAACGGTTATGCTTCGCCGAGCTGCAGGTCGCCTTCCACGATATCCTCCTCGATGCGGAGGTTGTCGACGATGAATCCCTGCCGCTCGGGCGAATTCTTGCCCATATAGAACTCCAACATGTCGTGAACGGGATCGTCTTTGGTCATGCGCACCTTGTCGAGCCGCATCTGCTCGCCGATGAACTCCTTGAACTCGTCGGCCGAAATCTCGCCCAGACCTTTGAACCGCGTGATCTCGGCCTGCGCGCCGCATTTTCGGATCGCCTGCTGACGCTCCTCGTCGTTGTAGCAATAGAAGGTCTCCTTCTTGTTGCGCACGCGGAACAGCGGCGTCTGGAGAATGTAGAGGTGACCGCCGCGAATCACGTCGGGGAAGAACTGCAGGAAGAAGGTCATCATCAGCAGGCGGATGTGCATGCCGTCGACATCGGCATCGGTGGCGATGATCACCTTGTTGTAACGCAGGTTGTCCATATCCTCCTCGATGTTGAGCGCCGCCTGCAACAGGTTGAACTCCTCGTTTTCGTAGACTACCTTTTTGGTCAGTCCGTAGCAGTTGAGCGGCTTGCCGCGCAGCGAGAAGACCGCCTGCGTGCGTACGTCGCGGCTCGTGGTGATCGACCCCGAAGCCGAATTACCCTCCGTAATGAAGATCATCGACTGCTCGGCCAGCTCGTTCTTGTCCGTGAGGTGGATCTTGCAGTCGCGCAGCTTCTTGTTGTTGAGCGACACCTTCTTGGCCGTCTCGCGCGCTTTCTTCTGAATGCCCGAAATCGCCTTGCGCTCCTTCTCGTTCTCGACGATCTTCTTCTGCAACACCTGCGCCGTCTCGGGATGCTTGTGCAGATAGTCGTCGAGGTGCTTGCCGATGAAATCGAGCACGAAGTTGCGCATCGAAACGCCCGGCTCGATCTCCTTCGAACCCAGCTTGATCTTGGTCTGCGACTCGAAAACCGGATCGGTGACCTTCACCGAAACGGCGGCGATGATCGACGTGCGGATGTCCGACGCATCGTAATCCTTGTGGTAAAATTCCTTCACGGTCTTGGCGATCGCCTCGCGGAACGCCGCCTGATGCGTACCGCCCTGCGAGGTGTACTGCCCGTTGACGAACGAGTAGTAACTCTCGCCGTAACCCGATCCGTGGGTGATGGCCACCTCGATGTCGTCGCCCGAGAGGTGGATCGGGGCGTAGAGCGGCGCATCGGACATCTTTTCGTTGAGCAAGTCCAGCAGACCGTTCTTCGAAACATAGGATTGCCCGTTGAACCGGAAGGTCAGGCCGAGATTGAGGTAGGTGTAGTTCTTCACCATCTCCTCGACATACTCCATGTTGTAGCTGTAAGTTCCGAAAACCTCTTCGTCCACGCGGAACGAAGTCGTCGTGCCGTTCTTTTCGTCGACGCCGCTCTCCCAACGGTCGCTCTGTTCGACGCCCTGCGCGAAGGTGACCGTGCGCGCCTCGCCGTCGCGGACCGAACGGACCGTAAACTCGCTCGAAAGCATGTTGACGGCCTTGACGCCGACGCCGTTCAGACCGACGGTCTTCTTGAAGGCCGTGCCGCCGTATTTGCCGCCGGTATTCATCTCGCTGACGGCCGCCGAGAGCGATTTGAGCGGAATGCCGCGGCCGTAGTCGCGCACCGTGACCACGTTGTCGGCCACCGTGATCTCGATCAGCTTGCCGGCGCCCATGATGAATTCGTCGACCGAGTTGTCGACAACCTCCTTGATCAGGACATAGATACCGTCGTCGGGCTGCGTGCCGTCGCCCAACTTGCCGATATACATGCCCGGACGCAGGCGGATATGCTCGCGCGGAGTGAGGGTTACGATGGCATCGTCGCCGTAAGAGGCGGGTGTATTGAGTAAATCTGACATAGTCGCGTCATGCGAAGTCCGGCGACTCCCTCCCCTGCGGCGAACCGTCGGGGATACCGGAAACTCCTTATCTATATTTTGTTAGTACTAATCCGATCTTTGCGTCCGCGCACCTCGTCGAGCGCAGCGGCCATCCGGTCATGCACTTTGTTCATCAGGGCGTGGGTTTCGGTCGCCGCGACCTCCGTCGCCGGCACGGGCGGAAGCACCCGCAGCGTGATCCGGTTGCGCCAGTTGAACAGGCGGTTGCGGCCGATCACGTCCGGCGTACCGTCGATCACCACCGGCAGCATCGGCACGCCGGCCTCCTTGGCCAATGTAAAGGCTCCGGCCTTGAAACGGTGTATTTCGCCGTCCTTCGAGCGGGTTCCCTCCGGGAAGATCGCAACCGAAACCCCGCGCGAAAGCCACAGTTTCCCGTCGCGCAGCAACTGCTCCATCGCCTCGGCGGCATGGCCCCGGTCGATGCAGATGTCGCCGTGAACGAGCAGGAACTGCCCGAAAAAGGGAATGCGGAAGACTTCGCGCTTGGAAACCCAGCGGAAATTGAGCGGCACATGGTAGAGCGCGCCGATGTCGATCATCGCCTGATGGTTGAGTACGATCACGTAACGTCCCTGCCGGTCGACATTCTCCAGCCCCTCCACCCGACGGGGGAAAGGCAGCAGAAAACTCAACGCCAGATACCGCGACATTTCGTGAGCGATGCGCCGCGACTTCTGAAACGGATACGTCAACGCCAACACCACGACCGACAGGATGAGAACTACCGTACAGATCACTGCCAGCCAGATGTAATATAAAATACTCAACATGTTTTGTGTCAATAGTTTTAAAAGCAATTTCCGCCTTGCCGCAAGCGATCTTCGGGAACGGTCGGGTCTCTTGCCACCCTCCCGAAACCATCCGCTCCAATTTTGCAAAAATACAAAATTTTTCACAAATAATTCAACTTTCGGTCAATGAAAAAGAAAAGAAAAAACGGGAATTCAATCAACCTCCGACGATTGACAATCCGTGCGGAATGCGCCGGAGAACGAACTCCAAATTGCGTAACGCACACGACAGGCGCAACTCGGCGAAAATCGTTGCGCAGCGGAAAATCTGCCGTGCGATATAGTCACGGAATCGCTTCGTCGATTTTACATGCAACTTACGCGGCGGTCATTACCTGTGCAACCGTCATCCCGAAAAAGGCATCGTCCGACGTGAGGATGACGAAATAAAAACCGTCACTGAGAAGGGCGCACTCCGACGAGAGGATGACAAAGCAGAAACCGTCATTCTGAAAATCCGATCCTTGTCCATGGATTGTCATTCCGAGCGGAACGCAGTGGAGCGTGGGAATCAACAGCTTTTTCTTCTCTGCTTTTGGCTTGATCCAAAAGCAGCAAAAGATCAAGCACGGCGAAAAACCGCGGGTGACGGCAACAGCGTTCGCTGAGCGGGCACGCAAGATCTGCGCCGTTTGCGCACACCCGCTCCGAGCGCTCGCGCTGTCGCCGACACTCTCTCCGCTCTTTTCGCAGTGCGATCGGGCGCTAAAATCACACAAAAAATAAAATCATAGTTGCGCGTAGCGCACCAAAGATTCCGCATTGCACCGCAGACGGATTGAGGTCGGACGGCGATTCGAACGCCCGGAGCGGGCGTGCAAAACAGCGAAGTCTTTTGTGCCCGCTCAGTGAGAATCGCCGTCCGATCCCGTCGGAGGTGCCCTGCGGATGGTTTTACGCCGCTTTTTCCACAAAAAGCGGCAAAGAGATTCCTGCGGCGAATTCAGAAATTTGTTGCGGGACTTTTCCTGCTCTTCTTCCGCTGTTTTCACAGTGCAAGAGGCTGACGCGTTAAAATAACAGAAGTTGATCCTCGCGTCGGACGCCCAAAGCGTCCTCCTCAGGATGACAAATCGGAATTGTCATTCCGAGCGAAGTGCAACGGAGCGTGGAAATCCTGCCCCTGTTTCGTCTCACTTCCGCCCCATTTTCTCTTTCCGGCACGGCATCGCCACAGGCAGCCCCTGCCCGTGCTGCATCGCCGGCTGAAGACCGGTCGGTAGCCAAACGTAAAATCGACGTTTTATCGCCCGTCTACAAAAAACCGTTTACCGATTAAGAACGGCAACTATTAATATAAGTAATAAAAATATTTTAAAGAAATTACTACCTTGCAATACAAACTATATTTATTTTTACATATATTTGCATCGTTAAATAGCAATTGCAACATATAACCATCGAAAATATGAAGCTGTCTCTCCTTCGCATGCCGCTGTTCATCCTCTTCACGGCCTCCGTCATCAATGCTTCGGCCGCCCGTCAGGCCCCGACGACGGGTAGGGTCATCGACCCTGCCGGCGCAGCCGTCGCCTATGCCACGGTCGTCCTGCTCGACGGCGAAACCCAACTCGCGGGCACCGCGACTTCGGCCGACGGTTCGTTCACGCTGAAAGCTCCGGCCGGCGTCCATCGCCTGACGATTCAGTACCTCGGTTACGAAACGCTCGCACGCGACGTGGAGACGCCCGGCGATCTGGGAGAGTTCGTGCTGCATCCCACGTCGGTCGAGATGCAGGAGGTGGTCGTCAAGACGAACCTCGTCCGACGCGAAGCCGATCGGTTCGTGATGGACATCGCCAACTCGCCCGTCGCGCTCGGCAAGGACGGCACCGAATTGCTGAAACAGGCGCCCGGCGTCTGGCTCACCGACGACAAGATCGCCATCAACGGCGCATCGGGAGTCAAGGTCTACATCAACGACCGCGAAGTGCGCATGTCGACCGAGCAACTGCTCAACTACCTGCGCGGACTGAAATCGGAGGAGATTCAGCGCATCGAAATCATCCCGCAGGCCGGCTCCGACTACGACGCCGACTCGGCGGCCGGCATCATCAAGATCACGCTCAAACGCCAGCACGACAACGGACTTACGGGCAATCTCTCATTTTCGACGCGCCAGAGCCGCCAGATCGAAGGGTACAACCCCTCGCTCTCGCTCAACGGCCACGCCGGACGCTGGACGTTCAACGCCTCGGGCTGGGCGAGCGTCGTGCCGCGGCACGTCACCAAAATCTCCGAACACACCGAATATTACGCCGGCAACGCATTGCTCGACGCCACCTCCGAAATGCGGGGACACGACAACCGCGGCGGCGGACGCGGCAGCGTGATCTTCGACATCTCCGAACGGCACAGTATCGGCGCCGAGGCCGACTTTTACATCGACCGCGACTACTCGCCCAACCTCTCCTCGACCGATTTCCGCGAAACGGAGCGGCTGACCCATAACGAGAGCCTCTACGACGGCACGGAACGCGCCAACGCCTTCTCGGCCACGTTCAACTACATCTGGCGCATCGACACGCTCGGCTCGACGCTCAAAGTAATGGCCGATTACAGCCGCAACAACCGCCGCCACGGCAACGACAGTTTCGTTCGCTCGACGGCGGCCGGCATCGTACGCGACTCGACCTACGACGACCGCACGCGGGGACTCTACAACGTGGCGGCGCTCAACGTCGCGCTCGAAAAACGGCTCGGCGAAGCGTGGCAGCTGCGGGCCGGCGCGAAATACACCTACAACGACATGCACAACGAGGCGCTCTACCGCTACCTGTTGCCCGAAGGGTGGCAGACGCTCGACGCCTACAGCTATGTCACCGACTACACCGAACAAATCGCGGCCGCCTACGCCGCCGCGACCTTGAAAAAGGGACATTGGAACGTAGTGGCGGGGGTGCGCGGCGAATACACCCGCACCACGGGCTACGCCAGCGACGTGCGCCAGCGCTATTTCAGCCTCTTTCCCAACGCCAACGTCACCTACGCCTTCGACGCTGCGGGGATGTGGTCGCTCACGGCGCAGTACGCCCGCAACATCTCGCGCCCGAGTTTCTGGGCGCTCAATCCCATGCGGATGCAGATTTCGGATTACACCTACCAGTCGGGCAACCCCGCCCTGCTGCCCGCCTACACCGACAATCTCTCGCTCACGGCCGTCTTCGCCGGAAAATATTCGCTCGGCGTCGGCGCGCAGTTCCACCACGACGAAATCGCACAAGTGTTCGGCAGCGACGCCGTCGACCCGTCGATCACCAACCTGCGTTTCGAGAACCTCGACCGGACGGAACAATATTTCGCCGCAGCGAACATCCCCCTGCAACTGGTCGAATGGTGGACGCTCAACGCCAATCTCACGGGCGTCTGCCGCCGCGACCGCATCACGGTCGACGCGCCCCGCAAGACGACATGGGGCGGCTTCGCCAACGCAACGACGACCTTCACGCTGCCGCACAGGTTCTTCGTCGAGGCCGAATATTACGTCATGAGCCGCTACCGGCAGGCCAATCTCGACATGAAGAGCTACCACAGCGTGACGCTGAGTCTCAAAAAGCGGCTGCTGGACAACCGGCTGACGCTCACGGCGCAGGTGGCGAACCTCTTCGACCGTTCGCAGCGTTTCGTGGCGGCGACCGACACCTTCGTCCGCAACCTGCGGGTTTCGAACGACTGGCAACCGCGCCGCTTCGTGCTGACCGTCAACTACAACTTCAAGACGGGAAAAGCCTTCAAAGCCCGCAAGGTCGAGAGCGGCGCCGGCGACGAGAAAGGACGCATGTAAAACCGGCCTTTTCGTACGCTCCCCGAAAGTTCATAAACGAACTGCGAAAAAGGAAGGCTCCTGATTATCAGAAGCCTTCCTTTTTCGCTTGCCGTTCATCGGTTACGGTATCCGCTCGAACTGCACGGCATAACCGCCGCCGGGCGCCATCGCCATCGTAAGGCTGTCGGCAGCCGTCACCGTGCGCTCCTCCATGCGGTAATCCTCGCCGTAGCGGTCGGCGTTCACGCCGTCGCGGAAGATATGCGCCTTCCAACGACCGTCGCCCAGAAAATCGAGTTTCACCTCCACCTCACGTGCGTCCCAGTCGGTCAGCGCGCCCAGATACCAGCGGTCGCCTGCGCGACGCGCCGTGACGATGTAGCGACCGATCTCTCCGGCCGGAATCAGCGTTTGATCGAACCGCGTCGGAATACGCACGATATACTCCAGCGTCTCCGGCTCCTTCATATAGGCCGTCGGCGAGTCGCAGAGCATCACCAGCGGAGAATCGAAAACAACGTAGGTCGCCACCTGATGCGCGCGTGTGCCCTGACTCATCGGATGGTCGTTGACGGCGCGGAAATTCTTGCGCGAAGCGTTGCGCATCGCCCCCTGCGTGTAGTCGACCGGTCCGGCCACCTGACGGATAAAGGGGAAGGTGCAGTCGTAAGCCGGCATGTCGGCAGTAGTCTTGTCCGTCCATTTGAGCTGTTCCAGCCCAAAGACGCCTTCGAAATTGACCACGTTGGGATAGGTGCGCTGCAAACCGGTAGGCTTGTAAACGCCGTGAAAATCCACGATCATATCGTAGCGTGCGGCGGCATCGGCGATCCGGTAGATGCGCTCTACGGCCGCCTGATCCTGCCGGTCGATGAAATCGACCTTCCATCCGACCACGCCCATCTCGGAGTAGTGGCGGCACGCCTCTTCCAACCGGTCGTCGAGCACCTTGGCAACGACCCACAGGATGATGCCCACCTTTTTCTGCTTGGCATAGGAGACGATCTGCGGGAGGTCGATCTCGGGGACGATGTGCATCACGTTACCGTCGCGCACGCCCCACCCCTCGTCGAGCGCCACGTACTCGATGCCGTTGGCAGCCGCGAAATCGATGAAATACTTATAGGTCTCGGTGTTGACGCCCGATTTGAAATCGACGCCGTAAACGCCCCAGTTGTTCCACCAGTCCCAAGCGATCTTGCCGTCGCGGATCCACGACGTGTCGGCCACACGGCTCGGCTCGGCCGTCTGCCACACCATGTTGTTCACGGGCAGTTCGGCGGCCGTCGCGGCGTAGGCCACGATGCGCCACGGATAGTTGCGCCGTCCCTCGACGCGGGCGATGTAGTCTGCGCCCCGCTCGACCACCTCCTGCATGCGCTTGGTCACCGACGTTTCGGTGGGATACTCCGCAAAACGGGCGGCAAAGCCCTTTGCGGCCTTATCATACGTAAGATAGATACCCGGATAGGCCTCGACGTCCGACTCGGTATAGAGCACATAGCCCCGCTCCTTCAGATCGACGAGCACCGGCATGAAGGCGAGCGTCTCCATCCTGAACTCGCTCAGCGGCGCGTATACATAGGTGTTTTCGAACGATGTCCGCATCGGGATTTTCGACTTGGAATAGGGAATATAGGCCGACGGATCGCCTTCGAAATTGAGTTGTGCGGTCTCGCCGACGATCGTCAGTTCGCCGTCGCGTTCGGTATAGAACCGATAGCAGACGCCGTCGTCGTAAGCACGCACCACGATGCCGTAATCACCGCGCAGGCGCAGGTTCAGTTCGTTATAGGCCGCATCGAAACGGCTCTGACGGTAGAGCGGAGCGTCGAGCGTCTCCGTCACCGCACGCCGGCGCGCCGAACGCACCTTCGGATCGTCGCCCAGCACCTCGCCCGTCGAGAGCGTGAGCGCCATTGCGGAGGGCGCCACCAACGGCTGCCCGTCGCGCTCGACCGAAAAGGTCAGTTGCTCGCCCGCCGCCAATACGAAGGCCAGACGGCCGTCGGGACTCTTCACTTCATAGGTTTTCACCGGTGCGGCCGATGCGCCGAAAAGCGTCGCCGCAGCCAGCGCCAACAGGAAAAATCGTTTCATATCTATCAAGGTTAGTTAGTTTTTCGAAATTCGTCAGAAAGCGACTTCGGGAGCCTGCTCGGTGCCGTCGTTCGACTCGAAATACGGCTTCTGGCCGAACGACGTCATTCCCGCCACCAGATTGGCCGGAAAACGGCGAATAGCGGTGTTGTAGACGCGCGTGGTTTCATTGAAAGCGGTACGGGCCACCGATATCCGGTTCTCCGTCCCCTCCAACTGCGCCTGCAACTCCTGAAAATTGCTGTTGGCCTTCAAATCGGGATAATTTTCGGCAATGGCGATCAGACGGCCCAGCGCGGAACGCACTCCCTCCTGCGCCTGCTGGAATGCAACCAGCTTCTCGGGAGTCAGGTCGTCGGCGTCGACCGTCATCGAAGTCGCCTTCGAGCGGGCCTCCACGACCGACGCGAAGGTCTGCTGTTCATGCGCGGCATATCCCTTGACCGTATTGACCAAGTTGGGAATCAGATCGGCGCGACGCTGGTATTGCGTCTCGACGTTCGACCACGCGCTATGCACGGCTTCCTCCTTTTCGACCAATCCGTTGTAGATCGTGTAACCCCATACGACAATCGCCGCGACGACCGCAAGGGCAATCCAAAGACTCTTTTTCATCGTTTTCTGTTTTCGTTTATAATACGAACGAGCGGGAAAAGTTACTAACCGTCCGCCTTCGATTTCCGTTTTTTACCATTTCGAACCGGCTCCGCCGCCACCGAAACTGCCGCCACCAAAGCCGCCGCCGGTCCGGCCCCCGCCGAAACCGCCGCCGAAAAATCCCCTGCCGCCGACCCACATTCCGCCGCCGCGACCGCCGATGTCGCTGCCGTCGGACTCCCGCCGGCGCCGACGGATCGTTTCACCGCAATAACGGCAGACGAGCGTCTGCTCGACCATCCGCCACCCTTCGGCACGCAGCACGATCTGCTCGCCCTGCGACCGTAGTGCAAACCACCGTTTGCAGCGCGGACAGCGCAACATACGCACAACGGCTACCAGCGGCACAGCGATACAACCGCCTACGATCAGCAGAATCATCCACCAAGGAGCGTCCTCCTCCCGCCCCGCCGCATCCGGCACGCCGGTTTCGATCTCGCTGCCCGCGAGCACGGCCGCCACAGCCTCTACGCCCTGCACCATGCCCCGGTCGTAATCGCCCTCGCGGAAAGCGGGCAGCATATAGTTCATCTGAATACGCTTGCAGAGCGCATCAGGCAGAACGCCCTCGACGCCGCGCCCCGTCACGAAACGGACTTCGCGCAGCTCCTTCACCAGCAGAATTCCCACCCCGTTACTGTCCTCGCTGCGACCGACGCCCCATTTCGAGAAAAGTTCGTAGGCGAACGTGAATACGTCCCCGCCGGCGATCTCGTCGACCGCCACGACGGCCACCTGAGCCGCGCCGCGTTCGCGCAGACCGGAACAGATCGAATCGATGCGCGCCACGGCCGCCCGCGAGAGGATGCCGTCGGGATTCGAAACGAAACGCGTACGGTCGGCGAGCTGTACGTTTTCGATCTCCTCCACGGCATACGGATGCGCCGCCGCAGGCAGCCACGCGCAAAAGGAGAGGAGAAGGAACAGATACCGCATCATAGTTTCAAAGATAGATGAAATTTCCCGAATTGCCAAACGGCCGGCGATACCGCACGGCCGCTCATTCCCGAATCAGAATCCGGTAACTCCACGCCGCCATCTCCTGCTCGACATGGTAAGGCAGCACGATCCGGTTGCCCGTCATCGCATCGGTATATTCTCCTTGGTAGATTCCCGTATTGAAATCGGCGTGGATCGCATAAGGAGAGAGATTCATCACGGCCAGCACGCGGTTGCCCTCTACCTCACGGACGAAGGTCATCAGACAATCCTTGGCATTGTTCTCGATCTCGACGAACGAACCGCCCCGCTCGCCCGCCTGCAACGCGCGATTGCGATGTTTCAGAAGACACAGCAGCCGGTAAAGTTCCGTAAAATGGCCCGGACGGGGATCGGTCATCGGATCGCGGTCGAAAAAGCTGAACGCGCGGTCGTAACCGAACTCCTGCCCGGTGTAGATGAGCGGCATCGACTGCGGCAGCAGGAACGTCAGCACGGCCATGATCTCGGCGGCGTCTCCCAGACGGCGAAACTCGCTGCCGTTCCATGAATTTTCGTCATGGTTGGAGGTGAACGCCAGCCGCATGGCCGAACGGGGATACCGCTCGCGGTCGGCATAGACGTAATTGCGCAGATCCCATACGCGGCGGTGTCCCTGCGCAATGTCGTTGACGATATGATGAAACTCCCACGCATAGCAGGCGTCGAAGGCGCTCTCGAAGAGATCCGCCTGCTCGGCTTCGGCCAGCATGAAGAGGTTGTGCTTCACCTCGCGAAGCTGTCGCACGGCCTCCTGCCAGAAAGCCGTCGGAACCAGCATGGCCATATCGCAACGGAACCCGTCCACGGCATGCCCCTCCAGCCAGAAGCGCATAGCGTCGATCTGCCCCTGCCACACGGCGCGGTTGGCGTAGTTGAGCTTGGCCGTATCGTCCCACCCGTTCGGAACGACCGGTTCGCCCGATGCGTCGCGCTCGTACCAGTCGGCCGGCCGCTCGGTCAGCCACTGCGCGTCGCGCGACGTATGGTTGGCGACCCAGTCGATGAGCACTTTCAGTCCCAGCGAATGAGCCGTTTCGACAAGGCGATCGAAATCGGCCATCGTTCCGAATTCGGGGTTCACGTCACAGTAGTCGCGAACGGAGTAATAGGAGCCCAGCGTCCCCTTGCGATTCACCTCGCCGATGGGATGCACCGGCATCAGCCATACGGCGTCGATGCCCAGTTCACGCAGACGAAAGAGCTGCTTCTCCGCGGCGGCGAACGTCCCTTCCGGTGTCAGCTGCCGCACGTTCATTTCGTAAAGTACCGCAGGATAGCTCCATGCGGGATGCGTTATATTTGTCGTTTTATTCATTTCTATTCGATTCAGACCGCAAAAATAAGAAAATTCGGCAACATCCGAAATATTTTATTTTTCAACCCTCGGGAGGGCGGATTGTCAGAAAAAAATGGTATCTTTGCGCAACCATGTCAAAATGTAATTACACAAGTTAAAGCGAAACCCATGAAACATCTCGGGCTTTTCATACTCGGCGCGTTGCTGCTGGCATCGTGCGCTTCGAATAAACGCGCGGCCTATCTTCAACAGGCGCAAGCCGATTTTCCTACGCCCATCGAGCAGGATTACCAGATCCGCATCAAGCCTCTCGACCGACTCACCGTCACCATCAACAGCAAGGATCCCGAACTGGCCGCACCGTTCAATGCGGCCTCTTCCTACAATTCGCTTTCGGGACTCTCCTATTCGGGTTCCACATCGAACGGAAATCTGCAAATTCTCACCGTCGACAAGGAGGGGAGAATTCAACTGCCCATCATCGGCGAGATCGAATGCGACGGTCTGACCCGCAACGAACTTGCCAAAAAGATCGCCAATACCATTCGGGAAAACGGCATGGTGCACGATCCGATCGTCATCGTACAGTTCGCCGACGTGAAATTCTCCGTATTGGGCGAGGTGACGCGCCCGGGACAGTTCGCCATTACCAAGGACCGCATTTCGCTCTTCGACGCGCTGGCCATGGCCGGCGACCTGACGGTTTACGGTCAGCGGGAAAACGTGGCGCTGATCCGCGAAGAGGACGGCAAGCGGACGATTCATTACTTCGATCTCAAGAATCCGAACATTCTCTCCTCGCCCTATTTCTATTTGCAGCAAGACGACGTGGTTTATGTCACGCCGAACAAGTACAAAGCGCAATCGGGCGAAATCAGCCAGAACCGTTCGTTCTACATTTCGCTCATCTCGGTCGCCGTCTCCGTTGCGACGCTCATCGTCACTGTTACCAGATAACCGACTGCTTTTATGGAAGAAAATCGTAACGCAAACAACGTCTCCACGGAAGGGAACGAAGATACCATTAATTTTTCGATCCACGATCTTATTCAAATGGTCATCGGCAACTGGTTCTGGTTCCTGTTGTCGACAGTCATCTGCCTTTCGTGCGCCCTTTTCTACATTTACACCGCGCCGAAGGTCTACAACCGGACGGCCACGATTCTCATCAAGGACGGCAAAAAGGGAAGCGAAACGGACATCGCGGCTTTCGGCGACCTGCTGGGAGCCACGGCGCGGCGTAACGTCGACAACGAGATCATCGTTCTCAAGTCGCGCAACCTGATGACCGAAGTGGTGCGGCGGCTCAACCTGCACATCAACTATGTCGTCAAGCACGGACTGCGCACCGAAAACCTTTACCGCCGCTCGCCGCTCGACGTCACCTTTATCGACGACAACGAGCGACAGGCGCTGGCGTTCGAACTGACGCCCCTTAACAAGGAGGAGTTCTCGCTCACGAAATTCGTCAACCGAACCTCCGCCGTCGCCGACAAGGACAAGGAATCGGAGATTTACGAAATGAAAATGACGGGACGGTTCAACGACACGATCACCACGCCGTGCGGATTGCTGGTCGTCGCCCCGACGCTCTACATGTCGGACGATTACATAGGCGACCCGATCGCCGTCAGCAAGCAGATCGTAAGCAGCGTAGCGGGAGGCTATAACAAGCGTATTTCCATCACGCTAGTGGAAAAACAAGCCAACGCCATCGCCATCTCCCTCGACGACAACATTCCGCGTCGTGCGGAGGATGTTATCAACACGCTTATCGCCCGTTACAACGACGAATCGATCAACGACAAGAACCGCATCGCCGACTACACGGCCGATTTCATCGACAAACGGCTTCGGATCATCGGCACGGAGCTGGACGTCGTAGACCGGAAAATCTCGACCTACAAGAAGGACAACGAGATGTACGACATCACGGCGCAGGCCACGCAGAGTCTGGCCGAAAGTTCGCAGTTCAAATCCGCTGGCCTTTCGGTGGAGAACCAGATCAGCATGGCGCAGTATATCAAGGACTATCTGCTCAACGACACCAAACTGCGCGATCTGATTCCCGCCAACGTCGCCATTACCAACGTCTCGATCTCGGACCAGATCAAGAATTACAACGAACTGATGCTGCGCCGCGACAAACTCGCCGGCAACGCATCGAGCAACAGCCCCGTCATACAGGATTTCGACAGCGAACTGGCCGCCCTGCGGCGGGCCATCATCGCGTCGCTCCAGTCGCACATCTCCACGCTCGAAATCCAGTTGGGCAACATCCGTCGCGAGGAAAGTCTCGCCCGTACGCGCATCGCTTCGGCGACCCGTCAGAGCACCGAACTGCTGGACAACACCCGCCAGCAGCGCATCAAGGAGGAGTTGTATCTCTATTTATTGAACAAACGCGAGGAGAACGAACTGACCAAAGCCATCGCCGACAACAACGCCCGTATCATCGACGCCGCCTACGGCAGCAGCAATCCGGTAGCGCCCCGTTCGGCGATCATCCTCTTTATCGCCCTGCTGTTCGGACTGGCCACCCCGTTCGGGATCATCTACCTGATGGCGATTCTCGACACCACCATCCGCGGCCGCAAAGACATCGAGGATAAGCTGAGCATACCGTTCCTCGGCGATATTCCCGAATATCACGGTTCAGCCCGACAGGGATCGGTCGTCGTCCGCGACAGCGGCCGCGACAACGTCTCGGAGGCGTTCCGACTGATCCGCTCGAATTTGGGATTCATGAGCGTCAAATCAGGCAAGTTGCAGGTGATCATGGTCACATCGTCGAATCCCCACGCCGGCAAGACGTTCGTCTCGACGAACCTCGCCATGACGCTGGCCATGGCGGACAAGAAAGTGATTATCATCGATCTCGACCTGCGCCGACGCACCCTCTCCAAGCAGATGGGACAGCGTGAGAATAAAAACGGCGTCTCGGGATATATTTCGGGAACCGTCGCCAATCTCAACGACATCATCTTCCAAAGCGGCCTGCACGAAAATCTCGATATTATTTTTGCCGGCCTCCAACCGCCCAATCCGGCGGAAATGCTATTGTCGGATAAATTCGAAGCGTTCATGAGCGACCTGCGCAAACGCTACGATTACATCATCATCGACAGCGTACCGGCAATGGCTGTAGCCGACGCCCTGATCACCGACCGTCTGGCCGACCTGACGATCTACGTAATCCGCGAAGGTCTGCTGGACCGCCGTCAACTGCCCGATATCGAAAAACTCTACCGCGAAAAGAAATTCCATAACATGAGCATCGTCCTCAACGGCTCGACCGGCGGAAACCGCCGCGGTTACGGCTATGGATACGGTTATGGCTACGGATACGGCTATGGATACGGTTATGGATATGGATACGGCGAGGATGAAAGTAAAAAATCCGCCAAAATCGACAGCCGCTACAATCTCATGCAGCGTCTGAAAGATTTTCTGGGACTGAACGATAAAAAGTAATACCGATGGCTATCCGAGGTGCAATTATCGCCGTCGACTTCGACGGTACGGTCGTTACACACGCCTATCCTAATATCGGCAACGATATCGGCGCGGTTCCCGTACTTCGGGAGCTGATCGACAACGGCTGCCGGCTGATCCTCTATACGATGCGCAGCGGGCAGTTGCTCGACGACGCGATCGCATGGTTCGCCCGCAACGACATTCCGCTCTATGCCGTCAATGAGAACCCCGCGCAGAAAAAGTGGACAGAGTCGCCCAAAGTTTTTGCCGATCTCTACATCGACGACAGCGCGCTGGGCTGTCCGATCAAATTCGAGGACGGCGTCAAACAACCCTTTGTCAACTGGGCCAAAGTCAGACTACGGCTCGTCGAAGAGGGATTTCTCGACTGATTCGACCGGAAAAGCAGGGAGCTCGAAACTCCCTGCTTTTCTGGTATCGGGAATCATTGTAAAAACCGAAACCGACCGAGGTCGAAATAATCGGTTTTTTGCTATATTTGTAAAAAGACGCTCGAATTCATGACAACCGGAATCCTCCTCGCCATAACGCTCGACAACGCCCTCGCCTTTACGCAGGGCTGCATCTGCATGTTTCTGCTCACCGCCGGCATCTATTTTCTTTCACAGCGCGGCAACCGGCTCAAACGGATGCTGGGTTGGATTCTGCTTTTCTGGTTCGGCCTGCATATGAAGGATCTGCTGCTACTCGACGCCTCGGCATCCGATTACGAATATATGCAGGAGCTGCTCATGAGCGTCGACATGCTGGCCGTTCCGACCTGCGCCTTTCTGCTGCTCGAACTGGCGCACCCGGGTTGGCTGACTTGGCGCAAGGCGATCCTCCACGAAGCGCCTTTCGTACTTTTCGCGCTGCTCTACCTGCTCCGCCCCACGAACATCGTCTTTGCGGTCAATATCGTCATCGCGCTGCTCTACGGCTTGAGCGTGATCTTTCACCTCTTCCGGGCGATTCCCCGATACAATCGGATGCTTTCGGAAAACTACTCCTATACGGACGACATCGATCTGGTATGGCTGTGGAAACTGCTGATCTTTTTCATCTTCTTCCTCGTCGTATGGGCCTACTCCTGCATCCGGCTCTCGGCCGACGCCGATATTCTCTACAATCTGGCGTCGTGCGGCCTGTGGGCCGTTATCTGCTACTACATCGACCGGCAGGAATTACCGCCGCTCGGCGACGGGGGGGGGTCTCAGGGAGCATTGGAATCCGTTTCGAACGAAACCGCCTATAAACCGCCTTTCGCCGAGACGTTGGAGGAACTGTTCACCGTGCAGCGGCTCTGGCTCAATCCGCGTCTGACGATTCACGACGTGGCCCAAGCGCTGGGCACCAACCGTACCTATCTGTCGGACTACCTCAATCGTTCGCTGGGCACGACCTTTTACGAATATGTGAACGCCTACCGAATCCGCGCCGTCGCCGAACAACTCGCCTCGCCCTCCTGTACGCTGACGATCGAAGCCGTCGCGGAGAGCTGCGGATTCAACTCGGTCTCGACTTTCCGCCGCGTCTTTATCCGTCACTACGGATGCACCCCGAACCGATATAAATCGAAACACGGCCGCTGATCGCGCTCGCAACAGCTTGCAAGCGGATTTTTCGAACGAAAAGCCCGTAATTTTTGTCCATTTGACGCATCAATTTACGTATTGATCGGAACGTTCGAAAGGAGGAGATATCTTTGTATAAAATTTCAATACACATCGACCCTCTCATGAAGAAGATGCATTTTCTGCTGCTCTGCGCAGCGATGCTATCGGTCTCCGCAACGGCGAAATCCGATTCGGACAATGTAGCCGCGCTGCCTGCCGGCGCGATCCATCATTTCGATTTCAGCGGCGACCTGCGCGACCGCGTCACCGGCCGGCCGCTCTACATCACCCGTCGGGATAAAAGCGACGTCAAACAGATCGGGATCAAACAACTCACGGCCGCCGACGTCACCTTCGTCGATACGGACGAGGGGCCCCGCACGGCCATCCGCATCCTGCCGATGGAGTTCGCCGGAAAACTCAATTATGTCGACGCTCCGCAGCTGACCGCCACGTTCCTGCTTCGTTTCGACGAAAAGGACTTTCAGCAGGGAAAGCACAACAGCATCGACTGGATGAATGCGATGTGTTTCGATCCCTCGGGCGCACGCTCCACCAATGTCAAAGAGACCGGCGATCCCCGCTATGCGCGCGTCCACCATCTGCGCAGGATGAGCGGCGAATACCACAAGGACGGTACGATCGACGCTTCGGGTCTCGCAAACGGATTACGCATCCGGCAGAACGAATGGGTGCGGCTGACCATCTCGCTCGACGAAAAGGCGGGCAAACGCACGATCTACATGGCCGACCGCATCTCGCACGAGGAGTGCAAGCCGCCGCTCGACAGCATGGTACACGCCAACCGCGTGGGGCTGTTTCAGGAGTTGGCTCCCTACGCCATCGTCGGCGAGGTTTCGGATGTGGCGATCTACGACCGTATCCTCACGGAAGAGGAGGTCGCGCAACTGCACGGCGTCGCATCGTTTGACGAGTACAGCATCATCGAAGCGGCCTATCCGCTGCTGTCGGTTCTGGCGCTGCTGACCGTTATTCCGCTGGCGTTCTGCATCTGGCGGCCGTGGCGTCTGCAACGCATCGAGGAGGGGCTCTCGGCCCGCGGCGACAACGAGACGGCCCGCGAGGAGGTCGACCGCGCACTCGAAAGCTGGTGGGAAAACGTCGGCGAAACGGCGTCGCCCCGCAACATCGCCGCGAGCAAGCTCGAATTCCGTTACCCCCGCGCCCTGACGACACTGTCGGTCCGCAAGCACATCAAACGGGCGATCGACGCCCGTCCGTCGGACTCGAACGTCATCCGGCGCATCAACCGCACGATCGACGCCTACAACGCCGCGATCCGCTATCGCTTCAACGGATCGGTCATCTATATCCTCGCCGTGATCGCGGCGACCGTCTTCACCGTATGGCAGAGCATGATCGACACCACCGACACGATTACAGTGTGGATTCTGCTCAAACGAACGATCATCAGCCACGGTCCCATTCTGCTGATGCTCGTCCCCTACATCGCCTTCTCGATGGGATGGGCGTTGATCGGCCGCTTCGACAAATCGATCGACGAATTGCGACCGAACCACGAAAAAGAGGGCTTCCGGGCGCGCATCCGCGAGAAGGTTCAGGCCGGAGCGGGATTCGGAGGCATTTTGCTGGCGATCGTCGCAGCGGCTGCGGGTTGGTGCGGAGCGGTCGTCATGGACGGAATCAACCGTTCGACGCAGTTGGTCAGTCATTTCCGCAACGGCGGCAGCGTCGTTACCGGCACGATCAATCCGGCCATGTTCATGAGCGGGTTCGTCGTGATCGGCATCGCCGCAATCCTCATCTATCTGGCGATCATTCTCGCCTCGGTCGCCGTAGCCTACTCGGCGATCGTGGTCATCCCTTATAAAATCATTCGCAATTACATTCTTCACCGATAACCGATGCCATGAAACGACTCTCTTACCTTTTAACGCTCCTGCTGCCGCTCCTGTGGTCGTGTTCGACCACGGGGCCGGCGGTATTCGGCAACGCCGCCGGACGCGCGCTGGCTCAAACCGGAGCGCGTTACACTCCGGCGGAAAACCCAGCCACGGGACTTTACGGCTACGTGAACGATCTGGGGTTGTGGGTCATCCAGCCCAAGTTCGACGCCGCCCAGAATTTCAACGACTGCGGACTGGCCCGCGTGCGGATCGGCAACCGCTACGGAGCCATCGACCCGCTCGGTCAGCTGGTCATCGCCGCCGTCTTCAGCAACGGCTACACGGTCGACGCCGCCATCCGTTCGATCGACAAGGGACGGCTGCCCGGCATCGAACTGTGGGCGGAATACGATCCGGCAAGCGAACGGTACGGCTATCTCGACCACTACGGCCGCTGGGCCATCGCGCCGCAGTTTCTCTCCGCCCGCGAATTCGACACCAACGGCATAGCTGTGGTGGCGGTGGAGAAAAACCGCTGGGGCGCCATCGACCGGCGCGGCGCAATCGTCGTACAACCCTCCTTCAACAACTCCTACGAAGCCGAAGCGGCCGTCCGCCGGCTTTCGGGTCGCAGATAGAACGATAGACAGAAAAGAGACAACACACATTTTTCAACTTCCGATATGAAACGATTGCTACATCTGATCGCCGGCGCGGCGTATCTGCTCCCCGTCCTGTTCGCAGGCTGCGGCGGCGACTCGACCGACGATCCCGCTCCCGAAGCGGATTACCTGAAAATCAGTCCGACGACGGCATTTACCTTCGACGAGGCCGACCTCTCGAAAAACGCCTTTACGGTCGCTGCCAATGCGGATCTGTCGTGGCAGGCGACGGCCTCGCCGGCCCAAGGCGTGAGCTTCAACCGCGCGCTCGGCAGCGGCAACGGGAGTTTCACGCTGACGGATATGCCTGCCGGCGCAACCGTCGAGATCTACGTCAAGCACAGCTACGCCGACGGACGGCCGACGCTCGAAAGCAACCGTGTGAAAGTCACGCGCGCCCAAGCCGCCGTCACGCTGACGGTCTCGCCGTCGAAGTTGACCTTCGATGAGTCCGACGTGACGAAAAACAGCGTCGAAATCCGCAGCAACGCCACGTGGAAGGCTTCGTCGCCGAACGGAGACGTGACCTTCTCGCCTGCCGAAGGCACGGGCGACGGCACGATCCGCATTACCGCAGCCACTATCGGCGAGTCCACGCTGACCGTCACCACAGGCGAAGGCGAGCAGGCCATCGTCCGCACCGTTACGATCACCCGCGCCGTCGCGCTGACGGTTTCGCCCGACAAGCTGACCTTCGATGAATCCGACGCGACGAAAAACAGCGTCGAAATCCGCAGCAACACGACGTGGAAGGCCTCGTCGCCGAACGGAGACGTGACCTTCTCGCCTGCCGAAGGCACGGGCGACGGCACGATCCGCATTACCGCGGCTCCGAACGGCACATCGACGCTGACCGTCACCGCAGGCGAAGGCGAAAAGGCCGTCACCCGCAACGTCGCAATCAGCCGCAACGTGACGCCGCCGCCCGCCGACCCCATCTACCGGCTCGATTTCGGCACGGGCAGTACGGGCTGGGCCAACCAACTCGACGACTGGAAAACGCAAACCGGCAGCGGGGCGGGCGCAGTCGCCTATTCCGTCAACAACGTCTACATCAACACCGACGGTTACGGCTCGGCGGGACGTTACAACGGGGCGTCGGGCGGTAGTTACGCCAAGATGTACTACAATGCCGACACCGATTATTTCGAGGTGCAGCAGATCGCGCTTCCGGCGGGCAGAACCGATTTCCGGCTCACGTTCGGAACCATCTGCCGCGCGGCCGATCTGAGCGTGCGGCTGAGCGCCGACGGACGGCGCTGGAAGGAGGTCTCTTTCACCGGCGCGGCTGCTTATAATACATGGACGCTGGCCGTATGCGACTTCTCGCTCATGCAACCGGTGTCGCAACTCTTCATCCGTCTGCTGCCCAAGGGCGTGACGCAGAGCTACGGACTGAACTTCGACGACATCACGCTGACCGAGTCGACCGGCGGCGGCCAGCAGATCACGCTCGAAGAGAGCGCCGGCCCCTACCGCTGGCCGGAACTGCCCGCCAATTTCGAACGGCCCGCCGCGAATCAGGCCGTACACACCAACTGGGCCACGACCGTACGCACCGGCAAACGGGTGCGCAACTACACCTACTGCTACGACACGCAGCGGCACAACCCCGTCTGGGTGGCTTATCTGCTCCACGACTGTTATCAGGAGGGCGGTTTCACCCGTCCGGCCCAAGATCCGTGGGCGCCCGATCCTTCGCTCGACGCGGCCGTGCAGTCGAAGATTTACCCCGCTTACGAAGGCGACGTATACAATTACTACACCGCCGCGACGCTCAGCAACGCCGCCATGTGGACGCGCGGACATCTGGTGATGTCGAGCGAACGCGGCTGCGGCGACAAGAATAATCCCGCCCTGCTGAACCGCCAGACCTTCTATCCCACCAACGTCGCGCCGCAGCCCGCTATCGGCACCTATACGTTCGGAACGGCCTGGGGATATGTCGAAAGCCTCTTCTCCGGCACGCGCAATGCCGAGACGGAGTTTACGGCAGACGACGGCGCGACCAATCTCAACTGCGTGGCCGACACGCTCTTCATGGTCGCGGGCTGCTACTACGGCGATCCTTCGCTTATCGAGAAGGACGCCTCGAGTTTCGGCAACCTCCTGCCCACGGCGAAGGATTGCGCAATGCCGACCCATCAGTTCAAACTGGCGCTGCGCACCAAGAAAGGCGACACCGGCAAACGGATTCAGGAGTGCGAAGCGAGCGAGTTGCAGGCGATCGGATTCTGGATTCCGACCTATATGACCGACGTGGTGACAAGCGGCCAGATCGACCGGTTCGCCAAATCCGTCGCCGAGATCGAACGTCTCACGGGGCTGACCTTCTTCCCCGAAGTTCCGGCCGAAGTCAAAGCCTCGTTCAACCGTACGGAATGGGGATTCTGACAAAATAAAATCATTCATTCACAAGCGACGGCGGGTATTCATCACGAATATCCGCCGTCGCTTCACCTTTTCGGCAAAGTCTTTCGGACGGCAAAAACCGAATTTTTCGGACGGGAAATCCGATCTCCTCGGTTTTTTCGTATCTTCGACTGCGTCTTAGATACTTCGGTCTCGGCAAAAGCAAACTGGCGTTTGCTTCTACGCTCGGTTTTTTCGTATCTTTGGCTGCGCCTTAGATACTCCGTCTCGGCAAAAGCAAACTTGCGTTTGCTTCTGCGCTCGACTTTTCGTATCTTTGCAAAGATAAAACGACCCGGACGGAAGACTTCGCGTTGAAAGAGCGATTCACGCACCTTCCGGCCCGACCTCCGCTCCGGCGTCGACGCGTTAAACTCGCAGCACATGAAAGGACTCTCGGCAATCTCACGGGCATACAAGCGTCTGGTCCGCAAACACCGGCTGACGCTCCAGAACGAGGTGGACAACACCGAAGAGTGGCACATGCACATCTCCGTGTCGCGCATCTTCGCGGCGCTGTTGGCCTTCGTTCTGCTTCTCTTCATCCTGATTCTCTCGCTGGTGGCCTACACGCCGGTACTGGAATTCCTGCCGGGTTACGAAGCCAACCGCTCGCGGGAGATGCTGCTGCAAAATATCATGCGGCTCGACTCGATCGAACGGCAGATGACCCAGATGCGCACCTACAGCGACAACATCGCCCTGATCATGGAGGGCAAGACCCCCGTAGTGCGTAATGTCGGCGGACACGACAGCATAAAGGCCGACAAGACGCTGGTGATGCCCTCGCGCGAGGACTCGCTTCTGCGCATTCAGATGGAAGGCGAAGGCCCCTACGGACTCGGAAAATCGCCGTCGCGCAAAACGCTGCGCGAAGCGATGGCCATGAGCGCGCCGGTCGAAGGGATCATCACCGAAAAATTCGACACCAAACTGGGACAATACGGCATCCGCATCGCCGCCGCGCCCGGATCGCAGGTCTCGGCCATCGACAACGGTACGGTCGTATTGAGCCTGTGGAGTCCCGAAGAGGGATACGTCGTGCAGGTGCAGCACGCCAACAACCTGCTCTCGATCTACAAAAACCTCGCGCAATCGATGGTCTCGACGGGCCAGCGGCTCCGCAGCGGCGAGGTGTTGGGATACAGCAACGACACGCAGGCCGAAGGCAACGATTCGAAGCTCTTCGGCTTCGAGTTGTGGAACGACGGCAAACCCGTAGACCCCGAAGGCTACATCGTATTCTAATGAAAACTTCCGCCGGAAAGACTTTACGCATGAAACAACGCATCGCCCTGCTCGGCTCGACCGGCTCGATCGGCGTCCAGACGCTCGACATCGTCCGCGAGAACCCCGAACTGTTCGAAATCACCACGCTCACCGCACACCGCAACTGGGAGGCGCTGGCCCGTCAGGCCAGAGAGTTTTGCCCCGACTCGGTGGTCATCGCCGACTGCTCGAAATACGAATCGCTGCGCCGCGCGCTCTCCGACTTGCCCGTCAAAGTCTATGCGGGCGACGATGCGATCCGGCAGGTCGTACAGACCGCGACGGTCGACGTGGTGGTCAACGCACTGGTGGGCTACGCGGGGTTGCTACCGACGGTGGCCGCCATCGATGCGGGCAAGAAGGTGGCGCTGGCCAACAAGGAGACGCTCGTCGTGGGCGGCGATTACGTGATGCGACTGGCCGCCGAACGCAACGTGCCCATCGTGCCGATCGACTCCGAGCATTCGGCCATCTTCCAGTGTCTGGTGGGCGAAGCGTCGCCCGCACGGCGGCTGATCGTCACCTGCTCGGGCGGCGCGCTGCGCGACGTGCCGCGCGAAAAACTGGCCGGAGTGACGGTCGAACAGGCGCTGCGCCATCCGCAATGGCGCATGGGCGCGAAGATCACGATCGACTCGGCGACGCTCGTCAACAAGGGTTTCGAAGTGATCGAGGCCCGCTGGCTCTTCGGAATGCCGGCCGAGAAGATATCGGTGCTGCTCCATCCGCAGTCGGTCGTCCACTCGATGGTCGAATTCGAGGACGGCGCCATCAAGGCGCAGCTCGGCACGCCCGACATGCACCTGCCGATCAGTTTCGCACTGCTCTTTCCGCATCGCGCCGCACGCGCGGCGGAACATTTCAGTTTCACCGACCACCCGACGCTTACCTTCGCCGAGGTGGATCGCGAGAAATATCCGGCGCTCGACATCGCCTACGACTGTCTGCGGCGCGGCGGCACGGCGGCCTGCACGATGAACGGCGCCAACGAAGTGGCCGTAGCGGCGTTCCTGGCCAAACAGTGCGGGTATCTCGACATCGTGCGCACGATCCGTCACACGCTCGACAGGGCGGATTTCGTCGCGCGTCCCACGCTCGACGACTACGCAGCCTCCGACGCCGAAGCGCGCCGCATCGCCCGCGAATTTCTGAAAATCTAAATTATCGATAATGGACATTCTCATCAAGGTCATTCAACTCTTCATGTGCTTCACCCTGCTCGTGGGCATCCACGAACTGGGACATTTTCTCATGGCGCGCGCGTTCGGCATCCGCGTCGAAAAGTTCTACATCTTCTTCGACCCGTGGTTCTCGCTCTTCAAGTTCAAGCGCGGCGACACGGAGTACGGTCTGGGCTGGCTGCCGCTGGGCGGGTACGTCAAGATCGCCGGCATGATCGACGAAAGCCTCGACACGGAGCAGATGAAACAGCCCGTCAAACCCGACGAATTCCGCGCAAAACCCGCGTGGCAGCGTTTTCTGGTGATGATCGCCGGCATCGTGATGAACATTCTGCTGGCCATTGCCATCTACTGCGGCATCTGTTACGCATGGGGCGAACAGTATTTCGCCAACGAAGACGCCGTCTACGGCTATACCTTCAACCCTGCGGCGCAGTCGCTCGGATTCGAGAACGGCGACAAAATCCTTTCGATCGACGGCGAGCCGATCGACGACGTGAACGCCATCGCCATGACGCTGCTGCTGACCGAAAGCGACCGCACGGTGACCGTCGAACGCAACGGCCGCGAAGAGAGTTTCACGATCCCCTTCCAGCAACTCGTCGATTTCCGCCGCGCAAAAGGCTACGAAGAGATGCTGATGCTGCGCACGCCCTTCCGCATCGACAGCGTCGCCTCCCCCGCCGCCCTTACGGCCGGTCTGCAAACGGGCGACGAGGTGGTGGCGCTGAACGGAGAAAAACACGTCGAATTTTCGGAATACGTCGGCCTGCTGGCCGGCCATAAGTCGTCCGACGTGCAGCTCACCGTCGTGCGCGGCGATTCGACGGCCGTGGTGACCGTTCCGGTGAACGCCGACGGCAAGATCGGCGTCACGGTAGCCCGCCACGACTACCGGCTGCGAACGAAGGAGTACACCTTCTGGCAGTCGATCCCCGCCGGCATTCGCCGCACGGGCCGCGTGGTCGCGAATTACTGGGAACAACTCAAACTGATCGTACAGCCCAAGACCCAGATGTACGAGGAGCTGGGCGGGTTCATTGCCATCGGCAGCATCTTCCCCTCGGCATGGGACTGGCAGGACTTCTGGTCGAAATGCGCCTTTATCTCGATCATTTTGGCCATCATGAACATTCTGCCCATCCCGGGTCTCGACGGTGGTCATGCGATTTTCACGCTGTGGGAGATGATCACCGGCCGCAAGCCGAGCGACCGCTTCCTCGAAGCGGCGCAGTACGTCGGTCTGGCAATCATTCTGGTGCTGCTGGTCTACGCCAACGGCAACGACATTTACCGGTTCTTCATCAAATAACGCAGCGGTTTGCGACGCGCAGGCGTCGCCGTCTTCGGCTACTCGCGCTTACGGCGCGACGCCTCGGCCGCCGAAGATGGACCGAATAATACGAAACAACTCATGGCAAAGGTCAAAAAGGCATATTTCTGCAAGGAGTGCGGTTACGAAGCGCCCAAATGGATGGGACGCTGTCCCGCCTGCGGAGAGTGGAATACGTTCACCGAGGAGATCATCGCGAAGGAGAGCGGCTCGGTGGCTGCCGCGATGACCTCGGCGCTGCCCCGCAGCGCGCCGCAGCGCGTGGGCGAAATCCGTTCGAACGACCGGCAGCGCCTCGATCTGGGCAATGCCGAAGTCAACCGCGTGCTGGGCGGCGGACTGGTTCCGGGATCGCTCGTACTGCTGGGCGGCGAACCGGGTATCGGCAAATCGACGCTCAGCCTGCAAATCGCACTGGCCGACAACGGACTCAAAACCCTCTACGTCTCGGGCGAGGAGTCGGCCGAACAGATCAAGCTGCGCGCCGACCGCATCGGCATCGGCAACGAGGAGTGCATGGTTTACTCCGAGACCCTGCTCGAAAATATCATGGCGCAGCTGGAGGAACAACGCCCCGATCTGGTCATCGTCGACTCGATCCAAACGATCTACACCGATCTGGTCGACTCGTCGGCAGGCAGCGTGTCGCAGATCCGCGAGTGCGCCGCCACGCTGCTCAAATACGCCAAGGGTTCGGGCACCTCGATCTTCATCATCGGCCACATCACCAAGGACGGCGCCATCGCCGGACCGAAGATTCTGGAACATATCGTCGATGTCGTCCTGCAATTCGAAGGCGACAACAATCAGGTATACCGCATCCTGCGGGGTATCAAGAACCGTTTCGGCGCAACGTTCGAAATCGGCGTCTTCGAGATGCTCGACGCCGGACTGCGTTCGGTGGACAACCCCTCGGAAATCCTGCTCACGCACTACGACGCGCCGCTGAGCGGCATCGCCGTCGGCGCTTCGGTCGACGGCATCCGGCCCTACCTGATCGAAGTGCAGGCGCTCGTCTCGAACGCCGCCTACGGCACGCCGCAGCGCACGGCCACGGGATTCGACTATAAACGCATGGCGATGCTGCTGGCCGTATTGGAGAAGCGCGTGGGAATGAAGATGTACACCAAGGACGTCTTCCTGAATTTCGCCGGCGGCTTCAAGGTCGCCGACCCGGGACTGGACCTTTCGATCATCGCGGCGGTCATCTCCTCCTACTACGACCGTCCGATCGGCGAAGGCGTCTGCTGCGCGGGCGAGGTAGGTCTCTCAGGCGAGGTGCGTCCCGCGCCCCGCACCGAACAGCGCATCAGCGAAGCGGCGCGCCTCGGCTTCCGGCGCATCGTCGTTTCGGGTTATCTGGGCAAGGGCGCCAAACGCCCCAAAGGGATCGAAGTCGTGGCGATCAACAGCATCGACCAGTTGCCGAAAGCCCTGTTCATCGCCGAAGCGTAAGATGAAACGACAACTGTTCACCGCGATCCTGCTGCTGTTTTCCACTGCGGTTTCCGCCCAATCCGGCTCCACGGCGCAACGGATGCAGCAGGCAGGGCTTGTGAACGTAACCGAACTCGACTCGACGATCCGCGTCGATCTGATGTACGCGCGCGCCGATAATTTCACGAGGAAAATACTTTACGAGGAGCTGACGGAAGCCTACCTCCAACCCGCAGCCGCCCGCGCGCTGGTCGAAGCGCAACGACTGCTGCGAACGATCCACCCCGACTACCGGCTGCTCGTCTGCGACGCCACGCGGCCGATGTCCGTTCAGCAGACGATGTGGGAGACGGTTGTCGGAACGCCGTCGGAAAATTATGTTTCGAACCCCGCCAACGGCGGAGGCACCCACAACTACGGCTTCGCGGTCGACGTGACGATCTACGACCTCGTGCGGGGCGATACGATCCCGATGGGCGTCGCGGTCGACCACCTGTTCAGCGAGTCGCACATCGACCGCGAGGCGGAACTGGTGCGCGAAGGCCGGATATCGGCCGAGGCGAAAGCCAACCGCGAGCTGCTGCGGTATGTCATGACCCGAGCCGGCTATCAACCCCTGCGCAGCGAATACTGGCACTTCAATTTCAAAGGTTACCGTCGCGAGGAGCTGCGCAAAAACGGGTATAAGGCCATCGAATGACCGGTTATCCGCTCCGTGCGACAGCTTTTTTCCAAGCTGCCGCCGCGGTTTGCGGGAAATCCTCCGCCACAAAATTATTCCAAAAATCCGCCCGAGACTGCCCCCTGACGACTTCGGCGCAGGCTCGATCCCGAATCCGGTCGGGTACGATGTTTGGGGTAACGGCGCGAGGCGGATTCGGCCGCAACGCGTCTCCGTTGAGAATAATTTTCCAAATCCGCCGATCAACATCGGATTTTTTAGCTATATTTGCATCTGACACAGTAGTCAAACAGAATAGTCGAACGAGTGTAAAACAGAACAATGAGTTGCTTCAGAATAGGATTGGATATCGGTTCGACAACAGTCAAGGCAGTCGTTCTGGATGCAAAGGATCAGGTTTGCCATTCGAAATATGAACGCCATAATGCCCGTATCGCAGAGACGCTCGCAGCGGTTTTCGAAGAATTGGAGGCCCGTTTCGGCGACACGCCGTTCGGCCTCACGATCACCGGATCGGTCGGGCTGGGCGTCGCGGAGCGAAACGGAATCGATTTCATACAGGAGGTCGTCGCCCTGACGACCTACGTCAAGCGGCATTATCCGCAGGCCGCCACGCTGATCGACATCGGCGGCGAGGATGCCAAAGTCGTTTTTCTGAACGACGGCGGCACGCCCGACATGCACATGAACGGCAACTGCGCCGGAGGCACGGGCGCCTTCATCGACCAGATGGCCGTGCTGCTGAACACGACGCCCGAAGGTCTCGACGAACTGGCCCGAAACGCCGCACACATCTACCCGATCGCTTCGCGGTGCGGCGTCTTCGCCAAAACCGACATTCAGAATCTCGCGGCCAAGAACGCCAGCCGCGAAGATATCTCCGCCTCGATTTTCCATGCCGTAGCCGTGCAGACCGTCGTCACGCTCTCGCACGGCTGCGACATCACGGCTCCGATCCTCTTTTGCGGCGGGCCGCTCGCGTTTCTGCCCTCGCTGCGCAAAGCCTTCGCCGATTATTTGCGTCTGGAAGAGCGGCAGACAATCCTGCCCGCCGACGCTCAACTGCTGCCGGCATGGGGCGCGGCACTTTCGGCGGATGACAGCCGACAGCGAACCGCCGGCGAATGGGCCGGTCTGATCGCCGGCAAAACCTCGGATGGCTCGCGCGCATACGCCTCTCTGCCGCCGATTTTCGGCAGCGAAGCGGAATTCGCAGAGTGGCGTCGCGGCAAGAGCACGCCGGCGCTGACCGCTGCGCCGATTCCGGCGGGCAAGGTCGAGTTGACGCTCGGCATCGACTCCGGCTCCACGACAACCAAGATCGTCGCCGTCGACACGGACAAGCGGCTTCTTTTCTCCTATTACGCGCCCAACGACGGCAATCCGATCGCAACGGTCGAACGGGGATTGCAGCAACTGCTCGACCGGTGCCGCGCCGCCGGCGCAACGCCCGTCGTCCGGGGCGGATGTTCGACCGGCTACGGCGAAGACCTCGTCAAGGCCGCTTTCCGGCTCGACGCCGGCGTTATCGAGACCATCGCCCACTATCTGGCCGCACGCGAAATCACGCCCGACGTATCGTTCATCCTCGACATCGGCGGGCAGGACATGAAGGCGATCTTCGTCGAACACGGCGTACTGACGCGCATGGAACTCAACGAAGCCTGTTCGTCGGGCTGCGGCTCGTTTATCGAGACCTTTGCCAAAAGCCTCGGCCATCCGGTCGCCGACTTCGCTGCATTGGCGGCAACGGCGCGCTACCCCTGCGATCTGGGAACACGGTGCACCGTTTTCATGAATTCGAAAGTTAAACAGATGCTCCGCGAAGGGGCCTCGGTCGGAGATATCGCGGCGGGACTGTCCTATTCGGTCGTGCGGAACTGCCTCTACAAAGTATTGAAACTCAAATCGACCGACGATCTGGGAGCGCAGATCGTCGTACAGGGCGGTACGATGCGCAACGACGCCGTGGTACGGGCTTTCGAGCGACTGACCGGCAAGGAGGTTTTCCGCAGCGAGCACCCCGAACTGATGGGCGCCTTCGGCTGCGCCCTCTATGCGTTGGAGCGGCCGGCGGCGGAGGCGCCGCTCGAATCGCTTCTGCAAGCCGCCGCCTACACCCCCCGAAAGGTGCAATGCCGCGGCTGCGAAAATCAGTGTCTGGTCACGCGTTACCGCTTCGCGGGCGGCAACGACTACTATTCGGGCAATAAATGCGAACGGCACTTCTCGAACCGCGGCGATTACGAAACGACGGGCGCAAACGCCTACGCCGAGAAACTGCGGTTGCTCTTCGACCGCCCTCAACGGCAAGACGCCCGACTGACGATCGGCATTCCGCGCTGCCTGAACCTCTACGAAGAGTATCCCTTCTGGCATACGCTGCTCTATAACTGCGGCATCCGCGCCGTACTCTCCGACGCCTCGAACATGGCCGCCTACGAACGGAGCGTACGGCGGGTGATGTCCGACAACATCTGTTTCCCTGCAAAGTTGGTTCACAGTCATATCGACGACCTCGTCGACAAAGGCGTCGACCGGATTCTGATGCCCTATGTCGTTCATGAGCAGTCCGACGGAAAGCGCGCCGTAAACAGTTACAACTGCCCGATCGTCACCGGTTATTCCGACGTCGTACGCAGCGTCGAAACCCTTCCCGTTCCGCTCGACACGCCCACGATCTCGTTCAAAGATGAAAAACGGCTCTACCGGCAGTGTCTCGACTACCTGAGCGCGCTGGGCGTCGCCCGTAAAACGGTTCGCACGGCATTTCACCGCGCGCTCGATGAACAGCGGGTCTTCGCACTGCGGATGAAACGCACCGACGAGGAGATTCTGCGCCGCAGCCGCGAAGCGGGACGGCTGACGCTGCTGCTGGCCGGACGCCCCTATCACGCCGACGAGCTGATCCAGCACAAGCTGGCCGAAACGATCGCCGGCATGGGCGTCGACGTCATTACGGACGACATCGCACGCGGGGAGGAGACCGCGATCTCCGACGTTCACTTCGTTTCGCAATGGGCTTTCACCAACCGCATCCTCCGTGCGGCCGAATGGACGGCCCGACAGGGCGACGAGGTGCAGTTCGTCGAGACGACCTCCTTCGGCTGCGGCCCCGACGCGCTGCTCACCGACGAAATACGCGACCTGCTGGGCCGCTACGGGAAGAGCCTTACGCTGCTCAAAATCGACGACGTGAGCAACACCGGCTCGCTGAAACTGCGCGTGCGGTCGGTGATCGAGAGTCTGAAACTCGGCCCCGCGCCCCGCACCGAACCGCGGCCGTTCGTGACGACGCCGGACTTTACCGAGCGGGATCGCCGCCGGAAAATCCTCCTGCCCTTCTTCACGCCCTTCATTTCGCCTCTGCTTCCGGCTTTGATGCGGCGTGCGGGATACGACGCCGAAAGTCTGCCCGCCAGCACGCCCGCCACGGCGGAGGAAGGATTGAAATACGCCAACAATGAAATCTGCTATCCGGCGACATTGATCGTGGGCGATCTGGTAGCGGCGCTCCGGTCGGGACGTTACGACCCTGCGCAAACGGCCGTCGCCATCACCCAGACCGGAGGACAGTGCCGCGCCAGCAACTACATCTCGCTGATTAAAAAGGCGCTCGTCGAAGCCGGATTCGCCGACGTGCCGGTCATCTCCGTATCGCCGGGCAGCGGTTTGAAACTTTCCCAGCCGGGCTTCGACATTCCCTGGCGGCGCGTGTTCAGGGCCTCCGTCGGCGCCGTACTCTTTTCCGACTGTCTTGCGCGGCTCTATTACGGGGCGGCGGCCCGTGAAGTGACGGTCGGAGCGGCCGACGCACTGCGCGACCGTTATCTGAACGAGGCGCGACGAATCATCGAAACCCGTCCCGAAAGCAAGCAGATCGGCTCGCTCACGCTGCTGCTCGAAAACGCCGCCGCCGATTTCATGCGCATCAGCCGGACGGACGTCGTGCGTCCGCGTGTGGGAATCGTCGGGGAGATCTATCTAAAATTCAATCCCTTCGCCCAGAAACGCGTGACGGAGTGGCTGGTCGGACAAAAGATCGAGGTCGTACCGCCGGTACTGACCAACTTCTTCATGCAGGGATTCGTCAACAGCGAGGTACATCGTCGCTCCGGCCTCGAAACGTCGCGCATTCCCCTGTGGCTGCTGCGCAAGGCCGCGCAACACATGCAGCGTCTGGTCGACGGCTTCAACCGCGCAGCCTCCCGTTTCGCCTATTTTCTGCCGCTGGGCAACGTCTACGACGAGGCGAAAGCCGCCTCGGAAATCGTCTCGCTCGACGCACAGTTCGGCGAAGGCTGGCTGCTTCCGGGCGAAGTAGCGTCGTACGCACATCGGGGTATTACGAACGTCGTCAGTCTCCAACCGTTCGGCTGCATCGCCAACCACATCGTAGCCAAGGGAATCGAACGACGCATCAAGACACGCTATCCCCAAATGAATCTGTTATCGCTCGACTTCGACAGCAGCGTCAGCGACGTCAACATCACCAACCGGCTGCTGCTCTTCATCGACAACCTGAAAAACTGACCTATCATGCAATCCAGCGAAAGCATCGAACAGCGGATCGTCGCAACAGCCCGCCAACTCTTCACCGAAAAGGGATACGTCGATACCAACATGAGCGACATCGCCACCGCCGCAGGAATCAAACGGCCTGCGCTGCACTACTATTTCCGTACGAAAAAGATGCTCTTTCAAACCATTTACAGCGACATCGTACAGGAACTCATCCCACGCATACACGACATTCTCGCGCAGGACACCCCGTTTTTGGAGCGGTTGAACAATATCATCGACGAATACATCGCGCTCTTCCTGCAGAATCCCGACCTGCCCCGATTCATCGTCGGCGAAATCCAGCGCGACGTCGACCATCTGATCGACGTTTCCAAGACATTGAAGATCGACAGCTACATCCGCGACGTGAAAAAAGCGCTGATCGCCGAGATACAGAAAGGCAAACTGCGCCATACGCCGCCCCGCATCATCTTTCTCACGCTCTATTCGCTCATGGTATTTCCGTTTCTCACACGCAATCTCGTAACGACGCTTCTGCTCCGGGACGGGGAGCTGTTCACCGATTTTTTGCAAGAGTGGAAACATAACCTGCTGTTGCAGATGAGTTACCTGCTCAGCAACAGCGACGACCGCAAACATATCTTCGAACTGCTGAACGAGACGTTGTCTGCGAAATGCTGATCCCATAGCGGAAACGAATATCCGCGAGAGCCCAAGGTCCCCGCGGATATTCGTTTCACCGCCCCGACACCGGCCGGAAAAGCTCGCAGCCGGTCAATTGAGGACTCCTGCCGCCTTGCGATACTCCAGCCAGCGCAGATAGCCGTTGACGCGGGCTTCGACCTGCGTCTGGTGAGCCTGCTGCCACATGGCCTGCGCTTCCAGATGATCCGAAAGCGTTTCCAACCCCGCATCGTACTGATGACGGCTCGTGCGCAGATTTTCGTCGGCTGCGGCGAGCGACGACTCGGCCAGCCGGATTTCGAGTTGCGCTTCGTCGAGGTCGTTCGCCGCCCGCGTCATTTCGAGCAGCAGCAGATCGTTGCCGTTCTCCCGTTCCGACTGCGCCTGTTCAAACCGTGCCTTCGCCGAACGCGTCTTGTTCGAACGACTGCCGAAATGGAAGATCGGAACCGAAACCTGCACACCCGCCGTAAAGTTCCAGCTCCCCAGCAGATTCTGCCCGTTCACTTCGACGCCGTGCAGATAACCGTAATTTCCGACCAACCCTACCTGCGGCAACCGCTCGCTGCGCGCCATGCGCAACTGCTGACGGGCAAGTTCCGTCTTTTGGTCGAGCAATCGGTATTCGGGACGCGCCGTGAGATCGGCAACGGGAGCCGGCGCCGCAGAAAGATCGGGCAATTCTCCCGTGATTTCGATCCGGTCGGTCAGCGGACGGCCGATCAGGTGGCAGAGATTCATCGTCGCCAGCCGCAGCGCATTCTCCGTCCGCCGCAGGTTCAATTCGCTCTCATTGAGCTTCACCTGCACCCTGAGCACGTCGTTCTGCGGTTTGAGACCGTGTTTGTAGGCGCTCTCGACGGATCGCAGCAATTCGGTGAGCAGCGCATGGTAGCGTTCCGCCACCTGCCGCATCTCACGCGCTCTGACCACCGAAGCATATGCCTGCGACGTTTCGACGATGACCTCCGACTCGGTCAGCCTCCGGCTCTGGGCCGCCATTTCACCACCGAGCCGCGCCATGCGATAGCCCGCGCGCACTTTGCCGCCCATATAGACGGGTTGTTCGAGCGTCACCCCGCCGCCGTAGAGCCAGCCGATCTTGTAGGCGAGACCCAACCCCGGAAACAGTGCGGTGCCGCCCGTCGGCAACCCGTCGGCACCCAGCACGGGCAACTGACCGCCCGCAATATCCAACCCGCCGTCGGCCGTCGAATAGAGCCCCGTGCCCGTCGCCGAAAACGAGGGATAGAAATTGGCTCGCGCGCTCTTGAAGTCGAACCGCGCCGCCTGCATCTGCCGGTCGGCCGCCGCCAACGCCTTGTTGTGGGTCTTGGCCAGTTCGACGCACGCGTCGAGCGTCAGCTGCGTCTGCGCAAAAAGCGCCGCCGGCAAGCCCGCGAGCGTAAGTATGATAAGAAGACGTTTCATCGGTTTATCCTGATTTTAAAAAACAACGCATAGAGGATCGGCACGAAGAAGAGCGTGGCGAAGGTGCTGAACAACAGACCGCCCATGATCGTGGCCGCCATCGAACCGAACATGGCGTCGCCGAGCAGCGGAATCATGCCCAGAATAGTGGTCAGCGAAGCCATCATCACCGGACGCAGACGGCTCTCCGAGCTGGAGATAAGCGCCGCGGCGGAATCCTTTCCGGCGGCGATCTGCTCGTTGATCTCGTCCATGAGCACGATGCAGTTCTTCATCATCATGCCGACGAGTCCCAGCGCGCCGACGATGGCGCAGAAATTGAAGACCTTGCCCGTGAGCAGCATCGCGCCCGCCACGCCGATCCACAGCAGCGGGATACAGCAGAGAATAATGGCCGGCTTGCGGTAGTCACCGAACAGCAGGATCAGGATGGCGATCATCAGCACGATACCCAGCGGCACATTCTTGAAGAGGTAGCGCATCGTCTGATCGCTGGCCCCTTTCTCGCCCTCCCACGACAAGGCGTATCCGGCCGGAAGCGGGATCGATTCGATCCGCTCGGCAACGGCCAGCCGCGCCGCTTCGGTCTCGATGCCGGGCGCAGGCGAACACATCACCCGCTGGGCGCGCTGACCGTTGTAGCGCGGAACGATGGGATCTTCCCACGCCACCTGCACGCCGCGGCTCACCTGCTTCAACGGCACGGTATGCAGCACGGATTCCAGCAACTCGCCGCGGTCGACCACGCCCGATTTCAGTTTGAGGAGCAGCTCTTCGTCGAACAGCCCCGCCAGATTGGGCATCATCGGGAAAACCGGCACATTCTCCAGATTGTCGACTGGCTGCCCGTCGGTATCCGTACATTTGAGATAGATCGTATTTTTATGAACGCCCTCGTAAAAGGCCCCGACGGGAATTCCTCCTGCAGCCGACAGCATCGAGGTGGCGACATCCTGCCGGCTCAGCCCCATGCGCCGCGCAGCCGACTGGTCGTAATCGATGTTCAGCACCGGAATGCGCGGTTCCCAATCGGTGGTGATCAGGCACACCTCGGGCGTCTGTTCCATGATGCTACGGGCGCTGTCGGAGAGCGCGTGCAGCACGGCGGGATCGGGACCGGTAAACTGCACCTCGATCGGGTATTTCTTGAACATCAGATTGTAGCGTTTCAACTTGACGTAAGCGTCGGGGTAACGATCCGAAAGAGTCTGCTGAATGGCGTCGATATTGCGTTCCAACGCCTCCGGCGACGTGAAATCGATAATCAACTCGCCGTACGAAAGCGACGGCGTGGCGATGCTGCGCACCAAGTTGTAGCGCGCCGGCGTGCCTCCGACCGAAGCGGCCACGGAGCGAATTTCGGGACGGCTCTTCAAATAGGTGCGAATCTCCTCCAGATCGGCTTTCACACGGGTCGAATTCGTTCCTTCAGGCAACTTATACTCCATATAGAGCTGATCGTAGACCATATCGGGGAAAAAGCCCTGCCGCATGTAATCATAGCCCCAGACGCTCAGTCCGACAAGCGCAAGCGCCACGGCGATCGACGACAGCCGGTGCCGCAGTCCGAATCCGAGCACCGCCCGCAGCCAGCGGTAGACGGTGCCGTCGTAGAGCGCCGCGCCGCTCGTCGCGACGGGTTGCTTCAACCAAGCGTCGGCCATCAGCGGCACATGCACCAGCGCCAACACCCAACTCAGCAGCAGTGACACGGCCAGCACGATAAAGAGGTCGCGCACGTAGACGCCTGCCGTATCGGGCGACAAGTAGACCGGAAAGAAGGCCAGTATGGCGATCAGCGTCGCGCCCAGCAGCGGCATCGCCGTCTTGCGTCCGATGGCCGTCATCGCCTCTCGGCGTGATTTTCCGAGTTTCAGATCGATCAGGATGCCGTCCACGATCACGATGGCATTGTCCACCAGCATCCCCATTGCCAGAATGAACGCCGCCAGCGACACGCGCTGCATCGTCCCGTCAGCCACGCCCAATATCAGGAACGAGCCGATGACGGTCACGATCAGACTGATACCGATAATCAGGCCGCTGCGGAATCCCATCGTCAGCATCAGGATGGCCACGACGATGACGACCGACTCGATGAGATTTATCAGAAAAGTGCTCAGGGCGACCTTCACCCGTTCGGGCTGATAAAAGATCTTGTGGCAGGCGACGCCTGCGGGAAACCGCTCGGCCTGCAACTCGGCCAGCCGCCGTTCCACCTCGGCGCCAACCTTGACGATGTCGCTGCCCGAAGCCGCAGCGACGGCAATGCCGAGCGCACGCTCCCCCTCGTAGGACATCTCGTTGCGCACGGGCGTCGCATAGCCGTGTTCGACGCGCGCAATGTCGCACAGCCGCAACTGATCGTCCTCGTGCCCCTGAATGACCATGCTCTCGATCTCCTTCACGGCGCGGAACTTATCGGCCACGGCCACCCGAATACGATCCGGCCCGTTGTCGTAGTAACCGGCATAGTAGACATTGTTCTGTCCGTTGAGCGTCGCCAGCGCCTCGGCCGGACTTACGCCGAGCATCGCCATCTTCTCGGGCAGAATCGAGATATTGATGCACTCCTCGCGTTCGCCGTAAATCTCGACGCGCGCCACGCCGTCCAGATCGCCCAGTTCGCGTTTCAGCAGACCGGCGTAATCCGACAGCTGCCGTTCCGTGAGACCGTCGCCCGTCAGCGCGTACAACATGCCGTAAACCAATCCGAAATCGTCCTGCACGACAACCGAAGTTCCCGACGGCAGCCGCCGCTGTACGTCGGAGGCCTTGCGGCGGAGCATATCCCAGCACTGCTCGACGTCGGCGTCGCGCACCGTGCTCTTCAACTCCACCTGCAGAATCGCAAGATCGTTGAACGACGAACTGATCACGTTATCCACCTCGCCGATGGTGCGGATGTTCTTTTCCAGCGGATCGGTTACCTCCAACTCCATCTCATGGGCCGATGCGCCGGGACGCGTCGCCACGACCATTGCCAGCTTGACCTTGATCTCGGGGTCTTCGAGCTTGCTCATGTCATAGGCCGAGAGAATGCCGCCGACCAGAAGAACGGCGACGACGAAATAGACGAGCTTCTTATTGCCGAAAGCCCATTTTCCGAAGTCGATCATAGCAACCCTCCCACGTTGGTTTTCGTTACGGCAGGCAGCGGCGCCACTTTTTCGCCCTCGCGCAGCCGGTGCACGCCCGATGTGACGATCCGCTCACCGGCCGAAAGCCCCGTCCCGACGACCACCTCGCCGCCGGTGTGCAACTGCTCGACCGTCACCTCGCGGCTGACGACCGTACTGTCCGGCCGGTAAATCCAGACGCACGTCCGCTCCCCTTCGGAGAAGAGCGCAACGGCCGGCACGACCGCCTGCGCCGACTCGGACGGTTTGCAGGCGATAGTCACCATCGTATTCATACCCGGTGACGGAAGCGGCCGCAAATCGGCCGGAACCCCGAGCCGCAGGGTGTAGAGCTGGTTGGCATTGGCCTTCGGGCTGATGCTCAGCAGACGCAGCGGAATCTTTTTGCCGGGCCAGAAATCGAAGGCCGCTTCGAACCGGTCGAAATCGCCTCGGCGGACGTACTCCGAACCGGGAATATTGATCTCGATCTCGGGGGCCTGCGCCGATACGACGGTCAACACGGGCATTCCCGCCCCGACGACGGTCGAGGGATCGAACAGCCGTTTCTGCACATAGCCGTCGAACGGCGCATCTATTTTAGTATCGGCGAGTTGATTCTTGCAATTTTCGTATTTGGCCTCGATCTGCTGCAGACCGTAGCGCGCCTTGTCGTAGGCGTCGGGCGTCGTCACGTCGTCGGCATACAATGCCATCACGCGCTCCGCTTCGGCTTTGACGCGCTTGTATTCGGCCTCCGCGGCATCCAGTTGAAGCCGGTAATCCCGCGGATCGAGCGCTGCAAGCGGCTCGCCGCATCGGACGAACGCCCCCTCTTCGGCGAAAATCGTCTGCAACGTTCCACCGATCTTGAATGCCAGATTGACCTCCTGCGCCGCCTTGACGCACCCCGGGAACTGCACCGTTCGGGACTGCGCGTAGAGATCGACCGTGTCGATACGCACGATCGGCAGTCGCGCCACGCCGTCCGGTTGCGCCGAACAGCCGCAGCAGCAGACAAGAAGGCAGATCATCCCCATGAATTGATTTCGTCTTTCCATATCTTTCTGAATTTGTTGCAAATGTACGCGAGTGCGCAGGCCTCGGAAAGAATGATAATGAGTCAGCATTGTCCGATTTGTACGATTTTCGTCAAAATATACAAAAAAATAGTTGAGACGAACCGGATTATTCGTTATTTTGCGAAAAAATACGATAAAATGGACACTTCACTTATTCCTTCCATCGGGTTGTTCGACATCGACAAACATGCAGTCGACGCATTGGGTCCCGTCATTCAACTCGACAAAAGCGGTTTCTTCTATTGCAGGCAGGGAGAGATGAATCTGGTTCTGGACAACCGCGCCTACGAGATTCATCAGGGCGACATATATATCTATCCAGCCTTCTCCAAGACCTATATCCGAATGATCAGCAACGATTTGCAGGGTGTGATCGGCGTAGCGGATTTCGACTTTGTCTTCGCATTGGCGAGTTCGTTCACCAATACGCAGAACCATCTGTACATGCGGGAGAATCCCTGCATCTCGCTCAACGGGATTCAACGGGAACACATCGAAGAGCTGGTCGGACTGATTCGGAAAAGGGAGCGTTCGGAAGCCTCCTACACCGCGATGGAGCACAGCCGGATCATCTACGGGCATCTGCTTTCGTCGCTCGGAAAAGCCCTCTGTTGCGAAATCGCCGAAGCCTACTTCTTCAACCACCCGATTCAGCCGCTCAAACAGGATCGCAAAGACCGGATTTTCCAGAATTTCATCTTTTCGCTCTTCCAGAATTTCCGCGTACATCATAGCGTCTGCTTCTATGCCGCGGAGCAATGCCTGACGCCGCGTTATTTCTCCACGATCGTTCGCGAAAAATCGGGACGCAACGCCCTGCAATGGATAACGATGTTCGTAGTTGCCGACGCAAAGAAACTGCTGTCCGATCCGAATCTGAGCATCAAGGAGATTGCCGAGACACTCGGGTTCTCCAACCAATCCTTTTTCGGCCGCTATTTCAAGCAATACGTCGGTCTCTCCCCGATGGCGTTCCGATCCTCCGGCGCAGGAGAGTGAAAGCGGCGGAATAATCGAAGCGGCAGACCGGTAATCCGATCTGCCGCTCTATTTCGAAAGAAGGTTCTATTCTTATTCTACCATCCACTCCAATTCCTCACGCAGATACCTGCCGCCGCGCGAATCGGGAAGCCGTTCGAGCATTCGGGCGAGTTCTTCCGGCGCAACCCGCGCCGACGCAGACTGAACGAACGCCGCCGCACCGCGCGCCAGCCGCAGATCGTCGGGATAAGCCGCCACCGCATCGGGGACGGCCTTTACGATCGCCGGCGTATCGATCTCCTGCACCCGTGCGCGCGCCAGCGCCATCAATGCCGTATACCGTTCGGCAGCACTTCCCGCACACAACCACTGCTCGCGCAAGGCATCCAGCACAGGTCGTCCGCAGCGGCTCAACAGCCGCAGCGCCAACTCCTCCATCAGCTCTTCGGGCATGCGTCCGGCGAACCATTCGCCGAAATCGTCCGGTGTCACGCAATGCGGATCGGCGATCGTAAGGGCCGCCATCCGCAACTCACGGACATCCTGCCGGTAGAGAAACCGAGCGAAATCGTGATCCGCGCCCTGCCGGCCTGCAATGGCGCGGATCGTCGGGATGCTGACGCCGTAATTGAGACCGTAACCGCCCTCGCCTCGCCGCATCGACTCGGCGACCGCGCCGTTCATCTCACGGCGCAACTCTCCGAGCAGCGCCGCCATGCGCGCCGTGTGATTCATTACTTCTTGGCGGGAAGCGCCAGTTCCACGTCGCGTCCGAACTCGAAGAGCGGCAGCGTGGCGCGCGTCAACTCCGTCGTTCCGCAATAAACCGTGCAGACGACATCGGCCGCCACACGGTAGGTCGCCGTCCGCGCCGCCTTAGGCGAGGCGGGCGTAAGGGCGAACGCCCCGTCGCTCTCCTTGTCGAGCTGCAACAATACGACTTCACCCGTAAGGTCATTTCCGGACAGAAGCCCCCGATCCGGCGAGAACCGGCACAGAATGTATTTTTGCTTGCCGGCCTCGGGCACGACGGTAATTCGTTCGACGGAGGTCGTCGTCACCCGCTTGCCGAGGAACAACTCGGTATAGGCCTGCTCCTGCCGGTCGAGTTCCGACAATGCAGCCTGCAAACCGGCGCCGAAGACATGTTCGCCCGCCTCGCTGGTGATGAGTTCCATACGATGGCGGCGAATGGCGAAAAGCGTATTGGCGGCATTGCGCGCCGCTGTTTCGAGCGCTTCATCCGTCAGCGCGCGTTTGTCGAAGGGTATTCGCGAAAAGGTCTCGGCATCGCCCAAATAGGAGGTGGCGCGCACCTCGCCGGCAGGAACTTCGGCAGCCGTCGCCGCATCCCGATCGAGCAGCGCCACGCGCGCCGCCTTGACCGAATAGAGCGTCTTGTCGGTCAACGCGCCGCGCACGCCGAGGAACTTCTGGGCATAACGCGCGTAAGGGCCGACGGTAACGACCTCCTTCTCGACGGTCAGATCGACCGCCAGCGGTGATGTCGGAATGGCGACCTCGACACAGCCGTTCTCCTCGAACACGCCCGTACGGGCTACGCGATGACTTTGCGCCGCAGCGCTCCCCGCAATGAGGGTCGTACAAAGTAATAATGAAACAAACGATTTCATAAGCAATTCGAATTGTCAACGAACAAATATAACCATTTCCCCGTCCAAATCAAAATTTGAGGTAGAAATCCCGGGTAAGCCGCCGGTACTCCTCCGTAAACCGGTTCGGCGCCTCCTCGATCACCAAGTGATCGGACGCCGTCGTCGCCACATCGCCGCGGACGAACTCCATCAGACAGCGTTTCACGCCGCTGCGGGGAGTCGACCACACTTCGGTCAGCCGCCGCAGAGCAAGCCGTCCGTTCGCCTGCTCGCGAAACCGCAGCGACTCCGCAGCAGGTAGGATTACGGCCAAACGGCCTTCGGATGCCAGCAGGCGGTAGGCGGCGGCAATCAGTTCGCCATAGGAGAGCGTGACGGTATGGCGCGCCGTCGTACGTCCGGCGTCGGGCGGCAGCAGCGAACGATCGTAATAGGGCGGATTGGAGACGATCAGATCGAACGGCTCCTCCGGCCGATACTCCTGCACCGGCATGCAGAGCGTCTCCACACGCCCCGCCCACGGCGAACGGCCGGCATTGCCGCGCGCTTCGGCAACACACGCAGGATCGATGTCGAGCGCCGTAATACGCGCCGCAGGCGAACGCTGCGCCAGCATCAGCGCGATCACGCCCGTTCCGGTTCCTACGTCGAGCAAACGTCGGTCGTCCGCACCGAGGGCCGCCCACGCGCCCAACAGCACGCCGTCGGTGCCCACCTTCATCGGGCAGGCGTCCTGTTCGATCGTAAATTGCTTGAAACGAAACATTCCCCTATTTTAAAAAGCCGTCGATTCCCGCGCCGAAGAGCGCAAAGTCGTAGCGTACCGGATCGTCGGCGTCGAACGCACGAAGCGCCGAGGTGATCTCCTCCACCGCCCGCCAATCGTTCTGCCGCCGCGCAAGCAACCCCAGCGCACGCCCCATATTGCCGGTATGCAGGTCGAGCGGCAGATAGAGCGCCGAAGGCGGAATCGTGCGCCACTCCCCGAAATCCACGCCCCTATCGTCGCGTCGCACCATCCAGCGGAAGTACATGTTGAGCCGTTTGCACGAAGCTCCCTTCTCGATCGACGACACGTGTTTCCCGCATCGCTCGGGATGCTCCGATCGGAAGAACTCCTGCCGGAACGCCGCCAGCACGCGACGCATATCGCCCGTGGAGGCATAGCTCGCCTCGACGAAACGCCCCAAGCCTCCGTGTCGTTCGTACATCGAACGAACGGCCCGTATAAAATGGATGAAATCGCCGCCGTTGAAGGTGCGGTGAACGAATGTCGCCAGCGTCGCCAGTTCCCGTTCGGAAGCGTTGAGCGCGAAGTCATGCGGCGCATCGTCCAGATAGTGCATCATACGCAAGCCATTGCGCACGATCGTCGGGCGACTGCCCCATGCGATCGTCGCGGCGAGAAATCCGGCGATCTCACGGTCGTCGCGCGAAGTGAAGCGATGCGGAACGGCGATCGGATCATCGGCGATGAACTCCTCGCGGTCGTAACGGTCCCACAATCGTTCGAGCAGGTCGTGCAGCTCCTCGCGTTCCATCCTCAGCCTACGATTTGCCCGTCGCTCATCGTTATCATGCGGTCGGCGCGCGCCGCCAGCCCCTCGTCATGGGTGACGATGACGATCGTCTGCCCCAGCCGCCCGCGCAGATCGAAGAAGAGGCGGTGAATCTCTTCGCGGTTTTTCGAGTCGAGATTGCCCGAAGGTTCGTCGGCCAACAGCACCGAGGGCGAGTTGACCAGCGCCCGAGCGATGGCCGCGCGCTGCTGTTCGCCGCCCGACAGCTCAGCGGGCTTGTGGTCGCGGCGCGCCGCAAGCCCCATCAGGTCGAGCAGCTCCGCGGCCCGCGCCTCGACTTCGCGCCGGTCGCGCCCGCCGATCAGTCCCGGCAGGCAGATATTTTCGAAGGCCGTGAACTCCGGCAACAGATGGTGAAACTGAAAGACGAATCCGATATGCGTATTGCGAAAACGCGACAGCGCACGATCCTGCAATGCGAACAGATCGGTCCCGTCGACCGAGACGCGACCGCCGTCGGGCCGCGTCAGCGAACCGATAATTTGCAGCAACGTCGTCTTGCCCGCGCCGCTGGCCCCTACGATCGAGACCACTTCGCCGCGTGCTACTTCGAGCGACACGCCGCGCAGCACCTCCAACGCGCCGTACCGCTTACGGAGCCCTTCGGCCCGAATCATCACCTCCTTTTCCATCACGATTGCATGAATTGATCGAACATCCGCACCACCTCCGCCGCTTCGCGCGTATCATGCGCCCGCAGAATTACGGCTCCCTGCCGCAGGCACTCCCAATGGAGCGCCGTCGTGCCGTTGAGCGCCTCGGCGGGCGTCGTTCCGAGCAGTTTATAGATCATCGATTTGCGCGACACGCCCGCCAGCACGGGATAACCCAATTCACAGAGACAATGCAGGCCGCGCAACAGCACGTAGTTCTGTTCCAGCGTCTTGGAGAACCCGAAACCGGGATCGACGATGATGCTGCGCACGCCCCGTCCGCGCAGCCACGCCGTCCGCTCGCGGAAATAATCGACGACCTCCGTGACGATGTCGCGGTAATCGGTCATCGACTGCATGGTGCGGGGATCGCCTTTCATGTGCATGGCAATATAAGGTACGTCGTGCTTGGCCGCCACGTCGACGATGAGCGGATCCAGCTCGCCGGCTGAAATATCGTTGACGATCACCTTACCGTATTTGTGGATCGCCCGCGTCGCCACGCTCGAACGGAAGGTATCGACCGATACGGGCAGGTCGGGCGACAGGGCGCGCACGGCCCCTACGCCCAGATCGACGCGCCGCCACTCCTCCTCGGGCGACACCTCGTCGGCGCCGGGACGCGACGAATAGCCGCCCACGTCGATGATCGACGCACCCGCAGCCACGGCGTCGCGCACACGACGCTCGATGTCCATCCAGTCGGGCGTACGGCTGCCGGCGAAAAAGGAATCGGGCGTGACGTTGACGATGGTCATCACCTGCCGGCGTGTGAAATCGAGCTTAATTTCCTGCTGCTTCATAACGGAATCGGCGGTCGCACTCGGCCACATCGGCGACCAAATCCTCGCGGTTGAGATTGACGATGGTATAATCGGCGCGGGCGCTCAGTTCGTCGTCGGGCAGCTGCGCGGCCATGCGTCGGCGAATCTCCTCGACCGAAGCGCCGTCACGGGCGTTCACCCGCACGAGCCGCAGTTCCTCGGGAGCGACGACGGCCACCACGCGATCCACACAAGCGTCCATACCCGATTCATAAAGAATCGCGCATTCGAGCACCACATAAGGCTCGGACTCCCGCTCGGCCGCCCAACGGGCGAAATCGCGCATCACGCACGGGTGCACCAACGCTTCGAGTTGCCGAAGACGCCCCTTGTCGCGGAAGACGGTTTCAGCCAGATAACGGCGGTTCAACACCCCGTCGCGGAACGCTTCATCGCCAAAAGCGGCCACCAGCGCACGGCGCAGTCCGTCGTCTTCGGCCATCAGGCGCTTGGCCTCGCGGTCGCTGTCGTAAACCGACACGCCCCGCTCGGCGAAAAGACGGCAAACGGTCGACTTGCCGCTCCCGATTCCTCCCGTAACCCCGACCCTGATCATTCCTTGACCGGCAGTTTAATGGGCGGGATATTGCGCACCGCAATGACCTTCACGTCGCTGTAATGCACCGAAATGGCGTTTTGCAACGACTGCGGATCGATCAGAATGTAGCCCTCCTCGTCGGGCGAGGGGGTATAATCGAGCTCCGAAAGCGGAATGCGCAGCGAATTGCGCATGTAGACCATCCGGCTGAAAAGATTCGTTCCCAGCCCTTCGATTACGCAGACGACACGAAACTCCTCGCCGTCGACATTCACCTGCACGGTCTTGTCGGTGGTGTAGGTATAGTTCAGCTTGGCGATATACCACAGTACGAACGACGCCACGAGCATCGCGACGAAAACTGGCGAGATATACCTCCGCAACCACAGCTTCAGATTATCGAACATAATTTTTCACCTTAATCCAAGCAAAGATACGAAAAGCCGAGCGCAAAAGCAAACACAGTTTGTATTTTGCCGAGGCGAAGTATCTAAGGCGCAGCCAAAGTACGAAAAGCCGAGCGCAAAAGCAAACGCAGTTTGTATTTTGCCGAGGCGCAGTATCTAAGGCGCAGCCAAAGTACGAAAAGCCGAGTGCAAAAGCAAACGCAGTTTGTATTTTGCCGAGGCGCAGTATCTAAGGCGCAGCCAAAGTACGAAAAGCCGAGCGCAAAAGCAAACGCAGTTTGCATTTTGCCGAGGCGTAGTATCCAAGGCATAGCCGAAGATACAACTAAAAAACGGACTGCAACAATGATGCAGTCCGTTTTCAGGGAGAGGCCTCTTCCAGAGAGACGCCGTTGCCGCGCTACTCTTTGTCGCCGCGTTTGAGCGCCTTGGGCATCAAATCGTAAGCAAGCGGAGTGGCGATGAACCACGACGAGTAGGTACCGATCATCACGCCGCACAGCAGTGCGAAGATGAAGCCGCGGATGGTCTCGCCGCCGAAGAGGAAGATCGCAAGCAGCGTGACGATCGTCGTACCCGACGAGTTGAAGGTACGGGCCATCGTCGAGCTGACGGCATTGTTGATATTGTCGCGGATCGTACGTTTCGGATAGAGCGCGATGTACTCGCGGATACGGTCGAAGATCACCACCGTATTGTTGATCGAGTAGCCGATCACCGTCAGGATCGCCGCGATGAAGGCCTGATTGATCTCCAAGTTGAACGGCATCACCGCATAGAGCATCGAGAAGAGACCGATGACGATCAGCGCGTCGTGCGCCAGCGAAAGCGTCGCGCCCGTCGCCCACTGCCACTTCTTGAACCGCAGGGTGATGTACAGCCCGATGGCGATCAACGAGAAGAAGACGGCGTAAATCGCGTTATAAGTCATATCCTTGGCGATCGACGGGCCGATCTTGTCGGCCGATACGATACCGAAGGGGCTGAGCTGCGTATTGCGGAAATCCTCGAACGTTACGGGATTCTTGTAGTACTCCTTCACGGCGTCGAAAAGCAGCAGGTTGATCTCGTCGGTCGCCTCGTCCGAAGCGTCGTCGTACTTGTACTGCGTCACGATGCGCACCTGATCGCCGTCGCCGCCGTACTGCTTCACCTCGAGGCTGACATTGGCGTTGTCGGCGTTCTCGATCTGCGTAAACTGGTTATCGACCGAAGCGCGCACATCCTCCACCGAAATCGGCTGGTCGAACAGCACGACATACGACCGGCCGCCCGTGAACTCCACGCCGCGGTTCAGGCCGAACACGGCGAACGAAATGAACGAAAGGACGATCAGCGTACCCGAAATGACATAAGAGTACTTACGTTTGCCCACGAAGTCGAAATGGATGTTGTTGAGCCAGTTCTCCGACCACTTGCGCGAGAAGGAGATATGGCCGAACTTGGAGACGGCCGCTTCGATAAGGATGCGGGTAATGAAGATCGAACTGAACAGCGAGGTGATGATACCGATGATCAGCGTCGTGGCGAAACCCTGTACGGGACCGTTACCGAAGACGAAGAGAACGACACCGGTAATAATCGTCGTAAGGTTACCGTCGATGATCGCCGAATAGGCGTTCGAGAAACCGTCCTTGATGGCCAGCGACAATCCCTTGCCGGCGCGCAGCTCCTCCTTGATGCGTTCGTAGATAATCACGTTGGCATCGACGGCCATACCCATCGTCAGCACGATACCCGCGATACCGGGCAGCGTCAGCACGGCGCCGAACGACACGAGCACGCCCATGAGCAGGAAGACGTTGAACAACAGCGCCAGGTCGGCCACCCAACCCGCCGTCTTGTAGAAGGCGCCCATATAGAGCAGAACGAGCAGGAAGGCGATGACGAACGAGATCATACCGGCGTTGATCGACTCCTGACCCAGCGAGGGGCCGACGACCGTATCCTGAATGATATGCGCCGGAGCGGGAACCTTGCCCGATTTGAGCACGTTGGCCAAGTCCTTGGCCTCCTGAATGGTGAAATTGCCCGAGATCGACGAATTGCCGCCCTCGATCTTCTGACGCACCACAGGCGCAGAGTAAACATAACCGTCGAGCACGATAGCCACGCAACGGCCCACGTTGTCGGCCGTCAGACGCGCCCATTCGGAGATACCGTTGGAGTTCATCGACATCGACACCTCGGCTTCGGCGCCGCGCTGCGCATACGCTTCACGAGCGTCGGTGATTACCGAACCGTCCAGCGGCGCGCGGCCGTCGGGACGCTCGACCTTGATGGCGTAAAGATAGAAACGACCGTCGATCGGCTGCTGAGCTTCACCCTTGATCGCCCACTTGAAACGCAGATCCGAAGGAAGCATCTCCTTCACGGCAGGCAGCGCCAGATAATCGTTTACCGCGGCGGTATCGGCCGCCATAACGGCGCCGACCGCAGCACCGCCCGCAAACTGCGGATTCAGCAGCGCAAGCAGCGGATTTTGTTCGCGGTTATAATAGGAACCCGACGCTTCGGCGGGGGTTGCGGCCGACTCGGCGGTAGCCACCTCGGCGATCAACCCTTCGTTTTGGGTCGAATCCGCAACCTCCTCGACAGCGACCGTCTCCTCGACGGCGGGCTGCGTATCGGCAAGATACTGTTTCACCACCTGATCGGCGCGCATCAGCGTCGGCACGATTTCACCGGCATTGTAGGTCGTCCAGAATTCGAGCGAAGCCGAACCCTGAAGCAACTTGCGCACGCGCTCCGGCTCCTTCACGCCCGGCAACTCGACCAGAATGCGGTTCGAATTGGGCAGTCGCTGGATATTGGGCTGCGTAACGCCGAAATGGTCGATACGGCTGCGCAGGATATTGAACGACGCGTCGATCGCATCGTCGGTCTCCTTGCGCAGGATCTTCTCGACTTCGGCATCGGTGCTGTTGGGCGTGATGTCCTTGCGATCGGGGCTGACGAAAATCGCCGCCAACGGCGCGCCGTTGGTCGCGGTACGATAACTCTTGACGAACTCGCCGATGAAGTCCTTGCCCGTTTTGAGCCCCTCTTTAGCCTGCGCCATCGCTTCGATGAAGGCGGGATCGTTCTTGCTGTCGCCGGCCAGCGACTTCACGACATCCTCCACCTGAATTTCGAGCATGACGTTCATACCGCCCTTCAAGTCCAGACCGAGGTTCAGCTCCTTCTCCTTGATCTCCTTGTAGGTGAACTTGCGGAAGCCCAAGTTGTAGACGGGTTGGTTCTGCACCGAATCGAGGTAATACTGCTCCTTCGCAGAACGCTCTACCTCGTCGTATGCGGCCGCATATGCCGCCGCCTTCTTCTCTACATTCCGTGTTTTGAACGTGAACGAGAGCTGGTAGATACAGGCAATCGCAAGTAGAATCGCCAGTAATTTAATAGCACCTTTGCTTTGCATTTGAGTTAAAATTATTGTTATTATCTTGTTGTTTCTTCGGCTATTTATCCGTCGTAACATCCATCCGGCACTTCATAGCGCGCCGATAGCTCGCAAAAATAGGCATTTTTTTCTTAAAAAACAACAAAAAACGATCGAACCGAAGCCGAAAATCACGGCTTTTCGATGCGAAGCGTCAGGAACATACCGAGTAGGAAGAAAAATCGGGAACCGACTAATTTGCGTGCGGCACACGACGGCCGTCGCGCGAAGTCGTCCGTTCGCTCTTTTTCCGCTGTTTTCGTCGGGCAACCGTGCAAGCCGCAAGTTTTGCCCAAACCACAAACAGCGGTCGATCCTCACGTCGGAATCCCGTTCGGGATTCCTCCTCAGGATGACATAATAGAAACCGACACTGAGAAGGAGGGGAGGGGCCGACGTGAGGATGACGAAATAAAAACCGTCATTCCGAAAATCCGACCCTTGTCAATGGATTGTCATTCCGAGCGAAACGCGGTGGAGCGTGGGAATCAACTGCTTTTTCTTCTCTGCTTTTGGCTTGATCCAAAAGCAGCAAAAGGTCAAGCACGGCGAAAAACCGCGGGTGTCGGCAACAGCGTTCGCTGAGC
>CAJMNH010000015.1 GCA_905214725.1 uncultured bacterium
GCTATGCCGAACGCAGAAAACGAAAAGATAATTAACGTTTTCGATAAGTGAGGGCGGAAAAGACTCGTTGAAAACGAACTTATTTCCTATTCCACATCCGAATCACTCGAACCGCTCCATCACGCGCTCCATTTTGGCGCGGATACGGTCGGTGCAGAGGTTGCCGATGCTCCCTTCGTGGGTGTGACGCACCTCACGCGTGGGCCGGTACGTCCCCGCCTGCACCTGCCCGCCCACGCAGCGGTAGGCTTCGCGGAACGGCACGCCCTGCAACACGAGCCGGTTGACGTCCTCGACGGTGAAGAGGTAGTCGTAGCGCGCATCGTCGAGGATATTTTCCCGCACGCGGATCTGTTGCAGCATGAAGTCGCACATGGCAAGGCAGTCGGCGAGCGTCGCGGTGGCCGGAAAGAGAATATCCTTCAACAGTTGCAGATCGCGGTGATAGCCCAACGGCAGATTGGTCGTCAGGAGCGCAATCTCGTTGGGCACGGATTGCAGGCGGTTGCACTTGCCGCGCATAATCTCGAAAACGTCGGGATTCTTCTTGTGCGGCATGATGCTCGATCCGGTGGTCAACTCGTCGGGAAACGATACGAACCCGAAGTTCTGGTTCATGAACAGACATACGTCCATGGCGAAACGTCCCAGCGTAGCGGCGACGGCGGCAACGGCCACTGCGGCGGCCCGCTCGCTTTTGCCGCGGCTCATCTGCGCCGCCACGACGTTGTAGTTCAGATCGGCGAATCCCAGCAGCCGCGTGGTCATCGTCCGATCCAGCGGGAACGACGAACCGTAACCCGCCGCCGACCCCAACGGATTCTGGTTGGCGACGGCGTAGGCCGCAGCCAGCAATTGCATGTCGTCCACCAGCGTCTCGGCGTATGCGCCGAACCAGAGTCCGAACGACGAGGGCATCGCCACCTGCAAATGGGTATACCCCGGCATCAGCACGTCGCGATACCGCTCGCTCAACTCCTGCAAACGGTCGAACACCTTCCGCACGCGGCGCGCCGTCTGCCGCAACTCGTCGCGCAGAAAGAGTTTCAGATCGACCAGCACCTGATCGTTGCGCGAACGGCCGGCGTGAATTTTCTTGCCCACGTCGCCCAGCCGCCGCGTGAGCAGCAGTTCGACTTGGGAATGCACGTCCTCCGTCCCCTCCTCGATCTCGAACCGGCCGACCTCGATCTCGCCGCGAATCTGCTCCAGCCCCGCCAGCAGGGTCTTCAATTCGTCGGCCGTCAGCAGGCCGATATGTTCCAGCATCCGAATGTGCGCCATCGACCCTTCGACGTCGTACTTCGCCAGCCGCATGTCCAGCTGCCGGTCGTCGCCCACCGTGAAACGTTCGATCATCTCGTCGGGTTCGAACCCCTTATCCCATAATTTCGCCATTGTCAGTATCTTTTTGCCAGTTCGGCAATGTAACGTATGTAACCTTCGACGCCCTGCTCGACCTCGCTGCGAAGCACGTACTCGTCGGCCGTGTGCGAACGGGCCGAGTCGCCCGCTCCCATCTTGAGCGACGGGAAGGGCATGAGCGCCATGTCCGACGTAGTGGGCGAGACGAAGCGCTCGACGCCCAGCGCGGCGGCAGCCCCGACCATCGGATGATCGGGCGCAATGGCCGAGGCGCGGATGCGCGTCGAGCGGGGCGCGACCTCCGAGCGCATGTGGCTGCGCACGATCTCGACCGTCTCTTCATTGGTATAGGCGTCGGTTGTGCGGACATCCACCACGAACCGGCACTCGGCCGGCACGACGTTGTGCTGCGCCCCCGCCTCGATCTGCGTGGCCGTCATGCCGATCGGCCCCAGCAGCGGCGATTCCCGTTCGAAGCGGTAACCGCGCAGCCACGCGATGTCGTCCGCGGCGATATAGAGTGCGTTGATCCCCTCGTTGCGCGCCGCATGTCCCGCCTGTCCGCGCGCCGTGCAGTCGAGCACCACCAGCCCTCGTTCGCCGACGGCCGCCCGCATCTGCGTAGGTTCCCCCACGAGCGCCATGTCGATCGGCCCCAATTCGGACAGCAACGCCCGCATTCCGTGTTCGCCCATACACTCCTCCTCGGCCGAGAGAGCCAGCAGCAGGTTGAAGGGCAGTTCGGCGTCGTAATAGCAGCGGAACGCCGCCGTGAGGGCCACCACCGATCCGCCGGCGTCGTTCGCCCCCAATCCGTAGAGCCGCTCCCCCTCCCATGTCGGGGTGAAGGGATCGCGCGTCCACGTCGCGGCGGGACGCACCGTATCGTGGTGCGAATTCAGGAGCAGCGTCGGTTTCGCAGCGTCGAACCGCGCCGCGCGCGCATAGACATTGTTGTGCAGCCGATCGGTCGCGATTCCGTACGACGCGAGGCGCGCGGCCAGCAAATCGGCCGTGCGCGCTTCGTCGCGCGACACCGAGGGCGTCGCGACGAGCCGTTCGAGCAGGGCGAGCGCATCGGCCTGCAATTGCGTCAACTCCTTCATCCGCGTCGAATCGTCGTGCCGCACTCCTGCAAAAGGTCGTCGGCCTGTTTGATAACTACGCTTTCCACCCCGCTCTCGACGGCGCGCAGCGCACCGTCGATCTTGGGCAGCATCCCTTTGTTGATAACCCCCTCTGCGCGCAGAACGGCATACGAATCGGAGGTGATCTCCGCGATGACGCTCCCGTCGTCGTCCATGTCGCGCAGCACGCCGCGCTTTTCGAAGCAGAAGACGAGCCGCGTCGGGGCGATGCGCGAAGCGGCGACCGCCACGGCCGAAGCCACGCTGTCGGCGTTCGTGTTGAGCAGCGTCCCCCGTCCGTCGCAGGTAATGGCGCAGAATACAGGCGTCAGCCCCACATCGAGCAGCGAACGCAGCAGCCCGACATTCACGCCGTCCGCCGCAATATCGCCTACATAGCCGTAATCGACGGCACCCGCAGCGCGCCGCACCGAAGTGATGGCGTCGCCGTCGGCGCCCGACAGTCCGATCGAGCGACAGCCGGCGGCGGACAACGCCGCGACAAGCTGTTTGTTGACCAGACCGGCGTAGACCATCGTCACGACATCGAGCGTCTCGCGGTCGGTCACGCGGCGGCCTTCGACCATGCGGCTCTCGATGCCCAGCTGCGCCGCCAGCCGCGTGGCGAGTTTGCCGCCGCCGTGGACGAGGATTTTCGGCCCCTCCAGCGCGGCGAAAGCCTCCACGAAGCGCGCCGTCGCCTCGGGCGAATCGATGACGTTGCCGCCGATCTTGACTACGGTGATCCGTTTCATTGTAGTTCTATGCTATGCTTTCCAGCAATCGTTTGATCACCACCTCGGCCGAAATCTCGCGGTTGGCGGCCTCGGGAATCACCAGACTGCGCGGCGATTCGATCACGTCGTCCGTGACGATCATATTGCGCCGCACGGGCAGGCAGTGCATGAAGAAGGCGTCGTTCGTCAGCGCCATTTTCGCGGCGTCGACCGTCCAGTCGCGGTCGCGGCTCAGCACTTTTCCATAATTGGGATCGGCATAGGCCGCCCAGTTCTTGGCATAGACGAAATCGGCCCCTTCGAGCGCGCAGCGCTGGTCGTGTTCCACACGCGCGCCGCCCACGAACATCGGGTCGAGCTCGTACCCTTCGGGGTGAGCGATCACGAAGTCGTAACCCGCGGCGTTCATCCACTCGGCGAACGAGTTGGGCACGGCCTGCGGCAGCGCATTGGGGTGCGGCGCCCATGTCATGACGACCTTGGGACGCTCGGTGCGTTTATGCTCCTCGATCGTTATCAGATCGGCGAAACTCTGCAACGGGTGGCGCGTGGCGGCCTCCATCGAGAAGACAGGACGGCCCGAATAGCGGATGAACTGTTCGAGCACGCGCTCCTCGTAATCCTCCGCCTTGTCCTGAAAACGGGCGAACGAGCGAACGCCGATCACGTCGCAGTACGACCCCATCACGGGAATCGCTTCCAGCAGGTGTTCGGCCTTGTCGCCGTCCATCACCACGCCCCGCTCGGTTTCGAGTTTCCACGCGCCCTGATTGACATCGAGCACCATGACGTTCATCCCCAGATTCATCGCCGCCTTCTGCGTCGACAGACGCGTGCGCAGGCTGGAATTGAAGAAGATCATCAGCAGGGTCTTATCGCGCCCCAGTTCCTTGTATGCAAATCGATCGCGCTTCACTTCGAGCGCTTCGGCCACCGCCGCTCCGAGATCGCCGATGTCGGCGACGCAGGTAAATTTCCGCATGGTCGTATCCGTTTTTTAATGAAAATCCTCCAACAATGCCGTCAGGCGTACCACGAATTCGTCGGCCTGCGCCTCGCTCAGCCCCAGTGCGGGCAGCAGCCGCACGGTGTGCGCTCCCGCGCCGCCGGTGAAGACGCGCTTCTCGAAGACGAGCCGCCGCCGCAATTCGGCCGCCGAGCCGTCGACGTCGAATCCGATCATCAGTCCGCGTCCGCGCACGTCGTGCAGCGCGGGTATCGCGTGCAAACGTTCGAGCAAGCGCTCGCCCACACGGCGGGCATTCTCGACCAGCCCCTCTTCGGCGATCGTGTCGGCCACGGCGATCGCCGCCGCACAAGCCAGATGGCTGCCGCCGAAAGTCGTGCCGAGCATCCCCTTGCGGGCTTCGAACTGCGGCGCGACGAGCACGCCGCCGATGGGAAATCCGTTGCCCATCCCTTTGGCCGTCGTAATCAGATCGGGACGGATACCCGCCCACTGGTGGGCAAAGAAACGCCCCGTGCGGCCGTAGCCCGACTGAATTTCGTCGAGGATCAGCACCGTTCCCGTCCGTTCGGTCGTCTCGCGCAGCGCACGCAGGAAATCATCCTCCGGGCAGCGGATGCCCGCCACGCCCTGAATGCCCTCGACGATCACGGCGGCGAATTCCCGTGTCGCGAGTTTACGCTCGACCGCCTCACGGTCGTTCAGCGGCGCGAACTCCACGTTGGCCGTGCAGTTGAAGGGCGAGCGGATCGCCGGATTGTCGGTCACCTCGACGGCGCCCGACGTACGGCCGTGGAAAGCGCCGCCGAAGGCCAGCACCTTCGCCCGCCCCGTGTGGAACGAAGCCAGTTTCAGCGCGTTCTCGTTGGCCTCTGCGCCCGAATTGCACAAAAACAACCGGTAGTCGCCGTAACCCGACAACGCCCCCAGCCTGTCGGCCAGCGTACGCTGCAACGAATTCTCCACCGAATTGGAGTAAAACCCCAGCCGCGCGACCTGCTCCGAGATCATCCGCACGTAATGCGGGTGGGCATGACCGATCGAGATGACAGCATGGCCGCCGTAAAGATCCAGATACTCCGTCCCCGCAGCATCGTAGACATAGCTGCCGCTGCCGCGCACCGGCTCGACCGGATATAATGAATAGACATCGAATAGTTCCATCTTTTTGCGAAATTAAAAATTAAGAATTAAAAATTAAGAATTAGATATAACAGAGCTTTTCAGTCGTCGGCCGCATCAAGCTTTCAAAGAGACCGCCCGGCGCAGCTCGAAGAGCCGCCCATACGGACTGCAAACAACGGTCGCCCATCCCGTTTCATTTTTAATTCTTAATTTTTAATTCCTGACGCAAAGCGTCAGAAAGCGCTCGCCTTGAGCCGCAGTCCTTCGCGCTCGTCGAGCCCGAAGAGCAGATTCATGTTCTGCACGGCCTGCCCCGAAGCTCCTTTAAGCAGATTATCGATCACCGAGACGATATGCAGCTTGCGGCCGTACTTGACCGGCTGCACCAACGCTTTGTTGGTGTTGACGACCTGTTTCAGATCGATCGGCCGGTCGGCGACGAAGGTAAAGGCCGCCGAGGCGTAAAAGTCGCGGTACAACGTTTCGGCCTCCTCCTGCGTGAGGTCGCAGTCGGTGTAAACGCTGGCCAGAATGCCGCGCGCAAAATCGCCGCGCATCGGCACGAAGTTGATTTCGGGCGCCGCCCCGCCCTGCATCGCGCCGAGCGTACGGCCTATTTCCAGCAGGTGTTGGTGCGTAAAGGCCTTGTAGACCGAGACGTTGTCCGTCCGCCAGCTGAAATGGGTCGTGGCCGAAGGCTTCACCCCCGCGCCCGTCGAACCCGTAACGGCCGTCACATGCACCTCCCCTCGCAGCAGCCCCGCCTGCGCCAACGGCAGCAGCGCCAGTTGAATCGCCGTGGCGAAACAGCCGGGATTGGCCACGCGCCACGCCGTGCGGATGCGGTCACGGTTCAGTTCGGGCAGCCCATAGACGAATTCCGACGACTCGTCGCGGAAATCCTGCGCCAGATCGACGATCCGCAGTCCGGCCGGAACCGCATTCGCTTCCAAAAACTCGCGGCTCTGACCGTGCGCCGAGCAGAGGAACAGCACGTCGATCGCCCCGAGATCGCACTCCGCGGCAAAGCGCAGGTCGGTCTCGCCGTACAAACCGCCGTGCACGTCGCTCAGGGCGTTGCCGGCGTTGCTCGCGCTGTGCACGAAGGCGATCTCGACGGCCGGATGGTTCACCAGCAGCCGCAGCAATTCGCCGGCCGTGTAACCGGCTCCGCCGATGACGCCGACCCTCATTTCTTCGCCTTGTTATTGCGCGCCTGCACGTTGTAGTAAATCTTCATCTGGTTGCCCAGAATCTTCGTGAAGCCCTTCACGTCGTCGGCCGTCCACGCCTTGTTGACCTCGCCGTACTCGCCGAAATCGGTCTTCATCAGGTCGAACGGAGAATCGACGCCCACGAGCGTATAGCTGTAAGGCCGCAACGTCAACTCCACTTCGCCCGTCACGTTCTCCTGCGAGTGTTCGAGGAACCGTTCGATGTCGCGCATCACGGGTTCGAGATACTGCGCCTCGTGGAGGAACATGCCGTACCATGTCGAGAGCTGTTCCTTCCAGTAGAGCTGCCACTTGGTGAGCGCATGCTTTTCAAGCATCTTGTGGGCGGCGATAATGAGCATCGGCGCGGCGGCTTCGAAGCCCACACGCCCCTTGATGCCGATGATCGTGTCGCCGATGTGCATGTCGCGGCCGATGCCGTATTTCGAGCCGATGGCCTCGACGGCGCGGATCGCCTCGACCTTGTCGGCATAGGCGCGGCCGTTGACGGCGGCGATCTCGCCCTTCTCGAAAGCGATCTTCAACGTCTCTTCGCCATGCGCCGTCACCTGCGAGGGATAGGCCGCTTCGGGAAGCGTCTGCTCCGAGCGGAGCGTCTCCTTGCCACCGATCGAGGTGCCCCACAACCCCTTGTTGATCGAGTACTCCATCTTCTTGAAATCGGCTTCGTAACCGTGTTTTTTGAGGTAGTCGATCTCGTACTCGCGCGTGAGCGTCAGGTCGCGCGTGGGAGTGATGATGCCGATCTCGGGGGCCAGAATCTGGAACGTCAGGTCGAAACGCACCTGATCGTTCCCCGCGCCCGTCGAGCCGTGCGCCACATGGTCGGCGCCGATCTTTTTGGCGTATTCGATGATGGCGATGGCTTGGAAGATGCGTTCCGAGCTGACCGAGATCGGGTAGGTTCCGTTGCGCAGAATGTTGCCGAAGACCATATACCGGATGCTCTTCTCGTAATATTCCTGCTCGATGTCGAGTGTGGCGTGGCTCGCAGCGCCCAGTTTATAGGCCTTCTCCTCGATGGTTTTCAGTTCGGCGGGCGAGAACCCGCCCGTGTTGGCGATCGCGGTGTGCACCTCGTAACCCTTCTCCTCGGAGAGGTATTTCACACAGAACGAAGTGTCGAGACCTCCGCTGAACGCCAATACGACTTTTTCCTTTTTCATGGTATTTCGTTTTTTTGATTATCCGACTGTTATTTCGTTTTCAGGCTGAAAATCTTTTTCAGCCAGTTGCGCAGCGCCATGCGGTAGGGCGCCAGACGCGAGTGTTCCTTGCGAGGCTTCTTCGGATCGAAAAGCATCCCCGTACAGAGGCACATGCGGCGGTCGTTGCGTTGCAGGATGTCGTAGTTGCAGCACCCTTCGCACCCCTTCCAGAAGGTTTCGTCGTCGGTCAGCTCCGAGAAGGTCACGGGCACGTATCCCAGCCGCGAATTGAGTTTCATAACCGGAAGCGACGTGGTGATACTGAATATCTTAGCATACGGGAATCGTCGTCGGGCAAGCTCGAAGGTCTTCTCCTTGATCCGCGCCGCCAACCCCATGTGGCGGTATTCGGGACTCACGATCAGACCTGAAGTCGCTACATAATCGCCGTGCTCCCAGCACTCGATGTAGCTAAATCCGACGAGCCGGTCGCCGTCGAGGGCAACCACGGCCTTGCCTCCCTTGATCTTGGAGGCAATGTACTCCGGCGAACGCTTGGCGATGCCGGTGCCACGCTGCAATGCCGATTCGTAGATCAGCCGGCATATCTGCTCGGCGTATTTCGCATGATCCTCCTCGGCAAATACCACGTGAATCGAATTCATTCCCATGTCTTGCTAAAATGGTAAAAATAATAATTGTTTACTAACCTGACTGTTGAGTTACGTTCCGGCAAAGTTAAACGAAATATTCCGAATTTATCGCCTTCGGTCGGGAAAATATCGCAGATTCAGACCGCAGGCGCATATTCGGAACTCTGTTTTCGGCGGGCAAAGGCACTGTTCCGGCAAATCCGGTCTTCGCGGCCGCGGAAAACGAAGCGCCGAATTCAGCACGAAAAACGGCGGGACCCGTCGGGGTTCCGCCGCAGTCTCACCTGCCGGAATCGTCAGGAATTCATCAGTGCGTCGACCTCCGCCCGCGTCGGAACGGAACTCTGAGCGCCCATGCGCGTGACGGCGATCGACGAAGCCGCCGTGGCGAAACGCACCGCTTCGAGCAGCGTGCGTCCTTCGGAGAGGGCGACGGCCAGCGCGCCGTTGAACGTGTCGCCGGCAGCCGTCGTATCGACCGCCTCGACCCGTCGGGCGGGCACCCGCTCGCAGCAATCAGGCCCCTTGACGAGCGAGCCCTCGCCGCCGAGCGTCACCACGACCTGCCGCACGCCGCGCGCAAGCAGCGCGTCGGCCGCCCGTTCGGCATCGTCCGTATCGACTACGGGCATCCCCGCCAGCATGGCGCACTCGCTGCGGTTGGGCGTGAGCAGATAGCACCGCCGCAGCAACTCGTCGGGAATCGCCGCCGCAGGAGCGGGATTGAGAATCACCCGCACGCCGTGACGCGCCGCCACTTCGGCCGCATGAACGACCGCAGGCAGCGGAATCTCCAACTGCAACACGACGAAATCCGCCGCCGCGATCTCGGCTTCGGCGCGATCGACATCCTCCGGCGAGAACCGTTCGTTGGCGCCCGGAGCCACGACGATCGAGTTCTCGGCCGCCGCATCGACGCAGATCAGCGCCACGCCCGACGACGCAGCCGCGTCGCGCGTCACATGGCGCACGTCCATCCGCTCGGAGCGATACCCCGCAAGCGCCTGCTCACCAAACAGATCGCATCCCACGCGCGCCACGAAGGTCACCTCGCCGCCCAGCCGCGAAGCCGCAACGGCCTGATTGGCCCCCTTGCCGCCGGCGGTCATCATAAAACGGCCGCCGAGAATCGTTTCGCCCGGCGCAGGCATCCGGTCGGTCTTCACCACCAAATCGGTATTGGCGCTGCCGATCACCACTATTTTTCCCATAGATCGAATAAATCAGTTAGTTAGTAAAATTTCAGGTTCAAGCATACCGCGTTCGAAAATCATCGATTGCCGAACGGCGTTCCTGCACGATAACTCCGCGGCCATTCCATTGTAAAACACGCGCTCAGCCTTAACGCAAACGTTTGTGCAAGTTCTGCAAAAGTAGGAATGAAAAGTAAAAAAACAAAATCGGACGCCTGTTTTTCACATATTTTTCTAACTTTGTCTCAAAATAGACTCCGCTTATGTCCAAAGAGACTCTCATCAGCATCGCGCTGCGCACCCGTTTTTCGGTTTCGACCGTATCCCGCGTACTGAGCGGACAGGCCGCCAAATACCGCATCAGCGAAAAGACCGTCGCGCTCATCTCGCGCGAAGCCGAGCGTTGCAACTATACGCCCAGCCTGCTGGCCAAGGGGTTGCGCACCAGCCGTACCGATACGCTCGGGCTGTTGATCCCCAGCATCGACAACCCCTATTTCGCCCATATCGCAAGCATCATCGTCCACGAAGCGCGGGCGAAAGGTTACAAGGTGATTCTGATCGATACGTCGGAGGACGAACACAACGAACGCGAAGGCGTCCGTTCGCTGCTGTCGCGCAAGGTGGACGGCATCCTGATCGCACCGGCGGGCGACGATCCCGCTTTTCTGGAAGCGACAGCGCGCCAGACCCCCGTGGTCTGCATCGACCGCCATTTTGCGAAGACGACGCTGCCCTATGTCGTGACCGACAACCTGCGGGGCGGCCGCGAGGCGACGCAGCATCTCATCGACTGCGGACACCGGCGAATTCTCTGCATTCAGGGCGTACGCCACTCGATCCCGTCGGCCGATCGCGTGCGCGGGTATCGGCAGGCGCTCGCCGAAAACGGATTGGGGGCGTTCGCCCGCGTCGTAGGCGACGGCTTCTCGATCCGCAACGGATACGAGCAGACGCTGCGGGCGCTGCACGCCCGACAGCGTCCGACGGCCATCTTCGCGCTGAGCAACACGATCCTGTTGGGAGCGCTCAAAGCCGTGCGCCAACTGAAACTGCGCATTCCAGACGACGTGTCGCTCGTCTCGTTCGACAACTACGACTATCTCGATTACCTCGACCCCGCCGTTACCCGCGTCGGCCAACCCAGCGACGAGATCGGAGCGCGGGCGATGGAGATGCTTCTGCAACGGATCGCAGGCGAAAACGACGGAGAGAACCAACTGCATCTGCCGCCTTCGCTGATCGTATGCCGATCCGTGAAAAAACTATAAGTTTTCAAGAAAAAAGCGCATCTTTTCTTCAAAAAGTTTATATTTGCAAACGAAAAGCAAACCACTCCACCCCAAACATTAAGAAAAGAGATTCGAAATGAAAACTTCAGCCCTCTCACGCGCGCTCGTTCTGGGCGCCGCTTCCGTTCCTGCGCTGACGGCCGTCTCGTGTGACAAGGCCCCTGAGCGCAAACCCAACGTAATCTTCATTCTGATGGACGACGCCGGTTACGGCGATTTCGGCTGCTACGGCCAGACGCGCATCGAGACGCCAAACATCGACTCGCTGGCCGCACGCGGCATCCGCTTCACGAACGTCTATTCGGCGGCGCCGCTCTCGTCGCCCGCCCGCTGCGGACTGCTCACGGGGATGCATACGGGACATGCGCAGATCCGCGCCAACGACGAGATGACCCAGCGCGGCGACGTATGGAACCACGAAGCGATGCTGCGCGACTCGACGCTCGAAGGGCAGGCCCCGCTGCGGGCCGGCACGCCGACGCTGGGTACGGTGATGCGGCAGGGCGGTTACCGAACGGCGATGATCGGCAAGTGGGGCATCGGCGGTCCGGCCACCGAGAGCACGCCCAACAAGATGGGCTTCGACGAATATTTCGGTTGCATCTGCCAGCGGCAGGCGCACTGCTACTACCCGCCGTTCCTGTGGGAGAACAACCGCCGCATCTATCTGGACAACAAGCTGCTGCCTCCGGGAACGCCGCTCGACGAGGGCGCCGACCCGCGCGATCCGCACAGCTACGACAAATATACGCAGAACACGTACAGTCCCGACATCATGTACGACCGCGTGCTGCGCTTCGTCGACGAGAACCGCGACCGGCCCTTCTTCCTGATGTGGACGACGCCCATCCCCCACAGCCCGATGCAGGCCCCCGACGAAATGGTGCAGTACTATGTCGAGAAGTTCGGCGACGAAGCGCCGATCGAGGGCAAGGGCTACTTCCCCTCGCGCTGGCCGCACGCCACCTACGCCGCGATGATCACCTACTTCGACCGGCAGGTCGGCGGGCTGGTGGCCGAGTTGAAGCGGCTGGGCATCTGGGACGACACGATTATCGTGGTTACGAGCGACAACGGTCCGGCTTCGAACTCCTGCTCCTCGACCGAATGGTTCCAGAGCGCGCACCCGTTCCGCAGCGGCAAGGGCTGGGGCAAATCGTCGCTGCGCGAAGGCGGCATCCGCATGCCCTTCATCATCGCGTGGGGCGACCGCATCGAGCGGCCGCACGTGAACGACTACATCGGCTACTTTCCCGATATGATGCCCACGCTGTGCGACATCGCAGGCGTCGAGACGCCCCCGACCGACGGCATCTCGCTGTGGCCTACGATCCGCGGCAGGGAACGGCAGCAGCAGGAGCACGACTACCTCTACTGGGAATTCCCCGGCGGCAAGGGCTGGGTGGCCGTACGCTGGGGCGACTGGAAAGGATTGCTGCGCAAGGTCAAGGAGGGCAATGCGCAGCTCGAACTCTACGACGTGCGGCGCGATCTGCACGAGGAGCATGACGTGGCGGCCGACCACCCCGAGATCGTCGCCAAGATGTGGGAGTTCATCCGCGCCTCGCACACCGAACCGGAGAATCCGCTCTTCAAGATGGAGATACCGGAAGTCTGAGTGAACCGATCGGTTTCTGCCGGATCACCGACGAACGGCCGCAGCGCGGATACAGCCGCTGACCAGCCAAACCCCTCCTTTTCATAAGGAGGGGTTTATATAAATAAATTGCAACCGTTTTCGGCAACGCCGCTTTTTACCATATATGGACGAAATCCTTTCCTACCAGCAATACGTGCGACCGTTCTACGTGATGGCCAAGCCCGCCGGCGCGCGCTGCAACCTGCGGTGCGAGTACTGTTACTATCTCGAAAAGAGCAACCTCTACCCCGCAGTTCCGGCGCAGACGATGAGCGACGAACTACTCGAACGCTTCATCCGCGACTACATCGCGGCGCAATCCGGCGAGGAAGTCGCCTTCGCATGGCACGGCGGGGAGACACTGCTGCGCTCGCGCGACTTTTACCGCCGCGTGGTCGAGTTGCAACGTCGTTACGGCGCCGGACGACGCATCGAGAACAGCATCCAGACCAACGGCACGCTGCTCGACGACGCATGGTGCAGATTCTTCCGCGAAAACGACTGGCTGGTGGGCATTTCGCTCGACGGACCGCCCGAGGCGCACGATCGTTACCGCCGCGACCGGCAGGGAGGCCCTACGTTCGACGCCGTGATGCGGGGCGTGGGGCTGTTGCAGAAACACGGCGTGGAGTGGAATGCGCTGGCGGTGGTCAACCGCCACAACGCCGACGATCCCGTCGGCTTCTACCGTTTCTTCCGCTCCATCGGCTGCCGGTTTCTGCAATTCACCCCCGTCGTGGAGCGCATCCTTCCGCACGACGACGGCCGGCAACTCGCCTCGGCGGCCGACGCCGGAGCGCCGCTGGCCGACTTCTCGGTCACCCCCGAACAGTGGGGGCGTTTCACCTGCGCGCTCTTCGACGAGTGGATCACGGGCGATGTGGGGCGCACCTTCGTACAGTTGTTCGACGCCACGCTGGCCAACTGGGTCGGGCAGGCGCCCGGCGTCTGCTCCCTGTCGAAAAGCTGCGGCCACGCGGGAGCGTTGGAGTTCAACGGCGACCTCTACGCCTGCGATCACTTCGTCTTTCCCGAATACCGACTCGGAAACATCCTCGAAACGCCGCTCACGGAGTTGATGCGCAGCCCGCGTCAAACGGCCTTCGGCGACGCCAAGCTGCGGGCGCTGCCCGCGCAGTGCCGCCGCTGCCGCTACCTGTTCGCCTGCAACGGCGAATGCCCCCGCAATCGTTTCGAGCGTACGCGCGAGGGCGAATCGGGGCTGAATTACCTTTGTAAGGGCTACCAGCGTTTCTTCCGCCACGTCGAGCCGTATATGGATTTCATGCGCAACGAACTCTCGCACGGCCGTGCGCCGGCAGGCGTGATGGAATGGGCGCGCCGCCGGCGCAAGGATGAGCGGTAAACTCCTACGCCCGCCTCGCCAAACGACGCGGCTTCCGAAAACTACGAACCTGATTTTTTTACAATACCAAATTTCCCTTTATGATGAACGCGATTCGATTGATGGCATTGGCGGCCTGCATGGCCGTAACGCTCGACGCTTCGGCGCAGGAGCAGGAGATCCGGCTCTTCTCCCACCGCGGCGGCCGCATGGAACACGATGAAAACACGCTTTCGGCCTTTCAGGCCAGTTACGACGCCGGTTACCGAGGCTTCGAAACCGACATCCGCATGACCAAGGACGGCGCATTGGTCATCACCCACGACAGTTCGCTCGAACGCACCACCGACGGCACGGGCATCGTCGAAGAGAAGACCGAAGCGGAAATCCGCCGGCTCGCGACCAAGCAGGGTAACAAGATGATGTTCCTCGACGAACTGCTCGACTTCCTCAAAGGGAAGGAGGGCCTCTACGTCGAGTTCGAGATGAAGACCCACCCCGCGGCGCTCTACCCCGAAGCGCGGCTGGCCGAATACTGCGACAAACTCTACGATGCGGTGATGGCCATCAAACCGGCCGACGCCACCTTCGTCTTCACGTCGAGCGACTACCGCGCGCTGCGCTACATGCAGATGAACCATCCCGACGCCGAACTGATGCTTATTTCGGGGAAGCCCTGCTGCGACGAGACCATCGATTTCAGCAAGGCGGTGGGTATCAAGCGGCTGAGTTGCACGATGGACGGTACGAGCCGTAAGGCCGTCAAGCGGGCGCACAAGGAGGGACTCATCGTCATCCTCTGGCCCGGTCAGTCGGTCGAAGACTTTATGCTCGGCGCCTATCTGGGTTGCGACCTGATGTGCACCGACGTGCCGGTCCAAGTCAAGAACTGGCTTGCCGAAAACGCGCCCTACATCAAGGTAAAATATTGACGGCAACCAGCATACGACAACCGATCGGAGACCTCGGTAGGTCTCCGATTTTCATTTCCGCCCGACAGGTCTGCGACACGGAGCCGCAAGAAAATGAAAGAAAATCGGCAGCAAACGAAAGTATTCGGATCTTCGCCTTTGCGGAATCGGAAAAAAACGTTACCTTTGTTTGGTTGGTTGAATGCGACGCGCCGAACTGCCGCGAGACGGATTCCGAACCGGCGCACGGCAGACGAAGCGTTCGATTCACGAAAGGATAGAACCCAAACAAACGAATCATAACCTAAATTTAAACCCGATGAAAGCTATTCGATTGATGGCATTGGCGGCCTGCATGGCCGTAACGCTCGACGCTTCGGCGCAGGAGCAGGAGATCCGGCTCTTCTCCCACCGCGGCGGCCGCATGGAACACGATGAAAACACGCTTTCGGCCTTTCAGGCCAGTTACGACGCCGGTTACCGAGGCTTCGAAACCGACATCCGCATGACCAAGGACGGCGCAATGGTCGTTACCCACGACAGTTCCCTCGAACGCACCACCAACGGCACGGGCATCGTCGAAGAGAAGACCGAGGCAGAAATCCGCCAGCTCGTAACTAAGCAGGGCAACAAGATGATGTTCCTCGACGAACTGCTCGACTTCCTCAAAGGGAAGGAGGGGCTTTACGTCGAATTCGAACTGAAAACCAAACCCGAAAATCTCTATCCCGAAGAGCGTTTGCACGCCTACTGCGACAAACTCTACGATGCGGTGATGGCCATCAAACCGACCGACGCCACCTTCGTATTCACCTCGGGCGACTATCGCGGCCTGCGCTATCTGCAAGCCAAACACCCGGGCATAGACCTGCTGCTGATCACCTCGAAACCCTGCTGCGACGAGACCATCGACCTCTGCAAGGCAATGGGCATCAAGCGTATGGGCGCGACGATGGACGGGTCGAGCCGCAAAGCCATCAAGAAGGCGCACAAAGAGGGACTCATCGTCAGCCTGTGGCCCGGCCAGTCGGTCGAGGACTTTATGCTCGGCGCCTATCTGGGCTGCGACTACATGTGTTCCGACGTGCCCATCACCGTCAAAAACTGGCTCGCCGAAAAGGCGCCTTGGATCAAGGTGAAATATTGATATTCAAATAAAAGAAGCGTCCCCTCAGCGAGGACGCTTCTTTTTTCAAACCGGAACCGGAGCCTTGCGGCCTCCGGTTTTATTTTTCATCGCGGGTCTCCGCGATCAATGCCTCCACCCGATCGACAATGGCCTGCGGCGGAATACGCATGCAACGGTAATCGCCGAACTTACAGGGCCGCTGTCCGTAGACCGAGCAGGGCCGGCACGGCAGATCGAGCTGCACCTCTCCTTCCGTCGAACAACCATAGCCCAGAAAACCCAGCGAGGGATGGGTCGCACCCCACACCGAAACGACAGGCGTAGCCACCAACGAAGCCATGTGCATGGCCAGCGAATCCATCGAGACGATGCAATCGAGATTGGCGATAAGGTCCAATTCGCCGGCAAGGCGAAGACGCCCCCAAAGCGCCGTGACATTGGGATATTTCCGCTCCATCGCCTCGGCGAACGCCGCTTCGTCGCCTCCGCCGCTGTGGATGAAGACGCGATCGTAACGGGCGCTCAGTCCGGCGACCGCTTCGGCCGCCAACTCCTCAGGATAGGTTTTTCCCGTCTGCGCCGAGAAGGGGGCGAAACCGACCCAGACGCCGCGTTTTTCGCCGAACGGATTGGGTCGCACGGATTTCGCCGCCGGCTGCGGATCGCCGAATACGAAACCCAGACGACGCAGCACGTCGCAGTAACGGATTACGGTATGTTTGAGCGGAGCGGCGGCCGGATTCGAACACCCCAGCCGGAACCACTTCTCGATGCGGCCCTTGTCGATCCGCGCCGTGCGCATCCCCCGCAGCCGAAGCAGCAGGCCGATGATGCGCGAGCGCAACACGCCGTGCACATCGGCCACGGCGTCGACGCCCCGCCGCTGCGCTTCGCCGGCAAGACGCGACAACCCGCTCAGGCCCTTGTGAAGACCGTCGTAATCGGCTTCCAGAAAATCGACGTCCAGCCCTGCGAAGAAAGGTTTGAACAGCGGTCGCGTGAGCACCGTGATCCGAACATCGGGATAAGCGCCCCGCAAGGCGCGAAGGGCGTGCGGCAACATCGCCACATCGCCCATCGCAGAATTGCGGATCACCAGAATATGTCGCGGCAACTTATTTCTTAGCGCCATAGAGCACCGGATTCAACGCCGGATCGTTGTACATCTTCATCTGCTTATACGTCTTCATGTACTTGCGGCCCGCCTCGATATCTTCAATCAGCTCCTCGATGGCCCGCGACAGGTCGACCTGCTGCGAAAGCAGTACGTCGAGCTTCGTCCGGCAGGCGGCGCGGTGCGCCTCGTCCACATCGCTGCGCTGCGTCTCCTGACGCATGTGGTAAATCTTCAACGCCAGAATCGACAGGCGGTCGATGGCCCACGCCGGCGTCTCGGTATTGAGCCGCGCAGCGGGTTGCGGCACGATACCCTTGTATTTGTCAAGCAGATAGGAGTCGACATATTCCACCATATCGGTGCGCACCTGATTCGACTTGTCGATGCGGCGCTTGATCGCGAGCGCTTCGACGGGATCGATCTGCGGATCGCGGATGATATCCTCCAAATGCCACTGTACCGTATCCACCCAGTTTTTCATATAGAGCAGATGATCGAGCGAACCCTCGGCAAAGGGGTTTTCGACCGGATGGTCCACATCGTCGAAACGATGGTAATCGTCTATTGCTCGGTTGAAGATCCGGTTCGCATTTTCCGTAAACATAACTTTCCTTTTAACAGTTGTAATTCTCGAAAGAAATCGCTATCTTTGTTTCACTATACACAAATGTAACGCTAAATTTTGAAAAAATCAATACTCGTCGTCATTTTCTTCCTTTTGGGCTGCGGCGCCCTTCGGGCGCAGCCGCGTCAAACTCGTGAGGAATATATCGAACGCTACAAATCCATCGCCGTGGCGCACATGGAACGTTACGGCATTCCCGCCAGCATCACGATGGCGCAGGGCATGCTGGAATCCGACTGCGGCAACAGCCGGCTGTCGCGCTCGTCGAACAATCACTTCGGAATCAAATGCAAGAAAGAGTGGACGGGACAACGCGTTTTTCACGACGACGATGACCGCGGCGAGTGTTTCCGCGCCTATTCGTCGGTCGAGGCGTCGTATGAAGACCACGCCCGTTTTCTCGACTCGCAGCCGCGCTACGACTCGCTCTTCGTCTACCCCGCCGACGACTACCGCAGCTGGGCGCGCGGATTGAAGGCCGCCGGTTACGCCACGGCGCCCGACTATGCCGAACGGCTGTGCCGCATCATCGAGGAGAACCAGCTCTATCTGCTCGACCGTCCGCAGGGCGAGGAGCTATACGCCGCGCGCAACCGTTCGCGCGCCGAGCAGGCTGTGGAAGGCTTCGAGGCCGGAAGCAGCGTCAACCGGCTCTCGCCCGCTACCGACGAACGGGTCGATCCCGACAACTTCCGCGTGACGATCAACGCCTACAAAGGGTACAATATCTACGTCACCAACGGCGTGAACTACGTCGTGGCCAAGGAGGGCGACACCTTCGAGTCGCTGGCGGAGATCTTCCGCGTTTCGGCCAAGAATCTGCGCAAGTTCAACGACTTGAAGGGCAAGGTGCAGCCCGTGCGCGGCGAACAGATTTACATCGACCGCAAACAAAAGCGCTGGGAGGGCAACGCCCGCCACCACATCGTCACCGAGGGCGAGACCATAGCGTCGGTGGCCCAGAGCTACGCGCTGCGCGAGAAGTCGCTGCGCAAACTCAACCGGCTCAAGGCGGGCGCCGCATTGCAGACCGGCCAGACCCTCCGCATTCAATAACGTACTTATCAGTCAATCAAGAGATATGGACCCTTCACCGCTACGAGCGAAAATCCTCGAGACCATCGTTCGCAAATCGAGCCTCAAACAGCAGGTTTTCGACAACACGTTCGCCACGTTCAACGAACTGAAAGACATCCTGTTCGAAATGTCGTCGGAGTGGGACGACGAACTCGACGGCCGCATCGACCGCCGCGTGCGGATCGAATACCGCGACCGCGGCAAATTCGAAACGCAGTTTCAGGTGGCCAGCGACCTGCTGATCTTCCAGATGCACACCGACGTCTTCGAATTCGACGCCAACCACCTCGTCTGGCAGAGTCCCTACGTGCAGGCCGACCGCGACAACTCCTACTGCGGGATGATCAACATCTACAACTTTCTGTCGGACTCGTTCAAGTTCAACCGCAACGCCGACGAAGGCTATCTGATCGGCCGCATCTTCATCAACCGCGAACGGCGCTATTTCGTCGAGGGGAAACGTCAGGCCTCGATGCGCCCCATCGCCTTCGGCCGCGCGGCCATCACACGCGAGGCGCTTGTCGGGATTCTCGAAACGGCGATCGCCTATTCGCTCGATTTCGACCTGCTGACGCCACCCTACGAGGATTCGAAACGCGTGACGGTCGACCAGTTCAACACCAAGATGGACAATTCGAAGTTCGTTACGGGCAAACGTCTCGGCTACGATTTCGACGTGGAGGACATTTAATCGCACAACAGAACGGAGCCGCTCCGTTCGACTCTCCGCAGTCGTCATGCGGAAGAGCGGCAAATAACGGGCGCGGACGGCAAAATAACCCTCAACCGATGAAACCGATTTATCTTGCATTCACGCTGTCGCTGCTCGGCACAGGCTGCCGGACGGATCAGACGACCTACCTAAAAAAAGCGCTTTCGCAACTCGAACGCATCGAACAGGTCGCCTACAACGATGTCGTAGACTCCTATTCCCCGGGCGATACGATTCCCCGACGCTACCTGCATTATTACGTCGAGCAGCGCAACCGCGCCGATACGACGCTGCGCCACAGCTACCTCTCTTACCACAACGCAAACGATACAATCCGCTGCAACGAGATTTACGATGGAACGTATCGCATCGAGGTCGACCACGACCGCCGTCGAGTAACTGTCGACGACTTCTCAATTCCACGCGCTCCCTACCGACTGACCGCCAGCACCTTCTTCTGTCGGGCAGAGGCCATTCTACGCTACGTGCTCACCACCTCCGATCCGATCCGCACCGAGTTCGAACCCTGCGGCAAGGGTTACCGCCTGCGGCTCGACATCGATCTCGACCAGACGGTCGAATTCTGGGGTCGTCCCTACTACCATCGCGCGCCACGCGAATTCGCCCCCGAAGAACCCCATTCAGCCTACGAAATCCTGTTCGACCGCAAGCGAATGCCCTATAAACTGCGCCGCGAACAGACGCACCATATCACCGTCGATTCCGTCTTCGGCGTGCACATCGACTACGAACCGCAAAAACCGCTGCAACCCGAAGCACACTACCCCGCCGACTATATGCAGCGCAAATACGAGTCGCGCAACCGCACGCCCCGTCCGTTCGACATCATAGGCCGGCAGGCGCCCGACTGGACGCTTGTCGACGCCGATTCGGCGGCCGTGTCCCTCGGCGATCTGCGCAGCCGCGTGCTGCTCATCCAGTTCACGGGCGTGGGCTGCCTCCCCTGCCAAATCGCCATTCCGATGCTCAATTCGCTCGGAACACGCTACGCCCCCTCCGATGTCGGCGTGGTAGCGATCGAGACATGGGGCGCTCCGCTCCACACGCTCGGCGCCTATGTTCGCCAAAAGGAGATCAGCTATCCGCTGCTGGCCGGAACGGACGAGACGGTAAAGGCCTACCTGCCCGACGGCACGGTACCCGTCTTCCTGCTGCTCGACGCGAAACGGCGCGTGCGCTACGCTTTCCGTGGTTACGGAAAGGGCGAGAGCGACAGGCAGATCACCGAGGCGATCGACGGCCTGCTGCGCGAACAATAACGGCGCGACCGCATCGTTTACAGATCGGACGTCCGCCGCGGACGCGCCGAACCGAAAAAAAGAGAGAATCCGACATGCGAATTTTGAAGATACCGATCCTTTTTGCAGCGCTGCTGGCCGGCATGACGGCCGGCGCGCAGGCGTTTGACTACGACGACATCGCCGCCGGACGTTTTCGTCCGGCGCAACTCGCGGGCGTCCGCCCCATGGCCGACGGCGAACACTACACCGCCATCCGTGACGGGAATATCCTCCGCCACCGCTACGCCGTCGCCGATGCGGGCGAACCGCTGCTGCCCGTTTCGACACAGCAACAAGGTGTGGTCGCCCTCGACTCGCTCGACCGCGCCTCCGGCGTATGGTGCGACGCGGGCGGGCGGAAACTCAAAATCGCCGACTACGCGATCGCAGCAGACGGCGGCGTGCTCGTAGCCGACGGCGCCGAACCGATCTACCGCCACTCGTTCACCACGCGTTATCTCTATTACGACGGCAAGCGTCTGCGCGAGATTTTGCTCGGCATTCCCGCGCCGCGCGACGCCGCCTTCACGCCCGACGGACGCAACATCGTCTTTTCGAGCCGCAACAACCTCTATGTCTACAATATCGAACGGCAGGGCACGCGGCAGATCACCCGCGACGGCCGCTGGAACGAGACGATTAACGGTACGACCGACTGGGTCTACGAAGAGGAGTTCGGATTCACGCGCGCCTTCGCCGTATCGCCCGACTCGAAGCGCATCGCCTACCTGCGTTTCGACGAATCGCGCGTGCCGCTTTTCGAGATGATGCGCTACGACGGCACGCTCTACAACCGCGCCTACGACTTCAAGTATCCCAAGGCGGGCGACGCGAATTCGGTCGTGACGCTGCATGTCTTCGACCTCGCGACGGGTCGCACGACGACGGTCGATACCGGCGCCGACACGACGCAGTATATCCCCCGCATCGGCTGGACGCCGCGCGGGGAATTGTGGTACGAGACCCGCAACCGCCGTCAGAACGAAATCGTCTTCCGCCGTTTGAACTCCGAGACGCTCGATACGCCGCAGGCGCAGCAGGAGGTGGTCTACCGCGAGTCGTCGCCCCGCTACATCGCCCATGAAACCGACCGTTCGTTCCGGTGGATCGACGGCGGCCGGCGTTTTCTCGTCGTTCAGGAGACCGCGACGGGCTGGATGCACCTCTACCTCGGCGAGCCGGCCAAACCCCTGCGGGCGCTCACGCAGGGCGAGTGGGAGGTGACCGCAATCGTCGGGGCCGACGACCGCGCAGTCTACTACACCTCGACCGAACGTTCGCCGCTCGAACGCAACCTCTACGCCGTCGACTACAAGGGCGGGCACAAACGATTGCTCACGCCCGACAAAGGTTTCTACACGATCTCGCCGAGCGCGGGCATGCGCTACTACATCTCGACCTTCTCGTCGGCCGACGATCCGGGACGGGTCGAGATTTGCGACGCACGGGGCCGGACGGTGCGCACCGTGGCCGACAATGCCGCGCTGCGCCGCTTCGCGGACAGCGTCCGCATGCCGCGCAAGGAGTTCTTCACCTTCGTCACCGAACGCGGCGATACGCTGGGCGGCTACATCGTACGCCCCGCAGGTTTCGACCCCTCGCGCCGTTACCCCTGCCTGCTGACGCAGTATTCGGGACCCGGTTCGCAAACGGTGCAGAACCGCTGGAAGATCGACTGGGAGGACGTGATGGCGCAAAAAGGCTATGTGGTGGTAGCCACCGACGGACGCGGAACGGGATTTCGCGGCGAGAAGTTCAAGAAGAGCACCTACGGCCAACTGGGCCGCTTCGAGGTCGAAGACCAGCTTTCGACGGCCCGCCACATGGCCGCGCAGCCGTGGATCGACGCCGAACGCATCGGCATCTACGGCTGGTCGTACGGCGGATTCATGGCACTCTCGTGCGCCTGCAAAGGCGACGGACTCTTCCGTGCGGCGATCGCCGTGGCGCCCGTTACGTCGTGGAGGTATTACGATACCGTTTACAGCGAACTGTTCAACGGACTGCCGCAGGAGAATCCTGCGGGTTACAACGAGAACGCGCCGCTGGAACTGGCTCCGCTGCTGCGCGACGACCGCACGCGGCTGTTGCTGATCCACGGCACGGCCGACGACAACGTCCATTTCCAGAACTCGGTGGAGATGATCCGCGCCCTGACCGACGCCGGCAAGGAGTTCGATCTGATGATCTACCCCGACCAGAACCACTCGATGCAACCCGACTACACACGGCAGATCCGCAAAAAAATGATTCATTTCATCGAGCGGAACCTATAAAAAAAGGAAACGGGCCGCTCTTCGCGATGAAAAGCGGCCCGCAAAACAAACCCGAACGATCACTCTCGGCCGGTGACATGGGCGTAACGTTCGGCGACCTTCCGCCAGTCGATACGCCACCAGTGGGCGGCCACGGCGTCGGGACGGCGATTGCGGTAGTCGATGTAGTAGGCGTGTTCCCACACGTCGAGCGTCAGCAAGGGTTGCAGCCCTTCGCGCAGCGGATTTCCGGCATTCGGCGCGCTCGCGAGCGACAACGCCCCTTCGGCGTCCGAGACGAGCCATACCCAACCGGAGCCGAAAAGCGCCGCGCAGGCCGCCAGCAGTTTCTCGCGCAACGTGTCGAACGACCCGAAGTCGCGCACGACGGCGGCTTTGAGCGCACCCTCCGCAAGCGGCGAAGGCGCGGCGGCGAACTGTTCGAAATAGAAGGTGTGGTTCCACGCCTGCGCCGCATTGTTGAAGAGGGGGCCGTCGGCGTGCAGAACGATCTGTTCGAGCGGCATCTCCTCGAAAGGCGTTCCGACGATCAGTTCGTTGAGTTTGGCCACATAGGCCGCATGGTGCTTGTCATGGTGATAGCGGAGGGTTTCCTCCGACAACTCGGGCGCCAACGCGTCATAGGCGTAAGGCAGTTCGGGGAGCGCGAAACGCTCTGTCACGGCAGTATCTGCTTTCATAATGCAATAAAAAAGTTTATGCGCCGGCATCAGCCGGACAAAATTTCAAATCATGGAAACAACGTCGATCCCCGATCTCGTCGAAAGCTCACGCTCCTTCGCGGCGGCAGGAAGGGTTCCGGCCGTCGGTCGTCGGCAACGGTCGTGCATTGACGTTTTCACCTCCGACTGCGCAAACTCCGTTCCACGCCGCACGGCGACGGCAAAAAACGGCGGAGCCGCCCCGAAGGACGGCCCCGCAAAGCGTCGCGGACGCGCAACGTCAGATCGAAATGTCGAGAATCTCGAAATGGATCGTGCCGGCGGGAACCTCCACATCCACCCGATCGCCCTTCTTTCTGCCCAGCAGAGCTTTGGCGATGGGCGTACCGATGGCGAGCTTGCCCTCGCGCAGGTTCGCCTCGTTCTCGGAGACGATCGTGTAGCACATCTGTTTCCCGTTGGTGTGGTTCAGCAGCGTCACCCGCGAGAGAATCTGCACCTTGCTCTTGTCGATCTTCGATTCGTCGATGATGCGGGCGCTGGCGATCGTCTCCTCCAGTTTGGCGATCCGCATTTCGAGCAGCCCCTGCGCCTCACGCGCAGCGTCGTACTCCGCATTTTCCGACAAATCCCCCTTGTCGCGCGCTTCGGCAATGGCCGCCGAGATCGCCGGGCGTTCGACCGACCGCATGCGGTCGAGATCGTCTTTGAGTTTCTTGTAACCCTCAGCCGTCAGATAAATAATCTCCTTTGCCATAATAATTATTTCTATTTTAGAGTTTTTTCAATGCAACAAAAAAATAAGAATTCCAATCTTACGATTAGAACCCCATATCTTGTTTCGTAGACAAAGATAAAAAGTAATTTCTTAATTTCCAAATATTTTTTGGCACAGAGTATGCCACAAATTAAAAATCGACCCGAATCATGTATCTTTTTCTCTTCGCATATCTCCTGCTGGCAATCCCCGCCTCGGCAGCCGTTCTGCGGCAGAAACAGACGCCCGTAGTGGCGATCGCGTGGCTGCTGGCCATCCTGCTCGTACCGATCGGCGGCAGCCTGTTCTACCTGCTGGCAGGATACCGCAAGCCCGTGCGCGACGTTCCGCCCACCGACAGCAGGCCTCCGGTCGGAATCGAACGCATGCTGTGGTACGGCTGCGCGACCCGCATCCGCTATCGCAACCGCGTGGAACAGCTCCATGACGGAGGCGAAGCCTTCGCCGCGCTGATCGCCGCATTGCAGGGAGCGCGCCGCTACATCCACCTCTCCTACTATATCTTCGCAGACGACCGGATCGGCCGCGCCATCGGCGACATCCTGATCCGCAAGGCGCATGCCGGCGTGGAGATCCGCCTGCTCTACGACACCATCGGTTCATGGAATCTTCCGAAACGGTTCGTCAGGCGGCTTCGGCGGGCAGGAATCGAAGTGCGCGCATACGCACCCGTGCGATTCCCGTGGTTCTCACCCCGCGCCAACCGGCGCAACCACTCCAAGATCGCCGTCATCGACGGTCGCGTGGGATTCGTGGGCGGCATCAACATCGCCGAACGTTACCTCGACGGAAACGAACTGGGACATTGGCGCGACGAGCATCTGCGCATCGAAGGCGAGGCCGTCGACGACCTGCAACGCCTCTTCTCCGCCGACTGGGCGCTGGAAGGGGGCGCGCTGTTGCCGGAAGAACGTTATGCGGCCGCGCCGGCGGACGATCAGCCCGTCTCTCCGCTCCAGATCGCATGGACGCGCGAGGACCGCTCGCGCTCGACGCTGACCGACCTTTTCGCACAACTCATCGAGGAGGCGCGGCACACGCTGCGCATCTCGTCACCCTACTTCTTGCCGCCACCCGCGCTCTACGAAGCGCTGCTGCGGGCCGTGCGGCGCGGATGCCGCGTACTGGTGATGCTGCCCGCCCGCAGCGACGTCTGGCTCGCACGGCGCGCTACGGACGCCTATCTGGGCGAACTGCTCGACGCCGGCGTCGAAATCTTCCGTTTTCGAGGAGGGTTTCTCCACGCCAAACGGCTGATCGCCGACGAGCGCGTCGCCTCGGTCGGCACGGCCAATTTCGACTACCGCAGTCTGGAATACAACACCGAGGCGACGGCGCTGCTGCTCGACCCCGCGACGGTGAAACAGGCGATCGTCCGCTTCGACGAAGACCTGACGCTTTGCACTCCGATCGACCGCGAAGCGTGGCGACGCCGCTCGGTGCGCTACCGGCTGGGCGACTGCATCGCACGACTCTTCGCGCCGCTGCTATGATCTGAAACAAAGCCCTGCCGCGACAAACGGGCAGGGCTTTAAAATAGGGAACGGAGACGTCAGAGCGTCGTCAGCCGGTCGCCGAAGACTTCGCGCATCCGTTTCTCACCCAGCGCGCCCAATAGATAACGTTCGATATCGCATTGCAGGCGGCGGAAAAGGAAACAATCGGTATAGTTTTCGTTGTCGAGCAGCACGTCGCGGATCGAACGCAGCGAGTTGGTGTAATTGGCCATCTCGTTTTTGAGCGCCACCCCTTTTTTCGACGAGGAGGTGATCTTGGCGATGGACAGTTCGCGCAGTTTTTCGCAGACGGTGTTCAGCAAAATCATCACCACATTGTCCATCAGCGTATGGCCGTGCATGAAGAGGTAGGTATTCTCCGGCTTCACGCCCCGATGAAACAGCTTCTCGGCGAAATCGCGCATCGGTTCGACCATTTCGGGGTGGTGCTGGCGAAGCGTATGATCCCGGCGCGAAACGTTTCGGCGCAGCCACGCCAGCGTTCGCAGGCCGTTGTGTTCGATCTCGAGAAAATTGATGCGCACCGACGCCTTGAAATCGGCCAGCGTGAAGATATGCTCCGACTCCTGTTGCGCCGAGTAGGCGTACCAGACGAAGAGCGGATAGATGATGCGCGAATAGTCGGCCAGAAACCGTTCGAAATCGAAGATGCGCGTATCGTTTTTCGTGGCGCGCACGCAGACGTTGTGCAGCGACGGCGCATAGCAGAGGTAATTCTCCGTAGCGTAGGCGTAGGTGTGGAACATATGGTCGCACGACAGCAGTTCGCGCGACTGTTCCGTCGCGTTGTTGAACAGGTAGTCGAAGTCGGAGTCGACGCACAGCAGCAGTTCGTCCGAAGCCTGCGGGATCATTCCGAGCAGCACCTTCTTGCCCTTGGGCAGGTCCTCGCGCGAAGGAACCGAGATTTCGAAACGCAGGTAGGGATTGGCAAAACGGTCGAAGACGCCGCGCCAGAAGGCGACGTCCTCGTACCCCTCGACGAAAACCCGCACCAGCCGTTGCGAAGAATGAACGGGAAGGGCTTTCGGTAACTCTTTGCAATGAGTGCTGAACGGATTGATCGCGCCCAGTTTATCAGCGAATTTTCGGCTCATACTGTGGCCAAAGATAATATTTTATTACTTTTGCACAAAACAAAACGCTCCGAAAAACCGTTCGAATTGGAAATTCAGGACAATCCCGCGACCGTTTTTGACAAGCGGAGAACGAGGGCAGGAGCGATCGACCGGAATGCAGCGGAGTTCGGTTTTCAAGAGAAGACGGCCGACGTTCCGCCCGAACGAGGGAAAGAATTAAAATGCAGATCGGACAGGAGTGTAAAAACCCGCGAAGCGGCCATGCGCAGCGAACGGGCAACTTCGCTCGAAACATTACACTCCGCCCGAACGACGCAAAAACGTAGAAAACACGACAAGATAAACGACAACAGCGCAACACGTATCAAAAGCCCCGCCCTTTGAGAAAGGGCGGGGACAGAGGGGAGGGAATGTCTGCATCCGCGAAGCGGCCATGCGCAGCGAACGGGCAACTTCGCCCGAATATTACACTCCGCCCGAACGAGATAATAAGATGTAAAAGACGATCATGAAACACGACACCCCCGACTGGAAATCACGGCTGGGAATGGTCTATTCGACCGACCCCGACTTCCAATACGCCACCGGCGAGGCCGAAGAGGAACGGACGCTGCCGCCCGCCCGACAAGCGCTGCGCGTATGGCTCGACCGCAAGCAGCGCGCCGGCAAGGTGGTGACGCTCGTGCGGGGATTCCGCGGCACGGCGACCGATCTGGAAGAGCTGGGGCGGATGCTCAAACAACGCTGCGGCGTCGGCGGATCGGCCAAGGAAGGCGAAATTCTCATTCAGGGCGACCACCGCGACCGGATCGTCGAGATTCTGCTCAAAGCAGGCTACGGCTGCAAGAAAGCCGGCAGTTGACCGACAAACAATTAACGATCGACAAGTTGATTTTACGATTCCGACATACGCTGCTGCTGGCGGCGCTGCTCTTCACGGCGACCGTCGTGCGGGCGCAATATTACAGCTGGGGACCCGACGCCGCATCGCTGCATTGGCGGACGATCCGCACTCCCGACGTGCAGGTTATCTTCCCCGACACGGCGAGCGCAATCGCCCGCCGGACGCTTCATTTCATCGAGGCCGCACGGCCCTCGATCGGCTATGGATTCCGCCACGGACCGCTGAAAATTCCCTTCGTCATGCATCCCGAGAACTTTCGTTCGAACGGGCTGGTGATGTGGCTGCCCAAGCGCGTGGAGTTCCTCACCTCGCCCGCCATCAGCAGTTATTCGATGCCGTGGTATAAGCAGCTCGTGGCGCACGAATACCGCCACGCCGTGCAGTACAACAACCTCAACCGCGGCGTAATCCGAGGGTTGAGTTACGCCCTCGGACAGCAGGGTTCGACCGTGGGGCTGCTCTTCCTCCCCATCTGGCTGATCGAAGGCGACGCTGTGCAGATGGAGACGCAGATGTCGTCGTTCGGCCGCGCGCTGCAACCCTCGTTCACGATGGAGTATCGCGCTATCGGCGGAGATATCCGCAGCCGGCGCAACATCGACAAGTGGTTCTGCGGCTCGTATCGCACCAACGTCCCCGACCACTACCATCTGGGCTATCAGATCGCCGCTTACGCCGACACGCGCTATCGGGAGAACATCTGGGACAAGGTGGCGTGGTACAGCGTCCGCAACCCCTATCTGATCTTCTCCACCACCATCGCGCTCAAAAAGTTCTATAAAACCGACGTCGGCGAACTTTTCGCCGAGACCTTCGACGGACTGAACTATTACTGGAACGCCCTGCCCGTGCAGCGGAACTCGGCGCAGTATCTCTCGGCCGCCCCCGTCACGAGCTATACGACCTACGCCTTCCCGCTGGCGCTCGACACACGGCAGGTGCTCTCGCTCAAAACCGATTACGACCTCCCGACCCGTTTCGTCACGATCGACGCCGACTCGGGACGCGAGCGCGCCATCGCCTACACGGGCAGCGTCTCGTCTCGTCCGGCCTACGCCGACGGGCGGGTCTGGTGGACGGAGTACCGGCGCTCGAAGCTCTTCGAACAGCGCGTCAACTCGCAACTCTGCTACATGGATCTCGATCGGGGCAGGCCGAAGAGCGTGCGCGGACGACGCAACGCGCTCTATCCCACCCCCACCGACAAGGGGCTGACATGGGTCGAATATTCTCCCGACGGGCGGTTTACGGTCACGGGCGAGTCGGGAACGCAACGCTGGGAGGCGCCGGAGCAGACCGAACTGCACGGACTGGCATGGGACGACCGCACCCGACAGCTCTATTTCCTCGCCACCGACGACTCGGGCATGTGGCTCGGCCGCATCGAAGACGACGGAACCGCCACGCACCTGACCGAAGGGGCCTACATCACGCTGAGCGACCTGAGCGCCCGCGACGGACGGCTCTACTTCGGGTCGATCGCCTCAGGACGCGACGAAGCGCACTGCTACGATCTCTCTTCGGGACGCGAATACCGTCTTTCGACCTCGACTTACGGGTCGTTCTCGCCGTCAGCCGACGGCACGGGCAACGTGCTGATGACCACCTACGACGCGGAGGGTTACCACGCTGCGCGCCAGTCCATCGACACGCTCCATCCCGTACGGCCGTCGCGCCTGCCGCGCAACGTCGTCAACCCGCCGCGCCGCAAGTGGCCCGTCGTCAATCTCGACACGGTGCGTTTCACGGTCGCCGACTCCGCAAGTTCCGCCGCGCGCCACCGCGCGCGCCGCTACTCGAAGCCGCTGCACCTCTTCAAGGTGCACAGTTGGATGCCCGTAGCGGTCAACCCCTTCAAAATCATCGACGAACACGACATCGACGTGCAGTTCGGCGTGACGCTCGTCTCGCAAAATCTCCTCTCGTCGGCGGAGAGCTATGTGGCCTACGCATGGAATCACACGGAAGGATCGGTCATAAAGGGCAGCCTGCGCTACAACGGACTGGGCGTCGAGCTGGAGGTGGCCGGAACCTACGGCGGCAATCAGGTGATCTACGCGCTGGGGCAGAGCCAGCCGCTGCCTATTCCCGACAAATACTACTCGCTCTCGGCCAGCGCCACGCTGCCGCTGGTCTTCGCCGCCGGCTACCACACCCGTGTGCTGAGTCTGGCCGCCGCATGGAACTTTTCGAACGGACTGGTGGCCAACGTGGGGAAACTCACCTATGACGAGAATACCCACAGTTTCACCAACCTCCAACACATCGGCTACCGCGAGGGGCTGCACAAACTCACCTTCGGCATCGGGTACTCGGACGCCGTGCAGCTCGCATACCGTGATTTCGTCACGCCGCGCGGCTATGTGCTGAGCGCCAACTACGCGCTGAACCCCACCAACGGTCATTTCAGCGATCTCATTTCGTTCTACGGCAAACTCTACACGCAGGGCTTCGCGGCGCACAACTCGCTCACGGTGGCGGCCACCTATCAGACCTCGATCGGAGGATTCAAAAATCCCGTCGGCGAGTCGTTCCTCTCCTACAAATCGGCGCGGCTGATTCCGCGCGGCTTCGATTCGAACGACATCAACAGCCGCAACTACTTCGCCGCGTCGCTCGACTACCAGCTGCCCGTGTGGTACCCCGAAGGAGGCATTCCTTCGGTGCTCTACTTCAAGCGCATCCGGCTCAATCTGGGCGCCGACTACGGACAGTTCGACGCCTTCAACTACCTGAAACGGCGCACCGAAACCCGACGCATCCATTCGTTCGGCGGAGACCTCGTCTTCGACTTCAACGTCTTCCGCCAGCCCGCTTCGGCCACCTCGACGCTGCGGCTGTCGTTCTATGCCCCCAGCAAGGGCGGCATGTGGTGGTCGGCGTCGCTGGGATTGCCTTTCTGACAAATCGACAATTAACCCTGCCGGCGAATCCGAAGCAACCGAAAAAATTCGTACCTTTGTCCCTTGATAAAAACCGCTGACGCAACGTGAAAAAGAAGACGCAGGGCGCATCCGCCCCGAAATATGTGAAATGGCTGTGGTATGCGGCTCTCACGCCCTTCGCACTGCTGCTGGTGATGCTCATCCTCACGGCGCTGGGACTCTTCGGACGCATGCCTTCGTTCGAGGAGTTGGAGAACCCCCGCAGCAACATCGCTACGGAGATTTACTCCGAAGACGGCAAGGTGCTGGGCTCGTTCTTCGTACAGAACCGCTCCTACGTGCAGTACGAAGAGTTGTTCCCTTCGGATTCGGTGACGCACACCTCGATCGACGGCCGGGAAGTGCCGCCCATCGTCGCGGCGCTCATCGCCACCGAAGACGCCCGTTTCGATTCGCATTCGGGCATTGACATCCCCTCGCTCATCCGCGTGGGAGTGAAGACGATCCTGTTGCAGAACCGTTCGGCGGGCGGCGGCTCGACCATCACGCAGCAACTGGCCAAGAACCTCTTCCCGCGCGACACGGTACGCCGCCAGAGCGCGCTGGTGCGCAAGGGGAAACTCGTGCTGGCGAAATTCAAGGAGTGGATCACGGCGCTCAAACTCGAATACAACTACACGAAGGAAGAGATCGCCGCAATGTACCTCAACATCGTGGAGTACGGCTCGAACGCCTATGGCATCAAGTCGGCGGCGCATACCTTTTTCAACAAGACGCCCGACGAACTCAACCTGCAGGAGGCGGCCATGCTGGTAGGCGTGGTCAACGCGCCGACGCGCTATTCGCCGGTGCGGAACTACGACAACGCATTGGCGCGGCGCAATCTGGTGCTCGCGCGCATGGCCGAAGCGGACGCCATCACGCGCGCCGAGCGCGACTCGCTCTCAGCGCTGCCCATCATGCTCAACTACCGTCCCGTTTCGCACAACGACGGACAGGCGACCTATTTCCGCGAAATGCTGCGGCAGGTGATGAACGCCGAGCCTCCCAAGCGCCGTCAGTTCTATACCGAGTGGGACTACGAACAGGCCGTCAAGGAGTACGAGAACAATCCGCTCTACGGCTGGTGCCACAAGAACCGCAAGGCCGACGGCACGCCCTATAACATCTACAAGGACGGTCTGAAAATCTATACCACGATCAATTCGACGATGCAGCAATACGCCGAGGAGGCGATGCTCAAACAATTGCGCACGGTCATCCAGCCCAAGATGGACGCTCAGTACCGCGCCACGAAGGTGCTCTTCCAGAACACTTCGGCCGAGGAGCGCGAAAAAATCATCCGACAGGCGATGCGCTACTCCGACCGCTACCGCGCCCTCAAAGAGGAGGGGCGCAGTGAAGCCGAAATCGACAAGATTTTCCGCACGCCCTGTCCCACACGGGTCTTCACCTACACCGGCGAGCGCGACACGGTGCTCTCGCCGCGCGATTCGATCCTCCACCACAAACGCATCATGCGGGCGGGGTTCGTCGCCATCGAGCCTCAGACGGGACGGGTGAAAGCCTACGTCGGCGGCCCTAATTTCCGCTATTTCAAGTACGACATGGCCAAGCAGGGCAAGCGTCAGATCGGTTCGACGATCAAGCCCTTTGTCTATACTTTCGCCATCGACCATCTGGGGCTGACGCCCTGCACGCCGGTGCCGAACCTGCCCGTGACGATCGACACGAGCAACGGCACGCCGTGGTCGCCCAAGGAGGCGGGCAAGGTGGTCTACGACGGAGAGATGCACCCGTTGAAATGGGGACTGGCGCGCAGCCGCAACAACTACTCGGCGTGGATCATGAAACAGGCCAAACAGCCCGAAGCGGTGGCCGATTTCATCCACAACATGGGTATCCGCTCATTCATCGATCCGGTCTACGCGCTCTGTCTGGGAACCTCCGAATCGAGCGTTTTCGAAATGGCGAGCGCCTACTCGACCTTCGCCAACGGCGGCGTACACACCGATCCGATCTTCGTCACACGCATCGAAGACCGTCAGGGTAACCTGATCGCCACCTTCATTCCCGAATCGCAGGACGCCATCTCGGAACGGACGGCCTATACGATGCTCACGATGCTTCAAGACGTCGTCACGGGCGGAACGGCCGGACGTCTGAAATGGCAGTTCGATCTGGGCGACGCCCAGCTGGGCGGCAAGACGGGAACCTCGCAGCGTAACCGCGACGCATGGTTCATGTGCGTCGCGCCGAAGCTGGTGGCGGGCGCTTGGGTAGGCGGCGAAGACCAGTCGGTGCACCCGACCTACGGCGGCGAAGGCAGCATTATGGCCCTGCCGATCGTGGGAGACTTCTTCTCGCGCATTTACAAGGATCCCGCGCTCGGCATCTCCAAGCAGGATCGTTTCCGGCGTCCCGACCGCGTGCCCGACTACGACTGCGACGAAGAGTTGCAGCAAGCGGGATATACGGAGGAGGAAGAGGGTTTCTTCGATTGACAACTATTCCCTTACATAAAAAAGTACGACCATGAAAATCGCAATTGTCGGCGCAAGCGGCGCCGTAGGTCAGGAGTTCCTGCGCATTCTCGAAGAGCGTCCGCTGCCCGTGGACGAACTGCTGTTGTTCGGATCGGAACGCAGCGCCGGACAAACCTATACGTTTCGCGGGAAACCCGTCACCGTCAAATTGCTGCAACATAACGACGATTTCCGCGGGGTGGAGATCGCTCTCGTATCGGCCGGCGCGGGCATCTCGCGCAAATTCGCCGAGACGATCACCCGACACGGCGCGCTGATGATCGACAATTCGAGCGCCTTCCGCATGGAGCCGGACGTGCCGCTGGTCGTTCCCGAAGTCAACGGACGCGATGCGCTCGCCGCGCCGCGCCGCATCGTCGCCAATCCCAACTGTACCACGATCCAAATGGTAGTGGCATTGCAGGCTATCGAGCGCGTATCGCATATCCGCCGCGTACATGTGGCCACCTATCAGTCGGCCAGCGGCGCAGGCGCGCAGGCGATGGCCGAACTGGAAGGACAGTACGCCGATCTGGCGGCCGGCCGCGAACCGAAGGTCGAGAAATTCGCCTATCAGCTGGCCTACAACGTCATTCCCCACATCGACGTCTTCACCGACAACGACTACACCAAGGAGGAGATGAAGATGTACAACGAGACGCGCAAAATCATGCACTCCGACATCGAGGTGTCGGCCACCTGCGTACGCGTGCCTGTGATGCGGGCGCACTCGGAGAGCATCTGGCTCGAAACGGAGCGTCCCGTTTCGCCGGAAGAAGCGCGCGCTGCCTTCGCTGCGGCAGAAGGGATCGTCGTGATGGACGATCCGGCCGGAAAGGTCTACCCCATGCCGCTCTTCATCGCGGGAAAGGACCCCGTCTACGTGGGGCGCATCCGCCGCGATGTGACCAATCCCAACGGTCTGGCCTTCTGGTGCGTGAGCGATCAGATCCGCAAAGGCGCGGCGCTCAACGCCGTACAAATCGCCGAGTGGCTGCTGAAAAACCGATAAAATGGACTTCACCTCCCTAAAAACAAGTACCCTTCCGGCGCTGCGATCGGAAGCTTTCACTGCGACCCTGCCCGACAGATCGGATAGAAACACACAGGGGGGGGGTATGCCCTAATCCTGTCGGGTAAATCGCCCGTCTTAAATATTCGTTATGAGAACGATACCGTCTTGCGACGGTACCGTTCTTTTTTTATTAATCCAGAGGCTACCATGAAAAAAGTAATTTTTGCAGTGTTGGCGATCGGGTTATTCAGCCATTGTGTGAAAACGCCGTCGCATGAAGATTTTATGACCACCGTGTCCTACTCTTTCCGCGGAGGCGCCGATATGGAAAAGCTCTTCGACTTTACAGCTACCTATGTCGATAACGAGAAGAAAACCCTTACCGAATCCATTACCTCGCTGCCGTGGGAACGGCAAATCGCCGTAAGACCGCCTTTCGACGCTCACTTGGAAATTACATTCCGAGCAAAAACCTCCATTGTCGAACAGCCCGCTTTCGACGTGGGATTCGCCGCCGCCATCGACCGGCCGGAAGAGAGTCGGGCGGCTGCGGCCCCCGATACGGCCGAGGAGGAGACCGAGCAGCTGCGATTCGCCGTCAACCTCCCCGAAGGAGCGAACGCCGCCGATATTACAGCCACGATCTGCCCGTTGAAATACGACAAGAAGTTCGCCTTTACGTTCACCGTAGACGACGCCTATGAAAACGCTTGGTCGCGGATCTTTCCGCTCATTCACGGAAAATGGATCGACGACATCGAGTTCTTTCATCAGGGCTGCACCCCAACGACCGGATATCTCCCTTCGCACACCCTTTCGATGAGCGACGGATGCGGCAATGAACGCCGCTTCGGATTCGGCGTATCGATCTGGCCCAATTGGGGCAACAGTTACAATCCCGACGGTTTCATGAAAGAGCGTTCTACTTCGGTTCACAATCCCTATATCACATGGGAAGAGTTGCAGACGATCCTCGATTTCGGAGGTTCGGTCTACTTTCACAACGTCGACGAACGCCGCTGGGACAAAGCCTCTCCAAGCGCGATCGCCGAAGGGTATGCCGAAGATTACCAAACGGTGGTCGAGCGTCTCGACCGGCATATGAAAGTGCTGGCGCTGCCCGACGGCAATCAGCAGTATCTCGATGCGACGGCCTATTTCCCTCAGATCGAATTCACCCGCAGTTCGCGTTCGCGGCAACCGGTCTATCTCAACGACGGCGGCAGCCTGAAAGGCGTACATGCCTCCGGCGGAATCAACACCTCCGACATCGCCGCGAAACTCGAAGAACTCGACCGCCAAGCAGCGGCGGAGAATCCCTATTGGGTGTTCCTGACGGTTCACCGCCCCCAGACCGACTATATGGAGATGCTGACCGAAATCTACAACCGCTACGGCAAAGCCGGTATCGACGCGCTCTGGGTCGCATCTTTCGACGAAATCTACGAATATCAGGAGTGGCGCCACAGCGCCCGCATCAGCCGAACGGTGGAGGGACAGACCCTTCTGTTTGAAATCACCCTGCCCCGCCATCCCCATTTCACGTTCCGGGAACTGTCGTTCACCGTCGCGGGAGCGCCGGAAGGCAGCACGATCGTTCCCCGCTCGGACAACATCTACGGATTGAACTGCGCCGAACGAGACGGCGGACTGTTGGTGAATGTCAACTTCGACCCCCGCTCGCGCGAACGGGCCGAGAAATATACGGCCAAATACGAAGCGTCCGCATCGGAGACGGACAAGGACGATGCGATCTATCTTCTTTCGCTGCTCCGGCCCGAACTGGCGGCGCCCTTCTTGGCCCGACTCGAACACGCCGAGCAACCGGTTGCAATCAAAAAGGTCGCGATCAACGGCGGGAACGGCATCACCTACCGACGCGACGTCAGCGTCTCCCTCGAAACCGAAGGGCCGGTCTCGCGATACCGCATGGGCGAGACGGCCGATCTGTCGGCGGTTGCGTGGAGTCCCTATCTCGGAGAGGAAATTGCCTATACGCTGAGCAGCGGATACGGAACGAAACGGCTTCGCGTAGAGGTGGCCGGCGATTCGCAGACCAGCGGCATCGCCGAGGCTTCGATCCGCTACAGCGACGTACCGGATTCGGGAACGATCGACCGACAAGCTGCCGAAGTCTATCGCGACCGGTACGACGGCCACGTACTGCGTATCGATAAAAAGATATCCGCCAAATGAACGATGGCGCCGCGATCGTAACCGATCGCGGCGCCATCTTCTCATGCCTTCGGCGAAATCAACCGATCAGCTCGGCATACTGCGCCGCTGTGAGCAGGGCATCGTACTCGGCGGGATCGCTCACCCGAACCTTCACGAGCCAGCCTTCGCCATAGGGATCCTTGTTGACCACGGCGGGATCGGCGTCGACGGCGGGGTTGAACTCCTCGATCTCGCCCGAAACGGGCAGAAAGGCGTCCGACACGGTTTTGACCGCCTCGATCGTGCCGAAGACTTCGCCTGCGGCGACCGCCTCGCCCACGGTGGGCACGTCGACGAAGACGATGTCGCCCAGCTGACTCTGCGCAAAGTCCGTAATGCCGATGTACGCCACGTCGCCCTCCAGACGGCACCACTCATGGTCGTTGGAGTACTTCAGATTGGAAGGAACATTCATATCTCTGTATTTTTTGCGTTGAATAATTCGTTTTGCAGCACAAATATACGCCTTATTTTTTCATTCCCAACGGGGCCGGCGATTTTTTCACCACGAATTCGATCTCTTTGAAAAGATAGTCGCGCAACGTTCCGTCGGAGTGTTCGACCCGTAATGCGCCCGCCGCGCAGACGCCGCGGATAATACCCGTAACCAAGCTCCCGTCGGGCAGCCGGAAAGAGTGCGGCTCGCCGAGCCGGTACATGCGACTGCGATACGCTTCCGCAAGAGCGGCCGTGTCACCCGCTTCGAGCGCCGCATAACGCCGCATGAGCGCCGCGTGAAAGCGGCCGAGCACCTCCTCGCGGTCGAACGTACGGCCCGCTTCGAGCGCCATCGACGTGGGGTTGGGCAGCGCGGGATCGAACTGCGTCTGATTGACGTTGATGCCGACGCCGACCGCCGTGCGCGAGAGCCACTCGCCCGAAAGATTGTTTTCGATCAGAATGCCCACCAGCTTGCGGTCGCCGACATAGATGTCGTTGGTCCATTTGATGCGGGCGTCGATCCCGTAAAAGGCGAACGTGTCGACCAGTGCGAGCGCCACGGTCTGCGAGAGCAGGAACTGCTCGGCCGCAGGCAGAAAGGTCGGACAGAGCACGACCGAAAAGAGGAGGTTCATCCCTTCGGGACTCGTCCACGTATGCCCCCGCTGCCCGCGTCCGGCCGTCTGCCGCTCGGCGCGGATCAGATCGCCGTGAGCGTAACGCGCCTCGCGCGCAAGGTCGTTGGTCGAGGTCGCTTCGTCGAAATAATAGAACATTGTCTTGGTTATACCGCCACGCCGAAATCGCGCAGCGCGTCGTTGAGCGAAGTTTTCTTGTCGGTAGACTCCTTGCGCCGCCCGATGATCAGCGCGCAGGCCACGCTGTATTCGCCCGCCGGAAATTTCTTGGCATAACTACCCGGGATCACCACCGAACGCGGCGGAACATAGCCTCGATACTCGACCGGTTCGGCTCCCGTAACGTCGATGATATGGGTCGAGCCGGTGATCACGGTGTTCGAACCGAGCACCGCCTCGCGGCAGACGTGCGCCCCCTCGACCACAATGGCGCGCGAACCGATGAAACAGTTGTCTTCGACGATCACGGGCGCCGCCTGCACGGGTTCGAGCACGCCGCCGATCCCCACGCCGCCCGAGAGGTGAACGTGACTTCCGATCTGGGCGCACGAACCCACCGTGGCCCATGTGTCGACCATCGTTCCCTCGCCGACATAAGCGCCGATATTGACGTACGAAGGCATGAGAATGGCTCCCGGCGCGATATAGGCGCCGTAACGCGCCACGGCGTGCGGCACCGCGCGCACGCCCAGCCGGTCGTAGTCGTGTTTGAGCTCCATCTTGTCGTACCACTCTAATTCGCCGGCACGCAGCGTGCGCATCTTCTGAATCGGGAAATAGAGGATCACGGCCTTTTTGACCCACTCGTTGACCCGCCACTCGCTGCGCGAAAGGTCTATGGGTTCGGCCGTGCGCAGAAGGCCCTTGTCGATAAGCTCCACCGCCTCGCGGACGGCGGCTTTGGTCGTATCTTCCTGCAACAGGCTGCGGTCGTCCCACGCCCGTTCGATGGTTGTCTTAAGTTCTTCGTACATGCGTTTACGGTTTTTGACAGCCAAAGTTACGCAAATCTTCGAACTTTTCCTATCTTTGTCCGAAGATTAACGTTAGGCTTAGATCAGGTTTACATTTCCGGCAAACGACCCGCAACTCCATCGTTTGCGCAAGGCGTGTATCGTCTTTGCCCCTGTATTTTCGAGATGAATGAAAAGACCGATGAAACGATACCTATCTGCGGCGACGACGGCCCTTGCAGCCGTCGCGCTGCTGGCCGGTTGTAATAAAAAAATGAAAATAAGTCATCTGCCCTATCCCGACACGCGGCGCGACACGACCGTCGCCGACGATTACCACGGCACGCGCGTCACCGACCCTTACCGCTGGCTGGAGGACGACAATTCGGCCGAGACGGCCGCATGGGTCGAAGCCCAGAATGCCGTCACGCGCGACTACCTCGACCGGCTGCCTGCCCGTCAGGCGATCGGCGACCGGCTGACGACGCTCTACAACTATCCGAAGGAGGGCGCGCCCGAACGGCGCGGCGATTATTACTACTACTTCTACAACGACGGTCTGCAAAACCAGTCGGCGCTGTGGCGCAAGCGTTCGCTCACGGCGCAGGGCGAATTGTTCCTCGATCCGAACGCCCTCTCGGCGGACGGAACGACGGCGCTCATCGACGTTTCGTTCTCGGAGAACGGCCGCTGGTGCGCCTACGCCGCCGCTTCGGCCGGTTCGGACTGGGTAAAGATTTATGTCGTGGATACCGCGACGGGCCAGCGAACGCAGGACGTGATCGAATGGGTGAAATTCTCGGGGGCTACGTGGGCCGCCGACTCCGAAGGGTTCTATTACAGCGCCTACGACGCACCGCAGAGCAACGTCTACTCCTCGAAGAATGAATACCAAAAGGTCTACTACCACCGTCTGGGCACGGCGCAGGCCGACGACCGGCTCGTATACAGCGACCCCGAACATCCGCTGCGGTATTTCGGCGGCTGGGAGAGCGACGACGGCCGCTGGCTCTTCATCCTCGCGTCGGAAGGGACCTCGGGCGGAGAAATCCTTTTCCGGCCGGCCGAAAAGGAGGAGGAATTCCGCACGCTGCTGCCCGGCTTCGCGCACGATTACGCGCCGGTCGAGTGCCGCAACGACAAACTCTACGTCGTGACCAACGACAGCGCGGCCAACTACCGGCTGGCGCGCATCGACCTGCTCAATCCCGAAGGATTGGAGACCGTCATCGCGGAACATCCCGACAATCTGCTCGAAGCGGTCGCTCCGGGCGGCGGCTACCTGTGGGCGAAATACCTCCAGAACGCGCAGAACAAAATCTACAAATACGACTACGAGGGCAACCGGCAGGCCGACGTGCCGCTGCCGGCCATCGGGTCGGTTCCGAGCTTCGGCTGCAAGGACAAGGAGCAGGAGATCTTCTTCACGCTCAACACCTTCACTGCGCCTCCGACCGTCTATCGCTACGACATTCCCACGGGGCGCACGACCGGCTACTACACGCCGCAGGCGGCGTACGACGCAGCGCAGTACACCACCGAACAACTCTTCTTCGAATCCACCGACGGAGAGCGCGTTCCGATGTTCGTTTCGCACCGCCGAGGCATCGCGCTCGACGGCGGGAATCCCTGCTATCTCTATGGCTACGGCGGTTTCCAGATCAACATCACACCGGCATTCAAGCCCGAGCACATCCTCTTCATGGAGCAGGGCGGCGTGGTAGTGAACGTCAATCTGCGCGGCGGTTCGGAGTACGGCGAGCGGTGGCACAAGGCGGGAATGCTCGACCGCAAACAGCAGGTCTTCGACGATTTCATCGCGGCGGCCGAGTTCCTCATCGCCAAGAAATACACCTCACGCGAAAAGCTGGCCATCGCCGGCGGTTCGAACGGCGGGCTGCTGGTGGGCGCCTGCGAGGTGCAGCGTCCCGATCTGTTCGCCGTCTGCCTGCCGGCGGTCGGGGTAATGGACATGCTGCGCTACCACCGCTTCACCATCGGCTGGGGTTGGGCGACGGAGTACGGTACGAGCGACGACGCGGAGCAGTTCCGCACGCTCTACGCCTATTCGCCGCTGCACAACATCCGCGAAGGCGTCTGCTACCCCGCGACGCTCGTCACCACGGGCGACCACGACGACCGCGTCGTACCGGCGCATTCGTTCAAATTCGCCGCGACGCTGCAACGCGCGCAGGCGTGCGACGCGCCGGTGCTGATCCGCATCGAACAAAATGCCGGTCACGGCGCGGGCAAGCCGCTCTCGAAGCGGATCGCCGAGTCTGCCGACACGTACGCTTTCCTGTTCTACAACACTGGAACGGAGTACGAACAATCGACAATTAAGAATTAACAATAGACAATTTTTCGGGCGCAGGCCGGACAACCGGCTTAAGGCACAGCACGGCGGGAACGAAGGCTCGAACTACAAATGGAGAGAATTGACGACTAAAAATCAGGAGACTTTCCAAAAGCCGCCCTTTTCAAAGGGAGGGGATAGAGGGATTGTCGAAATCCGCGAAGCGGCTATGCGCAGCGGGACAGAACGAAGGCTGGAACTACAATAGAGAGAATTGACGACTAAAAACCAGTAGACTTTCCGAAAGCCTCCCTTTTCAAAGGGAGGTTGGAGGGATTGTCGAAATCCGCGAAGCGGCTATGCGCAGCGGGACAGAACGAAGGCTGGAATAAGGTAAAACGGTAAACAAGGATATGAAGGTCTATAAATTCGGCGGGGCATCGGTCCGCAACGCAGAGGGCGTACGCAATCTGCGCAACATCATCGACGACGAACAGAACCTCTTTATCATCGTCTCGGCGATGGGCAAGACGACCAATGCGCTGGAACGGGTATTCGAGGGAGTGCAGAAAGGAGACCGAGAGAAATCCGCTGCCGAAATCGCACAACTGCGCGAATATCACGCCGCGATCATCGACGATCTGTGGCACCGTCCGACCCGTCTGGAACGCGTCGAAACGCTCTTTGCCGAATTGGAGCGGGTAGCGGCCGAGACGCAGTACCGCACGGCCGACGCCGAGTTGTGGTACGACACGATCGTCGCCTACGGCGAGTTGCTCTCGACGACCATCGTCTCGGAATACTTCGCTTCGGCGGGCGTCGCCAACCACTGGATCGACATGCGCCGCGCGTTGGTCACGCAGCAGCGTCATAAGGACGCTTCGGTCGATATCGACGCTTCGGCGTTCCGCCTGCTGGCCGAAGTGGAGGGAGCCGCAGAGACGATCTTTATCGGACAGGGATTCATCGGCGGCGCGCCCGACGGCACGACGACGACGCTCGGCCGCGAAGGCTCGGACTACTCGGCGGCCGTGGTGGCCAATATTCTGGGCGCGGAGTCGATGTCGGTATGGAAGGACGTCGACGGCGTGCTGAACGCCGATCCCAAAACCTTTCCCGACGCCGAGCAGATCAAGGAGTTGAACTACCTCGACACGATCGAACTGGCATACAGCGGCGCACAGATCATCCACCCCAAGACGATCAAACCGTTGCAGAACAAGAACATCCCGCTTTACGTCCGCCCGTTCGGCGACAAGCGCAAGCCGGGAACGGTCATCCGCGGCGCATCGGCGCCCGTCACGGTGCCGATTCTGATCCTCAAAAAGGATCAGGTCTTTCTGACGGTGCGTTCGCGCGACTTCTCGTTCGTATTGGAAGAGAAGTTCGCTACGATCTTCTCGCTGCTGGAACGTTACCGCATCAAGACCAACCTGATCCACAACTCGGCGGTCAATCTGGGGCTTTGCGTCGACAACTCGTGGCACATCGACGAAGCGGTGGCCGAGTTCCGCGAAGAGGGGTTCGACGTGATGAAGGTCGAAGATATGGAGCTGCTCACCATTCGGGGATACACCGACGAGCTGCTGAACAAATACGGATATACGCCGAAGGTCTTCGTGCGTCAAACCACGCAATCCACCGCGCGCATCGTGCGTAAGAAATAAGGCGGATTCCCGCTTCCGCAAAACTAAAAATACGCCCGAACGCGAAAAAACGGGGGATCGGCAGGGTCCGGCAAACGCGCTTTACCATTCAAAACTATTCATACTATGGACTTTATCACACAAACAAAAGAGGTTCCGGTCGTGGCGCAATACGACGTGGTGGTATGCGGCGGCGGTCCGGCCGGTTTCATCGCGGCCATCGCTGCGGCCAGAGGCGGAGCGCGCACGGCGCTCGTCGAACGTTACGGATTTCTCGGCGGAATGGCTACCGCCGGACTGGTGGCCCCGATCAGCGTATTCAACTACAACGGCCGCCGGATCATCGGCGGCATTCCGTGGGAGTTCGTCGAACGGCTCGAAGAGATCGGAGGCGCAGAGGAGGAGAAGCCGCTGGGCAACATCACCTTTTCACCCGAAAAATACAAACTCGTCGCCCAGCGGATGCTGCTGGAAGCCGGCGTGACGCTCTATCTCCACTCGTACCTGACCGGCTGCCGGAAAGCGGACGGACGGATCACCCACATCGTCATCGAGAACAAGAACGGCGCGGAGGCGATCGGCGCGAACTATTTCATCGACGGCACGGGCGACGCCGATCTCGCCGTATATGCCGGCGTCCCGATGCAGCCCGCAGGCGAGACGCTGCAACCGGCTTCGCTCATCTTCATGCTCGGCGGCGTAGACACGGACGCCCTGCCGATGATCCGCCACAGCCAGCAGGGGGTCAACTATCATGATCTCGATATTCGCCGCATCCTCACCGAACTGCGCGAAAAGGAGGAGGTTCCCGTATTCGGCGGGCCTTGGTACTGCGGCGTACTGTCGAAAGGGGTGGTACTGCTCAACATGACCCGCATACAAGCCGATATGGCCGACAACCGCGAAGCCACCGCCGCGGAGTGTCTGATGCGGGAGCATGTCCATCTGTTCACCGAACTGCTCCGCAAGCACGTTCCGGCCTTCCGCGACGCGACGCTGCTCTGCACCGCCACACAGACCGGCGTGCGCGAGACGCGCCGCATAAAAGGATTCCATACGCTTACCGGCGAGGAGTATCTGCAAGCCGTCGATTTCCCCGACGCCATCTCGCGGGGATGCCATCCGGTCGATATTCATGCCGCGTCGTCGACGCAGCAGCGATGCGAATTTCTCAAAGATGCGGCGTTCATCCCCTACCACTGTCTGATCGCTCCCGACTTCCCGAATCTGCTGGTGGCGGGACGGTCGTTCTCGGCCGACGCGATCGCTTCGGCATCGGTGCGCGTGCAGGCTTCGGTCATGGGGCTGGGGCAGGCTGCCGGAGCGGCGGCGGCCCTGTGCGTACGTTCGAACGCCGATGTGGCGCAGGTGGACATCGAGGCACTGCGAAAGGTGTTAACGGAATACGGAACCAATCTCACGGCATAGCGAAAAACAGTCTTTGCATCGGGCGTCTTTCGACAGCGGAAGGCGCCCGATTTCAGTAAATCAATCTATTTCCGCAGCGAAGGTAGGACACCTTCGACGGGATCGGACGAGGGATGACGCTGAACGATCCAGAAAGACTGCGCTGTTTGCGGCGCAAATAAATGCGCGGCTTCGACTGTGGCGACCCGTCGTTCGCACGATCGTTTCAGGCGCGCCATCCCTCGTCCGTTCTGTTTCCGTCTGCGGTACAACGCGGACTCTTTGGTGCGCTTTGCGCCAAGCAGTCGATTCCCACGCTCCGTTACACTTCGCTCGGAATGACAACATTTCAACAGACCGCAGGTCTGCACGGTCGCACTGCGAAAAGAGCGGAAATAGCGGCGGCGACAGCGCGAGCGCCC
>CAJMNH010000016.1 GCA_905214725.1 uncultured bacterium
AAGCCTGCCGCTAGCGTTCATCCTGAGCCAGGATCAAACTCTCCATTGTATAAATTAATGTATTGTTAGAGTCCTGACTGTTTCTTTTTCCTAAAAGGAAATTGACAGATAAATACTACACTTTTTCTCAAATATACCAGTAATTCAAAGAACCATTTTTTTGGAAACCTTCTGCCCATTTTCAGAGCGGAAAGTGGTGCAAAGGTAAAACCTTTTTTCGAATCCACCAAATAATTTTCCAAGAACTTTTCCGAAGCTTTTCAAAAACTTTTTCGCGTCGAAAATGGACGGAAAGTGGCGCAAAGGTAAAACCTTTTTTCGAATCCACCAAACAATCTTCCAAGAACTTTTGCAATCCTGAATTCCGATCCCACTCGTTGCCAGATCACTATTGTAAAATTGTAACCCTGTGACTTCGGATGAGAACGAAGATTTTCCGATTGCGGGTGCAAAGGTAACGACAAATTCGGAATCTGCAAATATTTCGGATGCTTTTTCACAAACACGGGCCATTTTTCTCTGGACAAACGCCGCGCAAGTAGATTACACCTTATAATATAATAAGGCAGGGGCTCCGCTTTACGGAGCCCCTGCCTTGAAATCGGGAGACTGGTTACAACCAGCCGTCGATGGAATTGCTTTGTGTGCGGACGGTCACATAAAAACTCTGAGACACAACCGTACCGTCGTACCCTTTTGCCGAGACGGTTACCTTGGTCTGCCCCACCTTCTTGGGCAGCATCTTGAGAACGCCTTCGCTGACGTTCACGCGTACGACCGATTCGTCATTGGCCACGGCATCGTATTGAAATACCGTGCTGTTGGTAAAATAGTCAGCCAACGCAATGCTGCTCGTCGGCGTGTCGTTCTTCAACAGCCGGTTGGCAATCTGGGCGGTTATTTCGGGCGGCGTCTTTTCACCGAACGCCATCTTGATGTTCTCCAACAGCAGATTGGCGTCGAGATAGCCGGAGCCCATTTTGCCCTTGTAACTGCTCAGATTAAGCGTCGGGCCTTCGTAACGTTTGGTTCCCGTAAGATAGGAGTCGAGCGAATGAACGCTTTTGAGCAACAGTTTCTGATATTCGGCAGCAGTCATGCGGAATCCCAACTGCGAAAGGTAGGAGAGACCCAGCGCAGCAACGCCCGACACGTGGGGACAGGCCATCGACGTGCCCTGCATATAGCCGTAAACGTTGGTTTCGGTCAATCCCTTTTTACGTTCATCGTCGTAATAGGTCACATTCGGATCGCTCAGAATGGTGCTGAGCACGCCGCCGTTGTCCGTCCCCTGACTCGAATTGTAGAGGTCGCCGCCCGGCGCCGTAATGTCGACCTCGTCGTTATAACAGGTATAGTAGGCCGGCAGGAAATCCGAACCCATCGACGCCACCGAAACGACGGCTTCGTAGCTGGACGGAAGCTCCGCGAAATCGCCGAATTCCTGTCCCTCGTTTCCGGCGGCGAAGATCACCAGACCGCCGTCTATCGGAGAATTCGGATCATTCTTTCCGGCATTGGCGATAAAATAGTCGATAGCGGCCTTCTCCGATGAATCATTGAAGTATTTCTCCCAATAACGTTGCTCATTATCGGAGGTACTCTTGTAACCATATCCCCAACTGCACTGACAGATCAGCGCGCCGTTATCGGCGGCGTAGCGGAACGCATCCACGGTCGAGTAGTTCCCCTTATTGGCATCGCCGATGATCTGGCAGGACATGATTTTCACACCGCCCGCGCCGTTGCGTCCGCCTGCGATTCCACAGACGCCCCGATCGTTGTCGTTGACCGCGGCGATCGTACCGGCCACATGCGTTCCGTGGTCGGCGTTGGAGTAATAAATCTGCCCCTGATATTTCTCCGCATCCACATACGACCAGTCGAGCGTCGCCGTATTGTTAAGGAAATTATATCCGTGCAGGTCGCCCTTCGTGGGATTGGGGTTGATCCAGATATTCGCTTCCAGATCTTTGTGCGTATACTGAACGGCCTGATCGAGCACGGCCACGATGATGTCGCGGCTGCCTTGACATTTGGTCCATGCGTTGAACAGGTTGATGTCGGCGCCGGATTTGGAGATAAGCACTTGCTGCCCGTCGTTATTGTAGTGCCACTGCGCCGAAAGCAGCGGATCGTTCATCGGCATCGTCGCACGGGTTGCGGCCGAAGCAATACTGTGCAACGGCCGGACCGGAGCGCGGTCTTTGAGTCGGGGACGATGCGCATATTCGAGCACCGCGATGCGGCCGTCCTGACTCAGTTCATTTACCATCTCCCGCAACGGAAGCGACGCATCGAAAGCGATCTCATACCACTGATGCAGCCCGAAAGCGCGGTGGCGCTCCTCGAACCGCGGATCGGTGCCGAACAGCGGACGGATACCGTCGACGCCTACGGCGGCAAGCAACTCGTCGGCCGAAGCGAATCCCGCACGGGTTACGGGAGCCGCGGCGAGCGCGGCGGCGAGCGAATCGGCGGTCGACGGTTTGAACTTGACGATCAACTGACCTTCGACAGCGCCTTCGGCGTTATAAACGATCTTCACGCCGGTAGCCGAACCTCCCTCCACGGGAGAGGTGCTTTCAGGGTCGTTCGTACATGCCGCCATCGACAGAATACCCAACAGCAGCAGAATTTTTCTCATCATAACCATTTCGTATTATAGCTTTCAAAGATACGCAAAAGTCGAGCGCAAATGCAAACTTATTCGTATTTTGCCGAGACGCAGTATCTAAGGCGCAGCCAAAGATAGCAAAAATCTGAGGAATGCGATTCACTCCACGATAAAATTCGGATTTTTTGCTACTTTTGTCAAAAATTGTGCGAACAATGAATTTCAAGAAAATCACGATACTATTAATTGTCCTGCTCGTAGCCGATCAAGCACTGAAAATCTGGGTCAAGACGCATATGACGCTCGACGAAGCGATCATGGTTATCCCCACATGGTTTCAACTGCGTTTTATCGAGAACAGCGGCGCGGCGTTCGGCATGCGGCTCGCTTCCGGCGGCGGATTCGACTGGGGGAAACTGGCGCTGAGCCTCTTCCGTCTGGCGATGATCGGATTGTTGGGATACTATCTTCGCTATTTGGTAAGGCGCAAGGCTCCCTCCGGCGTCGTGGTAGGGCTTACGCTGATTCTGGCCGGCGCGATCGGCAACATGATCGACAGCGCCTTCTACGGCCTGATTTTCTCGGCCTCCACACCGACCGAAGTCGCCCATTTCGGAGGCGGTTACGCTCCGCTGATGATGGGGCGCGTGGTGGACATGTTCTACTTCCCGCTCTTCCAATGGAACGGCGTGCCGAACTGGCTGTCGTTTCTGGTCGACAGCCGCAACTACTTTTTCGGCGCCATCTTCAATCTGGCCGACGCCTATATCTCGGTGGCCGTGGTCTATCTGCTGATTTTCCAGTATAAATTCTTCAAATAATGCCGTTCCGTAAAAAAATTCCGCTTAAAATTTGCGGGGGGGGGAATTTACGTATCTTTGTGCGGGTAAACAATTTACTTAATGTATAAACACACGTGAATCATGAAGAAGATCTTACTTTGTCTGGCACTTTTCTGTCTGGCGGCGGGTCCCGTCGCATGCGGCGACAGCAACACCGACGACGGCACGGAACAGGGCAACGAAAATGGCGGAGGTAACGAAGGCGGCGGGGATACGCCCGAGCCCGGAAATCCCGCTATCACGCCCGAGCAGCACAAAGCCAAACTCGAAACGATCGGCAAGGAGGTAGCCGCCCAGTTCAATCCCAACGACAGCAAGGCTGCCATCGAGTCGCTCAAAGCGCTCGAAGAACTGCTTTCGTTCGAAGACGACGCGGAAGTGGTCGGACCGACGCCCGTGCCGATGGAAGCCGCCGTAACGGCGACGGCAAAGTCGCTGGCGACCATCGCCGCAGGTCCCGACGTACATGCGCTCAGTTCGCTGATCGTCCGCGCGACGACCACCGAGAAGTATACGCTCGACGAATGGGCCGGCGACTACGTGATCGAGGACGGCGAACCCGTCAAGAAGGGCGAATTGGCGAATCAGTACCGCCTGACATGGGCAGACGCCGCCAAAAAGCAGTCGGAAGCGCTCTTCACCTATTCGGCGGGCGGCGTGGAGTACACCCGCGTGGACGGCTACGCCATCGTCATTCCGCAGGACTGGACGCTGACGCTCAAAGTCGCCGGCCGCGAAGAGCTGAGCGTCGTGGGCAAGAGCAACGTCTCGGCCGACGGACTGACGCTCGCCCCCGAGGTGACGGTGACGCTCAACGGCGGCTACGTAGCTACGGCCAAAGTGAACGCCGACCCGAAGCAGGTTACGGTCAACGCCTCGTTCACGAAGAACGGCACGAAGATCGTCGAGGCCTACGCCAAGATGGTGTGCGACGGTCTGACCGATCCCGACAACTGGATCGTCGAGGAGGAATACGATTGGAACGGCGACGGCGTCATCGACGGGACCGACACCTATGTCGACCCCGAAGGCCATATCAAGGATCATGTCAAGACCGGCGAAGCCTACCTGACGGTGATGGGCCTCAAGCTGACGCTTTCGGGCGACATCGCCAAAATCATTCAGCAGGTGAACGCGATCGCCGACACCGACACGGAGGCAGGTTCTCAGCAGGAGGCCGCCGCTTACAACGACAACGCCAAAGCGAAGCTCGTCTACACCGCCGACAACACGACGATGGCCGACGTCAAGGTGCAGAGCTGCTCCTTCCAGAATTCCTACTGGATCGGCTACGACGAAAATAACAATTCCATATACGGGTACTACACCTCTTACGACATCGAACCGGTCCTGGTGTTCGCCGACGGCTCGAAGATCGCCATCGAGGAGTACGTCGAAACCGGCTTCGACTCGCTTACGAAGACGTTCAGGGATCTGGCCGACGCCTATATGGATCTGATCGACGGAAAATAGCCCCTGCAACCCCGCAATGCAGAAGAGGGAACGGTGTCAAGCCGCGTCCCTCTTCTTTTGCCTGATATGACGAACACGCTGACCCGACTGCTGCTCACCGCCGCGTTCTGCGGACTGTTTCTGTCTCTCGAAGCACAGGAACGGGGCGTTGCGTCGGCGTTCGATTCGACGCGCATGACCGCTTCCGTGCCGACCGACAGCGTATCGCGCGACTATCGGCTCGACAGCGTCGTAATCGGGACGCAGCGATCCCCTTCGCCGCTGGGCAGCATCGCCGAAGGACGGTTCCGGCTGCTGATGCGCAACAGTAACGCGCTGCCGCGCTTCGCCGGAAGCATCGATCCGATGCGTATTCTCCAGCTCATGCCGGGCGTGCAGACGGTCTCCGAGGGGAACAGCGGACTCTACGTACGCGGCAACGACGCCGGACAAAACCTCATTCTGCTGAATCAGGCGCCGCTCTACGCTCACGCGCATCTGCTGGGATTCTTTTCGATCTTCAATCCGGGACAAGTGGCCTCGTTCGAACTCTCCAAGACAGGCGGCGGACGCATCGAAACGGCCATGCAGCCCGCAACGGTCATCGTGCAAAGCCGCGAAGAGACCGGCGTCCGATGGGGCGTGGAGGGCGATCTGGGGATCATCGCCTCACAGGCGACCGTCACGGCGCCGCTGGGACGCCGCGCCGCACTCTTTCTTTCAGGCCGCCGCTCTTACACGGGATGGCTCATCGGCGCCCTCTCACCGAAAGGCGACGACGACCTGCATTACCGGCTCCAAGACTACGACGCCACGCTCGCATGGCAGCTCGACGGCCGCAACAAACTGACGATCAACAGCCACTACGGCGACGACCATACGCGCATCGCTTACAACGCCGGGTTGCTCGGCGGACGACTGCGGTGGTACGCCGGCGTCTGGTCGGCCACGCTGCACAGCGAACTTTCGCCGACGGCGCACATGGAGAACGCACTCTACTATTCGCGTCTCGACACCCGACTGACCGCCTCCACGACGGGCATCGCCGCCGAAGCGCCCTCGTCGATCGGCGATTTGGGGTACAAACACAGCACCCGCTGGCGCATCGGACGCCTGCAACTGGCCGCCGGCCTGCAATACGCCTACCGCCGCATCCATCCGCAGCACATCGCCTCCGACTACGGAGGAGTCGCCGCCGCCGAACGGGGACCGCGTTACGACACGCACGAACTGGCGCCCTTCGTCGCCGCGACGATCCCGCTCGCACACAACCTTACGTGCGACGCCGCGCTGCGTTACGGATTCTATTTCCTGCAAGGAGACGGATCGATCGCCTCCTACCGCCACGGGACGCCCCAGCCGAACCTCACGTTCGACTGGTCGGTCGCACGCGGCAGCCGACTGCGGGCCTCCTACAACTACACCACGCAGTACATCCACAAAGTTCCCTCGTCGAACATCAGCTTCGCCACCGACTTCTGGATGGCGCCGACGCGTCGCACGCCGCCGCAACGCACCCACCACGCGGCGGTCGGCTATTTCGCCGAAGCGGCCGACGGGCGGCTCAACTTCTCGGCCGAAGCCTACTACCAACGCATGTACCGCGTACTGGAATACAACGCGCCGCTCACGGGCTTGGTCAACAACCGATACGACTTGGAGCAGTACATCCATTCGGGCGACGGCGAAGCCTACGGCGTGGAGTTCATGGCCTCCTACGCCGGACGGAAATTCAACGGATGGATCAGCTACACGCTGGGAAAATCGGTACGGCAATTCGCCGCCCTCAACAACGGACGGTCCTTTCCCGCTTCGCTCGACCGGCGGCATGACCTCTCGCTCTCGCTGTGTTGCACGCCGGGCCGGCGCTGGGAGCTGTCGACCGTCTTCGTCTACGCCTCCGGCGGCGCCTACACCTCGACGCGCGACCTCTACATAGCCGGCGGTTCGTTCGTCCGCGGTCACGGCTCCTACAACGGCGCCCGACTGCCGGACTACCACCGGCTCGACCTGTCGGTCACCTACTGGCTGCAGCGGGAACCGTGGCGCAGCGGCATCAACCTCTCCGTCTTCAACCTCTACGCCCACCGCAATCCGCTCTACATCTCGTGGCCGGTGCTCGTCGATGAAGAGAAAAGCGAGTATCAGATTCACCCGCGCAAGCACTATCTCTACAATATCATCCCCTCCGTAAGTTGGATCTTCAAATTCTGAGTGCGCCGTGAAACGATCTCTTTTACTGTTGTTGCCGTTGCTGAACGGTTGTCTGGGCGAGGTCTCGACCGATACGGAATACCGTCGCCAACTGGTGGTCGAAGGTCGGATCGAAGCTGGCGGGCCGGCCGAGGTAGTGCTCACCGAGAACCTGCCCTTTCAGGAGATCCTCACCGAGCAGACGCTCGAAGCGGCCGTCGTTCGTTATGCAAAGGTGACCGTCACGGCCGACGACGGACAGAGCGAAATCCTCACGGGTTACTACGACCGCAACTATCCGACCCGCTTCGTCTATCGCTCGGCACAACTGCACGGCCGCACAGGCGGTACCTATACGCTCACCGTAGAGGATCGGGGGCGCACCTACACGGCCGTTACGACCGTTCCCGAACCGATCCCCCTGCGGGAACTACGCGCCGAACCGATCTGCGACTCGCTCTTCTCGCTGCAAGTCCGCTTCGACGACCCTGCGGCCAAAAACGCCTACTTCGCCGAGTGCCGCACGACGAACGCGGGCGCCTACTCTCCAGCGCTGATGGGCGTAGTCGACGACTCGGCGCTCGACAACGGCGGTTCGGTGACGCTGACTGTCAACCGCCCGCTCAACTACCTGAAAATAAAGGATTACAAACAATATTTTCGACCCGGCGAAACAATCGACGTACGTTTCAGCCACATCACTTCATTTACATTCGATTTCTGGAGCCGGCTCGAAAACGAGATGCTCAACGCCATGAATCCCATCTTTCCGGCCTACGAAAATCTCCCGTCGAACATCGAGGGCGACGCCCGCGGCATTTGGAGCGGTTACGGCAGTTCCTACTACCGCGTCGCGATACCCCGGAAAAACACTCCGTAGGGTTCACGATCTTCGCAGCGGATTTTTTTCGACGAAAATAGCGGAAGTTTCCAAAAAAGTATTACCTTTGCACCACGCAAATCAACAAAGTGCGTACCCAATGCCCAGGTGGCGGAATAGGTAGACGCGCACGTTTCAGGTGCGTGTGCCGCAAGGCGTGCAGGTTCGATTCCTGTCCTGGGCACCAAGAACCCCGTTGAAGGAGACTTCGACGGGGTTTTGCTTGCTCTGAATCCGACCGTTCCGAATCCGTTTCGCCGACTGCGGCCGCAATGCGGTTCTCACTCGAACGCGACGGAATACGTTCGAGCCGAAAAACGAAATATTCCCGATTTTTTTTATCTTTGCATCGCATCGCCGATCCGGTGTGTCCGAACGGACGTACTGCGGCAAATACCGCCGCCGTGATCGCATGACATACTCAGGGAAAATCGTTGCATATGAAAAAAATACTCCTTCTCCTCTCCTTGTGTCTCCCGCTGAGCATGCACGCCGCAACGCAGGACAGCATTCGCGAACTGCTCCGCCGCGATCCGAACCTGCGCGGCGGATCGCTGGCGCTCTATTACTACACGCCGCAGCGCTATACGCCCGCGCCGAAGGGCTTCGAGGCGTTCCACATCGAGCACATCGGCCGTCACGGATCACGCACCCATGTCTCGCCGACATTGGCCATCGGGATGCGCGACCAACTCGCCGCAGCCGATTCGGCAGGGATGCTCACGCCGAAAGGGCGGCGGCTTCTGGCCGATCTGAGCTTTTTGTGCGAACACATGTACCGTCGCTACGGCGATCTGACGCAACACGGTCGGGAGCAGCACCGGCAAATCGCCCGACGCATGTATGAAAATTTCCCGGAAGTGCTCTCCGGCGAAGGATGCGTAACGGCTATCTCGACGATCATTCCGCGCAGCTCGGTCAGCATGGGCGCCTTCGTCGAACAACTCAAAGGATGCAATCCCGCGCTGCGGATCACGCTCGACACCAGTCCGAGTTTCGACCCGTTTCTGCGGTTCAATCAGGGAGAGGAATTTCAGCAGTACCTCAAAGGGCCGGAGTGGCGCAAGGATTACGACGCCTACGCCGAAACGCTCCTCGACCCGACCCGCCTGCTGAGCACGCTGCTGAAAAACGGAGCCGACGCTCCGATTCCGCAGCCGCGCGCCTTTATGATCGGACTCTATTCGCTGGCGGCCGCAATGCCCAACACGGAGTTCGGGCTGTCGTTCTACGACTACTTCACCGAAGCGGAGCAGTTCGCCCTGTGGCGAGTGGCCAACCTGCGGGAATACCTGCTCAAAATGAACTCCGCACCCAGCCGCGGATTGTCGATCGCCATGGCCAAACCGCTGATGCGTCATCTGCTCGACAGCGCGCAGGCCGCCATCGACGGCGGGACGGTCTGCGTCGCGCTGCGCTTCGGACACGGCGAAGACACTCTGCCGCTGACCGCCATCCTCGAAATCGAAGGGATGGAGGTGTGCGAACCCGATCCGGCGAAGGTGTACCTCGTCTGGCAGGATTTCGAGACCAATCCGATGGCGACCAACATCCAGTGGATTCTCTACCGCAACGCCGAAGGGCGGGTGCTCGTCAAAGTCCTGTTCAACGAACGCGAAGTCGCCCTGCCGCTCCCTTCGGTCGCAGGTCCTTACTACGACTGGGTGGATTTCAGAAACTACTACGGCGACAAAATCTCCCGTATGCCCGATATGAAACCGCTGCCCGAGGTAGAGACCGGTCACTAAGGCAGCGTTCGGAACAGACGCCCCCGAAAACCTTCGCGGTTCTCGGGGGCGTCGCGCGAAACAGGCGTCTGTCAAACCGTCGTACGGTCGAAAGTGAACGCCTCCCACGGCAGTTCCGCATCCCGACCGTCGTCCAGTACGCCGGCGGCATGCACCAGCATCGGAAAGTCGCGCAGGTCGACCTCGCCCAGTTCCGCCTTGCGATAGATCGCCCGCGCCACACGGCGCGCCACGACGAGCGATTCGAGCGTAACGCCCGAGAGGATCTCCATCGCCTCGTCGTAACTCTTTCCTTCGCCGAGCAGAATGCCGATCTTGCGGGTACGGCCGCCGTAGACGGTCACATAGAGGTCGCCGATACCGATATCTTCGCAATCCTCATCGGCCTGCTGAATTTTCAGCAGTCGCCGCATCTCCTTGACAGCCTGATAGAAGGCTCCCGCCTGCGAATTGTAGTGCAGTCCGGCATCCGGTCCGTGACGGCGCGTAACCAGTCCGATGGTCATGGCAACGGCCAGCGCATAGGCGTTTTTCAACGCCACCGCACTTTCGAGACCGATCACGTCGTTCGTGAGCGAGATATGGTAATACGGAGTCGAAAGCGCTTCGCGGAACATTCTGAGCGCCCCCGTATCCCTGCCGCAAAAGGCGACTTCGGTCTGATCGTGAAAGACCAGTTCGTAGGAGGTGCAAGGGCCGCCGACCGCACAGACTTCCCGCTCGATCCCCCGCTTGCGCAACTCCGACTGCCAATAATCGGGATAGGAGATCAGCGTTCCGTCATCGAGACCGATCAACCCTTTGGTCACGGAAAGAACGGGCAGTCTCGGATCGAGACGGGTCAGAATTTCGTCGAGGAACCAGTCGACGCCGAACGACGAGACGCCGCCGATCACGAAATCCGCCCCTTCGACGGCTTCCCGCCACTGTTCGATTTGATAATACTTTACCCCTTCGGGAAAGGGCGCGTCGAACTTGGGATGCCGGTTGTTGCGACGGCACGTATCGATAATGTCGCGGTCGAGATGCGTTCCGACCAGACGGACTTCGTGTCCGTTCTCAGCGGCGGGAAACGCCAGCGCCGAACCCATCATGCCGGAGCCGACGACGGTAATGATTCGTTTCATAAATCTTTCAGATCAAATAATTTGGTTGTATCCTGATTCTGTTCGTTCCAAGCGTCGTACCGGCATCGCGAACCCGCCGCGAATGGAAAAATTCCAATCCGATTTTTTGAAAACACCCCTGTATTCATTTGAACCCACGAATTTACGTCCCTTGCCGCGGCGGGTTCACCGATGAACCGGTATACGTCTTGAACTCCGTTGTCCGTTTTGCGAAAGGACAACCTTATCGTCTTCCTATTTTGGCGGCTTTCGCAGCGGCCTTCCGAACTTCCGGCGACTCCAGATAAGCCTTCATCCGGTCGGGATAGTTACTCGAAATACAGGTCACGTTGTGTCGGACGGCCCAATCGGCCACCTCCTCGTTGTCGACGATCCAAAGCGTCGATTCGATGCCGAGTTCGTTCATGCGGTCGACCATCTCCGGCCGGTTCATGAAGACGTACATGCTGTACGACAATCCCCTGAAACCCTCCTTTACGGCCGTTTCGGCATCGACGGGCGTTCCGAGCGAGCTCGACAGATAGAGCGTCGCATTCTGCGGCGCCAGCCGGACAAACTCGCGGCAGGCGTGGCGGCTGAACGAGGTGAACTCCATCTGCTCCAACATATCCAGCTCCCGACACATCGCCACGATCCGCTCCACGATACCGGTTTCGATCTCGGGCGAGGCGTGCTTCTTCAGTTCGAGAATGAGTTTCGTCTTCGGGTCCTTCTTCCCTTCTACGAGCCATTCCCGCAACGTGGGGATGCGATTGCCGTTGGGCAGCACGACCTGCCGAATCTCGGCATAAGTGTCCCGCTGCGCATCGAGCCGGTCGTTGACCTTCGGGCCGTGGATGACGATCAGTTCGCCGTCGGCCGTGAGATTGACGTCGAACTCCACCCCGTAGAGGCCCAGCTTCTGCGCATTCTGCAAGGCCGAAATCGTGTTTTCATCCGAGCCCGGCGTGGTATAGAACCCGCGGTGGGCGACGAGTTTGGGTTGTGCCGAAGCGACAGCGGCGACTGCCAGCAGCGCTCCCATGATAATCAGTTTCTTCATTGGTTCATCGTTTTTAAGTCCGGTCTATTTTTCATTGTTGTAACCGTTGTTTTCCAGCGTGATCTTCTTCGAAGTCGCCGTGCCGCGGAACATCCACTCTTCGAGATTGTCGGGCCCTATGACGATCTCCGCGCCGCCGTTATCCACAGTTCCGGCAATCCGGCAATCACGGATCGTGAAACCGTCCGAGTGCGGCCGGCCGGCGAGCATTCCCACCGATTTGCCTTTGTTATAACCGATGTACGCCGTACCCGAAGCAGTGCAATCGGCTACGACGGTCGCGCCGCTGCCGTTGTTGCCGAAGATGCCGCCGAAGTAGTAGTTGCCGCCGTCGACCGCGGCCTTGATCGTGCCGCCGAACGAACACTTCTCGATCAATCCGTCGCAGGTCGTTTCGGCATATCCCATCATGCCGCCCAGCACCACGTCGCGCACCGTGCCGTCGCTGCACAGGATCGCGCCGTCGAACGAACAGCCGCTGATGCGATAGGTTCCCTTCGCATAGGCCGCAATGCCCGCGCCGCGCACTTTCGATCCGGCCGAGAGCGCGATCGTTCCCGTAAAGGAGCAATCGCCGACGGTCAAGCGGTAGTCCGCGCCGCCGTTGAGCAAGAGCAGGCCGCTCGTCGGTTTGGCGACGATACCTCCGACATAGCACCAGTCCGTACTATTGCGGCTCGCATTCTCGATATCGGCCGTATTCGTGCAACCCGAAATCGTACTGACACCGTCATCGGCGTTGATCGCCCCGACCATGCCGCCGATCAGACAGTAGGCCGGCGACGCGAACGAGATTGCCCCTTCGTTGGTGCAGTTGCGGAGCGTAACGCCGTCCCACACCTTGGCGACCATCCCGCTCAAAATCATGCAGCGAGAGGCCGCGTCGTCGCCGTTGCGAACGGCGATCGCCGCCTTGTTCACGCAGTTTTCGATCGTCGCCCCGTAGGCCCGCGCGGCGATTGCGCCGAGGTGCACCTCCTTGTCATCGGTGCGGGTCGATTCGAACCTTCCGGCGAGCGTCAGATTCTTCACCGTGCCGTAGAGCGTTTTGAACAGACCCGCCTGCGTATCGTCGCCCCGATAATTCACGGTGATCGTCCGGCCGTTGCCGTCGAACACGCCTCGGAAAACCGACAGCGGGGCGAACGATGCGAGATTCAGATCGGTTTTCAGCACCACTGCCCCGTCGGCATTCGCGAAACGGGTTCCGAAAGCATCGCTTTCGAGCGACGCAGCGAACGCTTCGAAGTCCGCTTGACTCTGAATGCCGTCGTAGGTCTTGTACGCCGCGTCGATCCTGCCGATCAACCATTTGGGATAGTTGCTGCACAATGTCCTCAGGCGCGCGTAATTAGCGATATAGTAGTTGATGGCCGACTCCGAATAGACCGCATTGCCGTCGCCCGACTGCCGATCTACATTGTATACGCTGAGCGCCACGCCCGCCTTCTCGTACTCGTCAAGCGTGCGGGTGCCCGATCCGCCCGCTTCGCTGCCCATGCCGGTGGTTGCGGAGAGGTTGATCCACTCAAATCCCAACGAAGTGAATTCGCCGCCGCTCTTATTCGAGTTCATGCCGATCGGCAGATCGGCTTTCTTGGCGTAGCCGTTGGCGATCTTCATCACATCGCCGTTGAATCCCGTACAGAGCAGTTCGACGAAGTGCTTCGCACCCATTTCGGTTACGATCTCGCAGGCGCGCCGCGCCGCATTGATTACGTACTCCGTCTGTGCGAAAGGCTTGTCGATCCGCTTGATATCCAGCACCAGACGCGTGCAGTTTCCGTCGACCATCACCGTGCTGATGAAATCTTCGAGCGACGGCAGCTGCTCGCCGTTCGGGAGGCGGCCTGCGGCACGCAATTCGGCCAACGTCGCCGTCCACGGTTGGATGTTGTTGACCTTGCAGTCGCCGTCGGCGTGAGCCACGACGATCCGGTCGTCCTTCGTCCAGTAAATGTCGCACTCCGAACCGTAGCAGCCGCACTCCATCGCGTATCTGAGCGAAGCGATCGAGTTGTCGGGCGCTCCGCATTCGGACGACCCTCCGCGATGGGCGACCACGGTATTGTCGCACTCCGCAGGTTTCATCAATCCGTCGTCGACCGGTACGCTCGGATCGGGAATCCGATCCCAATCGGGTTCTGCGGGCCACTCGTCGTTTGCACAACCGGCGAAAGCGGCGGCCAGCATCCATATATAAATCAATTTTTTCATTGTCTTATTCGGCTTTTGTTCGTCCGTTGTGCGGATGCGGGCGGCAAGACCCGCATCCACACAGCCGGACGACAGTTAATCTCTATTTGTAGTTCTTGACGCACCGCACCGCGCTGCCCGAACCGTTACCGAGGTCGAAAGCGTCGTTCACGGTCATATTGGTTCCCTTGTTCGTGACGTAGATGCGCCAGAACGCCGTCTTTTTCGAATTGTACTGGCCCAATACCGGAATGACCTCGTAGAAGCGGGGATTGCCCGACGTCGTGCCGTAATCGTACCCGCTCGCATAGAGCCGCCAGCCCTGAATGAACATATTGAATCCGAACGCCTCGGCACGCGACGAAATCTTCGTATCGGTCGTGTACTTGTTCCACGACTGGTCGTAGAGAATCGACGCAAAGTTGGCGATCGTACCACCAGCCAGCGCCTTGTAGCTGGCTGCCGAAACCGCAACCTCGTACTCCGAACCTTGCGAAGCCTCCGAAGCGGCGTAGATCAGATCCTTCCAGTCCTGCATATTGGCGATATGCCAGCCGTAGGGACAGATGCCCTGAATCTGCATCTTCAGATTGGGATGGTCGGCCTCGGCCTGCGCGTCGCCCGCAGGCGACGCATCGTAGTTGAGCAGCGCGCCGGTGAGAATGCTTTCGACGGTATAGGTCTCCCCGGTGGCGTCGACCAGCGTCGCGCCCGGCTCGCCATAGGGCGACGGAATCTGATAGGCGTTGTTCAACGCTCCGTTAGGTTGTCCGGTAATCATCTCGTAGGTGGAGTACAACCGACCGTATTTCGATGCGAGCGTCTGCCCGTCGTCGTCCATCAGCTCCTCGATCAAACCGCCGTTCTCGACCGTATCGTAAGCCGAATTACGCACATCGTAGGGAACCGTCTTGTCCGTGGGCGTGCCGTAGCCGCCCGTCTTCGAGCTTCCGACGAGACCCGATCCCAGCTTGATCTGCCCGACCTTGTCGCCGCCGTTCCAGTGCAGACTCACCGTCATCCACGTTTTGAATGTGCCGGATTGAGTGATATACGCTTTCGTAGGATAGAGCGCCAGCTCGCTGTTGGGCATCGAGGTGCCGACCGTATTCTTACGCTCCCAGCTCCACGTCATTTCGTTGAAGTCGACGGTGAGGGTGCGCACGCCGTTGGCCTCGATGTCGAGATCCGAAGCGGCAACGGCCTCCGAAGAGGTCGCAACCGATCCTCCGGCCGCAAGGTAGTAGACCGGATAGCTCTCCGAACGGGTGTTCTTGTTGAAGCAGACGACGTTCCCCTCCGTCTCGAAGAAGAAGCCCTGCACGGTGTAGATCCCTTCCGAGACTTTGGTCATCGAAACCGCATTTTCGCGCGTCTCGCCCACCGAACCGCCGTACATGTAATAATACGTGTCGCTGCGGAGCTGCGTCACGGGAATTTCGAGCGACGCCATGCTCGTCGCAGGGCTGCCCACCGTAATGGTCAGCGTCGCCGTGCGGTTCTCGCTTTGGCTCGTCCACGCTTCGGCCGTCAACATCAGGCGGCCCTCCCCTTCGTGCGTCGCCGTAAGCCAATCTTTCGACGCTCCGTCGTAGACGATATCATACGCGTAAAGGTCGCCCATATTGGTCGTATACGTCACTTCTATGGCGTCGCCTGCGGCAGGGAAGTCGATCGTCTTGGCGGTGCTCGTCACCTCCGCATCGGCTTTCAGGCCGAGTTGCGTGAATTCATAGATTTCGGCCGTCCCGTCCGCTGCGGTAATCTTCACCGCAAACGACCGGCGGTACTCCGTATTGGGTTGTGCGGCCACCTCGATCCCCGGTTCCTTGACGGTGTAGATCTCCGAACCCGAAATTTGGGTATATTGCGACACGACGGAGATCCGGCTGACGGTCGCCCACGCCGCTGCGTCGACGACCTCCGCCTTCCATTCCATATCGGATTTGGCCGTACCGGCATTGACGACGACCGCCGCCGTAAAACTCTCGTTCCCCGAAGCCGTGGTGCCGTCGGCGTTGAACTGCTCGATCTCGGAGGAGATCGAAATGCGCGTAGCGGTCTCGCAGATGTCCGTACCGTCGTCGTAACACGATACGGCCGTGAGCGACAGCGCCGCCATGAGCGCGATCCGTTTCATATTCCGTTTCATATTCTGTTATGCTTATATTATCCGATCAATACCAACCCTCGGTCTGCGTGAGATTCGAGTTCTTGTCGCGCGCACTCTTCGAGACGGGCCATAAAAGGATGTTCGTGTCGTCGCGGCGCGCCTTCAAATAGGCGTTGTACTCCCAAATCCGATCGAGACGGATCAGCGCCCACCAGACGACGCCCTCGCAGGGAAATTCGAGCAGATACTCGTCGCAAAGCGCCTGCAATACGCCTGCGTCGGTGGCGTCGGTATAAAACTTGTCGTTGTTGTAGGCGCGCTTGGCAATGATGTTCAGCGAAGAGAGCGCCCCCTGATAATCCCGCCGGTAGTATTTCAGTTCGGCGTCCATCATCACCGCCAGCGCATAGCGGTAGTAGAGGATGTCGCAGTCCTTGACCATCGAACTGGTGCTCAGATCGCCGATGAACTTGTTGGGCCACGTAATCACCCGCCCGTCGTTGCCGTAAGGACCGTCGCCGAGATTCATCCCGACACGCGTATCGCCGTTGCGGTCGCGGCTGTCGCGCAGTTTGGCGATGAAATCGTCGCCGTAATCCAGCCACTGCGCCTGCATGATCGGCACCGGTTTCTGCTGGTACTGTGCGGGAATCTGGGTCGAAGCGTAGGTAAAATACCACGAGAATCCGCCGAGCTTCTTCTCGCTCTGACTGTTGTAGAGCGCGAAGACGACCTCCGCCGAATTCTTGTCGCCCGCGCCGTGGCCGTCGAAGACCTCGGAATAGCGGCTCATAAACCGAGCGTCGCCCGCCTTGACGCCGATGGCCGACAAAGCCTCCTCGGCCATCTCGAGATAGCCGTCGCCGCCCTTCTGCGCCGTATACATCCACAACGCATATTCGGCCTTGAGCATGTTGACCGCATCGGGCGTCGCCAGATACTTGTCCTTCCCGAGGTTCGGAGCGTTGTCGAGCGCGGTCCGAATATCGGCGGCGATCTGAGCGTAGACCTCGGCCTTCGGCGCACGAGAGGGATAGGTCTCCGGCTGCGAAACCGACTCGATGGGATTCAGATTGAGCGGTACGTCGCCCCACAGGCGCGCCGCCCAGAAGTAGCAATAGGCACGGGCGAACGCAGCCTGTCCCACGGCCCAGCTTCGCTGCGCGTCGGTCATGGGAACCAGCGGCGCGTATTTCAGCACGGCGTTGGCCTGATCGATCGCCGAATAAAGTTTCGACCAGTTGGCCGACGCGGTGGACGAAGTCATGATGTTTTCAATCACGTCGCGGCCGACCCACACCTGCGCCACATGGCTGGGGCCCCACATGTAACCGCCGACGCGAAGTTCGCCCCAGAAGAGAATGTTGATCTGATCCTGAACGAAATTCTCCCGCAAGGCGGAGTAGATACCGTAGGTGGAGCTCTCGACCTGCACCGACGATTTCCACATATTGCTTACGGACAATTTGTTATCCTGCATGATATCGAGGTCCGCATGGCACGACACCATCCATACGGCAGCCGTTGCGAACAGCAGACGCCCGAGGTTGTTCATATAGTTCATAGTCATAAGTTTTAAGGTCGGAGAATCAGAATACCATCTTGAGGCTGAAGATGATTTTGCGGGGAATCGGCATCAGATTGGCCGTATCGTCCGAAGAGGAGTTGGCCGTCGACACCGGCGTATACATACTTGCACCGGAGTTCGAACCGATACCGCTCTCGGGGCTGATCGCACCCGTTACGCCCGTCCAATAGAAGAGCGTATTGCCGGTAACGCCCACCGTCACCCGCTTCATGCCGATCTTGCGCGTCCACCGCTCCGGCAAATCGTAGTAGAGCGACACGTCGCGCAGACAGAGATAGTCGGCCTTCTCGACCATAAAATCCGAATTGCCCCGCCAGTTGCGGTTGCCCCAGTCGGAATCGTTGGGGAAAAATCGGGCGTATTTGGCCTCCGTATCGCCCGGATACTGCCAGCATTCGTAGGCCAGTTTGCCGAGCGCCGAGTTGCAGTCGCCCATCGTGTTTTTCAGCAGGTGGGTCTTCATGCCGTTGACGATCGAATGTCCGAGCGCATAATCGAAATAGACGTTCAACGTAAGACCCTTGTAACGGAATGTATTGTTGATGCCGCCCGTCGAATGCGGCACGACGTTTCCGAGATAGAACATATCCTCGTCGTTGATGATCTCGTTACCGTCGGCGTCGCGGGCCGAGCCCTTGCGGTTGCGCCACTCGTAATCGCCGGCGTCTTTGCGGCCGGCGATCGCCCGACCGTCGCTCACGCGGTAACCCAGCGACTGCGCATCGTAGAGCGCTGCGTCGGCCTCGGCCTCGGTCTGGATAATGTGGTCGATCTTGTAGCCGTAGATGCGGCCCAGCGGCTCGCCGACGGCCGTCCCGCCGAAGCGGTAGCCGCTCTCGGTCATCTTGTAGCCGCCGATGCGCCAAGCGCGTTCGCCGGTCGGGAGACCGTTCTCATCGACCGCGTCGTAGACATATTCGTCGGGCAGCGAAAGCACCTTGTTGCGCGTGAACGAATAGGTGATGTCGGTAGTCCACGTGAAATTCTTCTTCTGGATGTTCACCGAACTGATTTCGGCCTCGAAACCGTAGAAGCGCGCGCTGCCTACGTTCGCCTTTACGCTCGAATAGGGTCCGGTATCGGGCATGGTAATGGAGAACAGCATATCGTCCGTACGCTTGTTGTAATAGTCGAAAACGAAGCGCAGGCGATCCTTGAAGAACCCCAGATCGAGGCCCAGATCCAACTGCGTAGTAGTCTCCCATTTCATGGCGGCATTCTGCATGGCCGAGGGAAGCAGCGTCGTATGGCCGTTGTAGACGTCGGTGGCGAAAGCGCCGTAGGCGTCGTAAAGTCCGATGCCGTTGTTTCCGGTCTGGCCGTAGGAGGCGCGCAGTTTGAAGGTGTTCATCCGCGTCTTCGCAACGTTCCAGAAGGGCTCTTCGGAGATGACCCACGCCACCGATCCCGCCGGAAAAAATCCCCATTGGTTGCCCTTGATGAACTTCGACGAACCGTCGGCGCGGAACGTCCCCGAAAAGATATAACGGTTGTCGTAGTTGTACTGCGCACGGGCGAAATAGGAGATGAGCGCCTGTTTCTCGTCCTTGTTCGAGGCCGTGAAGTTGACGCCCGAATCGAGAATGGGCACGTCGTCGGAGGTCGAACCGGTCGCGTTGGCCGTCAGATACCAGTATCGCTGCGACATGTATTCGTAACCGCCCGTCAGGCTGAGCGAATGGACGTTGCGGAAGGTCTTGTCATAGTTGAGCAGCGCGGTGAAGGTGTCGCGGACCGTCTGTGTGCGGGTCTCGGTGGTCGAGCGCTGCTCGGTAATCGTGTTGGCGATGCCGTCGCGTTCGCCGTAGGCGTAGTAACTCCCTCGATAGGCCTGATCGTAGTAGTTGTACTGCGCCGTGGCGGTCAAGCCGTTACAGATGTTCCATTTCAGGTTGAAGGTGGCCGAAGCGCGGTTCATCATGATTTCGCGGTCGTAGAACGTTTCATACCACTTGGCGCTGTGGGCGTTCTTATTGGTTATCACGAGCTGGTTCCAATTGCCGTCGTCGTCGTATTCGCGGGTGGTCGGCGCGACGATCAGGCCGCGCCCCACGGCATTGTAGTAATTTCCCACGAGCGGATGCTTCTTCTGGCGCGACAGATCGAAGGTCGTCGACGCCTCCAGCCGTTTCGTGATTTTGAACGAGGTGTTTCCGTGGATGGTGAAGACGTTGTAGCTGCTCATCGCCACGATCCCGTCGTCGCCGAGATAACTGGCCGACGCGGCATACTTCAACTTGTCCGTTCCGCCGTTCACGCCGATATACTCCTTGTGCCAGAAGGCGTTCGAAAACCATTGCGACTGCCAGTCGGTGTCGGTGAAGCCGATGACCTTCGAAGCGTCGAGCGGATCGTACATCCACGAATAACCCGCCGGCACAGGTTCCCGATACCCCAGATAGCGGGTCGAGAAGATCGCCGTAGGCGACGTGTTGCCCGTACCATAGGCATTGGGGCCCGTCAACAGCGTCGCAGCGCTATGGCTCTCGCTGTTGGCATAGGTGTTCTGAATGGCCGGACGCAGGAAATTCAGGTATTCGCGCGCATTCATGAAATCCCACTTGCGCGAAGGGCTCGACACGCCGAGCTGCAAATCGAATACGATCTGCGGCCCCAGCGCCGCGGAACCTTTTTTGGTCGTCACCAGAATGACGCCGTTGGAGGCGCGCGCTCCGTAGATGCTCGCCGAAGCGGCGTCCTTCAACACCTCCATCGACTCGATGTCGTTGGTATTGATGCCGTTCAGGTCTTCGCGCAACGCCCCGTCGACGATATAGATCGGGTCGTTTCCCATCGTGATGGACGATCCGCCGCGGATCATCATACGGGGAGCTTCGCCCGAAAGCGAATTGCTCGTCTGCACGCGCAGGCCCGGAACTTTCCCTTTCAGTGCATCGGCCACGGTCGCCACCGGCGCATTGTCCAACTTCGCGCCGTCGACCTTCGAAATCGCCGTGGTCAGCGTCCGCCGCGACTGCGTGCCGTATCCCACGACCACGACCTCGTCCATCGAAGTCGCCGTTTCGGAGAGTGTCACATCGATGGAGGTGCGACCGCCGATCGGCTCGCGGTGTTCGGCATAACCGAGAAAGGAGAAGACCAGCACATTGCTCGGCCGCGCGTCGATGGAATAACCGCCCGCGATGTCGGTCACCGTTCCCGAGGTCGAACCGTCGATCCATACCGCAACGCCGACAAGCGGCCGACCGGCCGAATCCTTCACCGTTCCGGTTACGGGATTGCTCTTCACGGCGGTCGCAGGCGATTGAGGCGGGACGGCTTTTGCGACGAGTATGCTCTTACCGCTTACCGTACAATTCACACGCTGTCCCTCGAAAATCCGTTCGACGACCTTCTGCACGTCTTCGTTATCGGCCTCGATGTAGACCGGCGCATCCATTCGGACGTCGTCCGCCTTGACCGAGATCGAATAGCCTTGCTGTCGCAGAGCGAGGATCGCCTGCTGCACAGTGGTGTTCTGCAACTTCAGGCTGAGTTTCTGCGCATGTACGGTCAGCGGAACCGTTTGCGCCAGAACCGCTACTGCAATCATCGCCCACAACCTGCGGTACAGGAAAGAGAGTAGATTTGTTTTCATCGAGTTTTAAGGTTTAGTAGTTCAGATGGTTTTTACAGGGACGGAACATCCGGTCGGCGTCCGGTCGGAGAGGTCATAAGGGCGTTTTCCGCAGCCCGCCGGACGTCAGTCGAACGAAGGCCTTTCCAGATTTATCTATATAGGTGAATGGTGTTCCCCACATGGCGGTGTCGCATCCGGCCGTTGAGTTGCAGGGCCGCGAGTATCTGATCCAACGATTCGTGGTTGATGAATGCCGAATAGTAGCGTTCGTCGGCCAGCCGCTCGTCGTCGATGACGATCCGCACGTTGAAGGTGCGTTCGAGTTGCAGGGCGATGTCGGAAAGACGCGAATTGATGAATGTCAGGCTGTTCCCCTCCATATTGTCGGAATAGAGACCGTCGGGGAATCGCATGGAGGTGATCTCCCCCGAGGATTTGTCGAGTTTCGTAAGTTCGCCCGGCGTCATGCGGATGCGCCGGTTCCATTCCAGATTTTTGGTCTGCATATCGATCACGCCCGAAAGCAGAGCGACCTCCACTTCGCTGTTGTCGGCGTAGGAACAGATGTTGAACGAGGTTCCGTGCACGAAGATATCGACGTCGTCGGCCGAAAGCACGAACCCGCGATCGGGATCTTTGGCGATATCCGCATAGGCTTCGCCCGAAAGGAATACGCGCCGTTCGTCGCCGGAGAACCGGACCGGATAGATGAGCCGGCTGCCCGAATTGATGGTGATCGTCGAACCGTCCGACAACGCAATGTTACGGGTCTGGCCGTAGGGCGCATAGACCTCCTGCCACTCGGTCTTCGGAACGAGATGCTGCGAAACGACCAGATAAGTCAGCGCAGCAGCGGCCACGGGCGCGGCGAGCATGGCGGCCACGCGCGCAATGCGCACCCACAACGGCCGCGGCCTGCCTTGCACGAAATTCCGCCGCCGGATGCGCTCCGTGGTTTCAGCATAGGCGCGGCGGGTTTGCGACGGAGAGACGGGGGGGGGTTCGAGCGCATCCCAATAGGCCTGCATCGATTGCTGTTTAAGGATCCCGTCCACCGGCGAATCGAACCATTCGGCAAACTCCTCACGCACGGCACGGGTCTGACGATGGCCTAAATAGAGGTCGATAATTCGTTTGATTCTTGACATCGTGATGTATCTTTATCTTAAAGACACATCTCGCGGGCGATACACCCAACGGTCCTATGTGAAATTCTGATTTTTTCGAATTTCGGGCATACGTCCGCCCGCAGTCAATGGATAAAAAACAGCAGGGAAAATGCGGTTAACGCATGACGCAACTCCTTCAACGCAAGTGTCAGATGGTTTTCAACCGTCTTTTTCGAAAGATGGAGTGCATCCGCGATCGTCTGATTGTCCATGTGCAGATAGCGGCTCATCTCGAAGATGCGCCGCCGCTGTTCGGGCATCCGGCAGACGACGAGTTTGATGAACAGCTCTTTCTCGCGGGCGTAGTACTCCTCTTCGTCGGAGGCGCCGTCCGACAGGGTTTCGCCGAGCCGGACGTCAGCCGAATTCAGATTGGCGGTGCGGCGAATCTCATTCAATGCGGCATTGCGCGCCATGCGGTAGAGGTATCCGCCGAACGACACAACCCCTTCCCGAAAGATTTCGCGACGCTCCCAAACCTTCACGAATACGTCCTGAGCGATGTCTTCGGCCGCGCCCTCCTCCTTGACGATGCATGCGACGAAACTTCGCACACGCGGATAATACGTTTCGAACAACTCCCGAAAAGCCGTTTCATTGCCCTCGGATAATTGCCGCATGAGTATATGTTCGTTATTAGACGACATTCAGACCGCTCGTTTTGTGGATGCGACAGCCAAAAATAAGCATATTTACCTGAAATAACAAAAAACGGCACGGATTCGGTAACGCGATTTCACGGAGCATCGATCCGGCATATTCTCTGACAAAAACGCCGGTTCCCCAAGGGGAACCGGAACCCTGAGGCGGAGTGTCCGCCGGATCGCCATGTGAATTTCGCGCCGATAAAACAGGTGCGCGGAACGGCTAATATAGACCATATCTATTATCAGATAATTTCTATCGATTTGTTTTATAATATTATTACCGCTACTTTTGTACCAACGAAAAGAAGCGCGGGCAACGCGCTGAAAAAGAAAATATTCACATAAAATAAAAACGATTATGAAAACAACGGATTATCTGCACTTGAACGAACAAAAAGTGCACAACGTAGTATCGACGCTGCATCAGCTGCTGGCCGACTTTCAGGTATTTTACACGAATCTGCGCGGGTTCCACTGGGACATCGAAGGACACGGGTTTTTCGTTCTGCACAGCAAATTCGAGGAGTTGTACGACGACACCGCAGAGAAGGCGGATCAAATCGCGGAACGGATCCTGATGCTGGGAGGCGTGCCCGAAAACCGGTTCAGCGAATACCTGAAAGCGGCCAAAGTAAAGGAGATTACCGGCGTGACGCGCGGAGACGACGCGATCGGCCATATCCTCTCCACATACAGCTACCTTATCGGCGAAGAACGGAAGGTGCTCGAACAGGCTTCGGCGGCGAACGACGAAGGAACCGTCGCTCTGATGAGCGACTACCTGAAAGAGCAGGAGAAGATGGTCTGGATGCTCACGGCCTACAACAAGTAACGGCCTTTTTCGACACGCAGTGCCGGCGGACAAAAATCCGCCGGCATTTTTTTTATCCGAACAAGACGGACAAATCACGGCTTTTTCAGACAGGCGAACCAATAGGAGTAGGTCTTCGTCGTCCCGTCGTCGAGCCGGACGTCGTAACTGCGGCTGAAAGGTCGTCCAAGACGGAACGGAACGGGCGAGGCAAAGATCGGCCCGTCGTAACAGAACGTGTGGTACTCGCCGTTCTCGCCGTTGGGATCGACGCCGGCGGGCAGCGAAGCGACGAATCCGTCGTCGATAGTCTTTCCAATGGTGGCGCGTCCCAATCCGTCGGCCATCGTCGTCACGACGACGGTCTTCAATCCCGAAGCGAGAAATTCGCGCATCGCTTCGTCCGAAGAACGGCCCCAAAGCGGTTCGACGACTTCGATGCCCAGCGGCGCGAGCTGCCGCTCCCGATAAGCACGGATGTCATCCAGAAAAATATCGCCGAAGATGAAGTGCGTCACGCCCTGCGCCTTGAACTGTTCGACGGCGCGGGACATCGCCGCACCGTAATCCGCCAGATCGCCTGCGGGCGTCAGATCGACGATATACAGCGGTATTCCGATCCGCTCGGCCTGCGCCCGCAGCAGCGCTGCAGGAATGCCGTGCATCGTCGAACGTCGCGTCGCGCGGTTGACGGTCGTCAACAGAGCGACGATTTCGTACCGACCCGACTGCATCGCCTGCCAGAGCGCATGGGCGGAGTCTTTGCCGCCGCTCCAATTGAAAACCGCCTTCAACCGTTCCATACGACCTTCTTCGCGTTGTGGAAAAACCCGCTGACGAGCGTCAGGTACTCCGGCAGACAGCCGTTCGCGCCCCATTTCAATTCGATCCCCAACAATTCGGAGGTCGTTTTGCCGACGTCGAATCCGAAAGCCTCCAGCGAAGGGCGCACCAACTCGGGATGACGGCAAGGCAGCTTTTCAAGCCGCGTGCAGGTTCCCTCGGGACAGTAAAGACAGGTTCCGGCATAGGCGACCGACCGACCGCCGTATGTTTTTTCCATTTCAAGCAACAGCCGTTCGACGCGCTGCCGTTCGGGCCGGAGCAGCCGCGTCGCTTCCGAAAGGGGAACGGCAGGTTCCGACGGAACGATCTTCGCCGCGACAATCAGCGCGGTCTCATACTCCGAAAGGCGCTTCTCCGCTTCGAAATCGAACGGCGGGCAGGCCCAACTGCCTCCATAGTTCCGGCAGTCGCGGCAATACCCCGCAATACGCTCCGCATCGCGGAAACGGGCGATATAATCGGCGGCGGGAAGCGTCGCCGTGAAATATTCGGCCGTGTATCGAAGCGAAAAATCCATACGGCAAAAATAGTCGATTCGACGGGTTCTCGAAATTAACTCCTCAATATTTATTGTAAATTCGGGTTTTGTCCGCAGTATCCAGACGGGTGAAGCCGTCCCAATCGTGGGATCATGAAAGGCAATGAAACCGAGCACGACCATCCATAAGGCGCGCGCTCACGCGGCGGCATCGACCGCCAATTATTCGAGCCGCTTGTAGTAATAGAGCGTCCGATCCTCTTCCGCCAGCGCCTCGGGATGAAGAATCGCGATCAAGTCCTGCAAAACCAACTCGGGATGGACGACACCCGACTCCCAATAGTCGTTTCCGCCCGCAGCGTTCACCCGCTTGTTACAATTGTAAACGGCGCCGCTCCGCACGCAGCGCGTATCGGCAAACTTGGGATACTGCGTTTTCAGCTCCCCGAGCGTCGAGGCGCTGCCCACATTGAGCCAGACATCGGCTTGCGCCGTGAGCAGATAGGCCTCTTCGAGATCGATAGGCAACGAACGGTTCGAAGCGTTCTTCTTGTAGATGTAGTCTCCGCCGGCGTCGGCGATCAGCCGGGCGACATAACTCGACGCCGAAGCCATGAACCACGAACCGCCGTAAGGCGTGTTGATCATCACCTTGGGATTGCCGTCGGCAGGCAGCCCCGCAACCTTCTCTCTGAGCGCATCGTAGCGCTCGGGAATCGCGGCGAACCGTTTTTCGCCGTCTGTGCGCTTACCGATCAGCTCCGAAACCGCCACCAGCCACTCCGCCTTTCCGAGCGGCGACTCTTCGAGGTACTCCCCGACATAGGCGAAAGGAATCCCCAGCTCCCGCAATTTCGCCTCCATGCCGCTGGCTCCGTTCACGCCGAAAAGCAGCACCAGATCGGGACCGAGAGCGACCAACCGTTCGTAATCGACATTCCCGTCGAACCCCACGTCGCCGATCGTCCCGCGGTGCGCCGCGACGTATTCGTTCGAAATGTTGCCGAGTCCCGAAACCCCGACCACGCGACGCGTTTCACCCACGGCGTCGAGCATCGCCACGTAGGTCGAAGACATGCAGACGATGCGTTCGGCATCGCCTTCGAGCACCTGCCCCGCGAATCCCTCGGGAACGGTCTCCCCGTCACGGACGATCAGCAGCATCGTCTCGGTGCGCTCGGCTCCCTGCCACGGATTCTTTGTCTTCAAAATGGCGCTTCGCATCCCCTCGGCGCCGACGATTTCGAAGCCCGACGCATAAACGGGCGTGTAGAGCCGCGCGCTGAAATCTTCCAGCGAAACGGCTGCGCCGCGACCGCATGCAGACAATGCGATTGCGGCCGCCGCGAACACGATAAAATGAAAAAATCGCTTCATAATCAATTATTCGACCCGTTCGGTCGCGCCGAACCCACAGCGGGAAATCGACGCGGCGAAAGGTCGTTCGTTATTTTTTTCTGCCCCAGCGCGGCCGGATATCCAGAAACAGTTCATAGTTCAACCGCGGCATCGGACGCGACAGCACCGATTCGTACTCCTCGTTGAAGAGGTTGTTGACCGCACCTTTGAGCGTAAAGTCGGCCCATCGCAGCGAAAAGGCTTTTTCAAGCGATACGTCGCTCATGAAATAGGGCTTCACGCGACCGATTTTCGTCTTCATGCTGTTGTCCGACGTGGTAAACCGCTCGCTATAATAACACCACTTGTAGATAAACCGCCACGACCGGTAAGTCAGACGGCCGGTCACCGAAGCGGAATACTCGGGGATATAGACCAGCTGCTTGCCGATCGCCTTGTCGTACCAGTCGACCGGATCGCCGTTGTTGATCGACGGCGTCCACGAGAAATTGCCGTCGGCATTCAGCTGCCAGTCGCGGGCCAGCTGCCAGTCGAATCCCGCTTTGAGCTCGACGCCGTAGGCGTGCACCTCCTTGATATTCTTCGGCGTCCAGAAACCCTTGAACGTCGGCAGCCAGACGATCCAGTCGTCGATGTAGGAGTCGAACCATGTCGCCTCGCCATGCAGCGAATAGGAACCCCCGCGCCCCACGGCAAACGACACGCCGCCGTCGTAGGTAAAACCGTGCTCCTTTTTCAGATCGGGATTGCCGCCCGGCAGGAAATAGAGGTCGTTGAGCGTCGGGAATCGGAAATTTCGCGAGACGGAGGCCTTTGCCACCACCTTTCCGCGGTGCGAAAGCACGTAATCGGCGAAAAAGGCGGGAATGACCGGCGTCCATTCGTCGCCGAACATCTCTTCGCGCAGCGCCAGCGAAAGGCCCAGCCGCTCCGTGGGCTGGTATTTGACCGACACGTATCCCGACAACTCGATGCGCCCCTGATCGTAGCCGACCTGCACCTTTTTGCGATTGCCTTCGAGTTGCTGCGGATCCTTCATCGGAAGAACATTCTTATCCACGCTCTCGACCAGATGCTGATGCAGGGAGATATTGGCCGTGAAGAGCCACTTGCTGCCGACGGAATACTCCCCTTCGACCTGACCGAAGAAGGTGTCGATCTTGTTGCGCGAACGGATCATCTGCGCCAGCGTTCCGTTTCCCAGCGATTTCTCGAAGTCGTAGGCCATCCACGTATGGATGTATCCCGCTTTAGCGCCCACCTTCCAATCCTTGCGGATATGGTCCCATTGCAGGATGCTGCGCAGCGTCTGTTCGCGCTGCACGTTGGAATAGTCGGCATCCTCCTTGTGGTCGACCGACAGCATCGGAACGCCGCGTTTCGAATGGACGTACCAAGCCTGCAATCCGAAGCGATTGCCGTTGCCGGAGTTGTAGTAAACCTCCTGCAACAGATGCAAATCGTGATAGGCGCCGCTCTTGTTCCGTTCGACGGGATAATAGGAGTCGACGATGTTGTGGTCGTCGTCGTAAATGTTCAGCTTCTTATTGTAGTTCTTGTACTTGAAATCGTTCGGAGACGAAGAGTAGACCACGCGCGTCGAACTCTGCCAGCGGTCGTTGCCGTAAGTAAGACGCAGGAATTCGTCGAAGGTCGAAAACGAACCGACGCCTTGGACGTATTGCAGGTTAAAGCCCCGCTGATCGGCAGGCCGCGTCGAAAGTTTGACGGCGCCGCCCAGACCGCCGCCCGCCTCGTTGACCGACGAGGTGCCGTGCAGCAGCGAGGCGTCGTCGATGAAGTAGGAGGGGATCATCGAAAAATCGGTCATGCCCAGCATCGGCGAGTTGATGCGCATGCCGTTCCACGTCACCTGCGTATGCGAGGGCGAGGTGCCGCGAAACGCCACGGTCGAAAGGGTCGCACGACCGTACTGCTTGACGAAAATCGACGTATTGAAGGTCAAAACGTCGGCCATCGACAGGGCGATATTTTCGTGGAGCACCGTCGTATCGAGCTGGGTTTTCTGCACGCCGATCTCTTTCAGCGGCCGCCGCGCCGTTATGCCGACTTCGCGGATCGGCACCACGAACGAGGGGTTGTTGTTCCACCACCCTTCGCGGGATTCGCGTTCGCGCGGCTGTTCCTGCTGCCCGTAACAAACGCAGGCGGCCAGACAAAGCCAGATGGTCAATAAATATCTCATAAACTCGGATTAACGGGTTTGGTAGCGCCTTCGAGCATCTGTCGATAGGTAGGATCGTAACCGCATCGGTCCACCTTCCACGTCTATTCGCCCTGATTGATATTCTCGTCCGTGAAGCCGAATACCTCCGTGGAAATCTCGCCCAGCCAACCGGCCTTGGCATTGACGCCGGTTTGCACCTTGATGAAATCGACGTACCCGAGATTCGCCGGCTTCCCGTTCTTGTCGACGGCATTTTCGATCTTGAAATAGATCTTCATGGCTCCCGCTCCCGCATTTGCGTCGTCGGAAAGCCTGTCCCTGCCGAAATTGTCAGCATAGCCCCAATCATACGAATCGCTGACCCAGTAGGAACCGTTGCCGGACTGATCGTAGGTGCGGCTCTTCAGGCAGGTTCCGTAGAGAACGTAACTCTCGGCGTCGATCCAGTTGGGATAGCAGCCGGGCTGATCGTGATACGATTTCAGGTAGTCGATCTTTCCGCTGATGCCCCGATTGTCGCGCCACTGCACGGGCGCGCCCGAGTAGGTCGGACGGTAATAGGCGACCGCATAGTCCTGAACGGTCTCCTCCTTGCCGAATTCCGAACCTTTGAGTTCGTACCACTCGTCGTCGGGCAGCGTATTGCCGTTCGTATCCTGCATCACCCAGACGATGCCGGGCTCGGACGACCCTTTGAAGCCGTTGCCCGTGATCGAAAAGTTGTAACCGCCCCGATACCCTTCCGACGAATTATCGATGCTGTGGTCGAATCCGACGACGATGTAACCGCCCCAGCCGCCGAGCGACACCCACGTCCCTTTGCGCAGGCGATCCTCCGCATAGGCGATCGCCGCCTCGGGCGAGGTCTCCGTTCCGGTGAATCCGCCCGAAACGAGTTCGTTGATGAACTGGCCGGGCGCCGGCGTATATTCGTAGACCTTCGTCCACGTCGCCGCGCTCGCCCCCGAAGCCGGACGGCGATTGGCCTGCTCCTCGTCGCAGCACTCGACGGTGAACTCCACCGTCTGCCGCACCTCGCCGGTACGCTTCACCCCTTTCGCAACCGTCGTCGCGGGTTCGTCCGTAACGTCGGTTACCGTAAAGAGGAGCTTTTTCACCCCCTTTTCAGTCGGCGTGTACGTGAACGAGAGCTCCTTGCCGACCTCTTGTCCGTCGACCGTCCAACTGTATCGGGGTTCATTGCCGTTCCAGACATAGGGGCGCAACGTAATCGACCGTCCGATCGACACCGAACGCGTCAGACCGTCGTACAGACGTCCGATGGGAGGCACCGTCACCGAGACCGGAAGAGCCTTGGTTACCTCTACCCGAACGGTCTTTTCGGCGCTTCCGTCCTCGTTCTCGACCCGTACGCGAAGTTCGTATTCGCCCAACTCTTCTTCGCAGAACTCATAAGTCGCCTCCCGTCCGACCTCCTCCGCAGAGGAGGTTCCCGGACGGCGCATCGTCCAGAGATAGGCGGCCTTCTCGCCCCACCGGACTTCCGGCGCAATTTCATACACAAGCCCCCGAACGACCTCCAACCCTTCGGAGACGGTAATCACCGGCGGCAGAATCTTGTATACCTCCACGAGCACCTGCTCGCTGGCCCTACCGCTGGGCGTGGTCACCTCCAAACCGATGTAATAATCCTCCTTCTGCTCGCCGTCCACCTCGTTGATGACATAAGTCAACGTGGGCTCGGTCGAAATGATCTTTCCGGTCTTCTCCAGTTTCCATGCATAGACCGCCCGATCGACATATTCGTAGGTCGGAGCGATGGTAAATTCGCGTCCCGCTTTCGTGGTGTAGACTCCGGTGTTGACATCGAAGGCGATGATCGGCGCCTGTTCGACCTCCTGTGTAATGACATCGTTCTTGTTACAGCCCGCAACCGCCAAAGAGAGCGACAAAAAATAAAAACGCAACTTATTCATGATTCACCAATTTGTCAGCGCCAGCAGAAGGCGCCGGGAATGATTCCTACATAAAATTCGTCGAGCAACTCGCCTTCGGGCGAATAGCGCAGGATCACGCCGTCCTGCACGTAGTCGATCGCGTCGGCCACATAGACCTCCGAGTTGAAGGGATTGACCGTCAATCCGTAATAAAGCGTGTTCTGATAGGGAATGAAGGGCTTTACCGGAAAGTTCGTCGCCGTGACGGGCAGCCGCCAGACCGCCCTGTTGATGAAATAGAGCGTGTCGCGCGCGCCGTTGAGCTGAACTTCGGAAGGCCAGTCGCCGAATTTGAATTTGAACTGTTTTTCGACCTTCCGCGTCGCGGCGTCGATGCAGTAGAGCGACGGCACCTCATGGCCGTAGGGCGAACTCTCGTAACCGCCGTCGGTCACCGTCCAGATCTTGTTGTATTTGTCCATGACCAGCGAGGTCGGCTGAATGCCCACCGTGATCTCGTCGCAGACGGTGTCGGTCTCGGTATCGATCACCAGAATCCGGTTCTGGTAAGACCAGCAGTTGGTGAATACGTACTTGTCGTACTGCACCATCTGCTCCGTCGAACCGGTCTCGAAATCCATATCCGTCTCGATGTACCCCGTGATTTCGCAGGTCTTGGGGTTGACGATGCAGATGCGCGGATCCCAGATTTGGGTGACGTAGGCCTTTTCGTCGCTCAGGAAATGGATGTAACGCGGCGAGGTAAGGCCCGTGATGCGCCCCACCTCCTTGAACGTATTGATATCGATGGCGTAGATGACCCCCGAATTGTTGACCACGACCCAGCCGATGCCGTCGCGGATCACCATCGACTGCGCCACATCGCCCAGTTTGAATCCGTTGGCGCGAAAGAAAATTTCGTTCTCGACCCGCTTCGTCTCGGGATCGTAATAGGAGAGCGACGCGTTTCCGTACATGAAGTTGCCCTCGTTGGTGATGAACAGCCCCTTGCCGGTCGTCTCGAACCGTTCGACATCATAAGGCCCGTAATCCATGCATGACGCGGCGAACGCCGTGCATGCAAGGATTGCGAACCATCGTTTAAACCTCAACAAACACATTTTTCTAGTTATTTATCCACTCCTCCGAGAAGCGGTAAGCAAAATCGACGCCCGCAGGACTCGCCTTCCGCTGATAATAACCGGACTTTCCGACCCACAGTTGTCCGGTCGCAGGATGCACGCCCATATAGCCGTAGATGACCGGACGGTCGCACACGCTCCGCCCCTCGACAGTTCAGATACAAATCATTCGGCATATCCCTCATCATTCGATTCCGTTTGAGGATTTACACGGACGCAAGAGAGAGTGAAGAAATCAACGGAAAAATAGCGCGAAAACTATTTCGTATGATTCCGACCCGAAACCCGCGGGTGTAAATCGGTCATCGAGGCAGGTCTTCTGACTTATCCCGTCGATCGCGCCTTCCCAGTATTTCACCAGTGGCAAAGAGTGCGACAAACTTTTCTCCCCGAAAGGAGAGGATTCACAGCAGCAGGTACTGTCGCGGATTCACACCGCATTCCCTATTAATTCCGACAAGCGTTCGCTTTTGTCTGGAAACCTCGACGCGGCAAAGATAACTAAAATCGGAGACAAACTGCAAAATTTATTTCATTTCCTTCATCTCCATTCGGATCCATTATTCGAAACACCGATATGCGGAACGATCCGATCCGTCACCGGCAAGCCGGCGATCAGGAACTTGCAGACCTATCGAATTCATTTTCCGGCAAAATAGTTGTATCTTTGTCGTAGATGCTCTCCGAATTTCTGACATACCTTGAAGCCGAACGCCGTTACTCTCCGCTCACCATTCGCAACTACCGCCGCGATATCGAACGTTTTCTGGAATGGCTGAAGGTCGACGAGGCATCGTTCGATCCCACGCGTCTGCGCACCGAGGACATCCGCGAATGGATTCTTCACCGCACCGAAAAATCGCATATCGGTCCCGCGTCGATGAACCGCGAGGTATCGTCGCTCAGGGCTTTGTGGCATTACCTGCGCCGGCAGGGAACCGTCTCGCAGGACATCTTTCGGGGCATCCGCATGCTGCGTACGCCGCGCCGTCTGCCCGTTTTTATCCCCGAAAGCCGCATGGCCGACGTGATGACCGACGTCGGCAAACTCAGCCGCAGCAACGATTTCAGCGAAGTGCGCGACGCGCTGATCGTCGCCATGTTTTACGGCTGCGGCATCCGTCTGGCCGAACTGATCGGTCTCGACCGCGACGACTTTTCCGACGACTACCGGCAGGTACGCATCCTCGGCAAGGGAGACAAGGAGCGCATCGTGCCGCTGATCGATCCGCTGCGCCGTAAATTACTTCGTTATTTGCGGCTGATCGACAAGCAGAACATTTGCAATTCTCAGGAAAAAGCACTATTTTTAACACAGAAAGGAGCGCGTATTTCGCGAAGCGTCGTGCGGCGCATCGTGGAACAGGCGCTCGGCAAGGAGGGCGTGCAGGGGAAAAAGAGTCCCCACGTACTGCGGCACACCTTCGCAACGCACCTGCTGAACCACGGCGCCGACATGCGTGAAATACAGGAGTTGTTGGGTCACTCCTCGTTACAGGCCACGCAGGTCTACACCCACAACAGCATCGTCCGCCTGCAGGAGATTTACGCCAAGGCGCATCCCCGCGAGCGGCAGAAAGAAGAGATACAAACTCCGAGCGACGATCCGGCAGCCGCAGGCGACGGATCTCACGGCAGATAACCAATTGTCAAACCTTAAAAGACAAGGCTATGAACGTACAGATTCAGTCAGTGAAATTCGATGCAGACAGGAAGTTGATCGAATTCGTGGAGAACAAAATGTCGAAGTTGGAACGTTTCGCCGACCGCGCTACGGGCGCCGAGGTGATTCTCAAACTGGATAAGGATTTCGAAAAGGGAAACAAAGTAGCCACCATCACGCTGCATATGCCCGGCGAAGATATGGTGGCCGAGCACCGCGCCCGCGCCTTCGAGGAGGCGGTCGACGAAGCGATCGACGCGCTGAAACGGCAGGTCGAAAAATTCAAGGAGAGGGTAAAATAGCCGCGCGGCGGCAAATTTGCGACGGGAGGATCTTCAAACGGGATTCCTCCCGTTTTTATTCTCCGGTTTCCGATCGGCGGTTTTGCAGAAAACATCTTTAATAAATGTATCGCCGGATAAACCCCTCTCGGAAAAGACTCGAACCGGTCTCCGTTTCCGCGGAAAAAATGTCGAAACGGACGATTCCGCCTTTATTATCGGGATAAAAGCGGGATTTTTTTCGGAAAAGCGTACAATCGTTACAAATTTTTCCTATATTTGCCCCAACGACAATTACCAGAAGAAAAGCATGTTCAACAACCGCACAGCTCAGAATTGGTGGTGGCGCTCATTGATTTTAAGTAAACAATGACGCTGGCGCTGCTGTGAGTTGAACGTACAGAATAAAGGGTGAGGAATCCGTTGTTTACTTAACAAGTAACGACGGATTCCTTTTTTTATGCCCGCACCGGTCGAAAATCAGTTAAACCATCAAATACCTTATTATTATGAAGACTAAAAAATTCCTGCTGACCGATCAGCAAATTCCCGCGCAATGGTATAACATCGTGGCCGACATGCCGAACAAACCGCTGCCGCCGCTCGACCCCCGTACCCGACGGCCCGTCACCCCCGAGCAGATGAACGTGCTCTTCGCCGAAGAACTCGTGCGGCAGGAGTTCTCGACCGAACGCTTCATCGACATCCCCGACGAAGTGCGCGACCTCTACCGCATCTGGCGCTGCACGCCGCTCGTACGCGCCTATGCGCTGGAACGGGCGCTCGACACGCCGGCGAAGATCTACTTCAAGAACGAAAGCGTTTCGCCCGCAGGGTCGCACAAACCCAATACCGCCCTGCCGCAGGCCTATTACAACGCCAAGCAGGGGATCAAACACCTTACGACCGAAACGGGCGGCGGACAGTGGGGTTCGGCCATCGCGTTGGCCAGCCAGTATTTCGGCCTCGATCTGAAGGTCTTCATGGTAAAGGTCAGTTACGACCAGAAACCCTACCGCAAGTTGCTGATGAATACATGGGGCGCCGAGGTGATTCCCTCGCCCAGTATGCTCACCGAAGCGGGACGCAGGGTGCTGGCGGCCGATCCCGATTGCTCGGGCAACCTCGGACTGGCCATTTCCGAAGCGGTCGAAACGGCCGTACAGCATCCCGAAGACACGCGTTACTGTCTGGGCAGCGTGCTGAACCACGTGCTGCTGCATCAGACGGTCATCGGCGAAGAGGCCGCGTTGCAGATGGAGATGGCGGGCGACGATCCCGATGTGGTGATCGGCTGCTTCGGCGGCGGGTCGAACTTCGCAGGCATCGCCTTCCCCTTCCTGCGCCGCAATTTCCGCAACGGAGCCAAGACGCGCGTGCTGGCCGTCGAACCCGCCTCGTGTCCCAAACTCACGCGCGGAACATTTCAGTACGACTTCGGCGACGAGGCGGGCATGACTCCCATGCTGCCCATGTACACGCTGGGACACAACTTCCAGCCGGCCGACATCCATGCCGGAGGATTGCGTTATCACGGCGCCGGCAGCATCGTGAGCCAGTTGCTGCGCGACGGATTGATCGAAGCGCAATCCGTACCGCAACTGGAAACGTTCTCGGCCGGACTGCTCTTCGCCCGTACCGAAGGAATCGTACCGGCTCCCGAATCGACCCATGCCATCGCCATCGCCGTCCGCGAGGCGTTGCAGGCGAAGGAGGAGGGACGATCGAAAACGATCCTCTTCAATCTGTCGGGACACGGCATGATCGATCTCTACGCCTACGAACAGTACTTCGAAAACAAACTGCAGGATTACGCCATCTCCGACGAAGAGCTGCGCAGCACGATCGATCAGTTGGACAAAATCATCAGATAGCCCTCCTTCAACATCCTCCTGCGGTTTCCTCCGGTCGGTTGGCCGGTACGAGTCCCCTCTGCGGAGGGGACTTTTTCGTCGGGCCGCCGATAAAACCGTACGGCGATTTTCATACGAAGTCGTAAAAAAGCGGCGGAAAAATTTGTCGCTTCCGAACATTTTCGTACTTTTGCCACACATAGCCAATTGAAAGCATGCAGTTTTTCGGTTTTGCATACAACTATTTTAGCTTTTTCTATTTTAGCAGATAGAGAACGGGGTTGTATGGTTTGAATCGCAAACGAAATGTATAACGTATGAATCCCGTTCCACCGCGAACGGGATTTTTTATAATCGTACGGATGAAACAAGTAACCATTCAAGGCGAACCGGGCTGTTTCCACGAGGAGGCCGCACGGCGCTATTTCGGCGACGAAGAGATCGGGATCGTTCCCTGCACGACGTTCGACGCGTTGTTCGACCGCATGCAGCACGAAGGGTCGCTGCTGGGTATCGTCGCCATCGAAAACACCATCGCCGGCAGTCTGCTGCAAAACCACGAACTGCTGCGCCGCAGCGAGTTGCAGATCATCGGCGAATGCAAACTGCGCATCTCCCACGTACTGGCGGCGCTTCCCGGCGAACGGATCGAGAGCCTCACCGAAGTCAACTCCCACCCCATCGCCCTGATGCAGTGCGGCGAATTCCTCAAAGCCCATCCGCAACTGAAGGCCGTCGAAAAGGACGATACGGCGGGCGCCGCCGCCGAAATCGCCGCAAAGCATCTCACGGGTCATGCCGCCATTTGCGGCAGATTGGCGGCAGAACGTTACGGGCTCGATATTCTGGCGGAGGGAATCGAGACCAACAAGCGTAATTTCACGCGGTTCCTGCTGCTGGCCGACCGCTACCACGCCGACCGGTATACCGGCTCCTCGCGCGCCGACAAGGCGTCGCTCGTCTTCAGCCTGCCGCATACCCACGGAAGTCTCTCGAAGGTGCTGACCATCCTCTCGTTCTACGACATCAATCTCACTAAAATCCAGTCGATGCCCATCATCGGCTGCGAGTGGGAATATCGCTTTTACGTGGACGTCTCCTTCGCGGACTACACCCGCTACCGGCAGTCGATCGACGCCATTACGCCCCTGACCAAAGATTTCAAAATTCTGGGCGAGTACGCCGCTTTCAATGAATAAATACCCGATAAGATTATGGAAATGAACGATCTGCAACCCATCATACTCCCCGGCGTTTCGGCCAAACGACCGCTCGTGATCGCCGGCCCGTGCAGCGCCGAAACCGAAGAGCAGGTGCTGTCCTCCGCCCGTGCGCTGGCCGCGCAGGAGGTGAAAATCTTCCGCGCCGGCATCTGGAAACCCCGCACCAAACCCGGCGGATTCGAAGGCGTAGGCGTCAAAGGGCTCCGCTGGCTGCAACGCGTCAAAGCAGAAACCGGCATGTACGTCTCGACCGAAGTGGCCACCGAGCGCCATGTCTTCGAAGCGCTCAAAGCGGGAATCGACCTGTTGTGGATCGGCGCCCGCACCTCGGCCAATCCCTTCGCCATGCAGGAATTGGCAAGCGCTCTGAGCGGCGTGGATATTCCGGTGCTGGTCAAGAATCCGGTGAATCCCGATCTCGAACTGTGGATCGGCGCCATCGAACGACTCTACAATGCCGGCCTGCGCCGGCTGGGAGCGATCCATCGCGGTTTCAGCATCTACGACAAGACGATCTACCGCAACCACCCCCAGTGGCATATTCCCATCGAACTGCGCCGCCGGCTGCCGCAACTGCCGCTGTTGTGCGACCCGAGCCACATCGGCGGCAAACGCGAACTGGTGGCTCCGCTCTCGCAGGAGGCGATGGACCTCGGTTTCGACGGTCTGATCGTCGAGGCGCACTGTACGCCCGACGAGGCGTGGAGCGACAAACAGCAGCAGGTCACCCCCGACGTTCTCTCCTTCATGCTCCATACGCTCGTGGTGCGCGAGACGACCCAGACTACCGAAAGCCTCGCCGAACTGCGCCAGCAGATCGACAAGCTCGACGACGACCTGCTGGCGCTGATGGCCAAGCGCATGCGCATCTCGCGCGAAATCGGGCAATATAAGAAAGAGCACAGCATGCCGATTCTGCAAGCCAAGCGTTACGACGAAATTCTCAACAAACGCGGCGCGCAGGCGGTCGATCTGGGCATCAATCCCGAATTCATCAAGACCCTGTTACAGGCCATCCACGAGGAGTCCGTCCACGAGCAGGTCAAGGTGATCAACCAATAACCGCTGCGGTCGGCCGGGCACAGACCGTTCGCAAACGGCAGCGCGCAAAGAGAACAGCCATCGGAAACGAACGTTTTCGATCAGTGAGAGCAGAGACCGCTTGCGGGCTATGCCGAGCGCAGAAAACGACTGTGAAAACGACCGTTTTCGATCAGTGAGAGCGGAAGCCGCCTGAGCCCCCTGCCGAGCACGGAAAACGATAGTTGAAACCAAACCTTATAACCCTAACTTTATGAACGAACCCCAACCCAAACTCTCGCAGCGACTGTTGTCGCTCGACGCCCTGAGAGGCTTCGACATGCTCTTTATCATGGGCTTCGCGACGCTCGTCGCAAACGTCTGCCATCTCTTTCCGGGCGACGTATCGGCGGCCGTCGCAGCGTCGATGAGCCATCCCGAGTGGCACGGTTTCTCGCACCACGACACCATCTTTCCGCTCTTTCTCTTCATCGCGGGCATCTCCTATCCCTTCTCGCTCCACAAACAGCGTTCGCTGGGAGCCACGCAGGGCGACCTCTACCGCAAAATCCTGAAACGCGGATTGCTCCTCATCTTTTTCGGATTGATCTACAACGGTCTGTTCCGTCTCAACTGGCCGATGCGCACGGCCAGCGTACTGGGACGCATCGGTCTGGCTTGGGCGCTGGCCGCCGTGCTGTTTCTCAATTTCCGCACGCGCACGCGCATCGGAATCGTCGGTGCGATCCTCTTCGGGTACTGGGCTCTGCTGGCACTCGTGCCCGCACCCGACGCTCCGGCGGGCGCCGACATCTACTCGATGGAGGGAACGATCGTCGGCTACATCGACCGTCTGCTGCTGCCGGGCCGGCTCTACAACAAGATTTTCGACCCCGAAGGATTGCTCTCGACCGTTCCGGCCGTCGCCACGGCGATGCTCGGCATGCTCACCGGCGAATTCATCCGGCAGCCTGAACAGCGGTTCTCCGGCAACCGCAAAGCGCTCTATATGGCGTTGGCCGCCATCGCCTTCACGCTTGTCGGCATGTTGTGGGATCTCAGTTTTCCGATCAACAAAAAGCTCTGGACCAGCTCATTCGTCTGCGTCGTCGCAGGCTATTCGCTCGGCATGTTCGCCCTCTTCTATTGGCTCATCGACGTAAAGGGGTACAAAGGCTGGGTATTGCCGTTCCAAGTGATCGGCCTCAACTCGATCACGATCTACATGGCGCAGCGCATCATCGACTTCAAGGGCATCTCCACCTTCTTCTTCGGAGGACTAGCCTCGAAAATGCCGGAAGCGATTGCGCCGGTCATCGCCAGCACGGGCTATCTTGTCGTCAGCTGGCTCTTCCTCTATTTCCTCTACAAAAAGAAGATTTTCCTGAAAGTCTGACCTTCGGGGTGTCATTGCGCAACCCCTTCCCGAGCAGGGATATCCTGCCGAAAAAACGCCGCAAGAGCGGGTGTGAAGAGATTCACACCCGCTCTTTTTCATGCCGAGACCGCCGCAGAATCCTTCCGAATCCACATCGGCCCGACCGTCACAGGAAATCATTCGCTTTTTTGCAGTCGTTTTCTCGCCTCGGCACAGTCCGAACAAGTTCGTCTCTGCCCTCGCTGATCGAAAACGTTCGTTTCCACAGTCGTTTTCTGCGCTCGGCATAGCCCGCAAGCGGTCTCTGCGCTCGACTTATCGAAAACGTTCGTTTCCACAGTCGTTTTCTCGCCTCGGCATAGCCCGCAAGCGGTCTCTGCACTCGACTTATCGAAAACGTTCCGTCCGATTCCGCATTCCAGCATCTGCAACCCGCAGCCGGAAATAAAAAACTCCGACCGGACTTTGCGAGCCGGTCGGAATCCCCCTTACATAATTATCAACCTATATGCAAATCTGTCGAAGAAAGAGTTCGTTTTTTCAACTCGAAAACACAAAACTTTCACGACGAAACAAAGATAGGGACTATAATTCATCTTACAAAATTTTTTGCCATATATTTCCACTTTAAACGACATTTTTCCTGATTTCACGGCACATCTCCTTTCGAAACCGCAAATTCGGACTGCCGAACCGAAAAAACAGCCGGTTCCGCGCAACGCTTCGACGGGGGCGGGATCGCCGTGCTGCGGCCCGACCATGCGGCGGCCGCGCATAATCCGCAGCGCGAAACGAAGAAACCGCGCCGGTACGATCTGTCGATAATCGTGCCGGCGCGCTGTAAAATCGGGAAACGAGCGGATTCGGATTACTCCTCCGGCTCCTCCACATAACTGCTGAGAAACCGCAGCCCGTCATGTCCGGGCAGCAGCGTCACCTGCCGCGTCGAAGCGGGGATCAGCACGGTCTCTCCCTGCCGCACCGCCAACCGGTTCCCTTCGGAGTCGACCAACTCGCCTGCTCCGGCGACGAAGATCAGCACCACGAACGAATCGAGCGTCGAATAGTCGCACAGCACGCTGAAAGTGGCGTCGCAGAGGTGCGTGGTAAAATAGGGACAGGAGATCAGCTCCGTATCTTTGTTGCGAATCCGTTCGTAATGCGTGCGGTAATCGGCCGGCACATCGTAATCGATCGCCTCCATGGCCAACTCGGTATGCAGTTCGCGCGGCTTGCCGTCGGGGCCCGGCCGGCCGTAGTCGTAGATACGATAGGTCAGGTCCGACGTCTGCTGAATTTCGGCGATGAAGGCTCCTGCGCCGATGCTGTGGACGCGCCCCGCCGGCAGGAAGAAGACGTCGCCCGCAGCGATGGGATGATCGCGCAGCAAGTCGCAAATCGTATGGTCGGCAACCGCCGCCGCATAGGCTTCGGGCGTCACGCTGCGGTCGAACCCGATGCGCAGATGCGCGCCGTCCGTTTCGGAAACGACGTACCACATCTCGGTCTTTCCCTTCATCCGGTGGCGTTCCCACGCCAGACGGTCGTCGGGATGCACCTGAATCGAAAGGTCTTCACGGGCGTCGATGAATTTGACCAGCAACGGAAATTCGTTGCCGAACCGTTCGTAATTGCCCCGCCCTACCAACTCCGCGCCATAGCGATCGATGAGCGCAGGCAGAGAGATTCCCTTGCAGGGGCCGTTGGCCGCGATCGATTCATGTCCGGCAACGCCCGACAGTTCCCAGCTTTCGCCGACGGCCTGCCGAGAGGTTTCGATTCCTTTATAAGCGGCAATCTTCTCGCCGCCCCAAATCATGGGACGCAGGAAGGGTTCGAATTTCAAAGGATACATAATCTACTGATTTAAGATAGTCTCATCGCTCGAAAAACTCAGTCGAGCCGAGTCCTGTATTCGTTGGGCGTACACCCGACCCTGTTCTTGAACAGACGGGTGAAATGTGCGGGGTATTTGAATCCCAGTCCGTAGGCCACCT
>CAJMNH010000017.1 GCA_905214725.1 uncultured bacterium
TCCAGAAATACGCGGTAACCGCGCCGTTCCAGTTCCGATTTGAGGGGACGCGCCAACTCTTTGCCGCCGTCGCGGCGGTAGCTGATGAAAATGTCGTAAGCCATTGGACGGTTGATTTTTCGTCCGGCTATTTTACGTAAGGCATTACCGCGTCGCGCCAAACGATGTAACCTTCGCCCATCAGGTGCAGGCCGTCGTTTGTCAGCTCGGCGCGCAGTTTGCCGTTCTCGTCGGCCAGCGGTGTCCAGAGGTCGATATAGACAACTCCTTTTTCCGCACAGATGGCCTGCAAACCCTTGTTGACGGCGACGATGTCGGCGTCGTGGCGGCCGTGTTTGGCCGCGTATTTCTTGAAAGAGTCGTTGACCGGAAAGACGCTCTGCACGTAGAGTTTCGTACGCGGCGATTCGGTCTGAAAACGTTCCACGATTTTGCGGACGTTGGCCACAACCTCCTCGACAGGAGCATTGGCCGCCAGATCGTTGGTGCCGATCAGCAGAAACAGTTTTTTCGGCCTGCCCTTGACGATGGGATCGAGCCGGTCGAGCATCCAGCTCGAGCGGTCGCCGCTGATGCCGCGGTTCTTCACGCGAGGATTGGCAAGCAGTTCGTTCCACTCGCCGCCGTCGGTGATGCTGTTGCCCAAGAAGACAATGTCTTTGGAGGTTACGGGCAGTTTCTCGAAGAGCGAACGCCGCTGGAAATTGTACTCGCTTTGCGCGAAGAGAGAGGCCGCCGCGAAGAGCAGGACGGTCGTCAGAATCAGTTTTTTCATTGCGGTTGAGTATTTGAGGTTTGTTTTCAACAGTCGGTTTTCATTCGGTATCGTTCCGTAAATCAGAGCTTGCGCCGGCCGATCGAATGCCGGCGTCCGGTTGACAAAGATAGGATTTTTTCCGAAAAAACGATTTAAAATTTTGCGCTTAACAAAATCCTGTCTATATTTGCACTCCGAAACCGTGTGTTTCGGTAACATGCGCCAAGGGTCCGATGCCGGACGCTGCGGCCTGTTTTGAAAAAGCCCAGGTGGTGAAATTGGTAGACACGCTACTTTGAGGGGGTAGTGAACGTTTAGTTCGTGCAAGTTCGAGTCTTGTCCTGGGCACAAAACAAGAAAAACTCCAATTGATTATCAGTCAGTTAGAGCTTTTTGTTTTCCTGAGTTGCAAAACATTTGCAAAACAACATTAATATTTTTTATTTCGCTATCCTTCAGGTTATTACTGAATTTATAATATTCAGTGAATTTCAGTGGTATCCCTGTCTTCAACCAGTTTTATTATTCTTCTGATCTTTATACCTCTGAGGAGAGATAATTGATTGTGCTTTATAAAAATATTCTAATTTTGAATTAGGCTTATTGAATCAAAATAGCTTCCTTAATCATGTTTGCAGGAATGTTTTTCTGATATAAAACTCAAAATCAATATGGCTATCTTCTATAGTCAAGCTGTCTAGAATGATATTAGATAAGTCTTTATCTTAGTAGGGAGATTGTCAATAATATCAAACACCATATTCTAACATTTTTATCTTTTTACTTTATGCTTTTTCTTTTTTATTGGCGTATTATTGCATTGTAGGTCATAAAATGAGTAAATAGGTATCCCCATGTTTCTATTGACATATGTTGTAGGTAGTATGTTTCTAGATATAACCAATGATTTGATACTGTAATTAGCAACAGATAGTTTACTTCTTACATATGTTGAATTGCTCTGTAGCCATGTATCTCTATTAATATGCTTCTGAATTAACCCTATCTTCTTTTCTGTCCCAAGGTACACATCAAGTTCATGTTTTATATCATATGGGATTTTTGATTGAGTTGTGTTTTTACATTCTATGGAATAAATGATTCTGTTAGAATGGTCTAATGCTAAAATGTCAATATCTCCTTTATCTTCTGATGAGTCAAAGAACCCTTTAGGTTTAATTTTCACTTCATGTTTAACAACCTCTAAATCAGTATTAGCAATCAACCAGTCATATATATCTTCTCTATACTCTTCCCCCTTAATCTTATTACATTCAGCCAACAATCCCTGGATTGCTTTATTATTTATTTTCAGAGTACCATTAAAAAATAAATGAATAAAGTTTTGAGATGCAGATAACAAATGTCTAGCACTTATTAGCAGACCATCTTCAATTTCTACTATTGGTCTAAGAAGATATGATAAAGGTCTTGAGTACCTCCAAGGATAAACATCTTCCTGTCTATATCCTTCTGGCTTATTAAGAACCCCATCCCTTTTTATAAATATGAATTGACTGAAATAGGCATCCACTTCATTAGAAGAGATATTTAAATTTCTAGTAATATCTTCTTTAAGTAAACTTTTGTCCATGCATGCCACAGACTGCCCCAAATCAAAAAGCAATTTTGAAGAAATATACTCGCTGATTAATGCTATGTTGAATAGACTTACTCCTAATGCTTGTACAAAAGTTTGGTCTACTTTTGTCATATAAGTATCCACCTCATCAGCATCTTCAATGAGATTATTTTTCTTTTGCAGGTATGACTGATAGATATGCTCAAACTGCTCATTATGTAAATCCTTCCAGTACAGCTTTAACACTCCTATGCTCGGAAACAATATTAGATTTGTTGGAGTAATTGTAATACTTTCTTCTAATACATCAAAGTTTATAGCATCCGATAGAAATCCAGCATTAATGAGGATAGACATTCTGCCAAGCAAGCAGTCTAGTTCATCTTGTGAGATGCTTTTATCTCCTTGTGGAGTACTACAAGCAACAAATTCGACCAAAACTCTTAGGCACAAACTAATTTCAGCAATACTTTTTGACTCTTCTAAATACTGTTGGTGGACATCTTCATATTTACCATAACACAACTCTCTTGCAGGATAGTGCATTCTCTGTAAAGCATCTTTACTTAATATTGATTCATGCCTTCTCATTATAGCCACTAACAACTGCTGATAATCATAAGGTTTCATCTGTTGCAGAATACTGTCATAATGAAATGTTACTAACGAATTTAGCAACTGTTTTTTCTCCTCTTTACTGGAAAGAATTTGTGGCTTTATTGTTAATCCTAAATCTTTAATGTGGGATTCTGCAATTTGAGTAATGTTATCTAGTGGGATATATCTGGGCTCATCTGTGTCTATTTTTGATGCTTTAATATCTATATTTTCAGTAGTTCCTATGAGAATCATTTTCTTTCTCCCATAAGGCATGACGGCTGCAATATTATCAGTAATATCAGATTCATCTAAAGTCTTTAAATTAAGCAATGATGCTAATTCATTAAAAACTCCAATAAAGCACATCATCAAATATCTTTCTCCTCCATTATGAGTGGCAAGAAAAAGTACTGTAAAATCATCAGAGAGCTGAATATTTATGAATCTTGCCTCCTTATCAATTGAATACTTTACCAATTTCTCAAAATCCACTTCCGCTTCTGTCTTCCCCAACATATCATCACTCACAGTTGCATGAATATTAAATACAATCGGCTTATGCTGGAACTGCTCTACAAACCCATCTAGAACAAACTCTAATTCATTGCACCAATATGCTAAAGCCTCTATTATTATGTGTGCTTTAGGATACTTTGACAAATCAGCCTGAAACCATATAGGAGAGCTATATCTTAATAAGCAGATGCGGTATAGTCCATATAGAGAGGATGCTGAAATATAAAGAGGTATATTTTTATCTTTCTTTTCACATATGTCAAAACCAGTTTTTGTTGGAGATATTGGATATTCAACACCTTGTTTATCTATCATATTGGTGCCTTTTCTCTTAAGATTACCCTCAACATCAAAGTCAATGAATATCATACTATACTCATTCTCTTTATCAACAAAAGACTTCTCATGCCTTTCATACCAATCATATCTTGCTAGATGAGTGTTTATTGGCATGAAAATCTTGTGGGATTCCTTTTCCCTAGAATATTTTACATATTTCCATAAACTGAGTTTATCAAAATCCCATAAAACAGTCATTAATCTTAAGTGAGAGAAATTTAGCACAATTGACTCATCTGAGCTATTTAATGTCTCATTGATATAAAATATCCCTCCTGTAATACATCTTATGCTACTAGTAACAAAGACCCAGAATATTTTATAATCAGGGTGGTCTTTTTTTATCTTATCTATTTCTGACTTTGCTATAGTATTGATATCATTATTAATTGTTTTGTAGTCAAACTCTCCATATTCATGGTAAGAGCCAGTTACTAAAGACACATATGCTATTTTATCTGAATCAAATTGATATGTTTTTGAACTGTAGTAGAAATAGTCAGATTTTTTGTGTGGTTCACTAATCTTATAAGGGAAAGAGTACCAACTCATATGAGCAAATGCTAAATGAGTCTCTCCGCCAATTATGGAGTTATATGCTTTAATTAAAACATCAAAGCAATTATATTCCAAAGACAGATTAATGATATATTCATTTATACAGACCAACTCTGCTGTAGGCATAGCCAAGACATATTCATCATCCAGATGTATAAATGGTTTCCTCAATAAAAGATTATCATCTGGATTGCGATTATCTAATTTACTATCTCTGGGACTACATGAAAAATTAGATATAATATCTTCTTCAATTCCCAAATCTTCATAAATGTGGGATAATTTAGCTTTGTTAAACACGAATAATTCTTTATGCTTTATTAACTTACTAATAGAAGGAATGTAAATCTCATCTTCATTGTTCTCTATATACATTCTTGAAGAATAACCCATTTCACAAGCTATTTGATGATGTACATAAAGAATAAATCTCACTCCATCCCATACTTTCTGCGTAAACTCTAGAGGTAGACTATCTTTAGAATATGAAATAGTTTCTAATAAGTGTTGGTTTACCGTTACACCATCTGTTATTATGCCAGGAAAAACAATATTGTTACCTGCTCCATAAACCAATGTATTGGTAAAAAACTCTTCTGGGGGATCCTCGTCTCGATTTCTTGTGCAAGTCTTAATTATATCCTTACATATTTTCTGGTAGTCAGATTGTCTAGTAATAGAATTAGAATCATAATTACTTGCTATTTCAGTAGTAATGCTCTCTATCCTAATATTCTTACCATGATTTTTGGGCTGTATTTGTAAGACAGAGAATATTTTGATTAATTCTTTGTGTGAGTATTTGTCATAAAATCGTTTAAAACAATCCTCAACATAATCACGATGATTGTTTTTTGGACTAGCTCTTCGTCCGTCATCTAAACAACAGTATTTATATTTTTTTCCACTCCCACATGGGCAGGGCTCATTTCTGGATATTTTACTCATTTACTTGTTGATATTACAAATACACCATGGAGTTATAAAATTACTCAAAATCCTCATATTCACACCATTTAAACTAATTTTATAGGTCATATTCATAGATTAGCCTTATTGTTAGTAGATTACACTATCTTAATGTGTTGCAAATCAGTTAGATTGCCTTGGGCTCCTAAAACAACTCGTCGGATTTCTCCGACGAGTTGTTTGTTTCTGTTTGGCGGGCGGAAAGAAGGGGCCGTCCTGTCAAAGCTCCCCCTCCTTTAAAAGGAAACAAGCGACCGGATTTCCCGCTCGCTCGTTTTGTAGTGGATAGGGGATTCGAACCCCTATGTCATGCGTGAGAGGCATGTATCCTAACCCTTAGATGAATCCACCGTTTGTGGGTGCAAAAGTAACACATTAATCCGAATCTCCAAAATTTTTCTGAAAAAATCGGGCTGCGCTCCTTTTTTACCCAGATTTCTGCTACCTTTACGGTTGTTAACTTTCGAAGATCATCCGTTATGAAATTACGTACGCTTACGCTGTTGGCGGCCTTTGCCGCTCTGACGACCGGCTGCTGCCGGCACGCCGTCGAACCGAAATTCGCCGATCTGTCGCTCGATACGGTTGTCCAATGCGGAGTGGTGCCGTGCGACCTTTCGTATCGCTTCCTCACGATCGCCAACGCCGACCGCAGCGAGGCGCTCTCGGCCATCGAGAACGCCAATGTCAACTACTTTTTCGCGCTCGAAGACTTTACGGGTACGGCCGAGGAAGCCGCCCGCCGTTTTATCGAACGGTTCGCCGCCGACAATGCCTGCGATACGCTCTACCTGCCCGATATGCGTTATGCGATGAGCATTGCGGCCGCTCAGGCGCCGGTCGACACGCTGATCGTCTATACGATCCGACGCGAGAGCTATACGGGTGGGGCGCATGGAATGCGTACGACCGAGTTTCACAACTATTGGACGAAGGGCGGTTACGAACTTTCGCTCGGCGATCTTTTCACCGAAGAGCAGCTTCCGCAGATTACCGAACGGATCAAGGCCAAGCTCTGCGAGCAATACGGCGCCGGCGACGAAGAGGAGCTCGCCCAACTGGGGTTCTTCCCCGAAACGATCGTTCCGACCGAGAATTTCGAGGTGACGCCCGAAGGGATCGTTTTCCACTATAATCCCTACGACATTGCCTGCTATGCGATGGGCGAGGTCGACGTGACCTTTACGAAGGAGGAATTGGAATAAACCGATGATTGCGGCGCAATACATCTCTCTTTCCGAGTTGCAGCACCGTGTACGGCAGGCGCTCGAAGAGCGTTTTGCTTTGCCGTTGTGGGTGAGCGCCGAGATCGCGGAGATCAAAGTCAACTATTCGGGCCACTGCTATCTCGAACTGGTCGAGAAGGGGGAGGGCGACGGCGTTCCCAAAGCGCAGGCGCGCGCCGTGATCTGGCGGTCGCAGTACGCCCGCGTCGCCGCCTATTTCGAGGCAGAGACGGGGCAGCGGCTGGCCGCCGGCATTCGCATTCTTGCTAAAGCGACGGTCAGCTACCATGAGGTCTACGGCTTTTCGCTGCAACTGCTCGACATCGATCCCTCCTACACGCTGGGCGACATGGAGCGGCAGCGGCAGCAGACCATAGCCCGTTTGCAGGCCGAGGGGGTGTGGGAGATGAACCGTCAGCAGGAACTGCCTGCGGTGGTGCAGCGCATCGCCGTGGTGTCGAGCGGTCGGGCAGCCGGCTATCAGGATTTCTGCAACGAGCTTGCCAAAAGCCCGTATCGTTTTTCGCTCATGCTGTTCGACGCCGTCGTGCAGGGCGCGGCGGCCGAGGAGTCGCTTGTCGACGCGCTCGGCCGTGTGGCTGCCGACGACGGAGCGTTCGACGCCGTGGTCATAATTCGCGGCGGCGGATCGTCGAGCGACCTGAACTGTTTCAACGCCTATCGCCTGTGCAACCACGTGGCGCAGTTCCCGATTCCGGTACTGACGGGCATCGGTCACGACAAGGATACGAGCGTGGCGGACATGGTGGCGCATACGGCGTTCAAAACGCCGACGGCGGTTGCGGCATGGCTCGTCGAGCGTATGGCGCAGGTTGACGGCTGGCTGGCGTGGGCGGGACTTCAGTTGGGCAATTCGGCGCTGGAAATTACCCATGCGGCGGCGGTCGGATTGGAACGGCTCGGCGCAGCCCTTGCGCAACAGAGCGCCTGCCTGTTGCAGACCGAACGGAGCCGTCTCGAACATGTGGCGGAGTACTTGCGAACGGCTCCGGCCGATCTGTTGCGAAGCCATGACCGTCGGTTGACGGCCGCTTCCGACTTGTTGTTGAGCTATTCGGTCGATCGGGTGTTGCGGCGCGGGTTTGCCGTCGTCCGTCACGGCGGCGAAGCGCTGCGCAGCGCGGAGGGACTCGCGCCGGGCGACCGGCTCGACATCTCGCTGGCCGACGGCGAGGTGCAGGCCTCGGTGGTCGCATGTACGAAGAAGAAATAACGTTTTCGATAAGCCGAGCGCAGAGCCGAAGTTGTTCGAGCTGTGCCGAGGCGAGAAAACGACTGCAAAAAGCGAACGTTTTCGATAAGCCGGGCGCAGAGCCGAACTTGTTCAGGCTATGCCGAGGCGAGAAAACGACTGCAAAAAAGCAAACGGAACAATGGATAAAAAGGAACTTACCTATGCCGAAGCGATGGCCGAGATCGAGTCCATCCTCGCCAAATTCCGCGATGAAGAGATGTCGGTCGACGCGTTGGCCGCCGAGGTCAAACGCGCCACGACGCTCATCGCCTTTTGTCGCAAGCGGTTGTTGAAGGCCGAGTCCGACGTGAAAAAGATCACGGAGGAATGAAGCGACTGATCCGCTGGATGCTTAACCATGTGCCGCGTCCCGTGTTGCAACGCGTTGCGGGGTGGGCTGTGCCCGTTGCGGGCGTGTTTTATTTGGGCCGCGGGCGCGAATGTCCCGTTTGCGGCGCGCGTCGTCGTCGGTTCCTTCCCTACGGTTATGTCGTTTCACGCGCCGACGCCCTTTGTCCGTCGTGCCTGTCGTTGGAGCGGCACCGCCTGCTGTGGCTTTATCTTACGCGCGAGACCGATCTGCTCGACCGACCGCAGCGGATTCTGCATATCGCTCCCGAGGTGTGCCTGATGAAACGGCTGCGGCGGCAGGCCGCCGACTATACGACGGCCGATCTGGAGAGTCCGCTGGCGCAGCTGCATTTCGACGTGCAGCGCATTCCGCTGCCGGACGCCTCCTTCGACGTGCTGATCTGCAACCACTTGCTCGAACATGTGGCCGACGACCGCCGTGCGCTCGGAGAGTTTTATCGCATCCTGCGTCCCGGAGGCTGGGGCATCCTGCTTTCGCCCGTCGACCGGTCGCGGGCGGCGACCTTCGAGGACGATTCGATCGCCGATCCGGCCGAGCGAACCCGCATCTTCGGGCAGTACGATCATCGACGCCTCTATGGCCGCGATTACGGCGACCGGTTGCGCGAGGCGGGTTTTGCGGTCGAGGAGATCGACTATGCCGCGCGCTTCACCGAGACCGAACGGCGGCTTTATGCGTTGCCCGCCGATTGGATTTACGTCGTGCGAAAAGAGGCGTGATCGGCCTTCGGGCATGTTATCGACAGCTCCAGATACCGATTCTGGAGCTGTCGTTTTTTATCTTCCGCATTCGGAATGGGACGTATTTGTTACTTGATCGTGTCTTAATGGAATATTTTATATCCTGAAAATAATATTGTGCGCTCTCTTTTTGTCCGAAAAAGTTGCAGAATCAAAATATAGTTTCGTATATTTGTGATAACCAACCTTCAAACTACCCTCTCCGATGGGACAATTGCGTCGATATGCATTGTCGCCGATGCCAATGGGACCGATCCGGCGTATGGAATCGGTCCCTGCATTTCGACCGTTCCGTTTTCGACAGCCCTCCCTTTGTGGTTTTTTGAAGTATTCCTTTTTGCAAATCTTCTGAAATCGTATGCCTATGAAATCTGTTTTCTCTTGGAAAAGTTTGTGCTGCTTGCTCTGCTTCGCACTGCTTGCCGGCTGTTCGAAAGACGATGCCGAGCCGGACGACGTGTTGCCGCCGCTCGTCTGGCCCGACGATATCGCGACGGCGATTCCCAGTGAGGAATTCCGCAAATATTGTCTCTACCTTGCCGATAAAGATCGGGATGGAAAAATTTCGAAGGACGAAGCGTTGGGTGTCGAGAAGTTGTATACGAACGCCGTCACGAGTGCGATCAATCTTAATCGGGTATCGTCGCTTTCGGGAATACAGTATTTTTCCAATCTCAGGGAGTTTTGGTGGAACAAGGCAGGATTGGTAAGCGCCGATTTGGCGTACAATACCCGATTGGAGTCGATCGTGTGCTGCGCGGGGAGTTCATTCATGCGATTACGGTTTCCGGCCACGGAAACCTTGACAACGGTTTTGTTGAGTGACAATCCGTCGCTTCGGGAAGTGGATCTTTCAGGATGTCCGAAGTTAAAGGAGCTTAACTGCAACGCTCTCAGTACAAGTGCGGTAGCTTTGGATGTGCTGAATTTGCCGCAGAGCGCGGACCTGGAGTTTTTAAGGATTGCCCTGACTGCGAACGGATCCTATGCGGATGTACTCGATAGATGTCCGAATCTCAAGATTCTCGAATGTTGTTTCTGTCGACAGAAAACGCTCGATCTGACTCGGCTTCCCGGATTGGAAACGCTGATGCTGGAGAATCCGATTGCATTAAAAACAATAAGACTGAAGAGGGGCTGCCCTGCGCAGGTTCCGGAGGGAATCGTAAATCGCGAAGGAGAAGAGATCGAAGTCGTATACATGGATTGAAGTAGGATTTGCTTATGAAAAATTATTGGCTGATTAGTCTGTGTGCGACGATTTGTTTTGCGGCAGGCTGTTCGAAAGATGACGAGGGGTTGGTTTATCCGCCCGATGTAGCTGCAGAGATTCCAGACGCGGAATTTCGATTATTCTGTTTGGGTGTGGCCGATGCGAATTTCGACGGAACGATTTCCAAGGAGGAGGCGCTGGCCGTAACGAAACTGAACTGTATTCCGACATCGGCCTATGTCGAGCGGTTTGCGAGCCTCGAAGGGTTGAAATATTTTGCCAATCTCGAAGAGCTGGATTGTTCCCGCCAACGGCTTACATCGCTCGATGTTTCGGGAAATACCCGCTTGCGAAAACTTGTTTGTCCCCGAAATCATTTGATTTCACTCGATTTGACCCGTAATTTCGCATTGGAGACGGTCAATTGCGTAATGAATGAACTTACAGAACTACGACTTCCTGCGTCGGAAGCATTGATTGCCGTGGCTTGTGAGCACAATAGCCTGACGTCATTGGAGGTATCGCAGTGTCCTGCTTTGAAATCGTTGAGTTGCGAATCGAATCGACTGACGAAACTGGATGTCCGCTCGTTGGACAAACTGGAATATCTCACCTGCCCCGGAGTTGAGGTTCTGGATGTAATGAATTGTTCCGAATTGAATGCGTTGGCGGTTTTTGGCGGAGGTTTGTCGAAACTGGATTTGTCGCACAACCCCAAGTTAAGTGGCTTGATGTGCGACGGTGTGTCTCTCGAACGACTCGATCTGTCGCATAATTCTACTTTGTCGCAGTTAGGACTGTCTGGAATGAAAACGTTGAAAGCGATCGATGTGACGGGATGCACCGAATTGGATGCATTGTATTGTTACGGAACTGTATGTACGACTCTCGACCTGTCCGGTTGCAAGAAACTGAAGAGTATAGATATCAGACAGGCCCCTATCGGAACACTCCTTCTGCCCGAATCGGATGTGTTAAGGGATCTGAAATTACATGAAATCGAAATCGAGCGGCTGGATCTCTCCATGTATGCGGATTCTCCGCAGATCTCCCTGTCGCTCCGAAAGAATTCCGAATTGCGGAATGTGATTCTTCCGGCGAGTTTACATGTTTTCGATTGTGTCGATTGTCCGCACCTCGAAATATTGGATCTGACGGGTTGCGAAAAATTGACCAGATGTACTTGTACAGGCAGCAGTGTAAGCGCACTCGATTTTTCTCATTGTACGGAATATTCGTCCTTCTCCCCTTTGGTTTGTTCCGATAATAAACTCGTATCGTTGCAGCTGCCTCCGAAAGCCTATCATGTGAAGTGTTTTGGAAATTTGTTGGAGGAAATCGATATCTCGGTTTGTCAAGGTATGGGTATCAGCCGTTTGCAATGTCAGCCGATGGAGACGCTCAAACGGATTCGTCTGCGGCGGGATCAGAAGTCGGCGACAGTGCCGGAAGGTGTCGAACTGGTTTTCGTGGATTGATCTCGGGCTTATAAAATGGACGCCGAACCTAAAACTGGTTCGGCGTCCGTCGTTTATTTTATTTGGCAGAGCGTGCCTCGTGCTCTTACAATCCGTGCATCGGCGTAGAAGGCGTCAACGGAAAGACGCGCTCTCGGTCTGCCGCTATTATCAGATTCTGACTTTGCGGTCGCTTTTGCGGCTCTGTTCGGCGCGGAAACCCATGATGTGGCTCTCGACCGAAATATCTATCGGACTGCTCAGATAGGACGGGTCGTTTTTTGCTACGGCCGTCACGAAATCGCGCGCCAGCGCAAGGTCGCCGCCGCCGTGGCCGTGATCGGCGTATCCTTCCGCTTCTTCGATCTTCTTGGGATCCCATACGGAGGTTTTACGGGTGCGGAAATCGGTGACCGTGAATTTCGACATGTCGCCGACGATCTCGCCCTTGGTTCCCATGATCTGCGTGCGGCGGCCTCCGCGCGCCATGAACGCCTCCATCGAGAAGGCGGCCGTCACGCCGTTTTCGAATACCATGTTGGCCACGTAGTGGTCGCATTGGTCATTGTCCATCTGGAAGACGCAGCGGCCGTAGTCGGTTCGCTCCAAACGGCGGCGTATCTCCTCGTCGCGCGCCGGCTGTTCGCGCGGCAGATCGTCGAACACTCTGAGGTGTGCGTGCTTGCGCACGTAGATGTCGATGGCCGAATAGGGGCACTCGGCCTCATGCGGACATCCGTCCGTACAGCGTTTGGGAGCGCCTTCGGGTTTGTTGGCTTCGGTGAAATACATCAGATCGCCGTAGGCCGAGATCGACTTGCAGGGCGATCCCACCAGCCAGCGGATGATATCGAGGTCGTGGCACGATTTGGCCAGAATGATCGGCGTCGTCTTTTTGGAGTTGTGCCAGTTGCCGCGCACGTAGGAGTGCGCCATATGTGCGTACTGGATCGGTTCCAGATGTTGAATGCTGACCAGCCGGCCGATCCGGCCCGAATCGATCGTCTCTTTGAGCGCGATGAAATAGGGCGCGTAACGCAGCACGTGGCAGACGCCGACGATGGCCTTCTTTTTCAGTGCCAGATCGCGGATGGCCGTGCACTCCTTTTCGGTAGGAGCGATCGGTTTCTCGAGCAGGAGGTGGTATCCCGCTTCCAGCGCCTTCATGGCGGGAGCGTAGTGCAGGTCGTCGGGCAGGCTGACCACGACCGCATCGGCGAATTTCGCCACCTCGAAAGCTTCCGACCAGTCGTTGAACTGGTACTGTTTCTCGATGCCGTGCTCTTTGGCCATCTTCTGCTGGCGGAACTTGTTGATGTCGGCCACGCCGATCACCTGCATGCACTCGGGAAATCGTTTGGCGTAAGAGGCATAGGTGTTTCCCCGGCTGCCGGCGCCGAGAATGACGACGGTTACGGGCCGGTCTACCTCTGCTTTCAGCCCTCGGATCGTACTTTTGAGGTGTTTTTCATCCTTTGCAAGTCCTTCCGCGAATGTTGTGGGAGCGACGGCCGCTCCTACGACGGAGAGTCCCATCAATCTCAGAAATTCCAATCGGTTCATTGTTCGGGTTTTGTAGTTAAAAATCAGGTTCGTTTGCAAATTTAATCAAAACCATGGAATATGCAAGAACCTGTTCTGCCGGAAAATTCATTAAAAAAGCATCTCCCGACTCGTCAAGGGTCGGGAGATGGCTATCTGTCGAATGGATGCGGTTTACCGGATCAGTTCCATGAACTCTTCGCGTGTGCGGTGGTCGCGCAGGAAGATGCCCGTGAAGGCCGAGGTAGTGGTCGAGGAGTCCTGTTTCTCGACGCCGCGCATCTGCATGCACATGTGGCTCGCCTCGATCACGACGGCTACGCCCAGCGGATGCAGCGCCTCCTGAATGCAGTCGCGGATCTGCACCGTCAGCCGCTCCTGCACTTGCAGACGGCGCGCAAAGCACTCCACTACGCGCGCCACCTTCGACAGCCCCGTAATGTAGCCGTCGGGGATGTAGGCTACGTGCGCCTTGCCGTAGAAGGGGAGCATGTGGTGTTCGCAGAGCGAGTAGACCTCGATGTCGCGTACGAGCACCATCTGCTTGTACTCTTCGCGGAACATGGCCGAAAGGAGGATGTCGCGCGGGTCTTCGGCGTAGCCCTTGGTCATGAAGGCCATCGCCTTGGCCACCCGTTCGGGGGTTTTGAGCAGTCCCTCGCGTGCGGGATCTTCACCCAGCAGCCGCAGGACGGCGGCATAGTGCTCGCTCAGTTCGGCGATCGCCGCAGGGTCGTATATCTCCTGTTTTTCGTATAATTTCTTTTCCATAGCGGTGCAAAGATACGATTAAGGTGAGAGAAAAAGAAAAAACGACTGTTTTCTTTTTCCGAACCGCAGTATCTACGGCGCAGTCGAAGATAACGATTTCGGGCGAATCCGCGCTATTTTTCCGTATCGTTCGGCGTCCTCCGCCGCGACGCCTCGATTTTCTGCCGGCTTACGTCGTTGGCGGCCTCTTTGAGCCGCCGCAGGTAGTCCGACCACGCCACTTCGTCGGCACCGTAGGAGATGTTCAGTTCGTATTCGAGCGGCAGCCACGTGGCGATGTCGGCCTCGTTGTGCTGAATCACCGCTTCGAGTTTGTCGAGCGCCTTGTAGAGTTTGGCTTCGGGCGTCGCCAGCGCCTCCATTTCAGCGTAGAGCGACCGCCATTCGGCGCGCAGCGGTTCGGGCAGGGTCTCGACCCATTCGGCGAGTACCGCCGCTTCGTGCGTTTCGTCCTGCCGTCGCTTCTCGAAGGCGGGGATGTCGCCCGTGAAGGCTTCGCCCAGATCGTGCACGAGGCACATGCGCACCACGCGGTCGCAGTTCACGTCGGGGAATTCGTCGGCTGCCAACAGCGCCATGAGCGCCAGCCGCCAACTGTGTTCCGCCACGCTTTCGTGACGACCCGTCGAAGTCCACGAGTGGCGCGTATTGCATTTGAGCCGTTCGGCGACGGCCAAAATCTCCAGCAATCGTTCGGGTTTCATCGGCTATTCCTCCTCGTAAAAGACTTCGTCCATAAGCGAATCCAGTTCGCGCCGCTCCTTCTTGGTCGGCCGTCCCGTGCCGCGGTCGCGGAAGACGAAGACCGTTTCGCGCGGCGCGCTGAGTTTGTCCAGCTCCTCCTGCGGGGTGATGTTGAGACAGTAGGCCGCGACGTTTTTGGCCGGCTGGCGGCTCGTCACCAGATCGAGCACCTTGTATTGATAGACGACGGGCATCCGCTTCACGGCGATCACGTCGCCGATTTTCACCTCGCGCGAGGGTTTGCACGTTGCGCCGCCCACCGTCACGCGGTTGGTGCGGATCGCCTCGGCGGCGTCGCTGCGCGTCTTGAAGATGCGCACCGCCCACAGGTATTTGTCCAGTCTTACCTCTTCCATCGTTTTTCCGTATTCAAAAAAGTCTCACAGTTTGCATCGGGGCGCTCCCTCCGTGTCTTCTGCCGCTCTCCGCCCCTTTAAAACGCCCGAACCCGATAATCCGCTGCCGAAATCCCGTCAACTTTCAGTCGTTAATTTGATCGTCCATGATTTACCTCCGATGCGGGTGAAGGCCAGCCGCCGTTCGCCGCCCGGGTGCGTTCCCGTTCGGGCGTAAATTTCCGCGAGGTCGAGCGGAAAGTCGCGCTTGAACGCTTCGATTCCCGCGCCGCGCAGCTCGCGCCGCAGCGTTTTGGAGTCGAACGGTTCGATGGCGGCGATCTCCATCGTCCGTCCCGGGACTCCTTCGACCGGCCGGCGGGAGAAGGCGAACCCGTTTTCGCTCCATACGTCGGCCACCCCTTCGAGCGCCCGCCGTACGAGCCGCATCTTCTGCAACGCTACGTCGGGCAGGAACAAATAGCGGTAGGCCGCAGGGTCGAACGGCTGTGGCGGCGGTGCGACGGTAGCCGCCGGCGGGAACGCCGCGCTGCCAGCGCCGAGCGCCGTGGCCGTCAGCAGCGGCCCCGTTTCGTCGTCGTAGACGAGCAGCTCCTTGCACTCGCCGTGCAGCGATACGGCCTCGATGCGGGCCGTCGGGAAGAGCCGGAGCGCCTCGTCGACGTCGAACAGCGGCGAATTTTTCAGGCAGAGTCGCGCGCCGGTGCGCCGGACGGCGGGCAGCAGACGCAGAATATCGGGCGAACAATCTTCGAGCCGGACGAGTTTGCGCCCCGCCTTGTCGCGCCGATCGGGATCGGCGTATACCCAGTCGAACCGCTCGGTCGCGGCGGCGAGATACTCCTCTGCCGAAGCGCGGATCACCTCCACGTTCTTTACACCCAGTTGTTGCAGGTTCCATGCCGTAACGGCGGCCAGCGTCTCGTCGCATTCGAGCGTCACGACTCGCCGGAATCGTCGGGAGAGCGCCAGCGCGTCGACGCCCAGTCCGCATGTAAGATCGAGCGCCGTATCGCCCGATAGCTCCTTGTGCTCGGCGCACGGCTCGCTCGACGCCTGTTCGAAGGCGCGCGGCGGCAAGATGCATCGGGCGGCGTAGTAGGAGGGGAGCTTCGTACGGGCGCGTTCGAGGTATTTCACCTGCGTGGCGACCAGCGCGGCATTGGGGATACGGCGGTCGAGCGCTACGGCCACCGGATCGCGGCCGAGGTTCTCGGCTACGGCGTGTCGCACGTCGTCGCGGCGCAGCGTATCGAACTCTTCGCGGGTCATGTGCGCAAAGTTACCGATTTTTCCGCCACGGACGGCGGACGACGAGGGTAAAAATCGCAAAAAAGAGATAGACCGTCGCAACCTGCGCCGCCGTCATCCGGTAGTCGATCGCGGCACAGGGCAACGTCGCCGCTTTTGCGACCAGTCCGTTTTGCAACGTCAGCAACCCTTCGAGCGTCGGTCGGACGACGACCGAAAGAGGCGGCCAAGGGATCGCCATCCACAACAGCGACGCCCCGACCGCCCCATAGGTGAGCAGGATAACGGGCGGATTGACCGCCGGTCCGATAAGCGGAATCTGTCCGAAGCAGTACGATACCAGCGGTGCCGTGGCCGCCGAGGCGACCGCGCCGACGATGAGCGTTCCCGCCAGCCCGTTCACCGCTCGCCACGGCGTGCGCAGCCGCCGGTAGAGAGGCATCCCCCACGCGAGAATCGCCGCAACGGAGAGGAACGACAGTTGAAACCCGACGTGAAAGAGGTAGGCCGGCCGCCACAGCAGCATTCCGAAGGCCGCCGTCGCAAGGATGTTGACGCTCACGTACCGCGACGTCGTGGCCAGCGCCAGCTGCAACGCCGTGAACATGACGGCGGCGCGCACGGTGCCGGGCGACAGCCCCGCCGCCGCGGCGAAGAGCCAGATGACGACTATGGCCGCCGCATTGCGCATGAGGTGTCCGCGATGCAGCAGCGCGAGCCCTCCCAACAGCAGATTGACGTAGAGGAAAACCATCCCCACGTGAAGTCCCGATACGGCCAGCACGTGGGCGGTTCCCGTGCGGTTGTAGGGCGCCCGTCGTTCGGCCGTCAACTCCGTGCGGTCGCCTGCGGTCATCGCCAACACGATGGCCTCTGCATCGGGCGAAAGGCCGAGCCGTCGGATGCGCTCCGAAGCCGCTTCGTGGAGGATATTGTCGCTTGCGGGCCCGTAGGCCGGTTGGGGCCGCAGCGCAGGCAGCGCCATGCCGAGCAACAGCAGGGCTGTTGCGATGTACGTTTCGCAGACGCGGCGGCGGAGCGTGGCGAATGCCGTCAACGTTGCCGCGGCGAAAGCTGCGGCCAGAAAACCGGCGGGCAGCGTCGCATAACGGGCGATGACGACCCCTGCCGCCGTGAAGAGCAGCACCCAGACCATCGGAAGCGGCCCCGTGACCGTTCCGACCGACCGGCGGCGTTTGGCCGTCGTATGTAACGGATTGCGCTCCACTCCACAAATATAATGCGAAAAGTCAGAGATCCGTGCTGAAAAGTCGCCATCCTTCGGCAATCTCCTCTTCGTGCGCCGCCGCGCCGTTCTCCACGCGCGACATTGCCGCGACGATACGGGTCATCGTCCGCCGGTCGCGGGTGTCTATCTCGGCGTCGGGGCCGATGCCGCTGCGTTCGGTCACAGCGGTCAGATAACCGTCGGTGTCGTTCTCGGAGGGAGGAGCCCAGCGGGCGATCATGCCGCGCAGGGTCGTGAGCCGATGGCGGATGCGGTAAGTGTGCAGCAGAACGAACATCGCGCGGTAGCCCCACGCCATCGAACGGAACGATTTGAAGGCCGGATCGCCGCTCTCCGTTTCGCCTTTGTAACGGGTTGCCGAACGGCGGATGTTGCCCGGGTTGCGGTTGCGCAGGCCGCGCGGAAGATTATTCATCGCCCACCTCCTTTCGGATGCGGCGGTGCACGTAGCGTTTCATCCAGCGGAAAAGCGGCGCGTCGGAGAGCTGGGCGGCGTTTTCGAGAAACGACCAGAACTCCACGCCGCAGGCGAAGCCCGTGAAGAGCCGCGCAGCGTGCAGTTCCATAAAGTCGAGTACATAGCGGTCGATCGTCCACGCCATGACGATGCCCGTGGCGACGAGCGCAAGCTTCTGCACCGTACGCCACGCCTCGGCGCTTTCGAACCACCACGGACGGCCTGCACGGCGGGCAACGGCGCGGCTGGCCGCCACGCCCGTCAGGAAATCGACGGCGATAAAACCGAAGACGCACGCCACCAGCGGCGTCACGGGCGCGAACCAGCCGGCCAGTGCGGCGGCCGCGCCGCTAACGGGTTTGCACAAGTTTTCCATCGATCGAACAACGGTTGAGAATGTTGGCCTGCGGATCGTAGAGCGGGAACTCCGCAGCGTGGGATTCGAGGTAGTCGGAGGCGCGCCGCATCAGGCGGCGGGCGCTTTTGAGCAGGGCCCGTCGGCTGCGCCGAAGCGCCGCATCGGCAGGCGCCGCGAAGCGGTCGGAGCGCAGTTGCACGGTGCCGCCCTGTCCGTGACGGAGGTCCAGTTGCGGAGCGGTCAGATAGCGTACGTAAAGCGCCAGCGGTGCGGCGAGGTATTCGTCGGTGAAGTCGGCGTGGTCGCCGGCGAGCAGCCGTTCGAAGAGTGCGTCGCCCGTGACGGGGCGCAGGTAGCTCTCCTGCGCGGCGACAATTGCCGCTTCAGGGATCGTTTCGGGGACGATGTACTCGCCGTCGCTGAACGCCTGTTCGACGACGGCGGCGGGGGTGATGAGTGTCTGCATGATCAGTCGATGTGTGTGAGGTTGTATTTGGTGATCTCCGAGAGGTAACGCTGCTGCCCCTCGTCGTCGGGGTCGTACTCCAGTCCGTCGGCCTTGCGGGCCTCCCAGACCTTCATGTAGAGGGGTTTGGAACGTGTGGGCGGACGGTTGACGATCTGCAACGACGCTGCGTCGAGGCCGAGCGTTTCGCGCAGCAGGGCGCGGATCGGTTCCAGCAGTTCGGCCTGTTCGCCGAGAATCACGGTGTTGAGCGCCACTTCGTATTCGTGGAGGATGCGCTCCGAGTTGAATCCCGACGCGTAGTCCAATCCACTGAGCGAACGGAACCACGAGTGCGCCACCACGATGTCCGACACGGCCTGATCGTGCAGCGCCTTCCAGTCGCCGTCGTTCTGCGAGGCGATGGGGATGAAGCGGGAGTGGTCGTTCTCGCTTCCCTCTTTCAGCACGAACATCACCTGTCCGGGATTGCCGGCGAAACGCTCCTCGGCCGTGCGCACGACCCGCTCGGCTTCGGCTTCGCTGTCGACCGAACTGTCGAGCATCATCACCCCCGACAGCTGGAACGAGTTGTCGAGCCGCGAAATGTTCCAACGGTCGGTTTTGTAGGCGATGGCCGAGACGCCGAAACCGGCGATGTAGGGCGGTACGCCGTAGTGGGTGAACATCGGTTCATAGTCCTTGTAGTGGACCGCGGCGCGCAGCGTTCCGTCGGCCTGCTCCTCGAAAAGGGGGTAGAGCGGCAGCGAGCGGGCTTCTTCGGCGCGGAAAGCCGCCCAGTTGTGATGCAGCAGCACGTGGGCGGAGTCCTTGGCCAGCCGGCAGCGCGAAGCGTCCTGATGGTAGAGCGAGAGAAACGAACGGCGGGCGTCGGTGGCGACCTCCAGAAAGGCGTTGCCGAAGAGCGATTTGTCGTAGGCCAGCTTGTTGAGCAGCTGGCGCAGCGACTCGCCGTCGCCGTTGACCGCTTCGACGAACCGTGCGAGCCGCGGCGCTGCCGTGTCGCAGGCGATTCCTTTGCCCGAGATGTAGTCGGCCTTGTCGTTGATGATGCGCCGATGGGTGGTCGAGCGGCGCGACATGAGCGCCAGCGCCGCCGGAAAGAGATTGTCGTCGCCCCAGCGCCAGAAGCGGTCGCTTTGAACGGTACCGGCACCGATCGTCAGATAGGGGTCGGTGCGGTTGCTGACGGCGACCGCTGTTTTCTGTTTAGTTTTCTTCATAATCGTCGGTATCTGTTTGCGCCCGATCGGTGTCTTCGCTCGTGAGCACGAGCGTCGCCGTCGGGCGGTCGCCGGGCGCGGCGCCCGACGAAAAGGTGAAACTTTCGAGTCGCAGCGCCTGTTCCGTGCCGAAGCGGGCGGAGCGACCGATGCGCAGCCGTTCGCCGGCGGCCGTCACGATTGCGGCCACGACCCCGTCGGTCGCGCATTGTTCCAGCCATCGCCGGTCGAACCAGCCGTCGGATAGATGCTTGTCAAAGACGAGCGTCAGCTCGTGGCGTACGCGCAGCAGCCCTTCGGCGGCCGTCAGCGTCTCAACGTACGACGAGCGGTCGTCGACGAGTTCGTAGGCCGTGAAACGGCTCTGCGGCCCGAATGCCCGCGCCGACGCCAGTCGCACGCAGCGGATGCCGCCCACGGGTTTGCGCGGCAGCGTCGATGGATTTTGTCCGTTGTTCATAGGTCGATGAAAAAAGCGGGCCGGCGCACGGCGGAAACTCTGCGCCGGCCCTGCCGGTTTACTCCTTGTAGGCGAACGACACGAGTTTCTCGTCGAGCACTTCGCAGCCGGCCATGAAGATGGCGCGCTGGCGGTTTTCCATCAGATCGGGGTTGTACCACATGCGGATTTCATTGCCGGGGAAGTCCGACGTATTGACCGCCAGCACGAGGTTGCGCCGGTCGGTCAGCAGGCAGAACGACTGCGCATAGGCCGTCTCGCGCAGATAGGTCGACAGGTGGAGGTCGATGACCGGAACGCCGTGATAGGTGAGTACGGGACGGCCTTCGGTGCGGCCGATATAGGCCGCCTCGGTGTTGGCGAACGAGTCGAGATACTTCTCGTAGAGGTGGTAGAGATCCGAGGTGACGAAGTAGGCCAATTGTCCGTCGGGTTTCAGATCGGTCAGCTCCTCGGCGGCCTCGGTCCATGCCGCGTCGAAGATTCCGACCACTGCGTCGGTCTCTTTGAGATCGACGTCGCCGTAGCTCTTCGCAGCCGTGATTTTGTTCTCGGACATCAGCTCGTAGATGCGTTTGATGAAGCCGTCGAACGTGGCGTACTCCGCGCCCGCGCCCGCCTCCTTGTCGCCGATCCACATCGTCACGCGAAGGCTTTCGGCGATGGCGCGCTTGAAGAGTTCGGTCTCGGCCTGTTCCAGTTCCGTGCCCGACAGGTCGTCCATGTTGACGTCGGCGCGGTTGGTGATCAGTTCGTAGATCAGCGAGAAGTAGTCGGCCGCCGAGTAGCCCAGCTCGGCCTTGACCTTCGACATTTCGATGGTTTTCTGGAGCTTTTTGGCGGGATCGCCGCCCGTCCAGCCGGCCTTGGTGTATTGCTGGAGGATATCGCCCGAACGTTCCCACAATTGCACGGTTGTGGGCGCGGGCATGTTGTAAAGGATGCGTACGCCCAGATCGAGCGCGGACTGGCCGCTGAGCATCGGGCGGAAGAAGACGGTTTCGAGATCGTGACCCGTATAGGTCTTTGCGTTTTCAATAAAAGACATAGAATTAAAAGTTAAGAGTGAAAAAAATGGATAAAAGCGGTCGGCGTGGGATTCGACTGCGCCCCGCTTTTTACTTGGTTCCGAATCGTCGGGCGTCGTCGGCATAGGCGTGCGAGTTGGCCGAACGGCGTATTTCGCCCACAGACGGGTCTTCCGTCGGGAGTACCTGCGTAGCACGGCAGCGCCGTTGTCCCTCGGCGGCCTCGACCGCCGATCGGCCGGCGGCCGGATCTGCACCGTCGAAATGAAGAATGTTGCGGCGGTCTTCGTCCGACACGGCGTCGGAGGGAGGAGCGTCGGCCGTTGTCGGTGCGGCGTGCAGTCCGAGCGCCGTCAGCAGCCGGTTCCAGCCGCGCGCGAGATTCTGCACGGCCGACCGTTCGCCTTCGGCCGTCTCGGCCGTTTCGATGATCCGGTCGGCGAGCCCCGCTGCGACGGCCTCTTCGGGCGAGAGCCAACGGCCGCTGCCGTTGTTTTCGGCCATCCGCGCTGCGAACTCCTCCTGCGGGCGACCCGACCGTCGGGCGTAGAGCGCGGCCAGTCGTTCGTCGGTCTTGCGGAGCAGCTCCGCCCGCGCCTCCAGTTCCGCGGCGTTGCCCTCCGCTGCGCAGCCCGCCGCATGAATTAAGTAGAGCGCTCCGGCCGAGATTTCGCGCCGCCCTGCGGCGGCGGCCTGTGCGATGAGCGTGGCTGCCGACGCCACATACCCGTAGCAGCGGGTGGTCACCTCGGCGTCGAGCGTCGCCAGCGCGTCGTAGATCAGCAGCGCGTCGTTCACGTCGCCGCCCGTCGAACGGATGTTGACCACCACGTGCGGGGTGTCGAGCGCCGCGATGCGCGTCACCGTGTCGCGGAATTTTTCGTAGGTGGCGACGCGGTCGTCGGGCGACGCGAACTGCCACGCTTCGGGCACGCCGATCGTCCCCTCGATATCGATGTAGCAGACGTCGGCCGAATTTCTGATTTGAATGTCGGATTTCATTTTTTTGTTACTGGTTTTCTTTGTTTCGGTAGATGATGCCCCGTACCTTTTCATAGGAGCAGCAGTAGTCGTAGGCCGTTTCGCCCATCGCATAGCACTTTTTCTCGCCGCGTGCCATGCGTCGGGCCACTTCGCGGCGGATGGAGGCCTCCTCCGCGCGCCGCAGATCGAGAATTCCCTCGTGGAGCAGGTAGGCGAGTGCCTGCGCCGCGTTCAGTCCCCGCAGTTCGCGGCGCAATTCTTCCATCAGTCTTTGGCTGTGTGTCATGGTCAGTCGCGCGATAAGCGGTCGAACGTGCAGCGTGCCGTGCCTTCGCACGGATCGTACTCCGTGACGGCGCGCAGCGTGAAGAGCGAGGTTCCGCCGGCGAGCCGGAAGCGGAAGCGGGAGCGGATCGTGGGGTGGGCGTCGCCGTCGAAGCGGAAGAGGTTCGCGTATTCGTCGGGGGCGATTCGCAGGCGGAGCGTCACCTGCTGGCGGTCGTCTTCGGCCGCCACGCGGGCGTCGTAGAAGCGGTGGAGACCCTCCAGTGCGTCCCGATCCTCGAAACAAAGCGTGAATCCCTGCGTCTCGGCGTCGCCCGTAAAGTGAAAGGCGGCCAGCGGATAACGCGCTTCGTGCAGCGGATAGCCCCATCGCTCGCCTGCGGGCAGGTCGTGCAGGCCCATGTAGCGTACGATGCGGGGCGTGAAAGCGTCTGAGTCGTCGGCCGTCGCCTCGTCGCGGTCGCCTACGCGGAGGATCAGCGCCGAAGGGGCGTTTACGTAGCCGCCCGTCTCGGAGAGCGTCGGGGCGAAGAGTTCGTTGAGCGACACGGTTTCTCCCTCCTTCGCCGCTTTCGATGCCGTCGCATGGCTCCAGCGGCCGAAGCGGGTGCCGTTGGCTGCATCGAAACGCGCCACTGCGCCGTCTCCGTCGCGGTAGCCCCATGTCCGCAGGTCGTGGATGTCGAGCGCTCGGTCGGCGCTTGCGATCGCCGCGTCGCTCAGGATGCGGTCGCTCCACTCCCAGACGGTCGCCGGATCGTAGAAGTCGCGTGCCGGCTCGATGTAGACCCGTTTCTGCCGTTCGTCGGTATGGAACCGCAGGTCGAACAGATGGGCGAGGGCCTTCAACAGCTCCGCCTGCCGGATCTCGTGCCGCGCCACGTCGGCGAAGGTTACCGTCGCGCCGTACCCCGGGGCGGACGAGAAGCAGGGCCGCAGGCGGCACTTGCGGCTGATCGTGAAGTTCGTCCCCGCTTCCGCCCCGTAGAAGCTGATCTGACGAAAATATTTCGGTGCGGTAGGCGTCACCTTCTCGGGCGAGGTGCGAACGGTGATCCGCACTTCGGTCTGCCCCGTTTCGCCGATGTACCCATCGTAGAGTGCCCAATCTCCCGTGTAGGGGACATAGACTCCCGAGACGTTGCGATAGAGACGCGCATTGGTGAGCGTCGTCCCCTTCGGCGTGGTGAAAAGCGCCGAGCGGGTCGTGAATTCCGCGAGCGTCGTCTCTGCGCCGTCCGTTGTGCAGCGCAGCGTCCATTTGTTCCCTTCCGCGTGGTCGAAAACGACGATACGGTACTGAAAGAAGGATTGCAGCGCCTCTCGCCGATCTTCGAAACGGTTCGCCAGTTCGAACCGCACGTCTGCGTCTTCACCCAGCCACACCGAGTCGAAACCCGTCAGGCGCGTCCGCGAACGAATGCGGTAGTCGGTCACGTAGTGAAGGTCGTATTCGAACCCCGCGCTCACTTCGGTCAGCGGCCGGAAACAGAGCTCTCCGTTCTCGATGCGCAGACATCCGCCTGCGCTGTAAGCGTCCGTCAGCGTCGCTCCCGTTTCATCGACCTCCTGCGGCGAGAAGGCGTCGACGAGATTGCCGACGGTGTTGAACGTCACGAAGGGGTTGGCCTCCACCCGTCCCAATGCGTTGGCGGTCGTCGTGCCGTCGGCCTTGCGGCGCGCCAGAAAGCCCATCTTTTGCCGCTGTACGCGGGTGTCGTGCGAGGCGTAGGCGCCGCTCATGTAGAGCGAGCGGAACCACGGGCTCTCCATGAAGGCGCTTTCGACGGCGTACCCCGCCTTGTCGAAAAGCGCCTGTACCAATGCATAAAGCGACAGGAAGGGGTGGTAATCGTCCGTCGAGAGAAGCCGCTCCGGCGCTTGAAGACCTGTCGAGCCGTTCGTTATCTCGTAACGGTCGCGGAGTACGGGGAGGAATTTCACGGGTCTTTCGTCGCTCCATCCGGCGGCGATGTCCGTCGGCAACAACTGCCCCGCGTACTCCACATCCAACTCCCTGAACCACTGTTTCGCCGCCTGCTTGGCCCATCCGCAGGCTCCTCCCCGCAGTTCCACGCGGTAGCGGCACTCCCCGCCGCGCCAGAGCGTCTCCAACAGCCGTACGCTGCCGCTCAACAGCGACGCGCCGTCGGCCAGCAACTCCCCCTTGTGCAGCGCAGCGTTAAATTTGCCCGTGCCGTAGAGATGGCATTCTGCCCCGAATAGGGCGTCGACGGCAGCCGTCGGGAGCAGTTCGAACGTCAGCGTTTCTCCGCTGCGTCCCGCTTCGGGATCGGTCAGTTTTTCGTCGCTCCAAGCGAGGGTTAGCGGCTGTCCCGCGATCGGATCGCAGGCTACGGAGTCGATCAGCAACCGGATCATAGCCGTCCTCCTCTCTTTCGGGGTCGAATCTCCAGCGTGAGGTGTTGCAGTTTGCCCGGTCGCTCGATACGTATCGTGTCGCTCACCACGTCGACCTCCGTCCAGCCTTCTTCGGTTGCCGCCCACACCGCAGGCGCGGCGGCCAGTTGCGCCAGCGCTTCCAGCACGGCTGCGGGTTCGTATGCCGAGCCGAGCCGCAGCCGTTGTTCGCCGACCGTCTCCGATTGGATATGGCCGGCCTCTTCGAGCGACAGACGCCGTCGTTCGATTTCGTAACGACGCTCCTCCACCAGCGGGAAGGTGTAGCGGTCGATTCCGCCCGTGTCGTTGAGCCATGCCAGCCTTCGGCTCCCGTCGGGGGTTTCGGTCACTTCGTAGTGGATAGCCGATTCGATTCCGTCCGCCGTCAGTTTTAGGTCGAACGACTCCGCGTCGGGGAACTCCGCCGCGTCGAGCCGGAAGAGAGCGACGCCTTCGGCCGAGACGCTGTACGCGTGCTCCGTCGGCACGCCGTTGCAGGTCGCCGTAAGCGCGGCCGAGCAGTGCACGCGGCAGTGAACCGACACTTCGTCCGCCTCTTCGGTGCCGATAAGCCGCGTTGCGGGCAGCGAAGTGAGCGCCTCTCCCGCTTGGGTCGCGCGGGTCGCGGGCAGAAAGATGCGGTCGGCCGCCTTGTCGTTTCCGATTGCGACCGCAAGCGCGGTCGTCCGCGTCGGCGGTGCGTAGAGACCGGTCGTCTCCGCTTCGAAAGGGAAGACGGCGGCCATGCGCCGCAGAAAGGAGGAGACCTCGATCTCCGGCATCCACAGGTCGCGGAGCGCCAGTTCGGCGACGGCGTCGCCGCTGCGCGCGTCGCTCAGTCGGGCGGTGAGTGTCGCGGCGGCCGCATCGTTGATAAATACGTAGCGTTGCGGAGCGAATCCCGGCGCATAGTTCTGGGGAATCTTGTAAAAGCTCATAAATCTGTTGATTGTTGATTGTCGACATTGATCTGCTTGTCGCAGAGCGGAGTTTGAAGGAGGTCGATTCCTGATCGTTTCAGAACCAGACGACGATCTCCGCCGTGGCGCTCTGCGAAATTTCGCCGTGGTTGGTGAAGGCGCAGGTGCGGGGCCGGATCGCGAGCCGCCCGATGCAGATCACTTTCGGGTCTTCCGTTAGCACCGTGAAAATATCGAGCAGCGTCCGCTCCATTTCGTCGAGCCGTCGGGCGCGCTCGGCGTGCGTGAGCTGCAGCCCGGGTTGCAGCAGGTGGAGCTGAATCTCGTAAGTCCGTTTCCCGTGGCGGCGGCCTTCGACCTCCTTGAGCCGGAGCGGAGTGAGCCATGCGGCGGGATAGCGGTCGATTTCCGAGGCCATGTATCCGTCCGGCGCCGAAAAGAAAGCGTAGTCGTGTGCGGTGATGAGATCGCGCAGCGCCTGCGCGAGATAGACGGGAGTCATTGTTGAAAAAATTTTAACGGATTGTTGATAACCGTTCACAACTTTTTGAAACGTGCGTTTCTGTCGTGAATGGAATCGAAACGGATTGTTGATAACAAAGGATTGCCGGACGAATGAGTGTTGATAACTCCGGCTTGCGGTCCATCGGCTGGACAAATATACGTTCCCGCAACCCCCTTTGTCAAGTCTTTTCACGAGATTTAGAAAAACTTTTGTGCAAACTCTTGTAAAACTGTGCGTTGAAAGGCGTGCAACATTGAAATCCTCCCGTCTCCGAAAATAAAATCCGATGCTCGGCTTCGTTTCCCGAATTTTTCGTACCTTTGCGTCGGATTCGACGGAGCGGTATGCGACGAAAATCGTTGCGATGCCCGCGCTCCGCCGAGAATGAGAAGTCGAACAAAAGGTCAAAACGTATGGATGATGGCTCTTATCCCCCGAATAGCAGCCGTATCGTATCTCAATACGATACCTTTCATCTATGGTATCCGGCACGCAGGTAATCTCCGTGCGGAACTCTTGTTGACCCCACCCGCCCTTTGCGCACAGAACTTCATCGACGGTAATGCGGATATCGCATTGCTGCCTTCGGCCGTCGTCCCCGAATTGAAGGGAGCGGAGCTGATCACTGATTTCTGTATCGGCGCCTACGAGGAAGTGCGCACGGTGGTCGTGGTCTCCAATACCCCGATCGAGGAGGTCCGCCGCATCTGGCTCGACGCCCACTCGCGCACTTCGGTGCAGCTGACGGGTTATCTGGCGGCGAACAGGTGGAAGATTGCGCCTTTGTGGCTCGATATGCGCGACTATGCGGTGTTGGATACCCCGCAGGACGGCGACGCCTTTCTGCTGATCGGCGACAAGGTCTTCGACCACGAGGACGAGTTCATCTACTCCTATGATCTGGCCGCCGAGTGGCGCGAAGCGACGGGGATGCCCTTCGCCTTCGCCGTCTGGGTCGCCCGCAAGGGGATGCCCTACGCCGTGACCGATGCCTTGGAGGAGGCGCTCACGTTCGGCGTGGAGCGCATTTATGAGGCGATCCTCGAAAGCGATTACCGCGACCGGCCTTATGCCTATGACTATCTGACGCAGAACATCGATTTTCTCTTCGATAACGAAAAACGCAAAGCTCTTCAAAAGTTTTGGACCTCCGGCATCAAAGTGACGCCTCGGGTCGAACCCGGCTGAAGAGGGTAATCGCCGCGCCGGCAGGCGCAGCACCTTTCGGAGTTCACAATACCTAAACCGATCCGGCCGCCGCGAGGGCTCCGCCGAATACAAACCCGGGTGCTTATGATTACCATTTACCTCAAACAATACAACAAGATCATCCGCAATGCCGATCCCAAGCTCTTCGACGAACTGGGGTACGACGACATCCTGTGGATCGATCTGCTGAATCCCACCATCAAGGAGCAGAAGGCTGTCGAGAACTTTATGGAGATCAGCCTCCAGACCAAGCAGCAAGTCGAGGAGATCGAGTCCACCTCGAAATATTCCGAGACGGAGAACGCCATTATCTCCAACTCCAACTTCTTCGTTCCGACGGACGACTCTTTCGTCGTTCAGCCGGTATCGTTCATCATCTCGAACGAGGGTGTGCTCGTGTCGGTGCGCAACGCTGAGTTCCGCACCTTCCGCGAGGCCGAGAAGCGGTTGCAGATGAACTACCGCAGTTTCTCGACGGGTTACCATCTTTTCATTTCATTGTTGGAGGTGCGTATCGACTACGACGCCGATTTGGTGGAGATGATTGCCAAGCAGGTCGCGGCGCTCTCGAAGGACATCAATTCGGAGGATTCGATCGACAAGAAGGTGATCCACCGCATCAACGCCCTTCTGGAAAGCACGATGTTGCTGCGCGAGAATATTTTCGACCGTCAGCGCGTGCTCTCGGGCATCCTGCGTTCGGAGCGTTTCCCCAACGACATCTATCCCCGCTTGCAGCTGATGATCAAGGACGTCAATTCGCTGATCAACCACGCCGATTTCAGTTTTCAGCGTCTGGACTACATTCAGGACGCCGCGCTGGGGCTGATCAACATCGAGCAGAACGAGATCGTCAAGATCTTCTCCGTGGCGGCGGTCATCTTCATGCCTGCCACGCTCGTGGCGAGTATCTACGGCATGAATTTCCATGCCATGCCCGAGTTGGACTGGGTCTATACGTTTCCCAACGGAACGACCATCCCGTTGGGCTATCTGTTCGCCATCGGGCTGATGGTGCTCTTCTCTGCGGGCACGATCTGGTTTTTCCGGTATAAAAAATGGTTATAATCGGGTGAAGGGGCGCACGCGCGTTCCCATAACTTAAATTCGATTGCTCATGGCCTTTTTCAAGAATCTATGGACTTTCCTCACGGAGACGATCTTTCTGAAAGACGAACGCAACTATCGCAGCGGTTTCGTTCGCTGGACCGTGCGGCAGTATAAGTTGCTTTTTTATACGGCGCGCGGACTCAACGAGCACGATACGCTGGTGCGAAGCGCCGCGCTGACCTTCTATACGCTTATGTCGATCGTCCCCATCGCCGCACTCGTCTTCGCCGTGGTCAAGGGGTTCGGACTGGCCGACGGACTGATGCAGAATCTCTATTCGCTCTTTCCGCAGAACCGCGACGTGGTCGACTATATCGTCGCTTTCGCCGACAAGGCGATCGCCAATGCACAGGGCGGTGTCGTCGCTTTCGTGGGCATCATCATGCTCTTCTGGGCCGTTGTGAGGGTTTTCGGCTCGGTCGAGGACGCTTTCAATAACATCTGGGAGGTGAAGGTGTCGCGCAGTTTTACGCGTCAGTTTACCGACTACATCGCCGTAGTGGTCATCACGCCGATTTTGTGGGTGGTCGCCAGCACCGTAGGGCGTTACGCCGGCCACCTGCTGGGGATCGACGCTATCGGCCCCCTCTATTCGTTTTTGTCGGGCCTCGTCTCGATGCTGGTCGTCTGGGCGATGTTCTCGTTCATCTACGTCGTGGTTCCCAATACCCGCGTGAAGTTGGGCAGCGCCGTCATGGCGGGCGTTGTCGCGGGGACGCTGTTCCTCTGTTTTCAGTGGGGGTATGTCTGGCTGCAACGGTATATGACCTCTTACAACGCCATCTACGGCAGTTTCGCCGCCTTGCCCCTGTTTCTTATCTGGGTGCAGTGGTCGTGGCAGATTCTGCTTTTCGGCGGGGAACTGGCCTTCGCCTACCAAAACATCGCCCGTTTCGCCGAGGAGCGCGAGTCGCTGCACATCAGCTACGACCATCGCCGTCAGGTGACGCTGGCCGTCATGCTGCACGTCGCCCGCATCTTCCGCGACGGCCACGGCCCCGTTTCGGCCGTCGAAATCCATACCGGATTGCGGTTGCCGACGCGTATCGTCAACGACGTGCTCTATTCGCTGGTCACGGCGCGGCTGCTGGTAGCCGTTCGCAGCGAAAACGACGAACGGGAAGTGCTCTTCTCGCCTGCGGTGGATATTCATTCGCTCACGCTTTACGACGTGTTGGAGCAGGTCGAAGCCTACGGTTGTTCGGATCTCGATTTCCGCGATTCGCCCGAAATGAAGGTCGTAGGCGAGTTGCTGGCCGACATCCGCGCCGCTGCGCGGCGGTCGCCGGCCAATGTGTTGTTAATAGATATTTGATGTTATGATCCGTTCCGTCGTCATCATCGGCAGCGGCAATCTGGCCGAGGCGCTCGCCCGCGCTGTTGCCGACTCGCCGCTCGAATTGCGGCAGGTGTTCGGCCGCAACCGCGACCGCGTCGCCGCCGTCGCTGCGTTGGCCCGTACCGAAGGGCAAACCGATCCGGCGCGTCTGGCACGGGCCGACATCTACCTGATCGCCGTGAGCGACGCGGCCGTTGAGGAGGTGGCCGCTTCGCTGCCGATCGACTCCGCGGCCGTCGTGGTCCATACGGCCGGCAGCGTGCCGGTCGACGCTCTGCCCGCGCGCTTTCCTCGCCGCGCGGTTTTCTATCCTTTTCAGACCTTTACCAAGGGGCGGTCGGTCGATTTTTCGCAGATTCCGATTCTTATCGAGACTGCTGCGCCCGACCTGCGCGCCGAATTGGAGGCGTTCGCCCGCCAGTTGAGCCGCACGGTGCTCTATGCCGATTCCGTTTTGCGCGGACGGGTGCATCTGGCCGGAGTCTTCGCCTGCAATTTCGCCAACCACTTTTTCGAACTGGGCGGCGAGGTGCTGCGCCGCGCCGGCGTTTCGGCCGACCTGCTGCGCCCGCTCATCGCCGAGACGACGGCCAAGGCGCTCGCCGCCGAGCGTCCGTCCGAAGTACAGACCGGCCCCGCCGTGCGGGGCGACCTGCCTACGCAGGAGCGCCATCTGAGCCTGCTTGCGGACGACGAACGCCTGCGTGAAATCTATCGACTGATCACACAAAGCATATGGGAAACTTCAAAGAAGATATCGTAAAGACCGAAGCCTTCGTCTTCGACGTCGACGGCGTTTTCACCGACGGGGGAATCGTCCCCTTCGGCGACGACTTTATCCGTCGTTATTATGCCAAGGACGGCTACGCCGTCTCTTATGCCACCAAGCTGGGGTATAAAATCTGTATTATCACGGGCGGTCGCGGCAAGTGGTTGCAGGATCGTTTCGAGCGGCTCCATGTCACGAAGACCTACATCGACTGCGCCGACAAGATCGCTGCGCTGCGCGAATTTCTCGACGAATACGGTCTCGACCCGCGCAACGTCGTCTTTATGGGCGACGACATTCCCGATCTGGAGTGCATGCGCGCCGTCGGCATTCCCGTCGCACCGGCCGACGCCGCTTCCGAAATTCTCGAAGCGGCGCGTTACGTCTCCGAATATCGGGGCGGACAGGGCTGTGTGCGCGACATCATCGAACAGGTGTTGCGCTCGCGCGGCGACTGGGCGCTCCACAGCAAGGGCGTCAACTGTTCGAAGGAGGCCAAATCCGAGTGATCGGCGCTCCGTTCTGTGAAAATCGGTAATTCGGGTAAAACAAACCGTAATCCGTCTGCCTGTTCGTCCGATCGAAACCCGTAATTTTGTATCGGAGAAATCCCTTTTGAACTTGTCCGAGTAGGATTCTTGCCGAATTCGCTCTTTTCGGGGCTTGCAAAGCGGCCCTGAGAGTTGCAAGGGGACGAATCCGTTTTACAAAAAACAAACGAGTGGCGATATGAGACGAATTTTGTTTTTTACGGCGCTGGCCGGGGCGGTGTTTTCCACCTCCTGCGGCGGGCGATGCGACCGTGCGGGCGGCGCGAACGATCCGATTATTAATTCCGATATCACTATGAACGAACAGCTGAATTTAACGCGCGAATGGGACAAGGTATTTCCCCGGAGCGATAAGGTGAACCACCGCAAGGTAACTTTCCGCAACCGTTACGGCATAACCCTTGCGGCCGACTTGTACATTCCGAAGAACGGCGAGGGCCGGTTGCCGGCCCTCGCCGTCTGCGGCCCCTTCGGCGCGGTCAAGGAGCAGTCGTCGGGGCTTTACGCCCAGACGATGGCCGAGCGGGGCTTTCTGACGATCGCTTTCGACCCCTCCTATACGGGCGAGAGCGGCGGCGAACCCCGTTACGTGGCTTCGCCCGACATCAACACGGAGGATTTCTGCGCGGCCGTCGATTATCTCTCGACGCGCGACGATGTGGATCCCGAGCGGATCGGCGTCCTCGGCATCTGCGGCTGGGGCGGCATGGCGCTCAACGCCGCCGCCGTCGACACGCGCATCAAGGCGACGGTCGCCTCCACGATGTACGACATGAGCCGCGTGAACGCCAACGGATATTTCGACGCGATGGATGCCGACGCGCGCTACGCACTTCGTGAAAAACTCAACGCACAGCGCACGGTCGACGCGAAGAACGGCACGTATGCGCGGGCCGGAGGCGTCGTCGACCCGCTTCCTGACGATGCGCCGCAGTTCGTGAAAGACTACTACGATTACTACAAGACCCCGCGCGGCTACCATCCCCGTTCGCTCAACTCCAACGACGGCTGGAACGCAACTTCGGCCCTTTCGTTCCTCAATATGCCCCTGCTTGCATACAGCGGCGAAATCCGCAGCGCGGTGTTGTTGATTCACGGCGAGAAGGCTCATTCGCGTTATTTCAGTGAAGACGCATTCAAGAAATTGAAGGGTGACGACAAGGAGTTGCTTCTTGTTCCCGGCGCAAGGCATGTCGACCTCTACGACACGAAGGCGGGCATGATCCCCTTCGACCGGATCGAAACGTTTTTCAAAAGGAATCTGCGATGAACCTACCCGAATTTCTGGCCTTCGTCGAGACGCGCAGACCGCTCGATACGGAGGAAATCCATCGTTTCATGGATGAAATGAGCGATGCGGCGCGGCGCATTACGTTCGAGCTGAACAACGCTTACCATACGCCCGACGAAGTGCGGACGCTGCTTTCGCAGCTTTTCGGGCGGGAAGTCGATCCTTCGCTGCGGGTTTTCCCTCCGTTCTATTCCGATTTCGGCAAGAATATCCATCTCGGAAAGCGGGTCTTTATCAACGCCTGCTGCCATTTTCAGGATCACGGCGGCATCACGCTCGGCGACGGCTGCCAGATCGGCCACAACGTAGTGTTCGCCACGCTCGACCACGGCATTGCGCGCGAGGAGCGTCACACGACCCGTCCCGCGCCCATCGTGCTGGGCCGCAACGTCTGGGTCGGTTCGAACGCGACGATTCTGCGGGGAGTCGTCATCGGCGACAACGCCGTTGTGGCGGCCGGAGCGGTCGTCGCGAAGGACGTGGAGGCCGCTACCATTGTCGGGGGCGTTCCCGCCCGTGTAATTCGCCGCATCGCGGGATAGCGTTTTTCGGTTGCGAACGTCCCGTTTCGGAATCCGGTCGGCGGATTCGTCTCGCAATCGTAATGTGGAGGAAAGGTTTCCGCTTTAACGGAAGAAGAGCAACACCACCTGCGCCAGAATCACCCGCACGAACATCGACAGCGGATAGACGGTGGCGTAGCTGACCGAAGGATTGTCTCCCTCGATGGTGTCGTTGGCGTAGTTCAGTGCCATCGGATTGGCCATCGCTCCGCACAGCATGCCGCATGTCGAACCGAAATCGAGCCGCGACCAGCGCAGGGCGATCCAGCCCATGACGAGCACCGGCAGCAGCGTGAGCAGGAATCCCAGACCGATCCACATCGCCCCTTCGGGTCGCATGACTGTGTCGAAGAAGTGTGCGCCGGCGTCCAGCCCCAGACAGGCCAGATACATCGACAGTCCGATGCCGCGCAGCATCAGGTTGGCGCTCAGCGTAGTATAGGTGACCATGTGCAGGCGCGGACCGAACGTGCCGATCAGAATTCCCACGATAATCGGGCCGCCGGCCAACCCCAGCCGTACCGGCGCCGAGATGCCCGGCAGGTGCAGCGGAATGGCGCCCACCGCCAGTCCGAGGATGATGCCGATGAAGATGGCGGCGATATTGGGTTCGTTGAGGTGCTTTTCGGCGTTGCCCAGCACCTTCTCGACGTTGTGCACCGCCGGCGCTTCGCCCACGACGATCACGCGGTCGCCGATCTGCAAGACGAGGCTCGGCGTCGCCAGCAGCGGCACGCCGCTGCGGTAGACGCGGCTGATGTTGATCCCGTAGCTGTTGCGCAGGCGCAGCGATCCCAGTTTTTTGCCGTTGATCTCGGGGCGGGTGATGACGATCGACTGCGAGATCAAACGGCTGTCGATGGCGTTCCAGTCGACGTCCTCCTTGTTCCAGTCGGTCTGTTCCTGCCCGCCGAAAAGGGCCGTCAATGTCTCGACGTTCTGTTCGGTCGTGACGATCAGCAGCCGGTCGCCCTCCTGCAACTGCGTGTCGGAGGCGGGGATCGAAACCTTGCCGTCGCGCCACAGCCGTGAAATGACGAAGGGAATGTGGCTGATGCGCGCGATTTCCCGCACGCTCATGCCGAAGACGCCCGGATTGTGCACCTGAAAAGCGGCGATATACGTATTGTGCGTATCGCCGGATTCCGTTGTCGCCAGATCGCACGGCCTTACCCAGCAGCGGCGCATCATGAGAATGGCCAGAATTACACCCAGAACGCCCAGCGGATAGGTTACCGCACAGCTCAGTGCCGCGCCGTTCGAAGGGATGCCCAGCTGATTGAGCGTCTGCTGCGCCGCGCCGAGCGCCGGCGTGTTGGTCGTCGCGCCGCACAATACGCCCATCATTTCGGGAAGCGGCACGGGCGTGATGCGGCTGAAGAGCACGGTCATGAAGGAGCCGATGGCGATTACGCCCAACCCCAGCAGATTGAGCCGCACGCCGCCCCGATGGAACGAACTGAAAAAGCCCGGCCCTACCTGCAATCCGAGCGAATAGACGAAGAGCACCAGTCCGAAACTCTCGGCATATTCGAGCATCGCTTCGTCGACCGACAGTCCGATGTGTCCGGCCAGAATTCCCACGAAGAAGACGAACGTGACCCCCAACGAGATGCCGCCGATGCGCACCTTGCCCAGCGCCATGCCGGCGGCGCAGATCAGGGCGATGACGACCACCGCCTGCAATGCCGTATGCTCTATGAAAAGGGTGTCGATCCACTCCATGATTCCCGCTCGATAAGTTGGACAAATGTACGAAATTTGTCGCAATCTCAAAATATTGGAACGATCGGCCTACATATGCCGGACGCGGGGGAAGCCGCTCCTTTTGGAACAGGGCGATTTGGAGGAAATTTCAAATGTTCGTATCTTAGCGCCTATGGAAACACTGACATACCGGAGATTGACCTCTACCGCCGATGCGGAGTGGACGGCGGCATACGAGCTTTACGGGAACTCTTTCCCTTCGTGCGAACGGCGCAGCGAGCGGGATTACGCCGCGGCGCTGGGCGACAGCCGCCTGCATGCCGAGACCGTGTGGGACGGCGGACGGTTCGTGGGGCTGGTCTTCTGGTGGCTCGCCGACGAGGGATACGCTTATCTCGAACATCTGGCCGTCGAATCTTCTCTGCGCGGCCATAATTACGGCGCCCGCATTCTGCATGATTTGTGCGCTCGCATGGGGCGCGTCCTGTTGGAGATCGATCCTCCCGTCGACGATATTTCGCGTCGCCGCCGCAACTTCTATGAACGTAACGGATTTATCTATAACGAATACGACTATATTCATCCCTCCTATCTGTTGCCGCCCCAGCCGCATCGGCTGATGGTGATGAGCTATCCCGAAGCGATCACGCCTGCCGAACTCGACGCGTTCCGTCGCTTTACGCACGGATTGGTGGACAAGTATACGGGCTGCTGAATTAAGGAATCAAACCATGCGGAAGAACGGTCGGATTTTCGGAATGACGGTTTCTGTATTGTCATCCTGAGGAGGACGCTTTGGGCGTCCGACGTGAGGATCAACCGTTGTTACTTTAACGCGTCAGCCTGTCGCACTGCGAAAAGAGCGGAAAAAGTGGCGTCGACAGCGCGAGCGCTCGGAGCGGGCGTGCGCAAACGGCCTGATCTTGCGTGCCCGCTCAGCGAGCGCTGGCGGCGGCGCCCGCGGTT
>CAJMNH010000018.1 GCA_905214725.1 uncultured bacterium
CAGAGCTGGTCGTTCATGTTTTCAGTGCCCGATTTAGAAGGAACGATCTCGTTATACAGCAAAATTCGACCTTTTTGATCGAAATTGAGCAGTTGTATTATAAATGAATGAGCATAAATACTTTCGGAATATCCCCTGAAACGAAAATCTTTTCGTAACTTTGAATACGAAAATAAACAAAACCAAACTAAAAAACCTACTTTTGATGACGACCTTTTACGACAGAACCGGATTCCCCAAGTCGCTTGCATGGGGTTTTCTCGGCGTACTCATCTTTATGATGGGTGACGGTATCGAGCAGACGTGGCTTAGCAAATATATTGCGTCGCAGGGACTCGACCACGAAGTGCTGTTCACCGTTTATGGAATTGCGGTAGCTCTGTCTGCTTGGTTTTCGGGCGTAATTGCCGAAACCATCGGCGTTCGTCGGACGATGTTGCTCGGCTATGTCATCTATCTCGTCGGCATGGCGGGATTCGCCGGTATCGGCATGGTAGGGCTGAATTATCCGATACTGCTGATAACCTATGCCGTCAAAGGATTGGGATATCCGCTGTTTGGCTATACCTTTATCGTATGGATCACCTATCGCGTCGATAAGAGCCGGCTGAGTTCGGCTCAGGGCTGGTTTTGGTTTGTATTTACCGGCGGCCTGAATGTATTGGGCGCTTATTACGGCGCTTATGCAATGGAGCGGATCGGCGTGGTTCCGACGTTGTGGACTTCGCTGCTGTTCGCATCGATCGGTGCGCTGTTGGCGCTATGGGTAAATAAGAGCGGCGACGAAAACCTCTTTGTCGGGTCGAAGATACAGAACGTCGGCACGTCGAAGTTCAAGGAGTTGCTGAGCGGATTGGCCATTATGAAGCGAGAACCGAAGGTGCTCATCGGCGGCATCGTGCGTATTATCAACACCACGTCGCAATTCGCCTTCGTCGTCTTCATGCCGCTTTATCTCAGGGATTACGGCATTGGCGATACCCAATGGGCGTCGATCTGGGGATCGATCTTCCTCTTCAACATTCTGTTCAATCTGGTGTTCGGCATTGTCGGCGATCGCATCGGCTGGAGCCGGACGATCGTTTGGTTCGGCGGCGTAGGTTGCGCGGTGAGCGTGCTGCTCTTTTTCTATGCGCCGATGATTTGCAATAATTTCTGGTTTATTCTCGCTTGCGGCGCATTGTGGTGCATCATGCTGGCGGGTTATGTTCCGCTGAGCGCGTTGGTGCCGTCGCTCGTCGACAAGGACAAAGGCGCCGCCGTATCGGTTTTGAATCTGGGCGCCGGACTGTCGGCGTTTGTAGGCCCGTTGCTCGTAGCTCTTTTCAGGACTGCGATCGGTTATGCGGGCATCGTTTGGGTGCTGGCGGGATTGTATGTTCTGAGCGCCGTAATGACCTATTATATCGCACCGCACAATCGGTAGCGAAGCGGATCGGACGACATTAATCTATTCCGGTACCGTTTAGAACGGGTAGCCTACGCCGAAGTTGAGCGCCGTATTGCGCCATCGGAAGTTGTGTATCCAACGTTCGCCGGCAGGATTGTTGGGGTTATGGAGCTGGATACCCCAATCCAAACGCAGCACGGCGAATTTGATGTCGAGCCGGATGCCGAGACCGGTATTGAATCCCAGCTGTTTGTAGAAATCACGGAAATGGAAGACCGCATCGGGTGAATACTCGGATGTCTTATTGCCCATAAACCAGATGTTTCCCACGTCGAAGAAGGTCGCTCCGTGAAAAATTCCCCAAATCGGGAAACGGAATTCGAGATTCGCTTCGAGTTTCATATCACCCAGTTGAACCGGATAGGTCACCTTGTCGGGATCGACCGGCACCGATCCCGGACCGAGCATACGGGGAATCCAGCCGCGCATGCCGTTGCTGCCGCCGCAGTAGAAAAGGCGGTCGAAAGGAATCGAGGTCGAATTGCCGTAAGCCAATCCGCACCCTGCATAGAGCCTTCCGGCGACGGCGGCTTTTTCGCCCAGCATGATCTTGCGGCTGGCGCTCAGGTCTGCGCGGAAATACTGCGAATAACGGATGCCGAAGATTTCGTAGTAATCCTTTCCCTTGTTCGGCGACGAGAAGAGATGTTCCAATCCTCCGATCAGATTGCCCGCCGTTTCCCAGTTGAATCGGACGAGCGTGGCGTTGCGCCCCAGATTCTTCATCTGGTTATTGTAGGTATAGCTTCCTGAAATTCCGGCCATGAGTTGCGACTCGTAACTTTTACGCAGATACGGGTTCTGTAACTTATCTAAGAAATCCTGATCGATATAGCTCATATCGACCAGATTCAGATCGACGGGCCGCACGGCGAACGACGAATATTTTTCGTTGCTCCACGAATAGGTCCATGTCATACTGGTCAGCGTACGGCGATAGTAAGGGCGGTCCTGATAATTGAACGACAATTCGAGCCGCGTACGCGGCGTGATGAGCGACGGTCGGTAACGGCTCGAAAAGAAAGGCAGTAGGAAGCGCGGGAACACCAATCCCGTCGTAACGCCGAACTCCTTGGCGTTGCGCTTGCCGCTGTCGCGTGACTTCATGAACTCGTGACCGACGCTGAAGGCGATGTCGAAGGACTCCAATCCCCGAAAAAAATTGCGGTTCTGATAGCCGACGGAGGCTTTCAATCCGTAGAAACTCGTGGTGGTCGTCCCCTCCAGATCGATCTTGTAGCTCTGTTTGAGCTGCGGCGTGCAGAGAATGTTGCAGCGCAGATATCCCTCTTGCGTGTATTGCGTTGCGAGCGAGTCGTCGGCATTACCGATATAAGAGACGTAGTTCGTACTGTCGGGCGTCGGCAGTTCGTCGAAGGTGATTCGCGTACTTTTGAAATACCCCAGCGACATGATGTTGTTGTAGGTGCGGTTGATCTGCTCCGCATTGTAGAGGTAGTTGGGATAGAGCGGAATCGCCTGCCGCAGTACCTTGGGGCGGACGTTGCGTTTGCCGTCGTAGACGACATTCAGTCCGCGGTAGGCGACCGTGTCGTAACGGATGCTCCGATCCGAAAAACTGACCGTCGGATCGTATCCCGGCAACAGGTTGATTTCGCTGATGCGATAGACCTTGTTATTCTCCATGACGGGCTCGCCGCGGTCATTGTAGCCTGCGAGGTATTGCTTGACGATCATCGTCAGGTTGCCGGTACGGTTTCCGACCGTATCGTACGGATAACGATAGGAGATGTTGTTGACCGAAAAATTGTAGTAACCCCTGTCGCGCAGGTAACGGGTGATGCGCTCGCGTTCGGCGTCGAGCGTTGCGCTGCTGAAAATTTCGCCCGGGCGGATGAGCGTGTTCGTGGTGTCTTGCAGGATGATTTTTTCGATGAACTTGTCGTTGAATTCGTATCCGATCTTTCCGTAACGCGAAGGAGGGCCCTGTTCGGTGCGGTAGGTGATCGTCGCCCGCTTGCGCCGCGAGGTCGTGTCGACATGGTACAGAACGCGCGACGAGAAGAACCCGTGCGATTCCATGTAGGCCTTGAGGTTTTCGGCCGATTTGACGGTGAGCGCCGGATCGTAAATAACCGGTTTTTCACCGATTTTACGTTTGAACCGGTTCCACCAGTTGTCCTTGTCGGGATTGGCCTGATTGTAAACCCAGACGTAGAAATTCGTTCCCAGAAAGTGCTTGTTCGGGCTTTGCCATACGTAACGATCCAATTCCGAAGCGGTTATCCGCTCCTTCTTGGGAACGCTGCGGTCGTCCTCGATCGTGACTTTCTGTACCAGATAGCTCCCCTCGGGCAGTTTGCGCACGACGCTGCACGCGGTGCAGCAGATGCACAGTGCAAGAACGGCGATAGGGGACAGGCGGCGCATCGGTCGTTGCTTTATTGGTTGAAGAACCCCTGCTCTTTAAGCAATTCGAAATAGGTGCGTGAAACGGCGATGTTGTCCTCGCGGCGATACCGGTTGCGGGTGAAGATCTGCGCCAGATTGGGCAGTCCGTTCTCCGCGAGCAGCGCCCGCGTCTGGGCCGAAGCCTCCTTTTCAGCCCATAGTTCGTCGATTTCCGCATCGGTGTAATCCTTGTAACGGTCGTAATGCACCACGGCGTCGAGCGGCAGCCGGTCGGTCAGCGGCGGTTGTTCGGCGGGATAGCCGATGACGACCGTCGTTACGGGAATCACCCCTTTGGGCAGTCGCAGGATGCGGCAGATGTCGCGCGCCGTATAGAGCGTCGTGCCGAGAATACAGATGCCCAAACCCTGTGCTTCGGCGGCCAGTGCCAGATTTTCGGCGGCCAGCAGGGCGTCGGTCGCGGCGTTGAGAAACCACTCGAAATTGTCGTAGGCGGGATCGGCGTCGCGCTGTTCGCACCACTTCGAGAAACGGTGGATGTCGGCGCAGACCGTCACCACGCAGGGCGCTTCGGTCACCATCGGCTGGTTGAAATGGCAGGGCGCCAACTCCGCCCGTGTGCGGGCGTCGAGCGTCACGATTAGACTGTACAACTGCATATTGCCGCAGGTCGAAGCGCGCGCGGCGGAATGCAGTATGTCGGACAGCACCTCGTCGTCGATCGGGGTGGATTTGTATTTTCGGATCGAACGGTGGTTCGCAATCTCTTTAATCATGGGTCTCAGTTATTGTTAAACCGTATTTCTCGTTTAATTCACGAATTGTCTGTTCTGCCAGTCTTCGTTCGTTGCCGGGAGGATCGAGCGGCAAGGCGTCATCCGCTGTGATGCGCCCCTTCTCGTCGAGTCGGATCGTCCCCGTCTTTTCGAAGGAGGCGTTTCCCGTCAGGCGGGTGACGAGTCCCTGCGCTGTTCGGCGCGGCAGACAGCGCACGCGTCCTCCCCGGTTCCAGACGTCGATCGGCGCGTCGAAATGGCTGTCGCCGAGCAGTGCGGTGGCCGTGGCGCACGAGGTCATCGCCGTGCCGCACGAGGAGGTGATCCCCACGCCGCGTTCGTAGGTGGCGACGAAAATCCGACTTTCGTCCAGCCGGCAGAAGAGACTGACATTGATTCCCTTGGGGAATATCTCGCGCATCCGGTTCGCCCGCTCGCCCAATGCCGAGAGCCGAGCGGTGTCGAGCCGGCTTTCGCCGCCGAAAAGCCACGGACTGTCCGCTGCGACTTTCGCCACGATGTGGGGGTTGCCCGGCGCGAGGAAGGTAAACCGCAGTTCTTCATCCAGTTCCGTAATCGCCCGTCCGGTAAAATCCTCCGCCCCGAGCGACGGAGCGAAATCGCCGCTGTGCTGCGACAAGGGAATCTCCACGCCGAAGGTAGGCAGTGCGCCGAAGATCGGCTCCTCGCGGGTGATGCGGTATTCCCTGCCGCCGGAGGTGACGACGAACCGTCCGCCTGCCGCCTCTGGATAGCGATCGCATGCGAGCCGTGCTATGCAGCGGATGCCGTTGCCGCACATCTCCGCTTCCGAACCGTCGGTATTGAACATCCGCATCCCGAAGCGGCCCTGCGCGTCGCGCGTGAGCAACAGCAGTCCGTCGACGCGGAAGCGGCTGAGCTCTTGTGCGGAGAACGCGGCAATATTCAGGCCGGAAAGATCCGACCGCAGCGTGTCGAACATCAAAAACCGGTTCCCGGAGCCGGAGCAGAGGATGTAATCGTAGATTCCCATGGTCGTAATTCCCTTCAAAATTACGAATAAATCGCTGATCCGGCAAATTTATAGCGGGAACTGCACGCTATTTGGAAAAAATATATTACTTTGCGAACGCGAAAAACGAATTTACGTTTAACCAATTTATCCGATTTACACCGGCAATGAAAGCTGTCAAGAACTTCCGCCGTTCCGGCGCAGCCGACGCGGAAGAAGTTTTCAAGCGGGCGACGAAACTCGCGCCTAACCGAAAAAGCGGCAAAGAGCGGCATTCGCTCTACGCACAGTTCGACGACGAAGAGGACGCTGCATTCGACTATCAGGCCAAGCAGGAATCCGTCCTCGATTATTACGACGACACGGAGGAATAAACGTACGTGTGCCGATGGATGGGTTGCCGTTTGCCGGCAGGCGGGAGCGTGACGGCCGGTCGATCGGGTCTCTTGTGTAATTGTCTATGACCGAGAAATTTATCATGGCGGGGCAGACAGCCCTGCATATTTGCGACTCGCAGGAGGGCGAGCGTTGCGTCGTGTTGCTGCACGGCTATTTAGAGTCGATGTTCGTATGGGACGATTTCGTCCCTCTGTTGTATAAGCGGGTGCGGGTCGTGACGCTCGATTTGCCGGGACACGGTATTTCGGAGGTCAAGGGCGAATGCCATACGATGGAGTATTTGGCCGATGTCGTCCACGATGCGTTGCAGGCGCTCGGTATTGCTCGCTGTACGCTCGTCGGCCATTCGATGGGCGGTTATGCGGCGCTGGCTTTCTGCGAACGTTATCCCGAAATGCTCGACGGGCTGGTGCTCTTTTCCTCGACGCCGAACGCCGATACGGAGGAGAAAAAAGAGAATCGTCGCCGTGAAATCGCGCTCGTTCGGGCGGGGAAGAAGGAGCAGCTCGCCCGTGTGGCGCCCGGCGCCGGATTCGCCGCCGATAACCGGCGGCGGATGGCCGACGCCATCGAGGATCTGACCGAACAGGTGCACATTACCGAAGACGAGGGAATCGTGGCGCTTTTGAACGGTATGATCGCGCGTCCCGACCGGAACGAGATGTTGCGGCGTTCGTCTGTCCGGCAGCTTTTTATTTTCGGCTGCAAGGACGAATACATTCCCGTCGCCGTTGCCGAACAACTGGCCGCCTCGCATCCGCAGGCGCAGGTCGTATGGCTCGCCGATTCGGGACATATGGGTTTTCTGGAGGAGCCGGAGGCTTCGGCCGAAGCGTTGTTGCGATTCGTCGAAGGGGCTCCGGCCGAAAAAGCGGGGGACAACGGCGAAAAAGAGCCGGCGACTCCGGCCGGAAGATAGTCCAATCCGGTCTGCAAATAAAAAGTCCGCTCTTGAAAGAGCGGACTTTTTTTGTTCGGGACCGAATATTCTGTCGGCCTCTATTTTGCAGCCGGAGCGGCGGGCGCATCCTTGATGCCCAGCTTCGTTTTCACGGCAGGCAGAATGTCCGTTACGACCGCCTCGTCGAAATAGGCGACTGCGTTGACCGAAGTGTCGTATACGACGGTGTAGCCGCCGGCCTTCGATACCTCCTTCACGGCGTCCTGCGCCTTGATGATGATCGGTTCGAGCAGTTCGCCCTGCTTTTTCTGCATGTCCTGCTGCGAAACCTGTACGAACTCGTCGTAACGGTTCTTCAGGTCGTTCAACTCCTTCTCTTTGAGCTGACGGACCGAGTCCGACATGGTCGAAGTCTTGTCGTTGACCTGCTTGGTATAATCGTTGAGTTTATTGTTGAATTCCACTCCGATGGTTTCGAGCTGATCCTGCAGCTCCTTCTGGTAGGCTTCGAGGTTTTTCTGCATTTCGGCGGTCTCCGGCATTGCGAAAACCAACTCCTGCATGTTGATCCGGCCGAGTTTCTGTGCGAAGACCGAGGTCGAACCGGCAATGAAGGCGACCGTCAGAACAATTTTAAGAATTTTTTTCATGAGAGTTAGATGTAATTAATTTTTTGATGTTATTTCAGACTCTTGATCACCCCTTCCGTCTGGTCGAGCTTCGGGGCGTTGTACAGCAGTGTGGGGTTCGATGCGGAGTCGAGCACCAGATCGTAGCCGTGACTCTTCGCATAGGCGCTGATGGCGTCGAACACCTTCTTCTGGATCGGCTGGATCAGTTCCAGACGTTTCTTCATCAGCGTGCCGTCCTTGCCGAAAAGCGACTCCTGCAATGCCGTGGCATCTTTCTCCTTGCTCAGAATCGTATCCTCGAGCACCTGCCGCGTGGCGGCCGACAGCGAGGCTTTCTGCTGCTGGTAGTTGTTGTAGAGCGTTTCGATTTCGGCGAATTTGTCGTCCACCTGCTTTTGATACTCCTCGCCCATCTTGTCGAGATCCTTGATGGCGGTATTGTAGGCATCGATCGATTTGAAGATCTTTTCGCTGTCGACGATCATGCAATTCTGTGCGTAGACGCCCAGCGCGGCCGTAGCCAATAGGACGGTTAAAAACAGACGCTTCATAGTTTTTTCGTTTTAAGCAATGTTATTATACAAATATAACAAAATTCTTTCAAATTTATTGCCACATTGCTTCAGATTAGAATTGTTGTCCCATCATGAAGTGGATCTGACTGCCGCTCTTGCCGGTCTGGTTGGCGGGCGCGTCGAAGCCGTATCCCCAGTCGATGCCCAGCATACCCACCACCGGCAGGTAGAGGCGCACGCCGAAACCGGCCGCACGCTTGATCTTGAAGGGCGAGAACTGTTTCCACGAATCGAAGGCGTTGCCTCCTTCGAGGAAGCCCAGCACGTAGATCTGCGACGAGGGTTTCAGAATCACGGGATAGCGCAACTCCATCGTATACTTGTTGTAGGCTACCGAGTAGTTGCTCGACGGGTCGAGCGCGCCGTCTTCGTAACCGCGCATGGCGATGATGTCGATACCGTACATGTTGTAACCCGACATGCCGTCGCCGCCGACTTCGAACCGCTCGAAAGGCGACACCTTATCTTTGTTGTAATGACCCAGATAACCCATCTCGGCGGCAGTCATCAGCACGAGATTCTGGTTGTTGGTGAGCGGGAAGTACCACTTGCTCTTCAACTGCCATTTGTGGTACTCGATCCAGTGGTAACGCTCCTCGTCCGGCAGGTTCGCATCGGCGTAGTCCTTGCCGTCCCACAGCGAGTAGGGCGGGGTGAGCTGTACGGAGACGGTGAACTCCGAACCGCTGCGCGGGTAGATCGGCTGACTGACGGTGCTGCGCGAGAGCACCAGTTTCAGCGCCAGCGTGTTGGCCGCGCCGTTCTTCATTACGAAATAGTTCCAGTTTTTCAGCGCATAACGCTCGTAGGAGGCTTCGGCATAGAACGTAAAGTTCGGATCGGGCCACCGCAGACGCTTGCCCAGACCGGCGGCGACGCCCGTCGTACGGAAGTGCTGCGTAGAGGTCTGCCAGAAATAATAGGCGTTGTTCTGCTCCGAGAGGTGCACCGACAGCGTGAACGAGTTGGGTTTGTGCCCGCCCAGCCACGGATCGGTGAAACTCATGGCTAGCGCCTTGTAATAGGTGCCGTTGGTCTGCGCCGAGATCGAGAACTTCTGATTCTGCCCCATTGGGTAGGGGCGCCACGATCCCTTCTTGAAGAAATTGCGGATCGAGAGGTTGTTCAGCGTGATGCCGACCGAACCGACGAAGGTTCCCGAACCCCAGCCGCCGGCAATGTTGAACTGGTCGCTGGCCTGTTCTTCGAGCGGCCAGTTGATATCCACCAGCTCGTTCGATACGGGTTTGATGTCGGGCATGATCTTCTCTTGGTCGAAGTGCCCCATGCCGGCCAGCTGTCGGATGGTCTGCATCAGCAGCGCACGGTTGTACAACTCGCCCGGCAGAGTGTAGAGTTCGCGGCGGATCACTTCGTCGTTCACGCGCAGGTTGCCCGAAATGCCGACGTTGTTGATCGAGAACTGTTTGCCTTCGAAAATCTTCATCTCCATGTCGATCGAATCGGCGCCGATGATGATCTCCGCCGGATCGATCTGCGACATGAGATAGCCGTTGTTCTGGTAGAGCGACTTGATCGACATATCCTCGGGATTGTCCTCCTTGCCGTGTCCGAGACGCTTGTTGATGGTCTTCTTGTCGTAGGTGTCGCCCGGTTTGACGCCGAACATGCGTTGCAGCTGGTCGGTCGGATAGACCGAATTGCCGACCCACTTGATGTCGCGGATATAGTATTTGTTGCCTTCCGATACCGAAAGGTCGATCCCCAAGCGGCGGTCGTTGATCGGATAGATCGAATCGCTGAGAATCGTGAAGTTTCGGTAACCCCGCGAATTGTAGAAGTCGATCAGGTTCTCCTTGTCGGCTTCATAGTCGGCCTCCTTCAACTTCGACGACTTGAAGAAGTTGATGCTCTTCTGATGGGTCTTTTTGAAGGTGCGGCGCAGCCGTTTGTCCTTGAACTGTTCGTTGCCGTGGAAATTGATCTTGCCGATCTTGACTTTGCGCTTGCGGTCGATCACGAAGGTGACGTTGACGGCGTTCTGGATGACCGGATCGTTTTCGATACGAACGTTCACCTCGGCGTTGCGGAAAGCCTTCTCGGCAAAGTATTTTTTGATGAGTTTCGTGTTCTTGTCGATCACGTAATCCGACAATTCGCCGCCCGTTTTGAGTTGGAGCTTTTCGATGATATCCTTCTGACGGCCCTTGCCGACCCCTTCGCCCTCGAAGAGCCAGCGGTAGACGCGCGGCCGTTCGCGTACGGCGATCTCCACATCCACGCTGTCCCCGTCGATCGTGGCGCCGACCTTGACGTCGGCGAACAGACGCTGGTTCCACAACTTGGCGATCACGTCCGAGACGTTGTTGCTCGGCAAATAGATGGAATCGCCCGGCACGAGTCCCGTAGAGGCCTGTACGACGGTTTTGTTGAGGAATTCGATGCCGCGCAGGTTGATCTTGCGGATGAAATAGCGTTTGGGCGTCCCTTTCAGAATGGGGGCATTTTCGTCGAAGGGCGGCAGCGCCTCCTCTGCGTCATCGTCCGCAACGCTTTGCGGCACGGTCGTCGCATTGACGGCAGTGGTATCCGCCGGATTCTTCTCCACTTGTGCGAATATGCCGTTGACACAGAACAGCGAAGCTGCGATTGCCGGGCATATCTTCCGTAAACGATTCATCTATTTTCTTGTAACTCTTTTGTTTCCTAATTCTTTTGGACGCGTCCGAAACGCCGGTCGCGTTGTGCGAAGACCTCCATCGCGCGGTCGAAGTCGGCTTCCGTGAAGTCGGGCCACAACACTTCGGGGAAATAAAGTTCCGCATAAGAGGATTGCCACAGCAAAAAGTTGCTGAGCCGCATCTCTCCGCTGGTGCGGATGACCAGATCGGGATCGGGGTAGGGGGCCGTGTAGAGCGCGTCGCCGACGGCCTGTTCGTCGATCTTCTCGGCCGACAGTTCGTTCGCCGCGACCCGTTCGGCCAGTCGCCGTACGGCGCGCGTCAGTTCGCTGCGCGACGAGTAATTGAGCGCCAGTATGAGCGTCAGCGTCTCACCGCCGGCGGTTTGCCGTTCGGCCTGAGCGAGGTACTCCTGCACGTTCGCCGGAAAACGGGTGCGGTCGCCGATCATGGCGATGCGCACGCCCTGTTTGCACAACTCGGGCGTCTCGTTGACGACGCTTTGGCAGAAAAGTTCCATCAGGGCGTCGATCTCCTCGGCGGGACGACCCCAGTTCTCGGTCGAAAAAGCGTAGAGCGTCAGGTAACGCACCCCGTTTCGGATGGCCGCGCGTACGGCTGCGCGTACCGGCTCAACGCCCTGCATGTGACCGTAATAACGCTCCTTACCGCGCAGTTGCGCCCAGCGGCCGTTCCCATCCATGATGATAGCGACGTGTCGGGGTGTGAGTTTTGGTTCGCTCATATAAGCCACAAATATAGGGAATTTAATCCGAAATAAAGCAATCCTGATTTTAATTTTGCTTTCAGCGGGCGTATCAGTCCCGAATATCGACTCCCCACATCATCTTGTCTCTTAACGTGTCGTAAAACGAGATATTGTGCGCCTGCCCCAGAAAGATCCGTTTTTCGGAAAGCGAGACGCGGATTTCGGTTCCGTCGGCCACGTCGTAGGCGGTATTGTCGAGCGAGAGGGTCACGGCCGAACGCCGCGTGCGTACGCGCAGCGTTACGCAACTCGTGTCGGGAACGACGACAGGCCGCATCGTGAGGTTGTGAGGGGCCAACGGCGAGATCACCAGACAGCGGCACCCCGGCGCCACGACCGGCCCGCCGGCACTGAGCGAGTAAGCCGTCGATCCCGTCGGCGTGGAGACGATCACCCCGTCGCCGTAGTAGGTGGCCACCTGCTGGTCGTCGACATAACACTCCACCGAGATCATCCCCGCGCCGCTGCGCTGTACCGCCGCTTCATTGACCGCAAGCGCCTGTTGAGGCATTCCCTCGACGTCGCCCCCGATGCTGAGCATGGTGCGTTGCTCGATGCGAAGTTTCCCGTGTGCGATTTCGTCGAAAAGCGCTTCGATGGCCTCCTTGCGGCCGCCCGTGAGGAATCCCATGTGACCGGCGTTGATTCCCACCACCGGTACGGGCGCTCCTCCCAAAAGCCGGATGCCTTCGAGCAGCGTACCGTCGCCGCCGTAGCAGACCATCACCCGGTCGCGGCCGTCGGCGACGGGATGCGAATCCCTGTCGTACTCTTTTTCGACGGGAATTTGCGCCACGCCCAGCGAACGGATCGTTTCGGCAAACTCTTTGTTTACAAGAAAGTCGAAGCCGTAACGGTCGATGGCCGCGAACGTGCGTCGCAGTTCATCGGCCGCGTGAACGACGCCCTTGCGGGAAAAAAGCAGTAATTTCATCTCTGGAGTTCCGAAAAATTAGTAACTTTACCACGCAAAGATAGCGCAGGTCGGGCGCAGAATCAAGCGATGCTTGTCGTGCCGAGACGCAGCTTATCCAAGCCGAAGTTTATTGAGGCAAATATAGCGAAAATTATGACAAAGTTGAGTGTGAACATCAATAAGATTGCCGTGGTGCGTAATTCGCGCGGCGGCAACCGGCCCGACGTCGTGCGTTCGGCGCTCGACATCGAACGGTTCGGCGCCGACGGTATCACGGTGCATCCGCGTCCCGACGCCCGGCATATCCGTTACGACGATGTGCGGGAATTGAAAAAGGTGCTGACGACCGAGTTCAACATCGAGGGAAACCCCATCGACAGCTTTGTCGCGCTCGTAAGCGAAGTACGTCCCGCGCAGGTTACGCTCGTTCCCGACGCCGTGAACGCCGTCACTTCCGATGCCGGCTGGAACACGGTCGAGCATCACGATTTCCTGCGTGCGACGTGCGACCGGTTCAAGGCGCTCGGCATCCGTGTCTCGATCTTTGTCGATCCCGTGGCCGAGATGGTGCGGGGAGCCGCCGCCTGCGGCGCCGACCGCGTGGAGCTTTATACCGAGGCTTATGCGCGCGAATACGCCGCCGATCCCGCGCGGGCGGTCGCGCCTTACGCCGCCGCTGCCGAGGAGGCGCGCCGCTGCGGGCTGGGGCTCAACGCCGGCCATGACCTCGATTTGGAGAATCTGCGCTATTTCGTCGAGTGCATTCCGTGGACCGACGAGGTGTCGATCGGTCATGCGCTCGTCTGCGACGCCCTCTATCTGGGATTGGAAAATACCGTCGGACTCTATAAACGTTGCCTGAATCGATGAACGACAGCCGACTGCCGCTCTGTGATCCGATCTTCCGCCGCATCTCCCGTCTGGTCGATGCGATGGGCCTGCGCGCCTATGTGGTGGGCGGCTACGTGCGCGATTTTTATTTGGAACGGCCTTGCACCGACATCGACGTGGTGGTCGTGGGGAGCGGAATCGCCGTGGCCGAAGCGTTGGCCGCCGAGTTGCATACGCGCGTGTCGGTCTTCAAGACTTTCGGGACGGCGATGCTGCGCGCCGGCGGCATGGAGGTGGAGTTCGTCGGGGCTCGCAAAGAGTCCTATTCGGCCGATTCGCGCAAACCCGCTGTCGAAGAGGGGTCGCTTGCCGACGATCAGCGGCGCCGCGACTTCACGGTCAATGCGCTGGCGTGGTCGCTCAACGGCGACACCTTCGGCGAACTGGTCGATTCGTTCGACGGTATGCACGACCTGCGCGAGCGGATCATCCGCACGCCGTGCGACGCCGACATCACCTTTTCGGACGACCCGCTGCGCATGATGCGTGCCGTGCGCTTCGCCGCCCAGCTGCGTTTCGATATTTTGCCCGAAACCTTCGCGGCGATCCGGCGCAACCGCGAGCGCATCCGCATCGTCTCGCGCGAACGGAGCGCCGCCGAACTGAACAAGATCGTCGCATCGCCCGTTCCCTCCTACGGTTTCGACCTGCTCGAACGGTCGGGGCTGCTGGCGCTGATCTTTCCCGAAATGCAGGCGCTTAAAGGGGTCGAGCGCGTCGGGAAACACGCCCATAAGGACAATTTCTACCATACGCTCAAAGTGCTCGACAACGTGGCCGAGAAGAGCGGCGACCTGTGGCTGCGTTGGGCGGCCGTGTTGCACGACATCGCCAAACCGCTCACCAAGGCCTACGATCCCAAGGCGGGGTGGACGTTCCACTCGCACGAGGTGGTGGGGTCGAAAATGGTGCCGCAAATTTTCCGCCGCATGAAACTGCCGATGAACGAGCATATGAAATTCGTGCAGAAGATGGTCTTCCTGCACCTGCGGCCGATCATCCTCTCGGAGGATCAGGTGACCGATTCGGCCGTGCGGCGGCTTCTGTTCGAGGCGGGCGACGACATCGAGAAGCTGATGACGTTGTGCGAAGCCGACATCACCTCCGGCATCGACGCGAAGGTGCAACGCTATCTGGCCAATTTCCGGCTGGTGCGCGCGAAAATGGCGGATTTGGAGGAGCGCGACCGCGTCCGCAACTTCCAGCCTCCGATTACGGGCGAGATCATCATGCAGACCTACGGCCTGCCGCCCTGCCGCGCCGTCGGCGAGATCAAGGAGCAGATTAAAAACGCCATTCTGGACGGCGAAATCCATAACGACTACGACGAGGCCTACGCCCTGATGGAGCGGCTGGCCGCCGAACGGAATCTGAAGAGACCGATCTGACACATTGTAACAAATTAATTCGTTACCCGAAATGTTGAAAAATCAAGAGACATCGAGGGCGGAGAGATTATGCACCGATCCGAGGGATCGCTATGCACCTCCCGCGCTTCGGATCACGAAGATCGGCGTCGAGCGGGGTTTTCAGGCCACGGTCGGCGGAAACGTAGAGGCAGGCCAGTTCGAAGAGGGCGAAGAGCTCGATTTCGGAGGTTCCGCACCGGCTCGGAACGGTTATTGATCGGTTGTCCTGCAATGGACAAGTTCGGTTTCGTACTGTGTGCCGCAACCTTGTTTGCGGCCTGTACTAAGGATTGCGTGGAGACGACGGAGGGCCCTTCGGCATCCGGTGCGTCCCGTTATGCCGTAGTTTCTTTTCATGTTCCGTCGTCGCGTACCACCGTCGACGGCACCGTCGTTACATGGAATCCCGGCGATGCGATCGGCGTTTTTTTGGCCGACGGAACCGACGAAACGGCGACTTTCACCTCGCAGTGCAGATTCGTCACCGCGGCCGGCGACGGCGTTTTCACGGGCGAAGTGCCGCTCGGGAACTACAAGCGGGTACTGATGTTCTATCCCTACAACCCCGAGATACGGGGATTCAAGCCCATGCCGGTTTCGCTCGAACGTTCGACCGACCGGATTCTGGGCGATCAGGCTTATATGACCGCCGTCAGCGACGGCGTTTACGATATCGAAGGGCCGGTGACGTTCACCGAACCCGTGCGGATGGAGCAGATTCTCAGTCAGGTGCAGTTCGTCGTCGATTTCGGGGATCGTGCGGCCGAGATAACGGGCCCCGACAAATACCTTTCGCTGGCGCTTTACGGATCGGTGCCGCAGACCGGCGGCGGCGTAAAACCGATCCGTTTCGAACAGAAGGGTTCCTATTCGATCCGGCAGCAATTGCTCACGTGGGCGGCCGCGACGACTTATAACATCGTCGAGATCGTCGATCCGGTGACTACGCCCACCCTTGCCGTCGGGATGGTCGTGTCCGAGCAGACGCTGCCGGCGGGGACGATCCTTAAAGTGGACGTATCGGTCAATGACGATCGGATTCTGGCCGCCTCGCTGACCCTCGACCGGGATTTTACGTTCGTAAAGGGCAGGGTGCACCGCCTGTTGCTGAATCTCGATTCGGCGAATCCGAACGTTCAGGAAGTGACCCGTCCCAACGACGACCCCGACGCTCCTTTCGGAGACGGTTCGATGGGCAATCCTTTCCGCATCTTCGACGAGGCGACGCTCGTCTATGCCAAAAACGAGATGATGTCGGTGCCGGCGTATAATAACGGCGACGTTTACTATGTGCAGATCCGGGATATTACGGTTCAGAACGAGTTTACCCATACGTCCGACGACGATGTTTTCAAAGCCAATTACGACGGCGGCGGCAACAAGGTCGTTTTTCGGGCGGGCGTCGATGCGGGGATGTTCAACCGACTCTCCGGCAAGGCTTCGGTGTCGAATCTTTCGGTGTCGGGCGAACTGAATCCGACCGGCGAAACCAACGGGCTGTTGGCCGGCATGGCCGGCACTTCGGCGAGCGACGAGGTGACGGTCAGCAACTGTCACGTAACGGGCAATGTCACGGCGACGCAGCCTGCCGGATCGGGATTGCTGAACCTCTCCATCGGCGGATTGATCGGACAGTTGCGTCAGGCGACCGTCGACGGCTGCTCGGCATTCCTGCTGCCGATGGAGATTCGCGCCAACAGTTCGAAGTGTTACATCGGCGGGCTGATCGGCATGCTGGGCGCCGATCCCAATGTCGAAGTGGGCGCGGTCGTGCTGCGGAACAGTTTCTCTTCGGGTTATCTGCGGGTACAGAACGATTCTCCGCAGCAGACGATGGTGTTTCTGGGCGGGATGGTCGGCGCGCTGCGGCATGCGCAGGGGGAGATCGAGAATTGCTACGCCGTCTCCAGTCTGCAGGACTATGTCGACGAAGCGACGTTCAATCCCCGCAATGTCGTCGCAATGGGCGGACTGATCGGCACGATGGATGCGGGGCGGGTCTATAACGGCTATGGGGCGACACAGTTCAATCTCCATCCCGACAGCCAGACGGGCGACGGCTTTTCCGATGCGCTGATCTGGAATTTCTCCGGCGCGGCGTCCGCCATAGCGGAAGATCTCTACTATTTCTGGAAGGAGGGCTGGACGGTTTCGACTGACGTTTCCTCCGGCGTGCGTTTCACGGCGGACGAAGCGGGCAGCGTGAGCGACCGGCTCAATGCTTATGTCGAAGCCCGATCTTCCGACGCGCTGATGCGCTGGACGCTGATCGACGGCAAGCAGAACGGGCTGCCGGCGTTGGTCAACAACAGCGACGTCCCCGCCGATACCCCTGTGAAGTAGCGGAAACTCAATGCGGAGGGTGGGGATTGGCCGAACCCGTTTTATGCCGTTGTACTCTGCCGGAAGGCGATTTTCCGGTGTCTTCCCTCCGACGGACGGATTTCGATGACTTTGGTTTAAAAATTGCCCGCATCCATAGGCGATGGGGAAATTGCGCGATAATCTCAATCTGGTCTTTTCGAACCTGTTGTTCGGTGCGAACTTTTCGATCTACGTCTCGCTCGTACGGCACTATTTCGATTTCCGGCAGCTCTTTTTGTTGCAGGTTGGCACAGCCGCGCTCTTTTTCATCCCTTTTGCGCTGTTCTCGCCCCGCACGCCGCGTCTGAGGTGGAGCGACTTGAAAAATATCCTGATCGTAACGGTGCTGATCATTTACGGCTGGATGTACATGATGCTGTGGGGCGCGACCTACACCAATCCCATCGACGCGTCGATTCTGGCGACGCTGGGGCCCGTCTTCACCCTGCTGATCGCCGTCGGGATGCACCGCGAACCGTTTTCGTGGGTTCGTACGCTGGGCGTCGTCGCAGCGCTCTGCGGCGCCGGCATCCTGCTCTTCGAACGGGGGTTTCATCTGGTCGAAGGAAGCGAAGGGTGGGGCAATGCGCTGGTGCTGATCGCAGTGCTTTCGATCGCTGCCAATACGGTGATTATCAAACCGCAGCTCCAGCGTTTCGGAACGCTGTGGGTCATGGGCTGGTATTATCTCATCGGCGTGGCGATCACCTTCCCCTTCTTCAAGGAGTATATCGATCTGGACTTGCTCTACACGCTGCCGCCCGGAGCGTTGGCCGAAACGGGAATTCTGCTGATATTCGGCACGGTGCTGCCGATGTATCTGCTTTACCGCGGCACGGAGAAACTCACCTCGGTGCATACGGCGCTCTACCGTTACATTCAGCCGCTGGTCGCCACGACGCTCGCATTGGTGCGGCATCAGGAGACCGTCAATCAGATTCATCTGCTTGCCGGCGGGGCGATCTTCGGCGGCGTGCTGCTGATGGTGCTCGGCACCGTGCTGGCGCACAAGAAACAGCGCGCCGAGATGCTGAAACAGCCGTAAGATGACCGTGCGGCGGCCTTGCATTGCGAGGCCGCTGCGCTGTTTATTCCGCTTCGAGCGCCTTGCGCCATGCGTCGGGAACAGGGACGCTTTGCTGCGCCTCGAAATCGAAGGCGACCATCACCGAACGGCTTTCGCTGCGCACCGAACCGTCGGCGGCGACAAGCCGCTGCAAGAGCGTCAGACTTTTCGTGCCGATGCGTTCGACTTCGGTGGTCACCTCGATACGGTCTTCGAGCCGGATCTGTCCCATGTAGGAGGTATTCGTTGCGGCGGTGATGATCCGTGTCGGCGCGAAGAGGATTTCGCGGCCGAGCAGCCGGTCGAAGAAGTCGCTTTTGCCCACGTCGAAATACATCTGCTGCGACACGTTGTTTACGTGACGGAAGGAGTCGATGTCGGAGAAGCGCTTCTGGATTTCGGTATGGATGACGCGCGGCATGGCTACGGACGGATGACCGTCACGCCTCCGTCCTCGGTGAAGGCGATGATCGAACTGGGTTTTCCGGTCGGCCGCCCTTCGAAACGGGGATTGACGACATAGTCCACTCCGTCGACGATCTCGCGGGCGATTTCCGGCAGCCGTTTCGGCGTCGGTTCGCCCGTGATGTTAGCCGAGGTCGAGACGACCGGTTTGCCGAAGCGGCGCAGCATTCCCTGACAGAATTCGTGGTCGGGAATACGGATGCCGAGCGTCCCCTCCTCGGGGATGAGATTCGGCGCGACGCCTACGGCGCCGGGCAGGATGAGCGTCAGCGGCGAAGTGGCCATCTCCTGCACTTCGAAGGCGATGCCGGGGGCGCGGTTGACGTAGCGCACGGTCATGTCGGCCGAGCCGCATAGCACGAGCATCGATTTCTTGTTTTCGCTGCGTTTGAGCGCATAGATGCGCGCTACGGCCTCTTCGTTCGTGGCGTCGCAGCCGATGCCCCATACCGTGTCGGTCGGGTAGAGGATCAACCCGCCTTTGCGGAGCACCTCGACCGCAGCGTCGATCTCCTGCTGGAGACCGCTCTTCTGAGTTTGCATAGTCGGTTTGTTATTTCAGGGGCAGCACCTCGATCCAGTAGTCGTCGGGATCGTTGATGAAATAAAGCCCCATGTCGTGATTTTCGTAACACACCCACCCGCGCGAACGGTGGTATTCGCGGATCGTGTCGTAATCGCCCGCGACGCGCACGCAGAGGTGACTTTCGTTCTCGCCCAGTTCGTAGGGCTCCTTGTGGTCGCGCAGCCACGTCAGTTCCAGCCGGAATCCCGTTTCGCCGTCGCCCAGATAGGCCAGAATGAAACTGCCGTCGGCAGCCTCCTTGCGTTTGATCTCCGTGAGCCCCAGCGCTTCGCGGTAGAAGGCCAGACTGCGGTCGAGATCGGTGACGTTGATGTTGAAATGGTCGAATCGTCCTTTGATTTCCATAGGATATGCTTGTTTAGATTGATACAAATGTAACCAAAAAACGGCAAATTCCACGCCGGAGGGATATAAAACCCGCTTCGTCGCAGTCGGTTCGCCGCAAAAAGAAAAGCCGCCTCCTTGATGGGTGCGACTTTTCTTTTTCGGGCGACGACCGCTTATTTGGTCATGCGCTTCTCCTTGATACGAGCCTTCTTGCCGGTCAGGTTGCGCAGGTAGTAGATACGTGCACGGCGTACAACGCCCACCTTGTTGACCTCGATGCGCTCGATGTGAGGCGAATAGAGGGGGAAGATACGCTCGACGCCCACGCCGTTCGAAACCTTGCGGATGGTGAACATCTTGGTCTTGCCCGAACCCTTGATTTGGATAACCACGCCGCGGAAACTCTGCACGCGCTCCTTGTTACCCTCGACGATCTTGTACGACACGGTGATCGTATCACCGGCCTTGAACTGGGGCACGTCGGCTTCGCCCTTCGTCCACATCTGCTCGTTCACGAGCTTCATAATTGCATCCTTGTTCATAGCTGCAACTTCGGTTTAATGATTTCAGCGCTCAACATTGCCGCTGTGCCGAAGCTACCATACCGTCTCATTGGCCGGTAATCCCGCGCCGATCCCGCCGCTTTCGCGTCGAAAAAAGGTCGCTTTTGCTTCGCGCACCCTATGCAAGAGGTTGTTACACTCCCGTTGGGGACGGCAAAGATAAATAAAAAAATCCGGTTTCCGACAAATCTTCCCGCCTAAAAATAGAAAAGGATTGAAAATCGGCATCTGAAGTGCAATATTAGGCGCGGATGCAACAGCAAAGCCGGCTAACAAGCCGGCTTCAATGATATTCGTAATCAGAGGATGTCGCCCTCCGCTCATCCGCCGTCTTATACGAAGGGATATTTCACGACTTCGGCCCGCAACAGACGGCCGCGCACTTCGACGGCGATCACCGTCCCCGCCGCGGCGTATTCCGCAGCGACGTACCCCATTCCGATGCCGACTTTCAGGCAGGGCGACATCGTGCCCGACGTGACGTGGCCGATCTCGGCGCCTTCGAGATTTTTAAGCGGATATTCGTGGCGCGGAATGCCGCGGTCGATGAGCTTGAAGCCGACCAGTTTGCGCTTCACACCTTCGGCCTTGAGCCGTTCCATGTAGGCGCGGTCGATGAACTCCTTGCCCTCGGCGAACTTGGTGATCCAGCCCAGCCCCGCTTCGAGCGGCGAAGTGGTGTCGTCGATATCGTTGCCGTAGAGGCAGAAGCCCTTTTCGAGGCGCAGCGTGTCGCGGGCTCCCAACCCGATGTTTTTCAATCCGTACTCCTTGCCGGCCTTCCACAGCGCCTCCCACAGCCGGTCGGCGTCGGCGTTGTAGGCGTAGATCTCGCAGCCGCCCGAACCGGTGTATCCCGTAATCGAGAGAATGGCTTCGCATCCCGCCACCTTCGTCTGTTCGAAGGTATAGTAGGCCATCTCCTCGATCGGGTGGTCGACCAACTTCTGCACGATCTTCATGGCCAGCGGCCCCTGTACGGCCAGTTGGCAGATGTCATCCGAAGCGTTTTCCAATTCGACGCCCGGCCGCATGCCGAAGGCTTCGCCCTCACGGCAGATGTGCGCCCAATCCTTGTCGATGTTGGCCGCATTAACGCAGAGCATGTATTTCTCGTCCGAGAACTTGTAGATCAGAATGTCGTCCACAATGCCGCCTCGGCCGTTGGGCATGCAGGAGTACTGCACCTTGCCGGGAAAAAGTTTCGTCACGTCGTTGGTGGCGATGCGTTGCAACAGATCGCAGGCTTTGGGACCTTTGACCCAAATTTCGCCCATATGACTCACGTCGAAGACGCCGGCGCCCTCGCGCACGGTGAGGTGTTCGTCGTTGATGCCTGTGAATTCGATGGGCATGTCGTATCCCGCGAACTCAGCCATCTTTGCTCCCGCGGCGATGTGATACTTGTGAAAAGCGGTGGTTTTCATAACTGTTATATCGAAATTTTCGGATTTATTCCCTGCGTTTCACACCGAGCCGCGGACAGCGGTGAAATTCCTTCTCGCGGTCGAACAGATAGCGATAGGTGGTGTGTACCTTGTGCAGCGATGCGCAGACGTAGGTCTGGATCATGCGGTTCATCACGGGGTTGAAATCGCCGATCCAAGCCAGCTCCATCGTCTTGTAGCGGCTCTGGCTCTCTTCGAGGAAATGCCAGTATTTGGTCATGATGCCCGACTCGACCCCTTTGCCGTGAAATTCGGGGGTGATGCCGAAGATGATGCCGAAGATGCGGTCGCACGATTTGCGGACTTTCAGATCCCACATCAGACGCAGTTTCTGCCACCAGCCCAACTTGCCGTTGAACTTGCCGATCAGACGGTTGAGGTCGGGAACCGTGATGAAGAATCCGATGGGTTCGTCGTTGAAATAGGCGAAGATGATGATGTTGGGGTCGATGATGGGTTTTATCGACCGCATGATCTGCTGCGCCTGCGCCTTGTCCATCGGCTTGACGCCCGAAAAGAGCGCCCACGCCTTGTTGTAAATGATGCGGAAATTTTCGGCCGCCTCCTCCAAGTTGCGCATGTCGATATTTTCGAACCGGTAGCCCGGCGTGGCCATGAGCCGTTCGGTGCGGGCGAAAATCTGCCGGTTGGCCTCCGAGTCGTTCACGCGCCAGATGTAGGTGTTCTGATTGAAATAGTTGCGGAACCCGTAACGTTCGAACAGCTCCTTGTAATAGGGCGGATTGTAGGGGTTGGCGTAGAGCGGTTGGAATTCGTACCCCTCGACGAGCAGTCCCCACCACGTGTCGCGCGATCCGAAGTTGACGGGGCCGTCCATCGCCTCCATGCCGCGGCTTGCGAGCCACATGCGCGCCGCATCGAAGAGTTGGTCGGCGACCTCCTGCTCGTTGACCGCCTCGAAAAAGCCGCAGCCGCCCGTCGGCTGCTCCTCGATGGCCGCCTGTTCGCGGTTGTAGAAAGCGGCGATGCGCCCCACGACTTCGCCTTTGCGGTCGCGTACCAGCCAGCGGATCGCTTCGCCGTCGGCGAAAAGCGGATTACGGGCGGGATCGAAGACTTTTTCGATATCGTCGTCGAGCGGGCAGACCCAGTTGCGGTTGCCTTTGTAGATGCGTTTGGGCAGGTCCAGAAATTCGCGCGCCAGATGGGGCGAGGTCACCTCCTGCAAGGTGTATTTCGATTTATTCGCCATCGGGAAAGACTTTTGTAGTATACAAAGATACGAAAAACCGAGTGCAAAAGCAAACTTGTTCGCATTTTGTCGGGGCGGCGTATCTAAGGCGAAGCCAAAGGTAGCAAAATTTCGCCGATCCCCGCTCCGGGAAGGGGATTTCTTGGAGAATGGAAAACAAAACGCTATATTTGTTGAGGTTTACCGATTCGTAAAATTCAAGCGATGAAATACCATCCGAGCCTGATGTGGCGCGTTGCGTTGTGCGGTCTGCTGTTGGCCGGCTGCGGCGGAAGGCCGAACCGGAATCGTCCGGTCGGCGGACAGCGGGATGCCCACGGCTGCCTTGCGGCAGCCGGTTATACGTGGAGCGAGGTGCGGCGCGACTGTATCCGCATCTTCGAGGCGGGCGTGCAGCTTGTCGACAGCCGGAATCCCGACGCGACGCTTGCCGCCTACGCCGTCTTCTCCGACGACGGGGCGAAGGCCGAACTGTTCCTGCCCGCTGCGGAGCGGCATCCCGTTCTGACGCGGCAAGGTAGCGGTTGCTGGCGGGGCGGATCTTACGAGTTACGCCGCGAAGCGGGGAAACTTCTCCTGACGGCGGACGGCGAACGGATTTTTCACGAAAAATAGCGAACGAACCGATGGATAGCAACTGGGGGATACAGTCGACGGGTGCCGACGAAGCGACGGGTTACCGTTTCATGAAGCACCGCATACACAAGATTTTGCTGATTTGCTGCAGCTACGACGGCTACATTTTGGAGGAGGACGGCCATATCGAGCAACAGATCAATCAGGAATACATCGATCTCAATATGTCCAATCCGCCGTCGCTCACGCGCGTCAGTTCGACGGTCGAGGCGCTCGAACAGTTGGCGGCGGACGACAGTTTCGATTTCATCCTCACGATGTACAACGTGGGCGAACCCGACGTGTTCGATTTCGCCAAGATCGTCAAGGAGCGTTATCCCCGTATTCCGGTGGTGCTGCTCACCAGCTTTTCGAAGGATGTCTACCGTCGTATCGAAGAGAAGGATGCGTCGGGCATCGACTATGTCTTTTCATGGAGCGGCAATGCCGATCTGATCATCGGTATCATCAAACTCACCGAGGATGCGATGAACGCCGAGGAGGATATCCTCGTCGGCGGCGTGCAGGCCATTCTGCTGGTCGAGGATTCGGTGCGCTTCTACTCGGCCTATCTGCCGGCGCTCTACAAACTGATTCTCGAACAGAACACCGAATTTCTGAAGGATGCGTTCAATGAGCAGCAGCAGATTCTGCGCAAGCGCGCACGGCCTAAAATCCTGCTGGCGACCAACTACGCCGACGCCGTCGCGCTCTATGAGAAATATAAGAAGAATCTGCTGGGCGTTATTTCGGACGTCGGGTTCGTTCTGCACAAAGGCGACGCCCCGTCGACCGAAAAACTCGATGCCGGCATCGACCTGTGTCGGCTGGTCAAGGCCGACAATCCGCTATTGCCGGTGTTGCTGCAGTCGTCGCAGACGGCCTTTGCCGAGCAGGCGCGCGAACTGAATGCCGGATTCATCGCCAAGAACTCGAAGACCTTGTTGCAGGAACTGTCGGATTTTATCGACGCCAAGTTCGCCTTCGGCGACTTCCTCTTCAAAGACCTCTCGACGGGGCGCGTGATCGGTCGTGCGAAGGATCTCTATCAGATGCAGCAGCTCATCGCCTCGGTGCCCGATGACGTCTTCGAATACAATACTTCGCAGAACAACCTTTCGAAGTGGCTCTATTCGCGCGGTCTCTTTCCGCTGGCCGCTTCGATCCGCCAGCTCAACAAGAGCCATTTTCAGACGACCGAGGAGCACCGCGCGGCGCTCGTGACGCTGATTCGCGACTACCGTACGCTGCTGGGACAGGGCGTGGTTGCGAAGTTCGATTCGGGGACCTATTCCGATGCGATCGCCTTCGCCCGCATCGGCGAGGGGTCGCTCGGCGGCAAGGCGCGCGGTCTGGCCTTTATGAACAGCATGCTGGTGAAGCACAGCCAGTATGCCAAATACGAAAACGTGCGCGTGACGATTCCCCGCACGGTGGTCGTGGCGACCGACTATTTCGACGCCTTCATCAAAAACAACGGACTGGAATATGTCCTTACGGCCGAGATGACCGACGAGGAGATCCTCTCGGAGTTCGTCAGCTCGACGCTTCCCCACAAACTGCGCGAAGCCCTGAAGGTCTATGTGCGTACGGTCGGCGGGCCGTTGGCGGTACGCTCGTCGTCGAAATTGGAGGATTCGCACTATCAACCCTTCGCCGGCATCTATTCGACCTATATGATCCCTTATGTGGCGAACAACGAAGACCGTCAGCTGCGTCTGTTGCAGAAGGCGATCAAGAGCGTCTATGCTTCGACCTATTTCGCGGCGTCGAAAGCCTATGTGCAGTCGTCGCAGAATCTCATCGCGGAGGAGAAGATGGCTGTCGTGATACAGGAGGTCTGCGGCACGGAGGAGAACGGGTTCTTCTTTCCGACCCTGTCGGGCGTCGCGCGGTCGATCAACTACTACCCGTTGGGCGACGAGACGCCCGAGGAGGGGGTCTGCAACATCGCTCTCGGATTGGGCAAGCTGGTCGTCGACGGCGGCCGGACGCTGCGTTTTTCTCCCCGTTATCCGCAGAAGGTGTTGCAAACGTCGACGCCCGAACTGGCGCTGCGCGACACGCAAAACGAGGTGCTGGCGCTCGACCTGCGTCCCGAGGCGTTCCACACTTCGACCGACGATGCGGTCAATATCCGGCGGCTGACGTTGTCGGAGGTAGCGCCGATGCGCCAGACGCGGTTCGTCGCCTCGGTGTGGGACCGCGAGAACGACCGGATCTCCGATTCGCCGATGGACGAGGGTCGTAAGGTGATCACCTTCAATGCCATTCTCAAATACAACACCTTCCCGCTGGCCGATATCGTGCGCGATATCCTGCAACTGGGCACTGAGGAGATGCGTTGTCCGGTCGAGGTGGAGTTTGCCGTCAATATGGACGTACCCTACGGCCAGCAGCGCGTCTTCAATTTGTTGCAGATCCGGCCGATTTTCGATAACAACGACAACCGTACGCTCGATTGGAACCGTGTGCCGACCGCAGACGCGCTCGTTTATGCCCAAAGCGCCTTGGGCGTGGGGAATATGACCGATATTCGGGATATCGTCTATGTGAAACCCGAACGCTTCGATTCGCTTTCGACCGACCGGATCGTCGCTGAACTGGATGCGCTCAACACCCGAATGCGCGAGGCCGGACGCGGCTACATTCTCGTCGGGCCGGGGCGATGGGGTTCGAGCGATCCTTTTCTGGGTATTCCGGTCAAGTGGCAGCAGATCACCGAGGCGCGCGTGATCGTCGAATGCGGGCTGGAACGCTTTCGGGTCGAACCGAGCCAAGGAACGCATTTCTTCCAGAACGTCACGTCGCTGGGCGTGGGATATCTTACGATCAATCCCTTCATGGGCGACGGGCGGTTCGATGTGGAACGGCTCGACGGAATGGAGGCCGCCGAGGAGGGCGACTACCTGCGTCGCGTCGCTTTTCCCGCTCCGTTGTGGGTCTATATCGACGGGCGTTCGAACAAGGGTATCGTGCGGTCGGAGCCGCCCGCCGAGGAGAACGAGACGCGTTGACGGCGGCAATCCCCCTCTTTGACGGCGAAAATTGCAGGCTGCGAGGGAAATCGGGCGCTGTCTGAAAATAATTCTTTGAAAATTTGTTGTTTTTGGTTACAATCTGTCGGAAATTATTTTATATTTGTGATAAATGAAAACGATTGTTGCGAATAAACCATAAAAACAATTATACTATGGATGTAAATAAACTTATGGCTGAGCTCGAGCGCAGGCACCCGGGTGAAAGCGAGTATCTGCAAGCCGTTCGCGAAGTGTTGACGACTGTCGAGGAGACCTACAACCGGCATCCCGAATTCGAGGCGAACAAGATCGCCGAGCGGATCGTCGAGCCCGACCGCAGTTTCACCTTCAAGGTGGTATGGGTCGACGATCGGGGCGAGGTGCAGGTCAACACCGGTTACCGGTTTCAGTTCAACAATGCCATCGGTCCCTACAAGGGCGGTTTGCGTTTCCATCCTTCCGTGAATCCGTCGATTCTGAAATTCCTCGGCTTCGAGCAGATCTTCAAGAACGCTCTGACGACGCTCCCGATGGGCGGCGCGAAGGGCGGTTCGGACTTCAATCCCAAGGGGAAATCCAACGGCGAGGTGATGCGTTTCTGCCAAGCCTTTATGGTCGAATTGTGGCGTCATATCGGTCCCGAGACCGACGTTCCGGCCGGCGATATCGGCGTGGGCGGCCGTGAGATCGGCTATCTCTACGGCATGTACCGCAAGTTGGCGCGCGAGAACACGGGCGTGCTGACCGGAAAGGGAATGACCTATGGCGGTTCGCTGATCCGTCCCGAGGCGACGGGCTTCGGCGCGGTCTATTTCCTGCGTCAGATGCTCGAAACCGCAGGTCTGGATATCAAGGGGCAGGTAATCGCCATATCGGGCTTCGGCAACGTAGCGTGGGGCGTAGCGACGAAGGCTACCGAACTGGGTGCGAAGGTCGTCACGATTTCGGGGCCCGACGGTTACATCTACGATCCGGCGGGGCTGGACAAGGAGAGGATCGCCTACATGCTCGAACTGCGTGCGTCGAACAACGACGTGGTGGCTCCCTATGCCGACAAGTTCCCCGGCTCGACCTTCTTTGCGGGCCGCAAGCCGTGGGAACAGAAGGTGGATATCGCCATGCCGTGCGCTACGCAGAACGAGCTGGACGGCGAGGATGCCAAGCTGTTGATCGCCAACGGCGTGAAGGTCGTGGCCGAAGTTTCGAACATGGGCTGCCGCCCCGAGGCGATCGACGCCTTCATCGCGGCCAAGATTCCCTATGGCCCGGGCAAAGCGGTCAACGCGGGCGGCGTCGCCACGTCGGGTTTGGAGATGAGCCAGAACTCAATGAAGTACAACTGGACGGCCGAGGAGGTCGACAACCGGCTGCATCACATCATGTCGTCGATCCACCACGCCTGTTTGGAGTACGGCACCGAAGCGGGCTATATCAACTACATGAAGGGCGCCAACATCGCCGGCTTCATGAAGGTCGCCAAATCGATGGTCGAGCAGGGCGTGCTCTGAGGCCGATCGAGATTGGATTGAATCGCATCCGAGCGTCACAACGCTCGGATGCGATTTTTCTGTTCGGGGACTCAGGGGGTTTCTGAAATCCGTTCTTGCCTCCGAACGATCTTTCCCGTTCGCGTCACGCCCTCGATCGTAACGTCATAGTCCGCCGGTGCGTCGGAGGTGTAGAACTCTACTGTTGCACGTCCCTCCTCGTCGAGTTTTACGGCGGGATTCCAGTAGAGCGTCGTGCGGTAATCGGGCGCGGACGCCAAACGGCTTTTCTCGGTGGGATAGGCCGGAGCGTAAAACTCTGCGGGGGTTTGATAGCCCAATGGGGTCTGCACGCTCATATCGGGCGACGCCGTCGCAGCATACGCTTCGGCCAGCGCCCTCCCTTTCTTCATCGTAATGGCGATAATGCCGCCTTTGAGATTCGTCCCCCAGTAGCTCGTCTGGTTGCGGTCGATCAGGTCGATTCGCGCCACCTGCTCGATTGGGTAATACAAACATTCGGGTACATTGTCGAAGTCGTCGAAATATTGCATACCACGTTTCCATTCATTATTCTGAACTTTTTGCTGGTATTCTAAAACGGCTTGTCTGACATCCGACTCAGAGCCTCCTTGTGCAACTTTTTCTATATTGGATAAAGCGTGTAAAACATCTGCAGATATTCCTTTTTCGCGTCTTTTCTCAATATGCCAGTTTGATTCTGGTCCGTCGCTTTCGCCCTGATTCTCTTGTAGCATCGCGACCGTTTCCTCAATGCGACCATCGACCATAAACGCGGGTTTGCGTCCACGATAAGTCACACGTCGGCCTGTCACCTGCATTCCGGGCATCTTCTCGATAAAGTCGAGGATCGTACCTGCGCTTACCT
>CAJMNH010000019.1 GCA_905214725.1 uncultured bacterium
CGGACAGCTCTTTATGGCCTCGGTCGACAAGATGGTGCGCGACCGCATCGAACCGATCCTTTCGCAAAGCAAACGAGTCAACAGTACGGAACAGATCGGTGCGATTATTCACATCGAAACCGACATGGCGTGTCGTATCGTACGTTTCGGCAAAGAGATCGGCACCGCGCATCCCGACGACGACACGGTCATCCGTCTGCACCGCGGCAAGCACAAACTGGAATTCATCGGTACGCAGAACGATGCCGACCGGCTGTCGATGATCTATTCCGTCGAAGAGAACGATATGGAGGATATCCTCACGGTCGAACTCGCCCCCGTCCGCGATGCGCGGCTCGAAGCGGAGCGCGGAACCGCCGAACGTAAACGCCGCGAACAGGAGCGGGAACAAGCCGCTCGCGAGAGACAAGATTTCTTAGAGGCGGAAAGCCGCCGGAGCGCGGACGAAACATTCCAAGTAGGAGATTATTACTGCAAGGGCGGCAAGGAAGGCATCGTCTTCGAAGTCGACGCCTCCGGCCGGCACGGTAAAATCGTAAGCATACAGGAGGGAGCCAATCTGTCGTGGTGCAAAGAAGAAGACAGATACCATCACTACAATACGACCAATAAGAAGAACGGAAAAAAGAACCAACGAGCGATCGAACAAATCACCGATTGGCGCAAAAAATTTCCCGCCTTCGCATGGTGCGCATTACAAGGTAAGGGATGGTATTTACCGGCGATCGGGGAGTTGGAAACATTGCTGCTCAACGCCGCGACCCGCGATGCGGTCAACCGCAGACTGATGATCTTTAAAGACGGGGCGGAAGAAAAATCCAAACGGAAATACGATTTACTCAATGCGCGAGACACCACAGACGGTTATTGGTCTTCGACAGTTACAGCGGGCAACGACGTATTGATTATAACCTCACTCTATGACGGTTGTGATGGTAAAATAGAAACGTATGTTTCCAAACATCTCGATCGCAATTATGTGCGAGCCGTCTCCGTCTTTTAGATGCCGGTAAATAGCATTCGATTTTGCAGGGATACTTTCTGAAGTATCCCTGCAAATCTTTACTCCACCCACTGCACCCGCTCGACCGCATCGCCTGCGGGCAGCGGCTTGGGGTCGAAATCGGAGTAGCCGAGCGCGACGATGCAGAGTACGCCGTAACCGTCTGGAATAGGCAGGAAGGTGCGCAGATAGTCGACGGCCTGCTCGCCGTCGGGCTGCTCCTTGCAGCGGGGACGGCCGTTGACATGCACCCAACACGATTTCAGACCGGCATCGACCAACGCCAGTTGCAGGATCGCGGCCGAGATGGCCGCATTGTCGACCCACAGATCGCTCACCGCACGATCGCCCATCACCACGACGGCCGCCGGAGCGCCGGCGAGCGGCACGGCGCCGTAATCGCGCATCGCGGCCATGCGATGCACCGTCGCAGCGTCGCGCACCGCCAGAAACCGCGTCGACCGGCTGTTGCGCGACGAGGGGGCGTGCAACGCCGTCTCGATTACCTGCGCCAATACTTCGTGCGGAACCTCCCGCTCCGTAAATTTACGCACGGAACGCCGTGCGGCAATCACCTGTTGAAAGTCCATAACCGGAATGTTTTATTTTTAAAGACAAATATAGAACGTAATCGCAAAAAACCGGCCGCAGACTCGCGGTTATTTTCTTTTTTTGCGTACTTTTGTCGCGCAGGCTCGCCTTGTCGCTGCCCCTTGCGGGGGAGAGGAAAGTCCGGGCAACACAGAGCACCGTCCAAGCCAATCACTTGATAGCCGAGAGGTTATAGGAAACGTAACAGAAAACGACCGCCCCTGCTTGCAGGGGTAAGGGTGAAAAGGCGGGGTAAGAGCCCACCGCGGCGGCAGCGATGTCGCCGGCCGTACGTCTGACGGGTTGCAAGACCGTGTATACCGGCAGTTCAAGGGTTGCTCGCCCGATGCCGGGGGGTAGGTCGCTTGAGGCGGCGGGTGACCGCCGTCCTAGATAAATGACAAGGGCTCCGTACCGGCAGCGCGCAGCGGAGCACAGAACCCGGCTTACAGAGCCTGCTAAAATAATAAAAGGGTGTCTCGACGATGTTGAGACATCCTTTTATTTCAGTTTTTTCGAAAAACGACACCGGATTCCAATAGGATTCGACTCCGTATTCAGTCGGCATTCGCCGTTACAATCCCATCTTCTTGCGAATCTCCTTCGGGATGGCGTTCTTGTTGACCATCACCGACATCGTCTTGTAAGCGACGAAGGGCCGCGAGAAGTAATAGTATCCGTCGTAGGGAGGACGCACGCCCCATGAATTCTTCACCTTGTAATAGTTATTACCGGCCTGATCGACCGCCGTGCCCATGATCTGCATGCCGTGGTCGTCGGTAGTCTCGTAGTTGTCGAACGCCTCCTGACGCATCTGCTGCGTAACGGTGCGCTCCTTGCCCGGCTTGTCGAACTTGTAAAGCGCCTCCTCCTTCTCCTTGTCGGTGAGTTTGCCCCAGCGTTCCGCGTCCGTGCCGCTCATGCTCGTAAGATCGGCCTCCGGCACGATGCCGACGGCCTTGGCGCGGCTGAAACCCTTCTCACTCACGTCGGTGCCCCACAATACGGTATATCCGTCGGCGAGCGAGTTGTCCACAACGGCCATCATCTCGTCGAGAGGCAGGTTCCAGACCGTACCCCACATCCAGTTGTCGGGCACTTCGAGAATGAACTCCTCGTAGAAAGGATGGTGCGTATAGGAACTGATCTCCACGTAATCGTCCATATCCAGTCCGAGCGATGCGGCGAACGACTGCGGCGTATACTCCTTGCCCTTCCATGTGAATTTTTCAGGTTTGGGGCCGAGGTAAGCGTCCAGAATACCGTCCAGACCGCGCTGCCAAGCCGTCGTGAGTTTGTCGCCGGCAATCACGGCGTCCATATAGCCCTTGACGACGCGATCGATCTCCGTAAAGTCGGGCAGGGCCGTGCCGTAGCAGAGCCCCGGATAGACCTCCGTCGGAACGATGCCGTATTTCTTGATCCCGTCGGTCACGTCGCGCGAACCGCCGCCCACGGCCAGATTCAGCGAGCCGTGCATGCGGGCGTATTTCACCGCTTTCTCGAAATAGCTGTTGCGCACGATCCACATCGCCGACAAGTCGTACTCCCCGCCGCCGTTGCGCAGGATCTCGCTCTCGAGAAAAGCGAGGGCCGAATAGGCCCAGCAGGTACCGCTGCGATTCTGGTTTTTGACCGAAGTTATGGGGAGGGTCTTCACGTCGGTGAAGCGATAACCCTCCTCTTTTTGCGGTTCCTGTGCCCAAACGCCCGCTGCGAGGAGCGTCATAAGGGTCGTAAAGAGGAAATTCTTCATGGGTATGTTTCGTTTTTGTAACCGGCGTTTCCTATACATATAAGCAGAAGTATTTGCAAACTCGGCCGAATGCGGAAAACGACGATTGAAAATGAATTATTTTTTCGACGACGCTACGATCTTCAAACACTCCTCGAGCGTCAGCTCTTCGGGCTTTGTCCCCTTCGGAATACGGTAATTCTTCCCCTTGTAGGCGATATACGCGCCGTAACGTCCGTTCTTGACCAGCATGTCGGCATCCTCCGCAAAGCTCTTGATCGGGGTGTTGGCCGCCGTCCGCTGCGCCTGATGCGCCTTAATGAGCTCCACGCCGCGTTCGAGCGTCAGCGTATAGGGATCGTCGCCCTTTGCAAGCGATGCAAAAGTCGATTTGCCCCAGCGTACGTAAGCGCCGAAGCGACCCAGCCCGACGACCATCGGTTCGCCTTCCCACTCGCCCAGCGTGCGGGGCAGGGCGAAGAGCGCAAGCGCTTCGTCGAGCGTGATCGATTCGATGAGCTGCCCTTTTTTGAGCGAGGCGAAACGGGGCTTCTCCTCGCCGGCGCCCTCGATCTCGACCATCGGCCCGTAACGGCCGATACGTGCCTTGACCGTACGGCCCGTCGCAGGATCGACACCCAGCACGCGCGCTTCGGCGTGCCGCTCGGTCTGCGTCTCGATTGCGGTGTCCACCATACGGTGGAACGGTCCGTAGAAGGCGTCGATCATCTTGTCCCACGTGATGTCGCCCTCGGCCACACGGTCGAACTCCTTTTCGACGTTGGCCGTGAAGTTGTAATCGATGATCGGAGCGAACTGCTGTTCGAGGTAATCGTTTACCAGCATGCCGATGTCGGTGGGCTGCAAACGGTTCTTCTCCTTGCCGAAGCTCTCGCTAAGGGTTTTGGCCGACAATTTGTCGCCGGCGAGGATCAACTGTTCGTAGGTGCGTTTCTGCCCCTCCTTGTTCTGTTTGACCACATAGCCGCGGTTGATGATCGTCGTAATGGTCGGCGCATAGGTCGATGGACGTCCGATGCCCAATTCTTCGAGCCGCTTGACGAGCGACGCCTCGTTGTAACGCGCCGGCGGCATCGTGAAACGCTGCGTAGCCGTAATGGTCTGGTAGAGCACCTCGTCGCCTGCCGAGAGCTTGGGCAACAACCCTTCGCTGTCTTCGGCCGGCTCCTCGTCGGTCGACTCCGAGTAGAGCCGCAGGAACCCGTCGAAACGCACCACCTCGCCCGTGGCGACGAACTGCTCGCGACGGCCGTCGATCGAGATCGAGATCGTCGTGCGATCCAGCTCGGCAGAAACCATCTGCGAAGCGACCGTGCGCTTCCAGATCAGGTCGTAGAGCCGCTTCTCGGCCGGCGTACCCTCGATCGTCTGCCGGTCGATATACGATGGACGGATCGCCTCGTGCGCCTCCTGCGCACCCTTCGTTTTCGTCTTGTAGTTGTGATACGACGAATATTTCTCGCCGTAGAGTTTCGTGATCTGCTCCTTGCACTGCGCCAGCGCCATGGTCGAGAGATTCACCGAGTCGGTACGCATGTAGGTGATGAGACCCTGCTCGTAGAGGTGCTGCGCGACGGACATCGTCTGCGAAACCGACATTCCCAGCTTGCGCCCCGCCTCCTGCTGCAACGTGGAGGTCGTAAAGGGAGGCGCCGGATAACGCTGTACGGGTTTCTCCTCGACCTTGGCGACCGTGAAGGTCGCGCCGATGCAACTGCCGAGGAACGCCTCGGCCTCTTCGCGCGACTCGAACCGCGTCGGCAGTTCGGCCTTGAAGAGCGTCCGCTCCTTATCGCCGGCGGCATAGAATTGCGCCACGACGCGGAAATAGGGGGTCGACCGGAAGGCGATGATCTCGCGTTCGCGCTCGACGAGCAACCGCACCGCAACGCTCTGCACGCGGCCTGCCGACAGCGACGGCCGCACCTTCTTCCACAGCACGGGCGACAGCTCGAAACCGACCAGACGATCCAGCACGCGACGCGCCTGCTGGGCGTTGACCAGATTCATGTTGACCGTACGCGGATTCTCGATAGCCTCCAGAATGGCCCGTTTGGTAATTTCATGAAAGACGATTCGCTTCGTCCCTTCGACCGGAAGACCCAACACTTCGGTCAGGTGCCATGCGATGGCCTCTCCTTCGCGGTCTTCATCGGAAGCGAGCCACACGGTGCGGTCTTTGGCCGCATGGGTCAGCTCGTCCACCACTTTGCGTTTATCCTTCGGAATCTCGTAAACCGGCGCAAAGCCGTCGGCAAGGTTGATTCCCAGATCCTTTTTCGATAAGTCGCGGATATGGCCGAAACTCGATTTGACCATAAAGTCCTTGCCCAGAAACTTCTCGATCGTCTTGGCTTTGGCCGGCGACTCGACGATAACTAAATTCTCCTGCATCGTAAATCGTAAACTCGGTGTTTAACGCGAGTTTCATGAATTCCAAATAAAGCGTCCGGCAGCTCTTTTCAATGCGGCGTGCTCATTTTGAATTTTCAAACCCTGCGTTACGGCGCATTTGTGCGCCGCTTTGTAGTTAAAATTCCTCTAAATCTCCCTTTTCAGAGGGTGATCTCGAAACGGCGGTCGGTACGCTCTTCGCGAAACCCGTATTATATACGAAAACCTAAGTATCGTACTTAGGTTCGCGCAAGCGTGTGTATCGCCGTTTCTATTTTATCAGCGTATAAGTCAGCTCCATATGGATCGGGGAGTTCTCGCCCGCCTTGATACCGCCTTGCAACGCAACGCGGTTGAAGGTGAACAGATCGGTGGCCCCCGGCGCCAAATAGAGTTTCATCAGCCGTTTCTGCGCGTCGGTATATTGCCGTTCGCCCGTCTCGGGATCGATCGGCGCCTCCTGATAAGCCCGCCACAGACGCTGCACGTGCCCCGAAATATTGAGCACGTAACACCCCAGACTGCGGTTCAGGTAACCCTTGTAAGGAAGCGTTATTTCATACTGCTGTTCGTAAACGTATGCGTAGTCGGCCACAGGCGTCAGCGTCTTAAAATCGGTGTAGAGCCCCAACCGGCTGATCGACGCGTCGAAGCGCTCGATCACTTTCTGGGAGAATCCCTGCTCCCAGCCGGCGTCGGTCACGCCGTCCACATAGATCGATAGCAGCGCTTGGTTGATCGCCACCGAACGGTAGCCCTCGCTCTCCGCCTGCAACTCGCCCAGCACCTCCATGAACTTATCGTTGAGCGTCAGTTCGATCAGCGCGCCGCCCATGCCCTCGACATATCCGAGTTCGAAGGGCTGCTGCGGTTCGACGGTTCCGCCGCCGGGTTTCTCGGTGATCGCCTCGTAATCGATGTATCGCGTACTGGTGCGCTCGACCGTGTTGACCGAGACGTTGCCGTAGGTGGGCGAATATTCGTCGTAGAAGTAGAAGAGCGTCTGCAACGTATCGCGGATCAGCGTCGCGTCAACCGAGTCGCGGTTACGTCCGTAGAGCATCATGCCCGACTCTTTGAGCGTGGTGGCGAAGGTCGCGCCGGTGGTCCCGTTGAAATCGAGCGGCAGGATGGCCAGTCCGCAGAAGTAATTGACCCACAGCGAGTCGTTGACATAAACCGTCGAGTCGTTCTTGTACTTGCCCTCCTGCATCATCAGCTCCTTGACATAATCCAAACCCGCCGGCGTCGGCGTCAGCGTAATGGCCTTGGTCGCGGGGCCCGTCGTCGTCCCGTCGGGGAAGGTGAAGGTGAACAGCGGCTCGTTTTCGTCGACGCAGCCCGCCTTCACGGGGTCGAAGCTCGTGAAGAAGGTCGTATCGGCCGCGCCGTCGCCGTTGCCGTCGTGATCCTTCAGATAGTCGTTGTTGAGAATCCGGTAGACGCCGAAGCGCTGCGGCTCGATCGTGTCGCCCGCATACGAGGAGACGCTGATGAGCAGCTGCATCGAGTCGAAGATCGGCCGGTAGCCGTACCAGTGCACACGGTCGGTAATCGACGCCCACAGATACTGCGTCAGGAATCCCACCTTGCGCATGCCGAACGTATCGCTTTTGGTCGTACCGAAATAGCCGTAGGAGAGATTGGACGACTTGACGGAATCGCTCATGAACATCCGTGCTTCAAAGCCGTTGCGGATGCTTTTCTGCAACATCTCCATCTGTTGGCTGCCGGGAACGAGTTCGAACCCGAGCGTATCGTCCACTTCCGTACAGCCGACAAAAGTCAGCATTCCCGCTATGCCCAGCGCCAAAAAGGCGTTGAACCACTTGCGAACGCCACTATAATTCTTCATAGAACTTATTATAATTATCGAAACCCTCCGCCGCAAGCTCCTGATGCTCCAGCACCGGTTTGTCGCTGTTGCGGGCATACTCCGCCAAAACGGCGTCCACCCGTTCCGAAGCGAGCACAATGCCGTCGGCATAGTTCATAACGAATCGCATAAGGTTTTGGTATGACGGGTCGTCGAGAATTTTCAGATTTTCATCCTGCACGCCTTCATGCTCCACCTTCGCGCGGAAACCGGCGTCGAGCGTACCCGGGAAGGCGTCATCGTAGAGCGACACGACGATCTTTACGTCGCGAAAGACGGGATCGTCGGCGAACATATGTTTGAGATAGATCGGAACGACAGCCGAGAACCAGCCGTGGCAATGCACCACCGAAGGATTCCAACGCAGTTTCTTCACCGTCTCCAACACGCCGCGGGCAAAGAAGATGGCCCGTTCGTCGTTGTCGGCGAACCATCCGGCTTCGTCGGAAAGCACCGACTTACGGGCGAAATAATCGTCGTTGTCGATGAAATAGATCTGCACGCGCGCGGTCGGAATCGACGCTACTTTGATGATGAGCTGATGGTCGTTATCGTCGATGATCAGGTTCATTCCCGAGAGCCGGATTACCTCGTGAAGCTGATTCCGGCGTTCATTGATGCAACCGTAACGCGGCATGAACGTCCGAATCTCATTCCCTCTCTCCTGCATCGCCTGCACCAGTTGCCGACACAGCGAGGACTGCTCGGACTCGGGAAGATAGGGAAAAATCTCCTGACATACATATAAAATCTTACCTGCCATCGCCAATGTGAGTTTATTTTACAAAGGTAGTGAAAAATTTCCGAAAAACCGCGTCCGCCCGGAAATCCGCACTCCTGCAACCTCAGAGAATCAGCATCGCATCGCCGTAAGTACCGAACCGATACCCCTCTTCGCGCGCCACCTTATAGGCGTTCATCACGCAGTCGTAACCGCCGAAGGCCGCCACCATCATCAACTGCGTCGAGTAGGGCAGATGGAAGTTCGAGACCATCGCATCGGCCACCGTAAACTCGTAGGGCGAAAAGATGAACTTGTTGGTCCAACCCTCACCGGAGTTGATCGTACCGTTCGTCGAAACGACCGTTTCGAGCGTCCGCATCACCGTCGTTCCGATCGAGACGACCTTACGGCCGCCCTGCTTGGCCCGATTGACGGAGGCTGCGGTCGGCTCGTTCACGAAATATTGCTCGGAATCCATCTTGTGTTTCGACAAATCCTCGACATCCACCGTACGGAAATTTCCCAGACCGGCGTGAAGCGTCAGAAAAGCCCGCCCGACGCCGCGAATCTCCATGCGTTTCATCAGATGCTTCGAGAAGTGCATCCCCGCCGTGGGAGCCACCACGGCCCCCTCTTTCTCGGCAAAAATCGTCTGGTAACGCTCGCTGTCCTCCGGTTCGACCTTCTCGCGCACCCAGCGCGGCAGCGGCGTCTCGCCCAGTTTGAAAAGCGCGGCCTTGAATTCGTCGTAATCGCCGTCGAACAGGAAGCGCAGCGTACGTCCGCGCGAAGTGGTGTTGTCGATCACCTCGGCCACCATCAGGTCGTCGTCGCCGAAATAGAGCTTGTTGCCGATGCGTATCTTGCGGGCCGGATCGACCAGCACGTCCCACAACCGCAACTCACGGTTCAGTTCGCGCAGCAGGAAAATTTCGATCTCGGCACCGGTCTTCTCCTTATTGCCGTACAGACGGGCCGGAAAAACTTTCGTATCGTTGAAAACGAACAGGTCGCCCTCGCCGAAATAGTCGATAATATCTTTGAATACGCGGTGCTCGATCGTACCTTTGGCACGGTCGATCACCATCAGGCGCGCTTCGTCGCGGTTTTCGGCAGGGTACTTCGCCAGCATCTCCGGCTTGAACTCATACCCGTACTGTGATAATTTCATTGTCTGAACAATTGGATTACATTCTTCGTTTTCTACGCCCGACATCGCCCTAAACAGCCGCTGCCCTCAGAGCCCGAAAACGATTTTATCGTCAAAAAACACAAAACAATTAAAATAAATACGGTGAAAAAACGATTTTGTTTCACTCTCCCCGCAACTTTTTCAAAAAATCATCGAGCTGCCAAGCGTTCCCGACCGTGAAACCGCCGCTGCGCGTGCGGCGCAACGAGGTGAGATAGGCGCCGCTCGACAAGGCTTCGCCGATTTCACGGGCAAGCGAACGGATATAGGTTCCCTTCGAACAACGGACGCGAATCGTGAGTTCCGGCAGGCGGCACTCCACGAGTTCGATTTCATAGATCGTGATGAGCGACTGCCGCATCTCGACCGCTTCGCCGGCCCGTGCGAACTCATAGGCCCGCGTCCCCTCGATCTTCTTGGCCGAATAGAGCGGCGGCGTTTGCAGCCGTTCGCCCACGAGCGAAGCGAGCGCCCGTTCGACCGCCTGCCGCGTAATATGATCCGTAGGAAAGGTCCGGTCGATCGTATGTTCGCAGTCGAAACTGGGGGTCGTGGCGCCCAGCCGCACACCGGCGACATACTCCTTCTCTTCGGCCTGCAATCGGTCGACCTGCTTGGTCGCCCGCCCGATGCAGACCAGCAACACCCCCGTCGCCAACGGATCGAGCGTCCCTGCGTGGCCCACCTTGATCTTGCGGAACCCCGCCTTGCGCAGATCGAATTTCACCTTGCGCACCACGTCCGTCGAACTCCAGCGGTAGGGTTTGTCGATCACGGCGACGTATCCCTCTTCGAAGTTCACGCTTTGCAAATCGGTAGTTTCCATCGGTTTACAGCAGATAAGAGAGAATCGAGACGAGACCTGCCGCCGCACAGTAGAGGGCGAACCAGACGAGTTTGCCGCGTTTGACGATCTCGATCATGAACTTGCAGGCCAGACACCCTACGACGAACGCCGCGACAAATCCGGCGGCCAGCGGCGCGGTGCCGATCGCCTGCGCGCCGAGATTGCCCTTCAGCAACTCCAGAAAGGTCTCGCCCAGAATCGGCGCCAGCACCATCAGGAAGGAGAACTGCGCCACGGTCTCCTTACGGTTTCCGAGCAGCAGTCCCGTAGCGATGGTCGAACCCGAACGCGACAGACCGGGCATGGCGGCCGCAGCCTGCGCCACGCCGATCAGAAAGGCGTCGCGATAGGAGAGCTGCGCCTTTTGGCGGGGCTTGGCATAGTAAGCAAAAGCGAGCAGCGCGGCAGTCACGAGCAGCATGCACCCCACCACGAGCAGGATTGCCGGCGATTCCAAGAGCGCGTCGAGCCGATCTTTAAACGTGAAGCCGACGATTCCGATCGGGATCATCGACAGCAAAAGTTTCAGAACGTATGCCTGCTCCTCATTGAACCGGCGCGAAAAGAGACCGCGCACGAGCCGCGCCACCTCGCTCCACAGCACGACGACCGTACTGAGCACCGTAGCGGCATGCAGCGTCACGTCGAACAGCAGATTTTCCTCGATCGAAACCCCCAGCAACGCCTTGGCGATTTGCAGGTGGCCGCTGCTCGACACAGGAAGGAACTCTGTGATTCCCTGTACGATACCCAGAATAATGGCTTGGATCGTATCCATCTGCTTACCAGCGTTTGAGGATGGCGTAGATTTCGAATGCGAAGCCGCCGATCACCAGAATCGGCGCCAGCGTGATGCGCTGCCACGAGAACATGGCATAGTTGAACTCGTCGGGCGAGTCGCTGCCGCCGCCGGCCATGAGAACCAGTCCCAGCAGGATAACCGCCGCGCCGATGAGCAGCAGCACGTAATTTTTAGTCGTAAGAGGCATCTTGGCGTCGTTGGCGTCGCCGATCTCGTTGAATTTTTTCATATATCGTTCAATTGTTTTTCATCTTTCGCTCCCGTCGCATCCTGCGAAAACTCAGACCGGAACACATCACAGGCTGCGACTACGCTGATCGGGAACCGCAGAACCGACCCCACCGGCATCTGCCGTAACTCCCAAAGGGACAGCACCCCAAAAGTTCCCTCCGAGGAGGGGATTCAGGAGTGGGTCTGACCTGCAAAACACGGCCATAGGCCGTGATAGCGCCCGATGGAAACCGTACAACCTTCTCCATCGACATCTGTCGTAACACCCAAAGGGACAGCACCCAAAAGTCCCCTCCGAGGAGGGGATTCAGGGGTGGGTCAGACCTGCAAAACACGGCCACCGGCCGTGATAACGCCCGACGGGAGCCGTACGACCTTCCCCTTCAATACAAACGTTAAAGAACTAATATAAGTGTATCTTGTCCGATTTCATATTCACGAACCGGTTGACGGATACCGCCGTAAAGAGCAGGGCGATCAGCACGCCGCCGGCCATCATACTGCCTACGATCACCATCGCCTTGGTCATCGCCGCAAGGCTCGTCAGTTCGGGCAGCGCCTCGCTCAGCCCGTAAAGCGCTACGCCGAACAACGCCGAAGCGCCCGCACCGGCTGCAATGCCCTGCCAGATGCTGCTCGCCAGAAACGGCCGCATGATAAACCACTTGGTCGCTCCGACCAGCTTCATCGTATTGATGAGGTAGCGTTTCGAGTAGATCGACAGCCGAATCGTATTGCTCAACAGGATGAGCGAAATGACGAGCAGCGCCGCCGCAAAGACCGCGAGCACCAGTTGAATCTTGTTTACCGTGGCATGCATCCGCCGGATCATCGGCAGAGGGCACGTCGCCCGCTCCACTCCCCGGATTCCGCCGACCTTGATCAGGAACGCGTCGAGCCGCGCCGAGTCGGCCGACTCGGCCGAGAGGTGCACTTCGAAACTGTCGTTGAGCGGATTCTCGCCGAGCACCTCCTCGATCTCGTTCTCGAACATGTGGCGGAACTCCGCATCGCCGATCTTCGCCTCCTTCGAGACGAAATCGACGGCGCGCACCATTTCGTCGCCGCGCAGGCGGCCTTCGATCTCGCTGCGATGCAGCGAATCCACCCCGTCCGCCAATTCGACGGTCACCGTCACGCTCTCCTGCAACGTGCGCGCGACGCGCAGCGCTGCCGTCATCAGATATCCCACCGAACCGAGCAGGAACAGCACCAACGCCATGCTCACCGTCGAGACGATGTAGGAGTTGCGTACGCGCCGTTTGAGTCGCTTGTTGTCTTTCATCGCTTTCTTCGTTTATACCATCCGGCTCCGGCGAGCGCAACGAACGCCAGCAGGATCGCCGCCGAACAGAGGCCCGTCACCCCTTCGACCGCACCCCAGTGCGGCGCGCGGAAACGCCACTCGACCGTATGATTGCCGGCGGGCAGTTCCATGGCCCGCAGCAGATAGTCCGCACGGAAATAGGGAGCCTCCGCGCCGTCCACGTACGCCGTCCACCCCTTGTCGTAGAAGATCTCGGAGAAGACCGCCGTAACGGGTACGGGGGATGCGTATTCGTATTTCAGATAGTTGGAACGATACGCTGCGAGCCGGATCGTGCCGCCGAGCGTATCGACGACGGGCAACGCTCCTTCGCGGCCCCCCGTCATGCGCGCATAGTCGGCGGGATTGACCACCGCCTGACGGCGCAGATCGGCCGTCGCCAGCGCCGCGAGTTCCTCCTGCGGCGTCGAAGCCGTCACAATATCGTTCACCAGCCACGCCGCACCCTGCGCCGTCGGACGCAACTGCGCTTGGGGAGCGCCGTCGGCGCCCGACACGATCCTATAACGGGTATTGAGCAGATCGAGCACCGCCTCGTCGTTGGCGGCGAGGTAGCGGTCAACCACATCCTGATAACGGGACATTTTCGCGCCGTGATAGCCGCCCACCGAACGGTGATAGTAGCTCGTCGTAGCGTCGTTAAAGGGACTGACCGTGAGGTTCAGCACGCGGAAGCCGGGCGTCGTGTCGCGCAGAATCAGTTTGTCCGCCTCGCTCGGCGTCCACTGCTGCCGGCGCGGCGAGACGAAATCGTCCGACGAAAGGTAGCGCGCATCGACGCCCCACAGATCGGCCACGACCAGCACGCCCGCCAAGGCTAACGCCGCACCGCGCCAGCGGAGCCGCACGATCATCGCTCCGACGGCGCCTGCCGTAAGGAGCACGAAGAGGAGCGAACGCCAAGCGTCGGCCGTCATCATTTCGGCCCGCTCGACGGCCATCGCCGCGCCGACCTCTTCGCCGATCGTAACGTCGAGTCCCTGTTGCAGCAGATCGTCGGCGCCGCTGGCCCGCAGAATGTGGTTGAACTGCGCGGTCATCTGCTCCACGGCGGCTTCGCGGCCGAAGTCGAAGAGGTGACCGCCCGCCACGGCGAAGAGCAGACACACGCCGCCCGTAACGCCCGCCGCCCATGCCAGCGCACGGCGCAGCCGCGCCGCCGGAATCTCCGCACGCCAGAGCCGTTGAAGCGCCAGCGCCGCCAGCAACGGCACCGTCCATTGGACGATCACGAGCGCCATCGAAACCGTGCGGAACTTGTTGTAACCGGGAAGATAGTTATACGCCAATTCGGTCAATCCCATAAAATGATGCCCCCACGCCAGCAACAGCATTGCGACGCTTGCGGCCACCAGCCACCAGCGGTCGCGGCCGCCGACCAGCAATGCGCCCAGCAACGCCAAAAAGAGGGCTGCCGCACCCAGATAGGTCGGACCGCCCGTATAGGGTTGATCGCCCCAGTAGGCAGGTATCTGCTGCGACGCCTGCGCCATGCCGTAAGGGGTCAGGGCCGCCGCTACGGGACCGTCCGCCGAAAAGGCGTGCCCGGAATCGCTGCCCATGAAATCGGGGATCAGCAGGTTCCAACTCTCGGCGCGGCCGTAGCTCCACGCCGTAGCATAGGCCAGATCCAACCCGTCGCTCTTCACGTCGGCCGCCGCCAGCTCCGAGCCGCTGCGCGTCGTATCCTTCGCATATTGGGCCGTGTACCACAGCGGCGCGAAATTCGAGCCGAGCGCCAGCAGCCCTGCGGCAACCAGCACCGCCGTGCGTTTTGCAAACGGCCTCAGCATCTTCTCCCGCAGGGCGAAGATTCCCTCGCTGATCCAGAAAAAAGCGGCGGCCAGCAGGAAATAGTAGGTGATCTGCGGATGGTTGGCCCCGATTTCGAGCGACGCGAAGAGCGCCGTGAGAGCTGCGCCCCATCCCATTCGCCGCCCGCGCAGCGTCATCCAGATACCGCCCATCATCAGGGGCGCATAGACCAGCGCCCACATTTTCGTCACATGACCCGCTCCGATAATGAGAATGAAATAGGTCGAAAGACCGTAGGCCAGCGACGGCACGATCCCCACCCACGGATTGATCCCCATCATAAGCAGCATCGCCCACATCGCGCACATGGCGAAGAAGAGAAATCCGGCGGGCGTATCGACCAGCCGAACCGCCTGCCCCACCGTATCCTTGACCAACTGGGCGGGGTAGCGCACATTGACCAGATAGGCCGGCATTCCGCCGAACATCGAACCGATCCACTGCGGATCCTCGCCGTACTGCGCCCGCGCCTCGTAGACCTCGCGGCTCGCCCCTTCATACTGCCGCACATCGTGTTGCGGCAGCACGTCTCCGCCGAACTGAGGCGCGAAATAGAGGGCGGCCAACGTGAAGAAAAGGAGCACGGCCACGGCCGCCGGCAATAATTTTCTGAGTATGGATGCAATAGTGGTCATAGCAGCGATTGTTCGTCGGCCAAAGGTACGAAAAAAGCGCGAGTATACGGTGTATGATTCAGAAAAATAACTATCTTTGCCGAAAAGAATTTTCGGCTTCGATAGACGGCGCCTCGGCAAAACCGGATTCGTTTCTGCGCTCGGCTTGTACTATCTTAGCGTAACAAAACGTCAGCCGGAGTATGGTTACACTCGATGCGATACGCTGCCCCGTCGCACAGGAACTGGAGGAGTTCGAAACGTTCGTCCGCAAGAATTTCAAGGTGGAGAACGAGTTGATCTCGGGCATGGTCGACTACATTCTCTCGACGCGCGGGAAAGGCGTACGGCCGTTGCTCGTCCTGCTCTCGGCGGCATTGAACGCGCCTGCCGGCAGCGGCGGCATCGGACAGCGCACCTATCTGGCGGCGATGCTCGTGGAGATCATCCACACCGCTTCGCTCATTCACGACGACGTGATCGACGAGTCGGATATCCGACGCGGACGCGCCTCGGCCAACGCCAAATGGCAGTCACGCAACGCCGTGGTGCTGGGCGACTACCTGCTGGCGCGCAACATGGAGATCGGCATGCGCAGCGCGCAGTACGACATCGTCTCCTACGTCATCACGTCGATCGCCACCCTCTGCGAGGGAGAGTTGTTACAGAGCGACCACGCACAGCGCATGGAACTTACGCGCGACGCCTATCTGGAGATCATCTATAAGAAAACCGCCAGCCTGCTGGGCATCAGCGCCGGCGTCGGGGCACTCTCGGCCGGCGCTTCGCATGAAAAGATCGCCCGAATGCGCCGCTTCGGCGATGCGTTGGGCATGGCGTTTCAGATTCAGGACGACATTCTCGACTATACGCGCGGCGCCGCAACGGGCAAGCCCTCGAACAACGACCTGCGCGAACACAAGATTACCCTGCCGCTGCTGCTGTCACTCGACCGCACCGACGAAGCGCGCCGGCGCGAACTGCTCGGCCTGCTTTCCCGCTGCCGCGAGGATGAAACGGCGGTCGACGCCCTGCAACGCGCCGTCGAGGAGCAGGGAGGGCTGCAAGAGGCGTCGAAGGTAATGCAAGGCTATCTGCAACAGGCCACCGCGCTGCTTGCAGAGTGGCCCGACACGCCCGTCCGTTCGGCGCTGGTCAACCTCTGCGCCTATGTAGCCGAACGCAACCGATAACGAATAAAACCAATCTGAAATATTATGGAAAAACAGAAAAAAAACTACGTACTGCCCATCGCGATGATGTTTGCGTTGTTTGCGATGATCTCCTTCGTGACGGGGCTTCAGAACCCGATGGGAATCATCGTTAAGAACCAATTCGGGGCTTCGAACTTCATGTCGCAGCTCGGCAACGCGGCCAACTTCATCGCCTATGCCTTCATGGGACTTCCGGCAGGTCTGATGCTCCAGCGCATCGGCTACAAGAAGACGGCGCTCGCAGCCGTTGCCGTGGGCTTCATCGGGGTCGGAATCTCCTATCTCTCTGGACTGATGTCCAGTTTCAGCGTCTATCTGATCGGAGCGTTCGTTTCGGGCTTCTCGATGTGTATGCTCAATACGGTGGTCAATCCCATGCTCAATACGCTGGGCGGCGGCGGCAACCGCGGCAACCAGCTCATTCAGTTCGGCGGTTCGATGAACTCGCTGGCCGCAACGATCGTACCGGTGCTGGTAGGCTACCTGATGGGCAACGCCGCACAGGCGACCATCAGCGACGCAGCGCCCGCCCTGTTCATCGCCATGGGCATCTTCGCACTGACCTTCATCGTGATGCTCGTCATGGAGATTCCCGAGCCTTACGCCCTGACCAGCGAAAAAACCGCCGAAAAGAACGAGCACAGCGCCCTGTCGTTCCGGCACTTCATACTCGGCACGGTCGCCATCTTCGTCTATGTCGGCGTCGAGGTGGGCATTCCCAACTTCGCCAACCTCTTCATGACCACCGATCTGGGGATCGACACCACCGTAGCCGGTTCGGTCGTCGGAACCTATTGGTTCCTGATGCTTATCGGCCGCTTCGTCGGCGGTTCGCTCGGCGCCAAGATCTCGCCCAAGACGATGCTTTCGACCGTGGCGACGGTAGCCTGTCTATTGGTTATCTGCGCCATGCTCTGCCCCGTCAGCGCCATGGTGAGCATGCCCGTCTTCCAAAGCGACATCTCGTTCGGCATCGCGCAGGTTCCGGTCAGCATCATGCTGCTGGTGCTTTGCGGTCTGTGCACTTCGGTAATGTGGGGCGGCATCTTCAATCTGGCCGTCGAGGGGCTGGGCAAGTACACCTCGGCCGCATCGGGCATCTTCATGGTAATGGTCTGCGGCGGCGGCATCCTGCCTCTGATACAGGGCTTGGTAGCCGACCACGCGGGTTACATGATGTCCTTCTGGGTCGTCTTCGCCGGCGTGCTTTATATCCTCTACTATGCGCTTGCCGGTCACAAGAACGTCAACACGAACATTCAGGTGGACTAAGCGTCCTCGCACAATATGAATTAAAGAGCCGGTCTCACATGAGACCGGCTCTTTGTCTTCGGGGGGGGGTTACATCACCACGCGGCGCGTCACGCGCCAGCGGCTCATCGCCCAGACGACGAAGGCGCTGAGGCCGAAAGCGGCGCAGGCCATGCAGACGATCCGCAACCCGTCGGGCAGCGCGGCGCAATCGAACAGATCGTAGCTCACGGGAACAAGGATATAGTGGCACAGATAGATGCCGAAGGTAAGCGCCGCCAAGCGCGTAAGCCACGGCCGGGCTTCGACAGCGAGTTTTTGCACGATGACGAAGACGGGCAGCGTCATCAGGAAGACATTGATTCCGGCAAAATACCAAACGATCTCCAAATAGGCGTAGTTACCCGGGAAATAACGCTGCGTAATCACATAGCCCACCGACGTAATGAGATAGCCGACGACAAAGAGCGGCAGCATCACGCCGAGCGTCCGCCGCCAACTCCACTGCAAGGGATAGCGCACCAGATAGTAGGCGAGCACCAAATAGCCGACGAAGCCCGAAAAGTAATAGAACGTCCCGTAATCGTTCCAGTCGCAAACGCCCCAGATACCCATATTGCCGTAGTTCCCCTCGTAGCCCAGCATCGGAGCGGCCATCTTCACGTAAGGCAATACCAGCGTAACGCCCCAGATCAGCAGAAAGAGTTTCAAATCGCGCTGCGAAGCTTGCCGCATCCATGCGCTCAATACCGGCATCAGCAGGTAGAGTCCCACGAGCATGTAGAGATACCACAACGGTACGGTATCGAAGTTGAAGTTGAAGACAAAAGTATACAACCGAGTCCACAGCGTCGCCGCCGAATGATCTCCGGGTGTGATCAGAGGGCTCTGCGTGGCTGCGCCGAAGCTGTTCAGATAGGCGAAGAAGAGCAGCGGCAACGCCAGCGACCAAAAAATGAGCGGCGGCAGAATGCGGCCGATGCGGCGACGATAGAACGGCCCCATGCCCCCGCCGACGGGCAACAGCAGCACGCCGGTCATCATCACGAAGAGCGGTACGCAGGGCCGCACCAGACTGCCGGCGAAGACACCGGTCAAAAACGCGCCGCGATCGGCGTCGAACTGCCCCACGAAGGGGTCGCAACAGTGGGAAAAGACGACCAGAAAGCAGGCCAGCACACGCAGCAGGTCCACCCATCCGATGTGCTCTTTTCGGGAAACAGAGGTCATAATTTATCCAACAGGTTAATCGTTTTTCACGCGTTCGCAAAAACATTCGCGCCTCGGTTCGGAAGCGCGCGAAACCGGCGATCCCCGTCGCAGAACTGAAACCCCGCACAGGGCCGAAACAGGACGGTCCCGATTCATGTCGGGTCGGAACAGTCCTTGAAATTCCGCTCCAAAAACGGAAAACGAAGGGACCAAACCCGCCGAAACGCACTGTTCAGCAGACCGGAATCAAGAGTTTACGCGGATAAAGATACGAAAAATGCAACTGGCCGCAAATTTTTCTCCGCCGCCATGCAGGATTTTGCATGCGGAGGCATTTATTATATACCGAAAGTCGGAGTATCCGATTGAAAAAGGGAATTTGCAGGTTGAGCGCAGGGGATTGCAGCCGGATGTATAAAAAAATCGAGGTAATCCGAGAGGGTATTCGATTTCGGACGAGCACCGTCCTGAAATCTTAGCAACGAAACGAATTCATTACAACCTCTCGAGTTCCTCTACCAACCTAAAACTACTAACCTAAATGAACCTTAAAACTTCACCTGCAAAGATAAAGGGTTTTTCGGAACTATGCAAGGATTTTAGTAAATTTTTTTAATATTTTATTTAGATTTTTTAGTAACTGCGTGGTTATGTGGTTTTTTACGATAGGACGGCCGATATGAAACGCACATCGAAAAACATTCATCCGACGGATCGCACCGTTTTCCTTCTACCGGACGGCTCGGCACGGACGTTGTTCGAAAAGCATAAAAAAAAAGGAAACCCGACACCGGACAGAACGTCGCGGCTCGTTGTTTCCTCACCAACCTAAAACTACTAACCTAAATGAACCTTAAAACTTCACTGCAAAGATAAGGGGTTTTTCGGAGTTGTGCAAGGATTTTAGTAAATTTTTTTATGATTTTTTAAAGAAATTTTAATATATACATATAAACAGCTAATTAACAAACAGTTGAATTACAATTTAATTTTTATTGTTTTCCGAATGAAATAGTCGTAACTTTGCACGCCCTATTAAAGTTTATGGTTTCGGTCATCATTCCCAACTATTGTCATGCGCCCTATCTGACTCAGCGCATCGACTCTGTGCTCGCGCAGTCCTACTCCGATTTCGAAGTGGTACTGCTCGACGACCGTTCTACGGACGGGAGCCGTGAGATCATCGAACGTTACCGAAATCATCCACGTATCAAGCAGATCGTCTACAACGACCGCAACAGCGGTTCGGCCTTCGCCCAATGGCGTAAAGGATTCGCGCTTACCGACGGCGAATACATCTGGATCGCCGAGAGCGACGACTATGCCGACCCCTCCTTCCTCGCACGCTGCGTGGAGGAACTCGACGCCGATCCCGCGTGCGTACTGGCCCATACGCTGAGCCGCACGGTGGATACCGACGGACGGCCGCAGGGAAAGGTCCGCGATGCGGGACGCTCCGTGCGGCGCATGGACGGAAAGCGTTTCGTCGTGAGGCATCTGTTGCGCCGCAACGAGCTCTACAATGCCAGCATGGCCGTTTTCCGCCGCTCCGCGTTACCCGCGCCCGAGGAGTACGCCGGATTTCGTTACGCCGGCGACTGGTATTTCTGGATGCTGGTCGCTCTGCAAGGCCGCGTCGCCACCGTCTTCGAACCGCTCAATGCCTTCCGCCGCCACGCTGCGGCCACTACGTCGCGCGGCGAACAGACGGGCGGGCTCTACGAGGAGGTGCTGCGCATCCTGCCGGCCGTTTTCGACCGGCTGCGGACGGCGCCGCCGGTACGCTGGGCGCTCGAAGGCAAGCAGCTCTGCCGGCTGCACAAAGCCCGTCGGCATTTCGGACGGAACGCGACGTACGAACGGCTCTGGAGTCGCTGGTGCGAAGCATACAGGTTCAATCTGTTGCGCAGAACGTGGTACAGGATTTACAGGGCGCTGCCCGATCGTATGTTTTTTTAATGTGAAGATGGAACAATTCAAGACATCACTGGTCATCTCGACCTACAACTGGCCGGAAGCATTGGAGCTTTGCTTGAAAAGCGGTTTGCAGCAAACGGTCGCGCCCGACGAAATACTGGTCGCCGACGACGGTTCGGACGAACGTACCGCCCGGCTGATCGCCCGTTACCGCGGGGAGTCGGAGATTCCGATCGTCCACGTATGGCAGGAGGACACCGGATTTCGGCTAGGCAGCATCCGCAATAAGGCGATTGCGCGCGCCACGGGCGACTACATCATCCAGATCGACGGCGACGTCATTCTCCATCCCGATTTCGTGCGCGACCACATCTCCGTCGCGCGTCCGGGACGCTTCGTCAGCGGCAGCCGCGTATTGTTGGGTCCCGAATATTCGGCAGAACTGCTGGAGAACCGCTCGATCGATGTCAACGTCTGGAAAAAGGATGTCTCCAACAAACTGAACGCCATCCGCATCCCCTGGGTATCGCCGATCTTCGGCCGCTACAAACCCGAAGTGACACGCGGCTGCAACATGGCGTTCTGGCGCGACGACGCCATTTGCGTCAACGGTTACAACGAACTGATCCAGGGATGGGGCAGCGAAGATTACGAATTCGGGATGCGACTCAGCCACATCGGTACGCAACATTTCGCACTGAAACTCGCCGGAAGCGTCTACCATATCTATCACAACGTCCGCGCCCGCGACCAGTCGGTCACCAACCAAGTGCTAGCCAACCTCACGCGCAACCGACGCCTGCTGCGCTGCAAGCAAGGTATTTCGCAATACCTCTATCCCGATCCCGAAATGGCGGGACTGGTGGGAGAAATGCGGGAATAGCTCCGCGGCGGCGGAACCGGTCAGTCCGCTGCGGGAATGATACCCCTCCACGCCCGGCGCATACGGCGTTTCGTCCAGCTGTGACAACCGAACGGCAGCTTGCCGCCCAACCGGCGCAACGCATACGCAGGGTGGGTGTCGATCGAGAAGCGCAACGCCTCGTCGGGCGTCGGATAACGGAATTCGCGGGGCACGACCGCCCAAAACACATCCTCGTTATAGAGATGGCAGGTGTTCGCAAGAAAGGTTTCGGCCTCCGTGCGATAGGTCGCACACGCCTGTCGGAACGCCTCCACACGGCGCAGCGACAATCCGCCGTTGCCGATCCGGCCGTAAAGCACCTGCCGCGAGAACTCGTCGCGACGACGCATCATCTCTCCCCGCCACTGCATATACTGTTTCACCAACGGAAGCTCATAAAGCGGCCGCCGGAGCCACGGCGCAGCTACGCAGTCGTATCCCCGCCGACACCACTCTTCGAGTTCGTCGCGGAAAATCCACGCGTCGGTATGACAGATCAGGATATACTCCACGTCGGGAAATAACGCATAAAACGCCTCGCTGAGCATCATGCGGTTATATCCCGCAATACCGTTGCGCCGGCCGAGCCACTCGCCGCTTACGGCGAGCGTCTCCAATCCCAGTTCACGGCAGCAGGCGGGCGGCGTCACCCCTTCGGGATGAAGCACCACGAAGGGCCATGCCGCCAGCAAGCGGACGTTGTTACGCAATGAAATCTCCTCGTCGGAGGTCAGTTCCCGATAGACGGGTACGACGACTTTGACGAGCGAACGGGGGGATTCAGCCATGTTTTACGAGCGATTTGAGATGATACTTCAGATATTTCAGCGGCAACGCCCACGAGGCGGCATGGCCGGGATATTTGCGGATGTAACGCCCGATCTCCCGCACGCCGCAAGCGGTGAATAACCGCTTCTGACAGAGCAGTTTCAAAAAATAGGCCTCGGCACGGCGGTCAAGATCGGCAAGTCGGGCCCCATCGAGCGGCTCGACGCTCAGCGGCAGCCGCTCGGCCCATTTGCGGTGGTAGGTTTCGAGCGCTTCGAGCCACCCGTAGGAGTAGGCTCCCGCCGAGAAATGCTCGACGAGCACCGTATTGCAAACATAGTTGCGAAGACCCGCGGCGGCGACGGCCGTCGTGAAATCGAGGTCGTAGCAGTGGAATCCGGGCAGCGTCCGCGCGTCGAACGGCGTAGCGGCCCATACATCACGCCGCACGACCAGACACATGCCGTCGAGCGTAATCACGGGGGAGAACTCCGCGCCATCGGGATTTTTCGCGTGCAGATGGCGCCGGCCGCCGTGATGCTGCACATAGTTCGCGCGCATATCGCCCACGCCGTGCAGCCAAGCCGTCGTCCGCCGCAGTTTAAGCACGCTCCCCGCAAAGCCGACGGCACCGCAGTCCGGCTCGTTCAGTTTCACGGCAAGACGCCCGCCCCACCCTTCGGTCAGGAACCGGACATCCTCGTGCACGAAACAGAGATATTCTCCCGCGCTCCGCTCGGCACAGCGGTTGTAAACCTCGCTCAACCCCGTATTCCGACCACGGTTGTCCCACGCTACGAATTCAAAGGATTCCCCGATCGTTTCGGCGACGTTTTGTCGCAACGCTCCGGCGGCCGCAGGATCGACCGAACAGCAGATCAGGGTAAAACGCGGTTTTTCCATTCCGTTATCTCATTGTTGCATGTTCCACATAATCGGCCGCAGCGTCGGCCATCCGCTCACCGTCCAGCGCCGCCGAAACGATCCCTCCGGCATAACCGGCCCCCTCGCCCGCAGGGAAAAGCCCCTGCACCTCGGGGTGCATTCCCGTCGCCGGATCGCGCGGAATGCGCACCGGCGTCGACGTACGCGACTCCACCCCCACGACAACGGCTTCGTTCGTCACGAAGCCCCGCATTCGTCTTCCGAAGGTTTGCAGCCCCGCCCGCAGGCTCTCGGCAATGAAGCGCGGCATCCACTCGTCGAGCCGCGACGGCGTGATCCCCGGGATGTAGGAGGTCGCGGGCAGCGCCCTGCTCGGCCGTCCCGCCACAAAATCAGCCACACGTTGCGCCGGCGCGATCTGTGCCGTGCCGCCGCGCTGTCGAGCGGCCTCTTCGAAAAGCTGCTGGAACCGCAGTCCCGCCAATTCTCCCCACTCGCCGCGCAGATGGGCGAAATCATCGGGGCGCACCTCGGTGACCAATCCCGAATTGGCGTACGGCGAATTGCGCTGCGAAGGCGACATGCCGTTGACCACCGACTGCGCGGCATCGGTCATGGCCGGCACGATGAATCCGCCCGGACACATGCAGAACGAGTAGACGCCCCGTCCGCCTTCCTGACTCACCAGCGAATAGGAGGCCGCCGGAAGGTATTCGCCCCGTTCGGGAGAGTGGTATTGGATCGAATCGATCAGTGTCTGCGGATGCTCGATGCGCACCCCCATAGCAAAGGGTTTCGCCTCGACGCGGACACCGTCCGCATACAACGATTCATAAATATCGCGCGCCGAATGACCCGTGGCCAGTATCACGGCCGCCCCTTCGATCCGGCAGTCGGCGCAGTGCACGCCGACAATTCGTCCGTCGCGCAGATCGAATCCCGTCACACGGCTTCCGAAGCGGATCACGCCGCCCGCCGCCTCGATCGTCTCGCGGATGTTGGAAATGATGCGCGGCAGCTTGTCTGTCCCGATATGAGGATGCGCCTCGTAGAGAATCTCCTCCGAAGCACCATGAAAAACGAGTGTCTGCAACGCCTTGTGGTAATCGCCGCGCTTCTTGCTGCGCGTGAAGAGCTTGCCGTCGGAGAAAGTTCCGGCGCCGCCTTCGCCGAAGGCGTAGTTCGAGTCGGGATCGACCGCGCCGTTGCGGTTGATCTGCGCGATGTCGCGCTTGCGCTCCGGCACCCGTTTGCCGCGTTCGAGCACGATCGGCTTATACCCCCGCTCGATCAACCGCAGTGCGGCGAACAACCCCGCCGGACCGGAACCGACCACCACCACCTCGGTGCGATGGCCGACCTGCGGATAGTCGAAATGCACCGGAGCCGGTTGCGGCTCGCTGTCGGCGTACACCTCGAGCGTAAGATACACTTTCGCCTGCCGCTGCCGTGCGTCGATCGAACGTTTGACCACCCGCAGCAACGCGATATTCCGCTCGGCAACGCCCGCAGCGCGGGCCGCCAGCGGTGTATAACGACGTGCGTCGGCAGCCTCTTCGGGCTTGAGTGTCAGGACAACGGTCTGCGGCATAGGCGTATCGGAATAAACCGCAACAAAGATAACGTTTTTTTGCGCATCAGCCACCGCCACGGGAGGGATTTCCAAGGCCGACAGGCAGGATTTTCAGAACCGCCGCCGGACGCTTCATTCCGTCTCCGCGGAATCTTCATGCCCGCGCCGCCGCATTTCCAGCTCCATCCTCGCCGCATTTCATTCCCGAAGCCATTTACTCGGCGGAACCTACGGTTGCGAATTGAAAAATTTTGGCTATCTTTGACCGCGCCTTAGATACTTCGTCTCGGCAAAATGCAACTGAAATTCGCTTTTGCGCTCGGCTTATTCGTACTTTGGCTGCGCCTTAGATACTTCGCCTCGGCAATTGCAAATAAATTTGCATTGCGCTCGGCTTATTCGTATCTTTGTCCTACCATGCGGGTATGGTGGAATTGGTAGACACGTCAGACTTAGGATCTGATGCTTCACGGCGTGGGGGTTCGAGTCCCTTTATCCGCACAAAGGAGCCTTTTCGAAAGGCTCCTTTTTTGTTGCCCGTTCGGTGCAAATAAGCGCAAAAAACTTGTATATCACCGTTTTGTAATATATTCGACAGATTCTCTGAACCGGAAGCCGAAAACACTTCGCGGCAAACTCCCGGGAAGCACGAAAGGGAGCAGAGCCGTGAACTTTACGAACTGTGGTCGCACGAGGGCGAATAATACCGGACCAGTTATCGTCTGCTTGCCATAGTGGTAAAATGATTATCTTTGTGAGGGTAAAGCGGTTTGTAATTACCGATAAACGACCTGAACGATGACCGACAGACTGATTTTCGTACACGACAAGCGACGCGATGCCTATGTCGACAAGACGTCGGAGATCGTCGGGCTGCGACCGGCTGGAGCGTATGTGGATGTCGATTACGGCGCGGCACGGGTATTCCGCTATCGCAAGGAGCATGTAGTCTGCTATCCCCTGCTCGCCACACGCCAGCAGGTACGCATCTACAAGGACGGGACGTTGCAGGAGCAGTACGATACGCTGTTCGACTACGGGAAATATGTCCGGCTGGGCGCAGGAGAAGGCTTGCGTTCGCCGGCGATCGAGAAGTCGCGGATCGAAGCGGTCGATGCCCAGTCGCTCCCCGCAGACAAAGAGCGGCTGCTTTCCTATTTCACGGAGGTTCTCGCAGCCAAAGCCTCTCTGGAGTCGGAGACCGATACGGAGGCCGCAGAAGAGGCTCCCGAAGGGGAGAAGAAAAGTTCGATCGCCGCCCTGCTCGCCGAAACGATGCAGCGCATCGATCCGCAGGATCCCCGTACGGCGCTGTATGCCTATCTGAACGGGCGGACGGCGGCGTGCGATGTCGACAACGTGGCCCTCGTCTATCCCTTCGGCTGCAACGCCAGCCAGAAACTCGCCGTGCAGCGGGCGCTGGGCAATCGGGTGAGCGTGGTAGAGGGACCTCCCGGCACGGGAAAAACGCAGACGATTCTGAACATCGTCGCCAATCTGCTGATGCAGGGAAAAACCGTCGGTGTCGTGTCCAACAACAATGCGGCGGTGGACAACGTGCGCGACAAACTGTCGAAATACGAATACGGAGCGTTGATGGCCGAGCTGGGAAACCGGACCAGACGGCAGGCCTTTTTCGCGGACAAACAGCAGGATTTCGTGCCTGACCCTGCATGGCGGTTGTCGGCGGAGGAGCGCGCGGCCCAGCGAATCCGGCTGGGCGAGCTGTCGGCGGCCATAGACGAACTTTTCCGCGTCAACGCGGAGCTGGCCGACCTGCGGACGAAACGCTCCTATGCCCAATGCGAATACCGTCATCTGCTGTGGGAACAACCGCTGGACGAAGCGCGGATGCAGAGCGTCGACCGCTGTTTCTTCCGGTCGATCGACAGCCGTCGGGCACTGTCGTTCCGTCATCTCGTTACCGAGAGGTGGCAGGGCGGAAGGCCGTCGCTCGCTTTGCAGGCCGGACTGCTGTTCCGGTGCGGCGCATGGCCCAGGAAGCGGCTGTTCGCGGATGCGGAGCTGCTGTCCGCCTATGCCGATCACAAATTCTACGAAACCTATATCGCCGAGCTTTCTGCCCGCATCGCCCAGCTCGGGACGCCGTCCGACGAGCAACGTGCGAAGAACCTGATCGAGGCGTACGGGGAGGTGTCGAAAGCGTTGTTCCGCGATATGCTCTACCGCAAATACGAACGGCTGAACGAAGCGCGGCAGGAGGAGCGGTCCCCGTTCACGATGCAGAACTATCGGACGCATTTCCGCTCCTTCGCCGAACGCTATCCGGTCGTGCTGAGTACGACCCATTCGCTGTGCGTTTCAATCGGCGCGGGGCACCTGCTCGACTATGTCATCATCGACGAGTCGTCGCAGGTCG
>CAJMNH010000020.1 GCA_905214725.1 uncultured bacterium
CGGACAAGACCATCGACGCGCTCTACGCCTTCACCGACTGCGAGGTGTCGATCGCGCCCAACGCCTGCGTGATTTGGGACGAGAAACCCCATTTCATGGGCGTAAGCGAGATTCTGCGCCGTTCGGCGGAGCATACGCGGGCGTTGCTGGGGCAGGAGCTCGAAATCCGGCTCCATGAGTTGAACGAGGCGTGGCATGCGGCGTCGCTGGAACGCATCTTCATCGAGAATAAGCTCTACCAGCTTATCGAGGGGTGCAAGACCCGCGAGGCGGCGTACGCCGCAGTGGACAAAGGGCTGGAACCGTTCAAGAAGTTGCTGCGCCGCGAGGTGACGCTCGAAGACGTGCAGCGCCTCACGGAGCTGAAATTCATCCGCATCTCGCGGTTCGATTCGGACAAGGCCGATACAGAAATCAAGGGCATCGAAGCCGAAATCAAACGGGTGCGGCACGATCTGGATCACCTGACTGATTACGCCGTGGCTTACTACGAGCGCATCCGCGAGAAGTACGGCAAGGGGCGCGAGCGGCGCACCGAGCTGCGGTCGTTCGACACGATCGAGGCGGCCAAAGTGGCCGTGACCAACGCCAAGCTCTACGTCGACCGCGCCGAGGGCTTCTTCGGCATCGGCAAGTCGATGAAGGAGGCCGAGCTGGTCTGCGACTGCTCGGACATCGACGACGTGATCGTCTTCACGAAAGACGGCCGCTACATCATCACCAAGGTGTGCGACAAAGCCTTCTTCGACAAGAATATCTACTATATCGGCGTTTTCAAGCGCAACGACGAGCGGACGATCTACAACATCCTCTACCGCGACGGCAAGAACGGCCCGATTCTGATGAAGCGCTGCGCCATCAAGGGCGTGACGCGCGACAAGGAGTACGACATCACGAAGGGAACGCCCAAGAGCGAAATTCTCTACATGTCGGTCAATCCCAACGGCGAGGCCGAGGTGCTGAAAGTCTACTTCAAGCCGCGGCCGCGGTTGAAGAAGGTGATCGTCGATCTCGATTTCTCGACGCTGGCCATCAAGGGGCGCCAGAGTCAGGGCAACCTCTTCTCGCGCTACGGCATCCACAAGATCGTGCTGAAAGAGCGCGGCACCTCGACGCTCGGCAGTCAGGAAATCTGGTTCGACGACGACGTGCACCGGCTCAACTCCGAGGGGCGGGGATATGCGCTGGGCGCCTTCAAGGGCGAGGACAAGCTGCTGGTGTGGACGCCCCGCAGATACTATATCACGAACTACGACCTGCAACAGCATTTCCCCGACGATACGGTCTTTGTCGAGCGTTACCGTCCCGAACGGGTCTACGCGGTCTGCTACTTCGACCGTGAGCAGAACTACTACTATTTGAAGCGGTTCGATATCGAATCGAGCGACAAGATACAGTTTTTCCTCGACGAAGAGGGGACGGGCGATTTCGTCTGCCGCACGGGACGCGCCGGCGCGCAGTTGGAGGTGACCTATGCCGGCGCACAGGCGTCGCGTCCGCCCGAATTGATGGATGTGGACGGTTTTGTCGGCGTCAAGAGCCACCGCGCCAAGGGGAAGCGCATCACCACCTTCGAGGTGGCGTCGCTGCGCTTCGTGGAGCCGGAGGATCCCGAGGAGGATCCGGCCGATGCGGCCCCTGCCGACGACGGGCCTGCCGCAGACGGTATGCCGGCGGCGAACGGAGCCGCCGCATCTGCAGAAGATGCAGCCGTTGCGGAGGGGATCGAGCTGCCCGAAGAGCCGGTGGAGACGCCGGATGCGTCGGGAGACGACGAAGTGGAGTTTTCGATCGAGCGTCCGCGCGGCGATCAGGACGATGTGATCGACGTGGAGCAGCTCAACCTCTTTTAAGCGGACGAACGGAAAACGGAGCCGATGGCGATGAAGGTCTTTCTGGTGGGATATATGGGGTGCGGCAAGAGCACGCTGGCGCGGAAGTTGTCGCGCCGGACGGGGATGCGCGCCGTCGATACCGACACCGAGGTCGAACGCCTCGAAGGGGCGACGGTCAGCGATATTTTCCGTTACGAAGGCGAGCAGAGGTTCCGCGAACTGGAACGGCAGGTCGTAGAGCGGCTGGCGGCTTCGGACGAGGCGTGCGTCGTCGCCACGGGCGGCGGCCTGCCGACGTGGAGCGACAATATGGCGATGCTTTCGGCGGCGGGCGTGACCGTCTACCTGCGTCGTTCGGCAGACAAAATCGCTGCGCGCCTGACCCCCTACGGCCGATCGAAACGCCCCAAGCTGCAAGGTCTGAACGACGCCGAACTGGCGGCGTTTATGGAACGCAACATCGCCGAACGCGAACCTCACTATGCGCAGGCGGCGCTTGTCATCGACTGCGACGTTTTGAGCGATGACGAGGTGGTGGAACGGATCCTGAATTATCTCGAAACACGATGAATAACGCACCGATAGGAATCTACGACTCGGGGCTGGGCGGGCTGACCGTCTGGCGCGAGGTGCGGCATCTGCTGCCGGAGGAATCGCTGCTCTATCTGGGCGACGGCAAGAATTGCCCCTACGGTTCGCGTTCGCGCGAGGAGGTTCGCGCGTTGGCCGATGCGGCCGTGGAACGGCTTGCGGAGGAGGGGTGCAAATTGGTCGTCGTGGCCTGCAATACGGCGACGGCCGCCGCCATCGACTTTCTGCGAGCGAAATATGCGGCGCTGCCCATCGTGGGAATGGAACCGGCGGTGAAACCCGCCTGCCTGCATACGCGCAGCGGCGTGGTGGGGGTGCTCGCCACCGAACGGAGTCTCGAAGGCGACCTGTTCCGCCGCACGGCGGCCCGTTACGGTCACGACGTGAAGGTGATCGCCGCATCGGGCAGGGGGTTCGTCGAACTGGTGGAGAACGACTTGGAGACGACGCCCGAAGCGGATCGTACCGTGGCCGCCGCGGTGGCGGGAATGCTGGCCAGCGGCGCCGATCAGATCGTACTGGGATGCACGCACTATCCGTTCCTGATCGATGCGCTCCGGCGGGCGACGGCCGGCCGCGACGTGACGATCATCGACCCTGCGCCGGCGGTGGCGCGCCGTACGGCCGAGTTGCTCGAAGCCCGCGGACTGCGCGCAGCGCAGGGGCATCGTCCCGAATACGGCTTCCTGACCTTCGCCGACGAGGCCTACCGCGAACGGTTGCACCGCAAGGCTTTCGCCTGCGACGTTGCATAAATGGAAAATGATCGCTACTTTTGTATCGATTAAACTGGAAAAAACATGGCATCGACCCAATCCAAATCGGCAAAGGCCTCCGCGACGCGCACCGACGGTGAGAGCGCACGGTGGATTTTCGGCCTGCTGCTGCTCTTTGTCGGGATCTTTCTGATGGCGTCGGTGATCTTCTATTATTTCAATTGGCGGGGCGATTACAGCGCTTTGCACGGTGTCGGCAGTGAAAATCCCAATTTCGACGATTCGATCGACAACCCTTGCGGGCCCCTCGGCGCATGGGCGGCCGAGATGCTTATCGGACGCTCGTTCGGCCTGTTCGGAATCATTGTTCCGTTCATCGTGACGATGATGGGCATTCGCATGCTACGCCGACGTCCCATCCTGTTTCATCACTCGGTGCTCAGTTCGCTGCTGGTGCTCATTCTCGGCTCGTTGACGCTCGGCGTCGCTTTCGACGACCGGTGGGGGTTGTTCAACAGCGGCTGGGGCGGCGCTTACGGCATCGAGATGGGACGTCTGCTGAGCGGAAGCATCGGCATGGTGGGATGCGTTATCGTACTGCTGGGCGGTTGGATTCTGACCGGAGTGTTCATTAATCGTAATTTCATCAATACGGTCAACCGCGCCGGCAATGTGTTGGTCGACAAAAGCGGCAAGCTGGTGGGAACGGTGGCGCAGAAGGTGCCTTCGTTGCAGTCGCTCGTCGTCTCCCGTACGAAAGGGGCGGAGGATGCGGAGGATACGCCGCCCGCAGGAAAAGGCGGCGACGAGGCGCTGCCTGCATCTCCGTTCGCTGCGGACGGGGAGTCTGTTCGGGAACGGGCCGGAAAACCGCTTTCCGGTGAAGTTTCGACCGTGCCGCCCGCCGACGAGGACGATTCGTTCATCGTGCACCCTGCGGTTGCGGGGGGCGTGGAGACCGTCAACGATTTTTATGCCCGCAACCGCGTTTCGGACGATGACGATCCCTTCGAGGAGCATACGCTCGGCGCGGACGCGGAGCCGGACGAACCGGTTGTCGTTCCGCTGCCTTCGCGGCTGGTGAGCGAGGACGACGAATTCGTCGAGATCGACCTCTCGGTCGATGCGACGGACGGGACTCCGACCGATGAGGTGACGCAGGCGACCGGTAACGCCGTAGTGGAGAGTCCCTTCCTCGACGACGGGGAACCGTTCGTGGTGAAGGAGACCGGCGCTCCGGCCGGCGATGCGCCCGAAGGGGTGGTAGTGACCGTCGAGGAGCACCATGACCCGCTGGTGGACGAGCACCGGATCACGACCGAAGCCTACGATCCGTTGAAGGATCTGATCAATTACCGCCGTCCGTCGGTGACGCTGTTGGAGGATTATGTCTCCGATTCGGAGGTGACCGACGAGGAGATCTACGAGAACAAGTCGCGCATCGAGGAGACGCTCAAGAATTTCGGCATCCCCATTCAGCGCATCAAGGCCACTACGGGTCCTACGGTGACGCTCTACGAGATCGTGCAGGCGCAGGGAGTCAAGATTTCGAAGATACAGAGTTTGCAAAACGATATCGCGCAGAGTCTTAAAGCGTTGGGCATCCGCATCATCGCGCCGATTCCCGGCAAGGGAACCATCGGCATCGAGGTGCCCAACCGCAACAAGGAGATCGTCTCGATGTATTCGGCCGTGCGGTCGATGAAGTTTCAGGAGTCGAAGGCCGAACTGCCGGTGGTGATCGGCCGCACGATCCAGAACGAGAACTATGTTTTCGATCTGGCGAAAATGCCCCACCTGCTGGTGGCCGGTGCGACGGGACAGGGTAAGTCGGTGGGATTGAACGCCATCATCACCTCGCTGCTCTACAAGAAACATCCTGCGCAGCTCAAATTCGTGATGATCGATCCCAAGATGGTCGAGTTCTCGCTCTACGCCAAGATCGAAAGGCACTTTTTGGCGAAGATGGAGTCCGAAGAGGAGGCCATCATCACCGATCCGCGCAAGGCCGTCTATACGCTCAATTCGCTCTGTACCGAGATGGAAAACCGGTTGGCGCTGTGCAAGGACGCCGGCGCGCGCAACATCAAGGAGTATAACGAGAAATTCACGGCGCGGCGGCTCAATCCGTTGAAGGGGCATCGTTTTCTGCCCTACATCGTGGTGGTGGTGGACGAGTTCGCCGATCTGATCATGACGGCCAAGGAGGTTGAGGGGCCTGTGATGCGGCTGGCGCAGAAGGCGCGCGCCGTGGGCATCCACCTGATCATTGCCACGCAGCGTCCCGACGTGAAGGTCATCACGGGCGGCATCAAGGCCAATTTCCCTGCCCGCATCGCCTTCCGCGTAATGCAGATGATCGACTCGCGCACGATCATCGACCGGCCGGGCGCCGAGCAGCTGATCGGGCGCGGCGACATGCTTTTTTCGAACAACGGCGAGCTGACGCGCGTGCAGTGCGCGCTGGTCGATACGCCCGAGGTGGATCGTATCGTGGAGTATATCTCCAAGCAGCAGGGCTATACGTCGGCCTACAACCTGCCCGATTACACGCCCGATTCGGGCGGCGGCGAGGCGGTGCTGGGCAGCGAGAGTTCCGCGCCGGTGAAGTACGACGCCAAATTCGCCGAGATCGCGCGCGACGCCGTTTCGCAGGGACAGATCTCGACTTCGATGATCCAGCGCAACTACGAGGTGGGCTTCAACCGTGCGGGGCGGATCATGATGCAGCTCGAACGGGCCGGCATCGTGGGACGGCAGGAGGGCGCCAAGCCGCGCGACATTCTCTATCACGATCTGCCGAGCCTCGAAGCGAAGTTGCAGGAGCTGGGCCTTTTCTAAACGATGTTACGACGCAACGATATGTTCAGATGGATGGTTTGCCTTGCAGCCGTGCTGTTGCCTGCGGCCGTGTCGCAGGCGGCGGACGACGCCCGTGCGCAGGAGGTCGTGGGGCGGTTGGCGGCCCGTTTCCGCGCGATGAAGGCCTACACGGTTACGTTCGCCGTCGAAGGAGCCGACTTTGCGACCGAAGGAAGTTATGCCGTCGAGGGCGACCGTTACTATATGCGTGTGGGCGATGCCGAGGCCTATTCCGACGGCGCGTCGAAGTGGGAGGTCGATCCGTCGAAGCGCGAGGTGGTGGTCGACGCGGTGGATACGTCGAGTCGCAGCCTGCTGAGCAATCCGACGCGGGCGTTCGATTTTCTGGGCGACGCGTTCCGCAGCGAATTGATCCCCTCCGAGGGCGATGTACGCCGTCTTCGGCTTACGCCGACCGACAAGGGGGCGGTGATGAGCGCCGTTACGGTCGACGTCGCGGGGGACGGTACGCCGCGCTCGGTGGTCTACGATCTCGACGGCGACACGATGCGGATCGACATTCGGGGCATTACGCCGTCGGCCGAGGTGCGGCGCTTCGATGCGGCGAACTATCCCGGCTACGAGTTGATCGATTTCCGTTGAGGCGGAGCGGCAAATGCAGAAGAGCCGGATTCGAAACGATTTTCGAATCCGGCTCTTGCGTTATCGGGTTGCGGTTGTCAGCGGCCGCAACGGAGGGCGTCGCCCGGTACGGTCTCCGCCGCTACGCGCCGCAGGTAGGCCGCTGTGTCGGAATCGAGCAGGCCGTCGGAGGGCGTTGCGCCGAAAGATTCTCCCGTAAGCGTCGCGCAGATCACGGCGGCGGCTAGATAGGAACCGGCGTAGGAGGGATGCGAGCCGTCGCGGACATAGAGTTCGATGTCGGGCCGTTCGGCACGAACGCGGCTCCACGCGACGCCCACGGGAATGCAGCCTGCACCGACGGCTTCGGCTTCGGCGAGGGTGTTGACGCGGATGCGCTCCTGCATGGCGGCGTAGGTCGTAAGGAAGTCGTAGTAGAATTTGCCTTCGATATAGCCGTTGCGTCGGCCCCATGTCATTTCGATGAAGGGTCGTAATTTCGGATTGCGCTCCCTGACGTAAGAGACGATCGCCTCCATGTGACCGACGATGCCTTTGTCGTCGGGCGTGCCGATCAGCGCCGGATGGAGACTTTGATCCTGTAAAACGACGAAATCGTAGCCGCCTCGGTCGATCAGGTCGCGGCAGTCGGCCTGTTTCAGGTGGCGTTCCATCGTGCAGCCGCCGATGGTGAACATTTCGACGTGCAGGTCGCGGCCTTCGCAGGCGGCCAATTCGCGGACAATGCCCGGTACAAGGTTGTAGTAGGTGTAGCTGTTCCCGATGAAAAGCACTTTCTGCGATCGGGAAAGCGGTTCGCTTCCCAACCGGCGAATGTAGGCGCCCAAACCGTGCGCATTGTAAAAACCGCTGACGCCCAGACTGTCGGAGGGTAGGGCGCGTCCGTCGTCGGCGCGCAGATTCGCGGCTTGTACCCAGCGGATGCGCAGCGTGTCGCGTACGAGCGGACGGCGCAGCGGGATCGTGCCGAAGATTTTATAGGAGTTGCTTTTTCCCGAGGCGAAGAGACGGTGCGTGTAGCGGACGGATGCCTCTTCGGGGGCGCGCAGCAGTCGGCTTGCCGGACGCCAGCGACCCCGCTCGAAATATTCCAGCCGATAGTATTTCGCGGCGGAGGCGTCGTTGCCGAAGAGGAAGTCGACGCCGATGCGTTCGCCTTTGCCGAGCGAGTCGACCGGCACGGTGAAAAGCCAGTAGTCGCCCGCCGCACCGCCCCGTACGGCGGGATTGTGCGATTTGCCGAACGTACGGACGAAGCCGTCGGGGGCGTTGCTTTGGGCCCGGACATAGCGAAGCGTCGCTTCGGGCCGGTCGTCGGCATGCAGAACGCCCTCCTCAACGAAGGTTGCGGCATGGGCGTCGTGATGCGCTTTGTCGAAATGCCACAGACAGGGCAGATCGCCTGCGGGCGGATTCGCTCCTGCAGCGGTCAGCAAGGTCGCGGCGCAGAGAAGCAGTGTGGAAAAGAGTCGGTTCATGACAAAAATGAAAGGGTTAGTTTTTACAAAGCTACGAAATCCTCCGGTCAATCGCAAGCTCCGATGCCGGTCGGCGGCGCGTTTCGTCCGATCGTATCGTGACGATTCGATGCCGGATTTCCCCGTCCCCTTGTCGGGTCGGATTTTAAATGCGCTCAGATCGGCTGAAAAGTGCCGAAAACGGCGGATTTCCGACGAAAGATACTCCGCATGATTGAAATTTTAACTGTAAAAGTTGTCCAGTTGTGAAATAAATCGTATTTTTGCTTGTTATTAATACGGGGCCGACGGACTCGAATCGGAGCGGAGCGAAGAGCCTCTCCGGCGAAACCGGCGAACACGTATCGCGGCGTCAAAACGCCGGATTCGTTCCGACAAACCCGCCCGATCTCCCCGACGGAGGGCGGCGTAGGGAGGAGGACGGAAATGGAGCGTAAAAACATTTGATTAGGAACTATTCCGACGAATAAGAATCGTTAAAAACATGCTGACTGAAGAAGAAAAAAATGCTGGTTTATCGGGACGTATCATCCCCGTCAATATCGAGCAGCAGATGAAATCGGCCTACATCGACTATTCGATGTCGGTCATCGTTTCGCGCGCCTTGCCTGACGCGCGCGACGGTCTGAAGCCCGTGCACCGCCGTATTTTGTATGACATGAGCGCCGAACTGGGCCTCTATTCCGATAAACCGACGCGTAAGTCGGCCCGTATCGTGGGCGACGTGCTCGGTAAGTTCCACCCTCACGGCGACTCGTCGGTCTACGACGCGATGGTGCGTATGGCGCAGGAGTGGTCGATGCGTTATCCGCTGGTCTTCGGTCAGGGTAACTTCGGCTCGATGGACGGCGACTCTCCGGCCGCGATGCGTTACACCGAAGCGCGCATGCGCAAGATCACCGACGAGGTGATGGCCGATATCGACAAGGAGACCATCGACTGGACGAACAACTTCGACGATACGATGAAGGAGCCGACGGTGCTTCCGACGAAGATTCCGCTGTTGCTGGTCAACGGTACGAGCGGCATCGCCGTAGGTATGGCCACCAACATGGCGCCTCACAATCTGAGCGAGGTGATCGACGCCTGCTGCGCCTATGTCGATAACCGCGACATCGAATGCGAGGAGTTGCTCAAATATGTCAAGGGCCCCGATTTTCCGACAGGAGGCATCATCTATGGCTACGAAGGGGTTCGCGAGGCGCTTACGACGGGCCGCGGCCGCGTCATGATGCGCGCCAAGACCGAGATCGAACATACGGCGTCGGGGCGCGAATGCATCGTAGTGACGGAAATTCCCTACATGGTCAACAAGGCCGAGATGATCAAGAAGATCGCCGACATGATCAACGACAAGAAGATCGAGGGCATCTCCTACATCAACGACGAGTCGGACCGTCAGGGATTGCGCATCGTCATCATCCTCAAACAGGACGCCGTGGCGAGCGTGGTGCTTAATACGCTTTACAAGAATACGCCGTTGCAGACGTCGTTCCCCGTGAACAACATCGCGCTGGTGCACGGCCGCCCCTATCTGCTCAACCTGCGCGACATGGTCAAGCACTTTATCGAGCACCGGCACGACGTGGTCGTACGCCGTACGCGGTTCGATTTGCAAAAGGCCGAGGAGCGGTTGCACATCGTACTGGGCCTTTTGATTGCGCATGACAACATCGACGAGGTGATCCACACCATCCGTGCCGCCAAAACGCCCGACGAGGCCAAGACGGCGCTCATGGCGAAGTTCGGTCTGAGCGACTTGCAGGCATCGGCGATTATCGAGATGCGTCTGCGTGCCCTGACCGGTTTGGAGCACGGCAAACTGACGGCCGAGCGCGACGAGTTGCAGAAGCAGATCGCCTATTTCAACGAGGTGCTCGTCAGTGAGCCGTTGCAGATGAAGATCATCAAGGACGAACTGATCGAGATGAAAGAGAAGTACGGCGACGAACGCCGCACGGAGATCGTCTATGCCTCGGAGGAGTTCAATCCCGAGGATTTCTATGCCGACGACGAAATGGTCATCACCATCTCGCACATGGGGTATATCAAGCGTACGCCGCTGGCCGAATACCGCACGCAGAACCGCGGCGGCGTGGGCGCCAAAGGCAGTGCGACGCGCGACGAGGATTTCATCGAGCATATCTATGTGGCCACGATGCACAACACGATGCTCTTCTTCACCGAGAAGGGACGCTGCTTCTGGCTCAAAGTCTACCAGATACCGGAAGGCACCCGCTCGTCGAAAGGCCGCGCCATCCAGAACGTCATCCAGATCGAACCGGACGACAAGGTGCGCGCCTATATCAACGTCAAGCGTCTCGACGACGAGGAGTACGTCAACAACAACTACATCGTGATGTGTACCAAGGACGGTACGATCAAGAAAACCCGTTTGGAGGCCTATTCGCGTCCCCGCAGCAACGGCGTCAACGCCATCGTCATCCGCGAGGGCGACCAGCTCATCGAGGCGAAACTCACCAGCGGCGAGGCCGAGGTGATGATCGCGGCCCGCGAAGGGAAGGCGATCCGCTTCAACGAGAACACGGTGCGTCCGATCGGTCGTGTGGGAGCCGGCGTGCGCGGCATTTCGCTCGAAAACGGCGACGAAGTGGTCGGCATGATTTGTGTCGAGCCCGACAGTCGGCAGGATGTGCTGGTGCTCAGCGAAAACGGTTACGGCAAACGTACCGATCTGGACGAATACCGCATCACCAATCGCGGCGGCAAGGGCGTCAAGACGATCAACGTCACCGAAAAGACCGGCAAGTTGATCTCCATTCAGGCGGTGACCGACGACAACGATCTGATGATCATCAACCGTTCGGGTCTTACGATCCGTACGGCGGTATCGCAGATTCGCGTGGCGGGCCGTGCGACGCAGGGCGTGCGGATCATCAACCTGCGCGAAGGCGACGCCATCGCTTCGGTGATGGCCGTTCCGGGCAGCGACGAAGAGGAGTTGGCGGCGATCGAGGGCGAGGAGAATACCGCATCCGCGGCGACGACGGACGAAACGCCTGCCGCCGAGGAGTAAAACGGATAGTTGAGAGATAACCAATAATTTTTAATAAGACGAGTATGAAAAGATTCATTTTGATGGTCGCAGCCGCTGCGCTGCTGGCCATTCCGGCTGCCGAGGCGCAGAAAGTGAATAAGGAGGCGACGTTGTCCAAACTCGAGAAGAGCGATGCCGACATCGCAAATCCCAAGAAGAACACCAAGGCCGCTACGTGGCTCAATCGCGGTAAAGTCTACTACGATGCCGCAGCGGAACCGACAGCCAACCTGTTCGCACCGATGGAGACCGCGTTGATGAAACTTTCGGTGGGCGATCCTACGAGCACCGAGGAGGTGACGGTCAACGGCGCCAAAGCGATTGCATGGAATTATCCCTATTTCATCGCATACGAGAGAGACGGAAAGATCATTGCGTGGAAGCAGTTGCAGGAGATCAAGGAGGGGGCGCTGGATACGGCGATCGAAGCCTATAACAAGGCTTACGAGCTGGATCCCAAGCAGGCTCCGAAGGTGAAATCCGGTTTGGAGCAGATCGTCAATTATGCGTCGATTCTGGGCAATGTCTCGATCGAAACGGGCGAATACCTTGCGGGTGCCGACGCCTATCTGACGGCTTACAAGGCACAGCAGTGTCCTGCTTTCGGCGAGGCCGACCCCGCTTTTCTCTATTATGCCGGTTACCTGCTGACCGTCGACGGATCGAATCATCCCGAGTCGTTCGCGCGGGGCGCGCAGTCGCTCAACGATGCGCTGGCCGCCGGTTATACCGACGAGTCGGGCGACGTCTACTACTATCTGTTCCACAGCTATTACGGACAGAAGGACAAGGACGCTGCATTCGTCATCAAAGCGAAGGAGGCATTGCTGGCGGGCATCGAGAAATTTCCGAAAAACGAGAAGATTCTCGACGGTCTGATGCAGCTCTATACTTCGGAGGAGGGCGTGGGCGATCCCGCCGATCTGATCGGGCTGATCGACAAGTCGCTCGAAAGCAGTCCCGACAATGTAGACTTGTGGTTCGGCCGCGGCCGCGTCTTCTACAAATTGAAGAACTACGACGAGACGATCAATTCGTTCAAGAAGGTCGTCGAGCTGAAGCCCGACCTCTACGACGGCAACTACTATCTGGGTCTCTTCTACACGGTCAAGGCCGACGCCATGAACACCGAGATGGGACAGAAGAATTACCGCAGCCAGACGGAGTACGATGCCGACCTGAAGGAGGTGAACGCCGTTTACATGGCGGCGCTGCCTTATTTCGAGAAGGCGCATCAGCTCAAGCCCGACGATGTGGATACGGTTGATTACATCAAATCGATCAGCTTCCGTCTGCGCGACGAACCGGGCATGATGGACAAGTACAACGAGTACAATGCGTTGCTCAAACAGATGAAAGGTCTCGAATAGAGCGTCTCTTTCGTTGTCTGACAGATACCGGAGAGCAGGGTAATGCCTGCTTTCCGGTCTTTTTTTTGTCGGTGCGGCCGGCTTTCCTTTCGGGATAAATTCGTTTCGGCGGAGAGTGAAATAGCATAAAAAGGCTGTTTTGTAGTCTGAAAAGTTGCTTGTTTCCGAATTTTGTTTATCTTTGTGTAGTAAAGGATTAACGGAAAATAACCATGTGTAAGCGGTCGTATTCTGCGGCGGATTACCTGCCGCCTGAAATGAAGGTAACGGAATGTCGTGCGGAGAGCGGTTATGCCGCGTCGTCGGGATCGGGAAATGATTCGATGGTCGAAGACCCGTGGGAAGATTTATAATCGGAAGCGATGAACGGATTTTATGTTGCAGGAATTCTGCTTGTGCTGACAGGTTGTGAAACCTCCGGCCCGGAGGGTTTGCCGGTAGCTCGTACAACGGTACGCGCATCGGTCGATGAGACTACCCGCACATCGTTGGGCGGCGAACGCGGTACGGAGGTGTTGTGGTCGGCGGGCGATGCGATCGGCATTTGGGGCGACGCTTCGGCGGAAAATCGCCGTTATGAGATCGACGACCGGTATGCGGGCGGAGCTACCGCCGATTTTACGGGCGAAGCGTTCGAAAGCGCCGTATATTATGCCTATTATCCTTATCGTTCGGACGCCGTTGTCGAGGGCACGGGCGTGACGATAATGCTGCCTGACGCGCAGCGTTTCGAAGATTCGAAGACGTTCGCTTCGGGAGTCAACCCGATGGCTGCTCGGAGTTCGGTTGCGGGGGAACTGCAATTCGGTTCGGTCTGCGGCGTAGTGCGGGTGCAACTCGTCGGAACGGCGACGATCCGGTCGATCCGACTGACCACGCTCGACGGTACGGCGCTGGCCGGACGAATGCGGATCGAATGGAATGCTGCCGACGGATGGACGATGCGGCCTGCCGATACGGGGAGTTCGTCGATTCTGCTCGATTGCGGCGCGGAGGGCGTAGCGCTTTCCGAAAGCGAGCCGGTCTTTTTCTGTCTGGTCGTTCCGCCGGGGCGTTATGGGGGTTGGCGCTTCACGATTACCGATACGGCCGGCGGCCGTATGATTCGCGAGACTTCGCAGGCGGACGTTTTGCTCGAAGCCAATCATATCAAGACTTACAATCCCTTCACCTATGCGGCAACCGAAGCGGCTCCTACGGCGCTCGATGAGTCGGCGACGGCGAATTGCTATGTCGTTCCTCGGGCGGGATGTTACTCCTTCGACGCAACGACGATGGGTAACGGAGCGGTGACTCCGCCCGATGCGAATTACGCTGCGGCGGGTTCGACTTTCGGACGGGCGGACGGGATCATTCCCCGACCTTTGCGACCTGCGACGGCGAAAATCTTGTGGCAGACGGCGCCGGAATTGATTCGGGAGGTGTCGTGCGGCGAAGAGGGCCGGATCTCTTTTGCGACGGCCGAACCTTTTGTCGAAGGAAACGCTGTCGTAGCGGCCTGCGATGCCGACGGGACGATTCTCTGGAGCTGGCATCTGTGGCTGACTTCGGCCGATCTGGAGGGCGCTCTGCAACGGTATGCGCTTTCGGGCGATTCTGCGGCTGCCGGTGAAGCCGTGATGATGGATCGAAACCTCGGAGCGCTTACCGCCGCATATCAGGGCGCCGACAACCTGTCGAGTTACGGCATGTTCTATCAGTGGGGCCGCAAAGACCCGTTCGTTCCGTTCCGTTCGCTGTCGGAACGCATGAAAACCTATGATGCGGCAGGGACGGAACTTGCGGACGACACTGCGGCAGCCGCGACGTTCGACGATGCGCCCGGATGGCATTTGGCCGATGGCAAGCTGCTGGGTGAAGCCGCTACGGTGGAAGCGGCCGTGCATTATCCGATGACTTTTGTCACCGACGCGGACACACGGTTCTGCAATTGGGTTTCCGTTTCCGGCGACGGACGCCAGCCTGACGATTTGTGGGGTTGCGTGAAATACCTGTCGCCCGGTTCGGATACCGGATCGAAAAGTATTTACGATCCTTGTCCGCAGGGTTATCGCGTGCCGCACCGTTTTGTCTGGTCGGCCTTCGCCCCGACGATGGACGCCTCTTTCTCCAATTGGTATATGCAGCAGAGCGATGTCTCCGTCAGCGACGGAATTGTCTTTGCGATTTCGTCGCAGGAGGTCTATTATCCGGCTGCGGGTGCGTTGCTGGGGACGACCGGTCGTGCGAGGTATACGGGCAGCGGTTGGTATGTATGGAGCAATTCTCCGCATGATCTGGATAAACCGACGGCGGGCGCATTCGTCAAGTCGTCGTTGATGAATAAGTTGCTGGGATCCGTCAATCGCAGCTGCGGCGCGCAGGTGCGTTGCATGAAGGAATAAACGACAAGGGCCGGTCACAGACCGGCCCTTGTCGTAAAACGATGGCTCAGACGGATTCCACCTGCCGGTAAATGTCTTGCAGCCGGTGGGTCATGTAGTATTGCAATACTCCGCGCAGGAGCATGTAGAGCAGAAATGCGCACCACAGGGCATTGTTGCCGATCAGGGGCGAGAAGGCGAAGAAGACGAGGAAATAGATGATCGTGGATAGGATCATCGAGTCGCGCATGATACGCGTGCGGGTCGCTCCGACCATGATTCCGTCCATCAGGAACGGCAGGGAGCTGGCGATCGGGATGGCGATGATCCAGCCTATGTAGTTTCCGGCCGTCGAGATGATGTATGCCGAAGATTCGGGGCTGCTCAATGTGAAGACGCGCAGCAGGTCGCGCCACCAGATGAGATAAATGCCTACGAAAGCTACCGCTACCGCCAGCGACCAGAAGATCGAGTAGCGGATGGTGCGGCGCAGCGACGATCCGTCGCGGGCTCCGATAAAACGCCCTGTGAGAGCTTCGGCGGCTTGCGCAAAACCGTCGGTCATGTAGGAGAAGAGGGTGAACAGTTGGAGCAGAATGGTGTTGACGGCCAGCAGCGTTTTGTCCTCCATGCGGGCGGAGGCTCCGGTGAAAAAGGTGTAGACCGCTACGATGCACAATGTGCGGATGATGATATCGCGGTTGACGACGAGAAAACGCCGGATCGGGCGCAGGTCGAAAACGGCAGGCCAGTCGATGCGAGTGATGAATTGCCTGTAATTGGCGACGATCAGAACGACGGCCGACGTTACGCCGAGATATTGCGCCACGACCGATCCGTAACCGATGCCTGCAATGCCCATTCCGCAGCGGAAGGCGAAGAACCACGAACAGCCGATGTGGACGATGTTTTGCAGAATGGCGATCCACATCGGAATGCGGGCGTTCTGCATGCCGATAAACCAGCCGTTGAAGCCGAAGAGCATGATGCCTGCCGGTACGGCCCAGATGCGGGCATAGAAATATTCCGCGACCAGTTCGTCGCCGTTCATCGCCCAGATGGCGGCTTCGCCGAGCGGATATTGCAGCAGGAGAATAAGTGCGCCCAGTACGGCTGCGACCAGCAGTGTGCGGGCCAGCATGTTGGTGCATTCGCGGAGATCCTTTGCGCCGTAAGCCTGCGCCGTCAGACCGCTCGTCCCCATGCGCAGGAAGGAGCAGTTCCAGTAGATGAAATTGAAGATCGAGACGCCGACGGCCAGAGAACCGATGGTTCGGGTGGCGTCGCCGCCGCCCAGATTGCCGGCAATCATCGTGCTGGCGATGCCCATGACGGGGACGGTGATGTTGGAGACGATATTCGGCAGGGCGAGTCGCAGAATTTCCCGATTCATAAACGAACGTTTAACGTGCTGCAAAGATAGCGAAAAATCCAATGTTTTTTCCTGCTGCTGAACGAAGTGCCGAAATCTTTCGCTGTGCAATTGATTTGGTGCGATTTATGCGGTCAATCTCGAAATTTAGATTACCTTTGCCACGAATTAATTTGAATCGAAATGAAAGACTACAAAAGCGACTCGACGGAAGTTCTCGACCGTTTCGCGCGCGACAAGCGCAAACGCACGACCACGTCCGAACGTATCGAACGTCGCCCCGGTCCCCGGCGTGATGCCGATGACACCCTCGGCGAACATGCCCCTCGGCGTGCTTCGTACAATCCTCACTTTACGGAAGACAACCGCCCCGTCGACGAGCGCCCGCGCCGCTCGGCAGGCGGTTCCAAATATGGCGAAGGCCGCTCCTCCGGGCACTATCAGGGCCGTTCGGGCGGATACGGCGGCAGCCGCGGCGGTTCGGAAGACCGTCCGGCTCGTCCCTATGCAAGACCGTCGGGCGCTCCGAGATACGGCGAGGGCCGCCCTTCGGGTCATTATTCGGATCGTTCGGGCGGGCTCGACGGCGGACACTCCGGTTCCGAGGAGCGTCCCGCACGTCCTTACGGCAAGAAACCTTTCGGCGCTCCGAGATACGGCGAAGGCCGTCCTTCGGGTCATTATTCGGATCGTTCGGGCGGGTTCGACGGCGGACATTCCGGTTCCGAAGAGCGTCCCGCACGCCCTTACGGCAAGAAACCTTTCGGCGCTCCGAGATACGGCGAGGGCCGTCCTTCGGGTCATTATTCGGATCGTTCGGGTGGGTTCGACGGCGGCCGCAGCGATTCGGAAGATCGTCCGGCCCGCCCTTACGGGAAAAAGCCGTTCGGCGGTTCGAAATACGGCGACAAGCCTGCTTACGGCAGAACGCCGGCGGGAAAGTTCGGGCCGAAAAGACCTTATGGCGAAGGCGGTGAACGCGCGGGCGCGCCGAAACGTTACGGAGCCAAGCCTGCGGGCGGATTCAAGCGCGACGAACGCCGCGGCGAGGAGCGGCCGAAGAGCTATCCGCGTTACAATCCCAATGTGCAGACGGGCGAGATACGCCTGAACCGCTTTATCGCCCAGTCGGGACTCTGTTCGCGCCGCGAGGCCGACGACTACATTCAGGCCGGACTGGTATCGGTCAACGGCGTGATCGTAACCGAGCTGGGAACCAAGGTGATGCCGACCGACGAGGTGAAGTTCAACGACAGCCGCGTCGAGGGCGAGAAGAAGGTCTATCTGGTGCTCAACAAGCCCAAAGGCTATGTCACTTCGCTCGAGGATCCGCATGCCGACAAGACGGTGATGGATCTGGTGAAGGGCGCCTGCGAGGAGCGCATCTATCCGGTGGGGCGTCTCGACAAGAATTCGCTGGGATTGCTTCTGTTCACCAACGACGGCGATCTGACGCGTCAGCTGACCCATCCGTCCTACATGAAGAAGAAGATCTATCAGGTGTCGCTCGACAAGCCTCTCGCTCGCGCCGATATGGATCGGATCGTCGAAGGCGTTACGCTCGAAGACGGCGAGATCCACGCCGACGAGATCGCCTACGTCAAGGAGGACAAGGCCGAAATCGGGCTCGAAATTCACTCGGGCCGCAACCGTATCGTGCGGCGTATTTTCGAATCGCTCGGATACACGGTCAAGAAACTCGACCGCGTCTACTACGCCGGTCTGACGAAGAAGAATCTCAAACGCGGCGCATGGCGTTTCCTTACCAAGGATGAGGTGATGCGTCTCAAAAGCGGCCAGTACGAATAGCGCGTGCTATCGTGCGGGTATCGTATAACTCCTCAGCTCACGGCTGAGGAGTTTTTCTTTGCCGCCGGTAAGCCGGTCGAGCAGCGCATGAAAATGCGGCGAGTGATTGTGGTGGACGGTGTGACAAAGCTCGTGCAGCAGTACGAAATCACGCAGATGCGGGGGGAGCGTCATTAAAAAAAGGCTCAGCGACAGATTGTTGTCGCCCGTGCAGGAGCCCCATTTGGTACGCGAAGCGCGGATCGTCACCCGTCCGTAGCGGAACCCGTGAACCCGTGCCAGTTCGGCCACACGCAGGGGCAGCTCGGCTTTGGCCGCGCGGCGCAACGCCTCGATGTCACAGGGCGCAGGCGCGGGATGCGCCGCAGCGCGCGCCGTGAGCCGTTCGCGTGTCCGCACGATCCAGTCGGTCTTCGATTCCAGAAAGGCCAACGCGCGTTGGCGCGATACGCCGTAAGGAAAACTCAGCCGCACGACGCCCGATCCGCGCACCGAGAGCGAAATACGGCGTGCGCGGCGGGTCTGGCTGAGGACGATCTCGCCCAGCAGGGGATGCTGCAACGTGGTCTCCAACGCTATTTCGTGTAGAATCTGTCGACGCTGAGGTCGGTGTAACGCTGTTTTGCACGCGATACGTCGGCCCAGCTGAAGGAGATGAGCAGTGAATCGGTGCGATAGACCAAGAGGTTGTCCGCCGAGTAGAGCGGGTCGTCGTCGGGCCGGTAGAGCAGTTGATCGCAGCGATCGGTGAACAGATCGGGCAGCGAACGGCGGAGAAGTTCCCGCCCGTCGGGCAGCCACAGCCGCAGCGTGTCATTTGCGGTCGAGTAACGAGCCTTCGATGAACCGCCATAGGATACGGGGTTGTAACAGTAGCGGTATCCGCCGATGTCGAGCGGCTCGCGGCGATTGTCGTCCGAGAACGTCTCCGAGGCTTCCACCAGATCGACCAGTGTGCCGTTCCGATAGCCCCAGCGGATGTAACTGCGCACCTCCGGGTTTTCGAAAGCATTGACGAATTCCGCCGAACGGTTGATGCCCAGCCTGCCGGTCAGTACCAGCGTGTCGTTGTCGTCGATGTAGTCGAGCGACGAATAGAGTTCGCGGTAGCGTTCGAAAAGGGTGGTGTCGCATTCGTCGATGCGCGTAAGGTCGAGCCGGCCGGACGCATCCAGCAGTTCCGTCTCAGCGGCCAGCCGTTGGACGCGTGCCGTCTGCGACCGCAGCGAAAGCGCCGAAGCCGAAAAGTAGGGGATATAGGCTGTCGTGAGAAAAAGTGCGAAAGCCGTGGCGGCGATGTAGTAGTACCGTGCGCTCTGCTGCGCGAAGAAAAGTCCGACGGCGACGGTCATGATCGCGCCGCAGACGATCAGATAGACACGTTGGTCGGTAAGTCCGTAGTCGGCGACGCGTTGCGCCACACCGGCCCAGAACAGCACGAGCGGCGGCAGCGCGAAACAGCTGATGCGGTCGAAGAACCAGTCGTAACGCCGCCGCACGACAAGCTCCTGCAACGCCTTGACGGCAAACAGCGCGATGGTGAAGCCGAAGACCAGATAAGCCACGCCGCCTTTGGGAAGTGTCCACGTAAAGCCGATTTGCAGGCAATAGAGGTAGAGGATCGCCGCGTAGACGAGCAGCGCCGGCGTGAGGATGTAGTTGAGCAACGCGTCGGTCGTTTTCGAACCGCGGGGATCGGCGTCCAGAAAGCGGTCGAGCATCGAGAGTGCGAGCAGCGGCCAGAGCGTGAGCCCCGTGAAACTGCCGGCATAAATGTCGACGTCGTTCGCCGCCGCATTCCAGATGCCGAAGATGTAGACGATGGAGTGGAAGATCGCCAGAAAGGCCAGCAGGGCGACGAGCGCGAATATTCCGCCGATCGCTCCGGCTTCGACATAGGCGAGCGTTTCGCCGACGAAGCGGCGGTTTTGCATCGCGCGGCGCGCCATGAGCACGCCCAGCGGTGCGAGTATTCCCACCGTGATGCGGAATTGATTCGTCTCGAACCATGCGTCGCCCATTGCCCACGAGAGCGCGGGAAGCAGCAGCAGCGCATAGTAGACGACTCGCCACGGCGCGGCCGCTTTTCGTGTCTGCGTTCCGGCGATCAATGCCGCGAAAAAAGTCAGCGGCATGATGCCGATAACCGCGTCGGGCAGGTTGTCGACAATCCGTTCATGCGAGAGGATGGAGAGCGCAAAGGCGTAGAGGCTCAATGCCGTTTCGACAGGGTAACGCAGCGCGACCCGTGAAAACGAAACGGCCGTGTCGGTCAGAAATCTTTTCAGGCGGTTCATGATTGTCTGGGATTTAGGTTCATTTCAACAGTCGTTTTCTGTGCTCGGCATAGCCCGCAAGCGGTTTCTGCCCTCGCTGATCGAAAACGTTCGTTTCACAGTCGTTTTCTGTGCTCGGCATAGCCCGCAAGCGGCCTCTGCTCTCGCTGATCGAAAACGTTGAAGGTTATTCGGCGTTGCCGATGCGCTGGCGGACGACTTCGAAGAGCATCACGGCTGCGGCTGCCGAGACGTTGAGCGACTCGATGTGGCCGATCAGGGGAATGGCCAGCTGTTCGTCGCAGAGTTTGAGCACCTCCTTGGAGATGCCCGTCTCCTCGGCGCCCATCACAAGAACCGTCGGACGGCGAAAATCGGCGTCGTAAAGCAGCTTGCGGCTCTTTTCCGTGGCGGCGACCACCTGAAAGCCTTCGGCCTGCAACGTTTTGAGCGTGTTGCGGATCGAACCGACGCGGCAGACGGGGATCGTGGCGAGGGCTCCCGCCGACGAGCGGATCGCTTCGGCGTTGACCGGTGCGGAGTTTTTGAGCGGCGCGACGAGCCCGTGCGCTCCGGCGCATTCGGCCGAGCGGGCAATGGCGCCGAAATTACGTACGTCGGTCACGCCGTCGAAGACCACCACCAGCGGCGTTTCGTCGTCGGGCACGCGTTCCAGAATGTCTTCGAGCTGTACGTATTCGATCGCGGCGATCTGCGCCACGACGCCCTGATGGTTGCCGCGCACGAGCCGGTTGAGCTTCTCGACGGGAACCTCCTGCACGCGTACGTGGTGGCGTATGCAGAGGTCGCGCAGTTCGTTCATCAGCTGCCCTTCGGCGCCCTTGCGGATGTAGAGTTTCTCGATCTGCCTTCCGGCCTCGATGGCCTCCACCACGGGGCGGATGCCGAAAATCAGGTTGTTATCCATAGTGTAATATCATTTCGTTTTCAGGGCTCGCCCGACGAGCCGTTCGATTTTGCGTTTTGCGGCTTCGGGCAGATGTCCGTCGAGCGCTTTGGTGCCTGCGATCTCTACCGAGCGGATGTGTATGCCTCCCGTCGAGAGTACTTCGCGCACGCTGCGCACGGCGCCCCTGCTTTGGCGGAAGAGCAGATTGAACGGCCACGGCGTGGTGCAGGCGGCGATGACGACGGCCTGCCGCCCTTTGAGACGCGGCTGCGGAATTCCGCGCGGGGATTCGCCCATGAAGACCGGCACGAGCCGTTCGAAGAGCAGTTTCAGCCGCGCGGCCATCCCGCCCCAGTAAGTCGGTGTCCCGACGACGAGCAGGTCGGCACGACGGATCGCTTCGCCCAACTCGTGCGCCGCATCGTGCGGCAACACGCAGACGCCGGTCATGCGGCAGCGCATACATCCCACGCAGGGAGCGATCGGCGCACGGTAGAGCTCGGCGGTAGCCGTTTCCGCTCCGGCTTGCCGGGCCGTCGCGGCCGCTGCGTCGAGCGCCTGCGAGACGATCCCCGTGGGGCGGGGCGATGCATTGAGCAGCAGTACGTTCATCGGAGGGTCAGGCGTTTTTGGAGATTTCAAGTTCGTAGGAGGCTTTCTCCCACTCGTGCATCAGATGGTCGTAGCGGGCTTTGAGATCGTTGTAAGCCTTGTAGTCCGCTTCGTCGTAGGCGGTTACGGCGGCGAATTTCGCATCGTACTCTGCAATCTTGCGCTCCGTTGCGGCCAGTTCCCCCTCGACGGTTTCGACGGCGCGGCGTAGCTTGCGCAGGAGTTTCTCCTGCTCTTTCTTTTGTTCGTAACTCTGCTTCGGCGCTTCGGTTTTCGGTGCGGCGGCAGGGACGGACGCATCCTTGCGTTCGACGTCGCGCAGCGAATCGAGTTTGCGCTTTTCGAGGAAGTAGTAGATGCCGCCCAGATACTCCTTCACGCCGCCGTCGCGGAACTCGTAGACCTTTTCGACCATGCCGTCCAGAAATTCGCGGTCGTGCGAAACGACCACCACCGTACCGTCGTATTTCTGAATGGCGCGTTTGAGAATGTCTTTCGAGCGCATGTCCATGTGGTTGGTCGGTTCGTCGAGAACGAGCAGGTTGTAGGGTTCGAGCATCAGCCGCGCCATCGCCAGCCGCGAGCGTTCGCCGCCCGACAGCACCTTGACCTTCTTGTCGACGTCTTCGCCGCGGAAGAGAAAGGCGCCCAGAATGTCGCGCAGACGGGTGCGGATGTCGCCCACGGCCACGCGGTCGAGCGTGTCGTAGACCGTGAATTCGCCCTCCATCAGATCGTCCTGATTTTGCGCGTAGTAGCCGACGTTGACGTTGGCGCCCAGCCGGATCGAGCCTTCGGTCGGCGCGAGCTGGCCGATGAGCATGCGCGCGAAGGTGGTCTTGCCCTCGCCGTTGCGGCCTACGAGCGCGATCTTCTGTCCGCGCTCGATGGTGAAGTCGGCGCCCGAGAAGACGTGCTTCGCCCCGAACGACATGCCGGCCTCCTTCACCTCGGCCACGATCTGTCCCGAACGGGGCGCAGGCGGAAACTTGATGTTGAGCGTGGCGGCATCCTCCTCGTCCACCTCGATGCGTTCGATGCGTTCGAGTTGCTTGATGCGCGACTGCACCTGATTCGATTTGGTGGGTTTGTAGCGGAACTTCTCGATGAACTCCTCGGTCTTCTCGATCAGCCGCTGCTGGTTTTCGTAGGCGGCCATCTGCTGCGCGCGCCGGTCGGCGCGCAGAACGACGTATTTCGAATAGGGAACCTTGTAGTCGTAGATCTTGCCCAGCGACAGTTCGACCGTGCGCGTGGTGACGTTGTCCAGAAAGGCGCGGTCGTGCGAGATTACGAGCACGGCGCCGTTGTAACTTTTCAGATAATCTTCGAGCCACTGGATCGACTCGATGTCCAAGTGGTTGGTCGGTTCGTCCAGAAGAAAGATCGACGGACGGCGCAACAGCAGCTTGGCCAGCTCGATGCGCATGCGCCAGCCGCCCGAAAACTCGGAGGTGGCGCGACCGAAATCCGACCGCTTGAAGCCCAGTCCCAGCAACGTCTTCTCGATGTCGGCGTCGCGCGTCTCGCCGCCGAGGATGTGGTAGTGGTCCTGCGCGTCGTTGAGGCGGTGCAGCAACGCTTCATAGGCGGGCGATTCGTAGTCGGTGCGCTCGGCGATCTCGCGCGTCAGGTCGGCGATTTCGGCTTCGAGAGCGAGCACCTCCTTGAAGGCAGAGGCCGTCTCTTCGGCGAGCGTCGTCGTGTCGGCGACCTTCATCTGCTGCGGCAGGTAGCCCACCGTGCATTCGCCGTTTCTGGTAACCGTCCCCGACGTGGGCTGCTGTTCGCCGACGATAAGTTTCAGCAGCGTGGTCTTGCCCGCGCCGTTCTTGCCCACCAGACCGATGCGGTCCTTGGGGTTGATCAGAAAGGAGATATTGTCGAACAGCGTCCAGCCGCCGTAACTTACCGTGAGATTATCGAGCGAAATCATAGTGAAAACAGGGTAAAACTTTTCGGTTCCGTACATGCGTGCGATTCCGACGACAAAGGTAGTGATTTAATCCGAGATATCGGTTTGCGGCGGGATTTTTACCGCGCGGCAGGGTTGTTTTCGGGCTGCGGGCTGCCGCTCTTCGGCTTTGGCCCAAGCGTGTCGATTTCAAAATTGTATTTTAGCGGGCCGGAGGCCTGCTCGACCGCATCGTGAAAAGGCGGGAACATCCCGAACCTTCGATTCGGGAATTTTCTGCGAGCAGCAGGTTTACCACCTTTTGATGCCAAAAGGTGGCGCCAAAAGCATCCGCCAGACGAAAAGAGCGGAGAAAGTGGCGGCGGTGCCCGCTGCTTTTCGCTGTGCTTAACCTTTTGGTACTTTTGGGACAAGCTAAAAGTACGGAAGGAAGAGTAGGGAAAGTCCCGCACCCAATTTCTGAATTCGTTGCAGGAATCTTTTTGCCGCTTTTTGTGGAAAAAGCGGCG
>CAJMNH010000021.1 GCA_905214725.1 uncultured bacterium
CCGCCGCCGACGGAGAACAATACGTACTCAATCTGATCGATACCCCGGGACACGTCGATTTCTCCTACGAAGTATCGCGCGCCATCGCCTCGTGCGAAGGGGCGTTGCTGGTCGTCGACGCCACGCAGGGCATTCAGGCGCAGACCATCTCGAATCTCTATCTCGCCGTAGGGCACGATCTGGAAATCATTCCCGTACTGAATAAGATCGACGTCGATTCGGCGATGATCGACGAGGTGACCGATCAGGTCATCGATCTGATCGGCTGCAAGAAAGAGGATATATTGCTTGCCTCGGGTAAGACGGGACAAGGCGTCGAGGAGGTTCTCGAAGCCATTATCACCCGCATTCCGGCGCCCAAAGGCGACGACAGCGCTCCTTTGCAGGCGCTGATCTTCGACTCGGTGTTCAATCCTTTCAGGGGAATTATCGCCTATTTTCGCGTCTTCAACGGCACGATCCGCAAGGGCGAACACGTCAAATTCATCAATACCGGCGCCGAATACGACGCCGACGAAGTAGGCGTGCTGAAACTCAAGATGTCGCCGCGCGACGAAATCCGCGCCGGCGACGTGGGGTATATCTGTTCGGGCATCAAAAACTCGGCGGAGGTGAAGGTCGGCGACACGATCACATCGGTCACCACCCCCAGCCGCGAGGCGATCGCCGGATTCGAGGACGTCAAACCGATGGTCTTCGCCGGCGTCTATCCCGTCGTGGCCGACCAATACGAAGACCTACGCGCTTCGCTCGAAAAATTGCAGCTCAACGACGCCTCGCTAACCTTCGAACCCGAGAGTTCGCTGGCGCTCGGCTTCGGCTTCCGCTGCGGATTCCTCGGACTGCTGCATATGGAGATCATTCAGGAGCGTCTCTACCGCGAATTCGACATGGACGTCATCACCACCGTACCCAACGTCTCGTACCGCATTACCACCACATCGGGCGAGGAGTTGGAGGTGCACAATCCCTCGGGACTGCCCGAAATCACGAAGGTTTCGAAAATCGAGGAGCCCTATATTCTGGCGCAGATCATCACCAAGGCCGATTTTCTGGGCAACGTCATCAAACTCTGCATCGACAAGCGCGGCGTATTGAAGAACCAGACTTTCATCACGACGGACCGCGTGGAGGTCAATTTCGACATGCCGCTCTCGGAAATCGTCTTCGACTTCTACGACAAGCTCAAGTCGATTTCGAAGGGATACGCCTCATTCGACTACCATCGCACAGGCTATCAGCCCTCGAAACTGGCCAAACTGGACATTCTGCTCAACGGCGAACCGGTCGACGCCCTTTCGTCGCTCATCTACGCCGACCACGCCTACGACTTCGGCCGCAAGATGTGCGAAAAACTCAAGGAGCTGATCCCGCGCCAGCAATTCGACATCGCCATTCAGGCAGCCATCGGCGCCAAGATCATCGCCCGCGAGACCGTGAAGGCCGTGCGCAAGGATGTGACGGCCAAGTGTTACGGCGGCGATATTTCGCGTAAACGCAAGCTCTTGGAGAAGCAGAAGGCGGGTAAGAAGCGGATGCGGCAGATCGGACAGGTGCAGGTGCCGCAGTCGGCCTTCCTCGCCGTGCTGAAAATGGATTAACCTGCGTCCGGCCGAGGCGCCGGATCGACATAATAGTTGCCCTCTATGAAGAAAACCATCATCGATCTCTTCGAAGCTTCCGTCGAAAAGTTCGGCGGCAAGACCTTCCTGCTCGAAAAACGGCATCACAAGTTCGAGCCTACGACCTATGCCGAAACCCGTGAGCAGGCGCTCGAAGTGGGCGCCGGACTGGCATCAGTCGGCATCCGTCCCGGCGACAAGGTGGCCATCCTCGCCGAGGGCAGCAACGCATGGATCATCTCCGAACTGGGGCTGTTCTATGCCGGAGCCGTCAGCGTTCCCCTCTCGGTGAAACTCGAAGAGTCGAACGACCTGCTGTTCCGCCTGCGACACGCCGAGGTCAAGGCGCTCTTCGTATCGAAACATCAATTGCCCAAGATCCGTCGCATTCGCGCCGAACTGCCGCAGATCGAGCTCGTCGTGGTTTTCGGTCACATTCCGCTGGAATCGGGAGAAACGGCTTACGGAACCCTCAAAAAACTCGGGCGCGACTATTTCGGAAAGCACAAGGATGATTTTCTGAAAATCGGACAAAACATCCAGAACGACGACTACGCCACGATCACCTACACGTCGGGCACGACGACCGATCCGAAGGGGGTGATCCTCACGCACCGCAACTATACGGCCAACGTCGAGCAATCGCTCACGCGCATCGACATTCCGCCGTACTACCGCACACTCATCATCCTGCCGCTCGATCACTGCTTCGCGCATGTCGTGGGCTTTTACATCATGATCGCCTGCGGCGCTACGGTAGCCACCGTGCAGATCGGCCGCACGCCGATGGAGACGCTCAAAAACATACCGGTCAACATCCGCGAGGTCCGGCCGCATTTTCTGCTGTCGGTTCCGGCGCTGGCCAAGAATTTTCGTAAAAATATCGAATCGACGATTCGCGCCAAAGGACCTATGACCGAACGGCTCTTCAACCTCGCACTTAAAACGGCTTACGAATACAATCAGGACGGATACAGTCGCGGCCGCGGTTGGCGTTTCATCCTCCGACCGGCCGTAGCGCTGTTCGACGGTCTGCTTTTCAGCAAGGTGCGCAAAGCCTTCGGCGGCGAACTGCGCTTCTTCGTGGGCGGCGGCGCGCTGCTCGACACGGAATTGCAACGCTTTTTCTATGCCGTCGGGATGCCGATGTTTCAGGGTTACGGACTCTCCGAAGCGACGCCCGTCATCTCGACCAACTCGCCCAGACCGCACAAATGCCGTTTCGGCTCATCGGGCACGCTGGTACAGCCGCTTGACTGCCGTATTCTCGACGAGGAGGGGAGGGGACTGCCTAACGGGCAAAAAGGCGAAATCGTTATCCGGGGCGAGAACGTCATGGCTGGATACTGGAAAAACCCCGAAGCGACGGCAGACACCGTACGTGACGGCTGGCTCCACACGGGCGACATGGGTTATCTGACCGACGACGGATTCCTCTATGTGCTGGGGCGTTTCAAAAGCCTGCTGATCGCCTCTGACGGCGAGAAATACAGCCCCGAAGGCATGGAGGAGGCGATCGCCGACGCGTCGCGGCTGATCGATCAGATCATCGTTCATAACAACCAGAATCCCTATACCGTTGCCATCGTCGTTCCTAACCGCGACGAATTGCGGCAATATTATCAGACCGTCGGTTCCGATCTTGCCGCATTGGCTCGAAAGGTCATGGGCGAGATCGATGCTTTCCGTTCGGGCGGCATCCATGCCGGCGAATTCCCCGACCGTTGGCTGCCGTCGGCCATCGCCATCGTCGACGAGGCATTCACCGAGCAGAACGGGCTGGTCAACAGCACGATGAAGGTCATGCGAAGCAGGGTAGAGAGCCACTTCCACGACCGGTTGGAGGCGCTTTACACCCCTGAAGGGAAACGTCCCGACAGCGAAGCGAATATCGCTTCGCTGAAAAAACTGCTGGGTTAAATCATCGGCATATCACAAAAGCAGCGATGGAATCGGAATCCATCGCTGCTTTTTCACATGTTCATCAGCAAACGCATCGGCCGCGCCATCCGCTATGCCAAGCCGGCAAGATATTTCAATAGAATGCTGAAACGGAACGAAAGAATCTCGACCAAGCGACCTAATTTTAGATTTGAGCGAAACTGGTCACCGATAAGTAGTCGAACACCTGTTTTTCGTTGCTTTTTTCTGCCTCAACCTAAAAACAAAAAAGTCTTACATATCATTGATACATAAGACTTTCGCTGTTTGTTGCCGCTTCTTGCTTGCGGCCTCGTGAGCGGGAAACGGGATTCGGACCCGCGACCCTCAGCTTGGGAAGCTGATGCTCTACCCCTGAGCTACTCCCGCATTGCATACCGCATTCCGAAGTTGAACTCCGAAATGCGAAACAAAAGTAATAAAAAATCGACGAATCGCCAACGGCTTTTCGTATTTTTCTGCGATACAATCAAAAAAACCAATCAGATTACCAGAAAATCGGAATTAGAGGCAGAGGAGTCATCGACGGCAAATTCGATTTACAAGCCCTGCTTTGGCCTCATATTTGAGTTTGAAGGTAGACGGCCGTATCATGTCGAGATACGACATGCAGTCAATTTGTCCGAACCGCTAAAAATCTCAGGATGATCAAAGGTTTTATCTTCATGTTTATATCCTCCTTTATGGCTTTGTTTCCGGTGGCGAACCCCGTGGGAGCAGGATTTCTCGTGAACGGTTTTCTGTCGGGACTGGACGAAGATACCCGCAAGTCCATCATTCGGAGAATTCTCACCGACTACCTGCTTGTCGGGCTCGGCAGTCTGGCCGTCGGGCACTTCGTACTGGCGCTGTTCGACCTGTCGCTGCCAATCATCCAGCTGGGCGGCGGCCTGCTGATCTGCCGGACGGCACTGCAATGGCTCAGCGATTCCGACGCTTCGGTAGGCCGCATATCGAAAAAAAACGCCGACCCCATCAGCCTGCGTGCAATCGAATCCCAAATATTTTATCCCATTACGTTTCCCATCAGCATCGGCCCCGGCAGCGTCTCGGTCATTCTCACGCTGATGGCCTCTGCCAGCATACGGGGCGACTGGGTGAAGAGCCTGCTGAATTACGCGATCATCGCGCTCGTCATCGTGCTGATGTGTTCGATTCTCTATCTGTTTCTGTCGCAGGGACAGAAGATCATCAAGAAAATCGGCGACAGCGGCAGTATTATCATCAATAAAATGGTTGCGTTCTTCACCTTCTGCGTCGGCATCCAGATCGTCGTAACGGGTATTGCCAAGATATTTCACATCACTGCGTTGTAAGCGAAACTCGGTCTTCGACAGGAAACCGAAACAGAAATACACGACGTCGCAACTTTCATGCGACCCGAACTTGTATGGAAGGAAGGCCCGCCTTGTTTATCCGAAAAGTTTGAGGGCGATCTCGGCGCAGGCTTCGGCATCGGCCAACGCATGATGATGGCGTTCGAGCAGGTAGCCGCACGCCTCGGAGACGGTATGGAGTTGGTAGTTCGGCAGCCCCTTGATCTGACGGCGCGAAGCCCGCAACGTGCACAGAAACCGGTAGTCGGGATAGGGTAGTCCGTAGAGAGCGTGCACGGCGCGCAGGCATCCTTCGTCGAACGGCGAATTGTGGGCAACGAGCGGCAACCCCTCGATCCGAGGCGCGATTTCAGCCCACACATCGGGAAATAGCGGCGCATCCTCGGTATCGCAGCGCGTAAGACCGTGAATCGCCGTGGTAAAAGCGGAATAATAATTAGGGTAGGGACGAATCAGCCGATAAAAACTCTCCGCCGTCTCGCCGCCCCGAACAATCACCACGCCCACGCTGCATACGCTCGTACGCTGGCCATTAGCCGTCTCGAAGTCGATCGCCGCAAAATCTCTTATCTGATCCATGTGCTTGGTTGAATACCGCTATTTCGATCGGAAAAAGCCGGGGACAACCCCGGCCTCCGTTCTCTTCCATTGGTGTTCGATTACTTTATCTTCACGCAGCGCACCTGCATACCGCCGGCGGCATACTGCAAAGCCGCGCCCTGAAACGAAGACCCTACGCGCGTTCCATTGATATCGAACGAGAAATCCATCGCATAGGCCTGCTTGCCTTCACCCGTCGAACTCCAATAATAACCCGTCCACGGAGTAGGACGCACCTCGTTATCGTTCATATTGGTCAGCGCGCCCGTATAGAAACTGCGGCGGCCGGCTCCGGGAAAGAAGGCGTCGTTTACGCCGTCGGTCAGCGTAAAGCCGTAATTTTTCTCCAGTTCGGGAGCTATGGCGTCCTTGATGTGCAACGCGGCAAAAACCTCCTTCGAAGGCACTTTCCAGCCCCTCGGACAAGGATCGTTGTTGTTTTTAGTCGTGTTCCACAATGTCGCGTCGGCCGTCTGAAGCCAGTTGTAATCGCTGCTTTTGACTCCCGTAATGAAAGCCAGCGCATGCGCATTGGCGTAGCTCATCAGCCCCGTCTCGGAATCCGACTCGGTATAGTCGATGTAAGTCCGCAGATTCTGGCTGTCGTAGAGCAGCGCATCGGCCGAATCGGCCATATTGTAATAGCGCGGCCCTGCGAACGGGTCTTTGCGTCCCCACTGGTAATAAACGCCGTACGATGCGAGAATATCCGCCTCGGAGGTTCCCGATACGACACCTGCACCAAGGTTGCGTTTCATCATCACCTCGCCGCCGAGTTCGACCTGCTCCTTGTCGGGATCGAACTCCGCACACCACAAATGCCACGACCACAACAGATTGCCGGCAGTATCGAATGCCCCGAGGACGGCATTGCCGTGGTTGAAAAACGTCGTCTTCTTATCGTCATCGGTACCGAGCGCATGATAGAAATAGGCTTTGCCGTCGACCAGTTTCGGAAATTCAATCACCTTGTAGGGCGTCTCCCACAGGATCGCCACGCTGGCGGGCGCGAGCGTCGCATCGGCATCTTCGCCCTTGCGGGTCACGTCGATGCAGTAACGCGCATTCGACTTACTGATAATGTAACAGTTGGAAGGTTGATCCGTGAGGTCGATCACCTCGGCGAGCGAGACATAAAGCGAAGTCGAAACGCTCGATCCGCCGGAGGAATGCCCCGTCAGATAGACGGTTCCGTATCTGACATTGGTGTTCTCTTCGTCTCCGTCGGCCTGTGTGCTCTCCTCCGGAAAGGTCGTCGGCGCAGTCACATAAATGCGACGCTCGCTCATATCGACCGAAACCGACCAACCTTGCGGGACGGTCGTCGGAGAGACGGATACGATATTGATCGCCGTAAAGCCTATCGAAGTCTTGCCTCCCGGTTCATCGACGAAAGCGCCCCGTTCGTTGAGGAGAAACGAGTAGGTCTCGCTATCCTTTTTACACGACTGAAGCAACGTCGCCGCAACGACGAACAGCCCCACGAAGATTTTCACTGTCAGATTTTTCATTTGTATAAAGCGACTCGTTATTTCTCAAAATATCTGCAAATATACCAAAAAGCGGAGAATAATCCGCTACACCTTTCAAATTATTTGTGTTTAGGAATAATTCTTGCCCGATGCAAGAACGAACGGACGGGCAAAATTAGTATATTGCAGGTACGTCATAACAGGAGAAACCGACACCGAATTACGAAGATCTCTTCATCGGAGCGGTGTCGATAGGGAATCCGGCGTCTCCAAGACGCCGCAATACGAGGAAGACGAGGTTCCGTATCGGCGAAATTCACAACTTGACAAATTACTTACATGCGTCTTCCTCCCGTTGGTATATGAAAAAGGTTAAAATCGAAAAAGGATCGAAACAGGCCGACGCCCGATTCCGCATCACCGTCGAAGAGACGGGCCCCTATCTGGTTTACGGACAGCCGCCGCTGGCCCAGCAGTTTATCATGCCCGACGCCGAGGGCGAAAGCTGGTATTTTCAGGAGGGCGCGCATTTCTCCACCGAAGACGAACCGACGGCGTTATGCCGCTGCGGCGCATCGAAGAAAAAACCCTACTGCGACGGCTCGCATGTCCATGCCGAGTGGAACCCGAAGCTGACGGCCGACGACGCTCCGATGCTGGACAACATCGAACTGACCGAAGGCGAGACTCTTTCGATGACCGACAACCCCAAATACTGCGTCTTCGCACGGTTCTGCGACGCCAAGGGACAGGCGTGGAATCTGGTCGAGCAGTCGGAAAACGCGGAAGCCCACGAGCTGGCGATCCGCGAAGCTTCGATGTGCCCCAGCGGCCGTCTGATGGCGTGGGACAACGAGACGGGAACGCCCTATGAATTTCAGTTCGAACCGTCGCTGGGCCTGATCGAGGACATTGCCATCGGCGCCAGCAGCGGACTGTGGGTACGCGGCGGCATTCCCGTCGACCGCGAGTCGGGCGAGAGCTACGAAATCCGTAACCGCGTCGTACTCTGCCGCTGCGGACAGTCGCACAACAAGCCCTATTGCGACGGCACACACGCCTCGATCCGGTTCAACGACCAACTCGAAGGGGTTCCCGAAGGCGAAACGGTTCCTGAAAAGGTCTACTGACAAACTGCCGCCAAAGACAAAGGGCTGCCTGCGGGCAGCCCTTTGTCTTTCTTACGCTTTTTTCGGAATTCGTCGTTCGCACGGCACATTGACCTGACACTTGCCGCAACCGAATCGCGGCGCATACTTTCCCCGCAACGTATCGAAATAGGAGCAGCACAGAGGGTGCGACTTCCCGTATTCGAGGGAGATGGCATGCGCCGGACAGTTGCGGGCACAAGCTCCGCACATCGCGCAATAGTCGTAAAGACCGGTATAGTTGCGTTTCGTAACGGGCAGCGCGGCATCGGTCACGACGCTGCCGAAGCGCCCGCTCACCCCGCGTTCGGTGATAAGCCCCTTGGAGAGAGAGAACGTGCCCAATCCGCAAACATAGGCGACATGCCGCTCCGACCAGTTACTCGTAAAACTGAGCGACTTATCAGCTATTTCAGCGTTGGTTCCGGCCTCGAACACATAGCGGAATTCCGAACTTGCATAGGGCGCGAACGCCTTATAACCCCGCTCGCGGAGCCAGCGTTCGAGATAATGGTTCACCTCCGTCAAAAAAGCCTGTCCCTCCACGCGGGCATAGAGCCAACCGTTGCCGACATCCACGGAATCACGCTTGTTTCCCTCCACGACGAAATCGCTGAACGGCGCAAAGTAGGACACGACGCTCACAGCCTCCGGCAGCCACTCCTTCGGCGTGCGGAACAGATGTCCGACGGCTTCCGGCTGTTTCAACGCCTCCCACTCGGGATCGTCGGCCGAACCGACCTTCACGATGGGGGAGTCGTAAAGCCGTTGACCGATATCGGACGGGGCAAGCGCCATCGCCTCGCTGACATAGTTCTGCGGCGATTCGCGGATGTAGGTATCAAGCGCGTGCGTAAGCTCCTCGATAAGCATTCGGCAGTCTCTTATTAAATTCCGTTATTTCTTATCGCCCGGCTTCGAGATCGCCTCACGCATCGCCGTATCGGCCATGACGTTTTTCATCTTGTAATAATCCATGATTCCCAAATTGCCGTTGCGGAACGCTTCGGCCATTGCCAGCGGCACCTCGGCCTCGGCCAGAATCACCTTTGCCCGGGCATCCTGCGCCTTGGCGCGATTCTCTTGCTCCAACGCCACGGCCATAGCCCGACGCTCCTCAGCCTTTGCCTGCGCGATATTCTTATCGGCCTGCGCCTGATCCATTTGCAATTGCGCGCCGATATTCTTGCCCACGTCGATATCGGCGATATCGATCGAAAGGATCTCAAACGCCGTACCGGCATCCAAGCCTTTGTCGAGCACCACGCGCGATATCGAATCGGGATTCTCCAACACGACTTTATGGCTGTTCGCCGAACCGATCGACGAAACGATGCCTTCGCCTACGCGCGCCAACACAGTCTCTTCGCCGGCGCCGCCGACCAATTGCTTGATATTGGCCCGTACCGTCACACGCGCCTTGGCGATAAGCTGAATGCCGTCTTTCGCCACAGCCGCCACGGGAGGGGTGTTGATTACCTTCGGGTTGACCGACATCTGCACCGCTTCGAACACGTCGCGACCGGCCAAGTCGATGGCCGTCGCCATCTTGAAGTCGAGCTGGATATTGGCTTTCTGCGCCGAGACGAGCGCATGCACGACATTGGGAACGTTACCGCCCGCCAAGAAATGCGCCTCCAATTCATTGGGGTTGAGCGTAAGCCCTGCCTTCGTACTCTCGATCATCGACGAAACGATCACCGAAGGCGGAACCTTGCGCCAGCGCATTAAAATCAATTGCAACAGGCTGATTCTCACACCGGAAACCAATGCCGAGAACCACAAACCCACCGGAATAAAATAGAATATCAGCCACAGCGCGACAAGGCCCGCAAAGACCGCAATCGCGATAATTCCTGTTTGATCCATCTTGAATTATAGTTTAGATTAGTAAATTCACTCGGAAGCTTCGCCGGCGACCTTGCGCACGACAACGTTGAAATTCTCAAAGCCGACGACCTCCACCGCCGTACGCTGATCGATATAGACGTCGGTCGACTTGGCTTCGTAAATCTTGCCGCCGATCTCGACCTTGCCCATCGGCGCCAGCCGCGACACCGCCACGCCGCAGTCGCCCACCTTCACCTCGCTATCGGGAAACGGCATGCTCGACGACTCGATCTTCTGTTTCAGCGAAAAACGCTGCCACGTTTTCGAGCGCAGCGACAACACCGTAGCCACGAACGACAGCACGAGAATGATCAGCACCACGACTCCGCCCGTAAAGGGGCCATAATCGGAAAAGGCCGTATAGATGGCGCTTCCATAGCAGACCAATGCGAAAAGCGCGCCCAGCGATACGCCCGGCAACAACACCAGTTCCGCCACTAAAAACAAGACGCCTAACAGAATCAGGAGAATAATGAGCCACATAGATTGAGAGGTTTAGTTGAGGGAAAGATAACTGATTTTTTTGAATTATTCAACAATTTCCACAACTTTTACCTCCAACGACGCATTCTGCTGCATCACTTGCTCGACGACTTTGTCGGCAACGGCCTTGTCGGCGAACGGACCGACAATGAAAAGTTGCCCGACGCGCGATATTTCGCATTCGCCGGCCACGGCCAGCACCGCCGCACGCAACACCTCGGAAAGGTTGTCCAGCCCACTGATCTCGACCCTGAACATCGGAGCGTGTCCCTCCACGGCGGCATCGGCCAGATTGGTACGCACGCCGTCGTTCCATACGACGATCTCAGGCCGGCGGAAACCCTTTTTCTTCATCTCCTCCTGCGCTGCGCGCGCCTCGTCGAGCATTCGGTAGCCTCCGGCATAATAAGCGTACTTACCGTCGACCTTTTCGTAACCGAGCGGATAGGCTCCCTTGAAAAGATAACCTCCGTTGGTTCGGTTCGTATAGGAGCCGAGCAGAATCCGGTAGATCGTACCCCGTTCGTAAATCTGAACCTCCGGGATATGATTCGATGCATTGTACTTGGCCGGCGTGACGAATTCGATCGGTTCGTATTCGAGGAACATCCGCTCTTCGATAAAGAGTTTCGGCAGACGGTAATCGACATTGCGCAGATCGGCGGCGACGCGCACCAGCGAATCGCGCGCATCGGTCAATCCCAATGCTCTCGCCAACTCCGTCTCGTAATCGACGAGCGCCCGTTTCTGCAATAGATAGTCGGTCACCTCATCGGCATAGTAACGTCCCCGCTCGGAAGCCATCTGCTGCCGTACGCCGGCCATCTGCTCCTCCGTTTTCGTAAGCAGGTCGTCGCAGCCCAACTTGTCGAGCAAATAGGCATACGCATAGTTCTTGTTGTCGTAAATGCCGCTCCACACACCGTGCAATGAATCGCACAGCGATCGGTTGAGCGACTGCAACGTACGGTAACGCTCGTAAAGCACGGCCGCCGGCGTTTGGGCCGTAATCGTATCATAGGAGATTTTCAGCTCCTCGATGGCTTCGTAATTCGCTATGCAGGAAGCGGCCAAATCCAACGCCGTGCGCTCCCGACGCTGTGCATCCAGCAACGCGCGGTAATCGGTTTGCGGCAATTGCTCGCGGAAATAGGCGTTATGTACCAGATTGGCCACCTGCAATGAATCGGGCAGGGGAGTGCCGTCCGCCGAAGGAGAATCCGGCGTCGCCGCCGACGGTCTGTTCAGGTCGAGATTCGCCAGCACCCAATCCTGCTCCACCGTATTGATCCGGTCGGTCAAACGTCCCCGTTCGGTCCGTATCGCAAATAGCTGCTCCTCACAGCGCAGAATCTCGGCCGAATAGGCTGCACGCTGCGACGGATCGTCGCGCAACTGCCGGCGAACCCGATTGACGGCCATCGTCACCGAATCCTCGCGCGCCTGCAAGGCCGCTTCCTCGCGCAGCATATCCATGTATTCCGCATTGCTCTCCAAACCCGCAATACGCGCCGTTACTTCCTGCGCCGACGCATCGGCGACGGCAACTGCGACCAATACCGCTAAAAGGACAAATCCTTTACGCATTATCTCCACCATTTTAGAAAAAACAACTGCACCAATCCGAAAATTTCCAGACGGCCCAGCAACATCAACATCGTATCCGAAAACTTCATCACAGCCGGCAAAGCGGCATAATTTCCCAATGAATTGACCATACCGAACCCGGGTCCCACATTACCCATGCAGGCTACCGACGACGAAAAACTGGTCTCGATATCCATTCCGCACATCGTCCCCACGATCGTTCCGGCAAGCAGGGCGATAAAATAAGCCACGATGAAAACCACCGCCGTGTTGGCGATTCTATCGTCCAGTACGTTCCCGTCGATCCGCACGCGCACGACGGCATTGGGATGCTGCTGTAAAGAGAAACGCAAACGCAAGGTCTTTATTGCCAACAGAAACCGGTCGGTCTTGATACCGCCCGTCGTCGAACCGGCGCATCCGCAGACGATCGAAACGAAAATCAGCAGTACAATGGCCATCGACGGCCATATATTGGTATCGGCCGTCGCGAATCCCGACGTCGAGATCAGCGACACCACCTGAAAACCCGCATAGCGCAACGATTTCGCAAGCGTATCGTACACTCCGCCGAAATAGAGACTTACCGTTACGAAAACCGTTACGATGGCGACGATCGAAAGATACCACCGCGTCACTTCGGAATGGAAGATATTGTTTCGACGGCCCGTCAACGTCGCGAAGATTACGCCGAAATGGATGCTGGCCAGCAACATCGTCACGATCAGAATGATCTCCACGGCCACGCTGTCGAAATACCCGATGCTGGCGTTTTTCGTACTGAATCCGCTCGTGGCGACAGCCGACATGGCTTGTGTCAGCGAATCGAACCAGTTCATGCCCGCCAGTTTCAACGCCAGCGTCGAGCAAAACGTCAAGCCAAGATAGATGAACAGCAGAATCTGCGCGATCATCGAAGCTTTGTAATGATAATTATGCTTAGCCATCGACGACAGCTCCACGTTGGTCAACAACGCCTTGTTCGTTCCCAGCGAAGGGAGGATCAACAGGGCGAACATCACCACGCCGACGCCGCCCAGCCATGTCGAGCACGACCGCCAGAAGAGCAGTCCGCGCGGCAGCGCCTCGACATCCCTTAAAATCGAGGCTCCGGTGGTCGTGTAACCCGACACGCTTTCGAACCATGCATTGATAAGCGAAAACTCGCCGCCCCACATCAGATAGGGAAACATCCCCACGATACTGGCCAGAATCCACGATCCGACGACGATGCAATACCCCTCCTTGCTGCTCAGCTGTTCGACCCTGTCCACGAAAATCAGCGGAAAAGCGCCGAGCAAAGCGGTCAGCAGCGACGACAACAGCAGCGGATAGTAACCCGAGTCGGTATGACTGGCCAGCGACACGCCGGCCGAAAGGAGCATGAACAGCGCCACGACCAGCATGATGATCCCCACATATCGCAAGACAACACTCAGTCTCATCGCTGCTCTTGTTTTACTCTTTTCGCCAGCTGCACCGCATCGTCGATGCGATCCTTCAATTCCGCCACCTCATCCTTCACCTCGGCCTTGACTTTGAAAGGAAGACCGAAACGCAGAAAATCGCCCAGACTCTTGTTCATCGACAGAACCGGACGAACCAGATAAACCGAAACGAAATAATAGAGCATCAGTACGATGGCGATCATCACCAACAGCGAGATCAGCACCGGCGTCACCGCCCGATAGGCATTGCGTTTTAACTGCTCGGTACGCGGCGCCAACGAGCTCTGGGTCGAGATCATATAGTTCTTGATCGAACCGGTCAGCTTGTCGTAGGCCTTCGAATAGGACTCGGCGTACCAGCGTGCACCGTCGAAATCCATCGTAACGGTCTTTATCGCAAGGGTATCCTTTTTCCCGCGCAGCTCCACCTTGCTGGCAGGGGCCGAAGATTCCTGCGATTCTATTCGCAGAAACTCCTGCGTAAGCCGCTGCACGTTCATGGCCGATGCCGAAAGCGTATCGAGATAAGCCTGTTCGACCGCCTCCTCGCGAACGACCTTCAACGTGCGGGTCATCTCGGCGATGCTCGCCATAAGCACCGTATCGTAATCGTGCTGCCGGAATACGATGCTGTGCACAACGGCCTTATTCTGCCGCGCGGCGGCATCGAGCATGTCTTTGGCCAGTCCCAGATTGCGTTCGCTGGCGCGCAGAATCTCCTCCGTGTCGGAACTGACACGTCTGAGTTCGAACAGCGAGACCAATCCTGCGAAAAAGAGCAGGATCACCACGCTGAGAAAACTCACTAACACCCGTTTACGGATACCTTTCATCATTCAAAGGGAATTATCGTACAAAGATAACAAAAAGTGCATTAAAAAAGAGCCGTTTCGTCCGTATTCCGCACGATTTCTCCCACAAGATCATGCCGGTCATCCATTGCGCCCAGCCTTACGCGGCATACGCGATTGATAAACGCCCGCTCATAAGGCGTTTTCACACGGATATAATTGCCCGTAAAACCGAACATCATCCCGCCGCGCATCGTACTCTCGAACAGCACCGTCGACTCGGTAGCTTCAGCCCGCCGGCAAAAATCGCCGTGCAGTCGGCCGCATAACGCTTCGAGCCGTTTCACCCGCTCGGCAGCCACCGACGCCTGCACCTTGTCGGGGAGATCGACGGCCGGCGTGCCGGGCCGTTCCGAAAAGGGGAAGATATGGAGGAATGCGGGAGCCAGCTCCTCCAGAAAATCGTACGTCGTCTGAAAATCGGCCTCCGTCTCACCCGGGAACCCGACGATCACATCGATGCCGATGAAGGCGTCGGGCATCCGCCGCCGCACGGCGGCGATCCGGTCGGCGAACTTGGCCGTCGTATAACGGCGGCGCATCAGTCCGAGAATTCGGTCCGAACCGCTCTGCAACGGAATATGGAAATGATGCTGGAATTTAGGTGACAAGGCGCAAAAGTCTATGATTTCATCCGTTAACAGATTCGGCTCGATCGACGAAATCCGGTAGCGTTCGATCCCGTCAACCCCGTCGAGCGCCCGCAGCAGATCGATAAACCGTTCGCCGGTCGTCCGACCGAAATCGCCGGTATTGATCCCCGTAATAACGATCTCCCGCTGGCCGCCCTCGGCAATGCGGCGCGCCTCGGCCACCGCATCGGCAATCGGCAAATTGCGGCTCGAACCGCGGGCGTAATGGATCGTACAGTAGGAACAACAGTAATCGCATCCGTCCTGCACCTTCAAAAAAGCGCGCGTGCGGTCGCCGCTGGAGAAGGCCGCAAAAAAGCGGGTCAACTCGTCGGTCGAGCACGAGGTTACGATTTTCCGGCCCTTGGCGCCCAGTTCGACGACGCGACGATACAATTCGCCCTTGTCGTTGTTGCTCAATATGATATCGACGCCCTCGATGGCCGCGATCTCCTGCGGTTTGAGTTGGGCGTAACACCCCGTCACGGCGATGATCGCATCGGGATTGCGCCGATGGAGTTTGCGGATCAGATTGCGGCACTTCTTGTCGGCATGTTCGGTCACCGAGCAACTGTTTATCACGCAGATATCCGCCTCTTCCGTCGGCGGTACGCGCTCGAAACCGCCCTCGGCGAACTGTCGGGCAAGAGTGGAGCTCTCCGAAAAGTTGAGCTTGCAGCCCAACGTATGAAAACTGACGCGTCGTCCTAGCATCTTCGATATAAGATTTTCCTGTCGGCGAAATTACAAAAAAGCGTGCGAAAGTCGAATAAAAACCGTAAATTTGCGTTCAATATATCGGCAATCATGGATTTTTTCTACGATATCACCCGCTACGCCTACCTTCACAATGCGCTGCTGGCCTGCATCCTTTCGGGCATCGCCTGCGGGATCGTGGGAACGTATGTCGTCTGCCGCCGCACGGTCTTTCTGGCGGGCGGCATCACGCACGCCTCGTTCGGCGGATTGGGCATCGCCTTTTATCTGGGGCAGAATCCCATTCTCGGCGCGCTTGCCTTCGCCGTTCTCTCGGCCCTCGGGATCGAATGGGCGGGCAACCGAGGCCGCATCCGCGAAGATTCGGCCATCGGGATCATCTGGTCGGTGGGCATGGCGCTCGGCGTACTCTTCATGAGCCTGCGCCCCGGGTATACGTCGGGCGATCTGGCGAGCTATCTCTTCGGCAGCATCGTAACGGTCACCGGCGCCGATGTCGCGGCGCTGGCCGTACTCACAGCACTGCTCGTCATCGGAGCCGCGCTGTGGCTGCGTCCGGTAATGTACGTCGCTTTCGACCGCGAATTCGCCCGCAGTCAGGGGATCGCCACGCAGACGGTCTCCTATCTGATGGCGGCGCTCACGGCCATTACCATCGTACTCGCGATCCGCGTCATGGGCATCGTGCTGCTTATCTCGCTGATGACCATTCCGGCCGTGGCGATGAATACGCTCTCGAAATCCTTTCGCTCCATCACGCTCGGAGCCGCCGCGATCGGCGCGACGGGCGGAATCGCCGGACTGGCGATCAGCTACGAGTGGGAGTTGCCCTCGGGCGTGGCCATAATATTTGTCCTCACCGCATCGCTTATTGGGGCAAAACTATTATCTTTGCGCATCAAAAGAGTCAAAACCCGCCGCGGATGAAAACGATTCACAAGCTCGTATTGAAGTCGTATCTGGGACCGATGGTCCTGACCTTCTTCATCGTGATGTTCGTCCTGATGATGAATTTCATCTGGCGTTACATCGACGAGCTGGTGGGCAAGGGACTCGACGCGGGAGTCATCATCGAGCTGATGTGCTACGCCATGGCCAACATGATCTCGTTGGGGCTTCCGCTGGCCACACTGCTGGCTGCGATCATGACGCTGGGAAATCTAGGCGAGAACTACGAATTGCTGGCGATGAAATCGGCGGGCATGTCGCTGCCCAAGATTCTCAAACCGCTCATCATTGTGGTGAGCGTCATCGCCGTGGGCAGTTTCTTCGTGGTAAACAATCTGGTGCCCTACGCCAATAAAAAGATGCTCGGCATTCTCTACGACATCCGCCAGCAGAAACAGGCCATCGAATTTCAGGACGGACTCTTTTTCAACGGCATCGAGGACATGAGCATCCGCGTCGGCAAACAGGATCCCAAGACCCATCTGCTGCGCGACGTGTTGATTTACGACAACCGCAACATCAACGGCAACATGACCACCACGGTGGCCGATTCGGGGTACATCCGACTGTCGGACAACAAGAAATACCTGCTCGTCACGCTCTTCAACGGCGAGACCTACGAACAGACGCGCAACTATCAGTGGTACAACAAAAGCGCCCTGCGTCATCACATCTTCGAGAAACAGGACGGCATCATCCCGATGGACGGATTCGATTTCGAACGCTCGGACGCCAGCTTCTTTTCGAACAGCACCACCAAAAATATCGCTCAGTTGGATCACGCCATCGATTCGCTGGAACTGACGGTCAACTCGGCGACCACGCGCTCCTACGAACCGCTGCTCAAAGAGCAGATTTTCGCCCACGACAATCAGGTGTTGGCGCTGCCCGACAGCGCGCGGATCGACAAGAGCGGTTTCCGCGACATCGTATTCGCCGACTCCATCGCACGCCTCGGGCTGCGCGACAAGGATAAAGTATGGGGCATCGCGCGAGCCAACGCCAAAAATTCACGCGGACTTTTCTCATTCGACGAATCGACCGCCAAGGAGGCGCTCAATCAGCTCTACCGCAGCAAGATCGAGTGGCATCGCAAAATTTCGCTGCCCGTCTCGATCATGATTTTTTTCCTGATCGGCGCTCCGCTGGGCGCCATCATCCGCAAGGGCGGTCTGGGAACTCCGATCGTCATCTCGGTGATCTTCTTCGTCATCTACTACATCATCAGTATTTCGGGCGAGAAAGCGGCGCGCGAAGGGAACTGGGAGGCATTCTACGGCATGTGGCTTTCGTCGTTCATCCTCGCTCCGATCGCCGTCTACCTCACCTACAAGGCGACCAACGATTCGGGACTGCTCGACATCGACTGGTACACCGGACGCATCAAGTACTACAAGGAGAAGTGGGGTATCCATACGCCGGAATGGGTATCGAAACTCACGGACAAATTCAAACGCAAACCCAAAGTAAACAAATAATCAAATTCGCAATATGGCTAAAAACGCTATTTTCAATACGGTCGAAGAGGCCATCGCAGATTTTCGCGAGGGGAAAATCGTGATCGTCGTCGATGACGAAGACCGCGAGAACGAAGGCGATTTCATCGTCGCCGCAGAGAAGATCACCCCCGAAATCGTCAACTTCATGCTTACGAACGGTCGCGGCGTGCTCTGTGCGCCGCTCTCGGAGTCGCGTTGCGAGGAGTTGGAATTGAACATGATGGAGGAGAACAACACCTCGCTGCTGGGAACGCCCTTCACCGTGACGGTCGATCTGCTGGGGCAGGATTGCACCACCGGCGTATCGATCCACGACCGCGCCGCCACGATCCGCGCGCTGGCCGATCCGGCCACCCGTCCTTCGGATTTGGGACGTCCGGGGCACGTCAATCCGCTGCGCGCCCGCGAAAAAGGGGTGTTGCGCCGCCCCGGACACACCGAAGCGGCCGTCGATCTGGCTCGTTTGGCCGGATTGCAGCCCTGCGGCGCACTGATCGAGATCATGAACGAAGACGGCACGATGGCCCGCCTGCCGCAGTTGCTCGAAGTCGCGAAGAAATTCGGATTGAAAATCGTCTCCATCGCCGATCTGATCGCCTATCGGCTGCGCGAGGAGTCGATTATCGAACGGGGCGTTACGGTCGATATGCCCACCAAATGGGGGATGTTCCGTCTCACGCCGTTCCGTCAGAAGAGCAACGGACTGGAACACGTCGCCCTGACCAAGGGCGAATGGACGGAGGATGAACCCGTATTGATCCGCATGCACTCGTCGTGCGTCACGGGCGACATCTTCGGATCGTATCGCTGCGACTGCGGCGAACAGCTGCATGAAGCGATGAGCATGATCGAACGCGAAGGCAAGGGCGCGATCGTCTACCTCAATCAGGAGGGACGCGGAATCGGCCTGTGCAACAAAATCAAAGCCTATCAGTTGCAGGATCAGGGGCTCGACACGGCCGAAGCGAATTTGCAACTCGGCTTCCGCGTTGACGAGCGCGACTACGGTATCGGAGCCAGCATCATCCGCGAGCTGGGAATCAAACACATGCGTCTGATGACCAACAATCCGCTCAAACGCGCCGGATTGGAGGGTTACGGGCTTCATATCGACGAGATCGTGCCGATCGTCATCGCACCCAACAAATACAACGAGCACTACCTCGAAACCAAAGAGGTGCGAATGGGACATACGCTCGGTCTGTTCAAAAAGGAGTAGCCCCGATGCGCTTTCACCACCTTGCGCTGTGGAGCCGGCGGATCGAACGCCTGCGGGATTTCTACACGACCTATTTCGACGGTCGCGCAGGCGAAAAATACGAGAACTCCGCAAAGGGATTCGAATCCTATTTCGTCACCTTCGCCGACGGGGTTTCGCTGGAACTGATGCGCCGCACGGACATTGCGACGCCCGACGCGGCCCCGCATTTGGGACTCGCTCATTTCGCCCTCGGCTGCAACGACTGCGATGCAGTCGACCGGCTCACCGAACGGCTGCGCGCCGACGGCTATCCGGTGCTGGGCGAACCCCGCACAACGGGAGACGGGTATTATGAAAGTGCGGTCGGCGACCCCGACGGCAATATTATCGAACTCGTATACAAAGCATGACAATGAATTCCAAAGCTTTGCGCATCGTTTTCATGGGCACGCCCGAATTCGCCGTACCTTCGCTGCGGCGGCTCGTCGGCGAAGGCTACAATGTCGTGGCGGCGGTTACCGTGCCCGACAAGCCGGCCGGCCGCGGCCAGAAACTTCGCGAAAGCGAAGTGAAGGTCGCCGCCCGCGAATTGGGACTGCCCGTATTGCAGCCCGAGAAATTCCGTGACCCTGCATTTCTGAACGCGTTGCAGGCGCTGCAACCCGATTTGGGCATCGTGATCGCCTTCAAGATGCTGCCCGAAGTCGTCTGGGCGATGCCCCGTCTGGGAACCTTCAACCTGCACGCCTCGCTGCTGCCGCAATATCGGGGAGCCGCCCCGATCAATTGGGCGATTATCAACGGAGAGCGGGAGACGGGCGTCACCACGTTCCTGCTCAACCACGAGATCGACAAGGGGGCGATCATTGCACAGGAGCGCGTCGCCATTACGCCCGAAGACAACGTGGGAACGCTTTACGAACGCTTGATGCTGCTCGGCTCGAAGTTGGTTACCACGACCGTCGACCAAATCGCCGCAGGCGGTTACACCCCTGTCGAACAGATACAATTCGATGAAAACCAACTCCGACCGGCACCGAAAATTTTCAAAGAGGACTGCCGCATAGACTGGTCTCAGGAGGGGCAGAGGATCGTCGATTTCGTTCGGGGATTGTCGCCCTATCCGGCCGCATGGACACCGATGTACAAAGAGGGGAGCGAGAGCGGCACGGCCAAAATTTTTACGGCGCATTTCGAACAGGGCAGGGCAGCGGAACGTCCCGGCGCCGTCGAAACGGATAACCGGACATATCTCTCGGTCGCCTGCGCCGACGGACGGATTTTCATCGAAGAGTTACAAATCGCCGGCAAACGCCGCATGACCATACACGACCTGTTGTTAGGCATGCGCGATATCGCCGACTATCACTTCTCGGAGGAAGCCGAAGCGTAAAGCCGTCGCCGCAGCCGATCCGCGAGCCAAGCCGCCGCGATACCTACGATAGCGCCGACCGTTGCTTCCGAGAAGCGCAACAGGCCGTTGGCCAGCGGTGTCAGATCGGGCGATTCCTCCGATACGATCAACACGATAACCAATGTGATCGTTGCCATCTTCCCGTTATCGGGAACGCGGAACAGCATGCAAACCACCTCCTCCAATACGACGGCGACGACCATACCGACCGCCGAAAAGCGGAAATGCACCAGATAGATATAGGCCACGACCGCTCCGATAAAGGTTCCCAGCACCCGCAGCCACCCTTGCTGAATCGCGTGCCTGATATCGGGCTGTTGCTGCACGACGATTGCCGAAACGCAGGCCAGCATCGCTCCCATCAGACTCGATGCCTCATGAAAATGCGAGGTGATCGTATAACCCAACAGATAGGCGAACATGACAGCGATGCCTTTGGCAACCACTTCGAGCGGTTCTATACGGCGCAGTATCCCGATTAGCGTAATCATCTTACATTTTCACGGCAAGAAACGCACCGAAACTGCCGCTTTACAGGCAAAGTCCGATTCGAGTCCTGAAAATATACGAGCCTTCGAAACTATTCACTGCGGGCGCGATATCCAAACAGTCTCAGTCCGAACGTCACATTCAGCCCTGATACCTAACCGATAAATAGGAATTTAGTTCCCGATTCCAACATTCATCGAAGGCTCCAAGGTCATCCGGTTCAGGGCCTTTCAAAGATTTACGGCGACAGAAAAACGCCACAACCTATGAAGGTTGTGGCGTTTTGATTTTCAAATGGAACGATTACTCCTCGACCGGTTCGAACTGATCTTTGCCGACACCGCACAACGGGCATACCCAATCTTCGGGAATATCCTCGAACGCTGTTCCTGCGGCAATACCTCCGTCCGGGTCACCTACGGCGGGATCGTAAATCCAATCGCAAACCGTGCAACGATACTTTTTCATACGCTTATTCTTTTAAAATTCAATTTGCTTCGAACAAATGTAACATCATTTTTCGGAAAAACCAAATCGGTAATTCGAATACGAATATCGGCAAAGGCAATCGTCATACCAAACCGTTCCATATCCCGAATAAAGCCTGTTTTTCGTCTGTAATTTCCCCTTCTCGAAATTTTTTCCATATATTTGTTTCGAAAGATTTCTCCCAAACAGGTGGTTAGAAAACGTAAAACTCAAACGATGCGCCATTTCCGCTTCTTCATTCTCCTGCTGCTGTGCGCATTCGCCAGACAGCCGATCATGGCGCAGACCGTAAGGGGATGCGTCGTAGACAGCGAACAGCAGCCCGTCGCCGGAGTTGCGGTCATCATGCAGACCCGAGATTCGGTCTATATCGATGCCGTAGCGAGCGACCTCGAAGGCCGTTTTGTTCTTACATCCGACATCCGTCCCTATCGTCTGCTGTTTCAGCATCTCAGCTACGAACCGTTGGCTGTCGAACGATCGGACGACGATGCCGGCATCATCACGCTTATCGAGGCGACGAACGTCGTGGACGAAGTGATCGTTCGGGGCGAACGCCCGTTGGTGAAGGTCGAGCAGGGGCGTCTGAGTTACGACCTGCAAGTCGCCGCACAGGGTAAAATCGCCGCCAACGCCTACGAGGCGCTCACCAAACTGCCCGGCGTAAGCGAGCAGAACGGCTCGCTCACGCTCGCCGGCACAGGCGGCGTCACGGTCATTCTCAACGGCAAGCCCTCGACGATGACCGCCGATCAACTCGCAGCGCTGCTCAAATCGACACCCGTCGAACAGGTGGAAAAGGTAGAGGTGCTCTATGCCGCGCCGCCGCAATACCACATCCGCGGCGCAGCGATCAATGTCGTACTGCGCCGCCGCTTCGACCGCTCGTTTTCCGGTCAGGTAAACGGCGTTTACGAGGGCGGTTACTACAACTCGTGGGGGACAGGAGCCAACGTCGCCTGTTCAACACCGAAACTCTCCTTTGACGCGCTCTACCGTATCGGCAACGGCCGGTCGATGCGCAAGCTCGACATGACCTCGCAACACACGGTAGGCAGCGACACGTATGACATTCGGCAGGAGCAGATACTCTCATCCGACAACCTGACCCACAACCTGCGCACGGGGATCTCGTGGAAAACGACCGAAAAAAGCCATCTCGACCTCGCCTACACCGCATCGTTCACTCCGTCGGGCAACGGCGACATCTCGGCTACGGGCAACTTTGTCGACAGTTATTCGCACATTCACGACGACCCGACGATGCACAATCTCTCGCTCTCGGCCGTAACGGGTTTCGGAACAGAGATCGGCGCCGACTACACCTATTACCGCACGACGAGCCGACAGACGATGTCCCTTTCACCGGCCGACGGCGCGCCCTCGTCGTTTACGACCGATGCCGGACAGCGCATCGACCGGCTGTCGGTCTATCTCGATCAACGCCACGACCTCGGCAGCCAGTGGACGTTCAACTATGGCGCGCGCTTCTCTTACGTCCGCGACGACGACTATCAATATTACACGTCGGAAGAGGAGATGGGCGATCTCGACACCGACATTCGGCTCGACGAATACACCTACGATCTCTATGCGGGCGCGAGCAGGAGCTTCGCGTCGGGCGTCTCATTCTCGGCGTCGCTCACAGGCGAATACTACCGCCGCAACGGCTACGACCGCTGGGCGCTCTTTCCACAGGCATCGCTGAGCTGGATGGCCTCACCCGAACACATCCTGCAGGCGGAATTCTCGTCGGACAAAGGATATCCTTCGTTCTGGGACATGTCGGGCGCCGTGACCTACATCGACGGCTATTCCGAGATTCACGGTACGCCCGGCCTGCAACCTTCGGCCAATTACAGCCTTACGCTGACTTACGTACTCAAACAGAAATACATCTTCCAGCTCTTCGGCAACCACACGGCAGACGCCTTCAATCAGTCGGCCTATCTCGCGCCCGACCGTCCGGCGCTTATCTACCAATCGTTCAACTGGGACTATATGTCCTCCTTCGGAGCGTTGGCCGTCATACCGCTGCGCATCGGCGAACGCTTCACATCGCGCATCACACTCGTCGGATTCGACTACCTGCTGCGCAACCGCGATTTTTACGGCATGGACTACAAACGTTCGAAATGGGTGGGCCGCGCAAGCATGGACAACACGCTGCGTCTTTCGCGCAAACCCGATCTGGTATTCGAGTTTTCAGGCAGCTATCAGACCGAAGCGATTCAGTGTACCTACGATCTGACGCCGTCATGGCAGGTGGATGCCGGGATCAAATGGACCATCGCCGGCGGAAAGGCCGATCTGAGCATAAAAGGCAACGATCTGTTCGACAGCATGACTCCCGTCTCGAAAGTCGATTTCGGGCAGCAGCATCTGCGCATGGGCAATCGCTTTTACACACGCAACGTGACGGTCAATTTCGCC
>CAJMNH010000022.1 GCA_905214725.1 uncultured bacterium
ATACGAACCCCACAAATAAAGACGACGGGGAATCGAATCATGCCGAATACGACCGGAACGTACATACATCCTTTTCGGACGGGCGGTAAGCCGGCCTTTTCGAGGAAGGCGCAGACGGTTGTACGATGCGCAGGCGGAACGCGGCCATCTCCGTAGGACGCGGAACGGACAAAAAATCGGGGAGAACATTTTGTTCTCCCCGATTGCAATGTTCAGTCGCGCTTGCGCCAGAATCGCGGCGTGAGGTCTTCGCGGCGGCCGTCGGGCAGGATGCGCCACAACCGCTGATTGGTTGCGGGATTGTCCAGCGGCCCTCGTGCGGCAACGTAGGGGCCGAGTTTTACATAGTCGAATACGCCGGTCGGATCGAACCCTTCGGGCAATACGGCGCGTCCCGAGTACCACCCCGTGCGCAGCATGGGACGAATCCGGCGAATGTAACCCGCTATCCGCGCCGCTTCCTGCGGTTCGGCGTCGCCGCCCATCAGGCAGAAGCAGGTGACCGACGCGCCGTAACGTTCCAGCAACCGGTCGACGACCGCTTCGGTCAACGGTTCGCCGACGGGTTCCTGCAACTGCGGACTGTGACAGCCCGGGCAGCGGTTGGGACAACCCGACAGATTGACGGCGAGCGTCACCTCATCGGGGATTTCCCGAAACACGATGTCGTAATCGGTATAACGGAGCATCACCGACCGTTATTCGTCGCTGCGGGGCGCCGCCACGCTGCGCTCTTCGACGCCGCCTTCGAGCCGTTCCGCACCGTTGTAATAACGCCGCGCCGCCTCCTGCTGCCGCGCCTGCGAGAAGTTGCTGATGCGTTTCATGTAGCCGATCACGCGCGTCAGGTAGTCGAGATTCGTCGAGTGGCAGTGGGGGCACTCTTTCAGATAGCGTTTGTCGATATGGCCGCAGTCGTTGCAGACCGTGTTGGGAATGTTGAAAGTGAAATAGTTGCATCCCTCCTGCGCCGCCACGCGTAGCAGGTGGCGGTACTGCGGCTGCGAGAGGTGCTCCTCGAGATTCATATGCAGCGCCGAGCCGCCTGTGAGGTGAGCGATGTACTTCGAGCCGTGCAGGCGGAACTTGTCGGCGATGTTGAGCGTCGTGTCTTCGACGACGTAGAAATAGCTGTTGTAGCAGTCGCGCGGCACCTTGTAGCCGTCCTCACGATCCCACTTGGCGTGTTTCACGCCGACGTTCTCGGCGGGAATCATCTCGCAGTTGAACATCACCTCCTTCGACCGGTACTTGTGATTGTAACGTTCGATCAGCCCCAGTATTTCCTCGGTGAAATGTACGTAGGCAGCATTGTCGTCGATGGCGATGCCCTTGTACTCGGCCGCCTCGACCAGTCCGTTGACGCCGATGGTCAGGTACTGGCGCGAGAGGTTGATGTAGCCCGCATCGAAGAGCGGCAGCATTCCCTTGCGCTGCAACTCCTTGAGATTTTCGTTGTAGGCCGTCTGCACCTTGTGTACCAGATCGACCACCTCTTCGAGGTATTGCAGATAGGGTACGCCCTGCCGTTCGGCGTATTGGATGCAGCGGTTGAGGTTGACCGTCAGCACGCTCTTCGAGCCGGTCGAGACGCCTCCCGCACCCAGCGTGTAGCTGAATCCGTTGTCCTGAATCTCGTTGCGCAGGCGGCAGCACGACGACAGCGAATCGGCGTTGTCGCTCATGTAGGTGAAGAACGAGTGCCCCTCGGCATACATCTCGGCGGTGAAATCTCCCCACTCCTTGTCCATCACGTCGCCCTCTTTGGTCAGGAGCGCCATCGTCTCCACGGGGAAGGTCAGCACGGTGCGGAGCCGTTCGGCGTTGAACCACTTCATGAAGCGTTTCTGCAGCCACGACAGCCCCTCCCAATCGGGTTTCGAACCGTCGGGGAAACGGAATTCGCCGAAGAGCGACTCGAAATAGAAGCGGTCGTAGTAGGCGATGTTCCAGAAGACGGCTTGGAAATTCCGCGCGCCGGTGGGCTGATTGATCGAGTAGACCACCTGCTCGAAACAGTCGGTGATCACCTTGTCGATGGTGCGGCGCCGACGTGAGAGGTCGACCACCTCGTCGGCGCGCTTGTAGTACTCCTCGCCGAACTCCTGACCGATGAAGTAGTTCATGTACATCAGGAATTCGGGCGTGGCGCAGGCTCCCGACAGCATCGACGAGACGATGAAGACCATATTGACGAAGCCGCCGCAGAACGATTTGAGATTGGTCGGGCGCGTCGAGTTGCCGCCGATCGACATGGTGCCGTTCAGCAGCCACGGATACATCGTGATCGAGGCGCAGTAGTTGGCCAGCGACGTCTCGTCGTTCTTGTAGATGAAATGACGGTTCAGCAGGTCGAGATAGCGGTCCGACAGCTCCTTCCCGTACATCTCTTTCAGCCGGTCGGTCAGCAGGCGGCGGTTGAGGCGGATGAAGTTCTGCTTCGGGAGCTCGCCGATCAGCGTGGCGATATTCTTGTTTTCGACGTTGGCGTTGGCGTCGTATTTCGAGCCGGTAGCGGGGTTCTTGGCCTCGCAGTAGTTCATCAGGAACTGCAGTTTGTCGCGTACTTCGCGGTCTTCGGTATGCTCCTGCCGGTAGATGATGTAGGCCTTGGCCACTTTGTAGTAGCGTTCGGCCATCAGCGCTGTCTCGACCTGATTCTGAATCTGTTCGACCGTCGTGCCGTCCGCCACGCGGATGCGCCCGAGAATCTGGGTGAGCATCTCGTCGGTGGCGAAACTCCCGACCGAGAGGAATGCTTTGGCGATGGCTTCCTTGATCTTGTCGATGGAGAAGCGTTCGCGTTTGCCGTCGCGTTTGGTGATGAAAATGTCGGAACTGCTCATAGGTGTATCGTATTTAATTCGTTGCGGCGTTGCGAAGCTGCGGGAAGCGTGCGATGACGACACCGACCGGTTCGGAACCCGATTGTTCCGTGCGGCGGCTTTTCATCGTGCGCTCTTCGACCCGAAAGCTCCGAGGAGGATGGTGGCAGGTCTTCTGACTTCCTCCGGCCGGCACGCCTTCCCGTCGCCCGCGAGCGGCAGTGGCTGGAGATTGTGCGGCTTTTTGTGGAGGTTACAGCTACGGGGATAGTCCCTGACTTGCACAGGCGTTCCCTTTTCATCCGTCCGCCGCATGACGCGGTGGCGGAACCGTCATCCTTTGCGTACAAATATAGCGCTTTTGGAAGCGCCGTTGCCGTTTCCCCGGAAAACCTATTAACATTTTATGAACAGCCCTTGCAAAGCGCTGGGACTGCGAGCGGTCGGAAACGGCGGAAAAACGGAGCCGATCGGCGGATCGCCTGAAAAAATTTAAAAAAATGAGTGGTTATGATTTGTAACTGATTTTATTCGTCGACGGCCAATCTTTTTCGGATTACGGAACTTACCTTCCGATTCGAACCAAAATACCCCCCCCCGAATGAAAAAATGTAATTTAACTCATGAATTCACAACAAGTTAATGAGGTATATTCTTAGGAAAATTACTTTATATTTGCCGATGAACAACCCGCCTGTTCCAGACTTGAAGAGAAGGTTTTTCCGATCATTCTCCGAATCTCGGTTCGGAAATATCGATTTTAGGTTACGATTTATAACATGGAGACGGCACGACTCGATTCCCGATTTTTACAAAGACGTTTGGCGCAAGTCGCCGCGCGGTGCCGGCCGGCGGTTTCGACAGATCGGCCGTTGCCGCCGGAATCGCCTTTGTCGGTCGGAATCGCCGCGCGGATTCGGCCGGCGGCGCCGCCCTCCTTGTTGACGGAATCTTTTGCAACGTCGAAACGACAGGTTGCGTAATTTATAAGTTTACCAGTGAAAAGACGGCGGGTCGTCTTTCGGCGATCCGCTTTTTTCGCACAAACCATTTTGCCTATGAAACGATTTTTGACTTTTCTGATCGCTGCCGCGGCGCTCGTCGCCGGCGGTTGCAGCGATAGCGACACCGACGACAACACTCCTCCCGAGGCGCCGGCGCCCGTTATTAAGCTCCCTTCATCGGTTGCTTCGACGTCCATTTCGGTTTCACCCGAGGGCGGGACGTCGCAGATCGAGTACGAAATCGAGAATCCCGTCGAGGGCGAGACGATCGTCGCCTCGACGCCCGATGCGTGGGTGCATTCGTTCGACTACTCCAAAGAGGGAGAGGTCGGTTTTACGGTCGATCCCAGCAAGGGAGAAACGCGTATCGCCAATATCACGCTGAACTATAAGGGCGCGGAAAAGAAGGTGGTGACCGTCATGCAGCCGGCGCCGGAGGTTGCGCAACTTACGTTCGACATCAAGGTATTGGCGACGGACGGAAGCAGCGCCGTGGTGAAGTGGACGCCCTCGGACAACGAGGCGAGCTATCTGCCGCTGGTCGTCGAGAAGTCGCTCTTCGACAGCTATCCGACCGAGGCGGAGTATATCCAGAGCGATATCGAATATATTCAGGGGATGGCCGATCGCTATAATATGAGTTTCTTGGAGATGCTGAGTGAATTCCTCACGAAAGGCCCCACCGCAGAAGAGCCCATCGACAACCTTTCGTCCGATACCGACTATTACGCCTATGCCTATGGCATGACCGCCGAAGGCGTCGCCACCTCGGCGATTTCGAAGACGGAGTTCCGCACCGGCCCCTTCTCCTGCGAATTCACCATCGCCCACGAGGAGACCGATTCGACCTGCGACGTGGAGGTAACGCCTTCCAATACGGGTTGTTTCTACTATTTCGATATGGCCGAGAAGGCGAACTTCGACACATGGGGCGACGATGCCGCGATCACTGCGGGCATCATCGCCGATCTGCAATCGGATGTGGCCTACTATCAGTCTCAGGGTTACGACATCACATTGGCCGATCTCCTTTCGGTCGGCCCCGACGACTATTCGTTTACGGGACTGACACCCGATACCGATTACGTGATCTACGCCTTCGCCCTGACCGAAGAGGGCAAACCGCTGACCGGCGTGACGCGCGAACCGATGCATACCAAGGCGTTCGTCACAACCGACGACTGCACGTTCGACATTTCGTTCTCCAATGTTGCGCAGAGCGATTTCGACATCACCGTGAAACCGTCCAAAACGACTACGCGCTATTACATCGGCATATGCAGCAAAGAGCTGTATGATGAGAGTTCGCCGGCAGCCATTGCCAATGCGTTCATCGAGATGGAAAACGGCTACAAAATCGACTGGGCCGGCGACGATTTCATCTGGAGCGGTGAGGTGACGGTCAATTCCGATTCCGATCTGTATACGGACATGGATCCGGGGACAGACTATGTGGCTGTCGTCTTCGGAGTCGATACCGAAGGCGTGCGCACCACGGAGGTGGCCAGCGCCGTGCAGAAGACCGCAGCAATCATCCCTTCGGACATGACGATCGGTATTACCGTTCGTAACGTCACCGCCACGGGCGCATTCTTCGACGTGACGCCGTCGAAAAACGACGAAGTCTATTTCGCCGATCCGTTCCTTTACGACGAATATTCGGAGTACAAAGAGGGGAAAACGGCGTATGCTCAGGCGATGATCAGCCTCTATAAGTATTACGGATTTTTATCGGACTGCCTCTTTACGGGCAATCAGACGATCGATTACTCGGGTATGCTGGAAGCTTCGACGAAGTATGTCGTCGTCGCCTTCGGATACAGCGGGGGACTCACCACGCCGCTTTTCGAATCCGAACCCTTCACGACGCCCGCGGCCGCCCCGACGTCGGTCAAGGCCGTACGCAACCGCAACGCGAAAGGCCGCATCGGCAACCTGCAGGCCGGACTTGACGCTTCCCGTCCGGCGAAAAAGACAGGCCTGCTGGAGTCGGCATCGAAGGAGGCTTTCACCGCCCGGCAAACCATCTCCCGCTTCTCGTCGGTCGGTTCGTTCCGCGAATTCCGGCCGGAAGCATCCCGCAGTCGGATGCTTCGCCAAGCGGAGCTGCGCCTGCGGCGTTACTAAGGGCCTGCACTCTATGAAAGAGGGGTTGTCGCAACAAAGCGACAACCCCTCTTCTTCTGAGTGCGAATTCCTCCGGCGCGTTCTGCGGCCGAAAGAGCCGGTTATTTCTCCCGCTCGAACAGGTCGATTTCGCCCCGTTCGACCTTTCCGTACATCGAAGCCAATTCCGCGATAACGGGCGAGACGTACTCCACCGTGTCGGCGACGGCCCGCTCGCCCCCTTCGCCACGGATGCGGTAGAGCATCGCGGCATAGAGCGCCCGAAAGCAGAGCTCGGTATCGTTCATTTCGTCGCGTCCCAGCACCGAGCGCAGTCGGGGCAGTTCGGGTTCGAGCCGTGCGTAGAGTTCACGGTAGCGCGCTCCTACGGGCAGTTTGAGCAGTTGCAGGTGAAGGTTGTGCAGATCGGCGATCAAATGGAGCGTATGATCGAGATGCCCCTGTTGTTCCTTGCCCTCCTGCCGCAACAGGTCGGCAATGTCCATGTACCACTCCAGATAGAGGCGCTGCTGCGGTTCGGGGAGGTTTCGGGGAACGATCAACTGGGAATAGACCGCTTCGGGACTGAACTGCAATGCCCGCAGCAAGTCTTCCAACTGCCAGAGATAGAGGATGTATTCGGCGATATTCTCGCGCCGCTTGGCTTTTGCGATATCCATACGATCGGTGTTTAAATGAAGGAATCGCCCGCGGATGCATGCCGAGGGTGATTCCGTTTGTACAAAGATACGAAAAGTCGAGCGCAGAAGCAAACGTCAGTTTGATTATGCCGAGACGGAGTATCTAAGACGTAGTCAAAGATACGAAAAACCCGAGCGCAGAAGCAAACGTCAGTTTGATTATGCCGGGACCGCAGTATCTAAGGCGCAGCCAAAGAGCGACAAAAACCGGAGAAATTACCCTATTTTGCGTAATAGAGCCAGCTTTTGATAACCCCTTTGGTTTCGAGGAAGTGCCGCTGCGCCTTCAGGAGATTGCGCAACTGGAGCACCATCGTGCGCGTCTCGTTGAGGATCGTCAGGTAGAGCATGCTGGCTTTCGTGCTCCCTTTTCCGGCTGTATTGAAGCGTTGCAACTCGCTCTTGATGGCGTCCGCAATGGTCTCGAAGAGCCGGTCGCGCATCGAGAGCACCAGATCGATGTCGCCGAAATCGTTGGTCGTGAGCATCGTGTTGATGCGGCGGTAGATCGCTTCCACTTCGTCGCCCACGCGGATCAGATCGGCCGTCTGGTCGCGGGTCAGCCCTTCGTGATTGTTGTCGATATGGTCGAAAGCGGGCCCCACGATGTGGGAGAGCGCCTTGGTCAGTTCGTTGAGATAGTCCACCACCTGCACATAGTATTGTGCCGTGTCGAGATCGCTTTCGCGCAGCATGCGCAGGGTGGACATCATGCGGTATTTCCGCTCGTGCATCCGTTCGTAAAGCTCCGACGACTCGCGGTTCAGGTCGCGCAGCACTTTGCGGTTCTCCTTGAAGACGGCCAGCAGCGTACGGTCGTAAATGCGCGTAGCGGTATTGATCGTCGAGCTGACCACCGTGGCGATCTCTTCGACGACGTTTTCATGTGTGACGGCGGTCGCCGTCTCCGTGGTTTTCGACTTTTTGATGAAATTGCTGTGAACGAGCATATATCCTGCCAGCACCGTCAGCAGAATCAGCACGACCGTTCCGCCGTAGACGAGCGCCAGTCCCACGATATAGGCGATGATGAAGCCTCCCAACGCCGTCACGAACCACCCCGCCACGACGGTCATCACCCCCGAAATGCGATAAACGGCCGTTTCGCGGCCCCAAGCCCGGTCGGCCAGCGACGAACCCATCGCTACCATGAAGCTGACGTAGGTGGTCGAGAGGGGAAGTTTGAGCGACGTCGCCACGGCGATCAGCAATGCCGAGGTGGTGAGGTTGACCGTGGCGCGGATCATGTCGAACGGCGCTCCGGTATGTTCGATGTCGGTCACTTCGAAACGGCGCGAAATCGCTTCGCGCAGTCGTTTGGGGACGACCCGTTCGACGGCGTGGTTGGTATTGAGCGTCGCACGTACGATGGCGCGCGAAAAGGCGGAAGAACCGAATTCGCGCTGCTCCTGTTCGTCGCTTTGACTGGCCAGCGAAAGTTCCGTTTCGGTGACGTGCATCGCCTTACGCGAGGTCCACAGCGTGAGAATCATCACGATTCCGGCTCCTACGAGAAACGCGAAATTCGCCGGAACATTCTCATTGAGCGCGCCCATCGACATCGAGGAGTCGCCGGCATGACGGGCGATCTGGAAGGCGTCCCAGCCGGCGATCGGCACGCCGATAAAGTTCACGAGGTCGTTTCCGGCGAAGGCGAGCGCAAGGGCGAAGGTTCCGCCCAGAATCGTGATGCGCAGAATGTTGATCTTGAACCGCTGGATGAAGAAGAGAACGAGGCTGCATAGCAACCAGCAGGCCAGCAGCGACAGAACGATATGGTTTTCGACCGTGTGGATGAACGCCGTCTGGGACAGCGTCCCTTTAAGCCCCTTGAAGAGCGCGAAGTAGATGATCGCCGTGATCGACGCGCCGCACCACAGTGCGCCGTAACGGTTCAAGGCACGCGTGTAGCGGAACGAGAAGATCAGACGTGAGACGTACATCACCACGGTGCCGACCGTCAGGGCGATTACGACCGAAAGCAGGATCGCCGCAACGATTCCGAAAGCCCGTCCGGAGTGGATGAACTCGCCCAGATCGCCCATCGAGAGGGCGTCGCTGCCGGCGATTTTGAAGGTCGAGACCGCTACGGCGGCGCCCAGCAGACAGAAGACGAGCGACACGGTGGTCGACGTGGGCAATCCCCATGAATTGTAGATGTCCAAGAGGATGATGTTGGCGAACATTACGCTCAAGTAGAGCAGGATGACTTCGTGAAAGGAGAACATCGCAGGGTTGAACATCCCGTTGCGGGCCACCTCCATCATACCGCTCGAAGTGAGCGTGCCGACCAGAATGCCGACCGACGCCACGAGCAGGATCATGCGGCGGGGAGCCGCTTTCGATCCGATGGCCGAGTTGAGGAAATTGACGGCGTCGTTGGTGACGCCGACAAAGAGCCCGGAGATGGCCAGAACTGCCAGAATGGCGATGATCACTGTGTAAATCGGGTCCATAAATCCGTTTTGGTTTGCAGGACAAATTTAGGCCGAAAAGTCGGTTCTCACGCGCAATGCGCGGAAAATTAACACAAAGGTAAGGATTCCTTAACGCAAATTTAACATGGCGCGACCGCTTTTCAATAGAGGAAAAAGACGATGGCGACGAAGTGGCAGATCGCCGCCAGATTGATCAGCAGATGCCACACCATGTGATGGTAGCGGAATCCCTTGCGGGCATAGACCCATGCGCCTGCGGTGTAAAGCAGGCCTCCTGCGGCGATCAGCGCCAGCAGCGATGTCGAGGCGTGGCGCACGAAGAGCGGCAGGAAGAAGACGATCGTCCAACCCATCACCAGATAGATCGTCAGACTGATGGCCGGAATCGAACGGCGCGCAAGCGACTTGTAGATGACGCCGAAGAGCACCATCGCCCATTGCAGGATCGTAATGAAGGTTCCCTGCCATCCGCCGATGACCAACAGGGCGATCGGGGTGTAAGTTCCCGCGATGGCGACGTAAATGAAAATGTGGTCGAGGATGTGAAATACCTCCTTGTGGCGCGACGCGGGATGCATCGAGTGATAGAGTGTCGATCCGAGAAACATCAGCAGCAGCGAGATGACGAAGACGCTCGCCGCGACGGCGGCCAGCGTCCCGTCGTGGATGTAGGCGCGCACGGCGGCGAAGGGCAAGGCCGCCAGTGTCAGGCACAGCATCACGCCGTGCGACACGGCGTTGGCGACCTCCTCCCCGACGGTCGGGATGTAGACTTTCTGTTCAGCCATGAGGCGCTTCCAGTTGGTTTTCACCCCAAATGTAGCAATAAAATCGGTAGCATGTAACATCGTCGGTCCGTTTTCTCCGTGCCGGAACAAAGATTGCACCGTTTTTCCGCGCCGAAACGGCGCAGAGAAATTAAAGATGAAGCGTTGAACAGTGCCGAAGAGCGGCGGGACAGCCGCATCTCACGGTTTTTCGTTCGGAAAAGCCGAATCGGGTAATGCGCTTTTTATTATTCGGAGAAGGACGCTTGGGGCGTTCGGCGTAAGGATCGACCGCCGGAATCGGCTGCGTGAACTTTTTGAACGGTGAAAACGGCGGGAGCGGTGCGGAATTTGTCGTGCGTTGCGCGCAAGGGTAATTTCAATCTCACCGATGCGGTTCCGCTCCGCCGGAAACGGATCGGAAGGCCCGAACCTTCCGGCGACAAACAGAGAGGTTTGTGAAATTTTTGTAACTTTGTTGCGTTAGGTTGAACGGGGGATCCCATTAAATCGTGCAGAGCTATGGAAACGACACGTTACGGCGAGTTACGGACGCTCGTCGCCGCAAATTTTTCCGAGACGACGCAACGCCTCGTCGACGAGGCGTTGGCCTATGCCGCTGAACGGCTCGACAAGCAGGTGCGCTACGACGGACAGCCGTTGCTGGACCACGCCGCAGGCGTAGCCCGCATCGTCATTTCCGAGATCGGGCTGGGCCGTAACTCCACGCTGGCCGCCATCCTGCACGACGTGGTGCGACTCGCCGCCTGCGACGAAGCGGGCGATCTGGTGGGCGTTACAACCGAAATTCGCCGGCGTTTCGGCGACGAGGTGCTGGGCATCACGGTGGGATTGAGCAATATTTCGAAGATCAAACTGAAAGTATCGAAGGAGCAGGCCGCCAATTTTCGCGACCTGATCGTGAGCTACTCCGAAGACCCGCGCGTAATCCTCATCAAGCTGGCCGACCGGCTCGAAGTGATGCGAAACCTGCGGATATTCCCCCGGGAGAAGTGGCGCAAAAAGAGCTGGGAGAGCATGAACCTCTACGCCCAGATCGCTCATAAGCTGGGGCTCTACTCGATCAAAAGCGAATTGGAGGACATTGCTCTGAGCTATCTCGAACCGGCCGAATACGAGCACATCCATCGCAAATTGGAGGAGACCGAGCGCGAGCGCCAAACCTTCATCGGCCGTTTTCTGGAACCGATCGTCGAGCGGCTCGACAAACAGGGGTTCAGGTACCACATCAAGAGCCGTACGAAGTCGATCTTCTCGATCTGGACCAAGATGCACAAGCAGCACGTGCCGTTCGAAGGGGTTTACGACATCTTCGCGCTGCGCATCATCCTCGACTGTCCGCCGGAGGAGGAGAAGACCCAGTGCTGGGCCGTCTATTCGATCGTCACCGACTACTACATTCCCAATACCGAGCGGCTGCGCGACTGGATTTCGATCCCGAAATCCAACGGCTACGAGTCGCTTCACACCACCGTTTCGGCCGGCGGCGGCCGCTGGGTCGAGATTCAGATCCGCACGGAACGGATGGATGCCGTGGCCGAACGCGGTATCGCCGCCCATTGGCGTTACAAGGGGGTCAATCAGGGGGCGCTGACCAGCGAGATGTGGCTCAGCCGTCTGCGCGAGCTGATGGAGAATACGCCCCACGCCTTGGCGCAGCGCTTCGACTCGCGTCCCGCGTCGGGCGAAATTTTCGTCTTCACGCCCAACGGAGACCTGCGCAAGCTGCCCGAGGGGGCGACGGTGCTCGATTTCGCCTTCGACATCCACTCCAATCTGGGATGCAGTTGTTCGGGAGGCAAGATCAACGGCCGCGCCGTGCCGATCAAGGAGACGTTGCACAACGGCGACATCGTCGAGATTCTCACGCAGAAGAACCAGACGCCCAAGGCCGACTGGCTCTCGGCGGTCAAGACCGCTAAGGCGCGCAGCAAGATCAAGGCCTTTATCCGCGAGGAGCAGGCCAAGAGCGCGCGGTTGGGGCGCGAAGAGCTGGAACGCAAACTCAAGAACTGGAAATTCAGCCTCACCATCGACGAGGCGGTGGCCTATCTGTGCAAATACTACAAGCTCAAGGCCGGAACCGAGCTCTACGGGCTGATCGCCACCGAAAAAGTCGATCTGGCGACGATCAAGGAGATTCTCACCCGCTGGCAGTCGGGCGAAGCCGATGAGGAGCGTCGGGCCGCGGCGGCGGCCGCCGAGCAGGCCAAATTGCAGCAGGCCGCCGCGCGGCCGGCGCATTCGACCGACGCGCTCGTGATCGACGACAACATCCATCAGATCGAGTACAAACTCGCCAAGTGCTGCAACCCGATCAAAGGCGACGACATATTCGGTTTCGTAACCATCAGTTCCGGCATCACGATCCACCGTACCGACTGTCCCAATGCGCGCCGCATGCGGGAGAATTATCCCTATCGGGTCATCGACGCGCGTTGGCGGCAGACGGCCGAAGGGGCCTTCCGCGTGGCGATCCGCATCGTAGCGGCCGACACGACGGGTATGGCCAACCACATTACCGAGACGGTGATCCGCGATCTGAAACTCAACATCCGCTCGATGAATCTCGCCTCGCGCGGCGGCCTGCTGACCGGCACGGTCGACGTGGAGGTTCCCGCCACGAGCGTCGTCGATACGCTTATTCACGCCATCCTGCGCATCAAGGGGGTGCAGAAGGCCTTCCGTGTAAACGGGTAGCGCGGCGGTCGAAGAGCCTTACAGCGAAAACGAGGCGGACAACCGGAAGTTGTCCGCCTCGAAGCGTTAATCGCCGCTTGTCATTTGACGCGCGCACGTTTCGGCACGAGGGTGAAGCCCCAGTCGCGGAGTTTGTCCGTGCGCAGCGTCACCGCATCTTCGGGGCGTTTGCCCCAGCTGTCGTAACCGCCGAGGCCCGTCTGGCGGTAGTCGAGACACACCTCCACGAAATCCCGCACCGGAATGTCGTTCACATGGGTCTGACGACGCATCGCGTTACGCGCCTTGTCTACGTCGTTGGGATCGCTCTCCGTCCAGTTGTGCCACTGGTAGTCGCGTCCGACGGCCTGCTCGCCGTCAAGGTCTTCGACCGAACAGCGCAGGGCGTTGAACTCCATCGTCGAGTCGGCCACGATCAGCAGCTCTCCGAAATCGATCCATTCGGTGTCGCAGTGGTGCCCCGTCTCCTGCGGCCTTACATAGGGGAAGCACTCCCTGCGCGCCGAGGTCTCGTAGCGACCGATGAAGGTTCCCGCCTTGCGGTCCCAGTAATTCTCTTCGGGCCCCCGACCGAAATAGGAGAAGGCGTCCATCCGTTCTGGCAGGCGGAAGCGTACGCCGTAGCGCGGCATTTCGGGCATCGGCTCTTCGCCGGGGGAGAAGTGCATGCGCACGTTCAGCGCACCCGAAGGGTAGACGGTGTAGGTCGTCGTCACGAGGTTGCCGCCGGCCAGCGCGCGGGTCGCGGCGATCACCGCCGCGCCGCCCTCCATGCGGCCCGTAACCTCGGCGTCGGCGTCGCGCGATGCCTCCTTCCACACCTGCGTGCGGCGGGGCATTCCGTCGCCGTAGTCGTTGTCGACGGGTGCGCGCCAGAAATTGGGACGCACGCCGAATCCGTCGGCGAAAAACTCTTCGCCGTCGATTTCATAGCTTGCGGCCGCCCCCGTCGTGCGGTTTATGGCAAAGCGAACGCAGTCGTTCGCCACCTCGATCCGGTCGGCTGTCGTCGTTATCGTCAACGGTTTGCCGTTCCGTTTGTAGGCGGGCAGTGCGCCCCGTTGCATCGGAATTTGCTCTTCAGCGACGACCGTGCCCGCCGGCAGCCCCGGCGCGTCGGCGCGCGTCACGGCGCGCAGGCGCAGGCAGTAGTTGCGTTCGGGCAAAAGTTTTCCGACCTTCACCTCGACGCGCTCACGCTGTTGCGGCGCGGTCTGCAACCGCACCGTACCGCTGCGCGCTTCCCGTCCGTCGGCCTCGACCGTGTAGACGATGTCGTAGCCGTCGAGCGATTTGAAATAGAAGCGGTTCTCCACCTCGAACGTCCCTTGCGCCGGCCCGACCGGCCGGAATGCGATGTCGGCGTAGGCGTAGCGCACCTCGGCCATTGCAGGGTGGGGCGTACGGTCCGGCGAGACGAGTCCGTTGCAGCAGAAGTTTCCGTCGCTCGGTTTGCGGTCGCCGTAGTCGCCGCCGTAGGTCCAGTAGGGCGCGCCCGAAGCGTCATGCCGCTCGAATCCCTGATCGACCCAGTCCCAGATGAATCCGCCCTGCAAGTTGGGATATTTGTAGATCGACTGCCATTGCAGCCACAGCGACCCGTTGGAATTGCCCATCGCATGCGAATATTCGCACGGTACGACGGGGCGATCGGTGCCCTCGCGACCCCATGTTTCGAGCATTCCCGCCGTGGGATACATCGGCACGAACATATCGGTATTCCACTCCCACTGCGCGCGTTCGTAGCAGATCGGGCGGTTCATGCTGCCGTCTCCCTTCTCGCGGGCTTCGAGCCACTCGTAGGCCTTGTAAAAGTTGTAGCCGTTGCCCGACTCGTTTCCGGGAGAGAAGATCGAAACCGAGGGGTAGTTGCGGCAGCGCATGTACATGTTGCGGATGCGCGTCTCGTGCGCCGGCCACCACGCGCGATTGTTGCCCAGCGTGTGCCCTGCGGCGAGGTTGTAGCCCATGCCGTGACTCTCGATATTGGCCTCGCTGTAAACGTAGAAACCCAGAGAGTCGCAGAGTTCGTAGAAGCGGCGCTGCTGCGGATAGTGGCAGGTGCGGATGGCGTTGACGTTGTGCGCCTTCATCAGCCGCAGGTCTTTGAGCAGCAGCGCCTCGGTCACGTAGTGTCCCGTATGGGGGTCGTGTTCGTGGAGATTGACTCCTTTGAACTTCACCGGCTGCCCGTTGACCAGCAGCACGCGGTAAGGGCGACCCTTAGCATCGCGCTCGGCGATGTCGGCGAACTCGAAGCGGCGGAATCCCACGCGAAAGGGGACGTACACCGTCCGTTCGGGTGTCTCGACGTACATCAGCAGCGTATAGAGGTCGGGCGTTTCGGCCGTCCAGCGTGTTACGTCGGGCAGCTCGGCATGGAACAGAGCTTCGCCCGCCGCCTGCTGCCGCCCCGAAACGACGGTGCGTCCCTCGCGGTCGAGCAGTTCGTAGCCCGCCGCGACCGTCTTGTCGCCCGAAAGGAGCATTTTCAGCGTGAAGAGTCCCGTGCGATAGGTATCGTCGAGCGTCGAGACGACCTCGAAATCGCGCAACGCGTCCGGCGTTTCGGCCGAGAGGTAGACGCTGCGTTCGATGCCGCTGATGCGCCAGAAATCCTGACATTCGAGATAAGAACCGGTACTCAGCCGCGTCATTTTCAGCGCCAGCGTATTTTCGCCCGGGGACAGATAGCCGTTGATGCGGTATTGCGCCGGATCTTTCGAATCTTCGTCGTACCCCACCTCACGGCCGTTGACATAGACGTAGACGCCCGATTTGGCAGCGCCGACGTTCAGGTAGACGGCGCGGCCCGCCCATGCGTCGGGCACGGTGAAGGTGCGGCGGTAGACGCCCGCCGGAATCGCTTCGGGCAGTTGCGGCGGAGCGGGATCGATCGTGGCGAACTCATAGCGCGTGTTGACGTAGATCGGCGTGCCGTGTCCCTGCAACTCCCAGTTGCCCGGGACGCGGATGTCGCTCCATGCCGAGCCGTCGGTCTCGGCGGACGTCGCATCGGCGGGGAGGGCGCGCACGTCGTCCACGTAGCGGAATTTCCACACGCCGTCGAGCGAGCGGTAAGCGTCGCTCTGTTCGAAAGAGCGTGTGAGCGCCGCTTCGCGCGAGGCGAACTCCACGAATTCGGTGCGGGGCGCTTCGCGGTTGATCTCCAACACGGCGAGGTCACGGTGGTAGGGCGCTTGGGCTGCCGCTGCCGTGCAGACGGCGAGCGCCAAAAAGGTGAAGGCTTGTTTCATCGATAGACGATTTCGAGTCGGGTTTGTAAAAAAACAGGAGCTGTCCGGCATGCGGAAAGCTCCTGTCGTATTTGTTGCGAGGCGATTACGCTTCGTGCTGTACCTCTTGCCAGATGAGCGCCGACGCCCCGAGAATCGCAGCGTTCTTGCTTTGGATACCGCTGGGAAGGAGCTTTACCTTGTTCTTGAAGACGCTCATCATGTTCTCCTCCATGTACCACTGCGTCGGTTCGAAGATGTATTTTCCGGCTTTGGCCAATCCGCCGAAGAGGAAAATCGCCTCGGGCGAGGTGATCGTTACCGCGTCGGCCAGCGCATAGCCCAGCAGTTCGCCCGTGAAGCGGAACGCTTCGAGCGCGACGGGATCGCCGTGCGACGCTGCGGTCGAGATCATCGCCGCATCGAAATTGGCGAAGGGAATGTCGCGCAGCTCCGAAGGTTCGGTCATGGTGGCCATCAATTCGAAGGCCGTGCGCTTGATGCCCGTCGCCGAGACGTAGGTTTCCAAGCAGCCCCTGCGACCGCAGCCGCACTGGCGGCCGCCCCGCACGGCGATCACGTGTCCGAATTCGCCGGCGAAGCCGTCATGGCCGTAGATCATCTCGCCGTTCGAGACGAAGCCCGAACCGAGACCCGTGCCGAGCGTGATCATGATAAAGTCCTTCATCCCCTTGGCGTTGCCGTAAATCATCTCGCCGATGGTCGCGGCGTTGGCGTCGTTGGTCATTCGGCACTCCACGCCCGGGAAAGCCTTTTTAATGTCGGCCACCAGTGGGAACATGCGGCGGCTCTCGTCGGGGTTGGTTTCGCCGGCGGGGAATTTCCACAGGTTGGCAGGGTGCTCGATCACGCCGGTATGGTAGTTGGCGTTGGGCGCGCCGATGCCGATGCCCACCAACTCGTATTCGAACGAGAGGCTGTCGGCCAATGCGTGCATCGATTCGGTCAGCTCGGCCACATAGGCCGGATAATCCGAGAAGAGCGGGAACTTTTTGGTCGATACGACCGAATCGGCATAGAGATCGCCGTTCTCGTCCACCAGACCGAACGCCGTGTTGATACCGCCGATGTCGATTCCTATTGCAAGTTTTTTCATCGTAGCAGAAGATTAATTTGTGGCGCACAGCACCGTTTATTCGCATCCAAAGTTACGAAAATTTCTCACAACTCCAAACTTTTTCGTATATTTGGGCGAGTATTAGCCAATGATCAAACGTAAAACGATGCAGACGAACGAACAGCTCCTCGAACTCCTTGAAAATTACCTCGCTCAGCGAGAGTTGCCCACCGAACCCGAACGGCTTTACGATCCGATCCGCTATTCGCTCGCCGGCGGCGGCAAGCGTCTGCGGCCGATGCTGCTGCTGCTGTCGTGCGGTTTGTTCACCGACCATACCGACGTGGCGCTGCCGGCTGCCGCCGCTGTCGAGATCTTCCATAATTTCACGCTTCTGCACGACGACATCATGGACAACGCCGCCGTGCGCCGCGGCAAGCCTTCGGTCTATGCCCGCTGGGGCGGCAATGTGGCGATCCTGTCGGGCGACGCGATGCTTATCAGCGCCTACCGGCTGCTCGCACAGGCTCCGCCGGCATTGCTGCCGCGCATTCTGGAAGTATTCAATACGATGGCGCTCGGCGTCTGCGAGGGGCAGCAGTACGATATGGATTTCGAACGGAAACGGAAGGTTTCGGTCGTGGAATATATGTCGATGATCGAGTTGAAAACTTCGGTGCTGGTAGCCGGTTCGGCTATGATCGGAGCGATTCTGGGCGGCGCCGACGAGGAGCAGAGCCGCCGACTCTACCAGTTCGCGATCGAGCTGGGCATGGCGTTTCAGTTGCAGGACGACCTCTTGGACAGCTACGGCGACGAGGAGTTGGGCAAAACGATCGGCGGCGATATTCTCGAAGGAAAGAAAACGTATCTGATGATCAAGGCCATGAGCCGCGCCGACGAAACGCAGCGCGAAGTGTTGCGTCAGACCTACAAGGATGCGGAACTTTCGGCTTCGGAGAAGATCGCGCGCGTCCGCGCCGTCTTCGATGCGCTCGACGTGCCGCGCCTGACGGAACAGCAGATTTCGCTGCGTTTCGATCGAGCATTGGCGACGCTCGACGGGTTGAACGTCGCCGACGACCGCAAGGAACCGCTGCGCGAATATGCCCGCAGTCTGATGGGAAGGAAAAAATAATTAACAATTGATAATTAACAAGTATGGGGTTGCAGCGGGACAATGTCGTCATGGAAAAGAGCCTGTCTTTTGCAGTACGGATTGTCCGACTGTATCAACATCTCTCGGAGGGGAAACGGGAATATGTTCTTTCCAAACAGTTGTTACGGTGCGGAACCAGTGTCGGGGCAAACATCAGAGAGGCGGTCGGCGGGCAGTCGCGTGGAGATTTCATTGCTAAATTACATATTTCGCTGAAAGAAATTTACGAATGCGAATACTGGTTGGAATTGCTGCACCGAACGAATTTTCTGACACAAAAGGAATACGAAAGCATCGCCGCCGATTGCGTAGAGTTGGCTAAATTGTTGACGCGAATTATAAAAAGCTGTAAACGGAATGTCGGTGCAAACGATAATTGTTAATTATAAATTGTCAATTGTTAATTGATTACGATGAAGCGCTGCGAAATCGAAATCATGGCTCCCGTCGGGAGTTACGAGGCGTTGCAAGCGGCCGTGCAGGCCGGCGCCGACGCCGTCTATTTCGGTGTGGGGCAACTTAATATGCGGTCGAAATCGGCCGCCAACTTTACGCCGGACGATCTGGAACGGATCGTCGGGATCGCCCGTGCGGCGGGGGTGAAAACCTACCTGACGGTCAACACGGTGATCTACGAGGACGAGCTGCGGCAGATGCATGCGCTCGTCGACCGCGCCCGGGCTGCGGGGGTCGACGCCGTGATCGCTTCCGATCTGTCGGCGATTCTCTACGCCCGCCGCATCGGTGTGGAAGTGCACATCTCCACGCAGTGCAATCTCACCAACAGCGAGGCGGTGAAGTTTTTCTCGCAGTGGGCCGATGTGGTGGTGCTGGCGCGCGAACTCTCGCTCGATCAGATCGGCCGGATCGCCCGCGAGATTACGGAGCAGGGGATTTGCGGCCCTTCGGGCGAACCGGTGCGTATCGAGATGTTCGCTCACGGCGCGCTCTGCATGGCCGTTTCGGGCAAGTGTTATCTGTCGCTGCACGAGACGGGCTGTTCGGCCAACCGAGGCGCCTGCCGCCAGATCTGCCGCCGCAAGTATACGCTGACCGATGTGGAGACGGGGGCGCAGCTTACGACCGACGGGCAGTATCTGCTCTCGCCCAAAGACCTCTGTACGATCGATTTCCTCGATCGTTTGCTTGCCGCCGGCGTGCGGGTTCTCAAGATCGAAGGCCGCGCCCGCGGCGCAGAGTACGTCAAGCGGGTCGTCGGATGTTACGATCGCGCCCTGCGGGCGATGGAGGCGGGCGAATACACTCCCGAACGGGTTGCCGCATTGAAAACCGAGCTGGAAACGGTCTTCAACCGCGGTTTCTGGCAGGGCTATTACGCCGGCGCGCCGATGGCCGAGCATACCGAGCATTACGGTTCGTCGGCCACGCGCCGCAAGGTCTACGTGGGGAAGGTGACCAACTACTTCAAAAAGCCGTCGGTGGCCGAGGTCTATGTCGAGGCTTCGCCCGTCGTGCGCGGCGACGAGCTGTTCTTTCAGGGCCCGACGACGGGCGTGGTCGAACTGACGGCCGATCCCTATGTGGGCAACGCTCCGGCGGCGGAAGCCGTGCAGGGAGTCTTCTGCTCGCTGAAAACCCCGACGCTCGTGCGGCGCGGCGATCAACTCTACCGCATGGTTCCGGCCGACGACACGAATTCGCAGCCCGACTGAGTCGCCGCACGCCTTTTGCATGCAACCGTTTCGGAATAACAACTAAAAATCGATAGAATGGAAACTACCAAATCAACTCTGACTGCCGTGCGTCCCGACGCCGCGCGCGCAACGCTTTTCCGCAATGTTTACCTCTGGATGACGATGGCCCTGTGCCTGACGGCGCTGACGGCCTACACGGTGGCCGGCTCCGAAAGCCTGCTGCAGGCGATTTTCAGCAGCCGTGCCCTCTTCTTCGGCCTCATCATCGGCGAGCTGGTACTCGTGATGGTGCTGGCGGCCAACATCATGCGTATGTCGTTTCTGACCGCGACGCTGTTGTTCATCGCCTACTCGGTGGTCAACGGCGCCACGCTGTCGGTCATCTTTCTGGTCTACGATCTCGGTTCGATCGGCCTTACGTTCCTCGTCACCGCCGGCATGTTCGGCGCCATGTCGCTCTACGGGTTTGTCACGGGGCGCGATCTCTCGTCGTGGGGCAACCTGCTGATGATGGCGCTCGTGGGCGTGATCATCGCCTCGCTGGTCAATCTGTTCCTTAAAAGCGAGATGTTGATGTGGATCGTTACCTATATCGGCATCCTGTTGTTCGTCGGGCTGACGGCTTACGACACGCAGCGCATCAAGCGCATGATCTACTCCGGCGCCGAGGTCGACGAGACGATGCAGAAACTGGCCCTGCTGGGCGCGCTGTCGCTCTATCTCGATTTCATCAACCTGTTCCTCTACATGCTGCGGTTGCTGGGCAACCGCCGGTAGCGTGACGATTTAAAACAGATCAGATTATGTTTCCGGTCAAGACTTACGTTTCGCGTCGCGCCGAGTTGCGCGCGAAGATGGGAGGCGGGGTGATCCTGCTGCCCGGCAATCAACTTTCCCCCAACAACTATCCCAACAACGCCTACTATTTCCGTCAGGATTCGACATTCCTCTACTATTTCGGTCTCAACACCCCTGCATTGGCGGGCGTTATCGACGCCGATACGGGCGAAGAGATGCTTTTCGGCGACGATTTCACCGTCGACGACATTATCTGGACCGGCCCGCAGCCCACGCTGAGCGAACTGGGCGCGGGGGCGGGCGTTGCCGACTGTCGTCCGCTGGCCGCGCTGGCCGACTATCTCTCGGCCGCGATCCGGCTCGGCCGCCGCGTGCATTACCTGCCGCCCTACCGCGGCGAGACCAAGTTGCAGTTGTCGGCCCTGCTGGGAATCGCTCCCGCGCTGTTGCATGACTATAAGTCGGTCGACCTGATGTTCGCCGTGGCCGAGATGCGCGAGATCAAGAGCGCCGAGGAGGTGGCCCAGATGGAGGACGCCTTCCACATCGGCTACGCCATGCATACCACGGCCATGCGGATGTGCCGCGCGGGCGTCGTCGAACGCGAGATCGCCGGAGCGATCGAGGGCGTCGCCAAGTCGATGGGACTCGGCGTATCGTTTCCGTCGATCGTCTCGCAGCACGGCGAGACGCTGCACAACCTCAACTCGGAAGGGGTGCTGGCGGACGGACGACTGCTGCTGGTCGACGCCGGCGGCGAGAACCTGATGAACTACTGCTCGGACCATACCCGCACCTATCCCGTCAGCGGCCGTTTCACGGCGCAGCAGCGCGAGATCTACGACATCGTGCTGGCGTGCCACGACCACATCGCACGCATCGTGCGGCCCGGGATGATGTACATGCAGGAGGTGCATCTCGAAGCCTACCGCAAGTTGGCCGAAGGGCTCGTGGGCGTGGGACTGCTCAAAGGGAGGGCCGAGGACGCCGTCGCTGCGGGAGCCATGTACCTCTTCATGCCGCACGGATTGGGGCACGGACTGGGCATGGATGTCCACGACTGCGAGAATATCGGCGAGCGCAGTTTCGACTACTCGCTCGTCGCCGAGCGCGCCGCACAGTCGGCGACCTGCCTGCACCGCGCCACGTGGCGGCTGCGTGCGGGTACGATGCTGAGCGACGAGCCGGGCATCTATTTCATTCCGGCGCTCATCGACAAGTGCGAGGCCGAGGGGAAATTCCGCGGCATCGTCGACTACGACCTGCTGCGCAGCCGTTACCTCGACTTCGGCGGCATCCGCATCGAGGACGACCTGCTGGTGACCGAAACCGGCTGCCGCATTATCGGCGACCGTACGATCCCCGTGACGGTCGAGGAGTTGGAGGCGGTCGTCGGGAAATAGCTCTATGCGCACGGTCGTTCTCTTTCCCACGGCGGGCGAAGCCGAAGCCTTCCGGCGGCGTTGTCCCCATATCCCGTGCGAAATCACGGGCGTAGGGCTGGCGGCCGCGGCTGCGGCGACGGCGCGGACGATCGTCGCCGAACGGCCCGAACGCCTGCTGCTGGCGGGCATCGCGGGCGCCTATCCCGCGTCGGACGTTACCGTCGGCGAGACGGTCGCCGTCATAGAAGAGCGCGTGGCGGGGTTGCCGGCGAAATATGCCGACGCCTACCGTCCGACGCTCGATCTGCCGGAGTTGCGCACGGCGGTATCGAACAGCGTCTCCCGAAGCGGTGCCGAAGCCGCCGGAGCCGATCTGGAGAACATGGAAGGCGCCGCCTTTTTCGCCGTCGCGGCGGCGTTGGGCGTGCCGGCCGCCGAGGTGCGCGCCGTCTCGAACCGTGTGGGACAGCCCTTCGCCGAGTGGCGCGTCGCCGAAGCCTGCGAGGCGCTGGCGCGGGAGGTGGAACGAATTATCAACGAAATCTAAACCGATAGACTTATGAAAACATCTACGAAATGGATGATCGGCATCGCCGTCGCGCTGGTGCTCTTCTTCCTGCTGATTTTCTATTCGAGCGAGATCTATGTCTGGGCCATGGGCAAGTTTACCACGCTCATTATCTGGCTGGTAATCTTCTTGGCCGGTTTCCTGATCGGCCGGTTCGGCGGCAACCGCAAGTCGAAGAAAGAGGTCCCGACGAAACGGCTTTCGGCAGACGAGGATGATTAGCCGTCTGAACCTCCGCATCTCGCCCTGTCCCAACGACACCTTTATGTTCGACGCGCTGCTGAACGGGCGCGTTGCGACGCAGGGTTTGTCGTTCGAGGTCGATTTTCAGGATATCGAGGAGTTGAACGAGGGCGTTACGTCGCCCGCCGGCCCCGATATTTCGAAGATCAGCTATGCCGTGCTGCCGACCGTCGTCGACCGCTATGCGCTGCTCGACAGCGGCTCGGCGCTCGGGCGGGGCAACGGGCAGCTGCTCGTACGTCGGCGGGGCGATACGACGCCTATTCGGCGCGTCGCCGTCCCGGGCGAGCTCACGACGGCCAACGCCATGCTGCTGCGCTTCTTTCCCGATATTGTCGACCGCACGCCGGTGCTCTTCTCCGAGATCGCAGCGGCGGTCGAACGGGGCGCTTTCGACGCGGGAGTGCTGATCCACGAAGGGCGGTTCACCTACGAGCGATACAATCTGGAACTGGTGGCCGATCTGGGCGCGCTTTGGGAGCGGCAGACGGGGCTTCCGCTTCCACTGGGCGCGATCGTGGCGAACCGCGAGCTGCCGAAGGAGGTGCGACGCACGTTCGATCGGGTGCTGCACGACAGTATCGCCTATGCGCTCGAACATCCGACGGCGTCGCGGCCGTTCGTCAAGGAACATGCCCGCGAACTGGACGACGACGTGATCGACCGCCATATCGCACTCTTCGTCAATCGTTATTCGCTTTCGCTGGGCGAGGAGGGCCGCCGTGCGGTGCGCGAGTTGACGGGGCTTCCCGATTTGCGATTGGGTTGGGAACCTCTGCACGGCTGAACAGTTTGCGGCAGGGGTGAAATTTTAACGGGCCGCCGGAACCGCTGTTGCGGCGTATCGGTCCGGTCTCGGCATACAGGTCGGTTCGGAGATTTCGTGCAACGGCCTTTTTCGTCCGTCTCGGTCGTATTCGGCATGATTCGATTCCCCGTCGTCTTTATTTGTGGGGTTCGTAT
>CAJMNH010000023.1 GCA_905214725.1 uncultured bacterium
TCGGTATACTCCTCGCCGAAATAGTGCAGCAGCGTCTTGCGGCGGCACATCGAACTCTCGGCATAGGAGACCGTCTCCTGCAGCAGCAATTTGCCGATCTCCTGTTCGGCGATAGGCTTGCCCTGCATGAACTTTTCGAGTTTCTGAATATCCTTGTAGCTGTAAAAAGCCAGACAGTAGCCTTCGCCGCCGTCGCGGCCCGCGCGGCCCGTCTCCTGATAGTATCCTTCGAGCGATTTGGGAATGTCGTAGTGAATGACGAACCGCACGTCGGGCTTGTCGATGCCCATGCCGAAGGCGATCGTCGCCACGATCACGTCGGCGCGTTCCATCAGGAAATCGTCCTGATTCTTGGCGCGCGTCGCGGCGTCCATGCCCGCATGATAAGGCAACGCCTTGACGCCGTTGGCTACCAACAACTCCGATAGTTCCTCGACCTTCTTGCGGCTCAGACAGTAGATGATGCCGCTGCGGCCTTCCTTCTGCTTGATAAAACGGATGATGTCGCGGTCTACATCGTTCTTGGGCCGGATTTCATAGTACAGGTTCGGCCGGTTGAACGACGATTTGAAAACCGCGGCGTCGTTCATTCCCAAGTTCTTCTGAATATCCATCTGAACCTTGGGGGTCGCCGTCGCCGTCAGGGCGATCAGCGGCGCCGTGCCGATCTCGTTGATGATCGGACGGATGCGGCGGTACTCCGGGCGGAAATCGTGTCCCCACTCCGAAATACAGTGCGCTTCGTCGATGGCATAAAACGATATTTTGATCTTGTGCAGGAACGCAACGTTGTCCTCCTTGGTAAGCGACTCGGGGGCGAAATAGAGCAGTTTGGTACGCCCTTCCAACACGTCGGCACGCACCTGCGCAACGGCGGTTTTATTGAGCGATGAATTGAGAAAATGAGCGATGCCCGACTCCGAAGAGAAGGTGCGCATGGCGTCCACCTGATTCTTCATCAGTGCGATCAGCGGTGAAATGATGATCGCCACGCCGTCCATCAGCAGCGCCGGCAACTGGTAACAAAGCGACTTTCCACCGCCCGTAGGCATCAGTACGAACGTATCTTTTCCATCAAGCACATTGCGGATCACAGCCTCTTGATTACCTTTGAACGACGAAAAGCCGAAGTACTCTTTAAGCTTCTCGTGTAACAAAGTATCTTCGATTTGCTTCATTGTGCTTACAGACTCCTTAGTGAAATGAAATTTTATGTAAAGATAAAAAATATTTCGGAAAAAAACATAACTTTGTAAAAATTTATCAAAAGAAATGCGCCTTTTCACAAGCGAACTTGTCAAGAAATACAAAGCCCGTACCGTCGTCAACCATGTCTCGATCGATGTCAATCAGGGAGAGATCGTCGGACTGCTGGGGCCCAACGGCGCGGGAAAGACCACAACGTTCTACATGATCGTCGGACTGATCAAGCCCAACGAGGGGAAAATCTTCCTCGAAGACAACGAGGGCCGCGTCACCGAATTGACGGACCAGCCGGTCTACCGCCGCGCGCAGATGGGTGTAGGCTATCTGGCGCAGGAGGCCTCGGTCTTCCGCCGGCTGAGCGTCGAGGACAATCTCCGCGCCGTGCTGGAGATGACCGATTTTTCGAAAGAGTATCAGGCCGAACGCGTCGAAGCGCTCATCAAGGAATTTCGTCTGGAAAAAGTGCGCAAAAGCATGGGCATCCAGCTTTCGGGCGGCGAGCGCCGCCGTACGGAGATCGCCCGCGCCGTGGCGATCAATCCGGCGTTCATCCTGCTCGACGAACCCTTCGCCGGCGTAGACCCCATCGCCGTGGAGGACATCCAGTCGATCGTCGCCACGCTCAAAAACAAAAACATCGGCGTAATCATCACCGACCACAATGTCGACGAGACGCTCGCCATCACCGACCGCGCCTATCTGCTTTACGAGGGCAAGGTGCTCAAAACGGGTTCGCCGGAGGATCTGGCCTCCGATCCCGAAGTGCGCAAACGGTATCTGGGCAAACATTTCGAGCTGCGCCGCAGCCCCACGATCGACCGGCTGCGGCAGCAGGGAGCCGGCGCGGACGCAGCCGTTTCGGAGTCGAAAACCGAGACCGAAGCGACGCAGGAGTAATCCGAAACAACACCGACACGATTCGGAGCGGCTCAATGCACCGCCCCGCGACAAGCATATAAACCAAATCCCGATTTCGAACGATCCTATGGATAAATCCGTCCCGTCGGGGGAGATACGAGGCGAACTTACTCCCCCCTGCTCAAAAAGTTACGCACAGCGCGCCCTCGCGGCGGCGCTTCTGGCAGAGGGAGAATCCACGCTGCGTAACATCGAATTGTGCGACGACACCCGTTCGGCCATGCGCTGCATCGAAGCGCTGGGCGCCGACGTCACGGTCGTCGACGCGCATACGTTGAAGATTCGGGGAGGTCTGGCGCCGCGAGGCAATATGCTTCGTGTGGGCGAATCGGGCCTTTCGACCCGGCTGTTCACGCCGATCGCCGCACTCGCAGGCGTACCGCTGCGCATCGAAGGCGAGGGAACGCTCTTGCGCCGCCCGATGACGATGATGATCGCACCGCTCCAACAGCTGGGCGTAGAGGTTCGCCACCGCGACGGGTTCCTGCCGTTCGACATCTGCGGCCCGATACGCGGCGCGACGGTCGAGGTCGACGGTTCGGTCTCGTCGCAGTTCATCACCGGACTGCTGCTCGCGCTGCCTGCCGCCAAAGGCGAATTCACGCTCGAAGTGCGGCGCGCCGTCTCCACACCTTATATCGATATGACGATCGAAGCGGCCCGTCGTTTCGGCGTGGAAATTCTCCACAACGGATACACCCAATTCTACATCGAAGGCGGACAACGCTACCGGCCGACCGATTACAGCATCGAAGGCGACTGGAGCGCCGCCGCCACGCTGCTCGTGGCGGGAGCCATTGCCGGAGAGGTGACGCTGCACAACGTCCCGATCCTCTCGAAACAGGCCGATACGGCCGTCTGCACCGCACTCGAACGGGCCGGTGCGGAACTGATCCACGAGATGGACAGCATCACCGTCCGACGGCGTCCGCTCCGCGCGTTCGAATTCGACGCCACGCAATGCCCCGACCTCTTTCCGCCGCTGGCGGCACTGGCCGCCGCCTGCGAAGGCGAGAGCGTGATTCTGGGCACTTCCCGACTCGAACACAAGGAGAGCGACCGTGCCGAGACGCTGCGCGAGGAGTACGCCAAAGTCGGCATCGACGTCGACCTCTCGACGCCCGATGCGATGCGTATCCGCGGCGGCGCGATCCGTCCGGCACGGGTATTCAGCCACGGCGACCACCGTATCGCCATGTCGATGGCCGTTTCGGCGCTGCGTTCGTCGGGCGCCGTCACCATCGAAGGGGCCGAAGCAGTGGCCAAGAGCTATCCGCGCTTCTTCGAAGATCTGGAGACGCTGCGCGTAAAATAATCAAGATATCAGCTATGAACAGTTTCGGCACACTCTTCCGCATCAGTCTCTGGGGCGAATCCCACGGGCCGCAGGTCGGCGTCACGCTCGACGGCGTCCCGTCCGGACTGCCGCTCGGCCCTTCCGATTTCGAAGCCGATCTCGCGCGTCGGCGCAGCGGCGCCAAGGGAACGACGCCGCGCATCGAAAACGACCTGCCGCAGATCGTGGCAGGGCTCTACGACGGCCATACGACAGGCGCGCCGCTGACGCTTGTCTTCGAGAACGCCAACACCCGCTCGGGCGACTACGACAATCTGCGTACACAGCCCCGCCCCTCGCATGCCGACCGCACGGCGGCGGTGAAGTTCGGAGGGTGGAACGACCCGCGCGGCGGCGGACATTTCTCGGGCCGGCTGACGCTGGCGCTGGTCGCCGCAGGCGTCGTCGCCAAGAAGACGCTGCCCGACGCAACCTTCTCGACGCGATTGGCTGCCATCGGCGGAGAGAGAGACCCAGCACGGTTCGACGCCGTACTCGACGCCGCACTGCGCGACGAGGATTCCGTGGGCGGCATCGTCGAGTGCCGCATAGGAGGCATCCCCGCAGGCTGGGGCGAGCCCTTCTTCGATTCGGTCGAGAGCACGGCGTCGCACCTGCTTTTCGCCATTCCCGCCGTCAAGGGAGTGGAGTTCGGCGACGGCTTCGCCGCTGCCGCCCTGCGCGGTTCCGAGCACAACGACCCTATCGCCGACGCCGACGGCCGCACGGCGACCAATCACGCGGGCGGCATCGCGGGCGGCATTACCAACGGCAACGAACTCATGGTGCGGGTCGCCGTGAAACCGACGGCCAGCATCGCCCGCGAACAGCGGACTTTCGACTTCGCCGCCGGCCGCGTCGCGCCGCTCCGCATTCATGGACGGCACGACGCCTGCATCGCGCTGCGCGCCGCCGTCGTCGTCGAAGCGGCGATGGCCATTGCCTTGGCAGACCTCCAACTCCGCGACCGATGCCGACGCGCCGCGAAGTGATCGACAACATCCGCCGTGCGCTCGCGCCGCTCTACGGGCAGCGCGAAGCCGAGCAGATCGCCCGCCGCTTCGCCTTCGAACGGGGCGGATTCACCCTGACGCAATTCGTCGTCCACCCTGAACAAGAGGTGGATATTCCCGATTTGGAGGAGTCGATCCGCCAACTGACAGCCGGACGGCCCGTACAATACGTACTGGGATACACGGAGTTCTGCGGCAGGATCTTCGAGGTCGGCGAAGGGGTGCTGATCCCGCGTCCCGAAACCGAGGAACTGGTCGCCGCCGTCGTCGCCGAAACATCCGCCGGAGCCGTCGCACTGGACGTGGGAACCGGAAGCGGCTGCATCGCCGTAAGCCTTGCGCGGCTCGTGCCCGACGCACAGGTCACGGCCGTCGACCTGTCGCCGCAGGCGCTTGCCGTCGCGCGCCGCAACGCCGAACGGCTGAGCGTGCAAATACGGTTCGTGCAGGCCGACGCGCTGGCCGGACTGAACGAACTGGCGGACGGATCGTTCGATCTGATCGTCTCCAACCCGCCCTATGTACCGCAGCGCGACCGGACGGCGATGCACGTCAACGTGCGCGACTACGAACCGCCCGAAGCGTTGTTCGTCCCCGACGACGATCCGCTGCGCTTCTACCGCGCTATCGCCCGCGCCGCCCGACGGCTGCTGCGCCCCGACGGACGGCTCTGGTTCGAGATTTACGAGCGATTGGCGGACGAGACGGCGCGGCTGCTCGCCGACGAAGGGTTCGCCGACATCGCCGTGCGCCGCGACATCAACGACAAACCGAGAATGCTATGCTGTACGGTAAAAAAATAAATGCGGCACCCCGCACCAAAACGCCGGAGCAGGCGCTCTCGGCGCTGATGCGGCTCTGCGCCCGCGCCGAACGCTCGGAGGAGGACGCACGCCGGCTGATGACGCGCTGGGGCGTAGCGCCGGCCGATCGGGAGAGGGTGCTCGAACGTTTGCGCCGCGACCATTTTATCGACGACGTCCGCTACGCCGAGGCCTTCGTGCGCGAAAAGATCAACCTCAGCGGCTGGGGCGCACGCAAGATCGCCGACGCACTGCGCCGCAAACGGATCGCCCGCGAGACGATCGAGCAGGCGCTTTCCGCACTGGATCGCGACACGACCCGCGAACGGCTTGCCGACCTGCTGCGCCGCAAGGCGAAGAACACCCGCGCAGAAACGCCTTATGAGCTGAAAAACAAACTGATCCGCTACGGACTTGCACAGGGGTACGACTACGAAACCGTGCGCGAGACGGCGGACGAGCTGATCCGAACACCCGACGAACCATGCGACATTTTCTTCTGACACTGCTGCTCGCAGGCGGTCTTTTCGCCGCCCGGGCGCAGGAATTGCAACCAGGATATTACCGCTTTCCCGTCCGCAACGTGGCGGGACTTTACTCGGCCAACTTCGGCGAGATGCGTCCCAATCATTTCCATTCGGGCGTGGATATCAAAACCGACGGCGTGACGGGCAAACTGGTCGTGGCCGCAGCCGACGGCTATGTCGTGCGGGTCGCCGTCTCGCCCGGCGGATACGGCCGCGCGCTCTACATCGCCCATCCCAACGGCACGACGACCGTTTACGGCCATCTGCAACGGTTCCGCACCGACATCGAATCCTATCTGCGCTACAAACGCTACGAGCAAGGACGCAGCAACGTCGATTTCACCTGCAAGCCCTCGCTCTTTCCCGTCCGCGCGGGCGACACGGTCGCTCTGTCGGGCAATTCGGGCATGTCGTTCGGGCCGCACCTCCATTTCGAGGTGCGCCGCAGCTCCGATCAGCGGACGCTCAACACACTGGCTGCCGGCATACTGCCCGTCAAGGATCATACGGCGCCCCGCATCATGCGGCTGCACTACGTCGAGGTCGACTCGCTCGGCAGCGTTCCCGTCCACAGCCGCCCCCGCTCCTACGATGTAGTGCGCAGTGGCGAAGGCCGATACGCACTGCGGCAAACGCAACCCGTCGCGGTCGGACGGCGCGGCTACTTCATCGTCGAGTGTTCGGATCGCAAGGACGAAGTCTACAACACCTTCGGCGTCTACCGGCTCACGGAGGAGGTCGACGGCGAAGTGCGCTACGAATATCGCATGGATGGATTCCGGTTCGGCGACACGCGCTACTGCAACGCCGTGAGCTACTACCCCATGCAACTCATGTCGCGCAACGAGGTGATCCGGCTCACGCAGTTGTCCGGCTGCCCCGACGTGTTCTATCCCGTGATGAAAAACCGCGCGTTGCTGACCACGCCGGCCGGTGTGCGGCAGCAGGTGCGCATCACGGCCGAAGACGACTGCGGCAACCGCTCGACGCTCGCCTTCACGGTCGAGGGGAAAACCGATGAACGCTCGTTCCGCGCGCCGGCGTGCGACTCGCTGCCCGTTATCCGCCATGACAGGGATTTCCAATACGAGCACGACGGCGTTCGGATCGAAATTTCCGCCGGAACACTCTACGAGTCGTGTTTCTATACGCAACAACCCCATGAAAGACCGCTGCTCAAGGATTCGACGCTTCTCTTCCTGTCGCGCGGCGTCGAGATTCTCGACGTGCGGCTGCCGCTGCACAGCTATGCCACGCTGTGGATCGACGCGCCGCAGGTTCCGGCCGATCTGCAACACCGCGCGGTGCTGGCTTCGCTCTCGCCGAAGGGAAAACTGCGTTATGAAGGCGGCAAGTGGAGCGACGGGCGCATACGTTTGCGCACCCGTTCGCTGGGGACTTTCTTTATCGTGGCCGATACCGTGCGTCCCACCGTTCGTCCGCACTTCTCCGGGCATGATCTGAGCCGGCAGCGCAGCATCGCCTTCACCGTCGGGGATAATTTTTCGGGCGTAAGCTCCGTAACCTGCCTCATCGACGGCCGCATGGCCATTCTGGAAGAAGACCGCGTGAAAGGAACCTACACGCACTCATTCGACGACGAGGTATTCGGCCGCCGCAAGGAACACACGCTGCGCCTCGCCGCCGTCGACGGTGCGGGAAACGTCTGCGTGTGGGAGGGGATCTATTACAGATAACGTATCTCGACAATACGAGTCATTATAAGCAGAATTTATATACATTCGAATCATACGTAGATACCTGTTTGCCCAAAACAAACGGCGGGATCGATGATCCCGCCATTATTCTTATTCGATCCGCCCGCTAAGAATTGAAAATGCTGCGCAGGATGATTCCCGTGGCGCCCTGATTGCGGGCGGTATAGTCCTTGGCCGTGCGGCTGGCGCGATGGAGCGCCTCCGTGTCGTTGCGCAGCGGCGCGAACCACGCCGCCAGTTCGTCGGCCGAACGAACCGAGGTGGCGCATCCGAGCGACACCATGTCGCGCGCCTCCTTGAACTTCCCATAGTTGGGCCCGAAAGCGATCGGCAGACCGAAGGTCGCCGCTTCGAGCGTATTGTGGATGCCCACGCCGAAACCGCCGCCGATGTAAGCCCATGTCGCAGAGCCGTAGACCGAGGAGAGCATGCCCATCGTGTCGAGAACGAGCACCTGCACGCCGTCGAAACAGGTCGAGGCATCGCATTGCGTGTAACGCACCGCGCCGCCCTTCGCCTCCTGCATGAGACGCGCAATGCGCCCCTCGTCCATCTCGTGAGGCGCAATGACGAACTTCACGCCCGGATTGGCGTTGACGAGCGGCAGAAGAATCTCCTCGTCGGGTCCCCACGTCGATCCGGCCACAAAAAGACGATCGTCGCCCTTGAAGCGTTCGATCGTCTCCACTCGTTTGGCCGCGGCTGCAATCTGAGCCACTCGGTCGAAGCGCGTATCGCCCGCGACGATCACGTTGTCGAACCCGATTTCGGCGAGCAGCCGTTTCGACTCGACGTTCTGGACGAACAGCGTGTCGAACGTCTCCAACGCCTGACGCCATATCGCGCCATAAGGGCGGAAAAAGACCGAATTGCGCCGGAAAATAGCCGACACGATATACGACCGCACCTTTCGGCGGCGCAACTCGGTCAGCAGATTGATCCAGAATTCGTATTTGATGAAGATGGCGATCTCGGGATGGACGATGTCCAAAAAACGGCGGGCGTTGGAGGGAGTGTCGGCGGGAAGGTAGAAGACATAATCGGCGCCCTCGTAGTTTTTGCGAATCTCATACCCCGACGGAGAGAAGAAGGTGAGCAGGATTTTGTATTCGGGATGCTCTTCCCGCAGACGTTCGATGATCGGACGGGCCTGCTCGAACTCCCCCAACGAAGCGGCATGCACCCAGACAATCCGGTCGGAGGGACGGACGGCGGCCTCCATACGCTTGAATATATTCCGTCGGCCTTCGCTCCACAGTCGCGCCTTCCCGTGCCACGGAGCGGCTAAACGAATGGCTCCTGCATAGAGCGAAATACCCAAATTATACAACCACATGCCCTGTTATCGAAAGTTGAGTCCGGCAAAGGTAACTATTTTTGTATTAAAACCAAAATTACCAACTGCATTCCATCGCCCGCTCCGTAAAACGCACACACAGAGTCCCGTCCGGGAATACATCGACGGCCGCCAGATCGAACTGCGGTTCGAGGCAGACGCGGTGTTGCGCCATATAAGCTTCGGCGGCGCGGCGCAGCGCGGAGAACTTCCGCGGCGTGAGCGCCTCCTCGGGCGTGGTCAGACCGCCCGCCCGACGCGTTTTGACTTCGACGAAATGCAGTTCGTCCCACCGCCGCGCGACAATGTCCAACTCATAGCGACCCGACCGCCAGTTGCGTTCGAGGATCGCATATCCCGCCCGACGCAGGTAATCGACCGCCGCCTGTTCGCCCCGACGGCCCGTATCGGCGGACGGCGGCGCGCTCACGGCAGAATCTTCTGAATGGTGTTGGCGCGCTGCATGGCGGCCGACAATCCTTCGACATCGTCGCGCTCGATCATGCGCCGCATGATCTGCAACTGGTGGATATGCTCGCGCAGCACGTCGAGCACGTTGTACTTGTTGCGCAGCAGAATCGGCACCCACGTGCGCGGCGCGCTCTTGGCCAGACGCACCGTACTCTCGAAACCGCCGCCCGCCAGATCGAAGATGTGCTGCTCCTCGCGCTCTTTCTCGAGCACGGTCAGCGCCAGCGCGAACGACGTGATATGCGAGATATGCGAGACGTAAGCCGTGTGCAGGTCGTGCTCTTCGGGCTCCATCGAAACAAGCGGCATTCCCAGCGTCCGGTAGATCCGCTCGACCGTTTCGAGCGCATCCCGATCGCTGCGGTCCCGCTCGCAGATCACAGCCGTCCGGCCTGCAAAAGCGCCCGAAGCGGCGGCATCGGGGCCGCTGTACTCGGTGCCCCACATCGGGTGCGTGGCCACGAAACGACCGCGCCGCGCGTGCATGCCGACCACCTCGCACAACTCGCTTTTGATCGAACCGGTATCCATCACGATCTGATGGGGCGCGACGCGGTTGAGAATTTTCACCGTCAACAGCGGAATCGTATCGACGGGCGTCGCCAGCACGATCAGATCGGCCTCGGGAAGCCCTTCGTCGAGCGTCACGATCCGGTCGACCAGCCCTCGTTCGAGCGCCCGACGGGCGTGTTCCTCCGACGACTCCACGCCGCCGATATGCGCCGCCGCTCCGTGTTCGCGCAAAGCCAGCGCAAACGATCCGCCGATCAGGCCTACGCCTATAATCAAAACATTCATCGTCTATTCATTTTGAGGAGTCACCTCCAATTCCATTACATAATCATCCATCACATAACCGCCGCCGATGTCGGTCACCTGCGTACGCGCCTCGCGAAAACCCGCGTGGCGATAAGCCCCGATCGCCTGTTCGTTGTGCCGGTTGACCGTCAGCCAGACCGTCCGCACACCGTTCTCACGACACAACCCGACCAAGCGGGCCAGCATCTGCCGGAAATAACCCCTGCCGCGCATCTCCCGCAAGAGATAGATTTTGCTCAAAAACATCCGCCCTTCGCACAGCTGCACGCCGCAGTAACCGACGGCCCGATCGTCGTCCTCCATCAGAAAATAGCGGTATCCGTCCAGCGCCAACTGCTCGGTGATCGCCCGCACGGACTGGAACCGCTCGATCATATAGGCGATCTGCTCGCGTGAGATGATCCCGCGATAGGTCTCGTGCCAGATCACTCCCGCCAGTCGGTTTACTTCCATGATGTCGTGCCCCGACTCTATTTCACGAATCGTCATACCTTATTATAATAAAAAGGAGAGATCGTCGCCCTGCCGCACCTCGTAAGGGATTACGCCCTTTTTGAAAATCCGCATCGGCCGATCGCCCAACAGTTCCAGACGGCCGTTCTCATACCGCAACATGCACCCCTCGCGCAGCCCTACGGCGTAGCGGCGGGGATTGGCGGCAATGTACTCCAACAGCCGCACCTCGCGCGTCTCGCCGGCATGTCCTTCGGGATTGGCGTCGAGATAGTGGGGATTGATCTGGAACTTCACCGCCCCGATCGCCCCGAACGATTCCGGTTCGACGATGGGCATATCGTTGGTCGTGCAGATCGTGGGACAGGCTACGTTGCTGCCGGCCGACCAGCCCACATACGGAACGCCGGCCTTCACCCGACTGCGGATCGCCCGCATCAGCCCCTGCTCCTGCATTTTTTTGGCCAGCGCAAAGGTATTTCCGCCGCCGACGCATATCGCCTCGGCGCAGCGGATCGCCGACATGGGATTTTCGGCGCGATGCACCGACCGTACGCGGATGCCGAGCGCGGCGAAACGCTCCTGCACGCGCCGCTCGTACTCGGCATAGGAAAACGTGACGGCGGCATAGGGAACGAACGCCACCTCCTTCACCCCGCGAAGGAACTCTTCGATACGCGGCATGGGATAAGCGAGATAGGGCTCCCCTGCATTGGTCGAGTTGGAAATCAGCAATAGCTTCATAATATACTATTATTCAAACATTTAAACAAAATGGCGCACGATTTGTGGACAATCGTGTTGATAAAATCTTTTGCAAGTATGACAAATGTAACAAAAAAAGTGTTATTTTTGCGAAAAATTCTGCGTGAAAATAGAAAAGTATTTTCAACAATATTTGTTTAACTAAAAAATTACAATTATGTCAGAAGTTCAACAGAAAGTCGTCGAGATCATCGTAGACAAACTGGGAGTCAAAGAGTCGGAAGTTGTGCCCGAAGCAAGCTTTACCAACCACCTCGGTGCGGATTCGCTCGATACCGTAGAGCTCATCATGGAGTTCGAGAAGGCTTTCGATATTCAGATTCCCGACGAGGATGCCGAGAAGATCGCGACCGTCGGCGATGCCATCAAGTACATCGAAGAGCACAAGAAATAATTCTGCCATAACTTTTTCTTCGCAGCGATTCGTTTCATTTCAACCAAATCCGATTCATATGACAGCAAGACGTGTAGTGGTGACAGGTATAGGTACGATTAACCCACTCGGTAATAATATTCAGGAATATTTTTCAAATCTCGAGAAAGGTGTCAGCGGAGCCGCCCCCATCACGCACTTCGACACGGAGAAATTCAAGACGAAATTCGCTTGTGAAGTAAAGAATTACGATCCGGCCCAGCATTTCGACCGCAAGGAGGTGCGCAAATACGACCTCTTTACCCAGTATGCCCTGATCGCCGCCACGCAGGCCGTGGAGGACGCAGGGTTCGATCTGGAGAAGCTCGACAAGGAGCAGGTGGGCGTTATCTGGAGTTCGGGCATCGGAGGACTTAAATCGTTCTTCGACGAATGTGTGGGCTATGCCGAGGGTGGTAACACACCGCGGTTTAGCCCATTCTTCATTCCCCGCATGATCGCCGACATCGCAGCCGGTTTCATCTCGATGAAGTACGGTTTCATGGGCCCCAACTACTGTATCGTTTCGGCCTGCGCTTCGTCGAACCACGGTATGATCGACGCCTTCAACCAGATTCGCTGGGGCAAGGCCGACGTGATGGTAACCGGCGGTTCGGAGGCTTCGGTCAATGAGCCGGGCGTGGGCGGATTCTCTTCGATGCAGGCCATTTCGACCCGCAATGACGATCCCCAGCACGCTTCGCGTCCGTTCGACGTACACCGCGACGGCTTCGTGATCGGCGAGGGCGCCGGCGCGCTGATCTTCGAGGAGTACGAACACGCCAAGGCGCGCGGGGCGAAAATCTACTGCGAAGTCGTAGGCGGCGGCGCATCGGCCGACGCGCATCACTTCACGGCTCCCCACCCCGAAGGCAAGGGCGCCATGCTGTCGATGAAAGCCGCGCTGAAAGACGCCGAAATGCAACCCGCCGAGATCGACTACGTGAATGTTCACGGCACCTCGACCCCGCTGGGCGACATCGCCGAGCTGAAAGCCGTTGCGGGCGTTTTCGGCGAACACGTCTACGACCTGAACATCTCTTCGACCAAATCGATGACGGGACACCTGCTGGGCGCCACCGGCGCCGTCGAGGCGCTGGCCTGCATTCTCGCGCTCACCCAAGGCGTAGTACCTCCCACGATCAATATGGAGGAGCTGGATCCCGAGATCGATCCCAAACTGAACCTCACGCTTAACAAGGCGCAGCATCGCGACGTGAAAGCGGCGATGAGCAATACGTTCGGTTTCGGCGGTCACAACTCGACGATCATTTTCCGTAAGTTCTAACTTCGTACGGCCGTGATTGATTTTTTGTTACGCCCTTGGCGGCGCAATTTCGGCCCAGATAAGGAGTTTTACCGCACGATCGACGAGTTGTTCGGATTCGTTCCGCACAACATCGAACTCTACAAGCTGGCTTTGATTCACAAGTCAGCTTCTTTGGTTTTGGACGACGGACGTCAGATCAACAACGAACGGCTCGAATATCTGGGCGACGCCGTGATCGAAGCCGTCACGTCGGACTATCTCTACATCGAATTTCCCGACCGCGACGAAGGCTTCATGACCAAGCTCCGGTCGAAGATCGTATCGCGCCAGTCGCTCAATGCGATCGCCAAGGAGATCGGACTCGACCGCTGCGTCATCCTCGACGGAAGCAGCAATACGCTGGCACAGAAACACATCTTCGGCGATGCGTTCGAAGCGATGATGGGTGCGATCTATCTCGATCAGGGCTATAATTTCGTCAACCGGCTGCTTATCAACCGCCTCTACCGCGACCATCTGTCGCTCGAAGAGCTGACCGAATCGGAAAACGATTTCAAGAGCCGGCTGATCGAATGGTGTCAGAAAAACCACCATACGATCCGTTTCCATACGGCCAAAAGAGAGGGCTCGTCCGCGAACCACCCTGTGTTCCACGCGACGGTACTGATCGACAGCATGGAGGTGGGACGCGGCAGCGGCGAATCGAAAAAGGAGGCGGAGCAGCAGGCGGCGTTCTCCGTTTCGCAGAGTTTTACCGACGAAGCCTGCGCCGCGCTGCTCGACAAAGTCGATCGGCTCCAACAGCAACTCGGCGAAGAACGTCGCTGATACGGTTTATCCGGCATCTCTCTCCCATGAAACAACTGCTCGACAAACTCACCTCACGGGGCCCCGCGTCGCTCGACGACACGGAACTGCTGACATTGCTGCTCGGTGAAGGCCTCGAACAGGCATCGACACGTCAGTTGGCCGAGCGGTTGCTGGAATATTACGGAGGTTCGCTGGTCCGGCTCGGTCATGCCCCGATGCCGCGTCTGCGTATGGTCGAAGGCGTCGGACAGCGCCGCGCCGCGCGCATCGTTGCAGCCGCGGAACTGGGACGTCGCATTCTTCAGGCACAGGCCGCCGAAACGACGACGCTCGTCACGAGCGACGACGTTATCCGGCTCTTCCGGCCCGAATTGGAGCAGTTGGAGCACGAAGAGTGCTGGGCGGTCTATCTTTCCTCGTCGAACCGCATTATCGAACGGCAGCGCATCAGCCAAGGCGGCGTGCAGGGAACGGTGGTCGATCACCGGCTCATCGTCAAACGGGCGCTCGAACTGCTGGCCACGCAGCTGATTCTCGTTCACAACCACCCATCGGGCAGCGCCGAAGCGAGCGAACCCGACCGGCAACTGACCGCCCGCATCGCACAAGCCGCCGCGCTGTTCGACATCCGGCTGCTCGATCACATCATCGTCGCCCGTGCAGGCAGTTTCTCATTCCGTTCGGCCGGACTGCTCTGAAACGGATTCATTCGGAATTTTTACCGGACGCACCCCTTGTCTCCGCGAAGGAGCGCCCCTATTTCAACCGCCGATAACGTTCGACGGTCGGATACTCCAATTCATATTGGTCATGATCCATCAGCCACATCTCCTCCGCATTGAGGCGCATGACCAGTATTTTCCCTTCGGGAAGCACCAACTCGCCGTTGCGCCGGCTGAAGCGGTAATCCATGTAATCCGAATACCCCTTGCGGACCGAAAGCAAACCGGTCTCGCCCGTTTCATAGTAGCTGTCGGTCACCGTATCGTGCTGTACGGCCAGCGTTCCGGCCAAATAGGGCAAATCGTTCAAATCGGGGATTTCGTTCAAATCGATATCGGGGACGATCTCATAGCTTCTCTTTCCGGGCGGAACCTCGGTGCGAACCAATCGGTTGCGGCTCTTGAAATCGAGCAGCCAGACGGAAAAATCGCGGTTCATCCGCGAATTGCGGGCTTTCCGCCATATCCCATCGCCTCGGCGGTCTTCATATGATCCGGCCTCCAGCCAACGGCCGATAATGGAAGCCCGAATATCGAGCTGCTTCTTCGCTTCGATATAGGGTACAAAAAACTTGATGTCCATAATATGCGTGCGTATGGATTAATTATTCCCTGTTGCAGGCAGAAATTTTCCGATATAAAACAATTCGTCCGAAATACAAATCTTCGAAAGGGCCATCGTTGGTTTCAAATTACTGATTTACAAAAAATCTTATGCATTCGATTCGGATGGACTGAGATCCGACGTCCATCCCAAGAAGACGAATCCCGCCCCTATCATCGAAGCGGCAGAATGAAGTTCCGGGAATTTCCGAAATTTACAGTCGTACATTCCTTCTCGCTCCAAACCGATTAAGGCAGGACTTTCGGACAAAAATGTGCGAAAGACACGGACTTAACCCATGTGTAGACGAAGTAGTGGAATTTACTCTAAAAGACAGACAGGTAAGCCCATGCCTAACGCACAAGGCCACATATGAACGATCCGTCTACCTGTCATAATCCCAATAAAAATTCCACTTCTCATCTACACATAACAGGTTCGAGCAGGTTCCGCATATAACCAAAGGAGCCGGAACCGTAGCCAAATGTATGAAAAAACGGCCACCCATGCAAGTTTTTATATGAAAAAACACAGCGTAAACCTTTCCGATAATTTCAGCCGAATCATCAATTAAAAGCCTTTCAGGGGGTTTCAGCGGTTATCCGCTCAATGCGAGACAAGTTATTAAACGCTCTATTACAATATAATATTGACAATTCCCGCGAAAGGAATCCGCATCGGCGGCAATCCGGCTCCGGCACAGAATTTTACAATCCAAATCGAAACGATTAACGAGATTATTTCGTACCTTTGCGAATCGGACAATCCGCAAAACAAAATACGACATACGACTATGACTCAGGACGAACTTTTCAAGAAACTCGTGGCCCACTGCAAGGAGTACGGCTTTATTTTCCCGTCGAGCGAGATTTACGACGGTCTGGGCGCCGTCTACGACTACGGTCAGAACGGCGTCGAACTGAAAAACAACATCAAGCGCTACTGGTGGGATTCGATGGTCAAGCTCCACGAAAACATCGTGGGCATCGACGCCGCGATTTTCATGCACCCCAAAACATGGGAGGCTTCGGGACACGTTTCGGCCTTCAACGATCCGCTGATCGACAACAAGGATTCGAAGAAGCGTTACCGCGCCGACGTGCTGATCGAGGAGTGGCTCGCCAAGCAGGACGAGAAGATCGAAAAAGAGGTCGAAAAGGCCCGTAAGCGTTTCGGAGAGTCGTTCGATGAGGAAAAATACCGCGCCACGTCGCCTCGCGTCGCGGAGACGACCGCCAAACGCGACGAGGTGCACCGGCGTTTCGCCGAGGCGATGAATGCGAACGATTTGGGCGAACTGCGGCAGATCATTCTCGACTGCGAGGTCGCCTGCCCCATCTCGGGTACGCGGAACTGGACCGAAGTGCGTCAGTTCAACCTGATGTTCTCCACGCAGATGGGCTCGACGGCCGAAGGCGCCAATACGATCTACCTGCGTCCCGAAACGGCGCAGGGCATCTTCGTCAACTTCCTCAACGTCCAGAAGACGGGACGCATGAAACTCCCGTTCGGCATCGCGCAGATCGGCAAGGCGTTCCGCAACGAGATTGTCGCCCGACAGTTCATCTTCCGCATGCGTGAGTTCGAGCAGATGGAAATGCAGTTCTTCGTACGCCCGGGCGAAGAGATGAAGTGGTGGAACCAGTGGAAAGACACCCGCATGGCATGGCACCGCGCACTGGGATTCGGCGACGACCAATACCGTTTCCACGACCACGATAAACTGGCGCACTACGCCAACGCCGCCACCGACATCGAATACAACTTCCCCTTCGGTTTCAAGGAGGTGGAGGGCATCCACTCGCGCACGGATTTCGATCTGGGCAGCCACCAAAAGTTCTCGGGCAAAAAGATGCAGTACTTCGATCCCGAGACGGGCGAGAGTTACGTGCCCTACGTCGTCGAAACCTCTATCGGCGTAGACCGCATGGTGCTTCAGGTTCTCTCGGCCGCCTACAAGGAGGAACAGCTCGAAAACGGCGAGAGCCGCGTCGTCCTCGCCTTCCCGCCCGCGCTGGCGCCGGTCAAGGTGGCCGTAATGCCGCTGGTGAAAAAGGACGGACTGCCCGATGTGGCGCAGCAGATCATCGACCTGCTCAAATACGATTTCAACGTGGTTTACGATGAAAAGGACTCGATCGGCAAGCGTTACCGCCGTCAGGATGCTATCGGTACGCCGTTCTGCGTGACGGTCGACCATCAGACGCTCGAAGACCGCACCGTCACGGTGCGTCACCGCGACACGATGCAGCAGGAGCGCGTGGCAATCGACGAGCTCTACCGCATGGTGGACATGGAGGTATCCTACCGCAAGCTCTTCAAGAAACTGAACCTGTAAAATGGATCGCAGCGAAAAGAAGGGGGACGACAGCCTCCGGTTCTGGATCACCCTGTTGACCGGTTTCGCCACCGGCCGGCCGTTGAACCGCGTCCATTATTTAGACCGCACAATCCGATGGGCCGCATCGTTGCCATAGATTACGGCACGCGCCGTACGGGAATCGCCGTAAGCGACCCGCTGCAACTCATTGCGGGAGGACTTGCAACGGTCGAAACGCGCGAGTTGGAACGTTTTCTGGCACAATATATCGCTCGGGAAGACGTTACAACCATCGTGGTGGGCAAACCCATGAAGATGAACGGCGCTCCGTCGGAGACGATGCGCTTCGTTCTGCCGCTCGTGGCGCGGCTGCACAGGACTTACCCTTCGATCGACGTCGTCCTCTACGACGAGCGGTTCACATCGGTGATCGCCCATCGCGCCATGCTCGACGGCGGCTTGCGGAAGATGGCGCGCCGCAACCGCGCGCTGGTGGACAAAATCTCGGCGACGATCATCCTCGAGGATTTCATGTCGAGCCGAGGCGCGGAAGAGAGGAGATAAACGGTCGCGCGGCATCCGTGCCGCTGCGAACGAAGAATGTTGAATGAATAAAGCTATGATTTACCCGATTGTCATCTACGGTTCGCAGACGCTGCGCAACCCTTCTGAAAATATCGATTCCGATTACCCCGAACTGGAAAAACTGGTCGAGGATATGTTTCTCACGCTCGGCGAGGCCGACGGCGTCGGACTGGCCGCGCCGCAGATCGGCAAAAACATCCGTCTGTTCGTCATCGACTGTACGCCGTGGGGCGAAGAACATCCCGAACTGGCCGACTATCGCAGGGCCTTCATCAACGCCGAAATCTACGAGCGTTCGGAGGAGACTTCGCTCTTCAACGAGGGGTGCCTCTCGCTGCCGGGACTGCACGAGGATGTACGCCGTCCCGTCTCGATCCGCATGCGTTATGTCGACGAAAAGTTCGAGGAACACGACGAGGAGTTCACCGGACTGCCCGCCCGCGTGATCCAACACGAATACGACCACATCGAAGGAAAGGTTTTCACCGACCGGCTCTCGCCGCTGCGCCGCAACCTTCTGAAAAGCAAGTTGCAGAAACTGGCAGGCGGCAAATTCAGTTGTTCGTACAAAACGAAATAGGCGTCGATTGCGTCTAAAGAACGCCGCGGCGGAATTCCGCCGCGGCGTTCTTT
>CAJMNH010000024.1 GCA_905214725.1 uncultured bacterium
TCCAGAAATACGCGGTAACCGCGCCGTTCCAGTTCCGATTTGAGGGGACGCGCCAGCTCCTTGCCGCCGTCGCGGCGGTAGCTGATGAAGATGTCGTAGGTCATGACGGTGAGTCGTATTACGGGATACGAAAATAATAAAAAAGTGCCGTCGTCGCAAATTATCGCACCGAAATCGTTACCTTTGCCGTGCGGCGGCGCTTTTCGTCGCCGCGAAATCCTTTTAAACGATTGCCGAGTGAGCGAAGTCCGAGCGAAGAAGGCATTAGGCCAGCATTTTCTGGTCGATCTGAACATAGCGCGCAAAATCTGCGACGCCTTGTCGGGCGGTGCTGTCGATGCGCCGGCTGCGGCGTTGGAGGTCGGCTGCGGCATGGGTGTGCTGACGCAGTTCCTGCTGCGACGCAGCGACATCGTCGTGTGGGGCGCCGAGATCGACGCCGAAAGCGTTGCCTATCTTCATGCCCATTATCCCGAATTCACGCCGCGCCTGATGGAGGGCGATTTTCTGCGAATGGATTTACGGTCGCTCTTTCCCGACGGGGTGCGGGTGATCGGGAACTTTCCCTACAACATCTCGTCGCAAATCTTTTTCAAGGTCTTGGAGAATCGCGATCTGATACCCGAATGCGTCGGCATGATTCAGCGCGAGGTTGCCGCCCGCATCGCCTGTCCGCCGGGGTCGAAGGAGTACGGCATTCTTTCGGTGCTGTTGCAGGCGTGGTACGACATCGAATACCTCTTTACGGTAGGGGAGAAGGTCTTCAATCCGCCGCCCAAAGTCAAGAGCGCCGTTATCCGTTTGCGCCGCAACGGCGTCGAACGGCTCGATTGCGACGAACGGCTCTTCGTGCGGGTCGTCAAGGCGTCGTTCGGCCAGCGTCGTAAGATGCTGCGCAACTCGCTGCGCGCCGCCTTCGGCGATTTCGGCGGGGCGGAACATCCCTTTTTCTCGCGGCGCGCCGAACAGTTGTCGGTGGCCGATTTCGTGACGCTCACGCAGTGGGTGGAAAAACAATTGGCGCTCGACGATTGACGATTGCGCCTTTTCGATGAAAAAGCGCCTCCGAACTCATGTTCGGAGGCGCTTCCTTTACGGTTGATCGATTATTCCCGTGCGTCGATATACTGCACGCGGCCTTCGTAGCTTCCCGACAACGATGTCTGATCGCTGCCTGCGAGCGTCAGACCGTCGAACGAGATTTCATACCACTCGCCGTCGCGCGCGATCGTGACGTTGCCTTCCGTCAGTTTGCCGATCGCGGGCGAGCCGCTGAAATATTCGGAGAGGAACGAGGTGCATGCAGCGTTGTCGCCGCCCCAGATACCGACGCCCGATTGTCCGTTCTGTACGGCAAACGTGCCTTCGGGCACTCCGTCGGCGTAATCGTTGGCCGCGTCGCTGCGCAGGTCGAAATGGAGGATCGAACCGTAGTAGCAGTTGCCGACGGCGTCGCGCGTGGTGAGATAACCCCTGTCGACGAGGGTGATATACCAGTTGGACAGTCCGTTTTTCTCGCCGTAGCAGACCACGTAGACCTCGCGGGGCGAGATCGAGGTCTGCTCGGAGGTGTTTTCGTAATAGATCTGTCCCGCGAAATCGGCTTTGAAGGGTTGATCGTTTTCGTCGATGGCATCGACGACCACCTTGTAATCGTCATCGTTTCGCTCGACGGTGATCGTTCCCGTCGAGAGGAAGGTCATATCCTTGTCGTAGGAGGCCCATGTGACGGTGTTGGGACCATAGTCGTCGGTGATCGTGTAGGTGCCGGCGGGGATTCCGTCCTGCTCGGTGGCTTCGGGTGCGACGTTGAATTCGAAGACGCTCAGCAGGTGCGCGAAATCAGCGCTGTCGAAATCGATGCCCCACGAGTTGTAGCCGTCGTCGGTGTAGAATCCTGAGGCGCCCGCATAACAGTAGGTAGTCGTAGAGCCGGGCTGTTCGTCGACTCCTTCGAGGGTCATCGCTCCCGAATAAGAGGCTTCGATTTTATAGGCGGGGGAGTGGTCGTCTTCGAAGGCGAGTTGCACGCGGTAACTGGTATCGGAGGGTTTGTTGCCCGGTACGCGGCTCAGATCGATTACGCCTCCGCTGATCGGAGCGACGGGCTTCTGCGAAGCGTAGTACCAACTGCCTGCCGGAGCGTTCGCATCGCCGTCGTGCGATCCTGCGACACAATCGTTCGTGCGAGAAAAGTCGTAACGGCCGAACGGCGAAGCGTCCTTATCCGCATGAAGCGCGACGCGGATTTCAGCGCCCTCTGCATCGGCCAGCGTGAGCAGATACCCGTCGCCTCCCTCTTTGTCCAATGCCGGCTCACGAACGAGTTTGGCGCTTTGAATCGAGAACGGAACATCGGCCGTAAGTTGGCTTAGCGGCTCAGAAGCTGCGGGGGGGGGAACTGTCGGTTCGTCGTTTTTAGCATCGTCACTACAACCTGTGGCAAGACCCGCTGCGAGTCCTGCCAGCAACCAGAAAAATTTTCTCATCATAACCTTGTAATTTAACCTGATTTCCCCTTGCGGGGCGAAACAAAAATAGTTAATTTCGGCCGAAAAAGCAAATTCCGGCTTCTCAGAGCCGGAATTGAAAATCGAAATCGGTGATATGCAAGGCCCTATCGGATCCCGCTTTCGGGCGCGCCCGCTACGACCGTGACCAACTCCTCGCGGGGCAGGTATTTCACGGCGAGCCGCTGTACCTCGGCAGGGGTGACGGCGCGGATGCGTTGCAGGTTCTCGCTGATCACGTCGTTGCCGCGGTTGCAGAGAATGTTCTCGATCGTGACGTCGGCGATGCCGAACGGTCCGTCGAGAATGCGCATCATCTCGCCCGTCATCATATTGCGCACTAGCGACAGCTCCTCCTCTGCGACGGGTTCGGTGCGCAGCCGTTCGATTTCGCGGTAGATCTCCGCGAGCGCCTGCTGCGTGGCGTCGCGCGCTACCTGCGTCGCAATAGCCAGATATCCCGCGCATTCGAGGTTGCCCATCGCCGCGACGACGCCGTAGGTGAAGCCGTGCTCCTCGCGCAGGTTCTGCATCAGACGCGAACCGAAATAGCCGCCCAGCAGCATCGCCACCACCTGCATGCCGACATAGTCGGGGTGGTTGCGCGGAAAGAGCAGGCGACCGATGCGGATCGACGACTGCACGGCGCCCGGATGGGGCACGGCGGCATAGGGTGTCGTAACCGCCGGCGGGAACGGCTGCTCTGCATTGTCGATGCCGTCGGGCAGCTGTCCTGCGACCTCCGCAACGGCGTCGACAACGGCCGCATCGGCTGCGCCGCTGCACACGACGAAGCAGTTGCGGGCGGTGTAGTGCCGGTCGTAAAAGTCGATCAGGTCGTCGCGCGTGAGGTCGTCGTAAGCCTCTTCGGACGACGATATGCCGTAGGGATGCTCCGCGCCGAAGAGCGCGCGGGCGAAGGCTTCGCGGGCTTCGGTCTCGACCTTCATACGCTCGATGCGCAGCCGCTGCTTGCGTTTTTCGCGGTAAGAGACGACCTCCTCTTCGGGGAACGCGGGGTGAAGCAGAATCTGTTCGGCGACGGCGAGTGTCTGCCGGAAGTATTTCGACAGGGAGCAGAAACTGAAATAGACATAATCGCGGTCGACGTTCACGTCGAAATAGGAGCCGTAGAAGTCGAGCTGTTCGGCGATCTGCTGCGAGGTCATGTCGCGCGTTCCTTCGCTCAGCAGGTTGGCCGCCGATGTGGCGACGAAGGCTTTGCGCTGCTGCGCCGAACCGGCGCGGAAGACAAAGGTGAAGCGCACCACTTCGAACTCCGTGGCGGGCAGGGTGTGGATTTCGACGCCGTTCGCAAGCGTGCGGCGCAGGGGCTCGGCCAGCGAGACGTCCGAAGGGGTGGTAAGCAGGGGCTGTTTCATTGTTTTGCGCGGTAGATAAGGGTGCAGCGGCGCGTCGGCCGGAAGGTACGGCTGGCGAAATCGATCAGTTCGGCGGCCGTGACGGAGCGATAGAGTTCCACCTCGCGGTTGATGAGCCCGGGGTCGCCGAGCATTTCGTAGAATCCCAGATTCATCGCCTTGTTCATCACGTTCAACTCGCCGAAGAGCGTATTGGCCTCGAACTTGTTCTTGACCTTTTCGATCTCGTAGTCGCTCGCGGGGCGGGTTTGCAACTCCTCGATTTCGTGCAGGAACGCCGTTTCGGCCTCTTCGACCGTGCGGCCCGGCAGCAGATGGCCCGTGAGGACGAAGAGCCCCGGATCGACGTCGCCCGTGATGTAGGCGTTGACGCTCGAAAAGAGCCGGTCGCGCTTGACGAGCCGTTCGTAAAGCCGCGCCGAATCGCCGCCCGAAAGGATGTCGGAGGCCATGTCGCCCAGATAGAAATCCCGCGAAAGGCGGTCGCCCATCGGGTAGGCGAACGTCACCGACGTGGCGGGAACGTCGCGTTCGACTTCAAGCCGGCGCGCTGCGGTCTGTTCGGGTTCGGCGGGGAACGGGGCGGGCGTGGACGGGGTGTCGGCGATCGCGGCGAAATAGCGTTCGGCCAGTTCGAAGATCCGCTCCTCGTCGATGTCCGCCGAAACCGACAGAATGGCGTTCGAAGGGTGGTACCACCGGCGGTAGAACGTCCGCACCTCGTCGATCGTCGCTTTCGCCACATGGTCGGGCGTGAGCCCGATCGTGGCCCAGCGATAGGGGTGAAGGGTGTAGGCCAACGAGCGCAGCAGCATCCCCTGATCGCCGTAGGGCTGGTTGAGGTAACGCTGCTTGTACTCCTCGATGACGACCCGTTTTTCGGTTTCGAGCGCCTCGGTCGAGATGTCGAGCCCCGTCATGCGGTCGGCTTCGAGCCAGAGGGCCGTTTCGATATTGTCCTTCGGAAGCGTAATATAGAAGTCCGTATAGTCGTTATTGGTGAAAGCGTTGTTGTCGCCGCAGGCCATCTGCACCGGCAGGTCGAAATCGGGTACGGCGCGGGTTCCCCGAAACATGAGGTGTTCGAAGAGATGGGCGAAGCCCGTGCGTGCGGGGTCCTCGTTGCGCGCCCCGACTTTGTAGAGAATGTTCACGGCGGCCAACTTCGATTGCCGGTCGCGGTTGGCGGCTACTGTCAGCCCGTTGGCGAGTGTCTTTTTTCGGTAAGGAATCATAGGTATGCAAAGGTAAGAAAAATATGCCATAGTCAGTGATTTCCTACAGAACTTCGTTTTTGCGTTTTGTTTTCCGTTTTTTTAATTAACTTTATGGCAAAACAAGTCTATAAAGTATGAAAAAAAGATGTCTTGCGATTTTGTTCGTTTCGTTTCCGTTTCTCGCGGTCAGCGCTCAGAATTTGCTACCGGTCACGGACACTCTCGGGAAGCTTTCCATCTCCGTCGATCCGAGAATAGAACTGCTGGGTGCCGTACAGTTGGTTTCCAATTATCCCTATTGTACACAGGGTGTACCTTACAGTGACAAGGCGAGAACTTATTTCGCACCCTATGCGGATTCCGATGCTGCAAAATATACGAAAGAGTTATTGTCCTATGGATTCGGTTATGACGCTCCTGTGGCCATGATGCTCCATTGTTCCTATCCGCCGGAGTTGAGCGTTCAGCAACCTTATACCGACGGCCTGAAGCGAAGGGCCGAGAAGGAAGAAAATATCGAGTCGTATCGCAACGCATTGTCCGAATTTGCCCGGACGTCCTGCTTCGCCGGATTCTGGGCGGATAACGAATTGTATTACCGGTCGATCGTCGACCGTTTCAAAAGTGCATTGGAAGGGGCGGATATCGTTCGGTTAGTCGAGGACTATTACCGCATGAAAAAGGGAAGTTATCACCTCATCGTATGCCCGTTATTCGGCGGTAATAATTATGCTTGCAGGATGCGCAATGACTTCGGAACCGATGACGTCTATACGTTTTTAGGTCCCATAGAAGAGAAAGACGGTACGCTGTCAATCGATCGAATAGCTTGCATGACCACATTGTTCCATGAATTCGGTCATTCGTTTGTAAACCCGCTTACGGAAAGATATTCCGACGAGGTGATGCGATACAGTAGCCGTTTCGAATCGATACGCGAAAAAATGACGGAGATGGCATATGGAACATGGATGAGCTGTGTGAATGAGCACATCGTAAGAGCTGTTGAAATTAGGATGTTGGAGACTATCGGCCGACGTGATCTTGCGCAACACTGGTTGGAGCGTGAACTGCGGATGCATTTCGGATATATCCGGCCGGTACTGGAGAAACTCAGGGAGTATGAAACGCTGCGCGATAGCGACGGCATTTCATTCGAAGAGTACCTGCCGGTATTGTTGAATGTATTCGGTGAAGTAGACCCGTATGTGCCGCAGTTCGTTGGTCCGATCGTCGATGCGCTTTTGGGAGTTGACACCGTTTGTGTCTATCCGACTTCGGGCGACGAATCTTCGGTGGCGGTGGCCGATTATGCGAAAATTATCTTGAAACACATGAATTCCCAACTTAAGGAGCATAAATGGGTGCTCGTTGCCGACAGCACTGCGCTCAATATGCCGCTGGAAAATTGCAACATCGTCTGTTACGGAACAGTAGAAAGTAACCTGTTACTCAAAAAATACAAATCGTCCCTGCCTTTCCGCGAAGAAAACAATCTACTTTGCGCCGATCGAAAATACGAAGAAAAGGATGTGAAACTGATTTTCTGTATTCCGAACCCACAGAATCCCAAACGAGGAATGGCAGTGTATACAGCCCTTGACAATCGGGAAATAGTCGGGATCAATGGCATTGATCACGGCGCCGAAGATTATTACATCTTTACTGGCAGAAACCATCTTCTTTCAAAGGGCTTTTTTGATAAGAAGGAGGGCGTTTGGAATTTTCCCCAACCATAATCACGGATTATATGCAAAATCAAAACGGACAACTGCGGACACTCTTATTGCTGTGTCCGCAGTTGTCCGTTTTAGCGGGTGAAAATGTAATCCATTATCGGCTATTTTCTCAACTCGGTGATTCCTTGCACGTTTATTGTGAAAAAAATAACATATTGACTGTTAAAAAACTAACGCAAAAAATGCTGGGTACTCTTCGTGGAATTTTATACCTTTGTATCGGTTTAGTACGGGTGCATTTACCTAATGAGTTGACTCTTAATAATTTTCAAATCTAACGATATGGCAGAGAAAAAATTTATCACGTGTGATGGTAATTACGCTGCGGCGCACATAGCCTATATGTTCTCGGAGGTCGCTGCAATCTATCCCATCACGCCTTCGTCGACCATGGCGGAGCTGGTCGACGAGTGGGCGGCCCAAGGTCGCAAAAACATCTTCGGAGAGACGGTCAAGGTCGTCGAAATGCAGTCGGAGGCCGGCGCTGCGGGCGCCGTGCACGGTTCGTTGCAGAGCGGCGCGCTGACTTCGACCTTCACCGCGTCGCAGGGCCTGCTGCTGATGGTTCCCAATATGTACAAGATTTCGGGCGAGTTGCTGCCGGGCGTGTTCCACGTCTCGGCGCGTGCGCTGGCCGCACAGTCGCTGTCGATCTTCGGCGACCATCAGGACGTGATGGCCACGCGCCAGACCGGATTTGCGATGTTGGCCACCTCGTCGGTGCAGGAGGTGATGGATCTGGCGGGCGTGGCGCACATCGTGTCGCTCAAATCGCGCGTGCCGTTCCTCCACTTCTTCGACGGGTTCCGCACTTCGCATGAGATTCAGAAGATCGAGCTGATCGACGAGGCGCGCCTTACGGCGATGCTCGACCGCGACGCCTTGAAAGAGTTCCGCGCCCGTGCGCTCAATCCCGAGCACCCCGTGACGCGCGGCACGGCCCAGAATCCCGATATCTATTTCCAGACGCGCGAAGCGGCGAACAAGTTCTACGATGCTGTGCCCGACATGGTGGCCGAGACGATGCGGCAGATTTCCGAGATCACGGGACGCGAGTACAAGCCCTTCGTCTATTACGGTGCGGAGGATGCCGAGAACGTCGTCGTGGCGATGGGTTCGGTAACCGAGACGCTGAAGGAGACGGTCGACTACCTGAACGCCCGCGGCGAGAAGGTGGGCGTCGTGACCGTACATCTCTACCGACCCTTCTCGGTGAAGTACCTCGGCGCCGTGCTGCCCGAGACCGTGAAGCGCATCTGCGTGCTCGACCGTACGAAGGAGCCGGGCGCCAACGGCGATCCGCTCTATCTGGACGTGGTCGAAGCCTTTGCCAATTGCAAGGATATTCCCGCCGAGCGCAAGCCGCTCATCATCGGCGGCCGTTACGGACTTTCGTCGAAAGACACCACGCCGGCGCAGATGCTCGCCGTGTTCGAGAACTTGAAGGCCGCCGCGCCCAAGAACCAGTTTACGGTGGGCATCGTCGACGATGTGACGAACCTCTCGCTGCCCGTCGGCGAGGAGATTTCGATGGCCAAGCCCGGCACGTTCGAGGCGTTGTTCTTCGGACTGGGCGCCGACGGTACGGTGGGCGCCAACAAGAACTCGATCAAGATCATCGGCGGTACGACCGACAAGTACTGTCAGGCCTATTTCTCCTACGACTCGAAAAAATCGGGCGGCTACACCTCGTCGCACCTGCGTTTCGGCGATCTGCCCATCACGTCGCCCTATCTGGTGACCACGCCCGATTTCGTGGCGTGCCACGTGCCGTCGTATGTCGATAAATACGACGTGTTGAAGGGGTTGAAGGCGGGCGGTTCGTTCCTGCTCAATTCGGTACACGATGCTGCGACGACCTGCCGCACGCTGCCCAACCACATGAAGGTCTATCTGGCTAAGAACAAAATCAATTTCTATATTATCAATGCGACGAAAATCGCAGCCGAACTGGGCTTGGGTTCGCGTACGAATACCATCATGCAGTCGGCGTTCTTCAAGATCGCCGGCGTGATCCCCTTCGACAAGGCCGTTGAGGAGATGAAGAAGGCCATCGCAAAGACCTACGGCAAGAAGGGCGAGGATATCGTCAACATGAACTATGCGGCCGTCGACGCCGGCGGCAAGCTCGTCGAGAAAGTGGAGGTGCCCGCAGAGTGGGCTTCGATCGAGGTGAAGGAGGCGTCGCACGGCGTGGACATGAAGCGTCCCGAATTCGTGCGCAACATCGTCGATCCGATCAACGCCCTCAAAGGCGATCTGCTGCCCGTCTCGGCTTTCAACGGCCGCGAAGACGGCACGTGGGACAACGGTACGGCGGCGTGGGAGAAGCGCGGCATCGCCGTGAACGTCCCCGAATGGCAGATCGACAACTGTATCCAGTGCAACCAGTGCGCATACGTCTGTCCGCACGCCGTGATCCGTCCGTTCCTCGCCACCGACGAGGAGGCCGCAGCATCGGGCGTGGCGTGGAAGCAGGGGTTGGGCGAGACCAAGGAGTACAAATTCCGCATCCAGATTTCGCCGCTCGACTGTACGGGTTGCAGCAACTGCGTGGATGTCTGCCCCGCCAAGCAGAAGGCGCTGGTGATGAAACCCCTCGAATCGCAGCTCGGCGAGCAGAAGAACTGGGAGTACTGCACGACGAAGGTCGGCTATAAGGGCGACGCGGTCGACAAGACCCGCTCGGTCAAGAACCTGCAATTCACGCAGCCGCTCTTCGAGTTCTCGGGAGCCTGCGCCGGTTGCGGCGAGACGCCCTATATCAAGGCTATTACGCAACTCTTCGGCAACGAGATGATGGTCGCCAACGCCACGGGCTGTACGTCGATCTATTCGGGTTCGGCGCCGTCGACCCCCTACTGCACCAATGCCGAGGGACACGGTCCGGCTTGGGCCAATTCGCTCTTCGAGGACAATGCCGAGTTCGGTCTGGGTATGCACGTGGGCGTGGAGAAGCAGCGCGACAAGATTCAGCATCTGATGGAGGAAGCTATCGCCGGATGTCCGAAGTGTTCCGACGAGTTGAAAGGCGTCATGCAGGAGTGGATCGAGGCGCGCGGTTCGTCGTCGCGTTCGGCCGAAGTGTCGGCCCGTCTCATTCCGATGATGGAGGCTTGCGGATGCGAAGCATGCAAGGAGATTCTCGCAATGAAGAATCTGCTGGTCAAGAAGTCGCAGTGGATCATCGGCGGCGACGGCTGGGGCTACGACATCGGCTACGGCGGCGTGGATCACGTGCTGGCGTCGGGTATGGACGTTAACATCCTGATCGTCGATACGGAGGTTTACTCCAACACGGGCGGCCAGTCGTCGAAGGCGACGCCGGTGGGCGCCGTGGCGAAGTTCGCATCGAGCGGCAAACGCATTCGCAAGAAGGATATCGGCGCGATGGCCATGACCTACGGGTACGTCTATGTGGCGCAGGTTTCGATCGGCGCGTCGCAAATGCAGCTTTTCAACGTGCTCAAAGAGGCGGAGGCCTATCCCGGCCCGTCGCTCGTGATCGCCTACGCTCCGTGTATCAACCACGGCATCAAGGGCGGCATGACGCGTACGCAGACCGTCGGCAAGGAGGCCGTAGCTTGCGGCTACTGGCATCTGTGGCACTACAATCCCGAGTTGGCCGAGCAGGGAAAGAATCCCTTCGTGCTCGATTCGAAGGAGCCCGACTGGTCGAAATTCCACGAGTTCCTGATGAAGGAGGTGCGCTACACCTCGTTGCTGAAAACGTTCCCTGCCGAGGCGGAGGAGTTGTTCAAAGCCGCTGAGGAGAATGCCAAGTGGCGTTATGCCGGTTACCAGCGGCTCTCGAAGATGGAATACTGATCCGTATTGCATGATTTTGCCGGAAGGATGCAGGATTTGCCTTCTTCCGGCATTTTTCTTGCGAGAAGATATCGGTAACAGATCGGAACATAACATAAAATTACGAAGATGAAACAAATTTTAGGTGCGGCTGCTGCACTGCTGATGCTGGCGGCCTGCGGAAGTTCGAAAGTGAACCTTCCGCTCGAAGGTACGCAGTGGAAACTCATGGAGATGGACGGCAAGGCGAATCCCGCCTTCACTGCGGAATCCGATACGTTCAATTTTACGCTCGATCCGACGCGGATGATGGTCTACGGCGTGGGCGCCTGCAACCGTCTGTTCGGTCCCTACGAACTCGAGGGCAAGGACGAACTCGACATCGAACGGTTGGCCAGCACGATGATGGCTTGTCCGAACATGGACTTGGAGAGCCGTTTCGCGAAGCTGCTTGAAGAGGCCGACAAATATAAGATCGACGGCGACGTGCTGACGCTCTTCGACGACGGCAAGAAGGTGCTCGTGTTCAAGGGCACGAAGGCCGAACCGCTGCCTGCGGCCGAATCTGCTGCCGAACCTGCGTCTGCCGCCGACTCGGTAAAGGCCGTTGCGGAGCCTGCTCAGAAGCCCGCCGCAAAGAAATAAGCGGACGGGACGGCATAAGTCGAAAACGGCGATCCGTGAGGGGATCGCCGTTTCTGTTTGATAGCGGGTGGCGTTATAGCGGCACTCTACCCGAACAATTCGTTGAGCACGTGCGCCAGCCGGTAGCCGGCATAAAGGATCTGCCGTTCGGCGACGGGAAGCGCCGGATTGAGAAAATCCTCCCACACGTCGGGACTCTTGAACTGCTGGTCGGGCTGCGCCAATACGTAAATCTGCCGGCAGTAGACGGCGCAGTCGTGGAACCAGTCGCGTACCGAACCTGCGGTGATGGCTTTGATCTCCCGCTTGGTGCAGCGGTCGAGAATATGCTGGAACTCCATGCTGTTCCAACGCACGTTGCGGTCGAGCACATAAGTATCCCATACGCCGTGATAGTTGAGCTTATGACCGTCGACATAGATATTGAACCCTTTTACGTCGGGATATTTCACATGCGTCGGGCAGTGCATGTCGCCTACCAGATGCACGAGGTATTTGATGCTGACGATGACCGTCGAATCGTCCAGCGACTTGTAATCCCTGAGCAGTTCCATCGTATCCTCGATTCCCTTGATCGCGTTGCCGTCGGCCTTGCGCGTGGGGTCGTAGTTGTTATCGGCGTCGACCCATGCGGTGTGCCAAAGCGAGGTGTGGGCGTACTGCGGTTCGAAGCGGTGTGTATCCATCCATGAGGCGTAGTGCACGATGGAGGTGTTGAGGTACTTTTCGATGTTCTTCTTCGCCTTGGGCGAGAGGTTGCACTCGGCGATGTAGGCGATGGCGTCGTGACCCATTTTCCCCCAGCCGAAGGCGGCGTTGCTGCAAAGAACCAGTGCGGCGCAGAGCAGAAAAAGCGATTTTTTCATTTCGGATAGAATGTCGATCAGTCAAACAGGTCGTTGAGCACTTTGGCCAGTCGGTAACCCGCGCGTTGAATCTGCCGTTCGGCCATTTCGTGCGTGCGGTTGATAAAGGACTTGGTTTCGTTCTTGTCGAGTTTCTGCTTGGGCCCGACCAGTTCGTAGATGTGGCGGCTGGTCTCGGCGTTTTCGTGGAACCAGTCGCGGACGGAGCCGGAGGCGATCTCCTTGATCTCCTTCTTCGTGCAGCGGTCCAACTGATGCGCGTATTCCATGTAGCTCCAGCGGTGCGAACGCGAGATGATCTGGTCGTCCCATACGCTGTGGTAGGAGTATTTCTGACCGTCGAGGTAGATGTTGTAACTCTTCTGACCGGGGTATTTCACGTGTACGGGACAGTGCATGTCGCCCACGAAATGAATGATGCAGCGCAGACTCATGACCACTGTCGAGTCGTCCTGAGACTTGTAATCCTGCAATTTGGCGATGGCGTCTTCGAGTGCGAAGATCACGTCGCCTTTCGGCCGCGGCGCATAGACGAGATCTTTGTCCACGGACGCCGTATGCCAAGCGCTGGTATGTTCGTACCCCGGTTCGGCGCGCCACTCGTCCATCCATGAAGCATAGTAAACGATGGAGTGACCGAGGTATTTTTCGATGGTTTTCTTCGCCTTGGGCGTGAGGTTGCACTCGGCGATGTAGGCGATGGCGTCGTGGCCCATTTTGCCCCAGCCGAAAGCATCGTTCGAAAACAGCACCAACAGGGCGCCGATGAGGAGCAGGCTCTTTTTCATAAGATGTGAGATGTTAGGTTAATAGTCGGTTATCCTAACAAAGGTAGAAAAAGGTGGCGAGAAATCAAAGTTTCGGTGACTTTTGTTTCTTATTCTTTCTTTTCTGGCTGCGGAACCGGATGAAATGAAAGAGGCCGAAATATTCCGGCCTCCGAGTCTCTTGCGCTGCTCTGTCAGCGGATGGCGCAGTTGTGCGCGCGGCAGACGAACCACGGGTTTTGAAGGTCGCGTTTGTTGTAGCGGAAGGCGGCGCCGTCCGCCAGCGCTTCGAGCCGCCCGCCGGCTTCGGAGAGAATCAGCTCGCCGGCCGCCGTGTCCCACTCGTAGGTGTGGGTCGTGCGGACGTAATAGTCGACCCGCCCTTCGGCCAGCAGGCAGAATTTGTAGGAGCTGCCCTGCTCGATCACTTCGGCGGCCGGATAGCGACTGCGCAGGGTCTCGATGTGGGCGTAGGTTTCGGGCGTGTTGTGCGAGCGGGAGATGGCGATTACGGGGTGCGTGCGTTCTTCGGTGACGAGCGGCAGACGCCGTGCCCCCAGTTTGACTTCGTCGAAGGTGTAGGAGGCGTCGGCGCGGGGTTCGATCCCGTCGCGGACGTAGGAGCCGAATCCCCGGTCGGCAAAGTAGATTTTACGCAGGTAAGGAACGTAAACCACTGCTGCTGCGCAGACGTTGTTCTCCATCAGGGCGATGTTGATCGTGAATTCGTTGTAGCCGTTGATGAATTCGCGCGTGCCGTCGAGCGGATCGACCAACCAGAAAAGTTCCCAGTTGCAACGCTCCTCATAGTGCATTTCGCGTCCGTCCTCGCTCAGAATCGGGATGCGGGTTTGGCCCAGCGTGCGTTTGATGACGTCGTGCGCCGCACGGTCGGCGGCGGTGATGGAACGGGAATTCCCGTTGTATTCCGAAAGGTCGTAGTCGTCGCGGTGTTCGTAAATCTGCATTACGGCGGCTCCGGCCCGTACTGCGGCGTTGAACGTATTGGGTAGTAAAAAGCGTTTGATCTGTTCGCTTAACATGGTTTCGGTCGTATTGATACTCATTGGCCTGTTAAAGATAACAATATTTTTGATATTGCGTATATAAAACGTAAAAATATACTGCTTATTGCCTGTTGGCGGGTCGAGAAAAACCTCCTGAAAAAGCCTTCGCAACCGTATTCCGTTTCGCAACCTCCTAAAAATATGCCAAAACAATCTCTGCTGCTGCGAAAATTTTACGGGCGAAATTGGATATTCCGAAATATTGCGTATATTTGCAGACTGAAATTTATGTTCGAACACATAATCAATACAAATGTACGTAATAGTAGAGATTGCAGGTCAGCAATTTAAGGCTGAAAAAGGTCGGAAGCTCTATGTTCACCGTCTTTCAGGCGAGGTAGACTCGTCGGTGAGCTTCGACAAAATCCTGCTCGCAGACAACGACGGTCAGGTCAAGGTAGGCGCACCTGTAGTAGAAGGCGCCTCGGTGAAGTGCAAGATTCTGAAACACCTGAAGGACGATAAGGTTCTCGTGTTCAAGAAGAAGCGCAGAACGGGTTATCAGAAGCAGAACGGTCATCGTCAGTATCTGACCCAAGTTCTGGTTGAAGAAATTGTCGCATAACCTTAAAAATTAGAGAAACATGGCACACAAAAAAGGTGTAGGTAGTTCAAAGAACGGCCGTGAGTCGGAGAGCAAACGACTCGGTGTGAAGCTTTTCGGTGGTCAGTTCGCTAAGGCAGGCAACATCATCGTTCGCCAGCGGGGTACGGTGCACAACCCGGGTGAAAACGTGGGTATCGGTAAGGACCACACCCTCTTTGCGCTGACCGACGGAACGGTTTCGTTCTGCAAGAAGCGCGAAGGCAAATCCTATGTGAGCGTAACGCCTCTGGTCGAGTAAGCCGGAAGCAACCGATATGAAGTCCGGTCTCCTTCACAGGAGACCGGACTTTTGTTTTCTACCGGAGGGAGCATACGGTTTTTTGTCCATTTTTATTAAGACCCGAAACAAAGATGCTGGTCTTGCTATTTGCCGATAATAAATTAGGAGCGGATAATGAAAATGGTACAGATTTATTTTCGCAAGATCGATTTATTTGTTTCCTTTGTCCGAGATGAAATTCCGTACAAATCAGAAATTATAGAGGCGTAATGACAACAGATATTTACAGAGAAAGTTTCGAACAATTAGTCAGGACTCTCCCGAGCGATTATTATGTAGGGGTAGGAAATCCCAACTCGAAAATTCTGATCGTCGGGAGAGAAGGTGCGACCGAAGAGTCGAAAGAGGAGATAACGGAACGCGGGGAGGTCGCCTTTGCCGATTCGTGGCTTGAACGAATCGAGAACAAGGAATCGATCGACTTCAAAGTTCCTTATCCGGTTGGCTATAACGGAAATCCCTTGAATGGACATACTTGGGTCAAATATCAAAAATTGCACGATCTGATTTTTGAAAAAAGTCGCAAATATGGAAAAGGCGGCAAACTCGACTTTCTGGAAAACATATTCACTACCGAGATGAATGTGCATCGTGCCAAAAGAACGCAGGGAGTCTCTACCGAAGGTATGCAGGAGCGTAAACGTACGTTTTTCGGAGAAGAGTTCATACGCCAATTTCCTGCGGTCGTATTGGCCTGCGGCAATTATATTAAAAATACCGGCGTCGGAGAGGAACGGGAGATCGACCGCATTTTCGGAGTCGAATATTGTCCCGATGAACGGGTAGGCGCCCTGCCGTTTTGGGTGCATCGCAATTCTGCCGGAACAAAATTGGTAATTCATACGAGGCAATTGAGCGGCGCTTTGCCGAGAGGTCTGTTGGAAGGAATTGCGATCGTTATAAAGGATTTCCTTCATTTTTAAAACGGTCGTCGCATGAAAAGTCCGGCAGCTCGACGCAATGAGCAAAAGTGTTTCCTCGTATTATTGAATTCATTCGACGTCGCTCGCTATGAGTTTATCGATGTGAGATGGGGTGAGAAGTTCATTATCCCCGATAGTTGCAGATACGGTTGGACCGTAATCAATGAACAGGCCTATAAGCTTTCGCCGGGGAAACGTTATTCAATAGGCATGGATGGCCTTTTATGCGAATATTTACCGAATGAGATCAAACTCCTGTACCGATTTTACGAAGCGAGGAATAAGGATGACGATTTCGCTTATGTGCGCTTTTCCGTCGAGAAATATAATCGGAATGAGGCGATCGTTGTCGGGACGAATGGGGCTATGCGCTTATGGGGTTACGCTAATGTTCAGGGCGATATCATAATTCCTGCAATTTATGACGATGCGACCGATTTGAATTTTCGGGATATCGGCGCGGTAAAGAAAAATCACAGGTGGTTTTTCATTCATGTCGGTGGAGAGCGCATCGGCGGTCAGTATTATGATCGATTGGATGGACCATATCTTGATACCGGATATTTCAGTTACGCAAAAAGGGATTGGGGCGACGGACGAGGTTTGATCGATCCGTCGGGTCACATCGTTCTCATGCCGCATTACGATACGATGCCGATTCCTCTTTCGAACCAAACATATCATGCTTGTAAAAATGGACGAAGCGGACTCCTTGACCAAGGTGGAGAAGTCGTGGTGCCGTTCGGTGAATACAATGTTTCCGTAAAATAGAGATAGCTATGCGTAAGGCGTTACTCTGTGAAGTCTTTGTGATACACGTATGATCTGGATGCTCCCCGAATGGGACCTTGTAAAACAGACGGGATATAGCGGGTCGCCTAATTTCCCGTAGGTATTTCTAAAACAGTTGCAATTTCAGACCGAACGACAATCCGATGATATCCCAGCCGTCGAGGCATCTGTTGGTGACGGCGCTGATCAGGTAGAGGTCGCAGGTGCTCAGCTCGTAGTAGGCCGTGACGCCCTTCAAAAGTGAGTTCGTGTGCCGGTTGGTGTAGAGCGTCAGACGCTGCCCGACAAAGAGAAAGGTGTGTATCTTGGTCGAGAAGGTGTAATATTTGCGCGGGTAACGGTTGGGTTCCTTGACCCAGAACTTCTCGCCGATGATCGTGTTGACGTACATGCCGCAGTAGAAGGGTTCGACGGCGAAGCGGTCGCCGCAGGCGATGCTCCACGGGATGTAGTTTTGTTTGGCCGTGGTGGTGATGTAGAATTTGTCGGCCTTGCTGCGGGGAAGAAACCCCAGATAGAGATCGGTTTCCCACTGTCCTTTGCGGCCGTAGTCCCATCCCGCGCCGAACGAGAGAAAGCCCATGCCTCCGGCGTATTGCAGTTTGACGTGAGTGGGAATCACCCGTCGCCACCCTTCGCGGTAGGTGTGCACGCGACGGTCGAGCGGGCGGCGTTTCGGCCGGTATGTCTGCGCAGCGGACAGGGTGTCGCCGACGGGCTGCAGCAGTTCGAATCTGTCGGCCGGAGCGAAGGAGTTGGTCGCGGGCGCGACGGCAGACGCGAGAGGACGGCGCAACAGAGCGTCGCCGTCGGCGGCGGGGTGTCCCGCTACGCCGAGCGGAAGCAGGAGCAGCAGCAGACTAAAAATCGACCTTCTCATAACTGTAACCGTCGGGGGTGATCGTATAAAGGATATAGGTGCGCTTCTCGATGTTGGGGCAGCCGTAGTACATCATGCCGTCGCCGAAAATATCCTCTTCGATCCAGCGGTGTTCGTGGCCGAAGATGCAGCAGAGCGGTTGAGGAAAGCGCATGACGCAGTATTCGAAGACCTTTGCCACGTTGTTGTTGAATTGGAAATCGTAGGGACGTACGTGCATGGCGAAGATCGTCCGGCTGGCCGGCAACGCAAACGAATCGTATTCGCGTTCGATGAATTCGAAATCGGGAACGGGATGTGAGTAGTCGTACTCCATCGCGTTGGTGTTCAAACAGATGAATCGTATGTCTGCGGCGGTGAAAGCGAAGTTGGCCGGCCCGAAAATCTTTTCGAACACCGCCTCGCCCGTGCCCTGACAGTCATGGTTGCCCAGCAGGCAGACGTAGGGTACGCGCAGGCGGTTGAGAATGTCGCGCTGCCACATGAACTCCTTCTTCAGTCCGAAGTCCGAGAGGTCGCCGCCGTGGATGACGAAGTCGATGTCGTCGCGG
>CAJMNH010000025.1 GCA_905214725.1 uncultured bacterium
TCGAAGATGTTGATCTGGATCTCCTTGCCGGTGAGCTTCTTCAGCTCCTCCTTCAATTTGTCGACCTCCTGACCGCCTTTGCCGATGATGATGCCCGGACGGGCCGTCGAGATGGTTACGGTGACCAGTTTGAGCGTACGCTCGATGATAATCTTGGAAATGCTAGCTTTGGCCAGACGGACATTCAGATACTTGCGGATTTTGGCGTCCTCGACCAGCTTGTCGGAGAAGTCCTTGCCGCCGTACCAGTTGGAATCCCAACCGCGAATGATACCAAGACGATTTGCTATCGGATTTACTTTCTGTCCCATTGTGCTACTTGTTTTCTGCGATTACCATTTTGTCCACTACGATCGTCACGTGATTCGAACGCTTGCGAATACGGTGCGCGCGACCTTGGGGAGCTGCCTGAATACGTTTCAGCATACGGCCTCCGTCGACGAAGATCTCCTTGACGCACAGCTTCGTATCCTCCAGACGCTCCGAAGGGTTCTTCGCTTCCCAGTTGGCGATCGCCGACTTGAGCAGTTTCTCCACACGGATCGACGCCTCCTTCTTCGAGTAACGGAGGATACCCAATGCCTTGTTAATCTCCACGCCGCGGATAATGTCTGCGACCAGACGCATTTTGCGGGGCGAGGTCGGGCAATCGCGCAGAACAGCTACTGCTTTCTGCTGCTTCTCGGCCTTGTATTTCTTGGCCATTTCAGATTTTCTTGCACCCATTGTCTACCTATTTTTTTCTGTTACCCGCATGACCACGGAAGTTACGCGTCGGAGCAAACTCGCCGAGTTTGTGACCAACCATGTTCTCTGTTACGTAAACCGGAATAAACTTGTTTCCGTTGTGGACAGCGATTGTCTGACCTACGAAGTCAGGCGAAATCATACTTGCTCGCGACCAAGTCTTGATGACAGACTTCTTACTGCCTTCCGCCTGAGCGACGACTTTCGCCTCGAGCTTCGGGTCGATAAACGGTCCTTTTTTTAATGAACGGCTCATTATGTTACTCTTTTAATTATTTTTTCTTACGTGAAATAATAAACTTCGAGGTCGTCTTCTTCGGGTTACGAGTCTTATAACCCTTAGCCAACAGACCCTTGCGCGAACGCGGGTGACCACCCGACGCACGACCTTCGCCACCACCCATCGGGTGATCCACCGGGTTCATCACGACACCACGGTTGCGCGGACGACGGCCGAGCCAACGCTCACGACCTGCCTTACCCGAACTTTCGAGCGAGTGGTCGACATTCGACACTACGCCGATCGTTGCACGGCAGGTTACGAGTATCATACGAGTCTCGCCCGAAGGCAGTTTGATGATGGCAAACTTGCCTTCGCGAGCCAAAAGCTGAGCATACGAACCGGCCGAGCGGGCCATTGCGGCGCCCTGACCGGGGTAGAGTTCAATGTTGTGGATAATCGTACCCAGCGGAATCTCGCTCAGGAAAAGCGTGTTGCCCACTTCGGGCGCCACGCCTGCGCCGCTCATCACCGTCTGGCCGACCTGAAGGCCGTTGGGAGCGATGATGTAACTCTTCTGACCGTCGGCATAGACGATCAGGGCGATGCGCGCGGTACGATTGGGGTCGTATTCGATCGTTTTTACAGTTGCAGCTATGCCGTCCTTGACACGCTTGAAGTCCACATTACGGTACATCTGCTTATGACCGCCGCCGATGTAGCGGACCGTCATCTTACCCGTATTGTTGCGACCGCCGGAGCTCTTCTTGACGCTCAGCAGCGACTTCTCGGGAACGCGGGTGGTAATCTCCTCGAACGTTCCGCCAACCTTATGTCTTGTACCTGCGGTTACAGGCTTAAACTTTTTTACTGCCATCTTCCTTAGATATTACTGTAAAAATCGATTTTGTCCCCATCCTTCAAGGTGACGATCGCCTTCTTGAAGTTGTTAGCGCGACCTTCGAGCAAACCAGCCTTCGTATAACGGCTCTTGAGTTTGCCCATGTAGTTGATGGTATTTACTTCCGTAACGACTACGTTGTACAATTGCTCGACGGCGTTGCGGATCTGCAACTTGTTAGCTCTCACATCAACGATAAAACCGTAGCGATTCAGTTTCTCGCCCTGAACCGTCATCTTCTCGGTCAAAATAGGCTTAATAATGATTTCCATGTCTGTTTACGTTTTAAGCTAACATTGCATTCAACACATTCTCCGCACCCTCCACCATCACGATGGCCGATGCGTTCATCAGATCGTACGTGCAGACGTTCTGCGCCAGCACGGGCTTCACCGACGGGATGTTGCGGCAGGAGAGCTGCAAATTGACATTCGTTTCGGGCAGTACGAGCAGCACTTTCTTGTCCGCTACGTTGAGCGCCTCGGTCAGGGCTACGACCGATTTGGTCTTCGGAGCCTCGAACTTAACGGCTTCAAGGATCTGAATAGCGTTCGCCTGAGCCTTGTACGTCAACGCGCTGCGGCGTGCCAGCTGTTTGAGTTTCTTGTTGAGCTTGAAGCTATAATCGCGGGGAACCGGACCGAAGATACGACCGCCGCCGGGGAAAAGGGGCGACTTGATCGAACCGGCGCGGGCGCCGCCCGTACCTTTCTGACGCTTCAACTTGCGGGTCGAACCGGCAACTTCGTTGCGCTGCTTCGACTTGTGGGTACCCTGACGCTGATCGGCCAGATACTGCTTCACGTCGAGGTAAATAGCGTGGTCATTAGCCTCCACGCCGAATACCGAGTCCGCGAGGACAACCTTGCGACCCGTCTCTTTTCCTTCAGTGTTTAATACAGCTAATTCCATGACTATTTCTCGATTGTTAAATAAGAACCCTTTGCTCCCGGAATAGAACCCTTCACAAGGATCAAATTGTTCTCGGGGATTACTTTCAATACTTTGAGGTTGAGCACCTTCACCTGCTCGCCGCCCATCCGGCCCGGAAGACGCTTGCCGGGGAATACGCGCGAAGGATACGACGAAGCGCCGAGCGAACCCGGCTTGCGCTGACGGTTGTGCTGACCGTGGGTCTGCCCGCCGACGCCGCCGAAACCGTGGCGTTTCACAACACCTTGGAAACCGCGACCTTTCGAAATCCCGGTCACGTCCACCCAGTCCTCTTCGGAGAAGATGTCCACGGTGAGCGTGTCGCCGAGGTTCACTTCCGGCATCTCCTTGAACTCCGCCATCTTACGCTTGGGAGTAGTGCCCGCCTTCTTGAAGTGTCCTAACAAACTGCTGCTGGTGTGCTTTTCACTTTTGTCGTCATAGGCAACTTGGACCGCCTCGTAAGTATCCTTCTCGAGGGTCTTGATTTGCGTAACTACACACGGACCAGCCTCAATAACAGTGCATGGTATGTTCTTACCCTCGGCACTGTAAACGGAAGTCATTCCGATTTTTTTACCAATTAGTCCTGACATTTTAGTCTTTAAAGTTTGTTAATAAAAAGTGATTTTCTTTTTTCGCAGGAGTCGGGAGCCCTCCCGAAGGAGGCTCCCTCTCCGACTTTCGCATTCGGGGAGGAATCGGCGGACTACCGCTCACCTCCCGTTATCGGTTCGTACAATCAATTACTTGTTCTCAACAGTCGTTTTCGCCGGCACAATCCCGTTGAAGGAGATCGCTCCTCCCGATCGAAAACGTCCGTTCGCATCCGACTGGTCCCGTGCCGTTCACTGGCGCACAGCGTCGCAACGGTTCGCGGGACAGGCCGAAAATCAGACCTTGATCTCCACCTCGACACCCGACGGAAGCTCCAGCTTCATCAGTGCGTCGATCGTCTTCGCCGTCGACGAGTAGATATCCAGAATACGCTTGAACGTGCAGAGCTGGAACTGCTCGCGAGCCTTCTTGTTCACGAAGGTCGAACGGTTGACGGTAAAGATCTTCTTCTGCGTGGGAAGGGGTACCGGGCCGCTGACAACCGCTCCGGTGCTCTTCACTGTCTTGACGATTTTCTCGGCCGACTTGTCAACGAGATTATGGTCGAAAGACTTTAATTTGATTCTAATTTTCTGACTCATATCGTTTGCTTATTCTAAATCCTTATTCTTGTGACCGCTCTTCTCGATGATCTCCTTGGCAAGGTTAGCGGGAACCTCCTCGAAGTGCGAGAACTCCATCGACGACGTAGCGCGGCCCGACGAAATCGTACGCAGCACGGTCACGTAACCGAACATCTCCGACAGGGGAACCTTCGCCTTGACGACGCGGGCGTTGCCCTTGGACTCCATGCCCTGAATCTGACCGCGACGCTTGTTCAGGTCGCCGATGATATCGCCCATGTTCTCCTCGGGGGTCAGCACCTCCACCGACATGATCGGCTCCAGAATGACCGAACCGGCCAACGGAGCTGCGTGACGGTAGCCGTTGCGGGCAGCGATCTCGAACGAGAGCTGATCCGAATCGACGGGGTGGAACGAACCGTCCTTGAGGGTCACCTTCATCGAGTCCATCGTGTAGCCAGCCAGCGCGCCGTTGGCCATAGCGGCCTCGAAGCCCTTCTGAACCGAGGGGATGAACTCCTTGGGGATGTTGCCGCCCTTGACCTCGTCGACGAACGTCAGACCCATCTTGCCCTCTTCGGCAGGACCGATCTCGAAGATGATGTCGGCGAACTTACCGCGACCGCCGGTCTGCTTCTTGAAGACTTCGCGGTGCTGAACGGTCTTGGTCAGCGACTCCTTGTAATTCACCTGAGGCGCACCCTGATTGATCTCGACGCCGAACTCGCGGCGCAGACGGTCGACGATGATGTCGAGGTGAAGCTCACCCATACCGCTGATGATCGTCTGTCCGTTCTCCTCGTCGGTGCGAACCGTAAAGGTCGGGTCCTCTTCGGCGAGCTTCGCCAAGGCGATGCCCAACTTGTCGAGGTCCTTCTGCGTCTTGGGCTCTACGGCCAGACCGATCACCGGTTCAGGGAAGGTCATCTGTTCGAGCACGATCGGCGCATTCTCCGCGCAGAGCGTGTCGCCCGTGCGGATCTCCTTGAAACCTACGGCAGCGCAGATATCGCCCGCCGTAACGGTCTCCATCGGATTCTGCTTATTGGCGTGCATCTGGTAGATGCGGCTGATGCGCTCGCGCTTGCCGCTGCGAGAGTTGAAGACGTACGAACCCGCATCCAGCTTACCCGAGTAGATACGGACGAATGCCAAACGGCCTACGAAGGGGTCGGTAGCGATCTTGAACGCCAGACCGCAGAATGGATCGTCCTCCGACGCGTGGCGCACGGTCTCCTCGTCGGTCTTGGGATTGATACCCGTAACGGGCGGCACATCCAGCGGCGAAGGCAGGAATGCGATGACGCAGTCGAGCAGCTTCTGCACGCCCTTGTTGTGGAACGAAGAACCGCAGAGCATCGGGACGATTTTCATCTGGATCGTCGCCGTGCGGATCGCTGCGATCAACTCTTGGGGAGTGATCGACGCGGGATCCTCGAAGAACTTCTCCATCAGCGCGTCGTCGACGGAAGCGACCTCCTCGATGAGTTTGTTGCGCCACTCCTCGGCCTCGGCCTTCATGTTGTCCGGTATCTCGCGCACCTCGTAGTTGTCGCGAACGGTCTTGTCGTCGAAATAGTAATACGCCTTATTATATAAAAGGTCTACGATTCCTTCGAACTTATCCTCTGCGCCGATCGGAAGAACGACCGGAAGAGCCGTCGCACCGAAGTGCTCCTTGATCTGGGCACAAACCGAAAGAAAGTCTGCGCCCGTACGGTCCATCTTATTGACATAACCGATACGCGGCACGTTGTATTTGTCGGCCTGACGCCAAACGGTCTCCGACTGGGGCTCCACACCGCCGACGGCGCAGAAGGTCGCCACGGCGCCGTCCAGCACGCGCAGCGAACGCTCCACCTCGACGGTGAAATCGACGTGTCCCGGGGTATCGATCAGGTTGATCTGATACTGCTGCTCCTTGTAGTTCCAAAATGCGGTCGTAGCAGCCGAAGTGATCGTGATGCCGCGCTCCTGCTCCTGAACCATCCAGTCCATCGTAGCGCCGCCCTCGTGCACCTCGCCGATCTTGTGAGTCTTGCCCGTGTAGAAAAGAATACGCTCCGATGTGGTGGTCTTACCGGCATCGATGTGAGCCATGATACCGATATTACGAACGTAGTGTAAATCTCGTGTTGCCATCTTTTTCTACCCGTTTTAGAATCTGAAGTGAGCGAATGCCTTGTTGGCCTCGGCCATGCGGTGCATCTCCTCCTTGCGTTTGAAGGCGGCACCCTGCTGGTTGTAGGCATCCAATATCTCGCCCGAAAGCTTCTCTGCCATCGATTTGCCGGCGCGCTTGCGTGAGTAAAGGACAAGGTTTTTCATGGAAATCGAAATCTTGCGCTCCGGGCGAACCTCCGTAGGAACTTGGAATGTCGCGCCACCGATACGTTTCGACTTTACTTCGACTTGGGGCGTGATATTCTCGAGAGCCTGTTTCCAGACCTCCAGCGGAGATTTATCAGCATCCTTCATCTTCTTACCCACGATTTCCAACGAGTCGTAGAAAATCGAGTAGGCAATACTCTTCTTACCATCCAGCATAAGGTTGTTCACGAAGCGCGTTACGAGCACGTCGCCGAACTTGGGATCCGGAAGTAGAATTCGCTTTTTTGGCTTAGCTTTTCTCATTGTTGTTTATTCTCTTTTCTTTGTCGGTTATTTCTTTCCTGCCTTGGGGCGTTTGGCTCCGTATTTCGAACGGCGCTGCAGACGGCCGTCCACACCTGCCGAGTCGAGCGCACCGCGCACCAAGTGATAACGTACGCCGGGGAGGTCCTTCACACGACCGCCGCGAACCAGCACGATAGAGTGCTCCTGCAAGTTGTGACCTTCACCGGGGATGTAGGCGTTGACCTCCTTGCCGTTGGTCAATCTTACACGCGCCACCTTACGCATCGCCGAGTTCGGCTTCTTCGGGGTCGTCGTATACACACGGGTGCAGACGCCTCGACGCTGGGGACACGCAGCGAGTGCCGGGGACTTACTCTTGTCCTGCAAGGCAACTCGTCCGTTTCGTACTAACTGTTGAATAGTTGGCATTTCTTAAACGTTTTTGTCCTTTAATTTGTTTATTTTCATCGGGATTCTCAGCCCGACTTCGGTTTCCATAACATCCGAAATGGACTGCAAAGGTAATGAAAAAATTTGAAAAACCATATATGCGCCCGCTTTTTTCGCTGATTTTTCAGCGATTTAAGCGATATGCAATTCTTTTTGCTTATTGTTTTATAATATCTATATATATTTTCTTATACTATTTTCTATTTGCAGGCGACAAACCGGACATTCACAATCGGATAGATAAGGAATGCTTCCCATCGATCCGAGCCGAAAGCGCCTTTCGGAAAACGATTGAAATCGGAGCGTCAGCAATTCCGATACATTGCAAAACAGCCCCGTTATCGCACCCGCAGAATCTCGCCGCACAACCGTTTTCGAATGCCGAAAATCCGTCCTGAAACGACCGGACATTCGCTTTTTCGGCCGCGCAGCACCGAAAAAAAGCAAAATCACCCGATCCGCCATTTGTCATTTCGAAAAATTCCCCTATCTTTGCCTCGCAAACGGGGGATTAGCTCAGCTGGCTAGAGCGCTTGCATGGCATGCAAGAGGTCACGAGTTCGAATCTCGTATTCTCCACCAAGACGAAACAGACAACCTTCACAGGCTGTCTGTTTTGTTTAAAGACTCCCGACAGCCGAGAACTCGCGACCTCGCAAAGCCCCTCCTTTCTCAAAGGAGGGGTTGGGGAGGAATGCCAATACACAATGTGTGCAACGCACACGAGTTCGAATCTCGTATTCTCCACCAAAAACGGAACAAGCGGCCTAAAAGGGTCGCTTGTTTCGGTTTGAAGACATCCGACGACCGAGAAATCGCCCCCCCCCTCGAAGCGCCGTTTCCACCTGCGGCAAACGACTCTGCGAGCATCGTCTCCAACTTATTGAACAGACACCGACACGCCGGCGCTCGATCCCGCAAACGAATTGCATCATTCCGCGACCGCATCGGTCGATTCTTCATTTTATTTTACTATTTTTGCCGGAAGATAAATTTCGCCCTATCAGATAGCGCATTACCGGAAAATTCGTTTACACCATGGAATACAACTTCAAAGATCTGGAACCGAAATGGCAGCAGCGCTGGCAGGAGCGCGGAACCTACCGCGTCGAGGTCGACGCTTCGCGACCGAAATACTACGTGCTCGACATGTTTCCCTATCCGTCGGGCGCCGGCCTGCACGTCGGCCATCCGCTGGGATACATCGCCTCGGATATCTTCTCCCGTTACAAGCGGCAATGCGGCTTCAACGTGCTGCATCCGATGGGTTACGACGCCTTCGGGCTGCCGGCCGAGCAGTATGCCATCCAGACGGGACAGCATCCGGCCGTCACCACCGATCACAACATCGCCCGCTACCGCGAGCAACTCGACAAGATCGGCTTCTCCTTCGACTGGAACCGCGAAGTGCGTACCTGCGATCCGGGGTACTACAAGTGGACGCAATGGGCTTTCCTGAAAATGTTCGACAGTTACTACTGCCGCGACAAACAGCAGGCGCGCCCGATCAGCGAGCTGAAGGAGGCGTTCGCCCGCAGCGGCACCGAAGGGCTGAACGCAGCCTGCACGGCGGAACTGCATTTCACGGCCGCCGAGTGGGCCGCAATGGACGAGCATCAGCGCGAACAGGTGTTGCAGAACTACCGTCTCGCCTTCCGCGCCGATACGATGGTCAACTGGTGCCCGCAACTGGGTACGGTGCTGGCCAACGACGAGGTAAAAGACGGACTGTCGGTGCGCGGCGGATTCCCCGTAGTGCAGAAACGCATGAAGCAGTGGCTGTTGCGCGTAACGGCCTATGCGCAGCGCATGCTCGACGGACTGGAACGGCTCGAATGGAGCGACTCGCTCAAAGAGATCCAGCGCAACTGGATCGGCCGTTCGGTCGGCGCGCAGGTCTTCTTCGACATTCAGGGATTCGACCGTAAACTCGAAATCTTCACCACGCGGCCCGATACGATTTTCGGCGTCACCTTCATGGTGATCGCCCCCGAACACGAGTGGGTCAACGATCTGACCACACCCGACAACAAGGCCGCCGTCGAAGATTACCTCGAACAGACCAAGAAACGCTCCGAGCGCGAACGCATCGCCGAAACGCGGCGCGTGAGCGGCGTCTTCACCGGATCGTACGCCGTCAATCCCTTCTCGGGACGCGAAATCCCGATCTACATCTCGGATTACGTGCTGGCCGGATACGGCACGGGGGCGATCATGGCCGTTCCGGCGCACGACTCGCGCGATTACGCATTCGCCCGCCATTTCGGGTTGGAGATCACGCCCGTAGTGGCCGGCGGCGACATCGACAAGGAGTCCTACGACGCCAAGGAGGGCAAACTCATCAACTCCGGTTTTCTGAACGGCATGGAGGTGAAGGAGGCCATCGACGCGATGTTCGACGCCATCGAGCAGCGCGGACTGGGCAAACGGCTGGTCAACTACCGCCTGCGCGACGCCATCTTCTCGCGCCAGCGTTACTGGGGCGAGCCCTTCCCGATCTATTACCGGGACGAGATCGCCTACCCGCTCCCCGAATCGGAGCTGCCGCTGGAACTGCCGCCGATCACCGACTTCGGCCCCACCGAAGAGGGCGAGCCGCCGCTGGCGCGCGCGCAAGGCTGGACGACGGCCGACGGCGATCCGCTCGAACTGTCGACGATGCCCGGCTTCGCCGGTTCTTCGGCCTACTACCTGCGTTACATGGATCCGCACAACGACCGTGCGCTCGTCAGCCGCGAGGCCGACGAATATTGGCGCAATGTAGATCTCTACGTGGGCGGCATCGAACATGCGACGGGTCACCTGATGTACTCGCGCTTCTGGAACATGTTCCTCTACGATCTGGGCTGCGTCTGCGAAGCGGAACCCTTCAAGAAACTGGTCAATCAAGGCATGATCCAAGGCCGGTCGAACTTCGTCTACCGCATCGTGGGAACGAACAAGTTCGTCTCGCTCGGTCTGAAGGATCAATACGAAACGCAGGAGATTCACGTCGACGTGAACATCGTGCGCAACGACCAGCTCGATCTGGAAGCCTTCCGCGCATGGCAGCCCGAGTTCGCCGATGCGGAGTTCATCCTCGAAGAGGGGAAATACATCTGCGGCTGGGCCATCGAGAAGATGTCGAAATCGATGTTCAACGTCGTCAACCCCGATTACATCGTCGACCAGTACGGCGCCGACACGCTGCGCATGTACGAAATGTTCCTCGGCCCGCTCGAGCAGTCGAAGCCGTGGGATACGAACGGCATCGACGGCGTACACAAGTTCCTGCGCCGCTTCTGGCGGCTCTTCTACGCCGGCGACGCGCTGGCCGTGACGGACGAGGCTCCTACGCCGGAGGAGCTCAAAACACTACACAAGACCATCAAGAAGGTGTGCGAGGATATCGAAAACTTCTCGTTCAACACCTCGGTTGCAGCCTTCATGATCTGTCTCAACGAACTGGGCGAGTGCCGCAAGCGCGCCGTACTGGAACCGCTTACCGCGCTGCTGGCCCCCTTCGCACCGCATATCGCAGAGGAGCTGTGGGAACAATTGGGTCATACGACATCGGTCTGCGACGCGCCTTATCCCGTTTACGACGAACAATACCTCGTCGAACATTCGTTCGAATATCCGGTGATGATCAACGGAAAACTGCGCTTCAAGCAGGAATACGACCTATCCAAGTCACCCGACGAGATTACGGCCGACATCGTGGCGCAGCCCGCCGCACAGAAGTGGCTCGACGGCAAAGCTCCGAAAAAGGTGATCGTGGTCAAGGGCAAGATCATCAACATCGTCCTCTGATGCGTCGGCTGCTCTTCATACCGACGCTTCTGATAACTCTTTCGGCAATGGCGCAACGTTACGGCGAGGATGCGGCATTCGTCCTCCCCGACAATGCATATTACGCCGCCCGCGGAGAGGCTGAGTTGTCGAACGGACTTACGGGCGACGAGCAGGAACGGAAACCCGACCGCGTATCGGAGGTCTCGCGGCCGGTGCTCTATCTCTTCCGCGCCGATCCCGCCCGCGCGACGGGACAGGCGGCGGTGATCTGCCCGGGAGGCGGATACATCCGCTTGGCAATGGATCATGAAGGTTACCAAGTGGCTCGCTGGCTCGCCCGACAGGGCATTACGGCCGCCGTATTGAAATACCGCATGCCCAACGGGCGCGCCGGAGTGCCGCAGGCCGACGCCGAGGCCGCGTTGCGCAAGCTCTGGGAGCTCGCCCCGCAGGAGGGATACCACAGCGTCGGCATCATCGGATTTTCAGCGGGCGGACATCTGGCGGGAACCGTCGCAACGGCGCCTTCGGAGAAGCGCGCGGCGCCCTCCTTCACCATATTGTTCTATCCGGTTGTCTCCGGCGATGCCGAAATAGCCCATACGGATTCGTTCGACCGTCTGCTGGGCGGGGAGCGCACATCGGAGCAAACCGCAGCCTATTCGCTCGAAAACCGCGTGACGGCAGCAACGCCGCCCACACTGTTATTGCTGTCGGACGACGACGATACCGTACCGGCAACCAACAGCGTACGCCTCTACGCCGCGCTTCAACAACACGGCGTGAAGGCCGCAATGCACATCTATCCCTCGGGCGGTCACGGCTGGGGCATTCGCGACGATTTCCCCTACAAGGCGCAGTGGCAGGCCGATCTGCTCGACTGGCTCGGCACGCTGCAAACCGATACAAGCAAACGATAACTCTTCATGAAACGGCTCCTCCCGCTCGCCGCACTTGCCGTCGCACTGACCGCCGTCGCACAACAGCAGACGGTCCGGTTGCGGGACAACGCCTCGGCGCCCCACGACAACGGGCTGCGGGGCGCGGAACGGGTCGAGGACGACCGGTTGTTCAACACGACCGAAACGGTACTCTACATCTACGCCGCCGATCCGGCCCGCGCGACGGGACAGGCGGCGGTCGTCTGCCCGGGCGGCGGTTACCGGTTTCTCTCGATCGAGGGCGACGGCCACGCCGTGGGACGCTGGCTGGCCGAAAACGGCGTTACGGCGGCCGTGCTGAAATACCGGCTGCCCAACGGCCGCCGCGAGGTGCCGCTCGAAGACGCCGAAGCGGCGCTGGACTATCTTCGCCGCGAAGCCGCCGCCTTTCGCGCCGATCCCGCGCAGGTGGGAATCGTGGGTTGTTCGGCAGGCGGACATCTGGCCGCTTCGGCCGCTACCTTGCTCCCCGAAACGAAACGTCCCGCCTTCGCCGTATTGGTCTACCCCGTTATTACGGCCCGTGCGGGAATTTGTCACAAGGGTTCGTTCGACCGTCTGCTGGGAATCGATCGCACGAACGACGACGAGGCGCAGTGGTCGCTCGAAAACAGGGTGACAACCACTACGCCGCCCACCCTGCTGCTGGCGGCCGACGACGACCGCTCGGTGCCGTCGGTCAACAGCGTTCTGTTCTACGAAGCGCTCAAACGCAACGGCGTGCCGGCTTCGCTGCATATCTATCCCAGCGGCGGTCACGGCGGCGCGCTCGACCCGAATCATAGTTACCGAACGCAGTGGCGCGCCGATATTCTCGACTGGCTCGGCACGCTGCAAACCGATACGAACTAACCTAAAACTCAACCCTATGAAACGACTCTTAACCCTGCTCGCCCTTGCGGCCGCGCTGACCGCCGCCGCACAGGTCAAAGTGGTCAAATTGTGGGACAACGCCTCGGCGCCCCACTCGAACGAGGCCACCGGACCCGAAACAGAGAAGAAAGGGGCCGTCTACAACACCGTCGACGCCGAACTGTACATCTACCCTGCCGATCCGGCCAAGGCGACCGGACAGGCCGCAGTCGTCTGCCCGGGCGGCGGCTACCGTTTCGTCTCGATGCAGCGCGAAGGATACGAGGTGGGCGAGTGGCTCGCCGAGAACGGCATCACGGCCGTCGCGCTCAAATACCGCCTGCCCAACGGTCACCGCGAAGTGCCCCTCGAAGATACCGAAGCGGCGCTGAATTACATCCGCGACCATGCCGGAGAGTACGGCGTAGATCCCTCGCGCGTAGGCGTCATGGGTTTCTCGGCGGGCGGGCATCTGGCCGCCTCGGCCGCCACGATGCTCCCCGAAGCGGTCCGGCCGGCCTTCGCCGTGCTCATTTACCCGGTCATTACCGCCGAGCCGGGCAAATGCCATAAAGGATCGTTCGACAACCTGCTGGGTAAAGAGCGAACGCCGGCCGAAGAAGCCGATTGGTCGTTGCAAAACCGCGTGACGGCCACCACGCCGCCCACTCTGCTGCTGCTCACCGACGACGACCGCACCGTGCCGCCCGTCAACAGCACGCTTTTCTACGAAGCCCTCAAACAGAACGGCGTAAAGGGCTGCTCGCTGCGCATCTATCCCAGCGGCGGCCACGGCGGAGGATTCAACCCCGACCGCATCTATCGCACCACATGGCGCACCGACGTGCTCGACTGGCTCGCCACGCTCCCGAACAACGCGGCGCACATCCTCACCCCACCCGCACCCGCTATGCCCCGCATCAACGGCGCGCGCGTATTCGGCGCACGCCCCGGCTCACAACTCTTCTTTACGATCCCCACGACCGGACAGCGCCCCATGACCTTCGCCGCCGAAGGCCTGCCCAAAGGTCTCAAACTCGATCAAAGCACCGGCCGCATCACCGGCCGCGTCAAGAAGGCCGGAACATACACGGTGCGTCTCACCGCGGCCAACGCCCTCGGATCGGATACCCGCGACCTGCGCATCGTCATCGGCGACCGTCTCGCCCTCACCCCGCCCATGGGATGGAACAGCTGGAACTGCTGGGGGCACGACGTCACGCAGGAGGACATTCAGGCCGCGGCCGACGCCTTCGTCCGCTACGACCTTATCAACTACGGCTGGACATACATCAATATCGACGTGGCGTGGCAGGGGCTGCGAGGAGGCAAATACAACGCCATTCAGACCAATAAGGCGTTCCCCGACATGCAGGCGCTCGCCGACGACATCCACGCCAAAGGGCTCCGGTTCGGACTCTATTCCACCCCGTGGGTGGGAACCTATCGCGGTCATATCGGCTCCTCGGCCGACCATCCCGACGGAACCTACGATCATGTGGCCGAAGGGCTCTGCAATGACCGCTGGCGGTTCGTAAACACCGACACGCGCAACTACTCCGAGAACTTCCGCCACTCGCCCTACTCCTTCGTCAAAAACGACGTACAACAGTGGAACGACTGGGGAATCGACTACCTCAAATACGACTGGAACCCCGTCGACGAATGGCACACCCTCGAGATGCGCAACGCCCTGCGTGCGCTCGACCGCGACGTCGTCTATTCGCTCACCAACACCTGTTCCTTTGCCGATGCTCCCCTGTGGAACCGCACAGCCGAAATGTGGCGCAACATGGGAGACATTCGCGACAACTGGAAAAGCATGTCCGGCATCGGATTCGGCGTGACCCGCTGCGCACCCTTCAGCGGGCCCGGTTCGTGGCACGATCCCGATATGCTCGTCATCGGAAAGGTCGGATGGGGACACGACAAGCTCCACTACACCCGCCTCACGCCCGACGAACAGTATACCCACATGTCGCTCTGGGCATTACTCGGTGCGCCCCTGCTGTTGGGATGCGACCTCACGAATCTCGACCCCTTCACGTTGAGTCTGATTACCAACAACGAGGTCATCGACATCGATCAGGACCCCCTCGGATGTCAGGCGGTACCCTTCTGGACTTCGGCGTCGGGCAACGAAACCATCTACGTAAAACCCCTCGAAGACGGGTCGATCGCCGTGGGACTCTTCAACCGCGGCGAGAAAGCCGCAAAAATCGGATTCAAGCCCATATCCCTCGGGATGTGGGGCGAAAAGACGATTCGCGACCTTTGGAGACAGACCGACATCGGCACGTTCAACGACGACCAACGATACGAAACCTCCGTCGCGCCCCACGGCGTCGTACTGCTGAAAGTCTATCCCGGGAACTCCCGAAAAAGAGCGACCGAAGGGAGATAAACAACGGTGGGGCGGAGATCGATCTCCGCCCCGTTTGCAATAGCGCGTACGATCCGTTCGCGCAACGGCCATGCAGGAAGCGGCGAAAAGCCCTCTGAGGAGATTCGCTGCTTTTCGCTATCTTTGACTTCGTCTTAGATACTTCGTCTCGGCAAAATCAAACTTACGTTTGCTTCTGCACTCGACTTTCCGTATCTTTGGCTTCGCCTCAGATACCGCACTACGACAAAATACGGACAAGGTTGCTTCTGCGTTCGGTTTTTTCGTATCTTTGGCTGCGCCTTAGATACTCCGTCTCGGCAGAATCAAACTGACGTTTGTTTCTGCGCTTGACTTTTCGTATCTTTGCACCCGAATCGACAAGAGAGACATAAACTATGGCAGACAATTCAATCCTTCAGCGTCTGGACGGCCTGAAACTCAAATACGAGGAGCTGGGACAGAAACTCACCGACCCCGAGGTGATCGCCGATGTGAAACAGTTCGTGCAGTTGAACAAGGACTACAAGGAGCTGGAGCCCATCATCGAGACCTCGGAGCGTTTCCGCACGGCCTTGGCCAATCTGGCCGAAGCGAAGGACGTGCTCGCGAACGACAAGGACGAGGAGATGCGCGAAATGGCCCGCGAAGAGGTCGCCGAGCTGGAACCTGCCATCGAACGGATGGAGGAGGAGATCAAGCTGCTGCTCATTCCCAAGGATCCGCAGGACTCGAAGAACGCCATCATGGAGATTCGCGGCGGCACGGGAGGCGACGAGGCGGCGCTCTTCGCCGGCGACCTGTTCCGCATGTACACGAAATACATCGAATCGAAGGGTTGGAAGTACGAGGTGACCTCCTTCTCGGAGGGCACGGCCGGCGGATACAAGGAGGTCGTGGTGAAGGTCACGGGTCAGAACGTCTACGGCACGCTCAAATACGAGTCGGGCGTTCACCGCGTGCAGCGCGTGCCGGCCACCGAGACGCAGGGACGCGTCCACACGTCGGCCGCTTCGGTGGCCGTACTGCCCGAAGCCGAAGAGTTCGACGTCGAAATCTCGATGAACGACGTGCGCAAGGATATCTTCTGCGCCTCGGGTCCGGGCGGCCAGTCGGTCAACACGACCTATTCGGCCATTCGTCTGACGCACATCCCCACGGGCATCGTCGTGCAGTGTCAGGATCAGAAGTCGCAGCTCAAAAACTTCGACAAGGCTTTCGAGGAACTGCGCACGCGCGTCTTCAACCTCGAATACTCGAAATACCTCGACGAGATCGCCTCGAAGCGCAAGACGA
>CAJMNH010000026.1 GCA_905214725.1 uncultured bacterium
TCGCCGTGACGGCGGGAGCGATGGACTCGATGGTCAACCACTATACGGCCAACAAACGGCTGCGCAGCAACGACGCCTATACCCCCGGCGGCGCAGCGGGATTCCGCCCCGACTACGCCGTGACGACCTACACCCGCATCCTCAAACGGCTTTACCCCCACACGCCGGTAGTGGTGGGCGGAATCGAAGCGTCGCTGCGGCGGCTTACCCATTACGACTACTGGCTGGATGCGCTCAAACCCTCGATTCTCGTGGAGAGCGGCGCCGACCTGCTGATCTACGGCATGGGCGAACGGGTCGTGCAGCAGGTGGCCGCCGCGATGCGCAACGGCTACAACGCCAAGCTGCTGCGTAAAATCCGGCAGGTGGCGTTCCTCGCCGACCGCGCCTACGTCGAACGGCTCGACGACAAGTTGCCGCTCCGTTCCTACGAAGAGTGCCTCGCCGATACGCACGCCTTCGGCGAGAATTTCCGCCGCATCGAGACCGAGAGCAACCTCTTGGAGCCGCACAGCGTGCTGGTCGAACCCACGGGCGACCGTTACGTGGTGGTCAACCCCGCCAATGCGACGCTCTCGACCGAGGAATTGGACCGTTCGTTCGACCTCCCCTACGAACGGGCGCCCCACCCGCGCTACCGCGGCAAGGGCGACATTCCGGCATGGGAGATGATCAAGCATTCGGTCAATATCCACCGCGGCTGTTTCGGCGGCTGCGCCTTCTGCACCATCTCGGCGCATCAGGGCAAGTTCGTCCATTCGCGCTCGGAGCGTTCGATCCTCGACGAGGTGCGAAAAATCGCGGCGATGCCCGATTTCCGCGGCTACCTCTCCGACATCGGCGCCCCTTCGGCCAACATGTACGGCATGCACGGCCGCGACCGCACGCTCTGCGCCCGCTGCCGGCGACCGTCGTGCCTCCATCCGCGCCTGTGTCCCAATCTGGACAACGACCACCGGCCGCTGCTCGACCTCTACGCCAAGATTCGCGCCGTCAAAGGGATCAAGAAAGCCTTCATCGGCAGCGGCATCCGCTACGACCTCTTCGACGGGAGCGACTATCTGGAAACAGTCGTGAAATACCACACGTCGGGCCGGCTGAAAGTCGCGCCCGAACATACGGAGGAGCGGGTGCTCAACCTGATGCGCAAGCCCCCGTTCGCGCTTTTCGAACGGCTCAACGACGATTTCCGCTCGATCTGCCGACGCAACGGACTCAACTACCAGCTGATCCCCTACTTCATCTCGTCGCATCCCGGCTGTACGGAACACGACATGCAGGCCCTCGCACAGAAGGTGCTCGGCAACCTGCACTTCACACTCGAACAGGTGCAGGACCTCACCCCCACGCCGATGACGCTTTCGTCGGTGATGTTCTACACGGGAGAGAATCCTTACACGGGCGAAAGGGTCTATGTGGCGCGTTCGCAGGAGGAGAAACGCCGACAAAAGGGGTATTTTTTCCGGTCGGAGCAAGCGGACAGCCGCCCCGATCGGACGCGGCCGCAAGCGGGACAAAGCGCAGGGGCGCGCCGTCCGCGCACCGGAAGGCCGTCCGAGGGAGGAAAGCGGAATGCTGCAGGGCACACAATCTCCCGCGGCAGAGGACGCAAAAAATAAAAGCGCTCCTCAGGGAAGCGCTTTTTCTATCGGATCGGCAGATGCCGCTCGACGGTTTCGCGCAGATGTTCGTTGTCCAGATGGGTGTAGATTTCGGTCGTGACGATATTCTCGTGCCCCAGCATCTCCTGCACCTGACGGATCGAAGCGCCGCCCTGAAGCAGATGCGTGGCGAACGAATGGCGAAAGGTATGGGGGCTGACCCGTTTGTCGATCCCGGCCCGCAGCACGGCCTGTTTGATCACGGTGAAGACCATCACGCGCGACAGCCGTCCGCCGCGATTGTTCAGGAAGAGCGTCTCTTCGCCCGAACGGGCGCTGCGCCGGCAGTCGAGATAAGCATAGATCTTTTCGCGCGCCGTATCGCTTACCGGCACCAGACGCTGCTTGTCTCCCTTACCGATCACCCGAATGTATCCCTCGCCGAAAAAGAGATCGCACAGACGCAGTGAAATCAACTCCGAAACGCGCAGGCCACACGAATAGAGCACCTCGAGCATCGCGCTGTCGCGCACGCCTTTCGGCGTACTGCGGTCGATAGATGCGATGATACGGTCGATTTCCGCGGTCGAAAGGACGTCGGGAAGCCGGCGCCCGAACTTGGGCGCTTCGATGAACTCCATCGGCGAAGCTTCGATCACATCGGTAAGCAGCAAATAATTGAAGAAACTTTTCAGTCCGCTCAGCACGCGCGCCTGCGAACTCTTCTTGTGGCCGTGATCGTAGAGCCACGCCATGTAACGTTCGATCATCTGCGACTCGACCTTGCGCGGCGGCACGTCCCACAACCGCAGAACGAAGTGGATGAACTGCTCCAGATCGCGCATGTAGGATTCGACCGTATTGGCCGAAAGCCGCTTTTCGAGTTTGATATAAGTACGGTACTTTCGGGCGATTTCCACCCAACGTCTGCTGTTTTCTGCCATATTATCCCTAACTTTGCTAGGACAAAGTTAACAAATAATTTTACATAATATCATGACGAATTATGCCGAACTTACGTTGGATACGGCCGATGCGGAGCAGGCGGAGATTCTGACGGCCGAGCTGGCCGATTTCCCGTTCGAGAGTTTCGAGCAAGAGGGCGCGCGGCTCAAAGCCTACATTCCCCAGCCGCTGCTGGCCGACTGCAAGAACGAGGTCGATGCCCTGCTGGCGCGTTACGGCATTCGCCGCGCTATCTACCTGAGCATCGAGCCGCAAAACTGGAACGCGCTGTGGGAGCGGAATTTCACACCGGTCGAGGTCGACGGGCGGCTTACGATCCGCGCGCCGTTCCACGCCCCCGCGTCCACGGAGATGGAGGTGGTCATCATGCCCAAAATGTCGTTCGGCACGGGTCATCACGCCACGACCTGCCTGATGGCCGCCGGTCTGCTCGACCGCAACGTCGCGGGGTTGCGCGGACTCGACATGGGCAGCGGCACGGGAGTATTGGCGATCGTGGCCGCTCTGCGCGGCGCAGCGGCGGTCGATGCGGTCGACATCGACGAATGGGCTTACGAAAACTGCACCGAAAACATTCGCGCCAACGGCGTCGAAGAGCGTATTACGCCCCTGCTGGGCGACATCGCCGCGATCGCCGGAAAGCAGTACGACTTCCTGCTGGCCAACATCAACCTGAATATTCTGCTGGCGCAACTGCCCGCCTATGCCGCTGCGCTTCGTACGGGCGGCTGGCTTCTGATGAGCGGCATTCTGGCAGACGACGCGGCGGCCCTCGCCGACGCTGCGCACGCCGCAGGATTCACCGTCACGGGACATACACTGCGCGACGGGTGGGCGCGGGTGGACGCCGTGAAGAATTAACAATTAATAATCGGGAATCGACAATTATTCGGACGATTACTCCGTTAAACAGATAGTTACCGAACAGAATCGAGGCAAAAGCGGAACCCGTATCTCGCCAGCCCGACAAACGGCATGAAATCCTACAAAGCCCGCGGCATCGTGCTGCACACGCTCAAATACGGCGACTCGTCGATGGTCGTCTTCCTGCTCACCGACACGGGCGGGCGGCAAAACTACATGGTGCAGGGCGTCCGTTCGTCGCGCGGCCACGGCTCGAAACTGGCACTGTTCCAGCCGATGTTCGCCGTGGAGTTCGAGGGGCTGGAGTCGTCGCGGATGCAGATGCACCGTTTCCGCGAGGTGCGGAGCGGCATCGTGCTGCAATCGCTGCCGTTCGACGTGCGGAAATCGACCATCGCGCTTTTTATGGCCGAAGTACTCTACCGGCTGGTCAAGGAGTGCGAACCCAACGAGCGGCTTTTCGACTTCGTCTGGGGTTCGGTGGCGGCGCTCGACTCGCTCACCGAGGGGGTGGCCAACTTCCACCTGTGGTTCCTCACGAACCTGAGCCGGTTTCTGGGCTTCTCGCCGAGCAACGCCTATCTGCCGGGGGCATGGTTCGATATTCGCGAGGGATCGTTTACGCCGCTGCGACCCGCACACGACGAAGTGCTGTCGGCCGACGACGCCCGCATCCTGCACGACCTGCTGGAATGCGACGTGCGCTACATCGCCGAGATCGGGCTCAACCGCCGCCAGCGCGTAGCCTACCTCGACGCCCTGTTGGTCTACTATGGCTACCATCTCGACGCAATCCATGCCGTGCAGTCGGTAAGGATTTTGCAGGAGGTATTTTGACGAATCGCAAACCGGAATATAGCTATGATGAACAAGAGTCTTTTCCTATCGATCCTCTTTCTGCTCGCCGGCGGAGCCGCGGGAGCGCAGGAGCCGCCCGTGACGGAGGCGGCGATCGAACGACAGGAGCGGCGGCAAGTCCGCGAAACAACGGAGCAACGTACAGAACAGGCGCTCGACGGGGAGCTGAAAGATTTACTGGAACGCATCCCCGATTCACTGCGCGCAGACGGATGGATTCCCGGAACGGTGGTCATCGACGGCCACATTCTCGAACCCGTTCCGCTTCGCAAACCGGAGATGGAAAGATGGAACATGCCCCGGCAGCAGCAGATCACTCCGATCGACCGCGACTTCGTACGGCGTCTTACGAGCGGATGGCTCGCTATCTCCAACGGACAGGCTTTCAACTGGGAGTACGGCCGTCGTATCTGGGGGTTGGGAAGCATCTACCCGGGCAGTTATCTCGACGCCCGCACCCTCTCGTTCCCCCTGCCGCGATAGAAAAACCGCTTTGCCGACTTTCGGAAAGCCGCTGTACAGACACAGCGGCTTTTCAATTTTTTAGGTATTTTCACGTAGGGAAATTCGGGAATATCTTTCGAACTTTGCAAGCGCAAAACCAATTTCACGATCCATGAAGAGACTTTTTCTTTTGCTGGCGATGGCTGCCGGTTTTCTTCCTGTGACGCAAAGTGTCGCGCAATCATACGACTCGATCCCCGATCCCGCCGCCCTCGCCGCCGAGATCGAAACGCTCAAGAGCCGTCAATCGACTTTCGATAAGATTTTGTCACATCTGCCCCGCTTGTCGGGCTACATCCAACTGGGTTACGAATGGAGCGAAGGCGCTTCGGATTTCTTCGTCAAACGCGCCCGCGTGGACTTCCAAGGCGACATCTCACCCAAAATCGACTATCGGCTGCAACTCGAATTCGCTTCGTCCAAAATCGTCGACATCTACCTGCGTTTCAAACCGCTGCAAGCACTAAACGTGCAGGTCGGCCAATTCAAGGTTCCGTTCTCGATCGAGAATACGCACTACGTGCCGCTCAAGTTCGAATTCATCGAGTATTCGATGGCGGTCTGCCGCCTGATGGGCTTCAACGACGTCTGCGGCGTCAATGCCACGGGGCGCGATCTGGGCGCACAGCTCTACGGCGGATTCATCGAGCGTGACGGGTACAGCGTCCTCAACTATAATTTCGGCGTCTTCAACGGCGAAGGGATCAACGCCAAAGACAAAAACAAAAGCAAGGACGTCGTCGCCCGTCTGACGATCCAACCGCTGCGTGCACTGACGCTGGCGGGCTACTACTATTGGGGCGAGGTGGGCGAAACCTACAACGAACGCAGCCGCTACGGCGGCGGCCTCTGTTACGACGACGGCCGCTGGATCGCCCGCGGGGAGTACATCGCCGGCACGACGGGATTCGTTTCGGAGAATACCTCCGTCTACGGTATCTTCGACAGCGACGGCTACTATGTAATGGCCGGCTGCTGGGCAACGCCCGAATGGCTGCCGGCCGTGCGATTCGAACAGTTCAACGAGGTATCGGGGCTCTCGGCGTCGCGCCAGACCAACTACACGGCAGGCGTCACCTACCAGCCCTTCAAACAGTTGCGTTGCCAGCTCAACTACACCTACGAACAGTACGGCGGAGCGAATCCCGACCGCAACGTCGTGGCGATGATGCTTACCGGCATTTTCTAAAGGCACCGATTTCTGAAACGGAAACAGCCGGTCCTTCGGGACCGGCTGTTTTTCAATTCGTCCGAACCGCTCAGCGCAGCGTAAAATCCGACAGCAGAAAATAGTGGTCGCTGGGGTAGGTCTTGCCCTCGTGGTCGCGCACGAACTCCGCATCCGCGACATCGACTGCGCCCCTGTAAAAGAGGAAATCGATGCGGCGCGGCTCCTTCTTGGGCTTGTAGGCCTCGCCCTTGAAACCATGATAGGAGAATCCGGCTTCGCCGGCGCCGTGAACCGCCTCGTACATTTCACACCAACCGTCGACCGTACGGATGTACCGCACCGGCGCGCTGTCGATGCCCGCGTTGAAATCACCGCAGAGAATCTGCGGGAAATCGGCCGCGTACTGCGCGCACTCGTCCAGCACCATGCGAATCTGCCGGCAGCGCGCCTCGTCGCTCTTGTGATCGAGGTGCACGTCCAGCACGCGCAACTCCTTGCCCGTGCGTTTGTCGCGCAGCCGCACCCAGTTGCAGTGACGCGCCCGCGTGGTATTCCACGAACAGCTGCCGCCGATGAGCGGCGTGTCCGACAGCCAGTAACAACCGGCCGAGACGAACTCGTAGCGGTCGCGGCGGAAAAAGATCACGTTCTTGCCGATGAAGTGATACCCTTCGGTATAGGGATCCATCTCCGGTCCTGCGAAACCGTAGGGCGCATAGTCGCGTAACTTCTCTTTCAGGTAGGCATAGGAATCGTAGATCACCTCCTGCAGGCAGACGATGTCGGGACGCCGCGAGCGGATTGTCTTCACGCACAGGTCGCGGCGATTTTCCCACACCCGCTCGGGATAAGGCGCATCGTCCCCGAGTCCCGTGATGCGGATGTTGCAGGTCATCACGCGGTGTATGCCGTCGTCGTATTTAGCCTTTTTGCGAGCTTCGGCGGTGCCGGCGAACAACAGCAGTACACCGGTAACTATCAGAATCCTGCGGAACATGCGCTACTCTCTGAAATATACGCCCTCCGCTTTGAGCGACTCTTGCAGTTTTCGGACGTCGAGGTCGCGCAGTTCGACATTCTCCTTGACGGAGAGTGCCGCAGCCTTGCCCGCAGCCTCGCCGAGAGCCATTGCAGGACCCATGACGCGGGCGGAAGCCAGTGCGAGATGAGTCATCGACACGTTGCGTCCGGCAACGATGAGACCGTTGATTTTCTGCGGTATCAGACAACGGTACGGGATGTCGTAGCAGTCCGGACACCAGTAGAGCGAGCAGTCGCCGCCTACCGGATGGTGAAGGTCTACCGGATAACTTGCAACGGCGATGACGTCGTCGAACTTGGCGCAGTTGAAGATGTCGTCCTCGGTCAGGATGTATTCACCGACGATGCGACGGGTTTCGCGGATGCCCATGAACGGAGCGACGCGGTCTACGTATGCGTTCTCGAAACCGGGGATGTATGCTTTCAGATAGCGTACAATCTCCTCGTTCTGCTCGGCGCAGATGATTTCGCCCTGAGTGTATTGTGCCGGGTCGGTTGCGTCGATGCCGTTGACGCGCGACATGTTCACCCACCACTCGTCGGGAGCCATGCCCGTCATGAAGATGGTGCGCTCGACAGGGAGTTTGTAGCCTGCCTCGCGAGCCTTCTTGACTTGGTTGCGGAAGCCGACGAACGTACAGTTGTCGTCCGCGCGGAAGAACTCGTTAGGGATGAAGTCGATGTCGTATACGTCGGGATGGTCGGCTACGGCGTCGCGCAGTTTGCGCGAATCGACTCCGCGCATCGAAAACATGAGCGTCGGCGGCTGCGGGATGCCCTTTTCGTTGCCGTAGTTCATCGGTGCGCCCGCACGGTAGGCGATGTCGCCGTCGCCCGTACAGTCGATGACGCGTTTGGCGAGAATCGCTTCGCGACCCTTTTTAGAGTCGATGATTACGCCTTTCACGGTGTTGCCCTCCATGATAACGTCGGTTGCGAAGGCGTACATCAGCAGGTCGATGCCGCATTCCTTGATAATCTGGAATGCCAGATGTTTCGTTCCCTCGGGATCAATCATAGTGAGGCTGACGTGGAGCGGGCATGCACGGTGGTGCGTAGCCAGACCCTTCTCTTGCAGACGCTCGACGAACTGCAGCGGCAGCCCCTTGATGACGACGTTGCCTTTGCGCCCGAGGAATCCGAGCAGCGGCAGACCGATGGTCATATTGCCGCCCAAGATACCGCGGCTCTCGATGAGCATTACTTTGGTATCTTTCTCCAAAGCAGCCGCCTGGGCTGCCATAAGTCCCGCAGGGCCCGCGCCCACGACCAGGACATCCACTTCAGCACGCACCGGAATCCGCCGGGCCGGTTCTTCAATCTGTTTCATTTTTTCAGTATCGGTTGAATTTTTTTCTTCACTTTCGTGCACCTTTTCTCGCCATGGCAAAGCTCGCGCAAGCGCGGCTCTGCCCATTTGGCTTAACAGAAACGTTCGCTTTTTTGCAGTCGTTTTCTCACCTCGGCAGAACTCGTGCAAACGTGGCTCTGCGCTCGGCTTATCGAAAACGTTTGCTTTTTTGCGGTCGTTTTCTCGCCTCGGCATAGCTCGAACAAGTTCGGCTCTGCGCTCGGCTTATCGAAAACGTTGAATTAATCAATCAGGGTATTTTATCCTAAATAGGCGCCTGTCGCGCGCAGTTCGGCGCGCAGCGTCTCCACGTCGAGGTCAGCGGGTTGTACGCCCGCCTTCAACGCCAGCCGCGCGGCGCGGCCTGCCGCTTCGCCGAGGGCCATGCAGGTCGACATGA
>CAJMNH010000027.1 GCA_905214725.1 uncultured bacterium
CGCAACTGTTTTACTGGGGCGATATGCGCCGCACCGCACGTTGACAATCCCCTAAATCCCCTTTGAAAAGGGGATTTTCGTCGCCCGCCTGAACCGCGAGTTCCTGTCGGCAAAGTTCGAAGACTAAACGAACGTTTTGACAAGTTGCGCCCCGAAGATGTCGGGGCGCAACTGTTTTACTGGGGCGATATGCGCCGCACCGCACGTTGACAATCCCCTAATCCCCTTTATGCCGTCTAAAACGGCACGTCCGCTCGGGCGGCTCGGCTGAGCGTTTTTTGCCCGCTGCGCTCGCTTGTCGCCGCGGTTGAAAAGGGGACTTTCGTCGCCCACCTGAACCGCGAGTTTCGGTCGGCGAAGTTCGAGAACGAATCTGCTCTGTCCATATAAAAAGCCTGCACAAGCGTGCAGGCTTTTTGTCGTATCCGGTCATCGCCGCAAGCTCAGCGGAAGCGCACGATCTCGGGACGGGTCGGCAGGTAACGGTACTGTTCCAGCCGCGTACCGTTGGAGGCTTGGAAATAGCGGCAGTCGGCCCAGCCGCCCTTGCCGAGCGCAACGCCCAAACGCAGTTGGATCGTACTGAAAACCAGCCGTTCGTTACGCAGGCGGATGCCGAGACCGAAGGTCGTGTAAAAATTGTTCCCGAAGATATTGGCGTTGCGTCCCAACAATCCGAAATCGGCGAATCCGAACAACGCGATGCGGAAGCCGAGCGGTTGATACGGCGTAAAAAAGACCGTCTCGGTATTGAGTACCATGCGATTGGTTCCCACGAGATCCTCCTTGAGCAGCGACAACCCGTCCTTCGCAGTAAAACGCAGCACCTCGTCCGATCCTTCGAGACGATTCCATCCCTGCGTATAGTTCAGGGAGAGGAATTGGCGGATGCGGCTACGTTTCCACAAAAACAGCGGCGAGAACCATCTCAGATTGACGTCCACGGCGCTCTGCGTCCACTGTCCCGTCGAAAGATCGATGAAACTTCCCAGCGAAAAACCGCCCATCAGATAGCCCGCGCGGGTAAAACCGCCGACCTTATAGCTCAACCCCATGTACATGTCTTCTCCGAACTCCCGCCACGAATAACCGCCGACCAGCTCGGCCTTGTAGCCGGTGGCGAGGTACTCCCTCGTACCGAACCCGTAGATCATGTTGGTCGTATAGAATTTCTCGCGATAGAGTCCCAATCCGAACAGCATGTCGTCGGTATCGTGAAACGCAGGATTGTAGATCGCCGTCACTTCGGGCCGGCGGGAGAACCGCGAAAAACCGTAACGGGCCGTGAGGAAGACGCTCGAACGGATCGAACGGATGTAACGCGAACGTCCCGCCCAGACATCGAACCGCTTCGACTTCACCAGATCCAAGGTATCGCGGTCGACCAGATAGTATTTTGCCTTGACGTTGTCGTAGGTAATCCCCAACTCATAGTCGGTCGGAAGGATGAACTCCTTCCCCACGCCGATGCGGAGCTCGCTGTTGTAAAAGTCGCGGCCGGCCGAAAAATTCGCCTTGTAAAAAGAGCCCAGAAGGTTGGGAATATCATAAGAGACGAGGTTGCCGCCGTAATCGAAATTGTTGCGGCTGAAATTGGTCGCAACGCTCAAACGGTTACCTGTTCCGAAGATATTGGCGTCGGAGAGTCCGACCATGGTACGGCCCTCGCTGTGCAACGCCGCGTCGGCGCTGATCGTCCAGCTGTCGCGGGCGCGCAGCGTGACGACGACCCGCGTCGAATCGAGCGAATCGGGCGTCAGCAGCATCGTCGCGTCCGAAATATAGGCGCGCGAACGCAGCAGCTGCAAGTTCTTTACCAACAGCTCCGGGGCGATCGTGTCCCCGGGTTCGAAGAGCAGATCGCGCCGCAGAACCCGCTCGCGGGTCATTACATGCAGTTTGTTACCCGTGCGTTCGAGCCAGTTGCCGTCTGCATCGAACACCGGATCCTGCGCAACGATCACCTCGCCGATCCGCCGGCCGGAATAATGCTCGAACAGTCGGCTTTCGTCCAGTACCCGCCCGTTGGCCGTCGTATCGAGCACGGGGTTGACGAACAGCATCCGGTAGAGCAGGCGCGGCACGGCGCGACGGGTCGTCTTCGAACGGATGCTGTCGTACAGACGCTGGTTACGCTGCTCGGCGGAGATGCGGGGACTGCCGTTCCGACGCAGCGAATCCGTTTCCTTCGAGTAGGCGCTGTCGCAGGGAAGGCCAAGTTTCAGATCGCCGGCCTTCAAACGGATCGTATCGGGCCGCACCCCGTAGCGGGAATCGACACGCGGGTGCGTCTCGCGCGCCGGAACGAACGCCGGCAACAACGAAAGCATCAACAATCCTATGCAACATTTGGAAAACATACGTCGAAAGATAACGATTTTTCAGCAAGAAAAAGTATCGTCCGGCTTCACTTTCCGTACGACAAATCGCAACCGGCAACCGATAGAGACGAAACAAGACCGCATCCGACGGTCTTTTTCCGCTTGCACGGACGTTTCGGAAACGACGGGCGCCAAAGAGACAACCCGTCCGACTACCCTCTAAAAGTTGGATCCGACGTCCCACCACAGGCGGGTTCCCGCATGATCGGGACCTCTCAGCTCGGACACGAGCGCCGCGTAACGGTCAGGATCGGCGGTCGAGAGCGAGACCGGAAAATTCAGTCGCCGGATCATCGTCTCCGTATCGACGCTCTTGCCGGCGCTGTGGTTGAACAGCACAGGGAACAGACGCGGATATCCCGTACGGCGCTGTTCCGCCCACGCCTCGCACCCCTCGGGAAAGAGGGCGATCCACTTCTGCGTGATGATTTTTTCGAGTTTGGTCTCTGCGGAGGCGGCCTCGTCCCAGCGGGGCGATATTTTGCAACGGGCGGCAATGTCGTTGGCCGGCGTGAAGACATCGTGATAATCGGCAGGCAGGCGGTCGCTTTCGAGGTATTCGTCCGCTCCGAAGAGGTGCCATTGTTCGAACGAACAGGCCACGCCGCGACGATAACACGCACCGGCATCCTCGTCGGACCAACCGCGCAACGCCCCTTCCGCACGCAGGAACCACACTTCGGCCGCCGACATCAGCACGGTGGAAGTCGTCTGATTGACCGTCAAACGCGAGAGCGCCGAATAGAGATTGTGCGAGAAGCAGGTTCCCTGACGAATTCCGTGATATTCGCCCTTGATCTTCACCGTGACCGAGTCCTGCCCGAAACGATCCTTAAGAACCACATCCTCGGCACAAGGCTCGAAGAACCTGCCGATACGCGGATCGTCATATCCCACCAGAATCGACTCCATCGCGGCGTTCATCACCGCTTCCTTCCAGTTGCGGTTGATCTCCCCGAGCGGATTCACGTAAAATTCGGAAGCAGCGATGGCGGCATTTCCGGCATTCTCCTCGATCACGCCGTAGGGATGCTGCGCGGCTTTTTGGAATTCGGCGCTTCCTCGTGCCGAATCGATGGCCGAAATGCGCAGCGCGAGTCGCATACGCAGGGAATTGGCCAGACGGACCCACGCCGCATACGTACCGTCGAGAAGCATATCGAACCGAGCGAATTCACCGGCCGAAGGATATTCGGCAATGTAGTCGGTCAGAATCGCGACGGCATTGTCCAGATCATCGAAAAAGCGCAGATAGACGGTTCGCTGGCTGTCGGGCAGATAAGAGGTATGCGAATCGCCGAAACGCGAGTAGATCACAGGGCCGTAGTAATCGGTCACCCGATGCATGACCATCACCTTGAGAATCTCGGTAATGGCGAAGAACGGGGGCATCCGATCGGGGGCGAGCTGTTCCAACCGATAGATCTCGGGCATGATGTAGGAATAGGTAAATTCCCACATCGCACTGTTCCAACCGTCCTGCAAATTGTAATCGGAGTTGTTGCTGCCGCCCAGCAGCGGCTTGGGATCGTGCATATAGCCCGCAAACAGATCGGCGTTCAGGTTCTGGATAAGCTGGAACGGCCAATTGCGGCCCTTCCCGAAATCATAATTAAAGTAGATGCCCTGCTGGACGATCCGCAGCCGGTAGCCCAGACCGTTGTTATCGGGACTCAGATCCTCGTCCGTCACGCCGGTGCGGTCGTTGTTGATCTCCCGAAAATCGCCGGTGCAGGCAGACGGAAAGATCAGGCAAAGGCCGAACAGCAGGTATGTGTGCCAACGTTTCATAGACTCAGAACTCCAATTTTACGTTAAATCCGAAGCTGCGGACGGTAGGCATTCCGTAAACGTCGATGCCTTGGTTGTCATTGCCGGTCGAGAGCACGAGATCGGGATCGAACGGCGCAGCGTTATAGAGGAAAAAGAGGTTGCGCGCCACCAGCGAGAAGGTGACGCCGCGAAAGACGCCGCTGCGGTGCAGCAGTCTTCGGGGCAGCGAATAGGAGAGCGACAGTTCGCGCAACCGAATGTTGGTGGCGTCGTACATATAATACTCCGTCACGCCGGCGCGGCCGCCCACAAGCTTGTAAAATCCCTTCACATCGTCGATCCGTCGCCCTTCGAGCAGGACGTATCCCCGGTCGCGGGCATCGGCCGTCACCTTGGTCACGCCGTAGGCGTCCATGTCGGCCATCGTCTGCGACAACAGCCGGCCGCCGTAACGGCAGTCGAGAAGCATCGACAAGGAGAACTCCTTGTAGGAGAAGGTATTGTTCCACGAGAGGGAGAACAACGGATTGGCGTTGCCCACCTTCACGGTGTTCCCTTCGCCGACCGTAACGGGCAGACCGGCATTGCTGCCTTCGGTTTCAAAGACGATCGCTCCCGTTTCGTCGCGCTTGAACGCACGTCCGTAGATATCGCCGATCGACCCTCCCTCGACCAGTTTCATGGCATAGGTCGAAGAGAAGCTGGACGGTCCGTAAGCATATTCGAGCAATTCGTCGTGCAGTTTTATCACACGGTTTTTGTTGCGCGCGAAATTCACGAGGGAGCTCCACGTAAAAGCCGGCTTGAGAACGGGATATGCGAGCAGCGACAACTCCACGCCCTCGTTCTCGATGTTTCCCGCATTTTCATAACGGAAGGCGTAGGCCTCGCCCGAAAGCGCCGGCAATTTGAAAAACTGATTGCGCGTATTGGTCTTGTAATAGGTCGCATTGATGCCCAGCCTGTTCTCTAAAAAACGCCATTCGAGTCCCGCCTCGATCGCATTGGTCATCTCCGGTTCGAGATCGGTGCCCGGAGCCGCGTCGGCGGCGTTGATCCCGCCGCCCGACGCGATGTGCGACTTGGGATTGGTAATGAACATCGGGATGTCGTTGCCCACACGGCTCCATGTGAGGCGGAACTTGCCGAACGAAATCCATGCGGGCAACTCGAACATCTTGTCCAAAAGCCACGAAGCGCCCAGCGAATAGTAGAAGAAACCGCTGCCTTCGTGCGATGTGTAGGCGAGCGTCGAGGCCCAGTCGTTGCGTCCCGTCACTTCGAAATTGAGACTCTCCGCATATTTGAGCGACACGGTGGCGAAAAGCGACTGTATCTGGCGCCGCGCATCGATGCGCTGATCGATATAGGCCGAACCGTCCATGACGATATTGGCAACGGTGAAGATGTTGGGATAGCGGAGCGAAGCCGTCTTCGAATCGAGCCGCAGCGAGTTGACGGTCTTATCGTTGATACTCGCGCCGACGGTCGCATTGAGCGTCCAGTCCGAAAGACGCTTGTCGAACATCGCCAGCACTTCGCCGTTAAAAAGCGTCTCTTCGTAATTGCTTTCGATATATCGGCCGTTGGCGCCCGCCAACGCCGGCGCCGTCGAAGCATAGAACTGCTGGCGCACCTTGTCGTTGATGTAGTCCATGTTGGCCCGCGCTTTCAGGTTGAACCAATCGGTTACCTTCCAATCGACCGACAGGGAGACCATGCCGCGCGTACGCAAACTCCGGCTGCCGATGCGGTTGACGACCCAATAGGGATTCTGTTCGAAATCCTCGCTGGGAGCGATCCAATTCTGTATGTTCAGTTTCCGCTCGGGATCATAAACCTCGAAGTGTTCCCGATAGGGAGCGATATCCACTCCCCGCGGATAGCGATACAACCCCACCAGCGGATTCATATAAAAGCCGCCGGGCACGGGTTTGTCCTTCACCGTCTGACGCATGAGATTGAGGTTGCCGTCGAGCGTAACCCTGTTATGCGCCAGAGCGCTCGTCGTACGCAGGTTGAAATTGTGGCGCATCAGGCGGTTCTTTCCGGTGATCCCCCGTTCGGCGGTATTGGCATAGGAGAAATAGTTCTGCACCTTATCCGTACCCAGCGATGCCGAAATCGTGTTCATGGCGGTGACGCCCGTACGGAAAAAGTCGCCCGCATTGTCGTAATGCGGAAGGTCGCTCCGTACGCCCCAGCTCTCGACGCCGTCGCTCACTCCGTAGCGATTCTGAAAATCGGGCAGACGAAACGGCTTCTGGAACGTAAGATTGGAGGAGAAGACGACCGACTGCTGTTCGCCGGCACGCCCCTTCTTCGTCGTGATGAGGATAACGCCGTTGGCGGCCTGACTGCCGTACAACGCGGCGGCGGGAGCGCCTTTGAGGATCGAAACGCTTTCGATGTCCTCGGGATTGAGATTCGACACGCCGTCGCCGCCGTCGCGGTTGCCAGCGTCGGCAATGCCGCCGATCGCGGAATAGGCCTGTTCGGAGGAGGAGTTGAGGATCGGCATGCCGTCGATCACGTAGAGCGGTTGGTTGTCGCTGGCCACGGAACGGATGCCGCGGATGCTGACCTTGGACGAAGCTCCCGCCCCCGACGAGTTCTTATTGACCTGCACGCCGGCCGACTTTCCCGAAAGCGACAGGATCATGTTCGGATCCTTCACGCCGACGAGCTGCGTTCCCTTTATCTTATCGGCGGCATAGGTCAGATCGGCATAATTCCGTTCGAGACCCAGCGCCGTGACGATCACCTCGGAGATAGCCGTCACGTCCTCCTTCAACACGATCGTCAATTCGGTGCGCGATCCCGGCGCGATGCTGTAAGGCTCGTATCCGACAGAGGACACCTCAATCACGGCCGAGTCGGGCAACTCGATGGAAAATGCGCCGTCGAACAGGGTCGCCACCCCGTTGTTGGTTCCTCGTTCCAGCACGGTCGCCCCCACGACCGGTTCGCTGGCCTCGTTGGTGACATGACCTCTGACCGTCATGACCCGCCGTCCGGTCTGAGCTTCGGCGCTGACGGAGAGGATCGGCAGCAAACCGACTCCCAAAAGCCAACCGCATAAAAGCGTTATACTTTTCCGATATATATATTTTCTAATAACTGACAAGACCAATACTCTAATTTATTTAAAACAATGCGGCGCAAAAATACAAAATTTAATTTAATAGCAGCAATATAAACTAAAAAAATAAAACTTATCGGACATTCTGACGGCGCTTTGAGACAGTTCGAACCATAATCCTCCTACCCTCCCCCTCATAAACGAAAGAATCGCGAAGCAAAAAGCAAAAAGGGTCCCTTTCAGGGACCCTTCCGGGGTGGAAGATGGGATTCGAACCCACGACCTTCGGAACCACAATCCGTCACTCTAACCGACTGAGCTACATCCACCATTTCGATCCGCAAAACCGGAGCTCCGCGATTCGGTGTGCAAATGTAATACGTTTTTTTGGTCTGTGCAAGGATTTCGTTCGAAAATTATCGCAGACGACGGGGCGAAACTTCGGGAAACGAGTTCGCCGGATTTCACCCCGCATCCCGAAATCGAATGCCGAACCGATCGGAATTATTTTCCGCCGGATCGGTTCGCGAAACGCGGAATTTTCCTACCTTTGTTCGCAACACACCCGTTCAAAATGAAACGTTTCGGTATTCTTTCGCTGCTTTTTTTCGTTTCGATCCTTCACTCGGTAAAGGCCGAAGCGCAGGTCTATGCAAAACTCAACGGACTCTACGCGCTCGTGGGCGTCATCAATCCGGCCGTGGAGTTCCGGCTGACCGACCATTCCGCCTTTCAGACGGAATTCGTCTACTCGCCGTGGCAGTCGATCAACGTCGACGGCGCGAGCAAACCGATGCACTTCGGGATCTTCCTCAACGAATACCGTTATTATTTTCGGGGATACGCCCGGGGGTGGTATGTCGGCGGCAATGTCGGCATGATGGCGTTCCGCATGTCGAAGCCCTACATCGAGAACTGGGGCATCCACCTCGAAAACCGGTACAGCAA
>CAJMNH010000028.1 GCA_905214725.1 uncultured bacterium
TACTCGATCTCCTTGGTAATGGCGTCGAACTCGCGGTTGTTGCGCACGTTGTTCTGCTGCTCCTTGTAGTTCGTGATGAGTATCTTGGCCTGATCCACCTCACGCTTACGCTGCTTGGTCAGCGCGTTCAACTCCTCGATCTCGCCGTTAATATGCTCGATGCGGGTATTCAAACCGGCCAACTCATCTTCCAGATCCTGCACCTCCAACGGAAGCTCGCCTTTGATTTTGTTGATTTCGTCGATCTGCGAATCGATTTTCTGCAACTCATAGAGAGCCAGAATTTTCTCCTGCATGGAGTAATCGACCTCGGCTGTTTTCTTCTGTGCTGCCATATGTCGTGTTTAATTATTGAACGTCTTTCTTCGTTTTCTGCGTTCGGCATCGTCTGCAAGCAGTCTCTGTCCTCGCTTATCGAAAACGCTATAAACAAAGGTAATTCACCGGATTGCAGGAGCACTCACTCTTGCGAACGGCAAAGGTACGTAAATTTTTTGAAAAAATCTCAAATAAAATTTCAATTGCGCAATATTCGCTTTCGAAATGGCCGATATCCGCCACCGTGAGGCGCCCCGAAGGGGTCATGAAATCGTTATATTTCAGATCGGCCGTCAGATAGAGTTCCGCGCCCGCCCGCTGCGCCTCGCCGATGAGCGACCCGCCGGCCCCCGTACAAACCGCCACACAACGGACTCGTTCCTGTACGATCGCACTGTGGCGCAAGGCTCCGATACGAAGCCGCCGGCCCGCTTCCCGCAGAAATTCAAGCGTCGGCACAGCCTCGGGCAACTCGCCCGTCACACCGAATCCCACCCCTTCGCCCTTGTCGGGCGACGGTTCCAGCACTTCGAGTCCGCCGATTCCCAGATCGGCCGCCAGCCGCCAGCTCATACCGCCCGGGACACTGTCCAGATTGGTATGGCAGGCATACAACGCAATGCCGCTGCGGATCGCCCGCACCACGCACCGTTGCACGTAATCGGCGTCGTTGAGCCGTTTGAGCGGATGGAAAATAATCGGGTGATGCGTCACGACCAGATCGCACCCCTCCCGCTCGGCCTCAGCCAGCACCTCTTCGGTAACATCCACTGCCAGCAACGCACGGTGCACTTCCCGTTCGGGATCGCCCACCACCAAGCCGGCATTGTCGTAACTCTCCTGTAAAGCGAGCGGAGCAAAGCGCTCGATTGCGTCGGTTATCTCCTTGATCTTCATAGGTCAGAACAGCGATTGTTCGTAAAATGCGAATAGCTCCTTGTGCTCGGCCTCTTCTTTTTTCTTGCGCCCGCGCCGCACCTTCGTCTGCACGGCAGGAGCATCTGCGGTCGCCGGCACAACCGGCGTCCGCGGCGTTTCAGGCGTATCGGAATCGATCAAGATCGCTTTTTCGGCGCTATCTTTCAACTCATTGCGAACCTCGACCAGCTGCGCCCGAATCGATTGCAGCCGTTCCAGCAGCTCCATGTCGCGCGCCACGCCCGGCGTACCGCCGCCCTTCAACGCCCGACGAGCGCCGTCGAGCGTCATCCCGCGTTCCTTGACCAAATGGTAGATCAACTTGAGGTTTTCCACGTCCTCGGGCGTGAACATCCGGTTGCCCTTTTTGTTTTTCTGCGGTTTCAACACCTCGAATTTCGACTCCCAATGCCGAATCAACGAGGGATTGACGTCGAACATCTCCGACACCTCGCCCATCGAATAAAACAGTTTCTTTGCCATATCCCGTAAATTTTTTAATGCGAGCTCCGTGAATTCAAATCACCCCTTGAGTATCCGCAGCGAATTGGGATAGAGGTTATTGCACCGGCGCCCGATCCGTTTGGCAAAACCCAGCGCAACATCGCCCGCCGTAACCAAATTCATCCCCTCCGTAAAACGTTCCGCCGCTACGTCGCTGCGACGCAAGTAAGCCAGCGCCTCCTCCGGCGACAATTCGCACACAGCCGTCGCCGCACGGTTCAGGCCCGTAAAGAGCGCCAGCGCATGCGCCGGTTTCAGTACGCCTTTGAAGAGTTGGCCCATCTCCGCACCGGACGCGATAACGTTCAGCACGCCCGAAAGCATCTGCACGGCTTCCGCCTGCGACCGCCAATAACCGTAGAACGTATCGCCCACCGCAGCAAAACGCATCGCTTCGGATTCCGTCACCCACCGATTCAACTCCTGTACGGCACGGCGGTCGGCCCATGCCACCGGATTGCGCTGTGCTTTCGGCATTCGCGGACGTTCGCCCGCACCGGCCCGTTTGCGTACCGCCGCAGCGAAAAATCCCTCTCCCTCAATCCGGTGGGGATAGAAGCGGAACGTCTGGAAATCCCCTTCCGTCCCGCATGCGATCCCCCATGCCGTATCCGCCGGCACCCGTTCGGCCGGCTCGGTCTGTCCGTCAGCCCACGCCGAAAACTCCCGCAGCACCCCTTCATTCTCCGTAACGTTGAAGGTGCAGGTGCTGTACAACAGCAACCCGCCGGGACGCAGCGCCCGCCACGCTTCGCGCAGAATCCCGCGCTGTCGTTCGGCGCACATCGCCACATTGGCCTCGCTCCACTCCGCACGCGCCTCCTCCGACTTACGAAACATCCCCTCTCCCGAACAGGGGGCATCGACCGCCACGATGTCGAACCACCCTTCCAGACGGGCGATCTGCGACGGGTCGTTGACCGTCACAGCAACGTTTCCCAGTCCCCACTTGCGGACGTTGTCTGCCAGAACGGCTGCACGGCTGCGGTTGATCTCATTCGCGACGACCAGTCCGCCGCGTCCCGCAAGCGTCGAATAGAGGGTCGTCTTACCGCCCGGAGCCGCACAAAGGTCGAGTACGCGCGCTCCTTCGGCCCCGCCGCATGCAGCGACGATATGCCCCACGAACTGCGACGACGCCTCCTGCACATAGTAACGCCCCGCATGAAAATCGGGATCGAGCGTAAAGGAGGGCCGAACGTCGAGCCAGTATCCTCCCGCGCTCCATCCGATCGGACGGCGGGACGGCGCAGCCAACCCTTTGGCCGCATTGAGCCTCACCGAAACAGGCGATTCGCCCTCCAAGGCTTGACACAGTGCGCCACCCTCGTCGGAACCCAATTCGCGCAGTACGCGCTCGACAAACTTTTCGGGAAGCATCGTCTGCGTCACTATTCGTTACGCAAGCCGTCGATTCGCCGGCAAATCTTCTCCAGCACAGCGGAATTCTCCACGAAATCCTCCGTATCCTTATCGATCACAAGCACCTCTCCGTCGTAAATATCGTTGACCCAATGCTCGTACTTGGCATTCAGGCGGCAAAGATACTCCTCGTCGATATTCATCTCGTAGTCGCGTCCGCGCTTGCGGATCTGGGCAATCAGCGTCGGCACGCTCGCCTTGAGATAGATCAAGAGGTCGGGCCGCGGAATGAATCCCGAACCGAGACGGAAAATCCCCATGTAGGTCTCCAGATCACGCGTCGACATCAGCCCCATCTGGTGAAGGTTGTCGGCGAAAATATGGGCGTCCTCATAGATCGTGCGATCCTGAAAGACATTTTTATCTCCCGAAGAGAGCATATTGAGCGTCTGCTGGATGCGGCTGCCCAGAAAATAGATCTGCAGGTGGAACGCCCAGCGCTGCATATCGTTGTAGAAATCGCCGATATAAGGATTGTTGCTCTCCTCATAATAGGCCTTCGCGTTGTAACGCCGGGTCAGAATCTCGGTCAGGGTCGTTTTTCCGCTACCGATATTTCCTGCAATTGCAATGTACATGGTCGTATGGTTCTTCGTCTTATGGTTTTGTTATCCTGCTCCTCGGCTCCCCGCCGCTCGCTGCCGCTGCGCGGATTGTCATATTCCCTCCCCTTCGCCCCTCCCTTTGACAAAGGGAGGGGTTTCAGTTGCAACGAATGGACGTATGGTTCTTCGTCTTATGGTTTTGTTATCCTGCTCCTCGGCTCCCCGCTGCTCGTTGCCGCTGCGCGGATTCCGGTTCTCTTTACCCCTGCGCGCCGGCCGCTGCGCCTTGCTCCGTCAAAGTCGCCAGCACGTCTTCCAAGATCCGGCGATCGTTCGCCAGACGCGGCACCTTGTTCTTTCTGCGGCGCAGCATCCATCGCGCGAAAGTTCCGGCAGGCACGACGTGCATCTCAGGCGGCGCCATCGTGCTGCGGCGTTTGGCTTCGTAATCGGAGTTGAGCCGCATCAGTTCATGGTCGAGCGTCTCCGCAAAGGTTTCGAAATTCTGCGGCGCACGGTCGAACTCAACGATCCACTCATGGGCTCCCCGACCCTGCAACGTCATGTAACGGGGCGCAGCCGTATACTCCCCCACAACGGCCCCCGTGACGGCGGCGGCGGCGGCCATTGCACGCTCGGCATTTTCCATCACCAGCTCCTCGCCGAAAGCGTTGATGAACTGGCGGGTACGTCCCGCAACCCGAATCCGGTAGGGATCGACCGAGGTGAACTCCACCACATCGCCCAATTCATATCGCCACAGACCGTTGCTCGACGAGATCAGCATCGCATAACGCCGTCCCGCCTGCACGCCTTCGAGCGGCACGATCTCTTCACCGTCGCGAAACTCGTAATAAGTGCCGTAGTCGAGCATCAGCAGCATGTCGTCGCGCGAAATGTCGTCGGCAATGGCAAAAAATCCCTCCGAGGCGTTGTAGGTCTCCATATAGTGCATCTCCTCCGAAGGGATCAGCTCGCGGAACGCCGCCCGATAGGGTTCGAATCCCACGCCGCCGTGCACGAACAACTCCAACCGAGGCCAGACTTCGCACAGGTTGCGGCTACCCGTAAACTCCACCATCCGGCGCAGGAGCGCCAGATTCCATGAAGGAACGCCGGCGAACGCCGTTACCCGTTCTCCCGAACACTCGCGGCAGATGCGCTCGACCTTCTGCTCGAAATCCTGCAACAACGCCGTTTCACGGCGCGGCGTACGGAACCAGCCGCTCCAAAAGGGCGTTCGTTCGACGAGCAGCGCCGACAAATCGCCCGTGACGATTCCATGCTGTTTCGAACAACTTCCCCCGAGCGTCAGGGTTTTCCCCTCGAAAACGCGGGTCGCGGGGTATTGCCCGACATAAAAGGTCGCCACATCGCGCAATCCCCGCGTATGGCAGCGCCACAGCGAGACATCGGTGACCGGCAGGAATTTGCTCCGCTCGGAGGTCGTTCCCGACGAACGGGCGAACCATCGTACCCGACCGGGCGCCGCCACATCGGCGCGTCCCGACATCATGCGGTCGATGTAGTATTTGAAAGAACCGTAATCGAACCGATCCACCCGACGAGCGAACTCCTCGGGCGTACGGATGGTCGCAAAATCATACCGGCGGCCGAACTCGGTCTGCGCATTTTCGCGCAGCAACCGTTCGAGTTGTTTGCGCTGCGTCTGGGCGGGGTGACGCCGGAACCGTTCGACGGAACGACTGCGCAGCGAGAAAAAGGTTCGTAAAATCGTACTTTTGAATGACACCGGAAAGTTTTTTGCAACTGCGCTACTCCGATTCCTCCATCTGTTCGGATGCTATCGGAAGTGGGCAAGCCTTTGTTAATCAATTAAAAAAATCGCATACCGGCGTTACCGCATCCGGCAGCGCAAAGACCACCACGCGGTCGAAAGCCTTGATCTCGGTGCTGCCTACGGCAATCTCCACCTTATCACCGCGCACGATGCCGCCGATAATGACGTTCGCCGGCAGCCCCATATCCTTGACACGGCTGCGCGTAGCGGGCGAATTGGGTTTGGCGATGAACTCCATCACCTCGGCTTCGCTGCCCGTAAGGTATTTGATCGCCTGCACATCGGTGGACATCGTGAAGCGGAAAATATTCGACGCCGTGATCAATTTCTTGTTGACGATCGTATCGATCCCCATGCTCTCGGCCAGATTGATGTAATTGAGGTTCTCGACCTCGGCGATCACTTTCTTTACCCCCATGCGTCGGGCCAGCAGCGCCGCGAGAATATTGGTTTCGCTGCGCCCCGTGACGGCCAGAAAGGCGTCCATATTGGGCAGTCCCTCTTCGAGCATCGCCTCGGTATTGCGGCCGTCGACATTGATGATAAGCGTTTTATCCAATAACTCCGCCAAACGGTAGGCTTTTTCTGCATTGTAGTCGATCAACTTGATGTTGACCTCTTCCTGCAACTCCATGGCCACCCGCATGCCGATACGCGACCCGCCCAGAATCATCAGGTTCTTCACCACGATGTGCGACTGCCCCGAAAGGTCGTTCACCTCGCGCACCGCATCCTGACGGGCGATAACATAGATCGTATCGCCCTCCTGAAAACGCTCCTCGGCGTGCGGGATGATCGTCTGCCCGTCGCGCGTGATGGCCACCGTGCGGTAGCTCAGTTCCGCATCGTCGTCCGAAAACCCCGCCAACGCCTTGCCGATCAGCGGCGACGTCGGCTCCAGCTTGAAGACCGACAGCGAAAGCCGCCCGCCCGAAAAGTCCACGTATTCGGTCGTCGAGGTATGTCCCAGCAAATTGACAACCTCCGCCGCCGCGACTTTTTCGGGATAGAAGAGGTAATCGATTCCCATTTCGATGAAAATCTCCTTGTTGTTGGGTTCGAGGTATTCGTTGTTATCGATGCGGGCGATGGTCTTGCGGGCGCCGAGCTGCTTGGCGATTACCGCCGCGACGATGTTGTCGTTTTCGGTATGGTTCACCGCGATAAAGAGATCGCACTTGCGCGTCGAGGCCTTGCGCAACGCCTCGAAGGTGGTCGAATCGCCCTCGACAGTAATGATGTCGGCCAGCGTCCCCACCTCTTCGAGCGCCTTGGCGTCGTGGTCGATGACCGTAATGTCGTGGCCGTTGCCGCTCAGCATCGTTGCCAAGTGGCTGCCCATCTCGCCGGCTCCTGCTATGACGATTTTCATAATTGCACCTCCTTCTTCGTTTTCCGCATCCGATATCCGCTCGCATACGGTCTTTCGGATCGGAAACACTCGATCCGCATCGGTCTCCCGCCCGCAGGGATCATGCCGCAAACGACAGGCGACAATCCCATGCGCGGCCGATCCGGGCAAGCGTTTTGCTTTTTGCAGACAAATGTATAAATTTGTTGCGGAAAGCACAAATTTTCCGCCCCTTTTTCCTCCGTAAAGCACGGCTTCAGGTCGGAATCGGGAAACTTTTAAGATTTAACTCGTTATGCCTAACTGGATCATCGTTATTCTGTGCGCCGTCGGAGCCGTCGCGCTCTTCGTTGCGGGTATGTCGCTCACGCTCATGCTCAAAGGTCACCACATCGATTCGGAAATCTCGACCAACAAGGAGATGCGGCGCCGCGGCATCAAGTGCGCCGTGCAGGAATCGCGCGAGCAGACGCAGCAGGTCGACTGCACCGACACGTCGAGCCTTTGTTCGGGCAATTGCGCCGGCTGCGACGTCGAGCACGATTCGAAATAATCCGCCGCCGTATTCCGCGGGACAGAAAACCTTCAAGAAAGACTTTCTGTCCCGCGGATTTTTTTGCTCCGCACGAGACGAAAGCCGCCCCGAAATTGACGTTTTTTGACAAATCATCCGACTTATCGGGCTTTCCGACGGCGTAAAAAACGATTCCTTTGTTTCGAAGAAACCCGTTATATATATGAGAAGACTATTGCGAACCGGTCTGCTCCTGCTGCCGCTACTTACCGCAGGCTGCGACCACATCGAATACCATCCCTACGACACCGACATCAGCGGCGAACGCGACATCAACGCCAAGAACATCGCCCGCATCGAAGCCGCCTGTCGCGACAAACAGATCGTGCGTTTCGCCATGATCAGCGACACGCAGCGCTGGTATGACGAGACCGAAAAGGCCGTCGAAGCGCTCAACGCCCGCGACGACATCGACTTCGTCATCCACGGCGGCGACCTCTCGGACTTCGGACTG
>CAJMNH010000029.1 GCA_905214725.1 uncultured bacterium
GTTCGATGTGCCGCCGCAAGACGCTGCTGCACTATTTCGGCGAGGAGTATACCGAAGAGAACTGCGGCAACTGCGACAACTGCCGGCATCCCAAACCGAAGGTCGACGCGCGCGCGTCGCTCAAACTGGCGCTCGAAGCGTTGCGCGGGATCGGCGACAAGTTCAAGGTCGACCATTTGACCAATCTTTTGACAGGGCGGTTGACGGCTCAGATCAAAAGTTACGGTCATAACAAACTCAAGTGGTTCGGCGCGGGCGAGGAGCACGACGCTAAGTACTGGGGCGCGGTGATGCGTCAGGCATTGATTCTGGGTCTGGTGGACAAGAATATCGAGAATTACGGTCTGATTTCGATCAACGCGAAAGGCGAGGAATACATCCGCATGCCGTTCCCCGTGATGATTACGCTCGATCACGACTACGATGCCGAAGAGCGCGATGCCGAAGCCGCCGTTCCGGTCGGCGGACGCGGCGGAGCGGCCGACGAAGAGCTCTTTTCGATGCTCAAGGATCTGCGCAAGAAGGTCGCCAAGCAGCATAACCTGCCGCCGTTCGTGGTCTTTCAAGATCCGTCGCTCGAAGATATGGCCATTCAATATCCCATCACGCTCGAGGAGATGCAGAACATCTCGGGCGTGGGCGTCGGAAAGGCCAAGAAGTTCGGCGCAGAATTCATCAAGCTCATCCGAACCTATGTCGAGGAGAAGGAGATCATCCGTCCGCAGGACATGGTCGTCAAGTCGGTGGGCAACAAGTCGGGCAACAAGATTTTCATTATCCAGTCGATCGACCGCAAGATGGATTTCGAAGATATCGCCCGGGCGAAGAATCTCGATTTCGACGAGCTGCTCACCGAGATCGAAGGGATCGTCAACTCCGGTACGCGGCTCGACATCTCCTATTATATCGACGAGTTCATGGACGAGGACAAGGCCGAGGATATCTACCTCTATTTCAAGGAGGACGCCGAGAGCGACTCGCTCGATGACGCCGTCGAGGAACTGGGCGGCGACTACACTGAGGAGGAGATTCGGCTGGTGCGCATCAAGTTCATGTGCGAGCAGGGGAATTGATCCCGGCTTCTGCCGAAGCGGCGCGGGCAGGGGTATTTCCGATCCGTTGCCATCTTAGACGAGTAGAGCAGATTTAAACTCCGCATTTCAGCCGGACACTGGCCGGTGAATGCGGAGTTATTTACTAATTTACGAACCTTTTTAATTGATGCAACGAATGAAGAGATTGTTTGTTTTGTGTTTGTGTGCGGCGGTGTGGTTCTCTGCCGAAGGCCAGTCGCACGATTGGGCGAATACGCAGCGGTATGCTGCTGCCAATGCGGCGCTTACGGCGCGTCCGAAGGTCGTGTTCATCGGGGATTCGATTACCGAAGGGTGGTACTCGGCGCATCCTTCGTTCTTCGATGCGAATGGGTTCGCCGCCCGCGGCATCGGCGGACAGGTGACGGCGCAGATGCTGGCGCGATTCCAAAGCGACGTGGTCGCGCTGCGGCCGCGTGCGGTGGTGATCTTGGCGGGAACGAACGACATCGCGCGCAATAACGGCCCGATCGACGAGGAGCGGATCGCCGACAACGTTCGTTCGATGGTCGAACTGGCGCGGGTGCATGGGATACGGGTCTATCTCTGTTCGGTGCTTCCTGTCGGGCATTACAACTGGCGCCCCGAAGTGACCGATGCCCCCGATCGGATCGACCGGCTCAACCGGATGCTGCGGGAGTATGCGCTTCGCAACGGTTGCGAGTGGGTCGATTTCCATCCCGGACTGGCCGACGCCGACCGTGCGCTCGACGCCCGCTATACCCGCGACGGGGTGCATCCCACAGCCGAAGGATACGATGCGATGGAGGCGATCCTGCGACCGTATCTGAAACGTTACCTGCGTTGATGTGCGGTCGGTCTCCGATTGCGGCATCGAATATGTACGTTCGGTTTATGCGGGGCGAATCCCGTTCTTAAAACGCAAATACGATGAAAGGAAGACGATTCAGAGGAGCTGCGGCCGGCGTGCTGGCTCTTTTTGCTGCGGTATCGACCGCCGGCGCCTGTACGCGGGCGGTCTATCTGGGGCGTGACGGACTGGTCATTACCGGTCGGACGATGGATTGGAAAGAGGAGATCGGAACGAACCTCTACCTCTTTCCCCGAGGAATGGAACGTGCGGGATACGACCGCGATACGACGATCCGCTGGCGGGCGAAATACGGCAGCGTGGTTGCGTCGGCCTACGATTTCGCCACGTGCGACGGCATGAACGAAGCGGGATTGGTGACCAGCCTGCTCTTTCTGCCCGAGTCGGACTATGGGAAGCAGGGTAAGCGGCCCGTGATGGGAATCGCCATGTGGACGCAATACGTGCTCGACAATTTCGGAACGGTCGCCGAGGCGGTCGAGGCGTTGCGGGGCGACGGGATTTACATCGACGCGCCCGACATGCCCAACGGCACGAAGTCGCGGCTGCATCTGGCCGTTTCGGATGCGACGGGCGACAGCGCCATTCTGGAATACATCGACGGCCGGCTTCAAATCCATGAGGGTCGGCAGTATCAGGTGATGACCAATTCGCCGCGTTACGATCTGCAACTGGCCGTCAACGACTACTGGGAGGGGATCGGCGGCCTGAAAATGCTGCCCGGGACGAACCGTTCGAGCGATCGCTTCGTGCGCGCTTCGTTCTACATCCGCGTCATTCCGCAGACCGGCGACGCGGGCGTGGGCGTACCCGCCGTACTGAGCGTGATGCGCAATGTCTCGGTGCCGTTCGGCATCTCGACGCCCGATCAGCCGCATATCTCTTCGACGCGCTGGCGTTCGGTCAGCGATCAGAAGAATAAGGTCTATTATTTCGAAGGAACGATGGTCCCGTCGTTCTTCTGGGTCGATCTCAAACAGGTGGATTTCTCGGAGGGAGCGCCCGCGCGGCGTCTGACGCTCACCGGCGGAGAGATGTATGCGGGCGATGCAACTTCGCAGTTCACGGTCTCCGAGCCCTTCGAATTCCTCTACCGGCTGCCGAAGCCGTAGCGGGAGTGTCTCGTCGGAAAATGGAATCCGCCCCTGCCGCGATGCTTTAGCGGCAGGGGCGGATTCGTGTAAAGGGACACCGGATGGCGATCTTTTCCGGTAATGGTCAGGCCCACATCGGTTTCAGTACGCCGAAAAAGAGCCATGCGATGAGCAGCGCAATGACGATATTGAACGATTGTGCGACCAGAAAAGTCCACAGTACGTTGCGGTTTTCCCGCGATACGATCTCTTTGAGGCGGGTCTCCAATCCCACGCATACGAAGGCCAGCGAGAAAAAGAGGGTGCTGAACGTCTTGGCGACTTTCGGTTCGACGGCCTTGTCGAACAGCCCGCTGCTTTGGCAGAGACTGAATACGAGGGAGGCGGCGACGAAGCCGATGATGAATTTCGGGAATTTCTCCCATACGATGCCGGCCGAGGGGCGGGCGCTGCTGCGGCCGTCGGCGCTGCGGGTCGAGAGATAGAGGGCGATGAAGAAGGCAACGACGCCGATCAGCACGTTTTGCGCGCCTTTGATGATGACGGCGTGCGCGTTGGCCGTTTCACCCACGATCGCGCTCGACGCCGCGACGCCCGACGTGGTGTCGATCGTGCCGCCGATCCATGCGCCGGCTACCTGCTGCAACACCTCGGGGTCGTCGATGAGGCGTGGCAGCAGCGCCGACGCGAGCCACGGCATGAGATAGATCATCGGTACGACGACGATCAGGATCAGCGATACGATGTAGGAGAGTTTGCGGTCGTCGGCTCCGGCCGTGCGGGCGGCAGTGATCGCCGCCGAGACGCCGCAGATCGACAGTCCGCTCGACAAGACCATTGCCGTGCGTTCGTCGACGCCCCAGCGGCGTGCGAGCCGGAAGGCGAAGAACCAGACGATGGCGACGACCAGACAGGCCTGTACAAGGCCGAAGGCGCCCGATTTCATCACGTCGCTGAAAAGGATCGTCGCACCGAGACAGACGACGCCGATCTTGATGTAGTATTCGCTCTGAATGGCCGGCTTCATCCATTCGGGAATGTGGAACAGGTTGCGTATGAGCAAGCCGAAGATCACCGAAAAGAAGACCGACTCGAAGCCGTAGTACTTCACTGCAGGAATCGCCGCCGTCACCTGCGCCAGCAGCGAGATGATAAACACGGCGACGAGCGAGGGCAGCAGTCCGCGCATCGGGCGGCCCAGCAACGCCCAGCCCAGATAGAGAATTGCGGCGACGATCAGCAACAGATAGCCTGCGTCGAGCCATCCGTCGACGGTGGCTAGGCTCTTCGGCAGTGCGGGCAGCCAACCCGGGACGAGTGCGGCCGCCGTCAGCAATACCGCGCTGACGAAGGTGATGACCCAGTCTTCGGTCTTGAATTGAGCTAAGAGGTTTTTCATATCGGAACAAACGTTTGATTCAACCGGTTTTGCAAAAAAAACGATGACGCAAAGGTCGGATTTTCCGTTCGGATTTTCATACGTGCAAATACTGATTTTTCATCCCCGTTTCGCAGGAAAAGCGGAAGATGATGTTTCGGGAGGGAATTCGGGATCGGAGCCAGCGAAACGTCGTAACGGAATCGGCCGCCAGCAATTCGATCGGTCGACGGTCTTGTGCGCGCTGACTGCCGGCTGCTGTGCGGTCGGTCGCGTTGTCCATGCGTTGCAGGCGGGTTATCCAGAGTCGGGTCGGGTGTCCGGTTGGCCGTCAGGCGTGATGTGTTGAAGAAAAAGGGTATGTCGAACCGAGAGGCCGTGCGCCGTTATCCGCCCAGTTCGGCCAATGCCTTTTTTGCGTCTGGATTGCCTGCATCCGCAGCTTTCCGGTACCACCTTTTCGCCTCGGCAAGATCTTTTGCGATACCCAATCCGTATCGATAACAGTTGCCCAAATTGTATTGTGCCCATGCATGTCCCTGCTCTGCCGCTTTACGGTACCATTTTGCGGCTTCGGCGTAGTTTTGTGCAACGCCTTCGCCACTATAATAGTGGTTGCCCAAACTGTTTTGCGCTTCGGTATTACCCTGTTCTGCAGCCTTGCGGTACCATTTCACTGCTTCGGCATAATCCTGCTCGACGCCTTGGCCTAACCAATAGCAACCGCCGAGATTGGTTTGGGCAGTGGCATGTCCCTGCTCTGCCGCTTTACGGTACCATTTTACGGCTTCGGCGTAGTTTTGTGCAACGCCTTCGCCACTATAATAGTGGTTGCCCAAACTGTTTTGCGCTTCGGTATTACCCTGTTCTGCAGCCTTGCGGTACCATTTCACTGCTTCGGCATAATCCTGCTCGACGCCTAGGCCTAACCAATAGCAACCGCCGAGATTGGTTTGGGCAGTGGCGTGTCCCTGCTCAGCAGCCTTTCGAAACCATTTTACAGCTTCGGCGTAGTTCTGTGTAACGCCATATCCGCCATAATAACGGCTGCCTAAATTGTTTTGTGCATCGGCATCCCCCTGTTCAGCGGCCTTACGATACCACTTTACGGCTTCGGCGTGGTTTTGTTCGACGCTATAGCCGTTTTGATAAAACCAGCCCAGATTGTTTTGTGCGATGGCGTATTCCTGCTCAGCGGCCTTTCGGTACCACTTTACGGCTTCGGCGTAATCTTGTGCAACGCCATAGCCATAATAATAGCAATTACCGAGATCGGTTTGAGCACCGGTGTTTCCCTGTTCAGCAGCCTTTCGGTACCACTTTACGGCTTCGGCGTAATCTTGTGCAATGCCATAGCCACCATAATAGCAGTTGGCCAGATTGTGTTGTGCAACAGGATGACCCTGTTCGGCTGCTCGGCGATACCACTTTACGGCCTCGTCGTAGTCCTGTGCAACACCATAGCTGTTTTGATAACACCAGCCCAAAGCGTTTTGTGCCGCGGTATGTCCCTGTTCGGCAGCCTTTCTATACCATTTCACGGCTTCTGTGTAGTCTTGCTCGACGCCTTTGCCGTCGTAATAACAATCTCCGAGACTGTTTTGTGCGATACAGCTTCCCGCCACGGCCGCTTCGCGCCACAGTTTTATGGCTTCGGCATAATCGCCGGCATCGTAGGCCGCTTGTCCGCGTTCGGCCAACGCATCGGCCTGTGTCCGCCGAACGGCAGACAGCCGCTGCTCGCGCATAGGAATCAACTCGATGGTGAGCATGTCCTCCATTTCATTGTCATCGACCGTCTGCAACAGCTGCAACCGGTCGTCGGGGCACTCGGTGCTGACGATCTCCAGTTTGTGCCGCCCTTTGCGCAGGCGGATCGTCGTGTCGTCGTCGGGGCGTGCTACGGCGATCTCCTTGCCGAATTTCAAAATGCGGCACTCCGTGTCGGTCTCGATGTGGAACAAGGCCCCGACCTGCTCCTGCTCGGCGGCGCGTCCTGCCCGCTGCAATGCTGGTTGGATGCGGTCGCGCACCATCTTGTCGACCGATGCCATAAAGAGCTGTCCGAACATCACCTCCGAAAACTGATGCTGTCCCAATCCTG
>CAJMNH010000030.1 GCA_905214725.1 uncultured bacterium
ATCTCTTCGGGGTAGATGTTCTGTCCGCTGCCCGTGAGGATCATCGTCTTCGACCGGCCCCGAATATAGAGCGTACCGTCGGGATCGACCGTTCCCATATCGCCCGTGTGCAGCCAGCCCTCGGAGTCGAGTACGGCTTGCGTATCCTTTTCGTTCTTATAATAACCCAGCATCACGTGATCGCCCTTGACGATGATTTCGCCGGCCGTATGCTCTGGGTCGGGCGAATCGATGCGCAGGTCGAGAAACTCCTTGATGTACATGCCGCAGGAACCGGCTTTGAAACGGTCGTCGGTCGTGAAGCTGATCAGCGGCGCGCATTCGGTCATGCCGTAGCCCACGGTAATGGGGAACTTGATTTTCAGAAGGAAAGCTTCGGTTTCCTGATTCATCGGAGCTCCGCCCACGATAAAAATGATCACTTCGCCGCCGAACGAATCCATCAGTTTCTTGCGAATGGCGGAGTAGATGGCCGAGTTGAGCAGCGGAATCTTCATGGCGATCGACATCGGCCCCTTTTCCAGCAGCGGCAAGACCTGTTTGCGGTAGATCTTTTCCAGAATAAGGGGGACACAGCAGATTACGGTGGGTTTGACGATCTGCATCGCTTCGATCAGAATTTTCGGAGAGGGTATTTTTCCCAGCAGCGTCACATGCCCGCCCACGGCCAGCGGGGAAAGAAAGTCGAACGCGCAGCCGTAGGCGTGCGCCAACGGCAGGAATGACAGCGTACGGCCTCCGCGTATGAAATAGTAGGTCTGCGTCTGGGTGTTCATGGCGTTCTTCGCCACCAGCACGTTGCCCGTAAGGTTGTTTATCGTGAGCATGACGCCCTTGGAGTAGCCCGTCGTCCCGGAGGTGTAGTTCAGCAGCGCCATCTGGTCGTTGGGCACTTCGGAATACCTGATGTCGTCGACCGAGAACCCGCGTTTGTACTTGGCGCGATAGTTCTTCACCATGTCGCGCATGTAGACGCGCAGCGACTTGCCGCGGCGCTCGTAGATGACGTGGAAATCGGTGAGCGAGAGCACCGCATCGACGCGGGCGATCTCGTCCTCTTCGATGATATCCCAGTAGTTGTCTCCCACGAAGAGCAGCCGGCTTTCCGAATGGTTGATGATGTGGACGATGTCGTTGGGCGCGAAATCTTGCAGGATGGGAACGATGACCGCTCCGTAGGTGATCGTTGCCAGATAGGTGATGCACCACCGCGGATTGTTGCGGCCCACCAAAGCGATCTTGTCGCCGCGGCGGATCTCCGCCTTTTTGAAAAAGAGATGCAGTTTGGCGATCTCCTTCGCCATTTCGTAGTACGAAAAGGTTTCGCCCTTGAAATAGTCGGTCAAGGCCGGCAGTTCGCGGTGCTCACGAAAACTCTGTTCGTACATTTTAATCAGATTCTCCTGCAGCATGGTCTCGGTCTTAGGTGTGGTGAGTGTGTAGGGGAAGCCCTATTCGTTCTCGTTTTCCGTGCCGTCTCTCCTCTTCGGAGGAACAGGCCGCCAGATGTAGATTTTCGATTCGGTGCCTTTTTTCAGGCGGTCGATGTTCTTGCGGTGCGTCCAGATGAGCAGCGCGGCGATGACGAACGAAAAGATGATCAGCGGCACGGAGTGGTTGATCTTCGGCGACAGCAGCACGAAGACCGGAAAACAGCATCCGGCGATCATCGAGGAGAGCGATACGTAGTGGGTAATCATCAGCACGATGAACCATACGCCGAAACAGAGCAGCACGGTGATCGGATGGATGCCGAGCACGGCTCCGACCAGCGTGGCCACGCCTTTGCCTCCCTTGAAATGAGCGAAAACGGGAAAGATGTGCCCCAGTACGGCGGCGAATACGGCGATGATTTTCAGGTTGATGAGCCAGATGTCCGAAATGTGGTCATCGTATTTCAGCAGTCCCAGCAGCGCTACGGCCACGAACCCTTTGAGCACGTCGAGCGCAAAGACCGGCAACGCCGCCCGCCTTCCCAGCACGCGCAGCATGTTGGTCGTACCGGCGTTCTTGCTTCCGTGTTCGCGTATGTCGACGCCGTAATATTTCTTACCGATCCACACCGCATTGGGAATCGACCCCAGCAGGTAGGCGATAAGTATCATGGAAACAGCACAGTAATATGTCAGAATCATAAATGAAAACCGTTCAAAAGTACTTCGTTCTATTTGCAAATATAATTAAAATTCGGAAATCGGGCCGTTTTTTTTGAAATCTGGCCGGCGGGGGATGGAATATTGCCGGGAATTTGATTATTTTTGCATCGTCAAAACAGCGGATACTATGAATTTAAAAGCGCTTCTCGAACCGGTCGGAACTTTTGCGTGGTGGCGTTCGATGTTCACCATCGTTCTGGGATGTCTGATCATGGCGGCGGGCTATTCCTATTTCGTCAGCCCCTACAACATCGTACCCGGCGGCGTTTACGGCATGGGTATCGTGTTGCACAATCTCTTTCCCTCGATTCAGGTCGGAACGTTCGGCTATATGATCGACGTGCCGCTGCTCGCGAGCGCCATCATCATCTTCGGCCGGCAGTTCGGCGGCCGCACGCTCTTCGCAGCCTGCCTTACGCCGGGTATGATCAACCTGCTTTCGTGGATCGCTTTCCCCGACGAGGCGGCGCTCGAAGCGCTCGATCCGAAACAGCTCTTCGGCGGCGTGATCGACCTGTCCAACGATCTGATGCTCGCTTCGCTGTTAGGGGCCGTGCTGATCGGTCTGGGAGTGGGATTGGTGCTGCGCAATCAGGCGACGACGGGCGGTACCGACATCATCGCCATGTATCTTCAGAAATTCGCCAAGATGAAGTTTTCGACGGGAATCCTGCTGGCCGATGCGTGCGTCGTCCTGTCGGGACTTCTGGTCATCGGCTTCGGCGTAGGCAGCGGAGGCCGCGATTCGGTCGAGGGAGGCAGTTGGCTGCTGTCGTTCTACTCGCTGATCACGATCTATGTCTCGTCGCGCGTGCTGGCTTATGTGATCGACGGCGCGTCGTACGACAAGCTGCTCTTCATCATCAGTCAGGATCACCACGCCGAGCTGCGCGATTTCATCATCGAGGATATGGATCGCAGCGGTACCTACATCAAGGCCAAAGGCATGTATACCGATCAGGACAAGGAGATGATCTTCGTCGTGGTGAGCCGCAAGGAGGTCAATCTGATGCAGAACAAAGTTCGGGAGATCGATCCCCACGCCTTCATGGTCGTGACCGACGCCTATGAAACTTTCGGCGAGGGATTCAAGCAGTTCCCCGACAAGGATACCATTCAGGCGGTCGGATAATCGGTGCGCCGATGATCGACCGGAAGCGAAAAGTTAAAAACAGATAATTGGAAATCAATACATTACGCCCGTTGCAGGGGCAAGGGAAGAAACTGTTCGTAGAGACCTACGGTTGTCAGATGAATGTGGGCGACACCGAGATCGTCGTCTCCGTCATGCAGAATGAAGGGTGGTTTTACACCGACGACCCTCGTGAGGCGGACGTTATTCTGATCAACACCTGTTCGATCCGCGACAACGCCGAACAGCGCATTTGGGGCCGTTTGGCCGAATTGCGGGGGCTGCGCAAGCGCAGGCCGGGAGTACTTATCGGCATTATCGGCTGTATGGCCGAACGGTTGAAAGAGCGTCTGACCGAAGGTGACGATGCCGTGGATATCGTCGCCGGTCCCGATGCCTATCGCGATCTGCCCAAATTGGTGCGCGAGGCCGGTGCGGGCGGTAAAGGGATCAACGTTCTGCTGTCGCGCGAGGAGACCTACGCCGAGATCGCGCCCGTGCGGCTCGACCGCAACGGCGTGAGCGCCTTCGTGGCGATCATGCGCGGCTGCAACAACTACTGTTCCTATTGTGTGGTTCCCTATACGCGGGGCATCGAGCGCAGCCGCGATCCCGAGACGATTCTCGGCGAGGTGCGTTCGCTCGTCGCCAACGGTTACCGCGAAGTGACGCTGCTGGGACAGAACGTCAACTCTTATCGTTTCGGGGAGGTCGATTTCCCTGAACTGATGCGGCGTGTGGCCGATGTCTCGCCGCTGATGCGGGTGCGTTTCGCCACGTCGCATCCCAAGGATATGAGCGACGCCCTTCTGGAAGCGATGGCGTCGCGGCCCAATATCTGTCGGGCGATTCACCTGCCGGCGCAGTCGGGTTCGACGGAGATGCTGCGCAAGATGAACCGTAAGTATACCCGTGAGTGGTATCTTGACCGTATTGCCGCCATTCGCCGCTATATGCCCGACTGCGCAGTCACGACCGATCTGATCGCGGGCTTTTCGGGCGAGACGGAGGAGGATCATGCCGCCACGCTGTCGCTCATGCGCGAAGTGGGCTATGAATTCGCCTATATGTTCAAATATTCGGAGCGTCCCGGCACGTTCGCTTCGAAACACCTGCCCGACGACGTGCCCGACGACGTGAAGACGCGCCGCCTGTCGAAGATCATCGCCCTGCAAAACGAATTGTCGGAGGCGTCGAACCGTCGCGACGTGGGGCGCGAGTTCGAGGTGCTGGTCGAGGGACGTTCGAAGCGCAGCGACGCGCAGTTGTCTGGCCGCACGTCGCAAAACAAGGTCGTGGTCTTCGATCGCGGAGCGCACGGTGTGGGGGAGTATGTGCGCGTACGCATCACGGGTTGTTCGTCGGCGACGCTGTTCGGTGAAGAGATAAAATAACGAAAAAATATGAGATTCGACGAAATAGATTTTGAAGACGAGGTCCTCGACGGCCTCTACGACATGAATTTCGAGGAGATGACCCCCGTACAGGAGGCGACCATTCCGGTGATCCTCGCGGGCAGCGACCTGATCGCTTGCGCACAGACGGGAACGGGCAAAACGGCGGCCTATACGCTGCCTCTGCTCAACAGACTGCTCGTCGAGGGCAACGACGACAATGTCGTCAAAACGCTCGTCGTGGTTCCCACGCGCGAGCTGGCGATGCAGATCGACACGCAGTTGCAGGGCTTTTCCTATTACATGCCCGTTTCGACGACGGTGGTTTACGGCGGCGGCGACGGCCGCGGCTGGGAGCAGCAGAAGCAGGGCATGCTGCGCGGCGCCGACGTGGTGATCGCCACGCCGGGGCGACTGATCGCCCATTTGCAGAACAGCGGCGTCGATCTGTCGCACGTGAAATATTTCGTGCTCGACGAGGCCGACCGCATGCTCGA